>NZ_JBFAJT010000001.1:1000740-1550019 GCF_040655335.1 Streptomyces sp. NPDC050439
ACGGCTTCACGTGTCTGCGTGGGAGTCACTGTCCGGCCTCCTGAATGGTGGGCGCGAGAACGACGGCGTCCTGCGGATGCCAGCAGGCCGCACGGTGCGCGGCATCGCCATCGGCGGCCCGCACGAGACCGCCAGGTGAGGCGAAGTGCCGTCCCAGGTCGACCAGTTCGAGCACCGGGGCCGTCTCGGCTTCGCGAGTCTGCGTGGGAGTCACTGTCCGGCCTCCTGAATGGTGGGCGTGAGAACCGCGGCGTCCTGCGGGTGCCAGCAGGCCGCGCGGTGCGCGGCATCGGCTCCGGCGGTGCGGGAGACCGCCTTGAAGCCGGGCCTGCCGGTGGTGCATCGGTCGTCGGCGTGCGCGCAGCGCGGGGCGAAGGTGCAGGCGTCCGGCTGCGCGTCGAGACTCGGCACGAGGCCGGGGATCTCGGGCAGCCGCCGCTTGCCCTCGCCGCCAGGGCGGAGGACCGCGCCGAGGAGGCCGCGGGTGTACGGGTGGCGCGGCTCGGCGAACAGTTCGTGCACCGGGGCCTGTTCGACGGGGCGGCCCGCGTACATGACCAGGACGCGGTCGGCGGTGTCGGCCACCACGCCCAGGTCGTGGGTGATCAGCACGATCGCGGTGCCGAGCCGTTCCCGCAGGGACTGCAGGACTTCGAGGATGCCCGCCTGGACGGTGACGTCGAGCGCGGTGGTCGGCTCGTCGGCGATCAGGACGGACGGATCGCAGGCGACGGCTATCGCGATCATGACGCGTTGCCGCATACCGCCGCTGAGCTGGTGCGGATACTCGTCGACGCGCTGGGCGGGCGCGGGGATGCCCACCAGGTCGAGGAGGTCGACGGCACGCGCGCGTGCCTCCTTCTTCGACAGGCCCTGGTGGCGGCGGAGCACCTCGCCTATCTGCCGGCCGATCGTCAGGACCGGGTTGAGCGAGGTCATCGGCTCCTGGAAGATCATCGCGATGTCCTTGCCGCGGACCCGCCCGAGTTCCTTCTCGCTCGCCCCTGCGAGCTCGGCGCCGCCGAGTCTGATCGACCCCTCGATGTGCGCGGTGGGCGGCAGGAGCCCCATCACGGCCATCGCCGTGACGGACTTGCCGCATCCCGACTCACCGACCACCGCGAGCACTTCGCCCGGCGCGACGTCGTACGACAGGTGGTCGACGGCGTGCACGGTGCGGGTGTCGGAGCGGAAGGAGACCGACAGGTCGCGCACGCTCAGTACGGGATTGCTGACGGGGTGACTCATCGGGTGGCTCCTCGGGGGTCGAGGACGTCCCGCAGGCCGTCGCCGAGCAGGTTGAACGCCAGGGTGGCGGCGACGACCGCGAGCCCGGGGAAGACCGCCATCCACGGCGCGGGCGCGAGGAAGGACTGGGCGCCGGAGAGCATCACGCCGAGCGACGCCTCGGGGGGCTGCACTCCCAGGCCGAGGAAGCTGAGCAGCGCCTCCCCGATGATCGCGGCGGGGATGCCGACGGTCGCCTGGACGGTCAGCGCGGAGGTGGCGTTGGGCAGGATGTGCCGGAAGAGGACGGTGGCGTCACCGCCTCCGTTGGCGACGGCGGCGGCCACGTAGTCGACGTGCCGCAGCCGCAAGGTCTCCGCGCGGGTGATGCGGATGACGGCCGGGATCTGTGAGATCCCGATCGCGATGGTCGCGTTGGTGAGCGAGGGGCCGAGCACGGCGGCGAGCCCCACGGCGAGCACCAGGAAGGGGAAGGCCAGCATCGTGTCGGTGAGCCGGGAGACCACGCTGTCGGTGAACTTGCCGTAGTAGCCCGCGAGCAGCCCCAGCGGTACGCCGACGACGAATGCGAGCGCCACCGCCACCACGCCCACCTGCATGGAGGCCCGCGCCCCGTACACGACGCGGGACAGCTGGTCGCGGCCGAGGTCGTCGGTGCCGAGCCAGTGCGACCAGCTGGGCGCGGCGAGCGCGTCCGCGAAATCTGGGCGCGCGGGGTCGTACGGCGCGACCAGTGGCGCGAAGAGCGCCGCGAGGACGAACACGGCGGCGATGACGCCGCCGGTCATGGCGAGCCGGTTCCTGCGCAGGGCGCGCAGCTTGCCGCTGCCTTTGCCCGCCGTGGCGGAACGTGTCCGCCGCAGTCGTGTGAGCACCGCTGTCGTCACCGGGCACCTCCGAGCCGGATGCGCGGGTCGATGACCGAATACGCCACGTCGACCAGCAGGTTGATGAGGATGTACGCGGCGGAGGTGCACAGCACCACGCCTTGCAGGGTCGCGTAGTCGCGGGTGAAGACGGCGTCGATGGTGAGCTTGCCGAAGCCGGGCAAAACGAAGATCTGCTCGGTGACGACGGCTCCCGAGATGAGGTGTCCGAGCTGGAGGCCGAGCACGGTCACGACGGTGACCAGGGAGTTGCGCAGCGCGTGGCCGCCGATGACCTCTCGCCGGGACAGGCCCTTGGCCCGCGCGGTGCGGACGTAGTCGGCGGAGAGCGAGTCGAGCATCGCCGCCCGCGTCTGGCGCATCACGACGGCCGCCAGCCCCGAGCCGAGGACGATCGCGGGCAGCACCATGCGGCGCAGGTTGTCCAGCGGGTCGGTGCCGAAGGGCACGTATCCGGAGGCCGAGAAGACCGGCACGGCGATGGCGAGGCCGAGGACCAGGACCATGCCGAGCCAGAAGGTGGGGACGGAGAGCCCGAGGAGGGCGAGCGCGTTGGCGAGCCACTCCTCCGGCTTTCCGCGTCGCACGGCGGCGACGATGCCCGCACCGATGCCGACCGTGACCGCAAGCAGCAGGGAGAGAGCGGCCAGTTCGAGGGTGATGGGCAGGGCGGCGGCGATCGCGTCGGAGACGGGGAGGCCGGTGCGTGAGGAGGTCCCCAGGTCGCCGGTGATCGCGTGGCCGATGAATCGCCCGTACTGGACGACGATGTTGTCGTTCAGGCCGTAGCTCTCGCGGATGGCGGCGAGTGCCTCGGGGCTGCGCTCCTCACCGGCGAGTGCGAGCGCCGGGTCGCCCGGCAGGGCGCGGATGCCGGCGAAGACGACCATGCTGACGAGGACGAGTGTGATGAGGGACTGGCGTACGCGGGTGAGCAGATAGGACGTCATGGGGCTCAGGCTCATCGGGTGTACCCCGCAGTCGAGAGGCGGACCAGACCGTCTCCGTAGACGCGCACGCCCGCGACGTCCTTGCCGGCGACGATGTAGTTCTTCTGGCGGTAGAGGTAGATGAGCCCGCGCCGCTCCTGGGCGCGGCGGGTCAACTCCCCGTAGATCTTGCTGCGTTCCTCCGGGTCGGCCTCGGCGCGGCCGCGCTCGACCAGCCGGTCGATGCCGGGGTCCGAGAGCCCGTAGGCGTTCATCGCGCCGCGTGTCTGGAGGAAGCTGGCGATGTTGCCGTCCGGGTCGAGCCGCCCCGACCAGCCGCTGGTGAAGGCGTCGTAGCGTCCGGAGTCGGTTTCCTCGAGCATCGTGGCGTACTCGGTGGGGCGCAGCGTGACCGCGAAGCCCGCCTCCTTGGTCATGGCCTGTACGACCTGTCCGATGCGGCTGGATTCGGGCGTGGTGGACACCTTCAGCTCGATGCGGACCGGTGTCTTCACCCCGGCTTCCTTCAGGAGCCGCTTGGCCTTGGCGACGTCCCGTTTGGGGCAGGCCGTCGCCTTGACGCCGGGGGCGATGGCGGACTCGGGCGAGACGGGGCCGCAGGCGGGCTCGTACATGCCCTGGAAGACGACCTTGTTGATGAGGTCACGGTCGATGGCGAGCTCGAAGGCCTCACGGACCCGGGGTTCACGCGCGAGAGGCGTGTCGATGCGGCCCGGCTTCTCGCCCAGGCCCTTGACGTTTCCGACGTTGAAGCCGATGCCCTGGTAGCCGAGCGAGGGCGAGTTGAAGAGCTGGAGGTCGGGCTCGGTGAGCGCGCTGCGCACGTCGACGGGTGTCATCTGGTCGCCCACCTGGATGTCCCCGGAACGCAGGTTGGCCAGGCGTACGTTGCCGTCGGGTATCGGCTTGTAGATCACCTTGTCGAGGTGGACCTGGTCGGCCGCGTAGTAGTTCGGGTCCTTGGCGAGCACGATGCGGTCGCCGCCGACCCGCTCCACGTACTTGAACGGGCCGACACAGGACGGGTGGTTGGTGAAGTTCTTGCCGTACTTCTTGAGCGCGGCGGGTGACATCACCATGCCGGAGCGGTCGGCCAGGACGGCCGTGAGCGGTACGTAGGCCTGCTTGAGCGTGAGCTTCACGGTGTACGGGCCGGTCGCCTCCGCCTTCGAGAGCGGCGCGAGTTCTGTGGCGCGCGCGGAGCCCGCGAGGTCGCGGTGGCGCAGCAGCGAGGTGACGGCGGCGGCCGCGTCCAGCTTGGTGCCGTCGCTGAACCTGAGGCCTTTGCGCAGGGCGAAGGTGACGGTGCGGCCGTCCTTCGACGTCTTGGGCAGGGCTTCGGCCAGCTGCGGGATCACCGTCCCGCGCTCGTCGATGTCGTAGAGCTTCTCGCACATCCCGGCGAAGACGGTGCGGCCCACGAGGGTCTGCGCGAGGGTCGGGTCGAGCTTGTCCGGGTCGGAGTTGAGGGCGACGGTGAGAGTGCCGCCGTCCCGCACGGGACGGTCGTCGGTCATGCGTTCACCGCCGACCTCGGTGGCCGAGGACTGCAGGGAGCCGCAGCCCGCCGTCAGGGACATCACCAGGGCAACTGCCGCGAGGGCAACCGCTTTTCGGCGCACGGGTAGGTACCTCCGCCAGGGTGGTTCCGGGCTGATCGTGGACGATCAAGGAATACGGCAGAACGTATTTCGCATACAGTCCGCACACAAGGGGTCCGTCCGGATGCCGGACCGTATTTGATGAAGATTGAATAACCGGGTGCGACAAATGGCTGCACGCTACATGCAGCGGACTTTCCGTCCATCAGGGGACGACGTGTCGCATGCCCGTCGCGTCCCCGCATGCCCGGCGCCCGGCCGGGCGCCCGTCGCTCGCCGGGCCGATGTCAGTGCCCCGCGCTAGTCTCCGCGCTACTGACCGTTCCACCCCGTTCCGGGAGGTTTTCATGGTCTCGCGACTCAACCCGTATCTGAGCTTCGGCGGCGACGCCCGCCAGGCCCTGGAGTTCTACAAGGAGGTCTTCGGCGGCGAGCTCGCGCTCCACACCTTCGGTGAAGCCGGCCAGCAGGACACTCCGTCCGCCGACAAGATCATGCACGGCATGCTCGAGGCACCGAACGGCTTCACCCTGATGGGCGCCGACACACCGCCCGGCATGGACCACACCCCGGGCAACAACTTCTCGGTGAGCCTCAGCGGCGACGACGAGGCCGAGCTGCGCGGCTACTGGGAGAAGTTGTCCGCCGGCGGCTCGGTCGCCGTGCCGCTGGAGAAGCAGATGTGGGGCGACGTGTTCGGCATGTGCACGGACCGCTTCGGCATCCCCTGGATGGTCAACATCAGCCAGCCGCAGAGCTGACCGTCCCCGCCGCACTGCTCGACGGCTCCGCGGCCCGGGCCTCACCATGCCCCGGTCGCGGGCTCTGAGCAGCGCGTCTACGGTGTGACGGGGATGTCTTGAGAGGCGGGGGACGTCTGGAGGCACCGATGGACCGCTCGCCCGCGCCCGAGCCCTTCGAAGCGGGGCAGACCGCAGGATCAAGCGCCTCCGCTCCCCCACATCCCAGCGGCGGAAGCCACGAGCACCGCTGGCTCATCCTCGGCATCGTCGGCATAGCCCAGCTCATGGTCGTCCTCGACGCGACGATCGTGAACATCGCGCTGCCCTCGGCCCAGCAGGACCTCGGGTTCAGCGACGGCAACCGCCAGTGGATCGTCACCGCGTACGCGCTCGCCTTCGGCAGCCTGCTGCTCCTCGGCGGGCGCATCGCCGACCTGGTGGGCCGCAAGGTCGTCTTCCTCGCCGGTCTCGGCGGCTTCGCGCTCGCCTCGGCCCTCGGCGGCGCGGCGTCCAGTTTCACCATGCTGGTGGTGGCCCGCGCCCTGCAGGGCGTGTTCGGCGCGCTCCTGGCACCGGCCGCGCTGTCCCTGCTCACCACGACGTTCACCGACCCCAAGGAACGCGCCAAGGCGTTCGGCATCTACGGCGCCATCGCGGGCGCGGGCGGCGCGGTCGGTCTGCTTCTCGGCGGCATCCTGACCGAGTACCTGGACTGGCGCTGGTGCCTGTACGTGAACCTGATCTTCGCGGTGTTCGCCATGCTGGGCGGCGCCCGGCTGCTGCACGGCGGCAGGCCCGCCGACCGGCCGAAGCTGGACGTGCCCGGCACCCTGCTGGTCTCCGCGGGCCTCTTCTGCATCGTCTACGGCTTCTCCAACGCCGAGACGCACGCCTGGAGCGACGTGGACACCTGGGGCTTCCTCGTGGTCGGCGCCGTCCTCGTGGCGGCCTTCGCCTGGTGGCAGACGCGGGCCGCACACCCGCTGCTCCCGCTGCGGGTGGTGCTCGACCGGGACCGCGGGGCGTCGTTCCTCGCGATGTTCATCTCCGGCGCGGGCATGTTCGGTGTCTTCCTGTTCCTGACCTACTACCTCCAGCAGATCCTCGGCTACACGCCGGTCAAGACAGGGCTCGCGTTCCTGCCGATGGTCGCCGTGATGGTGGTGATCTCCGTCGTCACGACCAACGTGCTCGTGCCGCGGTTCGGCGCGAAGCCGATCGTGCCGCTCGGCATGGGCCTGGCGGCCGCCGCGATGGCCTGGCTCACCGCACTCGACGTGCACAGCGGGTACGCGGCGCACGTGCTGCCGCCGCTGCTCGTCGCCGGTCTCGGACTCGGTCTGGTCTTCGCGCCGGCGATGAGCATGGCCACCGCCGGGGTCGCCGCGCACGACGCGGGAGTGGCGTCGGCGATGGTCAACACCAGCCAGCAGGTGGGCGGTTCGATCGGCACCGCCCTGCTCAACTCCCTGGCGACGAGCGCCGCGGCCAACTACCTCGTGGGCAAGAATCCGACGCCCCAGGTGAAGGCCCAGTCCGCGATGGAGAGTTACTCGACCGCGTACACCTGGTCGGCGGTCTTCTTCGCGGTCGGGCTGATCGTTACGGTCGTGCTGTACCGCAGGGGAGCACCGGTCCACTCGGACGCGGGCGGCAGCGCGGTGCACATGTAGGCAGGACGGACGGAGGGCGATGGCAACCGCATCCGAGGCTTCGGCGACGGACGACGCCGACGGAGGTGTCGCACTGGCCTCGGCACGGGGCCGCTGGGTGCTCACCTGCGCCGTCCTGGCGTCGGGGATGGCGATGCTGGACGGCACGGTGGTCAACGTCGCCCTGCCCACCCTCGGCCGGGACCTGGACACGTCACTCGCGTCCCTGCAGTGGGTCGTCAACGCCTACATGCTCACGCTCTCCGCGCTGCTGCTGCTCGGCGGGGCGCTCGGCGACCGGATCGGGCGGCGGCGCACCCTGGTCATCGGCGTCGTGTGGTTCGCCGTCGCCTCGGCCTTGTGCGGGCTCGCGCAGAACGCGGGGATGCTCATCGCGGCGCGGGCGTTGCAGGGCATCGGCGGCGCGCTCCTCACGCCGGGGTCGCTCGCCCTGGTGCGTACGTCGTTCCGGCCGAAGGACCAGGCACGCGCGGTGGGTGCCTGGTCGGGGCTCGGCGGGGTGGCGGGCGCGGTCGGGCCGTTCCTGGGCGGCTGGCTGATCGACGGCCCCGGCTGGCGGTGGATCTTCCTGATCAACGTGCCGCTGGCGGCACTCGTCCTCTTCGCGGTCCGGCACGTGCCGGAGAGCCGGTCCGAGGGCGCCGCGGAGAAGCCGTTCGACGTGACGGGGGCGTGCCTGGCGGCACTGTGCCTCGCGGGCATCAGCTTCGCGCTGATCGGCGCCGCGGGAGACTCGTCGGCGGCGGCGCTCCTGCCGGGGCTCGGCGGGCTCGCGGCGGGGGTCGCCTTCGTCGTCGTCGAGCACCGCCGCCGCAACCCGATGCTGCCGCTCTCCCTCTTCCGCTCCCGCCTGTTCAGCGCCGCCAACGTCATGACGCTGTGCCTGTACGCGGCCATCGGCGGGCTCTTGTTCATGCTGCCGGTCCAGTTGCAGACGACGCTGGGCTACGACGCGTTGCAGGCGGGCACGGCGACGCTGCCGATCACGGTCCTGATGCTGCTGCTCTCGGCCGCCGCGGGTGATCTGGCGCGCCGCGTCGGGCCCACCTTGCCGCTGGTCGCGGGCCCGTTGACCGCGGCCGCTGGGGCACTCCTGATGCTGCGGATCGAGCCCGGGGCCGCGTACGTCACGGAAGTCCTCCCCGCGGTCGTGGTCCTCGGCCTGGGGATGAGCCTGTTCGTGGCTCCGCTGACCGCGACGGTCCTCGCCTCGGTCGACGCGGGGCGCGCGGGTCTGGCCAGCGGCGTCAACAACACCGCGGCACGGGTGGCCCAGATGCTGGTCGTCGCCGCGCTGCCGCTGGCGGTGGGTCTCTCGGGCACGGCGTACGCGGACGCGGGCGCGCTGAACTCGGCGTTCGGCAAGGCGGCCGTGGGCTGCGCGGGCCTGTTCGTCCTCGCGGCGGCAGCGGCGGCGCTCTTCATCCGCCCGCGGCCCGCGTCCTGGCACCAGGACGCGGGGAACACGCCGCGTTGCAAGTCCCATCTGGGCGTCGAGGCGCCGCCGTTGGAGCCGGGCAAGGACTGCGCGGGGTAGCGACGGAGGGGTCCGTCAGACCGCCGCGTCCGGTGCCTCGCGCACGAAGAGGGTGACGGTCACGCTCTCCTCGAAGCCGTTGCGCCGCATCAGCGTGGCGGAGGCGGTGTTGCGCGACTCGACGTCGGTCACCACGGCGGTGGCCCCGGCGGCGGTCAGCGTCGCGCAGCAGGCCTGCACCAGATGGCTGGCGACGCCCTTGCCCTGATGGGCGGGGGCGCTGGCGATCCACTCCAGGTTCCCCCAGTCCGCGCGCTGGTCGAACCCCATCGAGCCGAGGACGAACCCGGCGAGATCACCACCGTCGAGCGCCACCCAGCAGGAGGAGGCGTCGGCGTCCAGATGCCGGGCGATCGCCGAGAGGGACCAGGAGGTGTACGGCTTCACCGACGTGTCGTACAGCTCACGTCCCAGGGCCAGTACGTCGGCCAGATGGGTGGGGGCCATGCGTTCGAGAACGATCGGGGACCGCTGGTGTGCGTCGGCGGCTGACATGGAACCTCCCAGGTGACGGACGCCGGGACCCGCGCGGGGGCAGGACGGTGACCGGCTGCTTCTCACGCTATGAGGGCCGGGTGCGTCACGCACGCCAGGACCGGCCGGGCTCACCGGGCCGACCGGACCCGCGGTTCCCGTGCGACGCCCTTTAACAGATGGCGGTGGGAAGCGCCTATCGTGGTGCGCATGTCCGCTCCTGAGCTGATCCGCATCGTCTCCCGTTCCTCCCCCATGGCGCTGGCCCAGGTGGAGCGCGTACGCGCCGAACTCGCCGCGCTGCACCCCGGGATCCGTACGGAGGTCGTGCCGGTCACGACCTCCGGGGACCGCTGGATGGGGGACCTCGCGAAGCTCGGCGGCAAGGGCGCGTTCACCAAGGAGGTCGACGCGGCGCTGCTCGCCGGCGAGGCGGACCTCGCGGTGCACTGCGTCAAGGACGTACCGGCGGACCGGCCGCTTCCGGCGGGCACCACCTTCGCCGCGTTCCTCAGGCGCGACGACATCCGTGACGCGCTCATCCACCCCGGCGGGCTCACCCTGGACGAGCTCCCCGCGGGAACCCGCATCGGCACCTCGTCCGTGCGCCGCATCGCCCAACTGGCCGCCTCGCACCCGGAGTTGGAGTGCGTCCCGATGCGCGGGAACGCCGGGCGCCGGATGGAGAAGCTGGCCGCGGGCGACGCGGACGCGCTGCTGCTCGCGGTGTCGGGCCTCGAGCGCATCGACCGCATGAACGTGGTCACCGAGGTGCTCTCGGTGGAGACGATGTGCCCGCCGATCGGCGCGGGCATCCTGGCGCTGCAGTGCCGCGAGGAGGACACGCGGACCATCGACGCCGTGTCGGGCCTCGGTGACCCGGAGGCCTGGCGGGAGGCCACCGCCGAGCGCATGTTCCTGCACGTCCTGCAGGGCCACTGCAACTCCCCCATCGCGGGGTACGCGCGCTGCGAGCGGGGCGGCGACCTCTCGCTGCGCGCCCGGGTCTTCACCCCGGACGGCAAGACGGTCCTCAACGCCCACGAGTGGGCCGGGCCGCTCGACCCGGCGACGCTCGGCACGTCCGTGGCGGTCACGCTGCTGCGCCAGGGCGCGCGCGAGCTGATCGACTCGATCGCACACTGACCCTTCCTCGACCGGCGGTGCTCACGCGACGGTGACCCGCACACCGACGGCGGCGATGGCGTCCAGCTCGTCGCCGGTCGCCCCGGCGTCGGTCACGAGGGTGTGCACCCCGGCCGTCGGGCAGATCTTGGCGAACGTCGCCCTGCCGATCTTGGTGTGGTCGGCGACCACGACCGTACGGCTGCTGTGTCCCGCGAAGGCGCGGTCGGTGGCCGCCTCCAACTGATCGTGCGTGGTGCACCCGTGGGCGGCACTGATGCCGTCCACCCCGAGGAACGCGATGTCCGTGTGGTGGTCGGCGAGGGTCTTCTCCGCGATGGGGCCCACCAGTTCGTAGCTCTCGCTGCGGGCGGTGCCGCCGACCACGATCAGGGTGACGGTCGGGCGCAGGACCAGGGCGGCCGCGATGTTCACGGCGTTGGTGACGATCGTGACGGGGCCGCGGTCGGCGAGCAGCCTGGCCACCTCCGTGGTGGTGCTGCCGCCGGTCAGACCCACCACCGCACCTGCGGGGACCAGCCGGGCGGCGGCCCGCGCGATGGCCTGCTTCTGCGGGGAACGCTGGTCGATCCGGTGCTTCAGCGGCACCTCGATGCTCACGTTGCCGAGGACCGCGCCGCCGTGCGTGCGTTCGAGGAGCCGCTGGTCGCTCAGCTGCCGCAGGTCCCGGCGCACCGTGGCCTGCGAGACGCCGAGCAGTCCGGCCAACTGCGTGACGTCGGCGCTGCCCTGGGCGGCGACATGCTCAAGTATCCGCGCCTGGCGGTCGCTTCTCAGCACTGGGCGAGCATAGACCCCGGATGCCGTTACGAGCAGAGTCCCGCAGAAATCGTGCGCGTTTGTGCGTGAGTCGGCCAAGTGCTCTTCAGCCCTCATCTCTTGACATGACCGAAGCTGCTCGATTAACTCCCTGGCACGCCGATGCCGAGCACTCGGCGCAGAGGTACGCCTAGCCGGTAGTTGGCCTCGGCCATGAGCCCGGACTGAGTCGCCAGGACCCTTCCCGTGTCCGAGGCGGGGACGTGCCCCCAGACATCTGGAGCTCTGAGATGAGCCTCAATCGTGTTCTGCGCAGGGGTGTCGCCGCGTCCGCGGCCCTCACGGCCACCGCCGCCGCCTGCCTGCTCGCCCCGTCGACCGCCTCCGCGGGCGCGACCGCCGCCCCGCTGCCGCCGCGTCACGCCGGGTTCGACTACCAGATCGGTGGCGCGTACACACCGCTCGCCGGGGTCGAGACCGTCAGCCGGGACGCGGCGGCGGCCCCCGCTCCCGGCCTCTACAACATCTGCTACCTCAACGCCTTCCAGGCCCAGCCGGGGGCGGAGGACGACTGGGATCCCGACCTGCTGCTGCGGGACGGCAACGGCGATGTCGTGTACGACGGCGAATGGGGCGAGGCCGTCCTTGACATCCGCACCGCGTCCAGACGCGAGCGCATCGCCGCCAAGGTCGGCGGCTGGATCGACGGCTGCGCCGACAAGGGCTTCCAGGCCGTCGAGCCGGACAACTACGACACCTTCACCCGCTTCCCCGACCTGCTGACGGCCGACCAGGCCATGTCGTACGTCGCGCTGCTCTCCGCGCACGCCCACGAACAGGGCCTGGCCGTCGCGCAGAAGAACACTCCGCAGCTGGCCGGCGAGCGCGAACGGACGGGGCTCGACTTCGCCGTCGCCGAGGAGTGCGGCGCGTACGACGAATGCGGGGACTACACCTCCGCGTTCGGCGACGACGTCCTGGTCATCGAGTACACGGACGCCGGCCTGCGCAAGGCCTGCGCGGACTACGGCGACCGGTTGGGCATCGTGCGCCGAGACGTCGACGTGACACCAGCGGGCAGCGCCGGCCACCTCCGCGAGACCTGCTGAGCTCCCCAACCCTTTCGACCTCTCCCTACCCCGCCGTGAAAGCACCGGCCCATGGCCTCCGCATGCCCATGGACCTCTCGCGCCGCGCGGGCACCCGATCCCCCTGGAGGCAGTGATGAGCACAGGACCCCGAGCGCCGGGCAGGCCGTCACGGCGCAGTGTGCTGCGCGCGGGCGGCGCGGCCGCGATGGTGGCGGGCGGGGGCGCGCTGGCCGGCTGCGGCACGGGGGCCGCCGACGGAGTCGGGCCCGACGGGCGGGTGACCATCCAGCTGTGGCACGGCCAGACGGACACCGCGGCGACAGTCCTCAAGGGACTGGTGGCCCGTTTTCACGCCGCTCATCCGGACATCCGCGTCGACATGGGCGGCGGTGTCCTCGCCGACGCCATGCTCCAGAAGATCACCGCCGCGCTCGCCGCGGGTTCCTACCCCGACATCGCGTACGTCTTCGGCTCCGACCTGGCCAGCGTCGCCCGGAGCCCCCAGGTGGTCGACCTGACCACCCACGTGCGGGAGGGGCCGACGCCGTGGCGCAACTTCTGGGCCCCGGCCCGGCAGGCCGTCACCGTCAACGGCCGGGTCCGTGCGGTGCCCGCGCTCCTGGACTGCCTCGCCGTGGTCTGCAACAAGAAGCTTTTCGCGCAGGCGGGACTCGATCTGCCCGAACCGGGCTGGACCTGGCAGGAGTTCACCGACACGGCACGCCGCCTGACCGACGCCTCCCGCGGCCGTTTCGGCACCGGCTGGCCCGGCACGGGTGACGAGGACACCGTGTGGCGGATGTGGCCGATGGTGTGGGATCTGGGTGGCGACGTGATCGCCGACGACGGACGCGGCATCGGCTTCGCGAAGGAAGGCGTCCGCGCCCTCGAGGTCGTACGGGACCTGGTGCGCGACAAGAGCGTGTACGTCGACCCCAAGCCCGGCAGCGAGCAGATGTACCAGGTCTTCCTCTCCGGACGCATGGGCATGGTGCCCACCGGGCCCTGGCAGCTGCCGGACATCGCGCAGGCCAAGGTCGATTATCACGTCGTGCCGATGCCCAGCTTCAGCCGGCGCCCCATGACCATCTCGGGCCCCGACACCTGGACGGTCTTCGACAACGGCGAGGCCCGGGAGGCGGCCGCTCGCACCTTCGTCACCTGGCTCAACCAGCCTGCCCAGGACAGCCGTTGGGCCGTCGAGGCTGGCAGCCTCCCGCTGAGCCGGCGCAGCCAGGACCGCCCGGCCTGGCGCGAGCACGCCGCCGACATGCCCGGCCTTCCGGTGTTCACCGAGGCGGTCACGTCGGCGCGGGTCCGCCCCGTGCACGCCGCCTACCCCCGCATCTCCCAGTCCCTCGGGCAGGCGGTCGTCTCCGTGCTGCTCGGCCGCAAGAGCCCCGCCGACGCGGTGCGCTCCTGCGCCGAAGAGGCCAACGCCTCCCTCCTGATCCCGCGTTGAGGACCGACATGCCGCCACTTCCCCGCCCCCTGACCCTGCCGCCGGACCCGTCCGGCCGACGCACCCTGCGCCGTCGGCGCCGCGGCGAGACCGCCACCGCCTGGGCCTTCGTCTCCCCCGCCGTTGTCGTCATCCTCGGACTGAGCGTCCTGCCGGTCGTGTGGTCGCTGCTGCTGTCCTTCCAGGCCAATGACCTTGTCACGCCCAGCCGTTGGGTGGGCCTGGACAACTACCGGGCGCTGTCCCAGGACCCGCACTTCAGCCAGGCCGTGCGCAACACCCTGCTCTACACCCTCTTGTACGTGCCCCTGAGCATCGCCATCGGCCTTGCCCTCGCCCTGGCCCTGAACCGGCGCATCCGCTTCGTCGGCCTGTACCGCACCTTGTTCTTCGTGCCGTTCGTCATCTCGGCCACCGCCCAGGGCGTGCTGTTCTCGTTCATCCTCGATCCCGAGTTCGGGGCGGCCAACTCCGTGCTCCACCGCCTGGGGATCTCGCCGCAGGGCTTCCTCACCGACTCCTCGCAGGCACTGTTCGTGCTGGTCGCGATCACGCTGTGGAGCGGCACCGGGCTGTGCACCGTCATCTACCTGGCCGCGCTGCAGGACGTCGAGCAGTCACTGATCGAGGCGGCCCGCCTGGACGGCGCGGGGCGGTGGCATCTGCTGCGGCACGTGACACTGCCCGCGCTCTCCCCGGTCAGCGTGTTCCTGCTGCTGTGGCAGACCATCCAGTCCCTTCAGGTCTTCGACCTCGTCTATGTGACCACCAAGGGCGGGCCCCTCGGGTCGACCACGGTGATCGTCTACTTCATCTGGGAGCAGGCCTTCAAGAACTTCACCGCCGGGTACGGCGCCGCGGCCGCGTACGTCCTGGCGCTCGCCCTGTTCGTGGTGGCCGTCGTGCTGCGCGTGGTCCGTGGCCGCGGCCCCGGCCGTGAGCGCACCCTTCGTACGAAAGCAGCCACCTAATGACCGCGACGACCACCGCACCCGAGGCCACCGCGCGCCGGGCCGCCGGACCCGCAGCCCTGCGCCACCGCCGCTTCCGGTTGCCGTTCAGCGGCTGGCACGCGCTGCTCGCCCCGCTGGCGCTGCTCTTCGCGGTGCCGCTGATCTGGCTGCTCCTGAGCTCGGTGATGAGCAACGCCGAGATCAACCGCTTCCCGCCGGCGCTGTGGCCGTCGAGCGTCGATCTGGGCGGCTACCGCTATGTGCTCGGCAACGCCATGTTCCCGCGCTGGCTCCTGAACTCCGCGATCGTCTCCGCCGTCGCGGTCACGTCGAACCTCGTCTTCGGCGCGCTCGGCGGCTACGCGTTCGCACGCATGCGCTTCCGTGGCTCGCGGACGCTGCTCGTGCTGATGCTGGCGACGATGGCGGTGCCCTTCCAGCTGACGATGATCCCCACCTTCCTCGTGATGAAGAAGCTCGGCCTCATCGACACCCTCGGCGCCCTGATCGTGCCTTCCCTGGTCACGCCGTTCGCGGTGTTCCTGCTGCGGCAGTTCTTCCTCTCCCTGCCCAGGGAACTGGAGGAGGCCGCCTGGATCGACGGCTGTTCGCGGCTGCGGGTCCTCTGGTCGATCGTGCTGCCACTCGCTCGGCCCGCGCTCGCCACGGTGGCCGTACTGACCTTCCTCACCACGTGGAACGACCTGACCTGGCCGCTCATCGCGATCAACCACGACACCCAGTACACGCTGCAGCTGGGACTCACCACCTTCCAGGGGCAGCACCACACCCGCTGGTCCGCGGTGATGGCGGGCAACGTGATCACCGTCCTCCCGGTCCTGCTCGCGTTCCTCTTCGCCCAGAAGGCCTTCATCCGCTCGGTCACCTCCAGCGGCCTGAAGGGCTGACCTTCCCTTTTCCGCCCCCTCCCCCGTACGACCCGAAGGAAGTCGATGCCCCCCTCGTACGATCTGCTCGTGATCGGGGACGCCAACCCCGATGTGATCCTGGGCCCGCTGACCGGCCCGCTCGCCTTCGGCCAGCGTGAACAACTCGTCGACGCCGGGGCCCTGACCCTCGGCGGCTCGGCGGCGATCATGGCGTGCGGGGCCGCCCGCCTGGGCCTGAAGGTGGCCTTCGCCGGGCGCGTGGGCGATGACGAGGCCGGGCGCTACATGCGCGACGCGCTCACCGCACGCGGCGTCGACACCCGGGCCCTGCGGACGGACGCCTCCCGGCCGACCCCGCTCACCGTCGTGCTCACCCAGGGCGAGGACCGGGCCATCCTCACCTCTCCGGGCACTCTGACCACCGTCAGCGGCGACGACGTTCCCGCCGAGCTCCTTGCCGACACCCGGCACGTCCACGCCGCCTCGTACTTCCTCCAGCCCCGCCTGGCCGCCGACCTGCCCCGGCTGCTGCGCACCGCACGATGGCACGGCGCGAGCACGTCCCTGGACACCCAGGACGACCCGTCGGGGCGGTGGGACCGGGCAGCCCTCGACGCCGTGCTCGCCGAGACCGACATCCTGCTGCCCAACGCCCGAGAAGCCCTGCACCTGGCGGGGACACCGACGGGCGGCAGCCCGGAGCGCGCGGCCGAACTCCTGGCCGCCCGCGTCCCGTTGATCGTCGTCAAGAACGGCGCCGCGGGCGCCCTCTGTCACAACGGCCACACCCTGCTGACCGCACCGGGCCTGCCCCTGACCCCCGTCGACACCGTCGGCGCCGGGGACAGCTTCGACGCCGGATTCATCACCGCGCTGCTCGACGGACGGCCCCCGCACGAGGCGCTGCGGTTCGCCGTCGCCTGCGGGTCGCTGTCCACCCGCGCCCACGGCGGCACGCAGGCCCAGCCCACGCGGGACGAAGTCCTCGCCCACACCACCCCGAGCGGAGCGCACGCCTCATGACCCACCCCAAGATCGCCTTCATCGGCGCCGGCAGCGTCGTCTTCACCCAGGGCCTGCTCGCCGACCTCTTCGCCTTCCCCGAACTGAAGGGCGCCCACATCGCCCTGCACGACATCGACGCCGAACGTCTGACCACCGCACAGGCCGCGGCCTCCTACATCGCCGGACATCTCGGCGCGCACGCCACCGTCACGAGCCACGCCGACCGCCGCGCGGCCCTGGAAGGCGCGGACTTCGTCATCAACATCGTGCAGGTCGGCATGGGCGAGGCCACCCGCACCGACTTCGAGATCCCGGCCGGTCACGGACTGCGCCAGACCATCGGCGACACCCTCGGCATCGGCGGCATCTTCCGCGCCCTGCGCACCTTCCCGCTCCTGAAGGCCCTCGGCGCGGACATCGCCGAACTGTGCCCGGACGCATGGCTCCTGAACTACACCAACCCCATGGCCATGAACATCCAGTACCTCAGCCGGGCCACCGGCCTGACCCGGGTCGTGGGCCTGTGCCACTCCGTGTACTGGACCATGCGGGATCTGGCCGAGCTGATCGACGTCCCGTACGAGGAGATCACCTACCGGGCGGCGGGCGTCAACCATCAGGCGTGGGTGCTGAAGTTCGAGCACCAGGGCCGCGACCTCTACCCACGGCTCGACGAACTCATTGCGGGGGACGCGCAGTTGCGGCGCCGCGTCCGCGTCGACATGTACCGGCGGCTCGGCTTCTACCCCACCGAGACCAGCGAGCACTCCTCCGAGTACGTCCCCTGGTACCTGCACCATGACAGCGAGATCGAGCGCCTGCGGCTGCCGGTCGGCGCCTACCTCGGCATCGTCGAGGAGAACGTCGCCGCCTATCACCACACCCGTGACGCCCTGGCCGCCGGTGAACCGCTCACCGTCGAGGGCACCATGGAGTACGCCCCGCAGATCATCCACAGCATCGTGACCGGCACCCCGCGCACCGTCTACGGCAACGTCCCCAACCACGGCCTGATCGACAATCTCCCGGGCCACGGGGTGGTCGAGGTGCCCTGCCTCGTCGACGCCTCCGGCATCCAGCCCACCCGCGTGGGCTCGCTGCCCCCGCAACTGGCGGCGCTCAACCGCACGTACCTCAGCATGAACGACCTGGTCGTACGCGCCGCCATCGACGACGAGCCGCGCCACATCCGGCACGCCGCGATGACGGACCCGGCCACGGCGGCGGCCCTGCCCGTGGAACAGATCTGGCGGCTGTGCGACGACATGGTCAGCGCCCACGCGGAGCGCCTCCAGCCGTCCTTGCGCCTTCTGCTGGGCCACTGAGCCGCCCCGTCACACCCGTCCCATCACGCCCACCCCATCGCCTTCACCTGACCGGCCAGAGAAAGCACCCGCCATGTCGCTCACGAGCCAGGAAATCGACTCCCAGCCGCAGTGCTGGGAGTACGCGCTGAAGCAACTCCCGGAATACGCACAGGCATTGCCCGCCAAGGGCGAGCGGGTCGCCGTGATCGGCTGCGGTACGTCGCTGTTCATGGCCCAGGCCTACGCGCACCTGCGGGAGGACCTGGGGCACGGCCCCACCGACGCGTTCCCCGCGTCCGCGGCCCGGTTGCACCGCCCCTACGACCGCATCCTGGCCCTCACCCGTTCCGGCACCACCACCGAGGTCCTCACCGCCCTCGGGGCCCGCTCCTCCGCGCGCGTCACCACGCTCACGGCGGTGCCCCGGTCGCCCGCCGCGCGCGCCGCCGACGACGTGATCATCCTCGACCACGCCGACGAACGGTCCGTCGTCCAGACCCGCTATCCGACCACTCAACTGATGCTCCTGCTGGCCCACTTGGGACACGACGTCGACCGGGCACTGACCGACGTGGCCACGGCCCTGAGCGCGCCGCTGGATCCACGGCTGGTGGCGGCGGAGCAGGTGACCTTCCTCGGCGACGGCTGGCACGCCGGGCTCGCGCACGAGGCGGCGCTCAAGGTGCGTGAGGCGGCGGCCCGGTGGACCGAGTCCTACCCCGTCATGGAGTACCGCCACGGCCCCATCGCGGTGGCCGGACCCGGACGAGCCGTGTGTAGCCTGTCGCCGCTGCCCGCGGAGCTGGCCGCCCGGATCGAGGCCACCGGCGCGTACCTTCGCCGCCCTGAGCTCGACCCGCTCGCGGAACTCGTGCTCGCCCAGCGTCTTGCCGTGCGCCTTGCCGAGGACGCGGGGCGCGACCCCGACAAGCCGGCCCATCTGACCCGCTCGGTGGTCCTGCCCTGAACCGCCTCGCGCCGGTCCGAGGTCATCCTGCCCGCCGAGGCCCCGGCTGACATACGTAAGATCGACATCGCGCCACATTTCGCCACACGGAACCCACACCGGCAGCCGCCCCGAACGGAAGTCTCCGATGCACCCCCCGTACCACCCGTACCGTTCGCGCCCCGCCCGGCTGGCCGCCTGCGCCGCCGCCCTCCTCCTGGCCGCTGCCGCTTGTACCACCGACGACGGCAAGGACACCCCGGCCACGGACCAGTCGGACGCCGTACGCGCACCGGAGGCGAACGCCGTCTTCGACTACCAGCTCGGCGGCCCCTACCCGCCCGCCGACGCCGTGCGGGCGGTGTCCCGCGACCGCACCGCCGAACCGGCCGACGGCCTCTACAACGTGTGCTACGTCAACGCCTTCCAGACCCAGCCGGGCAAGGCCATCACCTGGTGGAAGAAGAACCACCCGGACCTGCTCCTGAAGGACGACGCAGGTTCCCTGGTGATCGACGAGGACTGGGAGGAGCCGCTCCTGGACATCTCCACGCCCGGCAAGCGCCGGGAGCTGATGGAGGTCGTCGGGCCGTGGATCGACGGCTGCGCCGACGCGGGTTACGACGCCGTGGAGCCCGACAACCTCGACTCCTACGAGCGTTCGGACGATCTCCTCACGACCGGGCACGCCGCCGCCTTCGCCGAACTGCTCGCCGAGCGGGCGCACAGCCGTGGCCTGGCCATCGCCCAGAAGAACACCACCGACCTCCTCCCCGAGCGCCGTCGTGTCGGTCTCGACTTCGCCGTGGTCGAGGAGTGCGCGGCGTACAAGGAGTGCGGCGACTTCGCCGACGCCTACGACGACAAGGTCTTCGCCGTCGAGTACACGCGCAAGGACTACCGCAACGCCTGTGACGCCTGGGGCTCTCGCCTTTCCGTCACCCTGCGCGACCGCGACGTCAGCCCCAAGGGAGCGAAGGGGTACGTCTTCGCGCAGTGCTGATGACCGTTCGCCACGAATCGGCGCGGTATCCGCTTCTGACCGTTTCACCCTTCGTCGTGCCCGAAGGGCCCTCTCACGGTGCCCGAGTCGCCTCAACCGCCCCTATCGGCACAGGAATTCGAGATTCCAGCCGCGGACGCGGGACCGCAGCCACTACACAGGATGGTGATGTGCCCACGCCAGAAATGGAGGTATCCGTATGGCGACACGGAACAAGAACACGCGCCGCAGCCGTTTGACGGGGGCCGCGCTCGCGGTCACCACCGGCCTGGTCTGCACCGTCTCGACCCAGTCGGCGGGCGCCGACGAACCGACCGGAGCAGACGAACCGACGGAACGACACTGCGTACTGGACGCGACCACCGGAAAGCAGACCTGCTTCGGCACGTTCGCCGAGGCCATGGTCCGAGCCGGCAACGGCAGTGTCACGGACGCACCGGCCACCCCACGGGCCGCCGTCGACTCGTCCTCGTTCCGCGCGCAGGCCGGGGACGTCATCCAGGGAACGTTCTTCAGCGATCCCGGTTTCTCGGGCGACTCGCTCACCATCAGCGGCCCCTCGCTCTGCGAGAAGGACGGCTGGGTCAACTGGCAGTACGACCTCGGCGACGACTGGAAGAACCGCATCTCCTCCGTGCAGCCCTGGGGCAACTGCGCGATCTGGCTCTACCCCGAGCCCAACCTCGGCGGTGACCGCGACGGACCGTTCGACGAGAACACCTCGGACGTCGGCCAGATGATGAACGACCGCACCCAGTCGATCGGCTTCAGCTAGATCGCTGCCGCGCTCTCGTGCGCGTTTCCCCCCACCTGCATCACCTTCCCCCCACTGGAGATCACACATGATCACCCGTACCCGTCTGACCGTCCTGCTGGCGGCGATGACCACCGCGGGCGGCCTCGCCCTCGCGCCCGCCGCGCAGGCCGACGAGGAACCCCCCACCATCCGCGAACTGCTCGACAAGTGCGACAACGGCACCGACTCGTGCGTCTTCCACCCCGAAGGACCCGGCACCGACTCGATGGGCGAGGCGCACCAGGTGGGCGACAGCGCCTACAACTGCACGCCCGACCTGCAGCGTTCCAGCATCTCCTGGGCGGACACGACCGGCGAGTCCAACAGCGTCGGAGTCTCGCTCAGCGCGGAGTACGGCTTCGCCGAGGTGTTCAAGGTAAGCATCGAGACCTCGTACGGGCACACCTGGGAGAGCTCGCACACCGAGACCGCCACGACCAACGTCGACGTCCGCCCCGGCGAGGTCGGCTGGGTCACACGCGAGTCGCAGATGCAGCGCGTCAAGGGCACCTACGAGCTGCACTTCGAGGACAAGTTCCACGGCCACTACATCTGGTACGCGCCCTTCGACGCGACCGGCCCGAAGCCGGACGCGCCGAGCACCAAGACGCAGCACACCCGCCCCATGACGGACCAGGAGAAGGCCGAACACTGCGGCTGACGCACCGCCGGCTCCGCCGCGTCAGTCACGCGGCCCTTGCGTGAGCCGGTCGAGCTGCTTGCCGGCCACCACATCGAGAGGGAAGCCGGGGGTGCGCTGTGCACCCCGGTCGCTGAACTCCACGGTGAGGGCACCCACCCGCACCCAGATGTGGTGGTCGGACAGCACGGTGCCCTTGGGGCCGTCCATGCTCAGGTCGAAGGCGACGGCCTCGTCACCGAGGCCGTCGGGCGCCTTCGACATGGTGATGCGGGAGTTGAGCTTCCCCTCCGGGGTCTGCCCCACCAAGGTCTCGCACGTCTTGAGCCCCTGCACGAGCCCTCGGAACTGCCTAGACGCGCCGTCCCCGACATACGAGGCCAGCCAAGTCCGGCCGCCCCACTGGTTGTTCCGCCACCAGAAGTCCTGGATCACGGACGTGGACGCGTCATGCGCCACGAGCGCGTCGAACACGTCCTGACATCCCGGCCCCGGCACCAGAACCCGCGGATCGTACTTGGGCACGGGCCCCTGCACCGGCGCGCTGTCGATCCCCGGCACATCCCCGTCCGCCAGCAGCAGATCCTTCAACTGCCGGGCCGTCAACGGTGAGGACGGGCTCGGAGACGACGACGGAGACGCCGACGCCGACGCCGGAGCTGATTCCTTCGGCTCCAGGGCCTCGGCCGAACCCCGCGCCGAACACCCCGCGACGGCCACGACCACCCCGGCGGCCACCACCGCACCCACTGCCTCACGACATGCTGACCACATCGCCGCTGCCCCCTTGATCTGCCGCTGATCTTCCGCGTCTGCGACGCGCAGACCTTACGTCAGAACCAGTGCAGGCAGTGCGGCGCCCGTCCCGTGCGGAAAAGTGCGTCCGCGAGGACGGTGGCGTCCGGGCGGTGGGCCCGGATGTGTCCCGCGCGCACGAGCGTGCTCGGGGCGGTGCCGCCCAGGTAGAGCGAGCCCAAGTCCCTTATGTCCAGGGACAGGTCGGGCCGGCGGTCCGTGGGGACGCAGGCGGCCTTGCCGTCGCGGACCGTCAGGAGGTAGCGGCCGTGCTCGCCGAGGAACGGGTCGTCGACGTCGAGGACCAGCTCACCGTCGGCGAACCAGCCGCGTGCCGTCAGGGCACGCGGGACATCGAGGAGGCGCACCCACAGCCAGTCCGTGTGGTCGCCGACCGTCCCTGCCCGGAAGTCGGCCAGTTGCCAGCGCAGCGGGTGCTCGGGCGGGACGTGCCGGAACACGACCTGCGAGACCAGGTCGTGTCCGAGCACGAACCGGGCCAGGGCGGTGAAGACCGCGTCGTCGGTGGCTATGGTCTCGTCGACCGTGAGGGTGTTGGGTTCGCCGACGGAGTAACTGGCGTATCCGTCGGCCGTGCCGTCGGCGTCCCGGTGGACGGCGACATAGCGCGGTGCGGGCGAGACCGGCGACTGCCCCGCTCCCAGGGCCCACCAGCGGTGCGGCCGGGACAGCGCGCCGGTCTGGGCGCGGCGGTACCGGTCGTAGACCTCTTCGAGGATCTCGCCGCACTCGGCGCGCCGCAGCACCTCGACCGACCCGCTGTCCGTGCGGCTCTCGGTCTCCGGTGCGTCGGCCGTCGCCCGCGCCCGGGGAACCGCGAGGGCGGCTCGGTGGCGCGGCACCGTCAGCCGGGCGGTGTAGGTCGCCGGGCCGTAACCGAACCTGCCGTAGATCGGCGCCTCGGAGGCCAGGAGCACCGAGAGGAACTCGCCCCGGGCCCGCACATCGGTGAGCTGGTGCCGCATCATCGCGCTGAGCACGCCACGCCGCCGGTGCGAGGGCAGGACGCCGACCGCGCTCACTCCGGCGACCGGAGTGGGTATCTGACCGGGCAGGGTGAGGTCGAAGGAGTACGCGGCGGCGGTGCCCACCGGCCGCCCGTCGGCTGTGACGGCCAGGAGACCGCGGTCCATTTCGAGCGCCGACCACCAGCGCCCGCCCTCCGCGACCGGGGTTTCCGGGAACTGCCCGAAGGCCGCGTGGACCGTGTCGACGAAGACGTCCAGGTCCTCGTCGGTCGTGGGACGAATGTGCATCGCTGTTGCTTCCTTGTCGAGATATCAGGCGCTGATGGTCACCGCGCCGCGAACGCCATCCGGCGAGATGGCCGACATCGCGTCGAGCGACGGGTCGGGGACGGGCAGGAGATGGGCGTCGACCCAAGTGTCCCCCGTCGCCGCGTTGGCCCAGGGATCGTCGATGACGACGGCGCCGGGTACGACACCGTGGCAGAGCACCCAGTGCGGCACCTCGAACCCCTGCATCCGGTCGAGCGAGAGCAGGAGCAGTACGTGCGCGCCTCGGCCGATCGCCTCCCGGACCGCGGTCAGGGAGAGGCGGCTCGGGTCGACCGGGACACCGATGCGTTCCGCGTCCGCGCGGGAGGCGCGCTGGAGCAGGGCACGCCACTCCTGGTCGCTCTCCGGGTAGTGGTCGAGCATGACCGGCCGGTCGGTGTCCAGGTGGACCGCGACCGGGGACGCGGGCCAGGCCCGGCTCACGGCGACGCCAAGACCGACGGGCTCGCACGCGAGGAAGTTGGTGGCATCGCGCCACAGCGTCAACTCCGCCTGCCGGTCAAGGGCCTCCCGCGGCAGCCTCCCCGCGTGCGCCTGCGCGACCAGGGCGGTGACGGCGCCGCAGGTGAAGTGCGTGCTCTGCCCGTAGTACGGCGGCTCGCTCGGTACGCCGTCGCGCAGCCAGCGCACGTAACCGGTGGCCGGTCCCGCCGCCCCCTCCGACTGCGTGAGCGGAGGGCCCAACGGGGCGAAGCCGGCGGCAGCGGCGTCCTCGGGGCGCGCCGACCACCCTTCCCACTTGAGCTGCGCGAGATCTCGGTGGCGTGCGTGGGCGACGACCGCCTCCATAGCTGCCGGTACGTCGCCGACGGCATCCACGACCTTCAGATAGGCCGTGCCCGGGCGTGCCGTCACGAGCGCGGCAGCGGTCCAGTCCTCGCCGTCGTCGCCGGGTACGGCCACGATGTGCGGGGTGTGGGCGGAGCGGTCGACCGCTCGCCAGCGCTCCGACACCTCGTGGTCGGCGAGCCGCGCCAGTTGGGTCGGCGGGGCGTCTCGCTCGTAGGGAACGACGATGCTCCGCACGGGCTCTGCGGGCCGCGCGGGCGTTTCCTGATGGGGCGACATGCTGGGTGCTCCTACCGGCGGGACGGAGAGGGAAGGACGGGACGGACGGGGAACGAGGGGCGGTCGTTCAGCGGGACTTGCGGAGCACCCACACGAAGTATGGTGCGCCGACCAGGGCGATCATGAGGCCCGCCGGTACCTGGGCGGGAGCGACGAGCGTGCGGCCGAGGGCGTCGGCCACGCATACAAGGACCCCGCCGAGCAGCATCGCGACCGGGATCGCGCGACCGTGCCGGGCGCCCACGAGGGAACGGGCGAGATGCGGGGCGACGAGCCCCACGAAACCGACGACACCGACGGCGATCACGCTGAGCGCCGCGAGCACCGCGGCGACCGCCAGGGCGGTGAAGCGGGTGCGTTCCACCCTGACCCCCACGATGCGCGGGGTGTCCTCGTCGACGGCGAGCAGGTCGAGCCGGCCGCGCATGGCCAGCAGCACGGGCAGGGCGAGAGCCAGCGCCACCGCGACCGGGACGACGTCGGGGAACGTGCGCCCGTAAGTCGTGCCGGAGAGCCAGGTGAAGATCCGCGGCGTGTTGTACGGGTCGGCGCGCAGCAGGAGGAAGGTGGTGACGGAGCTGATCCCGTACCCCATGCCGATGCCGATCAGCACGAACCGGTCGGGCAGGAAACCGCCGCGCCAGGACAGCAGGGCGATCACCGCGAAGGTGGCGAGCCCGGCCGCGACGGCGACCGCGATGAGCACCGGCCGTCCACCGGGCAGGCCCGACGTGACGACGCTCGCCGCGCCGAGCCCGGCGCCCGCCGTGATGCCGAGCACTCCTGGCTCCGCGAGGGGGTTGCGTACGGTGCTCTGCACGACGCAGCCGGCCAGACCGAGCGCCGCGCCGGCGAGGATCGCGGCGGTCACCCGCGGGACCCGGTCGTCGAGCGCCTGGCCGATCAGATCCGGGGCGGCGCCCTGGACCCAGAGGCCGATGTCTCCCGTCCGCAGCCAGAGGCTGCCGGCCAGGACCGCCACGAGGGCCGCCACGGCCAGCAGGGCCAAGGCGCCGGACACGACGAGGAGGTACGCGCGGCGGGAGCGTACGGCGACGCGCGTGCGCGGGGGTTGGCGGAGTTGGCCGGTGTCGCGCAGCCGCAGCGCGAGGACCACGATCACGACGGAGCCGAGCAGCGCGGTCGGCACACCGGTGGGGATGGAGGCCGCTCCGTCCGCCCCCTGCACCGCACGCAGGACCGCGTCCGCGAGCAGGATGAGCAGCGCGCCGAGCAGGCCGGCCGCCGGGATCTGGAGCAGGTGCCGGCGCAGCGCGCGGACCCGCCCCGCGATCAGGCGGGCCAGGACGGGGGCGCCGAGACCGACGAAGGCCATCGGGCCCGCGAGGGTCACCGCGGTGCTGGTCAGGAGTACCGCGGAGACCACCGCGATCACGCGGGTGCTCCGGATGGGCACACCGAGGGTGGATGCGGTGTCGTCCCCGAGATTCATCACGTCCAGCCGCCTGGACAGGGCCAGGGCGCCGAACAGCAGCACGCCGATGAGGGGGATGGCCCGTATCGACGCGTCGATGTTCAGCTGCGCGAGTGAGCCGCTCCCCCAGGCGAAGAGACCGGTCGTGTTCTGGTCGAACAGGATGAGGAACATCCCGGTCGCGGCGTCCAAAGCCAGCGCCGTCGCCGATCCGGCGAGGATGAGGCGCGTGCCCGCGGTACCCGCGGCCCGGCCCGCGAGCAGCAGCACGAGCGCCGCGGCGACCAGGCCACCGGCGAAGGCGACGGCGCCCGAGGCCCACAGCGGCACGGCGAGGCCGAAGGCGGCGACGAGCGTGAGGGAGAAGTGCGCACCGGCCGTGACGGCGAGGGTGTCGGGCGAGGCGAGCGTGTTGTGCGTGACGGACTGGAGCAGCGTGCCTGCGCAGCCGAGGGCGAAGCCCACCGCCACGCCCGCGAGCAGGCGCGGCAAGCGTGAGCCGGTGAGGATCTCGCCGACCGGCGCGCCACCGGTGGTCTCGGGTTCCCCGGCGAGATGGCGCAGCAGGTCGCCGACGCCGACTCCCGATGTCCCCTGGGTCAGGTGCCACATGCCCACCAGGACGGTCGCGACGAGGAGGGCCGCCAGGACCGCCGCCCCGGCGGGGCCGCCGCCGCGCTCGGCGCGCGGCAGCGGTCCCGCTTCGGGTGCGGCAGTACGTACTGTGCTCACTTCTTGTCGAGTACGTCGACGTAGGCGTCGATCGCCTGCTCGTTGGAGCGCGGGCCACCGGCGCCCCACACCCGGGCCGGGAACGCGTGGGCGCGGCCTTCCTTGACGGCCGGGAGGGTCTTCCAGATCGGGTTCTTGCGCAGCGCCCCGACGTATCCGCCGGCGCCTTCGTCGTTGGCGTAGAAGAGGTTGGCGTCGCCCACCCCGGTGAGGCCCTCGACGTCGGTCTGCGCGAGGCCGTAGGCGGGGTCGACACCGCCGTCACCGTGCTTCTTGTTGACGTCGTTGGTCCACGCGGGCTTCAGGCCGAGTTCCTTGCCTATCTCGGTGAAGAGGGCGCCGTCGCTGTAGGGGCGGACCGTGAGGTTGCCTCCCTCGAGCCATCCGTCGAAGAACACGAACTTCTTCGTCGGCAGGTCGGCGTCGGTGACCTTCTTCTTCGCCGTCGCGAGGTGCTGGTCGAACTGCTCGAGCACCTGGCCGGCCCGCTCGGTGCGTCCCGTCGCCTCGCCGATCATGCCGAAGACCTTGCGCATGTTCCCGATCGGGTCCTTCGGGTCCGCTCCTCGCGTGGCCATCACGGGGACGCCCCGCTTCTCCAGCTTCTTGATCATCTCGTCCTGGGCGTCGAACGCCTCCACGACGATGAGGTCGGGCTTGGCCGCGTAGAGGGTGTCGAGGTCCGGCTCCTCACGGGTGCCGATGTCCGTCACGCCCTTGGGCAGCTTCTCCGCGCTGACCCAGGTGCGGTATCCCTTCGCGTCGGAGACGGCGGTGGGGGTGACGCACAGGGTCAGCGCGTCTTCGACCTGCTGCCATTCGAGGACCGCGATCCGCTTGGCGGGCTTGTCGAGCTTCACCTGGCGGCCGACGCCGTCCTTGAAGGAGACCGGCTTCGTCGAGGTGCTGGTGGTGTCCTTGGAGCAGCTCTTCGACGCGGGGGCCGTGTCGGCGCTGCCGCCGGCCGCGGCCTTGTCGACGTCGGTCGTACCGCAGGCCGTCGCGGCGAGCAGGGCGAGCCCGGTGGAGGCTGATGCCGCCAGGCGATGGGCACGGTTCATGAAGGGTCCTCTTTCTCAGGTTTCTCAAGTGATGCGGGAGCGACGTGGCGTCGGCCTGTTCAGGACAGGTGGCGGCCGAGTGGGTCGATGCGGAGGCGGCCTGTCCGGGGGTCGGTGCTCACCTCGACGCGGATGTCGTAGACCTCGCCGATGTTCTCGGCGGTCAGGACGTCGGCGGGAGTGCCGGCGGCGTACACACGGCCCGAGCTCATGAGGACGAGCGTGTCCGCGACACGCGAGGCCTGGTCGAGGTCGTGCAGCACGATCCCGACCGCGATGCCGTGCTCCTCGACGAGATCCCGTACCAGGTCGAGCGTCGCGAACTGGTAGCGCAGGTCCAGATGGTTGGTCGGCTCGTCGAGGAGCACGACGCCGGTCTCCTGTGCCAGGCAGGCGGCGAGCCAGACGCGTTGCATCTCCCCGCCGGAGAGTTCTCCGACCTGGCGGCCGGACATGTCCCGTACGCCGGTGACCCCCATCGCGTGGTCGACGGCGGTCCGGTCCTCGGCGGTCGGTCCGGCGAAGCCACGCCGGTAGGGATGGCGTCCGAACGCGACGACCTCCGCGACCGTCAGCCCCTGGGGAGCGGGCCGCGACTGGGAGAACAGCGTGACCTCGCGGGCGAACTGACGGGGGCTGAGCAAGGCCGCGTCGCGCTCGGGCCGTCCGTCAGGGGCTTGCTGACCGTCGGGGTCTTGCTGACCGTCGGGGGCGCCGAGTGTCACCCGGCCGCCGTCCACCCGATGCAGTCGGGACAGCGCGCGCAGCAGCGTGGACTTGCCGCTGCCGTTCGGCCCCACCAGGGCTGTCGCACGGCCGGGTTCCAGCGTGACGGAGACGCCGTGGACGACCGGCTTGCCGCTGTAGCGAAGCTCCAGGTCGTGCCCGTGGAGGGCGGCCACCGGAGCGGCGGGACCGGTCACCGATTGTGCGGCAGGCCGGAATGGGCTTGTGAACATGAGGGGGTCCGGACGATCGGAGGGGCGAGGGCTGCGGCACCCCTCCGTCCGGTTTCACCGGCCAGGCCGCGCACTCACCCGTGCACGGACAGCACCGTGCACGGCGAGCACCAACTAAGGGTTACCTAACTCCGAGAAGGTTATATTCCGCTTGCCGCGTCGACAATCAGGAGTTCTGGTCACTCGATACGGAATTCCGGACATCACCGAGTGCGCCGTCCGACGCGGCGAAGAACGCGCCCGGCGTGGTGCCCATGACCCGCCGGAAGGCGGCGATGAAGGAGCTGGGCTGGGCGTAGCCGAGCACCTCGGAGACCGTGGTCACGTCGAAGCCCTCGGCGAGGAGCATCAGAGCCCGGTGCACGCGCAGCATCTGACGCCACTGCGCGAAGGAGAGACCCGTCGTCTGGCGGAAGGCGCGGGTGATGGTGCGGTCGCTGGTCCCGAGGTGCCGCGCCCACTCCTCCAGCGAGCGGCTGTCGGAGGGATCGTCCAGCAGGGCTTCGGCTATCGCGTCGAT
Organism: Streptomyces sp. NPDC050439; assembly: GCF_040655335.1. Lineage (NCBI taxonomy): Bacteria > Bacillati > Actinomycetota > Actinomycetes > Kitasatosporales > Streptomycetaceae > Streptomyces > Streptomyces sp. NPDC050439. The sequence goes on from NZ_JBFAJT010000001.1 coordinate 1,029,741, forward strand.
CCGGGGGTCGCCCGGCAGCTGCAGGGAGAACTGCCGCTCCGAGGGTTGGATCACGTCGAAGACGACCGACTCGGCACGTGCCCGGGCCTCCGCGTCAAGATCCGTGCGGGAGAGATGGGTGAGCAGCGACTCCAGCAAGGGCGTCATCGCGATCGCCTTGGGTTCCGTGAACGCGAACGGCGTGCGATCGAGGGCGAAGAAGGCGTCGGAGAACTCCGCACCCGCGGTTGCGCGGCCCGCGTGCACCACTCCGGCGGGCATCCACAGCCCATGCCCTTCGACCACGGTGAAGACGCGGTCCCCCACACAGGACGTCAGCGTTCCCCCGCGCACCCAGACGAGCTCGTGCAAGGGATGTGCGTGCGGGGACCACTCCGTGGGAGCGCGGACCACCCGGAACCCGGCAAGGATGGCCCCCGCCGCCGCCTGCGCCGGCAGCGCCTCGGCCCGCCGCAGCACGGTGTCCGCCTCGCGCCGCCACATCCCGGGGGTCGCCTCACCACGGGACGCTCGAACCATGAAAATGAGTCTATCCGCGCTGGTCCGCGCCCTTGCGCCTGGGGGAAAACCCCCAGAACACCTTGAGTGCACCTATGAAGGTGCGCTGAGCTGCGCACACGCCCCGAGGCGCCGATCGCGTTGCACATCCAATGCACATGCGACGCGGGATCTGAGGGCCACAGAGGACGGGAGTACGCGCCTTGGTGATCACGGCTTCCGTCCTTCCTCTGACTCGACGCACTCTTCCCAGGCACAACGGGCTCCCCTAACAGACTCCGGCTACTTGGCCCGCCTCACGCGCTTGGCTCGGGGCACCAGAGCGGCCTTGGGCAGTCCAGGTAGCGCCCGGATGCCGTACAGCTCCTCGAACGAGGCGGGGGCGTTCACCCAGTCCACCTCCCACACCAGATAGCCGTACGTATCCAACGTCTCGGCCAGACGAGCATGGCGCATCCGGGCTTGGACCTTGCGCGGCTCCAACCCCGAAGCCATAAGCACCGCGTCCACAAAGTGCCGCAGGTCTCGGAACGTGGCCTCCTCCGGTACCGCGATCCCTTTGGCGCGCGCCCGCGACTTCGCCAAGTCGAATACAAAGCTCAACGAATTCTGCGTCACAGGCGTCCGGTTCCTAGTGACGCTGACCAGATGGTCGTATTCCTCCGTGAAAGGCGGCAGGCCACGTTGCTCCCTCTGCCTCAGTTCCGATTCCGAGAGCGGAGCCCGCCAACGTGTCAGGTGCGCCCGGTACTTATCAAGCAGGAACGAACCAACGTCAAGGGAGGACTCGCTCGCACCCGTCTTCAAGGGAACCGCCTTCCCCTTCTGTCGCTGCTCTACCACCGTCTGCTTTCCGGGGAGGGCCTCCATATCTGAACGGCGCACCCCAGTAGCTTCCATGGACCGCAGCGCCTGCAGCGCCCCGTACCAAATCAATAGCTCGTATCGGGGATTGATTTGCTCGGCCAGCGCTACGACGTATTGCCAAGTCAGCTGAACATTGCGACCTCTGCTCTGTGGCAAGCGGATTCCGAATACTGGGTTGCCGTCCAGGTAGCCGTCTTCCACTGCCATAGACAGCATGACCGACAGCGCCTTCTTGACATGGATACGGCCGGCAGGCGACATACCACCGCTTTTCAACGTACTGAAGAAATCCCGATACTCTCCACGCTTTACGTCATTCACGAGCCGAGGACCCAGGGACGGAACCACATGCCTTCGCAGGCAGTACCCGTACTGCTCGACGGTCCCTTTCCGGCCCTCGTGGCGCGACAGGAACGTCTCCGCGTACTCGGCAATCGTCGGTCCTCCCTCCTGCGGCCTCCGGCCGCGATGCGGGAGGGGGCCCTCCCCTCGTCGACGGCTGCGCGCTGGCTGCGCTGAAACGACAAAGCCGCTTGCTTCTTGTTCTTCGGAAAGGACTTGGTCTGCTGTCGGCCAGACTTGTCTCGCCAACGCGCCTGCCACCGTTGGGCACAACCGTGCGCAGCGCTCGGCACCAGGCCGGGGTGCTCCGGGCATTCCGGCTCACCTGGCTCCGGACGTGCCTTGTGCCATCGGTCGTATGGCTCCTCCCTGGTCATGTGGTACCTCCTGTCGTTCACTCGGGGTGTCTCAAGGTGACTGCTGCTGCCTCGCGTCGATGTACCGGTCGACATCCGATTCCCGGTAGCGCAATGCCCGGCCGCCCATGCGAAGCGGCTCGGGGCCGCGACGCTCGACCTCCCAAGTGCTCGCCCAGTTGTAGAGCGTCTTGCGCTTGATTCGGAGGCGGTCAGCCGCTTCCTGGGCTGTCAGCCAGTGATCGGGTTTAGGGGAGTTCGCCATCAGCAATCCGGATGCCTGACCGCCGGGAGCGGGCGCATGAACAACAGCACGCGGGTGTGCACGGGAAGGGTGCACAGGATGATTTGGTCCAGCAGGATCAAGCCGGCGCGGCGGGCAACTGGGTACAGGAGCCCACGAAACGCTGTCGCGTCGCCGCTCGCCTCAGGACTGTGGACAAGGAAGGCGAGGAGTCCAGCCGGCCCGACAAGAGCGTCCCAGGGAACACGTTCAACCCAGTCAGTCGACCGTGCGTCCACACACGCGATCACTATGTCGAAGCAGCGCGGGTCCGTCTCACTGGAGTCCGGCCGGTCCGTATCGGTCCTCTGCCAGACCGATCGCGGACCGAGTGGCTTTTGCAACGGTCCGCTTCGCGACTTTGATGCCGAGCCCACACCCCGGTGCGGCAGCGGGAAGGGTTCTGTCGGCAGGACCGTGCGTACCTCTAGGGTCCTACTCAGTCCGGAGGCGGACTCGGCCACCGCATTCAGCGCCAAGCCTTGATCTTCGCGAGGCTCATCTGTTTGCGCTGTGACCACGAGCACGCTCTCGTGGGGCTGACAGTAGTGAGAGACGACACCGACAACGGCGTGCCGCATCCAGCCGCTGTCGTCGCGCCCGTCGGACGTGTGATGAGGCTGTGGCATCTTCGATCCCTCTCGTCCCCTTGAGTGAGGTGTCCTGTCACTTCAAGAGGCCGAGCGCCGCCCGGGTTTTCGACACGGGCCGGCGAAGTCATGAGCTTTAGCGGTCGTGGATACCGCGCTCTGAGTACGGAAGTGCTCAAGACCACGACTAAATGTGCTGGTCAGCCGTACTACGGCGTTACTAAGCGCCGCGAGTGTCCCTCGTTGCAGAGTCCGCGGCGAGATCTGCTCGACAGCCGACGACCGCCGTACCCCCAGCACCCTGCGGCAGAGCCGTCCACGCCCTTCCTTATGCGCCCGTTGGTCCCTGCTTGTCGACAGTGCCTCTTGCTGGGTGCCTCATCACTTCCATTCAGGAAGAGAGACGCCCCCCATGACCCAAGGACCTCGCAAGTGCAGCCCCTTCAGACGTCAACCCGCGGACGCCTCCTTGCCGTTGGATACGGCCGAGCAATGCTTTGCCTTGCTGGTAGCCGGTCCTGAACCGCTGTCTGTGGACGGGCGGTCCTTCACTGGCCTGCCCAATCGCCAGATCCCCCTTGATGAATTGCGTACGCGACTGATGCGCGGCGGCTGTCCGCGTCGCACGCGGGACGAGGTCTGGGCGTTGCTCGTACGGCGCGCGCGTACGGAGGGTTCCACCTGGACTCTGGCTTGCGCCGGAATGGCCCTCCCGGCATTGGCCGGGATCTGCCAGTGGGCGTCGGCGAGGTTCCCGGGGGATCCATTTGATCTGCAGGCCGAGGTGCTCGCCGGGTTCCTCGGGGCTCTGGCCACGATCGACCTTGAGCGTCCGCGTCCGCACGTCCGACTGCGCTGGGCGGCCTACCGCCAGGGACTCGCGACGCTGTACGAGGCCTTGGACGCTCCCGTCCCGGTGCCGCCCGGCTTCCGTTCCGCTCCCCCGAAACCGCCATGGGGCCACCCGGACCTGGTCCTGGCCCGTGCAGTCCGAGTCGGAGTCCTGACCCGGACCGAGGCGGACCTCATCGGTCGTACACGTCTGGAACAGGAGTCCGTCGCGGACTGGGCACAGGCGCACGAAAAGTCTCCCGCCGCCACCTACCAAGCCCGGCGACGCGCCGAGCGCCGTCTGCAGTCCTTCCTCCAGGCCGAGGAACGGACCACGGACGGGCCGGAGTATCGCTGCATCCATCTGTGATTCTCCACTGCTGAAGAGACATTGATCCAGGCGTGCGCTATGCCTGACGGGGACTGTCCTTGCGCACCCCGCCGACAACAGTGGCCGTGAGGCGACATCAACGTGGTGCCGCTGACGCGCCAGCGGGAAGCGGCAGGCTACTCACGACGTACTGGTTCAGGATGTCGTCGCGATCCATGAACATGATCTGGCTCCGCTTAGCCGCATCCAACGCGTTGCCCAGCCAGTTGCGCGCAGCCTTGGTGATTTCCCCGCCGGCCACGATGAATGCATGGTCGACGAGGACACGTCGGTTGGTCTCCGGGTCGAAGATTTCGTGCGCCAGCATCATCAGCGCCTGATTATGGATCTCGGCGATGTTGGCGTTGCCGGCCCTGAACCTCCCAGTAGCGTCCAGCTTGCCGCGCTTGACCTGGATCCCGAAGTACAAGAAGTGCTGGGTTGGCAACGTGTAGCGCATCCAAATGTCCTTGCCGTACTCCAGCGCCTTGTCCCGGTGCCCGGCCGCAGTGATCCGGTGGAACCCCAGCTGCCGGAACAACGGCAGCAGCACCTCCTCGATGAGCTCATCCTCACTGCAGGAGTCCAAGAACGCAGCGAGGCCCGCACGCCGCTCCACTTCGGCGACGCTCAGGGGACGATGCGGGTTCTTGGCCAACGTTGAGACCGTCTTCGTTCCCAAGTGCCGCAGATAGCAATGCCCATCCTCGCCGTAGAAGGCATCGAAGCCCTCACGGGACAGCACGTCATTCAACTGCCTCAAGGCGTTGGAACGGTCACGCCCTTCATTGAGGGCATCGGCCGGGTCCATCAAGTGGTCGATCACCCGGCAGAAAGACTCCGGAGGGTGCGCGGGCCCGTCGTGCGATTCCGCCAACAGACGCTCAAGAACGCCCGCGACCCAGCGATGCCGAGTTGACCCGTCGTGCTCCCAGTCCATGTCGAGGTCCCCGAAGAATTCGGTGATGTATCTGCTCGACCGGTAGTGAAAGTACGGAGGCTCAGCATCCCCCCGAGGGGCGGGGGCGTCCGAACCGAGGTTTCCGCAAATGAGATCGCCAAGCCTTTCCAGCGTTCTCTTTCTGAACTCCACAACGCCCTCCCCAGAGCTCACGCCCGCAACAACGTGCAATCCATTGTGCCTGCATCCACCAAAGTTCCAGGGCAGACAGCCGCAGACGAGACCATCGGGGAGGCTGACGTAGCGCTCGACGCCGCCATGGTGCGCGTCGAGTCCTCCACCTGTCGGCGACGGTCTAAGGTCAGCCGGAGGTCCGCCGGACGCAAGCAGTGCCGACCTCCAATCCGCACGTGCACCGCCTGTTCTGGCACACATTCCCTATGCACGGGCTTCTGGCTGTGGCTGTCCGATGAGGTGGAAGACCTCCCGAGCCGCATAGCGCTTGAGACACCGGACGATTTCGCGCCGGGTCTTGCCTTCTTTGATCCGGCGCTCGTAGTAGGTCTGGTTGCGCGGATCTACCCGCAGGCGAGAGAACACGATGCGGTGGAGCGCAGCATTCGCCTGCCGGTCACCGCCGCGGTTAAGGCGGCGGAACTGCCGGCGCCCCGAGGAACGCTCGACCGGACTGACCCCGCACAACGCTGCGAACGACGCTTCGCTGCCTAGACGTTCCGGGTTGTCCCCCACCGCGATCAGCAGAGCGACGGCCGTGTCCGGACCGATCCCCACCACCTCCAACAGCTGCGGGGCACGGCCACTCCACGAGCCGGGCCATACGAGCGTCCACCTCCCGGATCTGCTCGGAGAGCTGGCCGATCCGGTCAGCCAGCAGACCTAACGTGATCCGAGTTGCCTGCAGCACCGACTCCTCGCCGACCTCATCGCCACCACTCTCATCGGCGAAGCCCTTACAGGTACGGAAGAGTTCGGCATTGCCCAGTCCAGCCAGTTCTTCCCGCAAGGCTGGATCGGCGGTGATGAGAACGGCTATGAGCTGGTTGATGGCCTGCGTGCGGGCTTTGATGGCTGACACCTTCGTGAGTCTGTACATCCTGGCGATATGCACCGGCCCGTCGCCCGCCTTGGCTCGTGCACGGGCCCGCCCGCTCAGCACAGCTCGCGCCGCGTTCTGCGCATCCAGCGGATCCGATTTGCCGCGCCGCCGGCGATCCGCCCGGTCCATCCGATTCACGTCCAACACGTCCACTCCCTGCGCCAGCAAATAGCGCGACAGGGACGCCCCCCTCCACCCCGGCCCGCCTCACCACACCCGACTTCCTGGCCCACTTCAGCAAATCCCGGTACCCGGCCGCAGTGGCCAGGAACTCATCGGCTTCCAGCGCTGCCCCGGTCACGGAGAGCACCGCAGCCACGTGGGCATCCCGGTGCGTATCCACTCCCAGTACCACCTCCCCCACAGGACGGCGACGGCGAGGCTGCGGCGCGAGCGACGTACTGGGCACGATCGAAGTCGACATGTCGTTCCCCTTCCAGTCCGACGGCGCGTCGCGTTGCCGGCACCGGGCCGCGTCAGACGGTCAGAATCGTGAAGACGCCACGACAATCAGCAGGCCCCTATCGGGACACACCCCGCCGGCCCGGCACCGACAACGCACCATCCCCGACCCACGGCCGACACTGTGAGACCAGGACACGTCGGTCAGAGATGTCAGGAGCCAGACCCCAGATCCGGGACAGCACCCACCCATCCTCGTGCCCCCACAACATCCGAACCCGAGGTGCTCAAACTCGACCGCCGACCGCACCTATGCGGCAACTGATGTTCGTTGATGGCGGCGAACGTGCGAGAGATACAGCCGTGACGAACGCGATGCGGCAACCCTGTGTTCCTCCGTGGAGCGACCTCCTGATCTGCGCAGCGATCCACCGTCTCGGGCGGATCATGCAAGTGAAGACCTCCCCTCGCCCAACGACGTTCAAGAGACGTGAACTTGGACTGTCGGTGGCGCGTGGTATCCCTGGAGGCATGGCAACTTACGGATCATGTCAGGAATATTTCGAGGGATAAAACCGTGTATCCTTAGTGGGGTTGAGACTTGCCAGGGCTGGAGGTGGGCCGTGAGTGATCAGAAGGAGTTGCTGGCGGATCCCGCCATGCTCGCCCTGGCGCGCGACTCCCGGGGGTGGACCCAGTCCGAGCTTGCCGAGCAGATGTCGCAGGTGGACGGCAACCGCATCACGCAGGGGTACGTAAGCCGGGCCGAGGCCGGACGCATCCCGGTCCGGGCCGAGCGGGTACATCTGTTCGCCGCCGCGCTTCACTTCACCCCCGAGATGTTGTGCCAGGCCACTGATACGGCCGGGGTAGGCATCGGGCTGATACACCACCGGAAGCGGGCCTCGTTGGGAGCCCCTGCGCTGCGCCGGATTCATGCGACGCTGGCGCTCACCCGCCTCCAGGTCGAAGCGGTGACGCAGGCAGTAGACTCCCGTCGTCCCCACCGGTTCAGGCCCATTGAGGTCAACGACTTCGACACTCCCGCGGACGCTGCGGAGACGGTACGCGAAGAGTGGAACGTTCCCACCGGCCCCATCGACGACCTGGTCGCGCTGCTCGAAGACGCCGGCGCCCTGGTCGTCGTCCGCGATCTGGGTACCACCGAACTCGACGCCGTCAGCCAGTGGCCGCACGGCAGGGCGCCGCTGGTACTCCTCAACTCCACTGCCCCCGGGGATCGTTCACGCTTCAGCCTCGCTCACGAGCTGGGCCATCTGATCATGCACCACGAGCCGGGCGAGGGGCGTACTCAGGAGGCCCAAGCCGACCGGTTCGCCGCTGAATTCCTCATGCCGCACGAGGCCATCCTGGGCGAGTTGAAGCCCGGCGTCGACGTTGCCCGCCTCATGGATCTCAAAGCCCGCTGGGGGGTCTCCATGGCCGCTCTCATCCGGCGGGCCGTGGACCTGAGCGTGATCAGCGAATGGCAGTACCGCACGCTCATGGTCGAGTTGTCCGCGCTCGGCTACCGAACCAACGAACCAGTCGCCATCCGGCGCGAGACCCCGCACCATATCGCCCAGGCCGTCACCCGGCTTGAGGGACAGCACCACCTCAGTGCGACCGAGACCGCTCAGCTGGCGGGCCTGGGTCGTGAGGAGTTCCACGAGATCTACTTGTGCGCTTCTTCTCCGTCCGGACACAAGGACGTGCCGGACCCTTCTGCGAGGTGATTCATGAGCAACGCTCCCGATCCCAGGCGGCGACCGCCCGCCGTGAAGACGCTCGACCACACCGTGGCAGCGGTGCCGCTCCTGCAGGGCCGGGTACTATTGCACGAACATGCCCAGTACACTCCCCGACCTCGCCCGGCCCTCGATGACGGCCTGAGCGGCGTGGTCATGACGGGTACCAACGCTGACGCACGTGCCTTCCAGCTCCGCGCCGACGTCGGCTACCAGGGCACTCTGCTGATCGACAGCGCCGTGTACACCACGTACACGGCAACGGTGGAGGAGCCGTTCATGGCTCCTCCCGACGAACTGTTCGCCGCCGTGGACACCTCGCTGAACTTCCAGAAGGCTCGAGGGGCAACCGCAGCGCTGACACCCACCGGCTACATACCGCCGGCGAACTCCCGTGCCCTGAAAGCGGTTTTGCGGGAAGCCAACCGCATCGAGCGAGCAGATACCCTTGTCTCCCTTCCGATCGATGTCACCTGGCTGAGCCGGGAGAACATCGGCCAACTGATCGCGGTCTGCGACAAGATCCGCCACCCGAAGGCAGTCATCCTCTTCCGCCAGTTCGACCCGCTGGGACAGACGAAGGACATCCCGGCCAACTTGCGCAGGCTGTTCACCGAGGTCGAGCACATGTCACTGTTGCGCACAGACCTCGCAGCTCTCGACGTGATGGCTCACGGCGCCCTCTGCGCGGGAATCGGCGTCCAGAGCTCGCTCCGCCACGCGATACCGCCCGACGAGAAGGCCCAGATAGGCAAGCGCGGTGGCGGGCCCACGTACCCGCACATCCTGATGCCGCAGTTGATGTGCTTCAAGGGCGCCGAGTTCTTGTCCAAGGTCTACGGCAATGCCGATCCGGCAACCTGCGACTGCGAGGAGTGCGACGGGCGCAGCCTCGACAGCTTTTACCTTTCCGACGGTGAAACGCGGCGTGAGGCCGAGAACCACAACATCCACACCTGGGGCGCATGGGTCAGCGACATGGCCAGCTACCGAGCCGGCTCCGAGCGTAGGACGTGGTGGCGCAACAAATGCGCTGCAGCCGTCGACCACTACGCACTGGAAAACCAGCGCATCGGAATGGGTGCGAGTCCCAAGTCCGGGTTCCAGGTACCCGCGCCGCTCAAAGCATGGGCGACGTTGCCTGTCACTCAGTAGCCGGATGCACCCCCTCAGGGGAGCTGACGGTGGACGTCTTCCAGGAATTTCCAGCCGGCAACCGTATAGCGCTTGCGCACGAAGGGGCTGGGTGGCACAACAACCTCGACCGCATCACCCTGGACGTGGAGCAATCCGATGCCGTAGAAGTCAGCGCGCATCACCGCCTCGTTCTTGCGCCGCAACGCGCCATCGATCAATACGGAACGAGCAGTGAATGGCGTGAACCGCTCGGCCCGCTCCATCGCCGATTCCCAGCTGCGTCCGGGCACGAACACCATGTCGACGTGGACCGGCTGGGTTGCCAGACGGGTAATCGATCCGTCGCGTCGGACCACCGCCCCCTTCGGCAGGCTCTTCAACGCTCGGCGTTCCCTGCCGTTCAGTGATCCGGCAGGAACAGGCTCGCCGAGCGGCAGCGCCATCAAGAGGTTCAGGGCATCCGGTCGCGTCAGGGGTGGCATACCCGCAGCCGCCCGTCGCTCGCGCTCTCGCGCCTCGACTCGGTAGGCCGCAACGACCTTCGCTCCCTCGGCTTCAACAACCGCCAGGTTCGCATCGCGGGGTACGAGATCGCCGGGGGCCAGCGCTCCCGCAACCACACCCAAGGGCTCTCGTGCCGCGATTGCCATCGACCAACCCGCTCTCGTCCTGCACCGACACTCTCCCCAGCAGGGCTGTACGCGCTCATCCTTACCGCTTGCCCCGCGCCACCGGAAGCAGCCTCAACAACAAAGCCAACAGACCTCGACCGGCCCTGGACACGGGAACGCGTCCAAACGAACGGCAAGGCTAGTACGGACACTCGTGCGATCGTCGACCGCTACCCCGGATAGCTCCGCATCGGTCATCCGGCGCCCAATCGCTGCACCATCCGCACCCACAACAGGTCACGGACTGGCGACTGCGATCGTAGCCATCCCGCGCCACGATGCCTACAGCTGTTCGAATTCTTGGGCGCCCCGACCTACCGGAAGCATCTACTCCCAAGTCGCGGCCGACCAGCGCCGCGCCAGCAGCCCCGCAGGCCGACGGGGGGTCAACATCTGTCACGACAGCCCCTATTACCGGGGGTCGGGCTGTAGCTGTTTGACCAGGTGGAAGACCTCCCGGGCCGCGTAGCGTTTGAGGCAGCGGACGATTTCACGCCGGGTCTTGCCCTCTTTGATCCGGCGCTCGTAGTTTGCCTGGGTGCGCGGGTCGACCCGTAGGCGCGTGAACACGATGCGGTGCAGCGCGGCGTTGGCCTGGCGGTCACCGCCGCGGTTGAGTCGGCGGAACTGCCAGCGTCCCGAGGAACGCTCGACGGGGCTGACCCCGCATAGTGCGGCGAAGAACGCTTCGCTGTCCAGACGTTCCGGGTTGTCCCCCACCGTTATCAACAACGTGACGGCCGTGTCCGGTCCGATCCCCACCACCTCGAGCAGCTGCGGGACGTGGCGCTCCACGAGCCGGGTCAGACGAGCCTCTACATCCCGGATCTGCTCGGAGAGCTAACCTATCCGGCTTGCCAACAGGCTCAGTGTGATCCGGGTGGCCCGCAGCACCGACTCCACGCCAACCTCGTCACGAACTCACACATCGGTGAACTGCACCCAGGTGCGGAAGAGCTCAGCATTACCCAGTTGGGTCAGCTCTTCCCGCAGGGCGGGGTCCGCGGTGACGAGGACGGCCTTGAGCTGATTGAGGGCCTGCGTGCGGTCTTTGACAGCCGACACTTTCGTGAGCTTGTACATCGTGGCGATCTGCACCGGCCCGTCGCCCGCTTTGGCCCGGGCGCGGGCCCGTCCGCTCAGTACCGCTCGCGCCGCGTTCTGGGCATCGAGCGGATCCGTTTTGCCGCGCCGACGGCAATCCGCCCGGTCCATTCGGTTCACGTCGAACACGTCCACGTCCTGGCCCAGCAGGTAGCGCGACAAGGACGCCCCATAGGTACCGATCCCCTCCACCCCGGCGCGCTTCACAGTTCCCGACTTCTTGGCCCACTTCAGCAGAGCGCGGTAGCCCGCCGCGGTGGCCGGGAACTCCTCGGTGCCAAGGACTGCCCCGGACAAGGAAAGCGCCGCAGCCACATGATTGTCGCGGTGCGTGTCCACGCCCAGCACCACCTACCCCGCAGGACGGCGCCGACGGGGCTTCAGAGGAGGGGACGTACTGGGCACGGTCGAACTGGACACGGCCCCGCTTCTCCTTCGTCCGATGACGTGTCGCGTTGCCGGTACCGGGCCGCGCCTGGCGGTCAGAATCGTGAGGACGCCACAGTGATCGGTAGGCCCCTATCGGGACACACCCCCGCCAGCCCGGCACCGACAACGCACCGTCCCCGGCCAACGGCCGACACCGTGAGGCTTGGACACTTCGGTCAGGCATGTCATGAGTCAACCCCCGGACCCGGGACAGCACCCGCCTATCCTTCCGCCCCACTCAACACGTTGGCCCCTCTGTTCAGACCCGATCGTCAGTGGAGCCAACTCGACAGCCAATGCCCAGTGCCGACAGCAAGCGGGTTCACTTCAGTGAGGCAGGTGCCTATCCAAGTGTTCGAGGGAGCAGGAGCGATCAGCGGCGGCGGGCACACCCTGTGAGGCTCAAACACACGAATGGCCGTCCAGCTTTGAAGCCCCTCGCCGCAAAGAACCGGGAGCACGGGACTCTGAGCAGCGGCCCCGCCCCACCTGGGATCATGTTTCGTGATCCTGTCCACGGTGTACGCCGTCACCCGTCGCATCCACCTCACCGGCGTCACCGCCCACCCCACCGCAGCGTGGACCGTTCAGCAGGCAAGGAACCCTGCCATGGCTCAGAGGCGCCGGTTGGACTTGCTGCACTTCCTCCTCCGGGCCCCGCCCTGTCGACCGATCAGGTCGAAAGAGCGGAACGCACATCTTTCGCTCGTTAGGCGAGTCCGCTCGCCTTCTTGAATGCTGCGTTACGTCGACGCTGCGGCGTCGCTGCGCTATAGCCGGCCATGGCGTCACGTAGCTTGCGGGCAAGTTTGGGGTGGCCGCGCAAGGCCTGCCCGACCGCCTCCGCCAGTGGCTCGTCGGCCTCGCGCAGAGGTTGCTTGAGGATGTTGACCAGGTCGGGCGGGATCGCCGCCGCGTGGTGGGCAATGAGGGAGCCGACAAGATTGGCGCCACGCAGTGCGGGAGTCTGGCCTTCGGTCAGCAACTCCTCAGCGAAGGACCACACCTGGCCGGGATCCGTGCTGGCGGCGATGGCAATGTCACACTGCTCTGGCGTCCAGTGCTCTTCGTTCGCCGCGGCCCGTACGTAGGCGAGGATCGAGTCGTCGGCGAACGCCGCGTCACTCATGAGTCTCAGTACGTGATCAAGGTCACCCCCTGCCTCGACCAGCGCGGCGCACAGGATGTCGGCGTCGCTGTCCGCTGCCCGTTCCGCGAGGGCGGGCGCGCGGCCGCGGGCGTTCGCCAGGAGGGTGGCACGCTGCGCTGCAGTGGCGCGCGGCCACAGCTCATTTGCGTGCACCCAAGGTCGATCGGACTCGGACTCTGCGAGGTGGCGTACGAGGCAGTCGCGCAACTCATCGGGCAGGTCTGCCCGTTGGGCAGCCGCCCCGACCCTGTCGCGGGTGTCGACGTCCAGGTCCGGCCAGTGCGGTGCGTACCAGCGCAGGCAGGTGACGTCGACGGAGGCCTCCGTGACGTAGCGCGCCATGAAGGTCAGGGCAATCACCGGTTGCCCATGGCTGACCAGTTGGTGCATAAGCTGAACGGCCTGTGGGAGGTGGGCGGCGCGTGCCGTGTTGTCTTTCAGAAGGACATGCGCGCTGGGGAGGAGTTCCTCGGCGACGTTCGGTTGGTTAGCTGGCACTGCGCCTATGAGGAGGGCTGCCAGGTTCGAGGCCCGCTCGCGGCCGACCCGCGTGGTGAGTAGGGCCGGGAGCGTCTCGCGGGCGAAACGTCCCGCCGCATCGTGCCCAGTGAGGCCGGAGGTCAGGGCGGACACGCAGGCCTCTACAGCGTCGCCAACGGGTTGTTCATAGGCCTCCGGGGCGCGGTGCAGGTAGTCGACGAGTACGTCACGAAGAGCAGGGCCGATGGCGTCCCCCGGGCCTTGGTGCTCCAAGAGCCGGTCAGCGAGCGCGCGTACGCAGAGCGCGGCATCGACCTCGGGCAGCCCACGCAGCACATCACCTGCCGTACAAGCAATCTGCGGGTCGTCGCCCGCCACGGAGCCGACGGCTTCGGCGACAGCGTGGGTGATTTTCGCAGTCTCGGCGAGATTCTTGACGGCGGGGAGCCACTGCGCGAGCAATTCGAGGCCAGCGAGGACACTGTCGGTGTCCTCATCTTCCGTGCAGGAGACAGCGACGGCCACGGTGAGCTGAGCTGCGAGCGTGTCATATGTGTCGCTGTTGCGAGAATCTTCCCATTCCGCATCCGGGCCGGTGCTGTGGGCGAGCACACGGATGGCTTCGCGACGGGCGGGCAGGTCGGCTTGGAGGCAGTTCAAGAGAGCTAGGGCGACGGGGCGGTTCCAGCGGTGGATGTCGGCGTATTCAATCGCCGCTGCACCCACGGGAGCAAGGACGTGACGGTCTTCGCTGCGGGCGGCCCGGGTCAGCAGTGCGGCGAAGGCACTGGCGGGCCACACAGGACGGTGGGCGCTCCGGTCGTCGTCGATCCAGAAGGCGAGGTCCTCGTCGTCGCCGCCCTCGGTGAGATAGGTGAAATAGGCGTCGACAGCAGGGGCCAGTTCGTCGGCGTGGGCGCCTGCTGGCAGTTCCATCAAGTTCTGCGCCCATAGCGTCGCTTCCCCGGCGTCCTGGGGCTGCTCGCGCAGGGTCGCGAGGAGGCGAGGCAGGTGGGCCTCGTCGGTGAGGCCAAGCAGCGGGACGAGGAGGTGAGAGGGGACGTCCAAGGTCAACTCGGGTCGGCGACGGGCGATGCTGTCAGTGAGTGCCCGCAGTGGTCGGGCCTCTTCCGGCGGAATGTCCGTGAACAATTCGGTGGTCTGCCCAAGGGCGGTGATCGCCGCCGTTACGGCGTTGTCGAGGTCCTGGCCCGGGCGGGCCGCGTCAAGGGCTACCGCCGCGGCCTGAAGCACGCGGGGGAGCGCGTCCGCCGCGGCCAGTCGCCGCGCGAAAGCCGCGCCGTCCCGACCGATCAGCTCCTGCTGGATGTCCGTGGCCATCTCGCTGCCCAATAGACGGCTGGCCTGGCTCGATCCGAGAGTCAGAAGCGGGCCGATGCGGGCAGGGCGGCGCACCCGGGCCCTGGCTGCGGTGGCCAGGAGGTAGCGCAGGCCCGGGTGGCATCCGAAGTCCGGGCGGGTCGGGGTTGTGCCGATCATGTAGGGCTGCAGAAGGGGGTCGTGCAACCTCTGCTCGTCTCCCAGGAGCGCGTCGTCGAGCAGATGAAGGAGATCCTCCTCGGCGCAGATGGCGTCGTAGAGCTCACGGAAGTCGTGCCGGAGCACCGTCAGCCTGGCCAGTTCCACAGGGAACCCGGTGACTTCCCCGGCCGCGATGCGGGGCGGGCGGACACCAGCGGGGCGCTCACGAAACCGCGCGAGCTGGAACTCGGTGAAGAAGGAGTTCAGAAGGCGGATCACGTGCCGGGGATCGCGCACACCTTGGTGGACGAGCACATCGAGGAGGGTGCGCACTTCCGCCTCGCCGCCGAGCTCGGCCACGGCAGGGTGTGGCGACACACCGTGCATGAGGAGTTCAGCGGCGTAGTCTCGCAGGTCGGCGTCGCCCGGCGCGGGCAGTACCAAACGGACCGTGAACAGCTTGTTCAGGTATTCCTGGGCAGCCTCCTCGGTCGCCTTGCGAGTGGCAGTCGAGGTCTCGGAGCGCGCGTCTGCCGGGGCGGCGTCGGGTCTTGCTCCGATGGCCTGTCGCGGCGCACCGGAGACAGGATGCCCCGCCGTAACGTCAGCGGGGCGATGCGCAAGTCCCGGTCGCACCCCGACGATTGCCTCCCGGACGATACTCTCGTCGCAGGACAGCACGAACACTGGCTGCTTGACCTGCTGTTGGTGTCCTGTCAGCAGAAAACTACGCAAAGTGGTGAGCGCTTCGAGCACGTCGGACGCGGCAAGGCGATCGATGTCGTCCACGGCGATCACTAGACGACGCTCGACGGAAAGCAGGAGCCGTGTGAAGGCCTGCTCCAGTTCATCGGTGGAGTCCGGCCGAGGACTCGTCACCGTGATCTCGTAGGCCCTGAGAGTCTGCAGGGCACCTTCTTTGCCGGCCGCGAGTACCGCGGATATGGCAGCGGCGCTCACCAAGACTGCGGTCAGGGAGGTGGCACCTTCGGCGGCGAACCACGTGGGTGCGGGCACGCCCTCGCCCACGCCGAGCCGATGAGCGACGACAACGGCGGCCGCGCCGATGAGCCACAGCATGCCGAGCATGGCGCCGACCCAGGCAAGCCCGGTCCAGGCCGCGTGCAGGTATCGGCCCCAGCCCGCGCGTCCCGGCACGCGGGAAAGCGGACCTGGGCGCGGCAGGGTGTGCTGGCGGCCGCCCTCAAGGCAGGCCCGCTGGCTCGCGTACTCGTTAGAGCCGATGAGATCCTGTCGGTGGGCCTCGTCGAGCAAGGCGTACATCAGTGCTCTCGCCCGGGCCACCCCGCTGTGGTGCTCTGCGCTGACGTGCAGCACAGCCCACTTCTTGTTCACCGCCAGTTCCGTCGTGAGTAGGCGGACGACGGACGACTTGCCGCTGCCGAACGGCCCGAGCAGTCCAATCGCCAGGGACTGACCGGCGGCCGTGACAGTGCGCGCGAGCTGCCGAGCCACCGAGTGGTGGTCGAAGAGGTCCTCACGACTGTGGCCGATTGCGATGTCCTCGATCGTCCAGGGGAGTTGAGGCGCCACTGATCACTTCCGATGCAGCCGTTCCGACAGGTGCGTGAATCCTACGAGCGAGCACTGACATTCCTGAAAGGCTGAGGGAAGGCAGTCAGGGGCTCGAAGGGGGCATCGCCTCCGTGGCCTGGCCCCTGCAGAAGCCGGCCACCCTCCACTTCGCAATTCAGGCAGGTGCTCAACGGACGGGCTACCCGAAATCCCTGCCCGTCGGGGAGAGAGGAAGGCGAATGACCTCCAAGTGTCAGGTAGAGCGACCAGACCAGCCGAAGCGTGCGCTGCCGTGGAGATCACCACTTTCCTCACGGTTCTACTGTCGTCGAAGCTACTTACTGGGCGGAGCGTTCGGCAGCCCATGCCTGTCGGCTCGCACAACAGCTACCAACGTCCGGGACCGGGCAGCACCGACGTGAAGGCGCTTGCGCAGCGTCTCCGCCGAGATCGGCCGTTGAAACGCCTCCCGGTGACTCGCATCCTCCTGCCGGGCCCTTTCCAGCAAGTCATCACCGCACGGCAGTGACTCGGTGACCTCCCTATCAACGCGTTCGGAGGCGGCCGTTTGCTGAATCCCGCTGATGGTCTGCAGCAGGCCGGGGCCCACTTCGGCCCAACCAATGAGCAGCAACGGGCCGACGGCGTCAAAGGCCGCCTTGCCCACTTGGCCTGCGATCAGCGGTGCCGCCACGTTCAACGCCAACGTCATCGTGCTGGAGAAGATCAGCAAACGACGTGCCGGCCGCATCTGTTCGCGCCGAGCACCATGCAGCGCCATGTGACGGATAGCCAGTAAGAGGCCGAGCACCGACAGGTCTACGGCCGGGGCCACCAGCGGCGCCACCCACGGCGGCACGCCCAGACTCAACGCCAGGGTCCACACATTGCCGAAGCCGAAAAGGAACGTCAGCCCGACAACCATCCCGGCAATCCCCGTTACTGCGCGCAGAGTGAACCGTTGTTCGAAAGGCGTTTCCTCGCGAGCTCCAGAAGGAGGTTCACGGAGGAGGCCCCTAACTGGCTCTCCAGGATCATGCTGGACCTGCTTGGTTCGCGCAGTAACAGGCCTGCTCCGCTCCGGCTCGGTCGGGGTCTCGGTGCCGACCGCGGCGGACGCATCGGTGACGGCAGCCCCCTGAAAGGCGAGGGACATCGCGGGGCGGGGGTACTCGGGGATCATCAACCAGTCCTCTCTGCTCGGGTGATGACGACGACGTGGTCGAAGTAGAGGTGTGACAGAGGCATCTGCGCCCATGGCGCAGCAGCGGTGCGCTCAGGGCCGCCCAGCGCTGCGACCGCGCACGACGCAGTACGCGAGAACCGGCAGAGACGGCGTCGATCGCCCACCGCCGCAGAACGCTCGCTCCCAAGCGGCTTGAGGGCGAGTTCGGGCGGCTGGCCCATTGCACGTCTGTTGCACACCCGCGCGGGAAATCCCGGGAACTCGCGGGCACAAAAGGGAACTGCGGCCCTTCGCCGAGCGCCCCCAGCGAAGTTCTCCCTGGCCAGCCCGCCCTTGGTGCGCACCCCGGTGCCTGGGGGAAAACCCCCAGGCGAGACGGAGGAAATCCGCGTTCCGGCGGGCCGCGGCGGGGGCCTAACGTGAGGTTGTCCGGCCGTATCAGGTCAAGGTCTCAGCGGGGGTTGTGATGACGGAGGCTCGAGGTCTCACCGAGCGGGGCGGGCCGACGGTCCGGTCGTGGGCCGGCGGCTCCACCACCTCTGGTGCGCCGGAGCGCCCCGGGACGCCGACGGGCGCGCGAGGGGCGCGCGCCCTCGTACGAGCCGTGGGGCGCGCCCCGCTCACCAGGCGGGCGTGGGCCGATGTGGCGTACTGCCTGCTCGGGTTTCCGTTGGCTCTCGTGGGTGGCGTGCTTCTCGCGGTGGTGCTGGCCCTGGGCGCGGGCTTCACCGTGTCGGTGCTGTTCGCGGTGCTCGGGGCGCTTCTGTTCATCTCGGGGCTGCAAGTGGCCCGTGTGCTGGGCGGCGCGCATCGTCGCCTTGCGGCGCTGTTCCTCGGGGACCGGACCGTCGCGCCGCCACCGTTGCGTCCGGAGGGGCGGTGGGTCAATCGACTCGACGCCCGGCTGTCGGACGGGGTCGGCTGGCGGTCGGCCGCCTATGTCCTGGCGAAGCTGCCGGTCGGCTGTCTGGGGGCGTACGCCGTCCTGTGGTGGCTCGTGGGACTGATCAACCTCACGGCGCCGCTGCGGTGGGCGCTCTTCGGGCAACGTCCCGAGCCCGGCTCCCCCGAGGGCATGCCGGTGCTCACCCCCTTCTTCTTCGGTGGCCCGGATGCGGACAGCTTCGGCGGCACGTTCTTCGCGGTCGCCGTCGGTGCGGGGATTCTGCTGTGCGCGCCCTGGGTGACCCGTCTGGTGACCGAGGCCGATCGGTGGCTCATCGGCGCGCTGCTCGGGCCGGGACAACTGGCCGATCGGGTACGCGACTTGGAGGAGACACGTGCGCTCGCCGTGGACGACTCGGTGGCGCTCCTCCGCCGGGTCGAGCGCGATCTCCACGACGGGGCCCAGGTCCGCCTCGTCGCGGTGGCGATGAGTCTCGACATGATCAGGCAACGGCTCGGTGAGAGCGAGGCAACTGTCGAGGGACAGGACGGCGGCCGAGGCGGTGCGCCACTGGATGTCGCCCGCCTGCGTCAACTCGTCGACGGAGCCCATCACCACGCCACCGAGGCCCTCACCGAGCTGCGGGATCTGGCCCGCGGCCTCCATCCCCCGGTCCTCGACGACGGACTGCCGGACGCGCTCGCCACGCTCACCGCGCGCAGCAGCATCCCCGTCGACCTGGTGACGGAGATACCGGAGCGGCCGACCCCGGCCATCGAGACCATCGCGTACTTCTGCGCGGCCGAGCTGCTCGCGAACGTCATCAAGCACAGCGGGGCCCGGCGGGCGTCCATCACGGTGGCCCAGTTGGACGGGCGGCTTCTTCTGCAGGTCGGAGACGACGGGGGTGGTGGAGCGGATGCCGGCGCGGGGAGCGGGCTCACGGGACTCTTGCAACGCGTACGTACGGTCGATGGGCGGATGGATGTCAGAAGTCCCGAGGGCGGGCCGACGGCGGTCACCGTCGAGCTGCCGCTGCACGCGTGAGAGCATGCCGCCATGCGCGTCGTGATCGCCGAGGATGCCGCCGTACTGCGGGAGTTGCTGGGTCAGATGCTCCAGGAGCGCGGGCACGAGATCTGTGCGTCCGTGAGCGACGGGGACTTGCTGCGGGCCGCGGTGGCCGAGCACCGTCCGGACGTCGCGGTGACCGACATCCGGATGCCTCCGACGCACACGGACGAAGGGCTCCGCGCGGCCATCGACATCCGCCGCGACCACCCCGGCACGGGCGTGCTGCTCTTCTCGCAGTACGTGGAGACGAAGTACGCCACGCGGCTGCTCGCGGCGGGGTCGGCGGGGGTCGGCTACCTCCTCAAGGACCGGGTCGCCAACGTCGCGGAGTTCACCGACGCCCTGGAGCGGGTGGCCGCCGGGGGTACGGCTCTGGACCCCGAGGTCGTCACGCAGCTGGCGGGGGCCGGACGCCGCGCGGAGGAGCTCGCGCCTCTCACCGACCGGGAGCGCGAGGTGCTCTCGCTGATGGCCGAGGGGCGGTCCAACGCGGCGATCGCGCAGAGTCTCGTCGTCTCGGCGGGGACGGTGGAGAAGCATGTGGCCGCCGTCTTCGACAAGCTCGGGCTGCCCGCGTCACATGACCACAACCGCCGTGTGCTGGCCGTTGTCCGTTACTTGCGCGGGTGATCGGGATCGCGCCACCGGAACATATCGTTCCGAAGGACACAGACATATGCCACATGCAACCACACGTCGTGTGTTGCCAAATCCCTTACGAGCCACCCCCCGCTGTGCGAAAGTCATTAGCGGTCCATCCCGCCCGTTTGGTCGCACCGCATCCTCAACGGAGCACCTCATGCCGTCCCATGTCTTCGCGGACCGCCCTTCCGCCCAGCCGCCCGAGCGCGGCTCGGTCGAAGCGCTGATCACGCAGACACGTCGGCTCCGCGGCCAGGTCGACGCCGTACGCCGTGATGCCGTGCCCGACCAGAGCGACCCGCAGGGGCGCTGGCAACGCGCTCTGTGCGACCTGGCGGTCCACCAGCTCAACGACTTGGACGACCACCTCGCGCAGTTGCGGGACGGACCCGCGCAACCGGCCGTGGAGCCCGCCGCTCCGGCCGTACCCCCGCCGCTCGAACCCCAGCAGGGCTCACTGCTCAGCCGGGTCGGCAGCGCGGAGTGGAACCTCCTGAACGACGAGGCGAGCTGGTCGGGCGAGCTGTACCAAATCCTCGGGCGGGACCCGGAAGCTCCCCCGCTCTCCCTCGACGAACTGCCCTCCCTGGTGCACGCCGACGACCAGCCGATGCTGACGGCCATGGTCACGGACTGCCTGATCGACGGGAAGCCGATCGACGGCGAGTTCCGTGTCGTGCGCCCCGACGGCGGCGTCCGACAGGTGCACATGATGGGCGAGCCCGTGCTCGCCGCTGATGGCAGCACCGCCTCGATGTGGGCGGTCTTGCGGGACGTCAGCGAGCTGCGCCGCAGCCAGCGAGTGGTGCGCGAGACCCGTGACTCGTTGCAGCGCCAGCGGCACATCGCGCAGACAGAGCACCGGCTCGCGGTCGAACTGCAGGAGGCCGTGCTGCCGCCGTGGCGCGGTTCCCTGCGGTTCCCGCACGGCGGACCCGCCGCACTGGACCTCGCCGCGCACTACCTCCCCTCCTCCACGAGCTCACTGATCGGCGGCGACTGGTACGACGCGATGGAGCTGCCCGACGGCCAGTTCCTGCTCAGCGTCGGCGACCTCACGGGACATGGCGTCACCGTCACGTCGGGCATGGCGATGCTGCTCGGCGCGGTACGCGGCATGGCCGTCGCCGGAGTCAGGCCCGCCCAACTGATGTGCTGGCTCAATCAGTTGCTGGACAGCACCGCGCAACCGGCCCTCGGCAGCGCCGTCTGCTGCCAGTACACCCCCGCCACCCGCACCCTCAGCTGGGCGCAGGCGGGACACCCCGCCCCGCTGCTGTTCCGCGACGGGACGGGGCGCGCGCTGACGCCACCGGGTGGAGTGATCCTCGGGGCGACCTCCGGAGCCACGTACGAGCAGGCCGAAGTGCAACTCGCGCCCGGAGACCTGCTGTTGCTGCACACCGATGGGCTGGTCCCGCGGCGCGCCAGGGACGCGGCCACGAGCCGGCTGCTCGCGCTCGCGCCACGCTTCACGGACACGCGGGGTGCGCAGGACTGTGTGAGGACGGTCGTCGAAGAGTTCGGCGTGGCCCCACGTGAGGACGACGCCTGCCTGTTGATCGCCCGGGTGGGTTCCTGACCCCCCGAGCCGTGCCGGGTCCTATGCGCGGACCCGGCTGCCACCTCCGGTCTTGGCCGACGCCTTGGGCAGCGCCAGCTTGATCTCCTCGCGCAGATCCTCGATCTTCGGGTAGCCCGAGTACTGGGCCGTCAGGCGGTACATCTCACGCAGCCGGTCCCACGTGCGCAGCGAGGAGTTCGACCCCATCGACACCAGCGCCAACCGTGCGTACCGATCGGCCTGTTCGGGGTCGTCGGCGATGAAGCATGCCGATGCCAGTGAGATGTAGTCGAAGATCTGCGAGCGGTCGCGGCCCTTGGCCCGCAGGTCGATGGCCTCCCGGGCATGGCGCTGGGCGGTGTTGGCGGCGGACGCGTCGTGATCGGCGAGGGTGCGGAAGGCCAGGGCCTGCATGCCGTGCATGTCCGCCTCGTCGAACATCTGCATCCAGCTGGGCGGGGGTACGTCCCCCTTGTCGGAGACGAACAGGTCCTCCGCGATGCCGAGGGTGCGCCGCATCGCCTGGCCCTTGCCCATCGACGCCTGTGCCCAGGCCTCGATGGTGTAGAGCATGGCCTGCGTGCGCGGCAGCATCTCCTCGCCCGAACCCGACTGGGCGAGTTTCATCAGATCCAGGGCGTCGTCGGGGCGCCCCAGATGCACCATCTGGCGCGCGGCCCGGGACAGGGCCTCGCCGGCGCGCGGCCGGTCGCCGCCCTCGCGGGCCGCGTGCGCGGCGATCACGAAGTACTTCTGCGCCGTGGGCTCCAGGCCGACGTCGTGCGACATCCAGCCCGCGAGGACGGCGAGATTGGCAGCGACGCCCCACAGGCGGCGCTGGAGATGGTCGGGGTGTCGGTAGGCGAGCATGCCGCCCACTTCGTTGAGCTGTCCCACCACAGCCTTGCGCTGCAGCCCTCCGCCACGGGAGGCGTCCCAGGCCCGGAACACCTCGACGGAGGTCTCCAGTTCCTCGATCTCCTGCGACCCGATGGGGGCGGCCTCATAGCGGTCGAACCCAGCGGGGTCGGCGTGCAGGGGATGGTCGGTTCGGGGAGCGTCGGCAGCAAGGGCCGGATCGGTGTGCAGCCAGTCGTGCATGGCGCCGGTCAGTGCGGAGCCGGCGGCGAGCGCGGCACCCGCGCCCACCAAGCCGCGTCGGTTGAGCATGAGGTCCATTCCCGTGAATTCGGTGAGGACCGCGGCTGTCCGTTCGGGCGCCCACGGCATGCCGTCGGGGTGCTCCACACTCCCGTCGCCACGCTGCTTCCCCACGCGCCCGTGCCGGACCAGACCAAGATCCTCAATGGTCACGACACGGCCGAGACGCTCGGTGAACAGAGCCGCCAGCACCCGGGGCACGGGATCGCGCGGAATTTCTCCCATGTCGATCCACCGCCGTACCCGCGAGGTGTCGGTGGCCAGCTGCGGATGGCCCATGGCCGCCGCCTGCCGGTTCACCAGTCTCGCGAGCTCCCCTTTGGACCAGCCTGCCAGGCCGAAAAGGTCCGACAGTCGGGTGTTGGGTTGTCCGTTCACGTCAAGCCCCCAGGTTCTCGGCTGAGTTGACAGTAACCCTCTGTCAGTTGCTGGGCGACTATTCGCCAGGGTTCGCCAGGGTGCGCCACATGGTGTGCCAGGGGACGCCGGGTGTCAGGTAGGAATGCGCCACCCCGACCCGGCCCACCGCGGGACATTCCCCAGGGTGCTCCCAAAGGGGCCGGGGACGGGAGGCGCCGCAATTCGCAGGCACACGAAGGGATCTGTATCGCCCATGTACACAGCATCGTCCTCCGTGTCCGCCCCGCCCCGGCCACTGCACAGCCGACAGCCCGGCAGCGGCCCGTATCTGGAGCCCGCGCGCCCCGCGGCCGGGTCGCTCGGCGCCGGCCGGACGCGACGCGTTCCGGGGCCCGGCACGCAACCGCTCAGCGGGAGACTCGACTTGTCAGGCCCCCAGGGGGCGCAACTGCGCACCGCGATCGCCTCGGTGCACCGCATCTGTCCGGAGTTCAACCCGGTACAGGTGCTCCGCCGCAGCGGACGCACCGTACTGCTGGTGGGGACCACAGGACGCAGCACCGCGATCGCCAAATGTTTACTGGACCACTCGCCCGCGTGGGCCGAGCGGATCCGGCACGAGATAGCGGCATACCGCTCGTTCGTCCGGCACCGTCCTCCGGTCCGGGCCCCGCGGCTCATCGCCGCGGACCCCGAGGACTGCACGCTGGTGATCGAGCGGATGCAGGGACGCGTCGCCGCGCTGTCCCGCCATCCCGTGGAGGCGCCGCCGCGCGCGGACGTGCGCCTCGCGCTCAACTCCATCCGCCACCTCAACCGGTGGCGTCCACCGCAGGAGCTGTTCGGCAGGCCCATGGACTACGGCAAGCGGATCAACCGCTTCCATGAGCTGGGGCTGCTGACCGACCGGGACATGGGCGACCTGCAGAAGCTGCTGCACGGCATCGCGCACTCGGCAGGACAGCACGGCACGTGGCAGTTCTGCCACGGTGACGCGCTCCTCTCGAACATCCTGCTGTCCCCGGCCGGTCCGGTGTTCGTGGACTGGGAGCACGCGGGCTGGTATCTGCCGGGCTATGACCTGGCGACGCTGTGGTCGGTGCTCGGTGACGCACCGGTCGCGCGGCGCGAGATCAGTCAGCTGGCGCAGGAGCAGGGTCCGGCGGCGCGTGACGCGTTCCTGGTCAACCTGATGCTGGTGCTGACCCGGGAGATCCGTACGTACGAGATGGCCGTGCAGCGTTCCATGCACGACACGTCGCCTGCGGCACCGGGGCCGGCCCACCCCGGTGCCGCGACATCCGGTGAGGAGCAGCGGCTGCTGCTGAGGCGGTTGCACGACGACTGCCAGCTGGCACGCCGCGCCGTGCGCGCGGCCGTCGGCACTCGCTGACCGGGGGGAGAAGGTCCGCAGTGCGCCTTGGACAGCGGCGCACTGCGGACTTTTCTATGCCCCCGGCGACTTCCGACGGCGACTTCCTGCGGCTACTTCCGGGTGACTATGACGTGGTGAACTGCACCGCGTCCACGTCGAAGGAATTGTTCTGCGGCGATTTGAAGACCACGTACAGCTTGTGGGTGCCGGACAGGGCTTCGACCGGCACGTCGGGTGTGGCCTGGTAGGTGTCCCAGCCCCCGGTGTTGGGGACGGGCGTGGTGGCGAGCAGTTTGCCGTCCGGGGCATCCGCGCGCAGCTCGATCGAGCCGACGCCGTACGGCGAGGACAGCTTGTAGCTGACCTTGCTGACGCCCTCGACACTCATCGGGCTGTACGCGATCCAGTCGCCGTCACTGATGTCACCGATACGTTTGCCGTTCTCGGCGCCCTCCTGGGAGACGATGCGGGTCCCCGACTGGTCGTCGTGGTACTCCGCCTGCTTGTGCTTGGGGTGCATGACGGAGCGGCCGTAGCCGGTGAGGGCGCTGACGCCGTCGCCGCCCTTGTCGGTGTACTTGGCGTTGAGGACGTAGGTGAGGTCGGCGCCCTCGGGGTGGCCGCCCAGGTCACCGGTGTCCACGGTGCCTTCGCAGCCGGGGATGTCGGTGGTGGGGTGCTCGTGGTCGTCGTGGCCGAGGGCCGGGTTGACGGTGACCTTGGAGCAGTCGATCGTGCCGTCCTCGGGATCGGTGACCGTGACCTTGTAGGGGATCTTGTCGCCGAACTCGATGAGTTTGCCGTCGACCGGGGTCTCGACCTTCACCTTGGGGGCCGTGTTGCCCGCGGTGACGGGCACGTTGGCGTAGCCGGACTTGCCGGTGGAGTCGGTGACCTTCAGCTGGGCGTTGAAGTCTCCCTTGGTGTCGTAGGTGTGGGAGGGGCTGGCCTCGGTGGAGTCGTAGGTGCCGTCGCCGTCGAAGTCCCAGGCGAAGGTGAGCGGATCACCGTCGGGGTCCTTGCTGCCCTCGCTGGAGAAGTCGACCTTCAGCGGGGTCGGGCCGTTGGTGGCCGATGCCTTGGCCTGGGCGAGCGGGGTGCGCTGGCCCTGGGCGTAGTCGATGCGGTAGAGCCCGGAGTCGTTGTTGCCGCCGCCGAACTCGCTGCCCCACTCCAGGACGTACAGGGAGCCGTCGGGGCCGAAGGTCATGTCCATCGGCTTGGCGAACTTCGCCGTCTTCAGGAAGTCGTTGATCTTCAGGAGCTTGCCGCTCTTGTCGAAGCGGATCTCCTTGACCGAGTCGCGGGCCCACTCGTAGAAGAAGCTCGCGCCCTCGAAGTAGGCGGGGAACTTCGTCTTGGAGGGGTTCTTGGCGTCGTAGTGGTAGACGGGGCCGCTCATCGGTGCCGAGCCGCCCGCGCCCATCTCCGGGAACTCCTTGGACTCGCCGTAGCCGTACCAGATCTCGGGCTGCTGGAGTGTCGGCAGGTCCTTCAGGCCGGTGTTGTTCGGCGAGGGGTTGACGGGCATGGCGCAGTCGAACTTGGCGCCGACTTCCTGGGTGTCGGGGTTGTAGGGGGCGTACGCCTGGTTGTTGCCGTGGCAGAAGGGCCAGCCGAAGTTGCCCGCCTTCTTGATGACGTTGTACTCGACCAGGCCCTCAGGGCCGCGGTCGGTGGTCGGGGCGCCGCGGTCGGGGCCGTAGTCCGAGGCGTGCACGTAGCCCGTCTTGGGGTCGACGGTGAAACGGAAGGGATTGCGGAAGCCCATCGCGTAGATCTCGGGGCGGGTCTTCGCGGTGCCCTTGGCGAAGAGGTTGCCCTTGGGGATGGTGTAGCCGCCCTTGTCCGTGGGCTTGATGCGCAGGATCTTGCCGCGCAGGTCGTTGGTGTTGCCCGCGGTGCGGGCCGCGTCCAGCATCTGCTTGCCCTCGCGCCAGTCGAGAGGGGCGTAGCCCTGCCAGTTGGGGTCGAGGTTGGGCGGGGTGTCGTCGCCGACGCCGAGGTAGAGCGTGCGGTTCGGGCCGAACTCGACGGCGCCGCCGGTGTGGCCGGGCTCGGGGAAGGTGCGGTCGCGGTAGGCGGGGACGTCCAGGAGCTTCTTCTCGCTGGCGAGGTCGAGGGTGTTGTCCTTCTTGACCGTGAAGCGGGAGAGGCGGTTGACGTCGTCCGTCGCCTTGGCGGGGGCGTAGTAGAGGTAGATCCAGCGGTTGGTGGCGAACTTGGGGTCCAGTTCCATGCCGACGAGGCCGTCCTCGCCGCCGGTGTAGACGTCGAGCTTGCCCGCCGTGGACGTGGAGTGGCTCTTCGGGTCGAAGATCTTCACCTCGCCGCTGCGCTGGACGTAAAAGACCTTGCCGTCCTTGGCGACGTCCAGTTCCATCGGGTCGGCCGTGTTGTCGTCCAGGGCGGTCTTCTCGTAGCCGGACCAGACCGTGCCGCCGCAGTCGCCGGGCTTGTTGCCCGCGGCCCACTGGATGCCGCCGAGCACGTGCTCGCGGAAGGCGGGCTCGCTGTACGACGCCTTGTCGTGGCCCATGGCGGTGGCCCAGACCTTGCCGCCCTCGGCGTTGCGGCACCAGGAGATGGGGTGGTCGGCGCCCATCTTGGAGCCGCCCGGGTCGTACGTGGTCTCGTCGGCGGTGACCAGGACGTGCACGTCGCCGCGGGGGTTCTTGTCGAAGTTGTACCACTCCTCCGGGCGCTCCCAGCGCTCGGGAAGGCCCTTGGTGGAGGGGTGCGCGCGGTCGGCGACCTTGGCGGTGCCCTTCAGGACGCCCGGTGAGTGGGCGGGCATGTGGGCACCGGCGTTGATGAGGTCGTCCCACCAGGGGAAGGAGTCCTCGACGCCCATGTCGAGGGTGTTGTGCAGGGCGACGACTCCCTTGCCGCTCTTCACGTACGTCTTCATGGCGTCGCGCTGGGCGTCGGTGTCCCAGACCATGCCGGAGTTCTGCAGCATGATGATGACGTCGAAGTCCTTGAGCTTCGCGTCGTCGAAGACGGTCGCGTCGTCGGTCTGGACGACCTCGAAGTTGTTCGCCTCCGCCTGCTCCTTGACCATCTGGACGCCGGCCGGGATGGAGTCGTGGACGTAGCCGACGGCCTTGGTGAAGAGCAGCGCACGGAAGGCGGGCGCCTTGTCCGCGGCGCTGGAGGTGGCGGGCAGGAACCCGACGGCGAGGAGCAGCGCCGCGACGAGCGCGATCACCGTTCTTCGTAAGCCTTTCGTGTCACGCAGCCTTCTGTCACGCGCATGACAGTCCATGGGGTGGTCCTCTCTGCTGGGAAGGACGGGACGGACGTGCGGGATTGCCGGATGTCAGAGGGTCGGACGTCAGAGGGCGGCCAGGGTTCGGCGCAGGAAGCCGAGTCCGTCGGTGGCGAGCGCGTCCTGGCTGGGCGCGAGGGGCCGCCAGACGGAGGCGGCGACGGCGATGGCGTCGTTGTGTGCCGTGAACGACTCGATGCAGAGCGGCCCTCGGTAAGCGGACTCGCCCAGCGCGCGCAGGAAGCCGGGCCAGTCGAGGTGGTCGGCGCCGGGGGCGCCGCGGTCGTTGGCGCACACCTGGACGTGGGCGATGCGCCTTGCCGCCGTACGGACCGCCTCGGGCAGGGAGTGCTCCTCGATGTTCTGGTGGTAGGTGTCCAGAGCGACGCCGATCGACTCCTCGGGCAGGCCTTCGAGGCCCTCCAGGGTCTGGGCGACGGTGTTGAACAGGCTCGTCTCGTAGCGGTTGAGGGGCTCGACGGCGATACGGACACCGGCGCGTGCCGCGTACTCGACGACCGGCGCGATGTGCTCGCGCCACTCCTCGTACGCCGCCGCCCGCGCCGCCCGGTCCATCCGCCAGGTCCGGCCGACCGCCGCGTACACCGGGCCCGCCACCACGGGGGCTCCGATCGCGTGCGCCGCGTCGACGCAGCGGCGGAGGTAGTCCTGGGTGGCGCGCAGGGTGCCCTGATCGGCGCGGACGAGGTTGCGCTCGTCCGGCATGACGGCGACGACCGCAGCGGGGGCAAGGCCCGTGACGTCGAGCAGCTTCGCCACCGCGGCGGGCTCCCAGTCGTCGGGCTGTTCCAGGGGAAGTTCCGCGCAGTCGAAGCCCCAGCCCGCGAGGCGGGGCAGCGTCTCGCCGAGCACCTCGGTGGTGACCGGCGAGTGCCAGATCCAGGGGTTCGCGCCCAACTTCCAGGCGGCGTACGTCACTTCTTGCCTCCCCAGTCTCCGGGGAAGCCCGGCATGTCCTGGCAACCGCACATCGCGTAGTGCAGCGGCGGCATGCCCTCCTGGAGGTACTCGTCGAGATTGGCCTGCGTGATCGTGGGCTGCGGCAGCTTCCACTCCTTGGGGACCTCTTTTCCGTCCAGGATGCGCAGGGCCGCGATGACCGGCGTGCGCCACTGGAAGGTCGGATAGGTGGGGGCGATCGCGGTGAGCTTCTTGTCCTTCCACGCCTGGAGGAAGTCCTGCTGGTCCTCGCCGGTGATCGGCGGCACGTCGACGCCCGCGTCCTCGAAGGCCTCGACGGCGGCGACGGCCGTGGCGCCGGAGTCCATCCAGACGCCGTCGATGGACCCGTGCCGGGAGATCGCGTCGGAGACGATCGACTTCGTCTTGGCGGGGTCGCCGTCGGTGAACTTGGCCTCCACGACGTCCAGTTCACTCTTGTCGAAGGCGAGCTTCGCCGCCGACCAGCGGGTCTCCAGGACGTCCACGCCGGGTGAGATGCGCAGGGCGAGGATCTTGCCCTTGGGCTTGACCTTGTCGACGAGGAAGTCCGCGGCGACCGCGCCGTAGCCGTAGCCGCCGATGGGGTTGACGAAGGTGACGGCGCAGTCGGTCTCCACACCCCGGTCGAAGACGATCACGGGGAGCTTGCCGCAGGCCTCCTTCACCGCCGGGGTGAGGGTGGCGGTGGTGTTCGGCGAGACGATGAGCGCGTCGCAGTCCTTGTTGCCCGCGAGCTCCTGGATGTCGGAGATCTGCTTGTCGTCCTTGCCCTGCGCGTCGAGGACGGTGAAGTCGTCGATCTCCTTGTGCTGCTTCACCTCGGCCTTCATGTTCTTCAGGCCGACCTGGCGCCAGGGGTTGAAGACTCCGGCATTCGAGAAGCAGAGGTGGGTGCCGCCCGAGCCCTTCTTCTTGTACTGGGCGGTGTCGGTCATCTGCGGTTCGAGCATCTGCTCCCAGGGCTTGTCGTTCGGGCCCTCGGGGGTCTCTTTGCCGAGCTTCAACTGACGCTCGTACTCGGCCTGTTCGAAGAACTTGGAGGGTTTGTCACCGCCCTCGTCGGATCCGGCGGACTGCGAGGCGGCGGCGGGCGAGTCGGGGGGCGTGTCGCTGGAGCAGGAGGTGAGCAGTGCGCCCGCGAGCAGAGCGGCGGCGGCGGGCGTGAGCGCGCGCCTGCGGTTCACACGGATGTTCATCACAAGGGTCTGCCTTCCGAGGAGTGAGTACGACGGCGGCGCAGCCGGGACCAGTCGGCGGCCCCCAGCCCGACCGCGGCGATGACGATGACGCCCTGGACGGTGGACTCCAGGGCACCCGATACGCCCTGGAGGTTGAGCAGCGTGAACAGGGCCTGCAGCGAGAAGGCGCCCGCCATCGCGGCGACCACGCTGCCCCGGCCGCCGCCGAGCACGACTCCGCCGAGGACCACGGCGGTGATCGCCTCGAACTCGTAGCCGCGGCCCGCCTGCGCGGAGACCCCGGAGAAGCCGCCGACGAGTACCGCGGCGAGCGCCGCCGCCGCGCCGGACAGGACGAAGGCGATGACGCGGGCGCGGTGCACGCGGACTCCGGCGAGGCCGGCGGCGCGTTCGCTGTCGCCGGTCGCGATCAACGTACGGCCGAAGTCGGAGCGCATGAGCAGGACGGCGACGATGCCCGCGGCGAGGCAGGCGAGGACCGCCCAGGGCAGCCAGCCCATGGCGGTGCCGCGCCCCATCTGCCGGAAGCCTTCCGAGAGTTGCCCGTGCGGGGAACCACCCGTCCAGAAGAAGACGGCACCCTCCAGGATCAGCATCATGCCGAGCGTGGTGATGAACGAGGGCACTCTCAGGCGGGTGGTGATCAGCCCGCTGACGAGGCCGGTGACCGCGCCCGCGAGCAGCAGGCCCGCCGTGATGAGCGGCCACGGTGCGTCGGGAAACGAGCCGTAGACCTCGGCCGCCGCGACGACACCGGCGGTGACGATCGCCCCGACCGACAGGTCGAACTCGCCGCAGACGATGACCAGATACTGTCCGGCGGCGAGGATCACCAGGGGCGCGGCACGCTTGACGAAGGCGAGGAAGCGGTCGGGTTCGTAGAAGCCCGGGTCGGTGACGGCGAGTGCGGCGAGCAGGACGACGAGGAGCGCGTAGACGGGCGCTCCGGTGCCGAGGGAACGTACGACTCGCTTGTATGGGGCGGCGGTTGCCGCGCCGCTGCTCATGCGGACCTCCTGCTGCCGCGCCGGGCGTAGATCGCGACGGCGGCGATGATGACGACGCCGCGCACGACGTTCTTGAAGAACGGGTCGACGCCGAGCTGGTTGAAGACGGAGTCGAGCACGGCGAGCACCAGGACTCCGCCGAGGGTGCCCGCCACTCCCCCGCGCCCGCCCGCCAGGATGGTGCCGCCGAGGACGACGGCGGCGATCGACTCCAGGTCGTAGCGGGCCTCGGTGCCGGCCCAGGGGGCGCCCGCGCCGAGCCGTGAGGCGAGGAAGAGGGCGGCGGCGCCGACGCAGAGCGAGCACAGGACGTGCGCGGCGATGATCGTGCGGCGGGTGCGGACGCCGGAGAGCCGGGCCGCGTGTTCGTCGCCGCCCGTGGCGTACAGGTGATGCCCGAAGCGGGTGCGGCGGGTGATCAGCCACATCGCGGCGGCGACGGCCGCGAGCAGGAAGAGCGAGACGGGGATCGGGCCCATCCGGTCGTAGCCCAGGTGCTGGAAGGAGGCGGGGACCCTGCCCGCCGGGCCCGTGTAGTTGTCCTCGATCCAGCCGCGCAGGATGAACGCGGTGCCGAGCGTCGCGATGAACGCGTTGACCTTGAGCCCGGTCACGATGAGCCCGTTGGCGAGCCCGACGGCCGCCGACAGGGCGAGGACGGCGAGCACCGCGGTGACGACGCTGCCGTCCTCCATGGTGGTGGCGGCCACGAGCGTGCCGAGGCTGATCAGATACGCCACCGACAGGTCGAGGGAGCCGGTGAGGATGACGGCGGTCTGGCCCACGGCGACCAGCCCGAGGGCGACGCAGTTCTGCAGGATGCCGACGACGTTCGAGAGCGTGAGGAAGTCGCCGCCGCGTGCGGCGACCACGATCCAGCCGAGCGCGGTGACGGCCCCGGCGGCGAGCCAGACGCCGACGGCGGGATCGGTGAGCCTGCTGCGGCTCGGGGCGCGGGTCTTCAGGGGGGCGGGCGGTGGGGCGAGGCTGGTACCGCTCACGCGACGGAATCCTTTCCGGACGGGGCGCTCGGGTCGTTGATGTCTCCGGCCGGGGCACTCGTGGCGAGGCGCATCACGTCCTCCTCGGACGCCCCCGCCGGCAGCTCCCCGGCGATGCGGCCCTCGGCCATGACGAGGACGCGGTCGCTCATGCCGATGAGTTCGGGCAGCTCGGAGGAGACGATCAGGACCGCGATGCCCTCGCGGGCCAGTTCGCGGACCAGGGTGTGGATGGCGGCCTTGGCGCCCACGTCGACGCCCCGGGTCGGTTCGTCGAAGAGCAGGACGCGGGGGCGGGCGGCGAGCCACTTGGCGATGACGACCTTCTGCTGGTTGCCGCCGGAGAGATAGCGGGCCTCCTGGTCCTCGCCGCGCGCCTGCAGCCGTACCCGTTCGAGGAGCGCGGTGAGTTCGCGGGCGGCGGGCGGCTCCCCGCGGGCCGGTACGGCGCGCGTGACGAGCAGGGCGTTGTCGCGCACGGATTGCCGCAGGGCGAGCCCCTCGGCCTTGCGGTCCTCGGTCACCAGGGCGATCCCGGCGCGGATGGCCTGGCGCGGTCCGGCGGGCCGCAGGACTTCGCCGTTCACCGTCATGGTCCCGCAGGTGAACGGGGCGGCGCCGAACAGGGCCCTCGCCAGGGACGTACGGCCGGAGCCCTCCAGGCCCGCGATGCCGGTGATCTCGCCGGCGCGCAGCGTCAGGTCGATGCCGCTCAGCCGGTCGTTGCCGCCGCCCGTGACGGCGAGGCGTACCTCGCCGATGTCGGCGGGGTGGGCGCGCGGCGGGTAGTAGGCGCTCAGCTCCCGGCCCACCATGGCGCGTACGACCTGGTCGGTGTCGGTGTCCTCGGTCCGCACCGTCGTGACGTGACGGCCGTCCTTCAGCACCGTGATCCGCTGCGAGAGGTCGAAGACCTCGCGCAGCCGGTGCGAGATGTACAGGATGCCGAGGCCGCGGGCCGCGAGGCGGCGCACGAGGCCGTGCAGGAGGCCGGCCTCGTGGTCGGCGAGCGGCGCGGTCGGCTCGTCCATGACCAGGACGCGGACGTCGGAGGCGAGCGCCTTGACGATCTCGACGGTCTGCTGGCGGGCGACGGACAGGTCCCGGATGTAGGTGCGGGGCGTGATGCCCGCTACGCCGACCTCGGCCAGGAGCTCCGCCGTGCGGGCCTCCATCGTGCGGCGGTCGACGAGGCCGTAGCGGGTCGGCTCGCGGCCCAGGAAGACGTTTTCCGCGACCGTCCGGTGCGGGAGCAGCGCGAACTCCTGATGGATGATGCCGACTCCGGCGGCCTGGGCCTGCGCCGGGTGGCTGAAGGCATGCTCCGTTCCGTCGAGCACGATGCTGCCCTCGTCGGGGACGTGTTCGCCCGCGAGGACCTTCATCAAGGTGGACTTGCCGGCGCCGTTCTCACCGACAAGCGCGTGCACCTCGCCGGCAGCGAGGTCGAGCGACACCCCGTGCAGCACTCGCACTCCGAGAAAGCTCTTGGACACCCCGCGCATCGCCAACATCTGTTGCGTCGCCTGCATCGCCTGCACCCTCGGCTCCTTCGGCAGCGGTCTGCAGAGCAATGTGATGAGGGAGCTTTGACCTGTCAAGGGCCCAAGCAGCTTTCTGTACAAGCGAGTTGACGGGCACTTAGGTCGATCGTCGAACAGCATCAGCCTTGTGAGCAGCCAAACTCGTCCCTAAGGTTGCTGCCATGTCTGGAGCGCCGGATCACCCCGTTTCCGTACCGTCGACACCCGGCGAAGTCCTCGCCCTGCTCCGCACGGGGGCGGTGGAGACCCGCGCCGACATCGCCCGGATGACGGGGCTCGCGCGGTCGACGGTGTCCCAGCGGGTGGACGCGCTGATCGCGCACGGCTTCCTCACCGAGGAGGCGGACGGCGGCTCGACGGGCGGTCGGCCACCGCGGCGGCTGCGCCTGCGCACGCGTGAACACGCGGTGGCGGGCGTCGACTTGGGCGCTTCGCACTGCCGGGTCGCCCTCCTGGACATCGGCGGCGAGATGCTCGCCCTGCGCGAGGACCCGATCTCCATCGCGGACGGCCCGCAGGAGGTGCTCGGCCACGTCGAGCGGACGCTGCACACCCTGCTCAATGAGACCGAGCGCGATTCCGCGTCGCTCCAGTCCATCGGGGTCGGTGTGCCGGGGCCCGTGGAGTTCTCGACGGGCCGTCCGGTGGATCCGCCGATCATGCCGGGCTGGCACCAGTTCCCCATCCCGGAGTTCTTCGCCGAGCGGTTCGGGCCCCGGGCCCTCGTCGACAACGACGTGAACGTGATGGCGCTCGCCGAGCAGCGCCGCGCCTTCCCCGACACGCGCTATCTGCTCTACATCAAGGTGGGCACGGGCATCGGCTGCGGCATCGTCGCCGACGGACGGCTGCACCGGGGCGCGCAGGGCAGCGCGGGCGACATCGGGCACATCCGGGTGGGCGACATCGAGGACCCCTGCCGGTGCGGCAACTCCGGCTGCCTGGAGGCGGTGGCGGGCGGTGCGGCCATCGCCCGCAAGCTGTCCGAGCTCGGCCTGCGAGCGACCTCGGGCAGTGATGTCGTCCAGCTCGTGAAGTCCGGCAACCGCGACGCCGTCCGCATGGTGCGCGAGGCGGGCCGAGCGGTGGGCGAGGTCCTTGCGGGCCTGGTGAACTTCTTCAATCCGGACACGGTGGTGGTCGGCGGGGCGCTGGCCGCCGTGCACGACCAGCTCCTCGCGGGCGTACGGGAGGCGGTGTACCGAAGGTCGCACCCCTTGGCCACCCATGTGCTGCGGATCGAGCCCAGCCGTACGGGCGAGAACGCGGCGGCCATCGGCGCGGGCATCCTGGCCGTCGAGCACGCGCTGTCCCCGCAGCAGGTGGACCGGGCCTTGTCGGGTGCGGCCCGCTGATCCGAACAGGTGGACCAGACCTCATTGGTCCACTCCACTGACGCGCCGCAGGCCGTGCGGCCTCCTGGGGCGAAACCCGCCGGGACCGGCGCTGACATGGGAAATCCGCGCTCCTGGGCATGATTGACGGATCGTCGGAGAGCCGGTACCACTGACGCACGCCCGGCCCCGCACGCCCCATCACGCTTCACCGCCCCAGGAGGCTGCCTTGCGAGGATCCCCCACCGTCCGTACCCCTGCCGCGCGCAGACGCGCCGTCAGGACCGCGGGCGCCCTTGTCTCCGCCGGCCTGCTGCTTCCGCTGCTCGGTGCCGCCCCGTCCACCTCCTCCGCCTCGTCGCCGGGCGCTCCCGGTGCGGGCGGTGAGCTGCAGGGCGCCTTCGCGGCCGCGGCCGCCGAATACCGCGTACCGCAGAGCGTGCTGCTCGGGGTGTCCTATCTGCAGTCCCGCTGGGACGCGCACGGCGGCGCGCCGAGCGTGACCGGCGGGTACGGCCCCATGCACCTCACCGACGCGCGCACCGCGGTCGCCGGCGCCCCGCACCACAGCGAGGGCGAGGAGGACCCGCGCGGCGACGCGTCCCGGGGAGTCCTCAAGCCTGAGGAGTTCACGGCCAAGGCGCCCGAGAACTCCGAACTGCCCGCCCGGCTGAAAACCCTGCGCCGCGCCGCCGAGGTCAGCGGTCTCCCCGCGGAGCGGCTGCGCACCGACCCCGCCGCCAACGTACGCGGCGGTGCCGCCCTGCTCGCCGCCGCGCAGAAGAAGCTCGGCAAGCCGCTGAGCGACGACCCGGCCGAGTGGTACGGCGCGATCGCCCGCTTCTCCGGCGCGGACGACCAGGCCACCGCGGCGACGTACGCCAACGACGTCTTCGCCGTCATCCACGACGGGCAGTCGCGCACCACGGACGCCGGCCAGCAGATGGCGCTCGCGCCGGTCGCCGGCCTGAAGCCGGATGCCGCGCAGGTCCGGGGCATGGGGCTGCGGAAGGCACCGAAGGGCGAGACCGAGTGCCCGACGACCGTGTCGTGCGAGTGGATCCCGGCTCCGTACGAGGAGTTCAAGGACCCGAACGGCAACGACGACTACGGCAACCACGACCTGGCGGACCGGCCCAAGAGCCAGCGCATCGACACCATCGTCGTCCATGACACCGAAGGCCGCTGGGAAGGCGTCCTCAACATGGTGCAGGACCCCACGTACGTCTCCTGGCAGTACACCCTGCGCTCCACCGACGGCCACATCGCCCAGCACGTGAAGGCCAAGGACGTCGCCTGGCACGCGGGCAACTGGTACGTGAACTCCAAGTCGATCGGACTGGAGCACGAGGGCTTCCTGACGGCGCCCGACACCTGGTACACGGAGGCGATGTACCGCTCGTCGGCGCGCCTGGTGAAGTACCTCGCCAAGAAGTACCGCATCCCGCTGGACCGCCAACACATCATCGGCCACGACAACGTCCCGGGCACGCTGCCGTCGACGATCGCGGGCATGCACACCGACCCGGGCCCGTACTGGGACTGGCAGCACTACTTCACGCTGATGGGCAAGCCGTTCAAGCGCACGGCGGGCCCGAACGGCGGCCTGGTGACGGTGGCACCCGAGTACTCCGAGAACCGGCCGGAGTACACGGGCTGCGTCAAGCCGGGCGAGACGTGCGTGCCGCACGGCTCGGCCGCGGTACGCGTCCACACCGAGCCCCGTGACGACGCGCCGCTCATCAAGGACATCGGCCTGCGGCCCGGCGGCGGCGACTCGACGATCGGCGTGAACGACACCGGTGCCCGCCTTTCCACCGGCCAGCAGTACGCGGTCGCCGAGCGCAAGGGCGACTGGACCGCCGTCTGGTACCTGGGCCAGAAGGCCTGGTTCAAGAACCCGCGGAAGCAGCCGACGGCCGTCGACGCGAAGGGCCTCGTGGTGACGCCGAAGGGCGATGCCCAGGAGGTCCCGGTGTACGGACGCGCCTACCCGGAGAAGGAGGCGTACCCGGCGGGTGTCCCTGTGCAGGCGGTCACGCCGCTGCCGTACAAGCTCCTCGCGGGACAGGAGTACGCGACCGGCGGCAAGGTGCCGGGCGAGTACTTCTACGCGCCGACGTTCGACACGACGCCGCACAAGGTGGTGCGCGGCAAGGACATGTACTACAAGGTGCAGTTCGGGCATCGCGTGGCGTACGTCCGGGCGGCCGACGTGAAGGTGGTGCGATCGGGCTCCTAGAGCGCCGATGACGGTCGGGGCCGGGTTCGCGTGGGGGCGGGCCCGGCCCTGACGTCTGGGCGGAGGGGTGCTCAGTCGAAGACGTAGCGCTGTCCGGCCCGCGCCTTGAAGGTCTGCTCGCCGCCCGTCAACAGGTCGCTGCGCACGGTGAGTTCGCGGGTGCGGGTGGCGGTGAGGACGATGCGGGTGGCCCGGCCGACCGACCACGCGACGTCGAGGCGCGCCCCGCCGCGTGCCCGCAGCCCGCGCACCGATCCCTCGGGCCAGCTCGCGGGCAGCGCGGGCAGCACCTCGATGACGTCGAACTGGCTCTGCAGGAGCATCTCCACGATGCCCGAGGTCGCCCCGAAGTTGCCGTCGATCTGGAACGGCGGATGGGTGTCCCAGAGGTTCGGCAGCGTCGAGGACTTCAGCTGTTCGGCGAGCATCTTGTGCGCGTGGTCGCCGTCGCGGAGCCGCGCCCAGAAGTTGACCTTCCACGCCTTGGACCAGCCGGTGCCGCCGTCGCCGCGCGCGGTCAAGGAGACCTTGGCGGCGTCGGCCCACTTGCTGCCCGGCTGGATCTGGCGGCCGGGGTGCAGGGCGTAGAGGTGGGAGACGTGCCGGTGGTCGTCGGTCCTGTCGTCCAGGTCGGCCTTCCACTCCTGGAGCTGGCCCCAGGAGCCGACGCGCAGGCCGGGGTCGAGCTTGCCCAGGGTCTTCTCCAGCTCGGCGCGGAAGGCGGCCGAGTCGCCGAGCACCCGGGCCGCTTCCAGGGTGTTGGTGAGCAGGTCGTGCACGATCTGCTGCGCCATGGAGTCACCCGCGGTGAAGTCGCCGTGCTCCGGCGAGTAGCTCGGGGTGACGACGAGGGTGCCGTCGCGCGGATCGACGCGCAGGTTGTCGAGCCAGAACTCGGCGGCCTCCTTCATCACCGGGTAGGCAGTGGTGCGCAGGTACGCGGTGGAGCCGCCGAAGCGGTAGTGCTCGTAGAGCTGCGCGGTGAGCCAGGCGGCGGCCTCGGGGAACCAGAAGGCGGTCGACCAGTCGTGGACGCCGGTGAAGCCGTAGGGGTTGGTCTCGTTGTGCACCACCCAGCCCCGTGAACCGAACATCTCCTTGGCCGTGCGCCGCCCCGGCACGCGCAGCGCCTCGACGAAGCGGTCGTAGGGGGCAGTGGTCTCGGGGAGGTTGGCGGCCTCGGCGAGCCAGTAGTTCATCTGGAGGTTGATGTTGGTGTGGTAGTCGGCTGACCAGGGCGGGGTGGTGCTGTTGTTCCACACGCCCTGGAGGTTGGCGGGCAGCGAGCCCGGCCGCGAGGAGGCGATGAGGAGGTAGCGGCCGTACTGGAAGAAGAGGGCTTCGAGGGCTCGGTCGGCAGCGCTCGCACCTCCCCCGTACCCCTTGAGCAGCTGGTCGGTCGGGACATCGGCGGGAGCGGCCTGGCCGATGTCGAGGGTCACGCGGTCGAACAGGTCGCGGTGGTCGCGCAGATGGCGGGCGCGCAGCGCGCCGTGGCCGCGGGCGACGGCCTTGTCGACGGTGCCGGTGACGCGGGCGTGCGGGTCGTCGCCGCGGTAGTCGGGGTAGGTGTCGGCGTAGTCCGTTCCGGCGGCGAGCGCGAACCAGACGTGGTCGGCGCCGGTCA
Organism: Streptomyces sp. NPDC050439; assembly: GCF_040655335.1. Classification (NCBI taxonomy): domain Bacteria; kingdom Bacillati; phylum Actinomycetota; class Actinomycetes; order Kitasatosporales; family Streptomycetaceae; genus Streptomyces; species Streptomyces sp. NPDC050439. Next base: position 1,068,471 of record NZ_JBFAJT010000001.1, read on the forward strand.
CGGTGATGCTGCCGTCCGCGTTCGCCGTGCGCGTGCCGCCCCGGTGCACGACGCGCAGCTGCGCCTCGAACTTCAGGCCGTTGTCGGCGAGTTCGCCGCGTACGGCGATCCGGTCGCCGTCCGCCTTCGCGGTGCAGTCGGCGCGGGGCGAGGTGTGGCGCAGGGTGCAGGTGACGCTCGCGGGGCGGTCCGCGCTGAGGCGCCCGACGAGCACGCCGTCGGGGTACGAGGCGAAGAACTCCCGCTCGTGGCGCACCTTTTGGTGGGTGTACGTGACGGTCGCCAGGCCGGTGGCGAGGTCGAGGGTGCGGCGGTACGTGGCGTCGGGCTCGGCCGGTGCGCCGGGCACGTCGAGGTGCAGGTCGCCGAAGGTCTGGTGGGCGCCGTAGCCGCGGCGGGACTGACCGAGGTCGGCGGCGACCGCGTCGGGGGCGAGCCTGCCCTTCTCGTCCAGTTCCTTCTGCACCGCGGCGAGGGCGCCGGGCCTGGCCTCGCGCCAGTTTCCGTGGTCGTAGCCCTCGCGGGAGCCGGGGCCGCCGGTCCACAGGGTCTTCTCGTTGAACTGGAGCCGCTCGGAGGCGAGGGTGCCGAAGATCATGGCACCGAGTGCGCCGTTGCCGATGGGGAGGGCCTCGCGTTCCCAGTCGGCGGCGGGCGTCGCATACCAGAGCAACGATTCATCGGAGGTATCGCGCCCATCGCGGTCGCTGTCAGCTGCGGTCGCGGTACCGGAGAGCACGCCTCCACCCGATGCCAGTACGGCTGCTCCGCCTACGGCGGACTTCATCGTGGTTCTTCGCGAGATCCCGGGAGTCATGACCGGTCACGTTAAAAGTCCGATGACTGGCCTGGCAAGGCACATGACAAAACCCACCCCTCCGGCGAGAGGGGTGGGCGAATGGCCTGCGGGGGTGCCGGGCGCGTCAGCCCTGCTGGAAGAGCTCCGCGGGCAGCGGCTTCAGGAGGGCGTACAGATCGTCGGTGATCGGCCGGTCCCAGGCGGCGATGGTCACCAGGACGCCGTCGCTGCGGTCGAACTGCACGCAGGAGACACGGCTTTCCGAGAGCTTGAGCCGACGCACGATGAGGAGGTTGTCGCCCTGCATCACCGGCATGTCCTCGGTGGTGACGACGGTGACCTCCTCGTCGTTCTCCAGCGCGAGGAGCAGCTGGGCCACCTCGAAGGGCACCTCGTCGTCGGCCGTGTCACGCGCCGGGGAGCCCTCGGGCAGATTGCCGATGATCATCGCGGGGCCGCGCCCGCCGAAGAGGTCGTAGCGCAGGAAGACGCCCTGGCAGCTGCCGTCGGGGGCGGGCAGCAGGCCCGCGCCGAGATTGCCGGGCCAGTCACCCGGGTCCATGGCGAGGACATCGAAGTCCGGCCCGGCGGGAGTGGCGGAGCTGCGGCGGCGGAGGAAGGACATGCGCCAATGGTACGTGGCCCGCGGTGGTTCCCGGCGCGGGGGCGGCGCCGCTCCGTGCGAGGCGCGGCGGTGGGCGGGACGGTGTTCAGCACGAGGTCAGCGGGGGTCGTGGGGCGCGAGTGCGGCGGCGAGACCGGAGCGGTCCGTTCCCACTTTCCGGTAGACGGCGGACAGCAGCCGCACGACCGCCGGCTCGTCGGTGTGCAGCTCATCGGCGACCCGGGCGGTGCACTCGCCGCGGGCGGTGAGCATCGCGGCGGTCCGCTCGCGCGCGGTGAGCGTGTCGGTCTCGGTGCTGTGCAGCAGGCGTGGGCGCAGGCCCGCCGCGGCCAGCTCGTCGCGGGCCTGCTCGACCAGGCCGTCGGCGCCGCACTGGACGGCCGCCTCCAACCCCCGGTAGAGGGGGTCGGCGGCGTCCTTGGGGCGTCCGGCGCGTCGCAGTTCGGCGCCGAGGCACACCAGCGCACAGGCGAGTTCGTATGCCGCCGGCGACCGCTCCAGGTGGCTCACGGACTCCTCCAGGAGCTTGATGCGCGCGGAGCCCGACGCCACCTCGGCCGTGATCCGCAGCGCCTGCCCGACCGCCGACGCGGTGGCGAACCTGCGGGCACGCCGCACCGCCTCGTACGCGGTGTCGAGGGCCCGCTCGGGGGCGTCCGCGGCCTCGGCGAGCGCGAGGTGCAGCTGCCAGGGACACCAGGCGGGGTTGCGCATGCCGCGCGGGTCGAGGCGGCGCCCCGCCGCGCCGAGTTCGGCGGCCGCGTCCTTGGTGAGACCGCGGGCGAGCAGCAGTTCACCGTGCACGGCCTGCGCGTCGGGGAAGACGACGGCCGCGGGGAACGGCGCCCCGAAGCCGTACTCCTCCGCGGTGCGGGTGGCCTCGCCGACGCGGCCACGGGCCAGCAGGATCTCGACGAGGATGCCGACGGCGTACCAGTGGGCGGGGGTTCCCGGCCCGACCCGTTCGGCGATCCGCAGCCCCGCGCGCACGAAGTCCTCGGCCTCGGCGAGGCGCCCGCGGCGGAAACGCACGTACCCGAGCAGCGTGTACGCGAACGACAGATGGGCGCCGCGCCAGCCCTGCCGCTCGAAGTCGGCGATCCCGGCGGCGAACAGTTCCTCGGCCCGGCCGGGGCGGTCGGCGTACAGGAAGGTGAGCGCGACCAGGACGGGGACCTCGAAGCCCCGGCCCTCCTCGGCCCAGCCGAGCCCGCCGACCAGGGCGCGCTCGGCGTTGCGCACGGCCGTCCCGGCGGGTTCCGCGCGCAGCATCGCGTCCCAGGCGCGCAGCCCGATGATGTACCGCTCGGTGAGGTCGTGCCCCGGCAGCCGGTCGGCGAGCCGGGCGAGGCGCCGTGAACGGGCGGGCGAGTCCGGCTCGTCGGCCCGGAAGGCGTCCCACATGAACTGCTCGGCCTGCATCCGGATCCGCACCCGTGGCTCGGTGGTCAGCCGGATCTCCCGGGCGAGGGTGTCGGAGGCCTCGCCGAGGCGGTCGGAGTGGGCGAGGACCTGGGAGAGGCGGTAGACGATGCCGTGGCGCAGGGCCGGATCGGTGATGGGCTCCTCCAGCGCGGCGCGCAGGTGGTTGACGGTGGTCGCCGGTTCGGTCAGGAGGGACGCGCAGCCGAGTTCGTACAGGACGGCGGCGCGGTCCTCCCAGGGCGGGGGTTCCCGCAGGGCGCGGGCCAGATAGCGCCGTGCGGCGTCGGGGGCGCCCGCGCGGACGGTCTCGCGGGCGGCGGCGCGCAGTTGCTGCACGACCCAGGTGTCGCCGTCGGGGTGGACCTCCAGGAGATGGCGTGCGGCGGCGGACGCCCCGAGTCCCGCGTTGACCACCGTCCAGGCTGCCTGCCCGTGCAGGGCGACGCGCACGCCGCAGGGGATGGCGCGGTAGACGGCGGTGGCGATCAGCGGGTGCACGAATTCCAGGGTGCGGGCGCCGGTCAGGACCCGGGCGCGGCGCAGCCGGTCCGCGCAGTCGGCGGCCTCGCGCTCGCCGATGCCCGCGACGGTCGCGGCCAGTGCCGGGGAGATCGAGGTGCCCAGGACGGCGCAGGCCCAGGCGAACCGGACGGTGGAGGTGCCAAGGCGCTCAAGGCGGGCGACGAGGCCGCTGCCCTTGACGGCCGCGGCGAGATCACGCAGCAGATGCGCGCCGGCCTCGTCCGGGGTGAGACCGCGGTCGCGCACCTTCGCGGTCAGTTCCACGGCCTCGAACGGATTGCCCGCGGTCACCGCCCAGCACTCGCGGCAGAACGCGTCGTCGGCGCGGGCGCCGAGCGAGTCGCGTACGAGGCGGGCGACGGCGGTGGCGCTGAGCGGTTCGAGTCCGATGGGCCGCTGCCCGGCACGTCCGGGCAGACCTCTGAACTCCTCGGCGTGCGCGGGCAGTTCCTCGGGTCGGTAGGCGACGATCAGCAGCAACGGCAGGGCTTCCGCGCGCGGAGCGAAGGCGGAGAGCCAGCTCAGCGACTCGGCGTCGGCCCAGTGCGCGTCGTCGATCACGACGACCAGCGGGGCGCGCTGCACGGCGAGATGGGTGAGCACCCAGTCGAGACCGTCCCGCAGCCCCTGCGGGTCGGGCGGCGCGTCGTCCGGCGGCGCGCACAGCCCCAGGGCGGGGCCGACGATGGCGTACCAGCTGCCGAGCACGTCCCGCAGTTCCGCGTCCGGGACGGAGGCGAGCAGCGGCTGGACCAGTTGCCGCACCACGTGGAAGGCGACCCGCTGCTCCTGGTCACCGCCGCGGGCCGACGCCACGGTGCAGCCCTTGGCGACGGCGCGGCGCCGCGCCTCGGCGAGCAGGGAGGTCTTGCCGAGGCCCGCTCGCCCGGCGAAGGCGATGAGGGCGCCGCGGGGCCTGTCCGGCGGCTCGGAGCCGTCCCGCGAAAGGCCGCACAGCTCGCTCAACGCCTCGTCGACCGCTTGGAGTTCGCTTTCACGCTCGAAGAGGATCCGCTTGCCGTGGGTGACGTGCTGCACCATGGGACACCCCTCGCCACGGTGGTGCGCCGGGCGCTTCTCGCGGCGCGGGCCCTGGACTTCAGGCACTTCAGGTTACGCCCGTGGGGCCCGCCGGGAGCCGATTCGGCCACAGCGGTGCCACGTGCCATGGTCAGCCACTGCGGACGAAAGGAATTCATGTGACGGTCGACTCCGAGAACGTACTCAACTACTGGCACGGCGGCCTGAGCGACGTCCCCGCCGAGGTGTGGCACCACACGTCCCTGGAGGTGCTGCTCCTGCCCGACAACGCGCTGACGCGGCTCCCCGCCCGGATCGGCACCCTGACCTCACTGCACACACTGGACCTGGGCCATAACCTCCTCACCGAACTCCCGCCGGAGCTGGGCGGTCTGACCGCCCTGAGCCGCTTCCTCTACGTCCACGACAACCACCTCACGTCGCTGCCGGACACCCTGGGCAACCTGAAGCGGCTGACCTATCTCAACGTGGGCGAGAACCGGCTGACGGCGCTGCCGGACACCCTGGGCTCGCTCGCCTCCCTGGTGGAACTGCGCGCCCAGCACAACCGCCTCACCTCGGTCTCTTCGTCGCTGGGCGCCTTGAAGGCCCTGCGTGAGCTGTGGCTGCGCGGCAACCGCCTCACGTCGCTCCCCGACTCGCTGGGCGACTTGCGCGAGGTGCGTGAACTGGAGCTGCGGGAGAACGAGTTCGAGAGAGTCCCCGAGGCCGTGCGCGGCCTGCCCTTGTTGCGGCGGCTCGATCTGCGGTCCAACCGGCTGCGAGAGCTCCCGCCCTGGATCGGCGACCTGCCCGCGCTGGAGAAACTCGACCTGCGCTGGAACGAGGTCGCCGTGCCGGAGGAACTGCTGCGGAGGCTGGAGGAGCGGGGGTGCGTGGTGCTGCGGTGAGGCCCAGGGACCGGGCCGGAGGGTGCAGCCCGACCCGAAGAGACCGCCCCTACCGGGACTCCGGAGGCACCACGGCCACCGCGCCCTTCGCGTGCAGCAGCACCGCGTTGGTCACCGATCCCATCAGCCGCCCCAGCGACCTGCGGCTGTGGTGTCGTCCCACCACCACGAGCTCCGCCTCCCGCGAGGCGTCCACCAGGAGACCCGCCGCGTCCCCCGGCAGGACCTCCCTCTCGACGCGCACGTTCGGGTACCGCTCCTGGAAGGGCGCGAGCTGCTCGCCCGCCAGCTCCGTGTACTGCGCCGCGGTCGCCGCGTCCGCCTCCGCCGAGGTCACGAAGTCTCCGGTGGCGGTGTAGACGAGGACGGGCCCGGGATAGGCGCTCACGACCCGGAGCACCGCGCCGCGCAGCGCCGCCTCCGCGAAGGCGTAGCCGATCGTGTACGCGTGCGGGGAGAGCGCGTCCAGGCCGAGCACCACGCACGGCTCGGCCCCCGCCGTGAGTTCCTTGTCCGGCCGCACCACGACCACGGGACACGCCGCTTCGCGCGCGCACGCGATGCCGTTCGAGCCGAGCAGCAGGCTGGCGAAGCCGCCGCGCCCGCGCGACCCGAGGACAAGGAGCCGCGCCGCGTCGCCGAGCCGGGGGATGTCCCGCCCCGGGGTGCCCTCCATGACCTCGACGGTCAGCGGGGGCAGCTGCGCCCGCCCCTCCAGGGCCGCGCGCACCCGGTCGACGACCGGGTCGGCGTCCGGGCGGTGATCGATGGCCGGCATGTACGGACCGTCGGCGAGCGGCATCGCGTACTGCCGTACGTGCACGATCCGCAGCGGCGCGTCCCGCAGGCGCGCCGCGGTCAGGGCCCATTCCAGGGCGTGGTCGCTGCCGGCCGATCCGTCTACGGCCACGACGACAGGTCCGTCGACGGCCGCGACAGGGTCAACGGGGGCGTCGTCACTCATGGCTTCCTCGTCTCCGGCGCAAGGCCAAGGTCGACCGGCTCCGCTGCCGGCCCCCGCCCCGTGCGGGAGGCGGGCCGGCGGCGGATTCCGAGGTCACCAGGTCAGCACGGCACGAGCCGCGAGCGGTCGCGACAGCCGGAGACGAGGGGTCACAACGCCCCACACGGCCTACGTCAGGTCGAACTCCCCCGCACGCGCGCCGTGCACGAACGCTCCCCACTCCGCCGGGGTGAAGATGAGGGACGGGCTCTCGGGACGGCCTGCGTTGCGCATCGCGATGAAGCCCTCGACAAAGGCGATCTCCACATCACCCCGCCCCTCGCTGCTCGATTGCCAGTCCGCTGTGCTGAGGTCGAGCTCCGGCTTGTCCCAGCCCGCGAGCGGGCGCTGCTGACCTGCGAGCGGATGCTGCTGAATGGTGCCTTCGGCCACGTCCGTGCTCCTCCCGATGCGTCGTCCGCCCGCCAGCCTAGCTTTCGGTACCGGTGCCGGACAGGCCGCGGCAGGAGGACACCCGTCCGTCCGGCGCGGCACACCCGTCACGTCGTGGGCGGCTCCGCGCCGACGAGCCACATGGCGAAGAACTGCGAGCCGCCTCCGTAGGCGTGTCCGAGCGCCCTGCGGGCCCCGTCGATCTGATGCTCACCGGCCTGGCCGCGCACCTGAAGTGCCGCTTCGGCGAAGCGGATCATGCCCGAGGCACCGATGGGATTGGTGGAGAGGACGCCGCCCGACATGTTGACGGGCAGGTCGCCGTCCAGCTCCGTCACGCCCGCCTCGGTCAGTTTCCAGCCCTCGCCCTCCTCGGCGAAGCCCAGGTTCTCCAGCCACATCGGCTCGTACCAGGAGAACGGCACGTACATCTCGACGGCGTCGATGTCGCGCCGCGGGTCGCTGATGCCCGCCTGCCGGTAGACGTCGGCGGCGCAGTCCTTGCCCGCCTGCGGCGACACGAAGTCCTTGCCCGCGAAGAGGGTCGGCTCGCTGCGCATGGCGCCGCCGTGCATCCAGGCTGGTGGCCTCGGCGAACGGGCCGCGCCCGCGCGGTCGGTGAGGATCATGGCGCAGGCCCCGTCGGACGACGGGCAGGTCTCGGAGTAGCGGATCGGGTCCCAGAGCATCGGCGACGCCTGGACCTTCTCCAGGGTGATGTCCTGTTCGTGCAGGTGTGCGTAGGGGTTCTTCAGGGCGTTGCGGCGGTCCTTGTACGCGACGAGCGAGCCGACCGTGTCGGGGGCGGCGGTGCGCCGCATGTACGCGCGCACATGCGGGGCGAAGAAGCCGCCCGCGCCCGCGAGGAGCGGCTGCTGGAAGGGGATGGGGAGGGAGAGCCCCCACATCGCGTTGGATTCCGACTGTTTTTCGAAGGCGAGGGTGAGCACGGTGCCGTGGACGCGGCCCGCGACCAGGTTCGAGGCGACCAGGGCCGTGGAGCCGCCGACGGAGCCCGCGGTGTGGACGCGCAGCATGGGTTTGCCCACCGCGCCGAGCGCGTCGGCGAGGTACAGCTCGGGCATCATGACGCCCTCGAAGAAGTCCGGCGCCTTGCCGATGACCACGGCGTCGATGTCGGCCCACGTCAACTCGGCGTCCGCTAGGGCCTGTTGGGCGGCCTCCCGGACGAGGCCCGCGATCGACACGTCCCGCCGGGCGGCGACGTGCTTGGTCTGGCCGATCCCGACGACGGCCACGGGCTCCTTGCCCGTCCCACTCACCCCGCTCATGACGACTCTCCTTCGAGGACGGCGACCAGGTTCTGCTGCAGGCACGGGCCGGATGTGGCATGCGCGAGGGCCCGGTCCGACTCGCCCCGGTGGATGCGGGCGGCAGCCTCACCGAGCCGGATCAATCCGGCGGCCATGACGGGGTTCGCGGCGAGGGCGCCCCCGGACGGATTCACCGCGATGTCGTCGCCCAGTTTCAGCGCCTTGCGCAGGACGAGCTCCTGGGAGGTGAACGGCGCGTGCAACTCGGCAGTGTCCACGGGCCGTTCGAAGGCCCCGGCGCGTTCGGCGGCCAGGCGGCTGGACGGTGAGTCGCTGAGGTCGCGCACGCCCAGGCTGTGCGCTTCCATGCGGTGGTCGATGCCGCGTATCCACGCGGGCCGCTCGCACAGCTCACGGGCCCGGTCCCCCGCCGCGAGGATCACGGCGGCGGCCCCGTCCCCGATGGGCGGGCAGTCACCGGTACGCAGGGGACGTACGAGGTAGTCGCCCTGCGGCACCGCTCCGCGCAGCTGCGCGTGCGGGTTGTCGGTCGCGTCCCGGCGGCTGCGCGCCGCGACCCCGGCGAGCGCGGGCTCGTCGGCGTCCCCCGCGTCGATCAGGGCCTGCGCCTGGAGTGCGGCGAGCGCCACCGAGTCCGGCCAGAGGGGCGCCACGTAGTACGGGTCGAGCTGCCGGGTCAGCACGTCACGCACCGACCCGGGGGACGACTTGCCGTAGGAGTACACGAGCGCGGTGTCGGCGTCGCCGGTGAGCAGCTTGGTCCATGCCTCGTACAGAGCCCAGGCGCCGTCCATCTCGACGTGCGACTCGGAGATCGGCGGCCAGGCCCCCACCCCGTCCAGCGCCATCGTGAAGGAGAAGGCGCGTCCCGCGAGGTAGTCCGACGAGCCCGAGCAGGTGAAGCCGATGTCGCTGGTCTTCAGGCCGGTGGCGGCGAGGACCTGGTGCAGGACCGGCATGAGCATCTCCACCTCGGAGAGCTCGTCGGTGGAGCGCAGGTGGTCGGTCTGCCCGAAGGCCACGATGGCGATGTCCCGGACGGGCCGCATCACCGACGGCTTGGCGGACGGCATCTACACCAGCTCCTTGTACGTGTCGTAGTCGGCGTCCGGCTCGCCCGTGGGCCGGTAGTGATCGGGGAAGCGGGCGCCCTCGGCCCACACCGGCTCGACGCGAAGCCCCATCCGCACCTGGTCGTAGGGGATGCCCGCGATACGCGCGTGCAGGGCGAGATCGGCGCCGTCCAGGGCGATGTGCGCGTAGACGTAGGGCACTTCGATGTCGAGGTTCTTCGCCTTGATGTTGACGATGCAGTACGTGGTGACGGTGCCGCGTGGCCCGACCTCGACCCGCTCGGCCGTGGCGACGCCGCAGGTGGGGCAGGCACCGCGGGGCGGTACGTAGACCTTGCGGCAGGAGGGGCAGCGCTCGCCGACGGTCTTCCGCTCGGAGAGCGCCTTGATGTAGGCGGTCTGCGCGCGTCCCGGCGCGTAGGTGTAGTCGAGGCGCGCGGCGGCGACGATGCCGGTGACGGGGTCGGTGAACTCGCCGCTGTGCGGACCGACTTGGCCTTCATCGCCACCTTCATCCGCCTCGAAGCAGGCGATGTCGGTGATGGCGCCGACGCGTTCGCCGGCCCAGCGGATCCGGACGCGCATGCCGGTCCTGACGGCGTCGGGGCCCGGCGCGTCCAGGGCATGCAGCAGGGCGGTGTCTGCGCCGTCGAGTTTCACCAGGACCCAGGCGAAGGGGTGGTCCAGGGGCTGCCCCCGGCGGGGTTCGTGGTTCCAGGCCCAGGTGGTGACGGTGCCGGTGGCGGCGACCTCGACGAGATCGCGGATCTCGTCGGCGGTCACGGGGTCGTACTCGACGGGCGGAACGAGCGTGCGCCCGTCGGTGGTCTTCACCCCGAGCACGGTGCGCTCCCGCAGCCCGGTGAGAAAGGCGCTCTGCACGGGCCCGAGGGACCGCGTAAAGGGAAACTCGACGACAAGAGGCGCACGCAGCACTTCGGATGAGGAGGCGATTGACATGACCAAAGCTCCGTTTCCAGACGAGGGGACGGCGGCGCGGTGGCGCCCCGTCAGGGGCGCGGGGAACTGCGCGACCAGCCCCCACCGGCCCGCGGGCGAAACAAGACCTACGCCCGCCGAAACACCGGGTCACGTTTCTCGGCAAAGGCTCTGGAGCCCTCCTTCGCATCGGCGGTGTCAAAGATCGGCCACCCCCGCTTCAGCTCCGCCGCGAGGCCGTCCGCCTCGGACATCTCGGCGGCCTCGTACACGGACGCCTTGACCGCCTCGACGGCGAGCGGCCCGCACGCGTTGATCTGCTCGGCGATGGCGAGGGCCTTCTCCAGGGCGGTGCCGTCCGGGACGACCTGCCCGACGAGGCCGATCGACGCGGCCTCGGCCGCTGTGTAGGGCCGCCCGGTGAGCAGCATCTCCAGGGCGTGCGTACGGGGAATCTGGCGCGGGAGGCGGACGGTCGAGCCGCCGATGGGGAAAAGGCCGCGCTTGACCTCGAAGAGCCCGAACGTCGCGGACTCGCCCGCGACGCGGATGTCGGTGCCCTGGAGGATCTCCGTGCCGCCCGCGACGCAGTACCCCTCGACGGCGGCGATGATGGGTTTACGGGGGCGGTGGTGGCGCAGCATCGCCTTCCAGTGCAGGTCGGGATCGGCCTTCATGCGGTCCCGGTACTGCTCGCCGTCCATGCCCTTGCCGGCGAGTGCCTTGAGGTCCATGCCGGCGCAGAACGCGCCGCCCGCTCCGGTGAGCACGACGGAGCGGATCGCGTCGTCCTCGTCGGCGGCCACCCATCCGTCGTAGAGGCCCACCAGCATCGGCAGCGAGAGCGCGTTCTTCGCCTCCGGCCGGTTGAGCGTGAGTATCAGTGTGGCGCCTTCGCGCTGCACAGCGAGATGTTCCGTCCCACCCATGGCCGTGCTCCCTCTTCGCCTGCTGTCGGCTTCGGACCTGGAACAGGTTGCAGTAGGCGGGGAGCCAGTTCAATAGTTTTCTGACAGTCAGTCAGATTTCTTGAACGGGGACCCTTCACACTTGTGGGCGCCTCTGCTCTGATGACCGCCACAAGACAAGAAGGCCAGCAGACAAGAAGAGATGACGCCGGGGTCAGGAGGAGCGGTGGAGTACAACCTTGCCGACCTGTTCGAGTCGGTCGTCGACGTGGTCCCCGACCGCGAGGCGCTCGTGTACATCGATCACCCCGGCACCGGGGAGGAACGCAGGCTGACGTACGCCGAGCTCGACCGGGCCGCCAACCGCATCGCCCACCACCTGATCGACAGCGGCCTGAAGCCCGGCGAGCATCTGGGGCTGCACCTCTACAACGGCGTCGAGTACCTCCAGACCGTCCTCGCCTGCCTCAAGGCCCGCCTTGTCCCTGTCAACGTCAACTACCGTTACGTGGAAGAGGAGTTGGTCTACCTCTACCGCGACGCCGATCTCGCCGCGCTCGTCTTCGACGCGGAGTTCACCGGGCGGGTCGCGGCGGCGTTGCCGCGCACGGAGAAGCTGCGGCATCTGGTACGGGTGGGGACCCCGCCGGACGACGCGCCCGCGCTCGACGCGGTGGCCTTCGCCGAGGCGGAGGCGGCGGGTTCGCCGGAGCGCGGCTTCGGTCCGCGCTCGGCGGACGACTTGTTCATCATCTACACCGGCGGCACCACCGGCATGCCCAAGGGTGTCATGTGGCGCCAGGAGGACCTGTTCTTCGCCGGACTCTTCGGCGGTGAGCCCGCGGGCGAGCCGGTGAAGCGGGCCGAGGAGCTGGCGGAGCGCGTCGCGGCGGGCGGTCCCGGCATCACGTTCTTCCCCGCTCCCCCGCTGATGCACGGCACCTCGACGCTGACGTCGTTCATCGCCTTCAACTACGGCCAGCGGGTGGCCATTCACCGCAAGTACGTGCCCGAGGAGCTGCTCCGCACGATCGAGCGGGAGAAGGTCTCCAGCGTGTCGCTGGTGGGCGACGCGATGCTCAGGCCGCTCATCGACGCCCTGCACGGACCACTCAAGGGCACGGACCTGTCGTCGCTCTTCAGCGTCTCGTCCTCCGGGGCGATCATGTCGGAGACGGTGCGCGCCCAGTTCCAGGAGCTGGCCCCCAACGTTCTGCTCCTGAACAACTTCGGCTCCTCCGAGTCCGGCTCCAACGGCAAGGCGACGGACGACTCCGGCCCGGAGAAGGGCTTCCGCCTGGAGGTCAACGAACGCACGCAGGTGGTGGACCTGGTCACCCACGACCCGGTGCCGGTGGGCGTCGTGGGCCGCCTGGCCCAGCGCGGCCATGTGCCGCTCGGCTACTACAACGACCCGGCGAAGACCGCCGAGACGTTCTTCCAGAAGGGCGAGGAGCGCTGGGTGCTGCTCGGCGACATGGCCACGGTCGACGAGGAGGGCATCGTCACCGTCCTCGGCCGGGGCTCGCAGTGCATCAACACCGGTGGCGAGAAGGTGTATCCGGAGGAGGTCGAGCAGGCGCTCAAGTCCCATCCGGACGTGTACGACGCGCTGGTCGCCGGGGTCCCCGACGAGCGCTGGGGCAACCGCGTGGCCGCAGTCGTCCAACTACGGGAAGGAGCACCCCCGTTGGACCTCGAAGCCCTCCAGACCCACTGCCGCACCCACCTCGCCGGCTACAAGATCCCCCGCGCCGTGGTCTTCACCCCGCGGATCCAGCGCTCCCCGAGCGGCAAGGCGGACTACAGGTGGGCGAAGTCGGTGGCGGCGGGGGGTTGAGACGGCGTGGCGAGTCCTAGCCCTAGTCCTGCGCGAGGAATCCCGCCACCCGCCGCGCGAACCACTCCGGGTCGTCCAGCCACGGGAAGTGCCCGCCGCCCGGCTGCACTTGCCGTACACCGCCCGGGAAGAACCCGGCGAACTCCTGCGCGTGGGCGGGGTTCGGGACACCGTCGTGCTCCCCCGCGAGGACGAGCACCGGCGCCGTGAGGCCGCTCAGGGCTGCGCGCGTGGCGGGCGGGTCGAAGGCGCCCTCGCCGTAGAACACCGCGGCCGCCTCGGCGTTCTTCTCCCGGGCGCTCGCCGCCTGGTGCGCCTGCGCGGCGGCGTCCCAGCGGCCGTAGCCCAGGGGTGCGAGCGCGTCCCACACCTCGGCGGGGCTGCGTCCGGCCTCGACCTCGTCCAGCGCGGCCTCGGCGGCCGGGTACCAGGGCTCGTCCCGGTGAGCCGCCGCGGCGTCACGGTGGTCCCTGGCACCCGGAACGAGGCCGAGCGACTGGGTGGCCGGAGTGATCAGGACGAGGCGGCGGATGCGCTTGGGGTGACGTGCCGCGTACAGCGTGGTGATGCCGCCCGCCGCCGAATGGCCGAGCAGGTCGATCCCGTCCAGGCCCAGGTGCTCGCGCAGCGCCTCGACGTCGTCCACGTGCCGGTCGCAGCGGTACGTCGCGGGGTCGGCCGGCACCGCGGAGTCGCCCGTGCCGCGCAGGTCGAGCATGATCAGCCGGCGGTGTGCCGTCAGGCCGCCGAGGTCCCCGAAGTAGGCGGAGGCCCGCATGGGGCCGCCCGGCACGCAGAGCAGCGGCTCGCCCTCTCCCTTCTCGTGGTAGGCCAGCTCGGTCCCGTCGGATGCGGTAAAGGTCGGCATAGGGGTGATCATCACATCTCGCGCCACACCCGGACAACGTTGTTCGGCCATAGCGCCGCAGCTCAAGGCGGTGCTGCGCGATCCCTTGACGGCCGCCCCCGGGGGCTGGATTACTGAGCTCGACGGAAGATCGACGACCGAATGATCGGTCGCCCGTTTGGGACGGGAGAAACCGCATATGACGGCCATGCTGGACGCGGCGGAGCGCCTCGGGCGCGCGGAGCTCGAGGCACTGCAGCTGGAGCGCCTCCAGGACACCTTGCTGCACGCGTACGAGAACGTGCCCTTCTACCGGGCCGCGTTCGACAAGGCGGGCCTGCGCCCCGACGACTGCCGCACGCTCGCCGACCTGTCCCGCTTCCCCCTCACGGCCAAGACCGACCTGCGGGACAACTACCCGTTCGGGATGTTCGCGGTCGAGCAGTCCGAGGTACGGCGCCTGCACGCGTCCAGCGGCACCACGGGCCGGCCCACGGTCGTCGGCTACACCGAGCAGGACCTGACGATGTGGGCGGACGTCGTCGCCCGCTCGATCCGCGCGGCGGGCGGCCGCCCCGGCCACAAGGTCCATGTGGCGTACGGATACGGCCTGTTCACCGGCGGACTCGGCGCGCACTACGGGGCCGAACGGCTCGGCTGTACGGTCATTCCCGCGTCCGGCGGCATGACGGCGCGCCAGGTCCAGCTGATCCAGGACTTCCGCCCCGAGATCATCATGGTCACGCCCTCATACATGCTCACGCTCCTGGAGGAGTTCGAGCGCCAGGGCGTCGACCCGCGCACGACGTCCCTCAAGGTCGGCATCTTCGGCGCCGAGCCGTGGACGGAGGAGATGCGCCGCGAGATCGAGGAGCGGTTCGCGATCGACGCGGTCGACATATACGGGCTCTCGGAGGTCATCGGCCCCGGAGTCGCCCAGGAGTGCGTGGAGACCAAGGACGGCCTGCACATCTGGGAGGACCACTTCTATCCGGAGGTGGTGGACCCGATCACGGGCGAGGCCCTGCCGGACGGCGAGCGCGGCGAACTGGTCTTCACCTCCCTCACCAAGGAGGCCATGCCCGTCATCCGCTACCGCACCCGCGACCTGACCCGGCTCCTGCCCGGCACCGCACGGGTCTTCCGCCGGATGGAGAAGATCACGGGCCGGTCGGACGACATGGTGATCCTGCGCGGGGTGAACCTCTTCCCCACCCAGGTGGAGGAGATCGTCCTGCGGACGCCGGGCGTCGCCCCGCACTTCCAGCTGCGTCTGACCCGCGAGGGCCGCATGGACGCGCTGACGGTCCGGGCCGAGTCCCGCGCGGACACGACTCCCGAGCGGCGCGACGCGGCGGCCCGGGAGATCGCGACGGCCGTGAAGGACGGCATCGGTGTCTCGGTGAAGGTCGAGATCGTCGATCCGGAGACCATCGAGCGGTCGGTGGGCAAGTTCAAGCGGATCGTGGACCTGCGCGACAAGTAGTCACGGGGTCCGCGGCGGCTACGACGCGCTGAAGCGGTCCCGCAGCTCCCGCTTGAGGATCTTCCCGCTCGCGTTGCGCGGCAGCTCGTCCACGAAGAGGACCCGTTTGGGCGCCTTGAAGTGGGCGAGCTTCTCGCGCGCGTGCTCGATGAGTTCCGCTTCGGTGACCTCTCCCTTGCGTACGACGACCGCGGTGACCGCTTCGATCCAGCGCTCGTCCGGCAGCCCGATCACGGCGGTCTCCGCGACGCCTTCGTGGGTGTAGAGCGCGTCCTCGACCTGGCGGGACGCGACGAGGACGCCGCCGGAGTTGATGACGTCCTTCACCCGGTCGACGACGGTGAAGTAGCCGTCCTCGTCCCGTACCGCCAGGTCCCCCGAGTGGAACCATCCGTCACGGAACGCTTCCTTGGTCTCCTCCGGCTTGTCCCAGTAGCCCTCGCACAACTGCGGTGAGTGGTAGACGACTTCGCCCTGGGTGCCGTCGGGCACCTCAAGGCCGCGCTCGTCCACGATTCGCGCCTCCACGAAGAGCACGGGGCGCCCGCAGGAGTCCATCCGCCCCTCGTGCTCGTCGGGCCCGAGGACCGTGGCGAGCGGGCCGATCTCGCTCTGCCCGAAGCAGTTGTAGAAGGCGAGCGACGGCAGCCGTTCGCGCAGCCGCTCCAGGACGGGGACGGGCATGATCGACGCCCCGTAGTAGGCCTTGCGCAGGCCGCCGAGGTCACGCGTGGTGAAGCCGGGGTGCTGCGAGAGGCCGATCCACACCGTGGGCGGCGCGAAGAGGCTGTCGGCGTGGCCCGCCTCGACGAGCTCGAAGATCCGCTCGGCGTCGGGCGCGTCGATGATCGTGTTCTCGGCGCCGATCGCCAGATAGGGCAGCAGGAAGACGTGCATCTGCGCCGAGTGGTAGAGCGGCAGGGCGTGGACCGGCTTGTCGGTCTCCCTGAGGTCCAGGGCGGTGATGGCGCTGACGTACTCGTGGACGAGGGCGCGGTGGGTCATCATCGCGCCCTTGGGCAGTGCGGTCGTGCCGGAGGTGTAGAGCAGTTGGGCCAGGTCACCGCTGTGGTCGGGGCCCAGGAGGAAGACGGCTTCGCCCTCGCGTCCCTGGGTGTGTTCGAGCAGCGAGCCCGCGGCGTCCCGCAGCGGCATCGCGCGCACGGTGGCGGGCAGCCGGTGCCGCAGGTGCGGGTCGACCAGGACCGCCGAGCTGCCCGACTGCTCGATGATGTACGTGAGGTCGTCGCCCTCGAGGTTGTGGTTGATGGGCACGTGCACCAGGCCCGCGCGGGCGCAGGCCAGGAAGCCGATGACGTACGCGTCGGAGTTGTGTCCGTAGGCACCGACCCGGGCGCCGTCCCTGAGCCCCTCGCGATGGAGGTGCGCCGCCGCATGCGTGACGGCGTCGTCGAGTTCCCGGTAGGTCCAGACGCGCTCCCCATAGCGCAGTGCCACCCGCCCCGGCACGCGCCGCGCACTGCGTCCCAGGACATCGTCGACCGTATTGCTGCGTACACCCGTCATGGCGTGATCCTGTGCCGCGTGCGTCGCGGCGGTCAAGGCTCCGTACGGGGTGCGGACCTGATCCGTACGGGTGCGAACCCGACCCGTCGCAGTACTCGATCAAGAGACATACCGCTTGGTACGCTCAACCGCCCCTTCCCTCACCTCTGTTGGGAGGCACCATGCGTATGCGCACCCGCACCAGACGTTTCACGGCCCTGGGCATCAGCCTGTTGACCGCCGCGGCCTTCCTGCCGTCCTCCGCCGCCACCGCCGGCGCGGCGGAGGGCCGTGACGCCCGCCCGTCCGGCGGCGGCCTGTCCGCCACCCTCCGCTACACCCAGTACGGCATCCCGCACATCCTCGCCAAGGACTACGAGAACCTCGGCTTCGGCACCGGCTGGGCGCAGGCCGCCGACCAGGTGTGCACCCTCGCCGAGGGGTACGTGACCGTGCGCGGGGAACGGTCACGCTACTTCGGCGCCGACGGCAAGCCGGACGGCTCCCTGTCCTCGGCGACCACGAACCTGGCCAGCGACCTCTACTTCGGCGGCGTGCGGGACACACGCACCGTGGAGAAGCTGCTCAAGCAGCCCGCCCCGGCGGGCCCGAGCGCCACGTCGAAAAAGCTGATGAGCGGCTTCGCGGCGGGCTACAACGCCTGGCTGAAGCAGAACCGCGTCACCGACCCCGCCTGCAAGGGCGCCAAATGGCTGCGCCCGATCACCTCCCTCGACGTGGCCCGCCAGGGCTTCGCCGTGCAGGTGCTCGGCGGTCAGGGGCGCGGCATCGACGGCATCACCGCCGCGCAGCCGCCGGGCTCCGATGCCCCGGACCGCAAGGCCGACCCCGAGCGCACGGCGAAGGCCGCACGCGACCTCTTCTCGGCCGAGGACGCCGTCATGGGCTCCAACGCCGTCGCGTTCAGCGGGAAGACCACCGCGAACGGCAAGGGCCTGCTGCTCGGCAATCCGCACTACCCCTGGCAGGGCGGGCGGCGTTTCTGGCAGTCGCAGCAGACCATCCCCGGCGAGCTGAACGTCTCGGGCGGTTCGCTGCTCGGCACGAGCGTCATCAACATCGGCTTCAACGGCGATGTGGCGTGGAGCCACACGGTGGCGACCGGCGTGACCCTCAATCTGCACCAGCTCACGCTGGACCCCGCGGACCCGACCACCTATCTGGTGGACGGCAAGCCGGAGAAGATGACGGAGCGGACGGTCGAGGTGCCGGTCAAGAACGGCGCCCCGGTGACCCGCACCCAGTGGTGGACCCGGTACGGCCCGGTCACCACCGGCCTCGGCGCCCAGCTTCCGCTGCCCTGGTCGGCGAAGACCGCGTACGCCCTGAACGACCCCAACGCCGTGAACCTGCGCGGCACCGACACCGACCTCGGCTTCGGCAAGGCCCGCTCCACCGACGGCGTGCTCAAGGCCCTGCGCGACACGCAAGGGCTGCCCTGGGTCAACACGGTCGCCGCGGACCGCAAGGGCCACTCGCTGCTCAGCCAGTCGCAGGTGCTGCCCCGCATCACCGACGACCTGGCCACGCGCTGCTCCACGGACCTGGGCAAGGTGACCTATCCGGCGTCGGGCGTGGCCGTGCTGGACGGTTCGCGTGGTGACTGCGCCATCGGGTCGGACAAGGACGCCGTCCAGCCCGGCATCTTCGGCCCGTCGAAGATGCCGACCATCAAGGACGCGCCGTACGCGGAGAATTCCAACGACAGCGCCTGGCTGAGCAACGCCGACCGGCCGATCACGGGCTACGAGCGGGTCTTCGGGACGATCGGCACCCAACGTTCCATGCGCACGCGCGGCGCCGTCGAGGATGTCGCGGCGATGGCGAAGGAGGGTGGCCTGACGGTCGCGGACCTCCAGAAGCAGCAGTTCGCGAACCGTGCCCCCGCGGGTGACCTGGCCGCCGACGACGCGGCGCGTGCGTGCGCGGCGCTGCCGGGCGGCAGGGCAACGGGCAGCGACGGCACGGCTGTCGACGTACGCAAGGCGTGTGCCGCCCTCAAGGCGTGGGACCACGACATGGACACGGACAGCAGGGGCGCCCTGCTCTTCGACCGGTTCTGGCGCAAGCTGGTCGCGGCCGTGCCGAACGCCCGGCTGTGGAAGGTGCCGTTCTCCGCCGCCGATCCGGTGCGCACGCCGAACACCCTCGACACGACCGCGCCGGGCTTCGCGACCGCGCTGGCCGACGCGGTGTCCGAGCTGCGCGGGGCGGGCATCGCCCTCGACGCGCCGCTGGGGAAGAACCAGTTCGTCGTACGCGGCTCGGAGCGACTGCCGATCCATGGCGGCACGGAGTCGATCGGCGTGTGGAACAAGGTCGAGCCGGTGTGGGACGCCAAGGGCGGCGGCTACACCGAGGTGGCACACGGTTCCAGCCATATCCAGGCGGTCGGCTGGGACAAGAGCCACTGCCCGAAGGCACGCACGCTGCTCACCTACTCGCAGTCGTCCAACCCGAACTCGCCGCACTACCGCGATCAGACGCGGCTGTACGCCGATGAGCGCTGGGTGACGTCGCGGTTCTGCGAGAAGGACATCATGCGGGACCCGAAGCTCAAGGTGGTCAAGGTGCGTGAACGCCGCTGAGGCCTCGCACCCTGACCGCACCGGAACCGGCCGGGTCCGTCCTGCAAGGAGCCTCGCGCTCCCTGGGCGGACCCGGCCGGCTCCGTTAGAAAGGTGGGGACGTCTCCAAAGGTGGGGACGTCTCTCAGGGGAGGAACCATGGTGAAGGCATCCGCGTTCCTGGACCGCAAGCTGTCCCGGAGGTTCGCGACGTACGACGACGACGGCGACGGGTTCATCGAGCGCGCGGACTTCGAGAGGTCCGTGGCCCGGCTCGGCGAGGCCTTCGGCCACGGTCCTGACTCCAAGCCGCTGGCGCGGCTGCGGGAGCTCTCCCTGGGGCTGTGGGAACACCTCGCGCTGGTCGCCGACGTGGACAAGGACAGCCGCATCAGCGAGGCGGAGTACAAGTCCGCGTTCGCGGCGGGGCTCCTGGAGACTCCCGAGACCTTCGACGACGGATACGTCCCGTTCCTCGACGCGATCATGGACATCGCCGACGCGGACGGCGACGGCAAACTGACCCGCGACGAACAGGTGCGCTGGAGCGGGGCCCTGATGAACCTGCCGGAGGCGGACGCGCGCGAGGTCTTCGGACGCCTCGACTACGACACGGACGGCTTGATCGAACGGTACGAACTCCTGGAGGCCATCCGGGAGTTCTACTTCGACGAACACCCGCATTCGGCCGGGTCCTGGCTCCTCGGCCCGCTCGAAGCGTTCTGACGTACTGCCCGGCCGGCACCGCGGCGCGGTGCCGGCCGGGCGGCAAATGGCTAGAGCGAGCGCTCCCGCCCCTCCCAGTACGGCTCCCGCAGCCTTCGCTTGTAGAGCTTGCCGTTCGGGTCGCGCGGCATGGTCTCGATGAAGTCGACGCTCTTCGGACGCTTGTAGCCGGCCAGTTGGCGTTCGCAGTGGTCGAGGATCTCGGCGGCGAGCCCGTCGCCCGCCTCGTGGCCTTCGGCCACCTCCACCACCGCCTTGACCTGCTCGCCCCACTCGTCGTGCGGGATGCCGAACGCGGCCGCGTCCGCGACGGCCGGGTGCGTGAGCAGCGCGGACTCGATCTCGGCCGGGTAGATGTTCACCCCGCCCGAGATGATCATGTCGATCTTGCGGTCGCGCAGGTAGAGAAAGCCGTCCTCGTCCAGATAGCCGAGGTCGCCGACGGTGAAGAAGTCGCCGATGCGGTTCTTCTTCGTCTTGGACTCGTCCTTGTGGTACGAGAATCCGCCGGTGCTCATCTTCATGTAGACGGTGCCGAGTTCACCGGGCGGCAGCGGGTTGCCGTCGTCGTCGAAGACGGCGAGTTCGCTGATGGGCCAGGCCTTGCCGACGGTGCCCGGCCGCTTCAGCCAGTCCTGCGCGGTGGCGAACGCGCCGCCGCCCTCACTGGCCGCGTAGTACTCCTCGACGCACTCGCCCCACCACTCGATCATCGCCCGCTTGACGTGGTCGGGACAGGGCGCCGCGCCGTGGATGGCATGGCGCATCGACGACACGTCGTACGCCGCCTTCGTCTCGTCCGGCAGTGCGAGGAGGCGGTGGAACTGGGTCGGCACCATGTGGGTGTGCGTGCACGTGTAGGTGTCGATGAGACGCAGCATCTCCTCGGGCGTCCACTTGTCCATCAGGACCAGCGGATGGCCGATGTGCAGGGCCGCGCCCGCGAACTGGAGGACCGCGGTGTGGTAGAGCGGCGAGCAGACGAGGTGCACGTTGCCGTCGAAGGGCTTGACGCCGAAGATGCCGAGGAAGCCGCCGAGGTAGGACTCCTCGGGGAGTTTGCCGGACAGCGGGCGGCGGATGCCGCGTGGGCGTCCCGTCGTGCCCGAGGTGTAGTTCATGACCCAGCCGAGCGTGCGGTCCTCGGGCGCCGACTCCGGCTGCCCCGCCAGGAGTTCGGGGTAGGGGCGGAAGCCGGGCACGTCACCCACGGCGTACCGGTGCGTGGCCGGCAGCTTCGCCTCGTCGGCGGCGGACGTCGCGGCCTGCCCGAAGCGCTCGTGCGCGATCAGCACCTTCGCCCCCGAGTCGGCGACGATCCAGGCGATCTCGGGCCCGACCAGATGGTGGTTGACCGGGACGAGATAGAGACCGGCCTGGGATGCCGCCAGATACGCGGTGAGGAACTCGACGCCGTTGGGCAGCACGACGGCGAAGGCGTCGCCGCGCTCCAGGCCGGCGGCGCGCAGCCCGTGGACGAGTTGGTTGGTCGCCGCGTGCAGGCGCCGCGCGGTCCACTCCTCGCCGTCGGGCGCGGTCAGGACCACGCGGTCCGGGTCCGCCTCGGCCTGCGCCCAGAAGCCGTTGGGGGGCGTACTGCCCGGCATGCTGCTCATAAGGACCTCTCCTCCGTCTCGTCGGTCGTCGGTCGTCGGTCGTCAGGCGTCAGTCGCGTCCGGCGACGCGGTTCACGCGGTCGATGGCGCGCTCGAACCCGCTGGTCAGGTCGTCGAACACGGCCTGGACGCTGCGTTCGCTGTTCATGCGGCCGACGATCTGCCCGACGGGAGTGCCGAGCAGCTCCTGGACCTCGTACTTCTGGATGCGCGACACCGCCTCGGCGACCAGGAGCCCCTGCAGCGGCATGGGCAGCGTGCCGGGTCCGTCCGGGTCGTCCCAGGCGTCCGTCCACTCGGTGCGCAGCTGGCGTGCGGGTTTGCCCGTCAGGGCGCGTGAGCGGACCGTGTCGCCCGAGCCCGCCGCCAGAAGCTTCTCGGTGAGCGCCCGCGAGTGCATGTCGGCCTCCGTCGTGGTGAGCCAGAGGGAGCCCAGCCACACGCCCTGCGCGCCGAGGGCGAACGCGGCCGCGATCTGGTCCCCGCTGCCGATGCCGCCCGCCGCGAGCACCGGCAGCGGCGCGACGGCCTCGACGGCCTCCGGTGTCAGGACCATGGAGGCGATCTCACCGGTGTGGCCGCCCGCCTCGTAGCCCTGCGCGACGACGATGTCGATGCCCGCGTCGGCGTGCTTGCGGGCGTGGCGGGCACTGCCCGCGAGCGCGGCGACGAGTACGTCGTGGTCGTGGGCGCGCTGGATGACGTCGGCGGGCGGTGAGCCGAGTGCGTTGGCGAGGAGCTTGATCGGGTAGTCGAAGGCGACGTCGAGCTGATTGCGGGCGACCTGCTCCATCCACCCGGTGATGCGCCAGCCCGACGCCTCCCCTTCGGCCAGTTCGGGTACGCCGTGCTTGGCGAGGGTGTCCTTGACGAACTGCCGGTGGCCTTCGGGGATCATCGCCTCGACGTCGGCCTCGCTCACCCCCTCGACCTTCTTGGCGGGCATCACGACATCGAGTCCGTAGGGCCGGTCGCCGACGTGCTCCTGCATC
This sequence comes from Streptomyces sp. NPDC050439, assembly GCF_040655335.1. Classification (NCBI taxonomy): domain Bacteria; kingdom Bacillati; phylum Actinomycetota; class Actinomycetes; order Kitasatosporales; family Streptomycetaceae; genus Streptomyces; species Streptomyces sp. NPDC050439. The sequence continues at coordinate 1,090,985 of NZ_JBFAJT010000001.1, forward strand.
CAGTCGAGATCCCGGGCCAGCTCGTCGGGCGCCGTGTAGCGGACCGCACCGAGGACACCGAATCCGCCCGCCCTGCTGATGGCGGCGGCCACCGCCGGGAAGGGCGTGAAGCCGAAGACGGCGTGCTCGATCCCCAGTTTCCTGCTCAGGTCTGTCTGCATGGGCGCAGGATGCCGCAGCCGCCCGGACGACGGAAGAGAATTTCTGATGCAGTGTCAGATCTTTGACGGGCGCCTGTGGTTGACAGAGCCCGGCACTGACATGAAAGTTTCAGCAGTCTCTTGTGATCCCGAAAGATAATTTCAGCCCAGGATCGCTCCAGAAGCGTTCCAGGAGGGGGCACGGTCATGGCCGAGGACAACGGGGCGGCGTCCGACAGAGCGGGCGGCGGACTGAGCAGACGCCAACTGGGCGCGCGCGTCGTGGCGTTGGGCGGTGCGCTGGCACTGGTGCCGTTCCCCGCCGGCCCTGCCGCGGCGGCGGAATCCGCGGCCGCGGCCAAGCGTCCGACGCTGCGGCCCGGCTCCCCCGAACGCGCCGGGCTGCTCGCCGGGCACCTGCGGCAACTGGTCGCCGACGCCGAGCAGTTCCTCGACCCCTCCCCCAAGCACCCGTGGTACGCGGGCGCCGTCCTGCTCGCGGGACGCGGCGGCACGGTCGCCCTGCACCAGCCCATCGGCAAGGCCGTGCGCTATTCGGCGTACGACGAGAAGACCGACACCGGCGTCGAGCTGCCGGCCGACCGGCAGATCCCGATGGCCAAAGACACGGTCTTCGACCTCGCCTCCGTCTCCAAGCTGTTCACCTCGCTGCTCGCGGTGCAGCAGATCGAGCGGGGCAAGCTGGAACTGGAGGCGAAGGTCGCCTCGTACCTCCCCGATTTCGGGGGCGCCGGCAAGCAGGACATCACCGTCCGCCAGCTTCTCACCCACACCTCGGGGTTCCGTTCCTGGATCCCGCTCTTCAAGGAACCCACGCGCGAGGGCCAGTTGCGCCTCATCTGGCAGGAGGCGCCGCTCAACCCGCCGGGCACCAAGTACCTCTACTCGGACCTGAACCTGATCTCGCTGCAGCTGGTCCTCGAAGAGATCACCGGCCGTCGCCTGGACACCCTGCTCCGCGACGAGATCACCGCGCCTCTCGGGATGCATCGCACCCGCTACAACCCGCCCGCGTCCTGGCGGCCGAAGACCGCCGCCACCGAGGACGCCCGCTTGCCCTGGTCGGGCCTCGACCGCGGCATGGTGTGGGGCGAGGTGCACGACGAGAACGCCTTCGGCCTCGGCGGGGTCGCGGGGCACGCGGGGGTCTTCTCCTGCGCCTGGGACCTGGCGATCCTCGGCCGCACGCTGCTCAACGGCGGGGTGTACGGCCGCTCCCGCATCCTCTCGGACGCGTCCGTGAAGCTGCTGTTCACCGACTTCAACACGGCTTTCCCCGGGGACGAGCACGGCCTGGGCTTCGAGCTCTACCAGCACTGGTACATGGGCGCGATGGCCACGCCGCGCACCGCGGGCCACACCGGATTCACCGGGACCTCTCTCGTCCTCGACCCGACGACCGACTCGTTCCTCGTCGTCCTCGGCAACTCGGTCCACCCGGTGCGCAGCTGGCGCTCCGGGTCGGCGCCCAGGGTGGCCGCGGCGAACCGCATGGCACGCGCCGTCCCGGTGCGTCCGGCGCGCGGACGCACCGCGTGGTTCTCCGGCATGGCGAGCGCGGCGACGGCCACGCTGACCCTGCCGCCCCTCACCCTGGCGACGGACCGGGCCAAGCTGCGGTGCGAGCTGTGGTGGGACACCGAGCCGGGTTCGGACGCCCTGCGCCTGGAGGCCTCGCGCGACGACGGCACGACATGGCAGCCGGTCGCGTTCACCACCGAGCACCGGGGGACGCCCCCTCGACAGCACCCCGACGGCACGGCGTCCGGCTGGTCGGGACGCGTCTGGCACCGCCTCGCCGCGGACCTCTCGCCGTGGCGGGGCGCACGGGTCCAGCTGCGCTGGCGGTACACGACGGACCAGCTGTACGTGGGGCGCGGCGCGTACGCCGACGGGCTGCGGGTCGAGGACGGTGCCCGCACGGTCTTCGACGAGGCACGGCCCGCCGACGCGGCCCGTATCGAGGCGGTCGGCTGGGCCCCTTCGGCCGACTGAGGCAGGGTCGGGGCCTACTCCCCCAGCGCGGCCATCGCGGCGTTGTGCCCGGGAATGCCGCTGACCCCGCCACCGCGCACGGCGCCCGCCCCGCACAGCAGGACGTTCGCGTGCGGTGTCTCCACGCCCCAGCGGCCGGTGCCCTCCTGCGCGTAGGGGAAGGCCAGGTCGCGGTGGAAGATGTTGCCGCCGGGCAGACGCAGGTCGCGTTCCAGGTCCAGGGGGGTCTTGGCCTCGATGCAGGGGCGTCCTTCGGCGTCGGTGGCCAGGCAGTCGGCGAGCGGCTCGGCCAGGTGCGCGTCCAGCTGCGCCAGGGTCGACTTCAGGAGCTCGGCGCGTACGGCGTCGTTGTCCTGGGCGAAGAGACGGGCGGGGGTGTGGAGCCCGAAGAGGGTGAGGGTCTGGCAGCCGCGCTCCACGAGTTCGGGGGCGAGGATGCTGGGATCGGTCAGGGAGTGGCAGTAGATCTCGGAGGGCGGCGCGGCGGGCAGCTCACCGGCCGCGGCCTGGGCGTACGCGGCTCCCAACTCCCCGTAGCCCTCCCCGATGTGGAAGGTCCCGGCGAAGGCCTCGTGCGGGTCGACCGATGTGTCGCGCAGCCTCGGCAGCCGTTCGAGCAGCATGTTCACCTTGAGCTGGGCGCCTTCGGCCGGGGCGGGCGGGGCGTCGCCGACCAGGGCGGCGAGCTCCTGCGGTGAGGCGTTGACCAGGACGTGCCGGGCGGCGACGGTGGCCTCGCGCTCGGGTGTGCGGTACGTGACCTCGGCGCTCCGCCCGTCCGACTCGATGCGGATGACTTCGTGGCCGGTGGCGAGCTCGGCTCCGGCCGCGCGGGCGGAGGCGGCCAGGGCTGCGGTGAGGGCGCCCATGCCGCCGACGGGCACGTTCCAGTCGCCGGTGCCGCCGCCGATGACGTGGTAGAGGAAGCAGCGGTTCTGCCGCAGGGACGGGTCGTGGGCGTCGGCGAACGTTCCGATGAGGGCGTCGGTGAGCACCACGCCGCGCACCAGGTCGTCGGCGAAGCGCTCCTCGATCGTGGCGCCGATGGGCTCCTCGAACAGCGCGCGCCAGGCGGCCTCGTCACCGATCCGCTCGCGCAGGGCGTCGCGTGTGGGCAGGGGCTCGGTGAGCGTGGGGAACACCTGCTCGGCGACGTGCCCCGTCATCGCGTAGAACTCCCGCCAGGCCTCGTACTCGCGCGGCCCGCCGGTGAGCCGCTCGAACGCGTCCCTGGTGCGTGCCTCGCCACCGCCCACGAGCAGTCCCGTCGCCGCGCCGTCGCGCTCGGTCGGGGTGTACGAGGAGACGGTGCGGGTGCGCACCCGGAAGTCCAGGTCCAGATCCCTGACGATCTTCCGCGGCAGCAGGCTGACCAGGTACGAGTAGCGCGAGAGCCGGGCGTCGACCCCGGCGAAGGGACGGCTGGACACGGCGGCCCCGCCCGTCCCGGAGAGCCGCTCCAGGAGCAGGACGGAACGTCCGGCGCGGGCGAGATAGGCGGCGGCCACAAGCCCGTTGTGACCACCGCCGACGATGACGGCGTCGTATCGATCGCGAGGAGGCATAGCCCTTGGTAACACGTGGAGCGCCCCAAAGGGGCGCGAGGAACTGCGCGACAAGCCACGACGTGCCGCCAGTCGCCCCTCCACCGGGCGGAACACGCCCCAAAGGGGCGCGGGGAACTGCGCGACCGGCCACGACGTGCCGGCAGTCGGCCACGGACCGACGACGTCCGGCACAACGCGCCCCCGCGCGTCAGTGCCCTCCCGTAGCCCGCCGCTGGCGCAGCGCCGCCACCCGGCGGTACAGCTCGACCGCCTCCGTGCCGCGGCCCAGCTGCTCCAGGCAGTGCGCCTCGTCGTTGCGGCTGGCCAGGGCGTCGGGGTGGTCGGCGCCGAGGACCTGCTCGCGGGCGGCGGCGACCCGGCGGTACTCGGTCAGGGCGTCGGCCCAGCGGCCGAGCCAGCCGAGGCCCACGGCCACCTCGCGGCGGCTGACCAGGGTGTCCGGGTGGTCGCCGCCGAGGACACGTTCGCGGATCGCGCAGACGTCACGGGCCTCGGCGAGCGCTTCCTCCCAGCGGCCCTGACGGCCGAGGTTGACGCCGAGGCCGTGCCGGGCGCGCAGGGTCTCGGGGTCGGAGGGGCCGTTCACCCGGGTGCGGTCGTCGATCAGGTCGCGGTACAGCTCCAGGGCCTCGCCGCTGCGGCCGAGCCTGCCGAGGCTGATGCCCACCTCGTAACGGGCGGCAAGGGTGTCGGGGTGATCGGCGCCCAGCGCCCGCACCCGCGCGTCGGCGACCTCGCGGTACGTCTGGAGAGCCTCGGGCCAGCGCCCCAACTGGCCTAGCGCGTAGGCGACTTCGTACCGCGTGACGAGGGTGTCGGGGTGCGTGGCCCCGAGGACACGCGCCCGGGCCGTCGCCACGTCACGGGCCAGCTTGTAGGAGTCCTCCAGGCGGCCGAGCCTGCTGAGGTTGTACGCCAGGTTGTGCCGGCAGCGCAGGGTGTCGGGATGATCGGCGCCCGCGGTCCGCTCCCGGACGGCGAGGACCGACGTATACACCTGGTGGGCCTCGAAGTGCCGCCCCAACTGCCCCATGACATACGCCATTTCCTGCCGCGCGGCCAGCGTGTCCGGGTGCTCGGGGCCCAGCGTGCGCTCCCTGCCCTGGGCGACGCGGCCGTACTCCCGCAGGGCGTCGGCGGCCCGGCCGGTGCGGCTGAGCGTGAAGCCCACCTCGTACCGGCTGGCGAGCGTGTCCGGGTGGTCGGGGCCCAGCGCGTGCTCCCGCTCGGCGGCCACCGCGCGATGCACCTCACCCGCCTCCGCCCAGCGGCCGAGGCGCCCGAGGCTCAGGCCCGCGTTGTGCCGGCTGACGAGCGTGGCGACCACCTCGGGGGACGGTGTGGGCCGTTCGGGCCGATGCGGGGCGGCGGCCCGGCGCGCGTCGGCGCGCGGAATCCACTCTCCGGTCAGGCCCGCCGCCGCGTCGGGCGGCGTCGTCCGCAGTTCGGAGGCGCCGTTCGCCTTGTGCCCGGTGGTCATGCCGCGGGTCCACGAGGGCAGCCGGGGCTCGCGCGAGGGCGGCTGCTCCGGGCGGCGCACGGGCGGGGTGACGACGGTCGGGACGTACGAGGGGACCGTGCGGCCGGTGACGATGCGGCGTCCCAGTTCGCGTGCGTCGCTGGGGCGCTCGTCCGGTTCCTTGGCGAGCAGGTCGAGGACGATCTTCTCGAAGTACTCGGGGAGCTCGTCCCGGTGCCTGCGCGGCGGTTCGGGCGGCGTGTCGCGGTGGCCGACGAGCACCGCCCAGGCGTCCTCCAGGTCGAAGGGCGGCGCCCCGGTGGCGATCTCGTAGAGCACGCACCCGAAGGAGTAGAGGTCGCTCCGCTGGTCGACCTGGGCGCCGCTGATCTGCTCGGGCGACATGTAGTGGGGCGTGCCCATCGCGATGCCCGTGCCCGTCAGACGCGAGGTGAAGCCGATGTCGTGGCCGAGCCTGGCGATCCCGAAGTCGCAGATCTTCACCGTGCCGTCCGTGAGCCGCATGATGTTCGCGGGCTTCAGGTCGCGGTGCACGATGCCCTGCTCATGGGTGTACGCGAGCGCGGCGGAGACCTGGTCGGCGATCTCCACGACGTCCGCGACGGGCAGCGGATGCTGTTTGTTGTCCTCCAGGAGCTGACTGAGGTTGCGTCCTTCGAGCAGCTCCATGACCAGATACAGGACGCCGTCGTGCTCCCCGAAGTCATGGACGACGGTGACGCCGCGATGCTGGAGCGCCGCCGCGACCCGCGCCTCGCGCCGGAAGCGCTCACGCAGCACGCGCGTGAAGGACTGGTCGTGCTGGGGCCCCATCGGCTTGAGGCACTTCACGGCGACCCTGCGCCCGAGCGACTCGTCGCGGGCACGCCACACCTCGCCCATGCCGCCGCGCCCGATCAGGTCCAGTAGCCGGTACCGGCCCTGGATCAGCCTGGTGTCCGCCATCTCCGTCCGTCGCCCCCGTTGCCTCGCCTCGCCCTCCCCGGCTCGTCCAGTATGGCTGTCCGACTGTCGAGTTTGTACGGGGCAGGCCGGGCGCCGGGCCCGAGCCTGGCCATGGCCCGCAGAATGTGCTTCGGGGGAAGTTGCCAGCGCAGACGTGCGGGAACGGTGCGCAGGATGGTTCCGGTGGTGCCGAGCCGACGGGTCACGGTGGCGGGCGGCGGGGCCGTCCTGCCGTACAGCTCGTGGGCGTATGGCGGCAACGAGGCGTACGCCAGGTTCGCCACGCGCCGCCACAGGAGGGCGCGCGCCGGGATCAACAGGGGGTGCGTGGGCGGCCGTTGGAGGAAGTCGTCGACGTCGCGCGCCTCTGGTCCGGCGGCCAGCTCGGGCCGCACGCGCGCGAAGTACGCGGCGAGCTCGGCGGTCGACGCAGGAACGTCGTCGGGATCGAGGCCGACGAGCCGGGCGCTCTCCCGTTGTTCGGCGACATAACGGTCGGCGAGTTCGCCGGTGAGGCGGAATCCCGACCGGCGCGCGACGTGCAGATAGGAGTCGATCTCGGCGCAGTGCACCCACAGCAGCAGCTCGGGCTCGTCGACGCCGTACCGCTCCCCCGTGTCGGGATCGGTGGCTTTTATCATCGTGTGGATCTTCCGCACGCGCGCCCCCGCGTGCTCGGCGACCTCGGTGGTGCCGTACGAGATGGTCCCCACGAAGTTGGCGGTCCGCATGAGGCGGCCCCAGGCGTCCTTGCGGAAGTCGGAGTTCTGCATGACGCCGCGGACCGCGCGGGGGTGCAGCGCCTGCAGATACAGGGCGCGGATCCCGGCGACCCACATCATCGGGTCGCCGTGCATCTGCCAGGTCACGGACGAGGGCCCGAAGAGCCCGGGGTCCGGTGCCCCCGGGTGTCCCGATGAGGATGCCTCGCGCATACAACCACCTCCTGGCCGCAGGCTACGCCTCCGGGGGTCTCAACTCCCCTGTGCGCTCGGCCGGTCCGAGGTCAGGTAGGAGATGACCATGTCCCCCAGCATCGTCCGGTAGTGCGCACGGCGCGAGGCCTCGGTGAGGTCGCGGCCGAAGAGCGTGCGGAAGGTGTGCCGGTTGGAGACGCGGAAGAAGCAGAACGAGCTGATCATCGCGTGCAGGTCCACGGCGTCCACCTCGGCGGTGAACACGCCCTGCTCGCGCCCGGCTTCGAGGATCGAGGCGATGACGTCGATCGCCGGGGAGCTGAGGGAGCCGAGACTGGGCGAGGCGCCGATGTGCTTGGCCTCGTGGATGTTCTCGATGCTGACGAGGCGGATGAAGTCCGGATGTGCCTCGTGGTGGTCGAAGGTGAGCTCGGCCAGGCGGCGGATCGCGGACACCGGGTCCAGGTGTCCGACGTCGAGCTGCTGCTCCTCGTGCCGGATGACCTTGTACGCCCGCTCAAGGACCGCGGTGAACAGCTGGTCCTTGCTGCCGAAGTAGTAGTAGATCATCCGCTTCGTGGTCCGCATGCGGGCGGCGATCTCGTCCACCCTGGCCCCCGCGTAGCCCATGCGGGCGAACTCCTCGGTCGCCACGTCCAGGATCTCCCCCTGTGTACGGGCCGCGTCCCGGGTGCGTTTGACGGGCGGGGGCGACGGGGGGACGGCGGCGGCCATGCGGCTCCTCAGGGCGGACTCATCGGCGCCGGTCAGTCTAATGCTGGTGCAGATACTGGGCCGCGAGCCGTACGCCCGCGTTCTGCGCCCCGTAGCCCCGGTAGCCGTCCGTGCGCTGCACCAACTCGAAGAAGACGCGCCCGACCGTGGCGGTGTAGCAGTGCAGGAACTCCCCGTTCTCGTCTCGGTCGTAGAGGATGCCCAGCTCCGCGAGGGTGGCCAGGTGCCCTGGCTCCAGTTCGTGACGGGCGGCGAGGTCGTCGTAGTAGTTGGCGGGGATCGGGAGCAGGCTCGCGCCGGCCTCGCGGACGCGCCGGGCGGCGCGGACGATGTCGTCGGTGGCCAGGGCGATGTGCTGCAGTCGGGCGCCCTCGGCGTCTGGCGCCGGCGCGACGTTGAGTACGATGCGGACACCTCCGTCGGGGGACGCGACGGCCCGGCTGCGCACGAGGCCGTAGGGGTCGGCCAGATCGAGGCTGTCGTCCGCCTCCAGGCCCAGCACTCCCCGGTGGAACAGCGATGCCTCGTCGAACTGGTGCCAGGGCTGGGTGAGGGCGATGTGGTCGATGCGGCGGACGGCCCCGGCCTGCTCGCCGGCCTCCTCCCCCGGCAGCGCGCGCGACGCGACGCCGGTGAAGTCACCGGTCCAGCTGGGGTGGTCGGGCTGCTCCGTGCGGCAGAGGAAGAACTCCGTGCCGTCGGGTGCGGCGACCGCGTCGAGCGGGGCGTCCTGCGGCGCCCTGCGCCTCGGCACGACGGGGGCGAGCACCTCCTCGGCACGCCGTGCGGCCCGGTCCGGGTCGGGGGTCTCCACGCCGACGGCGGTCAGCGCGGGGTCCTGACGGCGGCCGCTGACACCGGTGTTGAGCAGGATGCGGGCCTCGCCCTGTTCCCACAGTTCGACCGGTTTCCAGTGGTGCCGTGCGGTGTGGGCGAAGCCGAGCGCCCCGAGGACTCCGCGCAGCGGTTCGGTGTCGGCCGCGGTCAGCTCGGCGAAGGCGAAGCCGGAGGGGACGGCCGCGGCGGGGAGCGCGGACAGACCTGCCCGCTCCTCCAGGAGGAGCAGCGAGCGCAGCGCGTCGACGGCGGTGGAGGCCGCCCCCGCCTGCCGGAAGACGTCGTTGAACACCTCCAGGGACAGGGGCCCTTGGTATCCGGCCCGCACGGCGGCGGACACCAGGGCGGCGACGTCGAAGCCGCCCTGGCCGGGGAAGCAGCGGTAGTGCCTGCTCCACTGGAGGACGTCCATCGCCATCAGGGGCGCGTCCGCGAGCTGCAGGAAGAAGATCTTCTCGCCGGGGATGTCCGCGATGCCCTTGGGGTCGGAGCCGCGGGAGAGGATGTGGAAGCTGTCGAGGCAGGTGCCGAGAGCCGGGTGATCCGCCTGCTCGACGATCCGCCAGGCGTGGTCGTACGTGCTGACGTGCCGTCCCCAGGCCAGGGCCTCGTAGGCGATGCGGATGCCGTGGGCCGCCGCCCGGTCGGCGAGCAGCCGCAGTTGCTCGGCGGCGAGCGCGTCGTCGTCGACGGACTCGGGGGCGACGCTGGAGCAGACGAGGAGCAGGTCGGCGCCAAGGCGCTCCATCACCTCGAACTTGCGCTCCGCGCGCCGCAGGTTGCGGGCGAGCACGTCGGCCGGGACGGCCTCGAAGTCGCGGAACGGCTGGTAGAGGTCGATGCCCAGGCCGAGGTCCGCGCAGCGCAGCCGTACGTCCTCGGGGCTGAGCGGGGCGCCGAGCAGGTCGTTCTCGAAGATCTCCACGCCGTCGAATCCGGCGGTGGCGATGGCGGTGAGCTTCTCGGAGAGCGGGCCGCTGAGCGAGACGGTGGCGATCGATTTGCGCATGGATGTCTCCTGTCAGGCCGGGAAGATCAGGCCGGGAAGGCGGCCAGATCGCCGAGGTCGGCGAGCATCGGTCCGGTGTGCGGTTCGAGCCCGGTGAAGAGCCGGAAGGCGTCGGCGGCCTGGAACACGGCCATCCCGCCGCCGTCGAGGGTGCGGCAGCCGATCGCGCGGGCCTCGCGCAACAGCTCGGTCTCCAGCGGCCGGTAGACGACTTCGGCCACCCACAGGCCGGGCCTGAGCAGGGCGGCAGGCAGAGGCAGGCCGGGGTGCGCGACCATGCCGGTCGGGGTGGCGTGCACGAGCCCGTCCGCGGCGGCGAGGCGCTCGGCCGTCGCCGTGCTGGGCGCGGACGCCGCGCGGCCGGGGCCGAAGCGTGAGGTCAGCGCGGCGGCGAGGCCGGCGGAGCGGGCCGGGTCGGTGTCGATGAGGGTGATGCGGTCGACGCCGAGGTTCAGCAGGGCGTGCGCCACCGCGGCGCCCGCGCCACCCGCGCCGAGCTGTACGACGTCACCGGTCGGCGCGTCGGCGAGGCCCCGGGCGAAGGACTGGGCGAAGCCGGTGGCATCGGTGTTGTGCCCGATGGCGCGGCCGTCCTTGAAGACAACGGTGTTGACGGCGCCGAGCTCGGCGGCGTCGGGGGCGAGCTCGTCCAGGTGCTCGATGACCAGCTGCTTGCAGGGGTGGGTGATGTTCAGGCCGTCGAAGCCGAGGAGCCGGGCGGCGCGCACCAGCTCCCCGACGGCCTCGGGTGCGACGCCCAGCACGTCGATGTCGAGGGTGCGGTACACGAGGCGGACACCGTGCCGGTCCGCCTCGCGTTCGTGCAGGGCCGGGCTCAGGGAGGGGCCGATGCCGGAGCCGATCAGGCCGGTGAGGTACGAGGTCATCGATGCTTCCTGTAAGTCGTCTTGGCACGGTCGTTCACGAGGGCGCGGTCGAGGCGCGGCCGGTTCAGAGGGCGGCGGCCTCGGGCGTCGCCGTCGGCGCCTTCGCTTCCCCGGCACGTGCCCCCAGTTCGGCGGTGGGCACGCGGTGCGTCTCGCGCCCGGTGGCCACGGCGATCGCGCAGATCGCACAGAAGGCGGCGGTGAAGACCGCGACGCCGACCCAGCCGTCTCCGTCGGGGCCGTCGATCTGGGCCGCGAAGGTGACCGCGAAGCCTGCGATGGCGAAGCCGATCTGGGTGCCGATGGCCATGCCGGAGAGACGGACCCTGGCGGGGAACATCTCGCCGTAGAACGAGGGCCAGATGCCGTTGGCCGCGCTGTAGACGACACCGAAGAGGAGGACGCCGGTCACGAAGACCAGGGGGTAGTCGCCGGTGGAGATCGCCCACAGGTAGACGAAGATCATCACTCCGCTGCCGATCGCCCCGACGAGGAAGACGGGCTTGCGGCCGATCCGGTCGGAGAGCCTGGCCCAGAGCGGGATGGCGAGCAGGGCCACGGCGTTGGCGCTGCCCGCGACCCAGAGCATGCCCGTCTTGTCCAGGCCGACCGTGTCGGTCGTGGCGAAGGAGAGGGCCCAGACGGAGAAGATCGTGCTGACCGTCGCGATCAGCGCGGCGGCGACCACCCGCAGCACGTCGGCCCAGTGGTTCCTGAGCAGATCCGCCAGCGGCATCTTGGCCACCTCCTGGTCGGCGGAGACCTGCTGGAAGACGGGGGTCTCGTCGAGGGTGCGGCGGATGACGTATCCGGCGACGGCGACCAGGGCGCTCAGCAGGAACGGGATGCGCCAGCCCCAGCTGTAGAGCTGCTCGTCCGGCAGTGCGGCGACGGGCAGGAACACCAGGGTCGCCAGGAGCTGACCGGCCTGGGTGCCGTTGAGCGTGAAGCTCGTGTAGTAGCCGCGCCGGTCCTCCGGCGCGTGCTCCAGCGTCATCGCGTTGGCGCTGGCCTGCTCGCCGGCCGCGGACAGGCCCTGGAACACCCGCATCAGGACGAGGAGCACCGGGGCGATGGTGCCGACCTGGGCGTACGTGGGCAGACAGCCGATGAGGAAAGTGGAGAGCCCCATCAGGATCAGTGTCCACACCATGATCTTCCGGCGGCCGAGCCGGTCGCCGAAGTGGCCGAGCACGAGGGCCCCGAGCGGGCGGGCCGCGTACGCGACGCCGAAGGTGGCCAGCGAGATCAGGGTGGCGGTGGCCGGGTCGTCCGGGTCGAAGAAGACCTTGGGGAAGACGAGGGCGGCGGCACTGCCGTAGATGAAGAAGTCGTAGTACTCCAGCGCGCTGCCGATCCAGGCGGCGAAGGCGGCCTTGCGTGGCCTGCCCTGGGGCGGCGCGGCCGGTGGCGGATCGGCCTGCGGGTGAGCGGACACGTGAACTCCTCGGGGAGAGCGGCCCGGCCACGAACGGGGAGGCAGGCCGCGAGGGGACGTAGTTAACGCACTAGATAGTTAATTAACTTGGGTGAGATGCTCGCCCGCCCCTCGGGCCGTGTCAATACATCGGGCACCCACAGTCGGTCGGCACACCTGACCCCGGATCGGTGAGCTTCCCCGGATCGGCTCACCCGCCATATCCCCGTGCCGTACGCTGCGGCGCTAGGCCGAGAAGGACAAAAATGGGGAGCAGTCACGTGGCTGAACAGGGCAGTGCGGTCGAGCTGGTGGGGTTGCTGTCGGCCAAGGACCGGGACCTGGCCGGCGAGTGGGTCCAGCAGGTCTCGGGCACGCTGAAAGGCCGTGTGAGCGTCGCCGAACTGAGCCGAGAACTGGGCGAGTTGCACGAAGCGCTGACGCAGGCACTCGGCCAGGGCGCGAGCGACGTACACGGCGAACAGATGTCAGAGGTGCGCGCCCTCCTGATGGAGCTGTCGAGGAACAGGGCACGGCAGGGTTTCTCGCCCACGGAGACGGCGGTGAGCGTCTTCGCGCTGAAGCAGGTCCTGGAACCCGTGCTCCAGGACGGCACGGTCGAGGAGATCCGCGCCTACGGCCGTCTCAGCCGCGTACTGGACGGCCTCGGCCTGTTCACGATCGAGACGTACACCCGGACCCGCGAGGAGCTCATCTCCGCACAGGCCGAGCAACTCATGGAGCTTTCCACGCCCGTGGTGCGGCTGTGGGACGGCGTCATCGCCGTGCCCCTGGTGGGCACGCTGGACTCCGCACGCACCCAGGTCGTCATGGAGAAACTGCTCCAGGCGCTGGTGGACACCGGTTCCGAGCAGGCCATCATCGACATCACCGGCGTACCCGCGGTGGACACACAAGTGGCGCAGCATCTGCTGAAGACGATCGTCGCGGCCCGCCTCATGGGTGCCGAATGCACCATCTCTGGCATCCGACCGCAGATCGCGCAGACGATCGTGGCGCTGGGCATCGAGTTCGACGGCATCGTCACCAAGGCGAGCCTCGCGGACGCGCTCAAGCTGGCCCTGAAGAAGTCGGGCGTCGAGATGGTCGCCCGCAAGGCCGGTCAGCTGTGACCGAGCGGGTGCCGATCCTGCGGATCGGCGAAGTCCTTGTGGTCTCCATCCAGTTCGACCTGGAGGACCAGACCGTCCTGCAGTTGCAGGAGGACCTGGCCGAGCAGATCGTGAACCGCTCCGCTCGGGGCGTCATCATCGACATCACGGCGCTGGAGATCGTCGACTCCTTCGTCGGGCGCATGCTGGCGACGATCGCGGACATCTCCCGCATGCTCGACGCACGGACCGTGGTGGTCGGGATGCGGCCCGCGGTCGCCATCACGCTCGTGGAACTCGGGCTTTCACTCGGCGGGGTGAGCACGGCACTCGACCTCGAGAAAGGCCTGGCGCGGCTTCGGCGCTCCTCCTCCGCGGACGAGGCGTGACAGCGCCCTGGCTGCCTGACGAGGCGCCGCAGGTCCACCCCATCGCCCACAACAGGGACGTGGTGGGCATCAGACAGACCATCCGAGGCCTGGCACAGCAGTGCCGCCTCTCGCTCGTCGACCAGACGAAGATGATCACGGCGGCGAGCGAGCTGGCGCGCAACACCCTCGTGTACGGGGGCGGCGGGTCGGTCACGGCGGGGATCGTCACGAAGGACGGCCGCCAGGGAATCGCGGCGCTCTTCAAGGACGAGGGTCCCGGCATCGCGGACGTGGCACAGGCGATGACGGACGGCTGGACCTCCGGCACCGGTCTGGGCCTGGGGCTCAGTGGTGCCCGGCGACTCGTCGACGAGTTCGAACTCGTGACGGAGGTCGGCGTGGGCACCACGGTCACCATCATCAAGTGGGCCCGGTGAGGGCCCGGATCATACTGGCCAGCCGTGACATGAGCTGGTTCCGGGACGGTCCGTCCCTGTCGGCCTCGGCACGCGGGTCGGCGTCCGCCCTGGCCCGCCGGATCGGTCTCGACACGCATCGCGCCGCGGAGGTCGCCCTGGCCGTCACCGAGGCCGCCACCAACATCCAGCGCCACGCCACGGACGGAGCGCTCCTGCTCAGGACGCTGCACACGGACGAAGAAGCCGCGGTGGAGTTCGTCACCGTCGACTCGGGGCCCGGCATGGTCGACGTGTCCGCCGCGCTGGCCGACGGAGCCTCCAGCGCCGGCACACTCGGCATCGGGCTCGGCGCCGTGGCCAGGCTGGCCGACCACTTCGACATTCACTCCGTGCCCGGCAAGGGAACGGTGATGGCGGCACAGTTCTGGTCGCGGCGGGCGGACGACCACGGCGTGACGGCGGCGATGTCGGCCGGGCGGCCGTGCGTCTCCGGTGTCACCCGGCCCATCAGCGGCGAGATGACCTGCGGTGACGCCTGGAGCGCCCGGCTCGACACCGGCCCCACCGGCACCACCGGCACCGATGCCGGCGCAACACCCCATCAGCCAGCCGTTCTCGTCATGATGTGCGACGGCCTGGGGCACGGCCCGCTGGCGGCCCGCGCCAGTACGGCGGCCGTGAACGCGTTCCACGACACGTCCGCCACCGAACCGGAAGACATCATGAACGCGATCCACCACGCCCTTCGGGGAACCCGGGGCGGCGCGGCGGCGGTCGCCAGGATCGAACCGGCCCACGGACGGGTCCGGTACTGCGGCATCGGCAACATCAGCGGCTTCCTCATCAGCCACGAAACCCGCAGGACATTGCTGTCGGTGCCAGGGATCGTCGGCGCGAACATGCGTCGTCTGCGGACGTTCGAGGAGCAGCTGCCCGAAGGCGGGGCCCTGGCCATGCACTCCGACGGGCTCACCGAGCGGTGGGATCACACGGCGCTCCCCGGGCTTCTTCACCATTCGCCGCTCGTCGTCGCCGGGCAGCTGTTGCGTGAAGCCGGCGTGCGCCGCGACGATGCCAGCGTGGTGGTGGCAAAGGGGGCCTGGTGACCAGCGAAAGGCGGGACGGACGTGCCTGCTGACTCTCCCGGGCACATCCCCGGTCGACGCGCCGGCGGCGTGAGCCACGGACCGCACACGGCGGCCTCCCTCGTCCTCGCCTCCGCGCAGGACGTGTTCCGGCTCAGACGCGGCGCCCAGCGGGCTGCCGCGGCCCTCGGCCTCGAGCAGCAGGACCAGGTCCGACTGGCCACCGCCCTCAGCGAGTTGGGCCGGGACCATCTCGGCCGCGGTGTCGGCAACGTCGCCTTCCGTTCCGAGTCCGGCGAGCAGCCCGTGCTCGTCGTGACGTTCGAGTGGGGCTCCGGCCGGAAACCGACACCGGAAACCCTGCAACTGGTCTCCCGGCTCGTCGTGAGCGAGTTCGCACCCCATGAGACGGGCGGCCGCGTCACCGTCCGACAGCCGCTGCCGGTGAACCACCTCACGGCCGCCGAGATGGACGAGCGGCTGACCCAGGCCCTGGGCCAGGCCGGTCCGACCACGGAGACCGACTTCCTCAGGACCCAGACCCGCGATCTGATCACGACGCTGGAGGAGACACGAGCCCAGCGCGAGGAACTGCGCCGGCTCAACGAGGAACTGCGCCGCCTCAACACGGAGTTGGAGGAGACCAACCAGGGGGTGCTCGCCCTCTACACGGAGCTCACCAAGGAACTCGAGACCACCAACATCGGTGTCCTCGCCCTGCATTCGGAACTGGACGAGAAGTCCCGGCAGCTCCGAGAGGCCAGCGAGGCCAAGACGCGGTTCTGGACCAACATCAGCCACGAACTGCGCGCACCGATCAACGCCGTCGTCGCCCTGGTCCGCCTGCTGCTCGACCCTGGTTCGGAGCCGTTGTCGGCGGAGCAACGACGGCAGATCACGTTGATCGAGGCGTCGGGGCAGACGGTCCTGTCCCTCGTCAGCGATCTCCTCGACGTGGCCAAGGCCGAATCAGGGCTGCTCGACGTCCAGCACGCGCCGGTCGACCTGCGTCTGCTCGTGACCCAGCTGAGCGCCACGTTCGAAGGCACCTACGGAAGCAGGGGCGTCTCTGTCGTCACCCCGGACCTGAAGGGTCTGCCCACGGTGGTCACGGACGAGAAACTCCTCACCCACGTCCTGCGCAACCTGATGTCCAACGCCTGCAAGTTCACCGACGAGGGTGAAGTACGGCTGGACGTCGGCGTGAACGAAGACCGGCCGCCGTCGCTGCGCGTCACGATCACCGACACGGGAGTCGGTATCCCGGCGGAAGAACTCAGCCGCGTCTTCGAGGAGTTCTACCAGGTCCGCGGCCCCCACCAGAGCGGGCATGCGGGCACCGGGCTCGGACTGCCGTACGCCCGCACGCTCACCGAGCTCATCGGCGGCACACTCAGGCTCACCAGCACGCTCGGGGTCGGCACACGGGTGGACGTGCTCGTCCCGGTTCGCACACCCGACAAACGCGGCGAGGAAGCCGGCGGAGGCGCACAGTGATCGACAGCTCTCGGGACGCCGACGGCGCCAGCATCCTGGTCGTCGAGGACAGCGAGACCAACCTGTACCTCCTCACCAGCTGGCTGGAGCGTGCGGGACATGAGGTGATCGGCGCGAAGAACGCGGCCGAGGGCCTCAGACATCTCGCCGCGCCGGACAGACCCTTGCCGGAGATCGCCATCGTGGACGTGCGCCTGCCGGACATGAGCGGGTTCGAGCTGAGCGAGAAGATCAAGAGCAACGCCGGCACGGCCGCCCTGCCCGTCATCCACATCTCCGCGTCTGCCGTCAGCGCGGAGGACCACGCCGAAGGGCTTCGGCGAGGCGCGGACACCTACCTCAACCAGCCCCTCGACCCGGATGAGTTGCTCGCCACGGTCACGGCCACGCTGCGCTACGCCAGGGCACGGCGCCGGGCGGAGCAACTCGCCGAGCGGCTCCTCACCCTCAACGATGCGACCATGTCCGTCTACAGCGCGATCGGCTTCCACTCCTTCGCCTCGGCGGCCACCGGGGGCACCGCCCGACTGCTGTCGTCCCCGGCCAGCGCGGTCTTCCTCTCGCCCGAGGGGCAAGCGGTCCACAGCACGAGCGAGGGCCCGGCGGCGACGATCCGGACGCATGCGGCACGGCCGGACGTGCTCGACCGGCTGCTCCAGCAGAGCCTGGGCGACGGGACCGGTGCGACGATCGCCCAGGTCCCACGGGGTCAGTGGCAGGCATTGCTGCACGCGGACCATTTGGAGGGCGGGCAGATCGCCATGGCGGTGGCACGGACCAAGCGCGGGCGCCCTCCTGTCTGCCTCGCCGTCCCCGCCGACGCGCTCACCGGAACGGATGACGAGCATCTGCTCCAACAGCTGGCCCACGCCTGCGCGCTGTCGCTGGAAGCGCTGCGCACCTACAACGAGGAACACACGCTCGCCCTGGCGCTGCAACGCTCCTTCCTGCCGAGCGACCTTCCCACGGTCGACGGCATCGACCTGGCCTTCCGCTATCTGCCCGCCTCCGAGAACGCGGAGATCGGCGGGGACTTCTACGAGGCGATCCCCACCGCCGGGGGCCTGTTGCTGGCGATAGGCGACGTGCTCGGCCACTCGCTGAGGGCGGCCACCGTGATGGGCGAGTTGCGTCACGCGCTGCGCGCCTACGCCATCGAAGGGCACCCGCCCCAGCAGATCCTCGGCCGTCTCGAAACACTGCTGGCCCACTCGCAGCCGACCGTGACGGCCACCCTCTGTCTGGCCCTCGTCGAACCAGGGGGCCGGCGTCTGCAGGTCGCCAACGCCGGCCACATCCCGCCGCTCGTGGTCGGCCCGGACGGCCACGCCCGGTTCCACACTCCCCACGGACCGATCCTCGGACTGCGTGCGCCCCATCCGGCCCCGACGGCCTTGGCCACCCCGCCGGGCACCCGGCTGCTGCTCGTCACCGACGGACTGGTCGAGGTGCGCAACATCTCCCTGAGCGTCACGCTCACCGCCTTCATGGAGGCGGTCACGGCCGGCCCGCCCGGACTGCAGGACCTCAGCGACCATCTCCTGGACAGATTCGGGAGAGGGAAGGACGACGACATCGCGTTGCTCGCCGCGGATCTGCGCTGATCAGGCAGGACAGGGCCGATGAGGCGATGGCGCGGTCACTTGTCGAGGGCTTCGCCGAGGGTGGGGAGGATGTCGATGCAGGTGTCGATGCCGACGATCTCCAGGGTCCGGGTCACGGACTCCGCGGGGCCGGCGAGACGCAGCCAGCCGCCGGCCCCGGTGAGGTCCCGGTGGGCGGCGATGAAGACGTTGATGGCGCTGGAGTCGATGAAGGTGACGCGTCGCAGGTCCACCACCACGCGCGGACGGGGCGCCGCGACGGCCGCGAGCGCCCGGCGTATGTCAGCACTGGTGTCCAGATCGATCTCACCGGCGACCGTCAGGACCGTGACGTCGCCGAGAGGCGTGGCGAGGACCGAGAACTGCTCGGTCCGCCGGGCTCGTTCGCTGCCAGCCATTCGTTCCTCAGCCATGCTGACGATGCTTGCACATTTGGAGCCTCGTGTGTCGGGCCGACGGTAACGTACACCCGGAGGACGTGCCGGCACGATCGGGAACGGATCCATGGGGCGAATGATCTGCGAGCCACGCCGTGTGTGACGACGGCAAGCCGCCGGACGAACCGGCCGCGGAGACTGCGGAGTTCACGAAGGCCACGACGTTCGCCTTCGAGCTGGACGGGACCGTCTCGTGCATCGCCCGGGCACGGCAGCTGGCCGCCGGGTTCCTCGCCCGGATGCGCGCCGACCACGGTTTCCCCGTCTCGCGGCGCGCGACGGACCTGACGCAGTTGGTCATCAGCGAGTTGGTGACCAACGCCCTCAAGTACGCCCCCGGGCCCGTCCTGGTGAACCTGCGGATCACCGGCGAGGCGATCGAAGTGGTGGTGCGCGACTCCCTGCCGGTCCTGCCGCAGGCCCGCCCCGCCGACGCGGGCCGGGTGGGCCAGCACGGACTGGAGATCGTGCTGGCCGTGGCCCAGGCCTTCGAGACGCGACAGGAGGAGTCGGGCAAGAGCATCACCGTCACCATCGCACTGCTCGACGACCTGAGCAGCACCTGATCCCCGGGGCACGGCGTCAGCGGCGCACCCGTGGCATCCCCAGGCCGATCCAGGAGATGATCTCGCGCTGGATCTCGTTGTTGCCGCCGCCGAAGGTGAAGATGACGGCGCTGCGGTAGCCGCGTTCGAGCTCGCCGTGGAGCACGGCGCCCGCGGAGCCCTCCTTGAGCGATCCCGCCGAGCCGACCACTTCCATGAGCCAGGCGTACGCGTCCCTGCGCGCCTCGGAGCCGTACACCTTCACGGCGGAGGCGTCCTGGGGGGTGAGGGTGCCCTCCTGGACGGCGTTCACCATCTGCCAGTTGAGGAGCTTCATCGCGTCCAGCTTGGTGTGCGTCCTGGCCAGGCGCTGACGGACCCAGCCCAGGTCGATCACGCGGCGGCCGTCGGCGAGCTTGGTGTCGGCCGCCCAGCGCTGCACGTTGTGGAAGGCGCGGATGGCCATGGTGCCGTGCGCGGCGAGCGTGACGCGTTCGTGGTTGAGCTGGTTGGTGATGAGCCGCCAACCCTTGTTCTCCTCGCCCACGCGGCGCGAGACGGGGACGCGGATGTTCTCGTAGTAGCTCGCCGTGGTGTCGTGCGAGGCGAGGGTGTTGATGAGGGTGCAGGAGTAGCCGGGGTCGCTCGTCGGCACGAGGAGCATGGTGATGCCCTTGTGGGGCGGGGCGTCCGGGTCGGTGCGGACGGCGAGCCAGACCCAGTCGGCGGTGTCGCCGTTGGTGGTCCAGATCTTCCGCCCGTCGACGACATACTCATCGCCCTCGCGGACCGCCTTGGTCTTCAGGGCGGCCAGGTCGGTGCCCGCGTCCGGCTCGCTGTAGCCGATCGCGAAGTCGAGCTCACCGGAGAGGATCTTCGGCAGGAAGTACGCCTTCTGCTCCTCCGTGCCGAACTGCATCAGGGTCGGCCCGACGGTGTTCAACGCCATCAACGGCAGCGGCACACCTGCCTGCGCGGCCTCGTCGAAGAAGATGAACTGCTCCATCGGCGAGAGCCCACGGCCGCCGTACTCCTCGGGCCACCCGACACCGAGCCACCCGTCCCCGCCGAGCCGCCGGATGGTCTCCCGGTAGAACCGCTTCTGCGTGGCGGGATCGGCGTAGCGCGCGTACGCGTTGTCGGGCACCAGCTCGGCGAAGTACGACCGCAGCTCGGTACGCAACTGCCGCTGCTCAGGCGTGTATTCGAGGTGCACGACCCCTCCTGCTTCCGCTGGCTCCCGACGCTCGGGCTTGACGGCGGACACAGTAGAACGCGTTGCAGAAATAGGGAATGGCAGCGACACGGAGTACCGGACATGGCTCCGCCCCGGCAGCGATGGTGCTGCCGGGGCGGGACTCTGTCAGGCACTGTGTGCTCAGCCGAGCAGAGCCAGCGCCTTGTTCAGGGTGGCCGACGGGCGCATCACCGATGCGGCCTTCGTCTCGTCGGGCTGGTAGTAGCCGCCGATGTCCGCGGGCGAGCCCTGGACGCCGTTCAGCTCGTCGACGATGGTCTGCTCCTGCTCCACCAGCGTCTTGGCCAGCGGGGCGAACGACTCCGCGAGCTGCGCGTCCGCGGTCTGCTTGGCCAGCTCCTGGGCCCAGTACATGGCCAGGTAGAAGTGGCTGCCGCGGTTGTCGATGCCGCCGAGGCGACGGGTCGGCGACTTGTCCTTCTCCAGGAACGTCGCCGTCGCGCGGTCGAGGGTGTCGGCCAGGACCTGGGCGCTGGCGTTGTCCGTGGTCTGCGCGAGGTGCTCGAAGCTGGAGGCCAGGGCGAGGAACTCGCCCAGGCTGTCCCAGCGCAGGTAGTTCTCGCGGACCAGCTGCTGGACGTGCTTGGGGGCGGAGCCGCCCGCGCCCGTCTCGAAGAGGCCGCCGCCGTTCATGAGCGGAACGATGGAGAGCATCTTGGCGCTGGTGCCGAGCTCCAGGATCGGGAACAGGTCCGTGAGGTAGTCACGGAGCACGTTGCCGGTCACCGAGATGGTGTCCTCGCCGCGACGGATGCGCTCCAGGGAGAACGCGGTCGCGTCCACCGGCGACATGATCTCGATCTGCAGACCGTCGGTGTCGTGCTCGGGCAGGTACGCCTTGACCTTCTCGATGAGCTGCGCGTCGTGCGCGCGGGTCTCGTCGAGCCAGAACACGGCCGGCGAGCCGGTCGCGCGGGCGCGGTTGACGGCCAGCTTGACCCAGTCGCGGATCGGGGCGTCCTTGGCCTGGCACATCCGGAAGATGTCACCGGTGGAGACGGCCTGCTCCAGGACGACGTCGCCGGCCTTGTTCAGCACGCGCACCGTGCCGGACGCGGCGAGCTCGAAGGTCTTGTCGTGGCTGCCGTACTCCTCGGCCTTCTGCGCCATGAGGCCGACGTTGGGCACCGAGCCCATCGTCGCCGGGTCGAAGGCGCCGTGGGCGCGGCAGTCGTCGATGACGACCTGGTACACGCCGGCGTAGCTGGAGTCGGGCAGCACCGCGAGGGTGTCGTGCTCGCCGTCGTCCGGGCCCCACATGTGGCCGGAGGTGCGGATCATCGCGGGCATCGAGGCGTCGACGATGACGTCGGAGGGCACGTGCAGGTTCGTGATGCCCTTGGAGGAGTCGACCATCGCGAGCTCCGGGCCCTCGGCGAGCTCGGCCTCGAAGGACGCCTTGATCTGCTCGCCCTCGGGAAGCGCGGCAAGGCCGTTGAGGATGCCGCCCAGACCGTCGTTCGGGCTCAGGCCCGCGCCGGCCAGCGCCTCGCCGTACGCGGCGAACGTCTTCGGGAAGAAGGCGCGCACGACGTGGCCGAAGATGATCGGGTCGGAGACCTTCATCATCGTGGCCTTGAGGTGCACGGAGAACAGCACGCCGTCGGCCTTGGCCTTGGCGATCTGCGCGGTGAGGAACTCGCGCAGCGGACCCACGCGCATGACGGAGGTGTCGACGACCTCGCCCGCGAGGACCGGTACGGACTCGCGCAGCACGGTGGTGCTGCCGTCCTCGCCGGTGAACTCGATGCGCAGCGTGTCGGCCTCGGCGACGGTCACCGACTTCTCGGTGGAGCGGAAGTCGTCGACGCCCATGGTGGCGACGTTCGTCTTCGAGTCGGCCGTCCAGGCGCCCATGCGGTGCGGGTGCGCCTTGGCGTAGTTCTTCACCGAGGCGGGGGCGCGGCGGTCGGAGTTGCCCTCGCGCAGGACCGGGTTGACGGCGCTGCCCTTGACCTTGTCGTACCGGGCGCGGATGTCCTTCTCCGCGTCGGTCTTCGGGTCCTCCGGGTAGTTCGGCAGCGCGTAGCCCTGCGACTGCAGCTCGGCGACGGCCGCCTTCAGCTGCGGGGTCGAGGCCGAGATGTTCGGCAGCTTGATGATGTTCGCGCCGGGCGTCTTGGCCAGCTCGCCCAGCTCGGCGAGGGCGTCTTCGATGCGCTGGCTCTCCTCGAGGAACTCGGGGAAGAGAGCGATGATGCGCCCCGCCAGGGAGATGTCACGGCTCTCCACGGCGACCCCGGCCGTCGAGGCGTAGGCCCTGACCACCGGCAAGAACGAATAGGTCGCGAGGGCCGGGGCCTCGTCGGTCTGGGTGTAGATGATGGTCGAGTCAGTCACCGGGTGCTCCGCTCCACGTCTGCAACATTGCTCGACATCAAGATATCTCGTGATCGCCCGCTTCCACGAAGCGGCCCCGCATTGCGGGCGTCACAGGACGTAGCCCCCGTCACGCTCCGTGGCAACCGCCTCCACGGATGGTTGCTGTCCGGTTCCCACAAGGTCCGGTCCGCTGTTCCTGGCGGTCACCGGGCCTTCGCGGCCGAGCCCGCGCGGCGAGGATGAGCGGATGATCGCTCAACTGGACCCCGCCGACCCCGCCTTCGCACGCGACCCGTTTCCCTACTACGCCCGCCTGCGCGACCAGGGGCCCGCCGCGCGGGTCCCGCTCGCCAACGGGACGTACGCCTGGCTCGTCACCGGGTACGAGCGGACGCGGGCCGTCCTCGCCGACCCCCGCTTCTCGAACGTGCCCCCTCGGGACGCCGGACGACCGAAGGAGGACTCGCCCGCGCAGCACGCCCGCGCCTGCCTGGCCCGGCACATGCTCAACTCCGACGCCCCCGACCACACCCGGCTGCGCCGCCTGACCACCGCTGCGTTCGCCCCGCGCCGCGTGGACGCGCTGCGGCCCCGGATCGAGGAGCTGACCACCGGGCTCCTGCGGGGGATGGAACGGCAGATGCGGCGGGAGGGCGGCGTGGACCTCGTGGACGCCTTCGCCTTTCCGCTGCCCGTCCTCGTGATCGGCGAGGTGCTCGGGGTGCCGGAGGCCGACCGCGCGGATCTGCGGGACTGGACCTACCGGGTCGGCTCGCCCGCCGACGCGCTGGAGCCGGGGGCGGTGGACGAGGCGTGGACCGGTCTGTACGGCTATTTCACCGAGCTCATCGCCCGGAAGCGGCGGACGCCCGGCCCGGACCTGTTCAGCACGCTGACCCAGGACGCAGGCTCCGGGTCCGGGTCCGGGTCCGGGTCCGGGTCCGGGTCCGGCTCCGGCTCCGGCCAGGACGGCAGCCTGGACGACGGGGAGCTGCTCGCCATGGCGTTCCTCCTCCTCTTCGCGGGTTACGAGACCACGATGAACCTGCTGGCATCGGCGTCGCTGCTGCTGCTCACCCACCCCGAGGAGCTGGCGGCAGCCCGCCGCGATCCCGCGCGCTGGCCCGCCGTCGTCGAGGAGACGCTCCGCCACGCCAGCCCGCTGGAGGGCACGACCTGGCGGCACACGACCGAGGAGGTGGACCTCGGCGAGGGCGTGGTCATACCCGCGGGCGCCTCCGTCCTCGCCGTACTCGCCGCAGCCAACCGCGACCCACGCCATTTCCCCGACCCGGACGCCTTCCGCCCCGGCCGCCACCTTCCGGACGAGACGCCGACGCCGACGCCGACGCCCGAAGGCACCCGTACCGCGCCGCACGCCGCCTTCGGCCACGGGCCCCACTTCTGCGTCGGCTCACGACTCGCCCGCCTGGAGGCGACGATCGCACTCCCCCGGCTCCTGGCGGCCTTCCCCACGCTCCACCTGACGGCCGATCCGGTACAACTTCCCTACCGGCCGGGCCTTTTGGTCCGCGGTCCCCGCCGCCTCCCCGTCAGCGTGTGAGCAACAGCGCGTCGCCCACCGGGCGTTCGGTGCCGTCCGAGGGCGAGTTGATCGTCTTGCCGTTCACCGTCATCGTGACGGAGCCGCCGCCGTCCAGGGCCATGGCGTGCACCGCGCCCAGTGATTTCATCAGGTCCGCCGCCTCGCCCAGGCCGAGGCCGTCGCTCAGACCGGGCTGCCTGCCGTCCGCGCCCACCAGGAGCAGGCGTCCCTGCCGGTCGACGCCCAGGAGCATGCGCGGGTTGCGCTTGATTCCCCAGGTGTAGGCGAAGGAAGGGTCACCGGCGCGCACGATGCCGTCGGCGCCGTAGTTGACCGCGACCTTGCCGCCGCGCACCAGCTCGGGGCCACCGTTGACGATGTCGTCCTGCGGGCCCAGCCTCAGCTTCCGGCCCCGTTCGTCGAGAATCCGCTGGTCCACGTCCAGCGTGGCGCCCGGCTTCGCGTGCGTACGCAGCCAGGTGGCGCCCGTACCGATGCCGGCGAGGACGCTGCCGCCATCCGGCACCGCGCCCCCGCGCGCACGCACCTCCCGTACGTGCCCGCTCGCGTCGAGCACCGCCTCCACCCCCTCGCCCGCCGGGGTGTCAGCGCCGAGCTCGTCGGTGAACCTCACGATCTCGTCGGGGTCGGTGCAGGTCACGTCGTGCTGCGGGCGTTCGGTCGGGGAATCGCCGCCGACACCGCCGCAGTTGCGGATCAGACCCGGCACGCGGTTGATGCCGTCCACGACCGCGGAGGCCGACCCCGCGCGGACCCGGAGGTCCGTCCTGAGCTTCTTGAACTCGGGGCGCAGGCCGTCGCCGCGCAGCACCGCGGCGATCCGGCCGCCGGTCGCCGCGCTCTGCAACTCGCCTTCGTACGCGGCGATTCCGGCCGCCGCGCCCGGCACGCCGTCCTTGCCCTCCATAACGAAGAAGCCCGCGTTGACACCGAGCAGGGCGTCGTCGCCCGCGGCCATGGAGCTCACCGTCTCGCGGCCCGCGACACCCGTGCCGTACGTGCCCTTCATCGCGCCGCCGTGGCGCTTCGGATCGACGACGGCCACCTTGACACGGGCCACTCCGGTGCCGGGCAGACCGTCGGCGCCGGTCCACTCGCTCACCGCGTCGAACCCTGCGTCGGCCAGGGCTTTGCGCGCGGAGTCGGCCTCGGCTCGCGTGCCGTACTCCCCCACCCGCACCCGCGCCCCGACCACCCCGTGCCGGTCGGAGCCCCGCGGCCACGTGACCGCCTCGGCACGCGCGCCGAACCCGGCCCCGCGCACCTTCTCCGCGAGCGCCCGCGCGTCCCGCTCGGCGGCAAGATGCGCGCCGTTCGCACGCACGGTCACCGTCCAGTGGTCGGCGCCGGGACGCCCCGAGATGGTCCCCTGGTACAGATCGACGCCGGAGGCGAGACGCTCGTGCGGCCAGTCGGCGATCGGC
This sequence comes from Streptomyces sp. NPDC050439, assembly GCF_040655335.1. Classification (NCBI taxonomy): domain Bacteria; kingdom Bacillati; phylum Actinomycetota; class Actinomycetes; order Kitasatosporales; family Streptomycetaceae; genus Streptomyces; species Streptomyces sp. NPDC050439. The sequence continues at coordinate 1,116,577 of NZ_JBFAJT010000001.1, forward strand.
GCGGGGACGGGGGCAGTTGGGGCGACGGCAGGCGGAGACGCTGCCGCCGCGCTGGTCCCGTAGCGGTCGACGACGACGCCGGGGGCGAGGAGTCCCGCGGCGGCGACGGCGACCACCGACGCCTTCGCGGCAGCTCTGAAGGGGCGGCGGGCAAGGGCCACGGGGACTCCCGGATCGCGTAGGTACACCTGCGGGCACATGGGCGCACCTGCCGGCACATGGGCGAACCTGCGGGCGCAGGCACGGAGCGCTCGGAACGCGCGTCGACACGCAGCGAACGTGAGCGCGCGGGCGGCGACCGATCCCAGGAGTGAATACCAGAAGTCCGCCCGGAAAACAGGCCCCGCTCGCGGCATTTGAGCGCGGATTCAGTCCCGCGGGCTCCGCGCCCGGTGCCTGCGGACCGCGTCCCGGTTGGCACACCGCTGGGAGCAGTAACGCTGCCGCCCGGTGCGTGAGGTGTCGGCGAAGATCGTGACGCACTCGGTCACGGCACACCGCCGGAGCCGGTGCATCCCCCGACCGGACAGGTGCAGCGCCGTGCCCACGGAGATCAGTTGATGCAGCAGGGCGCCGAGCGGCTGCTGTTCCTCGCGATAGTGCAGGTGCCAGCCCGAGCCCGCGTGGTCGGTCAGGCGCGGGTGGGCGGCGGATGCCGCCAGCATCTGATTGAGCAGTTCGACACGCTCGTCCTCCTCGACGGCGTCGACGACCTTCTCCCACCGGTCCAGCGCGCGCGGTCGAGGTCTCCCGGCGTGACGGGGCGCTCCAGGACGAGCCCGGCCGCGCGGCAGCGGTCCGCGAGTTCACCGGCGGTCTGCGGGCGCCGGTTGGCGAGGTCGGCGGCCAGATTCACGACCTCCTCGCCGTAAGGGTTGAGGTGCACAAGACCATTACATCAGGCTGATCGCCATGTCACGACACACCGAGAACGGCGCCCCCGCACGCCCATCCACCAGCCCGGCAGCGCGCCCGGCGACGTACGACGACATAACCGAACTCGTACGTCTGCGGGCTCTGCTGTTCGAGAACCTCGGCGGCGCATACTTCAGCCCGCCCTCGGGAGACACCGGCTGGCAGAACGACCTGGCCACGGTCCTTGAGGACCACATGGCCACGGAATGCATGCGGATCCTCGTCGTGGACGCCGACGGGAGCGCCGGGAACGGGAAAGGCCTGGCCGCCTGCGTCATCGGCTCGGTCGAGCAGCGGCTGCCGGGCCCGCATCTGCGCAACGGCCGGGTCGGCCTGGTGATCGGCGTGGTCACGGACCCGTCCCACCGGCGGCGGGGCCACAGCCGCGCGCTGATGGGGGCTCTGCTCGACTGGTTCAGGGAACGCGAGGTGACCCGCGTGGACTTGTACGCCTCCCCCGAGGGCGCCCCCCTCTACCGAGCCCTCGGCTTCACCGACCACCCCGACCCGGCCCTGTACTGGCGCCCTTGACGGCGTCGCCGGGGTGGAGCACGGTGGTCGGCGGCCGATCACCCACGAGGGCAGGGAGTGCCATGCCGGGACTGGAGCTGACCACGGTCGTCGACGCGATCCGTGACCAACTCGCGGATTCGATGAGCAGATCCATGGGACAACGGGTCCAATTCGAGCTCGGCGACATTGAGTTGGAGTTCTCTGTCTCGGTGACCGAGGACGACCGGCGCGAAGGAAACGTCAAGGTCTGGGTCATCGGGGCGGGCGGCAGCCAGGGGAGTTCGACTGCCACCGCGCATCGCGTCAAGCTCGTGCTCAAGCCCAGGGACACGGAGAGCGGTGCGCCGCCGCACATCTCCGACTCCTCGGTCACCGGGCCCCCCAGGTAATCGGGCGTGATCAACGGCCGGGTCGTGGAGGTGTGGTGCGCCGGCGGCTACGGCTCGGGTTACCTGGTGGGTCCGCGCCTCGTGCTCACCGCACTGCACGTGGTCGCCGACGGGGTACGCGGCACGGACCGGATCTTCCGGGAGGCTCCCCGGGCCGTGCGCAACCGCGAGGGCATCACCGTGCGCTCCGCGGCAGGCGGGGACTGGTGCGAGGCCACGGTCGTCTGGCCGGGACCTGGCGGCACCGACGCCGACGACGTGGCCCTTCTGAGGACGGCGCGCCCACTCACGGAATCGACGGACGGGCCGGGTCCGGGCGTCCGCTGGGGACGGTTGACCACCCTGGCGACGGACGTGCGGTGCGAGTTCACGGGGTTCGCCGCCGTCCAGTCGTACGGGACGGAGACACCCGGGACTTTGGTCAGGGACCTGGAGCGGATGCCGGGCAGCATCGTTCCCGGCACCGGTCCGCGGGCCGGATACCTCTTCGTACGGCCGGACCATGCCCTGGGCCGCGAGTCGTGGAAGGGCATGTCGGGCGCCGCAGTGCTGAGCCACGGCCTGGTGACCGCAGTGGTTCTCGCGACCGGGACCGCGGGCGACAGTCGTCTGGTCTGCCGTCCGGTCGGTGCACTGGTCGCCGCCGACCGGGGCTTTCGCGCGGCACTCGGCAGCAGTCCGTCCGTCGAATCGGTGGAGTTCAGCACCTTCCTCGGCAGGCCCAAGCACCCTCCCACCGGTTCGTTCTCTCCCGCGTCTCTGTTGCGCGCCGAGAGCAGAGCCGCTCGTTTCCACGGACGGGAGGACGAACTCCGGCAGCTCGTGGCCTGGTGCGGCGAGGAGACAGGTTCGCCGACACGCATGCTCACCGGGCCGGGTGGACAGGGCAAGACCCGGCTCGCGCTGGAGCTGATGACGCGTCTGGGCAGCGAGTGGACCTGCGGTTTCCTTGACGCGACGCGCGCCGCTGACAGCGCGGCTGTCGCCGGATTGATCAAGCGGGCAGCCCGGCCCACGCTCCTGGTCGTCGACTACGCGGAGACCAGGCCGCGCCGCACGGACGAACGGCCTGTCGGGCACATCGAAGAACTCGTCGAGGCCATGATCTCGGCCGAGAGCGGGGTGCGACTCAGGCTGCTTCTCGTGTCACGTTCCGCGGGCGACTGGTGGGAACAGGTCCTCCGCCAGGCCAATGGGGTCAGAGAGGTGTTGCGGGCCGCCGAGGTGGCGGAACTGGCCCCGCTGGAGCGCTCGGCGGAGGGCAGACGGCAGCTCTTCGAGGACGCCTGGGAAGACTTTGCCGTACGACTGGAGACGGCCCTGCCTGACTGGCGGCGCCCGGCGCTGGAACCGCCCGATCTGCGGCATGAGCGATACGACGCGGCGCTCGCCGTCCATATGGAGGCGCTCGCAGCCCTGCTGGAGCCCGAGCGCGACGTCGGAGCCCGCCGCGCCGAGGCGGTGATCCTGGAGCACGAAGAGCCGTACTGGAGCTTGGCGGCAAGGGTTTCGGGCATCACGGTGCACGAGCGCACCCAGCGCCGGGCCGTTGCCGCCGCGGCGCTGTACGGCGCGACCGACGAACCGCAGGCGGAGCGGCTGCTCGCCGCGCTGCCCGGTCTTTCCGCGACGGATGAGGATCAGCAGCTGCGCATCCGCCTCTGGCTGAAGGACCTGTATCCCGCGCCGAGCGGGGAGTCCACGGTCTACTGGGGTTCGCTGCAGCCGGACCTGCTCGCCGAGTACCTGGTGGCAGACGTGCTGCGCAAGGGCGCGAACCTGCTCGGGCCCCTCATGGAGCGGTGTGCGCCCCAGCAGGTACGCAGGGGACTCACCGTGCTCGCCCGGGCCGGTCTGCACCAGCCAGACGTCGACGACCGGTTGCGGGCCCTGGTGCCCGCTCTGGGAGAGAACCTGCCGGAAGCAGTACGGGTGGTCGCCGAGACCGAGAATCCGGGTCCGCTGCTCGACGCGCTGACCGGGCTCGAACGCGCACAGCTCGGGCCCGCGCAACTCGCCCGGCTCGCCGACGCGATCCCCCTCCACAGCCAGCGGCTCGCGCACTTCGCCGCCGAAATTCTCGCGGACGTCACCGCTCACTGGCGCGGCGCGGTGGCGGCCGACGACTCGGAGCCGAACCGCCGCCGTCTGGCCGAGGCGCTGCAGGACGAGGCTGCGCGACTCGAGGGTGTCGGCCGGCGCGGGCTCGCGCTGCGGAACCTGGAGGATGCCGTAGCGATACGGGAGGTACTGCCTGCCGACCGACCTGAACACCGACGCGAACTCGCCGGAGCGTTCCAGGCGTTGACGGCGGAGCTGGCGGCGAATGGACGCGCCGAGGAAGCAGCCCGGCGCGCTCAGCAAGCCTTCGAGACACTCAACTCTCTGGAAGACGCCGACCTGCCCATCGAATCCTTGCTGCGCGCGATCGGTACGCTCGGCCTGCGGGTCATGGAGGCGGGTCAGCCCGAGGACGCGGTACGCCACCTCGAATGGGTCACGGACACGTACGGTCAGCTCATCGCCGCGGCACAAGCCGAGACACACACCACGCGGGCCGACATCGACGGCCTGCGCGCCGATCGGGCCAGATGGCAGGCGAACCTGGCCATGGCGCTGCGCGCGGCCGGTCGTCACGACGAGGCGTTGGCCGAGGGCGAGCATGTGGTGGCCGTCCGCCGCGAACTGGCAGAGGCACGCCCGGACATCCATCTGGCCGGTCTCGCGCTCTCCCTGCACAATCTGATCGCCTTTCGCAGGTCGGCGGGCGATCCGACGGCCACGTCAGCCGCGTACGAGGCGGTCGAAGTCTACGAGACGCTGACCCGCGGCAACCCGGCCGCCTACCTCCACCGCTTCGTGTCAGCGGTGCGCAGCGTCATGTCGCTCTACATCAGGACTCCCGGTGACGACTCGGACCGGCTCATGCGGTCGACCATGCTGGTCACGCGGCTCTACGGTCATCTGCGGGAGTCCAAGCCCTGGGTCTACCTGCCGGTGCTCGTGATGACCACGCATCTGCCGGTCGTCGGCTCATCGGGTACGGAGAAGTCGATGCACATGGTCATGGACCATGGCACCGGCGAACCGCGCGACCTGAGACAGGCGGACGAGGCCGTCAGCCTTTACCGCAACCTCAGCAAAGTAGACAGGGACCTCTACGAGCCCTACTTCACAGAGGCTTTGACGACGCTGGCCGATCACCTGGACGCGGCGGGCGACTCGGCCGGGGCGCTGAGAGCGATCGAGGAGCTGATCGTGCTGCGGCGCGCTCGTGTGGACAGGTCCGAGGACGAGCGTGCCGATCTGCTGCGGACCCTCAACGACGCGGTGCGACGGCTGGCAGAGGCCGAGCGGTACGACGAGGCCCTGCCATACGCCCGTGAACTGGTCGCCGTGTTGCGTGAGGCTTCCGGCCGGGCTGCGGTCGAGTGGCGGCGGGACATGGCAGGCGCGCTCTACATGCAGTTCAACATGGCGGAGGAGTCGTCCGGGCAGCAGTACGTCCTCGAGGAGATGGTGGAGTTCGCGGAACTCTGCAACGGACTCGCCGATGACCTCGACGGCGAGATGCTCGGGGCGTTCGGGGACAAGCTGATCGCCCTGACCGTCCGGCTCACCGACAATGATCAGACGCAGGCAGCCGTGGTACTCGCCGAGACCGCGACCCGGCTCTACGCCGCCTCGACCAGGCTCTCCCCCGGAGAGAACGGGCGCCTGAGTTCGGCACTGATGATGCTTGGTGAGTGCTACCGCCTCGCCGACCGGGTGGGGGACGCCGTTGTCGCACTCGTACGGGGCATCGAGTTCGCGCGGCAGCAGGGACTCCAGACCCTCGAATCGAATGCCTGGCAGGCCATGGCCCTGGCCGCGCAGGCGAACCCGCAGGAGGCAGAGACCGCCTGGTACCAGACGGTCCGCGACGTGCCGTTTCCCGCCTTCCACTACGACATGGACTGAGGCCGCCCGCGCTCAGCGGAATCCGGCCGCGGCCCGGCAACCGGCCCCCCTCGCGTGGCCGGCCCGCCCGCAACGGGCCACCGTGAAGCAGTACGAGGTGTTGACGCGGGTGCGGCGGGTAGCCGCGCCTGCGCAGTGGAAGCCGCCGTGCGACCGCGCGGGGCTCGGTGACCAGGACTGGAGGGAATGCCGTGAGCGAGGAACTGCCCGAGACCCGGGGTGAGGACGAGACGCCCGTGCCGAGGGATCTGCCCGATCAGCAGGCGTCGGACGAGGAGGACCACTGGGAGCCGGACGACGACGCGGCCACCACGGGCAATGCCCCGGACGCCGACGACGACGTACCGGACACGGACGAGGCGGGCACCGGCCGGCGCGGTGCGCCGCACTCGGGCGGCGTGCGCCCGGACCAGCCGGTGCCGGACGAGCCCTCCGGCTGAGCGGGACTCACCGCGCTCAGCGGGACACCCTGGGCTCGGCGGACACGGCAAGGGTGAACGAGTGCCCTGCCGGGTCGCTGTAGGTCCGGGTGTCCCGGGGGCCGGAGTTGTCCTTGGTGTCCACGGGCCGGGCGCCCAGGCCGACGGCCTCGCGCTCCGCCTCGTCGATGTCGCCGCGGTCCACCAGAATCCTGAGGTGCGCCTGCTGGGAGTCCTCGGGGCGCGGCCAGCTCGGAGGCGCGTAGCCGTAGTCGCGGTGGATCGCCATGCGCAGGCCCTGCGCGTCGGACACCTCGACGTAGTCGGGATCGGTGCCCATGCCGGCCGTGCCTCCGAGCAGGCCCGCGTAGAACTCCGCGAGCTCTTCGGGCTTCGCGCAGTCAAGGACGACGACGGCGGTCTTCTTCACACCCATGGGGTCCCTCTTCGGTCGGCATCAAGTCGGCGTGGATCGCAATGGAGACGGGCGGCCGCTCAGTCGGCCGCCCCACGGCTGTCCGAGTGCCCCGCCCCGTCCGCCTCAATCGGCCTGCGTGTGTGGGCCGTGGGACGTCACGGCACAGGCGACACTGGGGGCATGCGCCTCGTCGACCAGTGCCAGCCCCCGTCCGCCTACGGCCGTCTCCGCGTCGAGCGGCACGACCTCTCGCCGGCCCGCTGGCTGGAGCAACGCCCGCCCCACGACGACGGGTTCGGCACGGTCGCGGGAGTCTGCGCCCCCGGCTTCGACGCGTACGCGCGGATCCTGCACCCGGCCTGGCTCGGCACGAAACCGGTGCGGTGGGACGAGGTGGCCGCCTCGTACGGCCGTTCGGTGTCGGCGGGGACGCGCTGGCACGAGCTGATCGGCCTCGGGGATGACCGGCTTCTCTACCGCAACGAGGACGCCCCGGCCGTCCCCGGTGTCTGGGACGAGCACCCCGACGAGGGCCCGACCCCCGCAGGTGTGGCCCGCGCCCTGATCTCCGTGCTGGCCGGGCACACCGGCACCCCCGAGCGCTGCTGGTACGGACTCTGGGAGGGGTACGGCCAGTACAACTGGGACGGGTATCCCGTGTTCCGCACACCGGGCCGTCACGAGATCCTGCTCTCCGGGCCGCTGGACGACGCCGACTCCCCCGCGTTCCCCGTTCCCGGGGGCGAACCCGACGAGGCGGCACCCGAGCTCCCCGACCTCTGGTGGCCCGAGGACCGCGCCTGGTGCGTGGCCGGTGACGTCGATCTGGTGAGCACGTATGTCGGCGGTTCGGCGGCCTGCGTCGCGGATCTCCTCGCGGCTCCGGGTATCGAGGCGTACGAGATCACGGAGACCTCGACGGTCGACTGACCCGCCGCCGTCCCGTTGTCGGCGCGACGTGGCACCGTGAAGTGTCGCCGCAAGGTCGAACTCCATTATCACGGTGCCATGTTCGAGGGGTCAGATCACGACGAAAGCCCCTTCGGGTCGGCCTGTTCCGCCTCGCTGTCCTGCGCGCCTCGCGAGGTGGCTAGCATGGCGCGGAGTGTGGTCCGGAAGATCGCCGTCCCCTTCGACGTTTCCGCCGGGCCCGCGACCGATGCGTACATCGGTCGGCTCGTTGCTTACCTGCACTCAAGGACCGAGGGACCGCTGAATGCCCGTGCCTGCTCCCCCCAGCCCGCACCGAATAGCGAAGGCGCGCCGGCCCGCGTCGACCCTGCCCGTGGTCGTGCTGGTGGTGACCGCCGTGGCCGGTGCCGTGGCGGGCGTCATGGCACCGGAGAACGCCCGGGTCTGGACGGTGGCCTCGGTCCTGGCCGGCTGGCTGTGTCTGGCGATCGCGCTCGTGACGACGTCCCTGCACGTCAAGCGGGTCCGCGGGGCCGCCGACGCGGACCACGCCGAGGCCGCAGCCCTCAAGGCGCAGATCGCGCGGCAGGGTGCCGAGTCCGCGCACCTGCTGACCGTCACGCTGCCGACCGTGATGAAACGGTTGCGCGACGGGACCAGCGCGAGTGAGACGCTGGCGCAGACCGCGCCGCCGTCGGATCCGCAACTGCGCCAGATCGTCCACGAGTTCGCCTCCGTGGTGGAGGAGACCGTGCGGCACGCGGCCGACGTCGACTCGCGGCGCGACCACGCCCAGGGGCAACTCGCGCAGGCAGCGGCGGAGTTGGACCAGCTGACGGCGGTGACGCTGCCCACGGCGATCGAGCGGCTGCGTGACGGCGCCTCCGCGGACACGGTCCTCGCCGGCCTCGACTGGCCGCGCAACCCCCTGCTGCGCGTGCCCGCCGAATTGTTCGTCCGCGAGCTCGCCTACAGCGAGCGGCGCGCCGCGGCCGCACAGGCGGCCTCGGCCAAGGCACTGAGCCGTGTGCAGGCCAAGTCCGTGAGCATGCTCGCCGACCTGCGGGACATGCAGGAGCGGCACGGCGTGGAGGTCTTCGGCGATCTGCTGCGCCTGGACCACAGCACCTCCCAGCTGGGTCTCATGACCGACCGTCTCGCCCTGCTGATGGGCGGCCGTTCCAGCCGTGCCTGGAACAAGCCGATCGTCATGGAGAGCATCCTGCGGGGTGCGGTGGGCCGGATCTCCGCGTACCAGCGGGTGCGGCTGCACTGCTCGACGACGGTGGCCATCGCCGGTTTCGCCGCCGAGGGCGTCATGCACGTCCTCGCCGAACTCATGGACAACGCGGCGAACTTCTCCCCGCCCATCGACGAGGTGCACGTCTATGTGGAGGAGCGCAGCGCCGGGATCGTCGTGACGATCGAGGACAGCGGCCTGAAGATGGCCGACGCGGCGATGCGCCGCGCCGAGGAGTCGGTCTCCGGGCACATCACGGACCTGGCCTCGCTGCAGGGCACCCGCCTCGGTCTCGCGGTGGTCGGGCGTCTCGCCGCGAAGTACGGCATGAGCGTCAACTTCCGTCCGTCCTCGCGCGGCGGCACGGGCGTCGTGGTGCTGCTGCCCCCGCAGCTCCTGGCCCAGCAGCGCGACCCCGCTCCGCAGCAGCTCGCCCCGCGCAACGTCGAGCCGGCGCCCGCGCCGCTCCCGACGGCCCCCGCACCGGCCGCCGCGGAGCTCCCCGTAGCCCCGGAGCAGCCCGCCGCCCCCGCGCAGCCCGCGGGCGCCGCTCAGGCGCAGCCCCTGCCGGAGCCTGCCCGCCCCGCCGCCGCCACGCCCAACGGCCTGCCCGTGCGCGCCCCGGGGCGCACCATGGCCGAGGCGGAGCGTGAGCGCGAGCAGCGCAGGGCGGCGTCCGACGCCGCGGCCGGATCCGGGGCTCTCTCCGGCGACGCGGGGTTGCCGCCGCGCGACGCCGGGTCCCGTTTCGGTGCCTTCCACCGCGGGCGGCGGGCGGCGGGCGACGTGCCCGGCTCCCCCGCGGCGCCCGAGTCCCCCGCCGATTCCGGGCCGCCGCCCGCCGAGTAGACCGAAGCCACCCGCACGGCGCCCGGGCTCTGGCGCCCCCTTCCCCGCTCGTAATTCGTGAGATTGGAGGGACGGGCAGGTGACCGGACGACCCGCGCATCTCGCCCCGCCTACCATGCAGACCACTGACAACAGCCTGACCTGGCTCCTGCAGAGCCTCCTGAAGCGCACCCCCGGAACGCGGCACGCCCTGGTGCTCTCCCGGGACGGCCTGAAGCTGTGCTGGAGCGAGCATCTGACGCTCGACCAGGCTGATCAGCTGGCGGCGATCTGCTCCGGTATCCAGGCGCTCGCCCAGGGCGCCTCCATGGAGTTCGGCGACGGGACCGGCGGCGTCCGGCACTCCATGACCGAGTTCCACGGCGGACTGCTCTTCATCGTCGAGGCCGGCCAGGGAGCGCACCTGGCGGTGGTGGCCGAGGAGAACGCCGATCCCGGAGTGGTGGGGCATCAGATGACCGAACTGGTCGAACAGATCGGTGAGCACCTGCGCGCCGAGCCGCGCGCCCAGACCGAAGGCAGCGGCTCCTCGTGACGCCGCGCAGGCCCGTGGACATCGGTGATCCGGACCGGCTCTACACGGTCACCGGCGGTCGCAGCCGCGCCGACGACGATTCGTTCGACCTGGTCACGCTGGTGGTGAGCGAGTGCGAGCCCACCGCGGGGATGCAGTCGGAGCACGTACGGATCCTCGAACTGTGCCGGCATCCGACGGCCGTGGTGGAGATCGCGGCGGAGATGAAGCTGCCGATCACGGTGGTGCGGATCCTCCTCGGTGACCTGCTCGCGATGGGCCGGATCACCGCCCGCCACCCCCGCGCGGCCGGCTCGGCCGCCTCGATCCCCGATTCCGCCCTTCTCAAGGAGGTGCTCCATGGGCTCCGCAACATCTGAGCTGCCCTCCCGGACGCCGCTGTCCGACACTGCCGAGACCGGCCTGAAGATCGTCGTCGTGGGCGGCTTCGGGGTCGGCAAGACCACGCTGGTCCGCTCGGTCAGCGAGATCCGTCCGCTGAACACCGAAGAGGTGATGACGCAGGCCGGTGTCGGCGTCGACGAGACGGCCGACGTGGCCGCCAAGACCACGACGACCGTGGCGTTCGACTTCGGCCGGATCAGCCTCAACGAGCGTGTGGTGCTCTACCTGTTCGGCGCTCCCGGGCAGGAGCGTTTCTGGTTCCTGTGGGACCGGCTCTTCTCCGGCACGCTCGGGGCGGTCGTCCTGGTCGACACCCGGCGGATGGACGACTCCTGGTACGCCATCGACCGGCTCGAACACCACAAGACCCCGTTCGTGGTGGCCGTCAACCGGTTCGACGACGACACCTCGACGCATTCGCTGGAGGAGATCCGGCAGGCGCTCGCGCTGCCCGACCACGTGCCGCTGATCGACTGCGACGCACGGGTCAGGTCGTCGGGCAAGGACGTCCTGATCACCCTCGTGGACCACCTCTACGCACTGGCCATGGCCCAGGAGATGACGACGTGACCGAGCCGACCGGATCCCCCTTCGAGCAGAGCCCGCCGCCCGGGTGCCCGGCACACGCGGGTACGGGCGCGGTGCGCCTGGGCGGTCTGGAGTACCAGCAGACGCCGTCGCAGCTCTACCGCAGCCTGCGCAGGGAGCACGGCGCGGTGGCGCCGGTGCTCCTCGACGGCGACGTGCCCGCGTGGCTGGTGCTCGGCTACTCCGAGGTCAGCTATGTGACCGGGCACGACGATCTGTTCGCCCGTGACTCGCGGCGCTGGAACCAGTGGGAGAACATCCCCGCCGACTGGCCGCTGCTGCCGTTCGTCGGCTACCAGCCCTCGGTCCTGTTCGCCGAGGGCGAGGAGCACCGCAGGCGGGCCGGGGTGATCACGGAGGCCCTGGAGGGGGTCGACCAGTTCGAACTCGCCAGGGACAGCGCCCGGATCGCCGACCGGCTGATCGCCGAGTTCGCCGGCAGCGGCCAGGCCGAGCTGATGGACGCGTACGCGCACGCGCTGCCCATGGTGGCCGCGGTGCAGATGTGCGGCATGCCGCACGAGGGCACGGACACGCAGCAGCTCGTGGACGACCTGCGGATCTCGCTGGACGCGCATGAGGGCGACGACCCCGTGGCGGCCTACACGCGCGTCGGGGAGCGGATCCAGCTCCTGGTGAAGGAGAAGCGCGAGAAGCCCGGCGCGGACGTCACCTCGCGGATGCTGACGCACTCGGCGGGCCTCACCGACGAGGAGATCGTCCAGGACCTGATCTCCATCATCGCGGCGGCGCAGCAGCCGACGGCCAACTGGATCTGCAACACCCTGCGGTTGATGCTGACCGACGAGCGTTTCGCGCTCAACGTGTCCGGCGGGCGGCTGAGCGTGGGCGAGGCGCTCAACGAGGTGTTGTGGCTGGACACGCCCACGCAGAACTTCATCGGCCGCTGGGCGGTGCGCGACACCCAGCTCGGCGGTCGGCAGATCCGGGCGGGCGACTGTCTGGTGCTCGGCCTCGCCGCGGCCAACACCGACCCGCAGATCTGGCCCGAGTCGCATGTCGGCCCGGAGAACTCCGCGCATCTCTCCTTCAGCCACGGCGAGCACCGCTGCCCGTACCCGGCTCCGCTGCTCGCCGACGTCATCGCGAGGACCGCGGTCGAGACGCTCCTGGAGCGGCTGCCGGACCTGGTGCTCGCGGTGGAGCCGCACGAGTTGACGTGGCGGCCGTCCATCTGGATGCGCGGTCTGACGTCGCTGCCGGTGCAGTTCACGCCAGTGGCACACTGAGCCGGTACCGGGGCGCCGCCTGCCGGCGGCGCCCCTTGAGGGTCAGACAGTGGCGGGCGTGAACTCCACCGGCAGGGACTGCGGCCCCCGGGTGAACACACCCTGCTCCACGGGGTCGAAGCCCTTCGCGAGCCGCACGTCAGGCATCGCGTCCAGGAGCTGGTCGACGCCGATCTCCACCTCGGCCTTGGCGAGCAGCGCGCCCACGCAGAAGTGCCGGCCGAGGGCGAAGGAGAGATGGTCTGCGGCGGCGGAGAACGCGGTCGTCGTGGTCAGGTCGTCGCGGAAGATGTCGAAGCGGTCCGGCTCGCGGTAGCGCTCCTCGTCACGGTTGGCCGAGCCGATCAGGCAGGTGACGGTGGCCCCGGCGGGGATGGTGCCGCCGGTGACCTCCACGTCGGTCGCGGACTGCCGCATGATCATGTGGACGGGCGGCGTGTAGCGCAGGGTCTCGGCGAAGGCGCGGGCTATCAGGCTGCGGTCCTGCCGGACGGCCTCGAGCTGTTCGGGGTGCATCAGGAGGTTGGCGAAGATGCTGGCGATGGCCTTGTCGGTGGTCTCGCCGCCCGCCGCGAGCAGCAGGCTGCAGAAGGCCTTGATGTCCTCGTCGCTCATGCGTACGCCGTCCACCTCGGCGGCGCACAGCGTGGAGAGCAGGTCGTCGCCGAGGTGGTCGCGGCGCTCCCGGATGATCGGGATCATGTACTCGGCGAACTCCACCCGGGTGCGTTCACCGGCCGCCGCGACCTCGGCGTCGCCCGCCAGGTTGCCGAGGAAGGCGATGACGGTGGTGTACCAGCCGTGGAAGCGGGCGTGGTCGGACTTGTCCAGGCCGAGCATGTCGGCGATGACGTTGACGGGGAAGCGGGTGGCGTAGCCCTCGACCAGGTCGACGCTGCCGGTGTGCCGGAAGGTGTCGATGAGTTCGCGGGAGTTGCGTTCTATGACGGGCAGGAATTTCTCCTGCAGGTCGCTGCCGCGGAACGCCGGTGCGACGAGCGCGCGCCGCACGGAGTGCTCGCGGCCGCTGAGCTGGAGGATCGTCTTGCCGTGGACGGGCTCGATCTGCCAGTCGTAGTTGTCGGTGGTGAACTGCGAGGCCTTGTCCTTGAACACGCGCTCGACGTCCGCGTACCGCGAGATGATCCAGCTCTGTGTCGCCTCGTGCCAGAAGAGCGGTGCGTTCTCCCGCATCGCCTGGTAGGCCGGATACGGGTCCTTGGCGAACTCGGGCGAGAGGATGTCAGGGACCTGCTGCGCGGTGGACATATGGCTCCTAGGTCGGGAAAGGCGACGCGCTCCAGGCTATTGATCACTTACGGAGCCAACCAGCCCCTCCCGGCCGATCGTTGAGCACTACACTAACGTTGGCCGAAAATCGCCCCTCGCCCCATCGGATCGAAGCCGACGGAGCGAGGGGGAGTCCGGGCCGGGAAGCCGGGGCCGTCAGCAGCTGAGCTTGTCGCCCGTCGCGACGCCGAGGATCCCGGTGAACTTCGTGTAGTTGTTGATGCGGCTCTGCACCTGCTGAGGGTTCTTCCCGTCGCATTCCAGGCTGCCGTTGATGCTGCGGATCGTCTCGCCGAAGCCCGCGCCGTTGACCATGGCGTTGTGCGGCGTCATGGTTCCCGGGCCGTTCTGCGTGTTCCAGTACCAGAGACCGGTCTTCCACGCCACGGCCGGATCGTTCTGCACGAGGTCCGGGTTGTTCAGGAGGTCGATCTTCAGGGCGTCGCCCGCCGCCTTGTAGTTGAAGTTCCAGCTGAGCTGGATCGGGCCGCGGCCGTAGTACTTGTCGTTGCCCGCCGGACAGCCGTACGGCTGGGAACTGTCGCAGTAGTGCGGGTAGTTTGCGGTGTTCTGCTCGACGACGTGGACCAGGCCGCCCGTCTCGTGGCTGACGTTCGCCAGGAAGGCCGCGGCCTCCTGCTTGCGCACGGTCTCGCTGCCGGTCCCGGTGAACTCGGGGTAGGCGCTGAGCGCCTGGGTGAGCCCGCTGTAGGTGTAGAAGGAGTTCCGGTTCGGGAACATCTCGTTGAGCTGGGCCTCGCTGACGAGGAATTCCGCCGCGGCCCGCTCCCCCGTCGCCTTCTCGGCGGAGGCGTTGGGGGCGAGGGTCAGGAGGGCGAGTGCCGCGGCGGACGCGGTGGCGGTCAGCGCGGCAAGGACACGAGGACGCATGGGGGATCACTCCTTGGCGGGTCGGCGCGTGCGTGCGCACGGCCACCCGTCACGTGGTGGGGGGAGGGATACAAGCCGCCTCTTGAGCGCGCGCGTGGGGTGGGAGGCGCCGAGAGACACGGCAGGGCCCACCGGTGATCGCACCGGAGCACCGGGAGCTGCAGCTCTCCGGAATGACTCCTACCGTTGGACTAGACCATACCGAGTGACGCGTCCGCGTCAATAGCCCTTCAGATGTCCGCAGTTGAAAGCGGAGAACGCGGGGCATCATCCGGTCTGTCGGCGGCGGACCCGCGCGGCCGTACACTGAAGCGGTGTCGGGCAGGTCCCTGCTCCGCCCGACCACCTGCGCTCAGCCCTCCACGGCCCAGAAGGTCCCCTGCGACCGGTCGTGCGGCCCGCAGGTAGCGTCCCCGGCCGTCCTGGCCCATCGGCCGCACGCAGATATCCCCCTGTGGGGCCCGCTCGCCTTACGCGTATCACCGCGGATTCCGGCTCGCCGTCGCCCTGCCCCTCAGGCCGGGCGTGCGCGGTGCGCCGCGGACCGCCTTCGAGGGGACTGTTGTGAAGCTCAGCGCATTGCTCGACGGGCACGACCACCACGTTCTGCACGGTGACCCGGGAGTACCGGTCACCGCGGGAGTGACCTTCGATGCCGGACAGGTGACGTCCGGCTCGCTCTACATCGCCGTTCCCGGCCATGAGGAGGGCGGCCCCGGGGGCATCAGCCGGGCACTGGAACGAGGGGCGGTGGCCGTCCTCGCCGAGGACGGCGCGCTGCCGCACTCGGAACCCCCGGGGCGGGGGTGCGTGGTGCGGGTGAGCGACGCACGGGCGGCCGCCTCACTCGTCGCCTCCCGGTACTACGGCGAGCCCGGCCGCGCGATGAACGTCGTGGCGATCACGGGGACGAACGGCAAGACCTCCGTCTCGTACATGATCGAGTCAGCGCTCAGGCTGGCCACGGGCGCGAAAGTGGGAGTGATCGGCACCTCGGGAAGCCGGATCGGCACGGAGCGGATCCCGATGCCGCGCTCGGTCCTGAGCACCCCCGAGTCACCGGACCTGCACTACCTCCTCGGCCACATGCGCGACCAGGAGACGAGCAGCGTGGTGCTC
Source organism: Streptomyces sp. NPDC050439 (assembly GCF_040655335.1). NCBI lineage: Bacteria > Bacillati > Actinomycetota > Actinomycetes > Kitasatosporales > Streptomycetaceae > Streptomyces > Streptomyces sp. NPDC050439. The sequence continues at coordinate 1,132,249 of NZ_JBFAJT010000001.1, forward strand.
GAGGCCACGTCCATGGGGCTGTTGCAGCGGCGCCTGGACCATGTGCCCGTGGGCATCGGTGTCTTCACCAACCTCACCCAGGACCACCTGGACGACCACGGGACGATGGAGCACTACAAGAACGCCAAGCTGCGCCTGTTCGCCGGGCTCTGCGACCGCGCGGTGGTCAACGCCGACGACCCCGTCAGTGCCGAGATCACCGCGATGATGCCGGGCGCGGTGACCACGTACGGCCTGGACGCGCCGGCGGCCTACCGGGCGAGCGACCTGGCCGTGGACGCGCAGGGCACCCGCTTCACGCTCCACCACGACGGGCGCAAGTACCCCGCCGCCATCCCGATACCGGGCCGCTTTTCGGTGTCCAACGCGCTGGCCACTCTCGCCGCGTGCCATCTGCTGGGACACGAACTGCCTGCGCTCGTCGAGGCCCTGGACCGGATGCCGCCCACCCCGGGCCGGCTCGAACGCTTCACCACCGCGCGAGGGGCCTGCGTGATCGTCGACTACGCGCACTCGCCGGACTCCCTCGAAAAGGTCCTCGCCACGATCCGCGGCTTCGCGACCGGGTCGGTGATCACCGTCTTCGGCTGCGGCGGCGACCGTGACACCACCAAGCGGGCCCTGATGGGCGAGATCGCGGGCCGTCACTCCGATCTGTGCGTCCTCACCTCGGACAACCCCCGCGACGAGGACCCCGAGGCCATCCTGGACCAGATCGTCCCCGGCCTGACGTCCACCGGGACCCCCTTCCGACGGCTGGCCGACCGCCGTGCGGCGATCGCGAGTGCGTTGTCCGCCGCGCGCCGGGGCGACGTCCTGCTCGTCGCCGGCAAGGGCAGCGAGCCGCACCAGATCGTCGGCGAACAGCTCATCCCCTTCGACGACATGACCGTCGTCCGCGAACTCGACGCGCTGTAGGGGCGATCCGGCAGGCGGACGGTTCGTCGGGCCGCTCGGCGACCTCGCGAACGGCACCGACATCAGCCTCCCGCCGGGAGCGGCCGACACGCCGATCGCCCCGATCACCGGACCGCGGCGCCGGCGACGAGGCCGACCAGGCCGCCGCGCGGTCAGCGAGCCGTCTCCAGCTCCCGCTTGAGGTTCTTCAGCGTCCGGTCGATGTTGCCGACCTGGAAGACCGCGAAGGTGCGGCCCCCTGTGGCCAGGCGGTCGAAGCCGTTGGCCACGAAAGTGGGCCAGGAACGCCTGTCGTCCGTCCACGTCTCGGTCACCTTGGTGCCGCCGTCGCAGTCCTCGAAGCGGTACTCCCAGGTGGCGATGGGGGCCCGCAGCCGGGGGCGCTTCAGTCCGATCGCGTGCACGCGGAAGGCGAAGCGCCTCCCCTGCTCGGCCTTGGTCACCGTGCAGCGGGTGGTCCAGCGGAACGGGCCGCGCTTGTTGTGCCCCTCGAAGACCAGGCCGACGGCGGCGGGCTCCTCGCCTCCGGGCACGGTCGCGCCGAGGTTCTCGGGGCTCCAGCGCCCCATCAGGGCGGGCTGGCTGACCTGCTCGTACACCGTCCGCGGTGACGCCTCGACCAGGATGCTTCGTGACACTGTGAACGTGCGGGTCATGACAACTCCGATCCTCGACCCGCGACCTTACTCACCGGTAGCTTAAATGTCAGCCCCCGTGCTCCCGGGGACTCTCGGCGCGAGGCGCCCGGGAGCGGCTCAGACGAGGCCGGTGACCGTGACGGTGATCCGGGGCGTGCCCGGGTCTCCGGTCGCCAGGCCGACGGCCTCGGCCGCCGCCGAGCGCACCTCCCGGGTCACGTCCAGGGTCCGCCGTCCCCGGTGCAGGACGACGTACACCTCCACGCCCCAGCTCCGGCTGTCCTTCTCCCGCCGCACCTGCACGCCCGCGGAACCCGCCGGGGTGCTGGGCAGACCGCGCCTGAGCACGGCGGACGACCGCAGGAGATCCGCGAGACCCGGCCGCAGGAAGGCCACCCCCGGAGTGCCGATGACCGCCTCTATGACGGCGTTCGCCACCACGCGCGAAACGTCTCGATCGCTCATCGCTGCCGCCCTTCCGCGCTGTCGTCATCCGCGTCGTCGATGAGGTCGCTGATCGTCACGTCGACGACCGCGACCCGCATCCCCAGTTGCTCGTCCACCGCGTCGAGGACCCGGCCCCGCACCCGGTCGGCGACCTCCGGCAGGTTCCAGGGGAGCGGCACCTGCACCTCGACACTGATCCTGACCGGCCCGCGCGCGAGGCGCCCCGCGGGCGCGGGGGCCGCGGCCTCGTCCAGCGGGCCGATGCGGCAGCTTCCCGCGCGCACGCCCGGCAGGGACTCCGCGGCGGCCCGCACCGTCCTGGCCGCCGCGGCCTCCACGATCCAGGCGTCCTCGTCCTCGTCGCCCAGGGGCAGCGTCCTGCCCGGACGCAGTTCGAGCCGCACCACGTCCATGACACGGCCGGTGAGCGCGGAGGTGTCCTGCTCACGCGGTGAGGTGTCGCGCGCCTCGGTGACGATCCCCTCCAGCTGTCGCAGGGCGTCCAGGGCCTGGGTGCAGTGCGGGCAGCCGTCGGCGTGGGGATCGGGCACGCCCGCCTCCCACTGTTCCCAGACTTGCGACAACTCGCGGCCGCAGGGCAGCAGTTCACCCTCGGGCAGCACTCCGAAGCCCGCCTCCCGCTCGTCGTCCGGCACGGATTCCCCGTTCATCGCCATGCGGCCATCGCCTCCGTCAGATAGCGCCGCGCCCGGAAGACACGGCCGCGGACCGCCTCCGTGCTGATCCCGACCGTCTCGGCGATGGACTCGTACGACGCGCCGTCCAGCTCCCGCAGCACCCAGCACACCCGCTGCTCCGGCGAGAGGCCCTCCATCGCCCGCGCCAGATCCGCCACCGCCGCGTGCCCCTCGGCCACCCGCGCGGGCGAGACCTCGTGCTCCGGAGCGGCCGGCTCGGGCAGGCCGTCGAGCGCCACGACGGGCCGCCGCGAGCGCAGCACGTTGAGACAGCGATTGGTGACGATGCGATAGATCCACGTCCCGAACTGCGCGTCCCTGCGGAACTCCGGCAGCTTGCGCCAGGCGCTGACGAAGGAATCCTGCACGGCGTCCTCCGCCTCCGGGCGGCTTCCGAGCAGGCGCGTGGCCAGGCGCAGCGCCATCGGCGCGTGCCGGTGCACGAGGGCCTCGAAGGCCTCCTCGTCGCCTTCCGCCGCCCGCACCGCGAGCAGTCCGTCGTCACGTCTCGCGGACGCGTCCGCCTCGTCGGCTGTTCCGCCCCGGTCGCCCGGCACACGCGGCTCCTCTCAGTTCGGTCGCGCTCGTACGACACACGCAGGGCCCACCGCGTTACGCGGCCCAGGAAAGCTACCTCCCTGGCGAGGAAATTCCCGTGAGGCGCGTAACGGACCGGGGGTACTCGGGTCGGAGCAGAAGAAGAGCCCGACGATCCCCGAGGAGATGCCACCATGACGACGCAGGACCTCAGTTCGAAGACGGCCGCGCCCGGCAGCACCGAGAAGGAACTCTCCGGCGAGGCCCGCAGGAGCACCCCGGGAGCCATCACCGTCAGCGGGGCCACCGGCGCGGCCCAGCCGGCGGCGACGCGAGGCAAGACATCCATCGCCGATGTCGTGGTCGTAAAGATCGCCGGCATGGCAGCCCGCGAGATCCCGGGCGTGTTCGACATGGGCGGCGGCCTGTCGCGCACCATCGGCGCCGTGCGCGACCGCGTCCCCGGCGGGCGCCCCAACGTCGGCCGCGGGGTGAAGGTCGAGGTCGGCGAGCGGCAGACGGCGATCGACCTCGACATCGTCGTCGAGTACGGCGTGCCCATCACGGACGTCGCCCACGACGTGCGCGAGAACGTCATCTCGGCGGTGGAGCGCATCACCGGCCTCGAGGTGGTCGAGGTGAACGTCGCCGTCAACGACGTCCACCTGCCCGAGGACGACAACGCGGACTCCGGCACCGAGACGCGCGTCGAGTAGCACGCCGGTGGTCCAGGACGTTCCCTTCTGCGGTGTGAGGTGAGTGGTGAGCACAGCTCTGGTCGGCCTGATGGCGGGCATGGCCCTGGGATTCGCCGGGTGGTTCGGCGGCTTCGGCGCGTTCCTCCTGGTCGCCGCGCTCGGCGCGGTCGGCTTCGTCCTGGGGCGTCTCGTCGACGACGGCACGGACCTGCGCGCCTTCCTCGGCGGGCGTGACCGGGAGCGCCGATGACCACGCCCGCGGCACAGCGCGGCACGACGACCGTCGCGGAACGCGCGGTGCGGCGCATCGCGGAACGCGCCGCGACGGAGGCGGCGGCAGCCGACGCGGTCGAGGTCCGCAAGGGTTCGGCGGCCGTACGCGGCCGCCGCGCCCGGGTCGATGTCACCGTGACCCTGCCTTACCCGGCGGTGCTCGACGAGTCGGGCGAGAGCGTGCGCGCGCATGTCGCCGAGCGCACCGCCCGGCTCACCGGCCTCACCGTGTCCTCGGCGCGTGTCCGTGTCCGGGGCCTTTCGCGGCGGGAGCTGTCCGCCGGGCAGCTCGCTCCGCCGGTCGAGGCCGCCCGGCTGCGCGCACACCGGCCGTGGTCGCAACGCCGCCTGCCCGTAGGGGTGTTGCTGCTGGTCGCGGCCGCGGTCTGCGGGGGGCTGCTGTACGACGTCGTGTCGGTGCACGCCGCCGGGAACGCTCCCGCGCGGTGGCGGACCGACGCGATGGAGTGGCTCTCCACGCATGGCCCGGACAGCGCCGCGACCACCGGTGTTCTCGCGGCGGTCGGTGTGTTCGCGCTCGGTGTGTGGCTGCTGGTCCTCGCCGTCACACCGGGCAGGCGCGGCGTCCTGCCGATGCGGCCGCCGCTGACGGGGATGCGGGCCGTCCTGGACCGCGGGGCGGTCGCCATCCTCCTGCGGGATGCCGTGAGCGACGTGGCGGGCGTCGGCCGGGTGCGGGTCAGGGTCGGCCGCCGCACGGCGCGGGTGCGTGCCGGGCTCGGGTTCGGCGACCTGGAGGGTGCGCGGCGGGCGGTGACCGAGGCCGCCGAGGCGGCGGCCGCCGGGCTCGGACTCGCCCGGCCGCTGCGGCTGCGCGTGCGGCTGAGCACGGAACCCGCCTGGCGCGCCCCGGCGGATCCCGATGGCGGGCCCGACGAGGCGGAGAGGAGCACGCCCGATGAGCCGACTCCGTAGCAGCACGAACCGCTCAACTCTGTTCTGCGCGGCGGCAGTTCTCCTGCTCGCGGGAGCCGTGCTGGCGTCCGCGGCGGCTCCCGTCCGGGAGCGGCTGCCGTCGGCAGTGCCCCGTGTCGAAGCGGACCGGGTGTGGCTGGACGAGGAGATGCTCGGCCGCTGGCGCGATCACGGCTGGTGGACGCCCGTCGTGATCGCCGTCCTCGCGGTCGGCGCCGTCCTGTTCCTCGGCTGGGCCGCGGCCCAGATCCGCACCGGCCGCCCGCGCGAACTGCCGCTGGGGCAACCGGGCGTCACTCTCTCGGCCAAGGCGCTGGCCTCCGTCATGGCCGACCGCGCCCGAGCGGTCGACGGCGTGGCCCGCGCCCATGTACGGCTGCTCGGGCGTCCCCGGCGGCTGCGCGCCCGCATCACACTGGTCCTGGACCCCGACGGTTCCCCGGACGCGGTGCTGCGCGAGCTCGCCGGGGGCGCCGTCGCCGAGGCTCGGGCGGCGGCGGCACCCCGCGTCCTGGAGGCAGACGTACGCCTCACGACCCGGACGCACCGGGCACGCCGCATCCACTGAACGGACCGGCGGGACAGTGGACTACAAGGCTTCCAGCGTGGTGCGCAGGTCATCGGCGCGCGGGCGGTTGTGCGGAAGCCTGGAGAGGGCGGTGGCCATGCCACAGGTGTTGGTGACGGCGGAGAAGACCAGGCCGGCGCCGACCCCCGCGGCCAGCCAGCGCGCGGGACGGAAGCGGGTGCCCGCGGCGAGGCCGAGCACGACCAGGGACCCGGCGGCGAGCCGCACCTGGCGCTCCATCGGCCAGGCCGTCGGCGCCCCCTGAGAGGGGTGCAGGGGGTGGCCCTCCGCGGCCCAGGCCGTGGTGCCGCCGGCCAGGGTGGCGGCGGGGATGTCGGCGGCGGCCAGCTCGTCGCACGCGGAGGCGGAGCGGTTCCCGGAGGCGCAGACCATCAGGAGCTCGCCACGGGCGGCGGCGGCCTTCAGCTCGGGCAGCGCCATGTGCAGGTGGTCGACGGGGATGTTGTGGGCTCCGGGCAGATGACCGGAGGCGAACTCGCCGGGGGTGCGCACATCGATGACGGTGTAGCGGTCCAGGCGGGCGGCAGCCTGGGCGGGCGCCAGATCGGTGGGGGGAGTCATGTGGGGCTGTCCTTTCGTTGAGCCAAGGCTCTCACCCTCGCAGGCTACAATACCCCCCGGGGTATTAATGGAGGGTGGCAGCGTGCAGCTTGAGATGGCGGCCGACGAGCTGAGGTCCGTGCTGAACCGGCTGCGCAGGGCGCAGGGACAGATCGCCGGGATCATCAAGATGATCGAGGACGGCAGGGACTGCGAGGACGTGATCACGCAGTTGGCCGCGGTCTCCCGCGCGCTTGACCGGGCCGGGTTCGCGATCATCGCGACCGGGCTCCAGCACTGCATGGCCGAGGGTGAGCAGTCCCCCGCCGACCGCGACGAGATGCGGGCCCGCCTGGAGAAGCTCTTTCTCTCGCTGGCCTGAGCTCGCTGGCCCGAGCTCCCTGGCCTGAGCTCCCTGGCCTGAGCGCGCGAAACCTCCGCCGCCCCGGGGCAGGGGCGGCGGAGGCGATCAGGGTCGCGGTCCGCGTCAGCTCTTCGGCATCAGGACCGTGTCGACGATGTAGACCGTGGCGTTGGCCGTCGGGACGTTGCCGCAGACGACGTTCGACGTGTCGTTGACCTTGTACTCCGTACCGGAGCCCGCGGTGGTGAGCTTGCTCTTCTCCAGAGTCTCGAAGGAGCCGTTCTCCAGCTGCTGCGGCGTCAGCTTCTTGCCCACCACGTGGTAGGTGAGGATCTTGGTGAGCTGGGCCTTGTCGTTGAGCACCTTGTCCAGGTCGGCCTTGGGGATCTTGGCGAACGCGTCGTTGGTCGGCGCGAACACCGTGATGTTCTTGGCGTTGTTCAGGGTGTCCACCAGGCCGGCCTTCTTGACCGCCGTGACCAGGGTGGACAGCTCGGGGTTGTTCGACGCCGCGGTGGCGACCGGGTCCTTCGCCATCCCGTCAAAGGAGCCCGCGCCGCTCTCGGGAACCGACGAACAGGCCGGTCCGAACGGTTCGTTCGCCTTCATCGCGTCGTCCGACTTGGTCTCCTGCGCGCTGGGCGTGGAGTCCGCGGCCTTGGTGTCCTTGTCGCCGCTGTCCGAGCAGGCCGTCAGGGCGATCGGCAGGACCGCCGCCGCGGCGACGGCGACCGCGGCACGGCGGATTCGGGTGGAGTACATGGACATGGTTTCTCCTTGCGTCGTTACATGCTTGGGGGTGGCCGGGAGCGGGCGCCGTCAGGGCACGGGCGCCACCGCCCCCGCGCGCCGTCCCGACGTCATCCGTTCTTCGCTCACACGGGGAATTCGGCGCGGAGCGGGGCAAGGATTGGTCGCAGATCCACATTCACCCGATCGGGTACGCAAGCCCCTCCGGTTGCCGGGCGTGCCGGGCACCCCTCAGCGGTCAGGCGTCTCTGGCCTGCTCGAAGCGGGCGCGGGCCTCCGCCAGTTCGACGACCGGTTCGGGGTAGTCGAGATCCGCCCGGTCGCGGTCCGGGAGCTTCCACGGCTCGTGGACGTACCGGTCGGGGACCTCCGCGAGTTCGGGCACCCAGCGGCGTACGTAACTGCCGCCCGGGTCGAAGCGCTTGCCCTGGATGACGGGGTTGAGGACCCGGTTGGGGCGGGTGTCGGTGCCGGTGCCCGCCGCCCACTGCCAGTTCATCTGGTTGTTGGCGACGTCGCCGTCGACCAGGAGGCTCAGGAAGTGCCTTGCGCCCACCCGCCAGTCGACGTAGAGGGTCTTGGTGAGGAAGCTGGCCACCACCAGGCGCCCCCGGTTGTGCATCCAGCCCTCGTGGCGCAGTTGTCGCATCGCCGCGTCCACGAAGGGGTAGCCGGTGCGCCCCTCGATCCAGGCGTTGATCTCCTTCTCGTTCGTGCGCCACCGGTCGCCGTGCGGGCGGTAGTCCTTGCCCGCCGCGTCCGGGCGGGCCGCGAGGACCTGGTGGTGGAAGTCCCGCCAGGCCAGCTGCCGGACGAACGCCTGCGCCCCGGAGGAACCTTGACGGTTCGCCCCGTGGATGACCTCGGCCGCCGACAGGGTGCCGAAGTGGAGATGGGGCGAGAGCCGCGATGTCGCGTCACCGGCGACGTCGTCCTGGCCGTCCTCGTACTCCTCGACACCGCCGCTCAGCCAGGACCGCAGCAGCCGGCGCCCGGTGTCCTCGCCGCCGGCGCCGAGTCCCGGCGAGACGCCGCTGATCTCCGCTCGCGGCAGCACCGGGTCCGACTCCACGTCGGCGACCCGCACCTTGCGCGGGGCGGCGAGAAAGTCGCGGACCCCTTCCGACGTCCAGCGCCGGAAGTACGGGGTGAACACCGCGTAGTGGTCCTTGCCCGTGGGGAGCACCTCCCCCGGAGCGACGGCCGTGATGACCGCGTCATGTACGACCAGTTCGCAGCCGGTGCCGTCCAGCGCGGTCCGCAGCCGCTCCTCGCGCCGCGTCGCGTAACGGCTCACCCCTCCCGAGACATGCAGCCGCTGTGCCTCGGTCTCCTTCACCACCTTGCGGACCTGGTCGACGACATCACCGCTGCGGACCACGAGGCGGCCACCGCGCTTGCGGAGCCCCGAGTCGAGATCCTCCAGGCAGTCGGCGAGAAAGGCACGCCGGTTCGGCACGGCGAATCCCGTGCTCCGCACCCCCTCGTCGTACACGAACAGCGGGACGATCCGGTCCGCTTCGTTCAGTGCCGCCCGCAGCGGCGGATGGTCGTGCAGGCGCAGGTCGGAGGTGAAGAGGACGATCGATACAGTCACTTTCTGCGGCTCCTCATGCCGTGGGGAAGTTCATCAGGGCCACCGGGTCGGACGTCGGCTCCTCGGAGCCGCCCGCCGGCTCGACGGTGATGCCGATGCCGGACGCCTGGTCCACCGGACCGTCCAGGAGCACCGCCTCGGTGCTGCGGCCCGGGTTCATCAGGCCGGCCGAACGCATCGATCCGTCGTCGTTGAACCAGAGTTGGTAGACCTTGCCCGACGGCGGCTCGGGCATCTTGGCCGCCACGAAGGCGGCTTGGTTGCGGCTCTTGGCCACCACGACCGTGCCGGTCGCGCCGTCGGACAGCTCCTTGGTCGTGGCCTTGGCGTCCGGTGCCGCGAGCACCTGGGCCAGCTGCTCGGTCTGACGCATGGCCTCCACCTCGCGCCGGCCCGCCTCGTCGGCCCGCTCGTGCTGCCATACGGCGATGCCGCCGAACCCCGCGGCGGCGGCCAGGCACGCGGCGAGGGCGAAGCGGGACAGACGCCGGCCGGTGCCCGTGCCACCGGTGGTCTTTCCCGGCGTGGGCGTGTGCGGCGGCTGCTGGCGGACCGTGGCGACGCGCCGCAGCACCTCGGCCCTCATGTCCGGGGGCGGGGCGACCGAGACGGCGCGGGCCAGACGCCCCGCCGTGGCGGCCAGTTCGCGCACTTCCTGGGCGCAGGCCTCGCACACCTCCAGGTGCCGCTCGAACTCGGTGCGCTCCTCGTCGGAGAGGGCGTGCAGGACGTACGCACCCGTCAGCGTGTGCAGGTCGGCGGCGGTCATGCGCTCACCCCCAGGCAGTCGCGCAGCCGGATGAGACCGTCGCGCAGCCGGGTCTTGACCGTCCCCAGGGGCACGGAGAGCAGTTCGCCGACCTCCCGGTAGGTCAGGCCCCGGTAGTAGGCAAGCGTCACCGACTGCCGCTGCAGTTCGGTCAGGGTGCGCAGGCAGCGGCGCACTTGCTCGCGTTCAAGGCGGGTCTCGACCTGCTCGCTCACCTCGTGGAAGGCGGGGGTGCGTTCGAGCAGCGCCGCCTTGTGGTCGCGCTCGGCCGACGCCTGGACGGACCGGACGCGGTCCACCGCCCTGCGGTGCGCCAGCGTCAGGACCCAGTTCATGACACTCCCCCGCTCCTGCCGGTAGCGGGCGGCCGACCGCCACACCTCCACCAGCACTTCCTGGGCGACCTCTTCGGACTGGGCCGGGTCACGCAGCACCGTGCGCACGAGCCCGAGGACGGGAGAACAGACCACGTCGTACAGCGAGGCGAAGGCCTGTTGGTCGCCGCGCGCCACCCTGCTGAGCAGCTCGGCGAGATCGGGGCCCGCGGAGGGAGCCCCGCTGATGTGTACCACTTCGTTCACCCGGTGATCCTCCTGGACGCTGGTCGCCTTCAGAGGTGATTCGGAGCCGTTGCGCCGCCGGATTGCCCGTGTGTCACGATTTCTGGGTGATTTTGACGGTGCGCTGTTCGGCCGTACGTGTGATGTTGCGGGCCATGCCGCCGAAGACGAGCGAGTGGAAGGGCGAGACGCTCCACCAGTACGCGTGGCCGAGGAGGCCGTGCGGGTGGAAGAGCGCCCGCTGCCGGTAGCGGGTGCGGCCCTTCTCGTCCTCGTCCGCGCTCATCTCGAGCCAGGCGAGGCCCGGCAGCCGCATCTCGGCCCGCAGCCGCAGCAGCCGTCCCGGTTCGATCTCCTCGACGCGCCAGAAGTCCAGCGAGTCCCCCACCCGCAGCCGCTGGGCGTCGCGGCGGCCCCGTCGCAGCCCGACCCCGCCGACGAGCCGGTCGAGCCAGCCGCGCACCGCCCAGGCGAGCGGGAAGGAGTACCAGCCGTTGTCGCCTCCCACGCCTTCCACGACGCCCCACAGGGCCTGTGGCGAGGCGTCCACGGTCCGTTCCTGGCAGTCGGAGTAGAGGCTGCCGCCCGCCCAGTCGGGGTCGGTGGGCAGCGGGTCGCTGGGGGCGCCGGGCACCGACGCGGACGACCAACGGGTGCTGACCTGGGCGTCCTTCACGCGTTCGAGGGCCAGCGCGAGCGCCCTGTCGAAGCTCATCGGGACGCCGGGCGCGTCGGGCACGTACCGGGCGATGTCGTGTTCGTGGCAGATGACCTCATGCCGCAGGGATTCCGCCAGCGGGCGTGCGATCGAGGCCGGTACGGGGGTGATCAGGCCGACCCAGTGGCTGGAGAGGCCCGGGGAGAGCATGGGCACGGGCAGGATGAGGCGGTGCGGCAGCTTCGCCACGACCGCGTACCTGCTCATCATGTCGCGGTAGGTGACGACGTCGGGGCCGCCGATGTCGAAGGTGCGGCTGACGTCGTCGGGCATGGTGGCGCTGCCCACGAGGTAGCGCAGGACGTCGCGCACGGCGATGGGCTGGATCTTGGTGCTCACCCAGCTCGGGGTGACCATGACCGGCAGGCGTTCGGTGAGGTAGCGCAGCATCTCGAAGGACGCGGAGCCGGAGCCGATGATCACGGCGGCGCGGAGCACGGTGGCCGGCACGCCGGACTCCAGGAGGATCCGGCCCACTTCGGCCCGTGAGCGCAGATGCGGGGAGAGGTCCTTCTCGGGGATGTCCTCGGGGGTCAGGCCGCCCAGGTAGACGATGCGCCGTACGCCCGCCGCGCGGGCCTGCTCGGCGAAGATCCGGGCCGCTTTCCGGTCCGTCTTCTCGAAGCCGGATCCGGTGCCGAGCGCGTGGATGAGGTAGTACGCGACGTCGATGTCCCGCATGGCGTCGCCGACCGACTCGGCGTCGGAGGCGTCACCGCGCACCACCTCGGCCCGCCCGGCCCAGGGGTAGTCGCGCAGCTTGCCGGGCGAGCGGGCCATGCACCGCACCTGGTGCCCCGCGTCGAGCAGTTCGGGGACGAGCCGTCCCCCGATGTATCCGGTCGCCCCGGTCACCAGGCAGCGCAGCCCCTGCGCACCCCGGCCGCCGGCGCCGCCTTCGCCGCTGCCGCCACTGTCGCCGCTGTTCATGGGAGCCTCCGGCCTCGAACGATGTCCTCGCCTCCCCACCTTCCCCCGGAATCAGCGGGAAGGCGTCCGGACGGGCGGCCGTGCGGTGCTCTCGCGCAGGACGAGCCGCGTGGGCACCAGCGTGGTGCCGCGCTCCGGGGCGCTCTGCCGCATCTGGCGCAGGACTCCCTCGACGCAGCGGCGGCCCACTTCGGCGAAGTCCTGGTGGACGGTCGTCAGGGGAGGCAGGAAGGAACCGGACTCGGGGATGTCGTCGAAGCCGATGACGCTGACGTCCTGCGGAACCCTGCGGCCACGCTCGTGCAGGGCGCGCAGCAGGCCCAGTGCCATCTGGTCGTTGGCCGCGAACACCGCCGTGCAGTCCTCCTGGTCGGCGATCCCGAGCTGGTCGGCGATCCCGAGACCTGCCCGGTAGCCCGACTCCGCCGACCAGTCGCCGCGCACGAGGGGCGGCACGGCGCGCCCGGCCGCTTCGAGCGTCGCGCGCCAGGCATCGGCGCGGCGTTGCGCGGCGTAGGAGTCCTCGGGCCCGGCGAGGTGCCAGACCGTGCGGTGGCCGAGGTCGAGCAGGTGCCGTACGGCGTCGCGGGTGCCGCCCGCCTGGTCGGTGTCGACCACGGTGTAGCGGTCCCCTGCGTCCGAGTCGGCCACGACGACCTGGACGTGGGGCGGCAGGGAGAGGGCCGCCGCGTCGAGGAGATGTTTCTCCATGATGACGATGACGGCGTCGACGGCGAGTTCCCCGAGCCGGGAGAAGGCGCCGCGCACCTCGTCCTGGGTGGGGACGGCGACGGGGAGCAGCGTGACGGCGTACCCCTCCTGGGCGGCGGAGGTGGCGATCGCGTCGATGGTGCGTACGTTGCCGGTGGTGGAGAGGGTGAAGGTGATCAGGCCGATGGTGCGGAACTCGCCGCGTTTGAGGGCGCGGGCCGCGCTGTTGGGCCGGTAGCCGAGTTCCTTCATGGCGGCGAGCACCTGCTGCCGGGTCTCTTCGTTGACGCCCGGGAACCCGTTGGAGACGCGGGAGACGGTCTGCGAGGAGACGCCGGCGAGCCGGGCCACGTCGGCCATGGACGCGCTCTGCCCGCGGCGCGCGGCCCGCTCCCGTCCGCCCGGGGTGCCGTTCGCCGAAGTGTTCCGTGGTGCTGTCACTGTCTCCCTCGCCGCGTGTGTCCCGGTCTTCCCGACGACCCTTGACCGTCGCCATCGGGGCAGTGTAGACATTCCGCCACCGAATGTTTACGTAAACATAACACCCCGCCCTGCTCGGTAGTTCCCTTGCCGCAGCGCGATGTTTACGCAAACATCGCGCCACGTGACGCCTGCTCCGAGACGGACGAGTGAGATGGACGAGCGAGGAACGACATGACGACGCTTCACCTGCAACGGGCCGCCGAGCGGCGTGCGGCCCGGCCCCCGTCATCGGGGAACCGCCGTTCCTGGACGGGCTGGGGGTTCATCGGCCCCTTCGTGGCGGTGTTCGCCCTGGTCTTCCTCGCTCCCCTCGCCTACTCGGTCTATCTGAGCCTCTTCCGCGACCAGCTCATCGGCGGCACCACGTTCGTGGGCCTGGACAACTACCAACAGGCCCTGAGCGACGGCCAGTTCTGGGCGTCCCTGGGCCGGGTTTCCCTGTTCCTCGCGGTGCAGGTCCCGATCATGCTGGGCATCGCCCTGCTGGTGGCCCTCGCCCTGGACAGCGGCCGCCTCTACGGCAAGGACTTCTTCCGGATCTCGGTCTTCCTGCCCTATGCCGTGCCCGCCGTGGTGGCCTCGCTGATGTGGGGCTTCCTGTACGGCACCCGCTTCGGGCTCGTGGGCGACATCAACGACGCCCTGGGCGTCTCGCTGCCCGACCCGCTCTCGCCGGGCCTGGTCCTCGCGTCGATCGGCAACATCGTCACCTGGGAGTTCGTGGGCTACAACATGCTGATCTTCTACTCCGCGCTCCGCGTCGTCCCGCACTCCCTGTACGAGGCCGCGGAGATCGACGGTGCCGGTCAGCTCCGGGTGATCACGGCCATCAAACTCCCCGCGATCCGCGGCGCCCTGATCATCGCGACGATCTTCTCGATCATCGGCAGCTTCCAGCTGTTCAACGAGCCGAGCATCCTGCAGAACCTCGCGCCCAACGCCATCACCACCGACTACACCCCCAACCTCTACACCTACTCGCTGTCGTTCTCCGGCCAGCAGCAGAACTACTCCGCGACGGTCGCCATCGTCATGGGCCTGATCACCATGGTCATCGCCTACGTCGTCCAGCTGCGCGGCATGCGCAAGGGAGCGTGACCCGATGACCGGACCCAGCAGCCCCGTCACCACCGCTCCCCCGACCGCCTCCGCGCCCGCCCGCACGCCGGGTGCCGCACCCCGGCTGCGGACCCCGCGCGCCCGCACCGCCCGACGGCACACCGCGGGCCGGCCCCGGCGCAGCGTCCTGCTCACCGTGCTCACCGGCCTGGTCCTGCTCTACAGCCTGATACCGCTGCTGTGGCTGGTCATCAGCGCCACCAAGACCCAGGAGGGGCTCGCCGGTTCGTTCGGCCTGTGGTTCGGCGGGGACTTCGCCTTGTGGGACAACATCAGCGCGACGTTCACGTACGACGACGGCGTCTTCACCCGCTGGTTCCTGAACACCCTGCTCTACGTCGTGGTCGGCGCCGGGGGCGCCACCTTCCTCGCGGTACTTGGCGGTTACGCCCTCGCGAAGTTCGACTTCCCCGGCAAGCGCGGCGTCTTCGCCGTCGTCATCGGCGCCGTCGCCGTACCGGGCACGGCCCTGGCGGTGCCCACCTTCCTGATGTTCAGCAAGATGGGCCTGACCGACACGCCCTGGGCCGTCCTGATCCCCTCGCTCATCTCGCCCTTCGGCCTCTATCTGATGTGGGTGTTCGCCACCGAGGCCATCCCCGCCGAGCTGATGGAGGCCGCCCGCATCGACGGGGCGAGCGAGCTGCGCACCTTCTTCCAGGTCGCCATGCCGCTTCTCGCGCCCGGCACCGTGACCGTCCTGCTCTTCACGATGGTCGCGACCTGGAACAACTATTTCCTGCCGCTGATCATGCTCAAGGACCCGGACTGGTACCCGCTGACCCTGGGCCTCGACAGCTGGAACGCCCAGGCCGCGACAGCGGGCGGCGATCCCGTCTTCCATCTCGTGATCACCGGTTCACTGATCACCGTCCTGCCGCTGATCGCCGCGTTCCTGCTGCTCCAGAAGTACTGGCAGTCCGGGCTCGCCGCCGGAAGCGTCAAGGAGTAGCGCCCGCACGCCAGTTGAGCTCATTCCGCCCCTGCCGAACCACGAAGAAGTGGAAGCATCGCCATGCCCCAGAACACCCGCCGCCTGCTGCGCGGCATAGGTATCGTCTGCGCCCTCACCCTGGGGGCGACCGCCTGCGGCGGCTCCGACGACGACGCATCCGACCAGAAGCAGGTCTCGTCGGCGGACATCGAGGCGGCCCTGAAGAAGGGCGGCAAGGTCAAGGTGTGGGCATGGGAGCCCACCCTTAAGAAGGTCGTCACCGATTTCGAGAAGGAACACCCGGCCGTCGACGTCGAGTTGGTGAACGCGGGCACCAACAAGGACCAGTACACGGCCCTGCAGAACGCCATCTCCGCGAAGAAGGGCGTCCCCGACGTCGCCCAGGTCGAGTACTACGCGCTGAGTCAGTACGCCCTGACCAAGGACATCACCGACCTCACCCCCTTCGGCGCGGACAAGCTCGCCAAGTCCTACTCGCCGGGCCCCTGGAACGCGGTGAAGTCCGGAGACGGCGTCTACGCCCTGCCGATGGACTCCGGCCCCATGGCCCTCTTCTACAACAAGAAGGTCTTCGACAAGCACAAGATCAAGGTGCCGACGACCTGGGACGAGTACCTCGAAGCCGCCCGCAAGCTGCACAAGGCCGACCCGAAGGCGTACATCACCAGTGACACGGGAGACGCGGGCCTGACCACCAGCCTGCTGTGGCAGGCCGGTTCGCGCCCCTACAAGGTCGACGGCACCAAGGTGGGCGTCGACTTCTCCGACAAGGGCGCCCGCGCCTACACCGAGACCTGGCAGAAGCTCATCGACGAGAAGCTGGTCGCGCCGATCAACCCCTGGACCGACGAGTGGTACAAGTCCTTCGGTGACGGCACCCTCGCGACCCTGCCCACCGGCGCCTGGATGCCCGCCAACTTCGCCTCCGGCGTGAAGGAGGCCTCCGGCGACTGGCGCGCGGCCCCCCTGCCCCAGTGGACCGCGGGCGACAAGGCGAGCGCCGAGAACGGCGGCAGTTCACTCGCCCTGCCGGAACTCGGCAAGAACAAGGAACTCGCGTACGCCTTCGTCGAGTACGCCAACTCCGGCAAGGGCGTGCAGACCCGCATCAAGGAAGGCGCCTTCCCGGCGACCACCAAGGACCTGGAGTCCAAGGCGTTCCAGAACACCGAGTTCCCGTACTTCGGCGGCCAGAAGGCCAACAAGGTGTTCGCCGAGTCCGCGGCGAACGTCGCCGACGACTGGAGCTACCTGCCCTACCAGGTGTACGCCAACTCGATCTTCAACGACACCGCGGGCAAGGCCTACGTCTCCGGCACCCCTCTGTCCAAGGGTCTGAAGTCCTGGCAGGACGCCTCCGTCAAGTACGGCTCCGAGCAGGGATTCAGCATCCAGAAGTGACGCGGCCCGGACCGCACCCCGTACCTCACGATCGCCCCCGAGCACCACACCGGAAGGACCACCATGCCCCCCACCCTCCCGTCCCGGCTGCTGCGCGGACCGGACGGTGACACCTCCCCCCGGCTCGCGTACGGCGCCGACTACAACCCCGAGCAGTGGCCGCGCGCGGTCTGGGAGGAGGACGTCCGGCTGATGCGCGAGGCCGGCGTCAACATCGTCTCCGTGGGGATCTTCTCCTGGGCCCGCATCCAGCCCGACGCGGACACCTGGGACTTCGCGTGGCTCGACGAGGTCATGGACCTGCTGCACGCGGGCGGCATCGGGGTCGACCTGGCCACCGCCACCGCGTCCCCGCCGCCCTGGCTCACCGCGGCGCACCCGGAGATCCTCCCGGTGACCGCCTCCGGTGAGACGGTGTGGCCGGGAGCGCGGCAGCACTGGCGGCCGACCTCCCCCGTCTTCCGGGAGCACGCGCTGCGCCTGGTGCGCGAGATGGCACTGCGCTACGCCGACCATCCGGCGCTCGTGGCCTGGCACGTCTCCAACGAGCTGGGCTGCCACAACATTTACGACTACTCCGACGACGCGGCCCGCTCCTTCCGCGACTGGCTGCGCACCCGCTACACCACCCTTGACGGCCTCAACCACGCCTGGGGCACGGCCTTTTGGGCGCAGCGTTACAGCGACTGGGAGCAGATCCTGCCGCCGCGGCTCGCGGCGTCGCATCCGAATCCCACCCAGCAGCTGGACTTCAAGCGGTTCTCCTCGGACGCCCTCAAGGAGTATCTGCGCGCGGAGCGTGACGTGCTGCGCGAGGTCACCCCGGAGGTGCCCGTCACCACGAACTTCATGGTGATGGGCGGCACGAAGGGCATGGACTACGCCGACTGGGCCGGCGAGATCGACTTCGTCTCGAACGACCACTACGTCGTGCCGGGACCGCAGGCGCGGGACGAGCTGTCCTTCTCCGCCAACCTCACCAGCTCCGTGGCGGGCCACCGCCCGTGGTTCCTCATGGAGCACTCCACCAGCGCCGTCAACTGGCAGCCGGTCAACCTCGCCAAGCGCCGGGGTGACCTGGCCCGCGACTCCCTGCTGCACGTCGCGCACGGCGCCGACGCGGTGTGCTTCTTCCAGTGGCGCCAGTCGGCGGCCGGTGCCGAGAAGTACCACTCGGCGATGGTGCCGCACGCCGGCGCCGACAGTGAGGTGTTCCGTGCGGTGACCGCTCTGGGGCAGACCCTCAAGGCGCTGACGCCCGTCGCGGGGGCCGTGCGCGAACCGGCACGCGTGGCCGTGCTCTTCGACTGGGACTCGTGGTGGGCCAGCGAACTGGACTCCCACCCCACCTCCCGTCTCGACTACCACCAGGAGGCACTCGACTGGTACTCCGCGCTCCTCGCCCTCGGCATCCGCGCCGACGTCGTCACCACCCGCACCGACGTGACCTCGTACGACGTCCTGATCGCACCTGTGCTGCACGTGGTCCCCGAGGCCCTTGCCAAGGAGCTCACGCGCTATGTCGAGGGCGGCGGCCATCTGGTCACGACCTACTTCTCCGGCATCGTCGACGAGAACGACCACATCTGGCTCGGCGGTTATCCGGGGGCGCTGCGCGAGCTGCTCGGCATCCGTGTCGAGGAGTTCGGGCCGCTGCTCGCCGACGACACGGTCACGCTGGACAACGCCACGACGGGCACGGTGTGGACCGACCGGATCACCGTCACGGGACCGGAGGTGCAGGTGCTCGCCCGCTACCGCAGCGGTGCCTACGCCGAGCGTCCCGCCGTCACCCGCCGTGCCGCGGGCCGCGGTTCGGCCGCGTACGTCTCCACCCGGCTCGGCGCGGACGGCCTCACCGTCCTGCTGCCGGAGCTCCTCGCCACGGCCGGCGTCGAGAGCGAACTGCCCGCCCCCGCACGCGGGCGCGTCGAGCTGGCCGTACGGCGTGCCGCCGAAAGCCGCTATCTGTTCCTGGTCAACCGGACCGACGAGAGCGTGCCGCTGCCCGGCCTGACCGGCGAGATCCTCGTCGGCGAGACCCCGGAAACCACCGACGGCGGCCTCGTCCTGCAGCCCAGGGAAGTCGCCGTCCTGCGACAGCCCGCCCTCTGACACCCCCTCCTGTTCAGCGCCACCCCGTCCACGGGGCGTGCCGTCCTGCCCTGACGCGGCACGGCACGCCCCCAAGCGCACCCGCGTTGGGAGCACACGTTGGCATCCTCCATCCGCACGAGAACCCGTACCAGGCGCCTCATCGGCGTCGTCGGCACCACCGCCCTGGCCACCGGGGCGGCCCTGCTCACCGTCCCGTCGCAGCCGGCCGCGGCGGCCTCCGCGGCCGTCACCGTGCGGCCCGACCCCTCCTATCAGCACGAGAGGTTCGAGGGCTGGGGCACGAGCCTGGTCTGGTTCGCGAACGCCACCGGCGACTACCCGAAGGAGATACGCGAGAAGCTGGCGGAGCTGCTCTTCGGTGACGACGGGCTCGGCCTCAACATCGCCCGCTACAACATCGGCGGCGGCAACGCCCCCGACGTCAAGGACTATCTGCGCCCCGGCGGCGCGGTCGAGGGCTGGTGGAAGGCACCGGCGGGCACCACGCGCGAGGACACCGACTGGTGGAGCGCCACGGACCCGGCCGACTGGAACCCCAAGGCCGACGCCACCCAGCGCTGGTGGGTCGACCGGATCAAGGACGACGTCGACCACTGGGAGACGTTCAGCAATTCGCCGCCCTGGTTCATGACCAAGAGCGGTTACGTCTCCGGTGGCTTCGACGCGAGCGAGGACCAGCTCAAGTCCGAGTCGGTCGACGACTTCGCCTCCTACCTGGTGGGCGCGACCAAGCGTCTCGAGAAGGCGCACGGCATCAAGGTCGACACCCTCGACCCGTTCAACGAACCCAACACCGATTACTGGGGAACCCGCCTCGGAGCGGACGGCGAGCCCGTCGGCGGCCGTCAGGAGGGAGCCCACATCGGCCCCGAGCTCCAGCAGAAGGTGATCAGCGCCCTCGACCCGGCGCTCAGGAAGTCCCGGAGCGGCACGGAGATCGCCGCGATGGACGAGACCAACCCCACCACCTTCACGCGCAACTGGAACTCCTATCCGCGCGAGGTCAGGGATGCCGTCGGCCAGATGAACGTGCACACGTACGGCACGGACGGCCGCACCAGCGTGCGCGACCTGGCCAAGGCCGAGGACAAGCCGCTGTGGATGAGCGAGGTCGAGGGCGACTGGGGTGACGGGCAGGACTTCGACGACATGCGGCCGGGCCTCGGCATGGCCCAGCGGATGGTCGACGACCTGCGCGAACTGGAGCCGAAGGCCTGGGTGTTCTGGCAGCCGGTCGAGGACTACGACAACATGAAGCCCGGCGGCGAATCCGCCAAGGGCGGCAACTGGGGCAGCATCCAACTGCCGTTCAGCTGCACCTCCGAGGACACCCTGGAGACCTGCCCGGTCCGGACGAACACCAAGTTCGACACGGCCCGCAACTTCACCCACTTCATCAGGCCCGGCGACCGGCTGGTCAAGGTCGACGACACGTCGAGCGCCGCCGCCGTGACCCGCAAGGGCGACGGGGCGACCGTCGTCCACGTCAACGGCTCGACCGCCGCGCGGTCGGTCACGGTCGACCTCTCCAAGTTCGGCCACGTGAGCGGCCGAGCCACCGTCACGCCCGTGGTGACCAGCGCCGAGGGCAAGCTCGAACGGCACGACGCCGTCGACGTCCGCGGCAAGCAGGCCACCTTCGAGGTGCCCGCGCAGTCGGTGACGTCCTTCCTCGTCAAGGGGGTCTCCGGAGTGGCGAAGGACGCCGCCCTGCTGCGGAAGAACCACACGTACGAGCTGACCGGCGTCCAGAGCGGCAAGGCGCTCACGGTCGCCGACGACGGCACCGGCCTCGTCATCAAGTCGTCGGCGGACACGGCGGACCGGCGCTGGCGGCTGCGCCAGATCAGCGGCGACACCGGCAATCAGCGGCGGTACGTCTTCACCAGCCCCGCCGAGGGCAAGCGGCTGGCCGTCCGTGACGGTGTCCCGGTGGTCGAGGCCGACACCGGCCCCCGCGGCAAGGCCGCCCAGTGGATCATGTCCACGACCGGTGACGGCACATGGACCCTCGTCAACGCCGCCACGGGCAGGCTCCTGGAGGTCGGCGGCCAGGCCACGCACGACGGAGCGGCCGTCACGACGTGGACACCGAACTCCGGCGCCAACCAGCGCTGGCGGGTGACCGACGTGACCTGACCTCGACACCGGGTCTCACCTGGGACTATCACCCTCCGCGACTGTTCGATATGCGCAGGGTCACCGGGCGTGTCACGCTGGAGAAGACCAATCCGCCCTCACCAGGAGTGAACTCATGGGCAAGCAAAAGCGGTCCGCCGACCCGTCCCGTCAGGCCCCCGCCCGGCAGGAGCCCCCGCAGCGGGGCCGTCGCGACCAGGACCCCGCGCAGCCGGGCCAGCACCGTCAGCAGGAGCGTGAGCAGGGCGACGAGCGCGCCCAGCGTCGTCAGGGCATGGACGACGACCTGGTCTGACGCACGGACCGCGCATGGCCCCGAGGGGCGCACCCAAGCGCTTGGGTGCGCCCCTCGGCAGTGCGTGCGACGCGGACGCGCGACCACTGAGATCCCGCGCCGGGGGTACTCGTCCACGCCAGCGTCGTGATGACCACGTAGGAGAACACATGACCACGCACCACCGGACAGTCGACGAGTCGTACTGGATCACGACCACGCCCGGTACCGGATATCCGGCCCCCGAGGCGGATCTGTCGGCGGACGTCGCGGTCATCGGCGGAGGCATCGCCGGGCTCTGCACCGCCTGGGACCTGGTCCGCGCCGGACTCGACGTCGTCGTCCTGGAGGCCGACCGGATCGCCGCGGGCGTGAGCGGCTACACCACGGCCAAACTGACCGCCGCACACGGCCTCATCTATGCCGGCCTCGAATCGAGACACGGCGCCGACGACGCCCGGCTGTACGCGCTCTCGCAGCAGGAGGCGGTCGAGCGGACCGCGGCCCTCTGCGCCGAGCTGGACATCGACGCCGAGCTGGAACCCGCCCCCGCCTTCACCTACGCACAGGACCCCGCACGCGTCGACGAGCTGCGGCAGGAGGCCGACGCGGCACGCCGGGCCGGACTCGACGCGTCCTTCGTGACCGAGACGGAACTGCCCTTCGAGGTCGCCGGCGCGGTACGCGTGGACGGCCAACTGCAGTTCCACCCAAGGAAGTTCCTGCTGGGTCTGGCCGAGAACATCACCCGCGCCGGAGGGCGGATCTTCGAGCGGGCCCGGGTCACCGCGCTGCACGACGGCGCCCGCTGCCGGCTCACCACGGAGTCCGGGATCACCGTCGACGCACGCGACACGGTCATCGCCACGCACTACCCCATCTTCGACCGCACCCTGCTCTTCACCCGGATCAAGCCCCACCGGGAGCTGGTGATCGCGGCGCCCGTCCCGTCGGACGCGGCTCCCCAGGGCATGTACATCACGCCGGAGGGCGGGACCCGTTCGCTGCGCAGCGCCCCCTACGACGACGGGCGCCGCCTGCTCATCGTCACCGGAGAGTCCTTCGAACCGGGCGCGGGCGGCGTCAGCGAGCGGTTCGACCGGCTGGAGGCCTGGGCACGCGAGCACCTGCCGCACTTCGCCGAGAAGGGCGAGGCCTACCGGTGGGCGGCGCAGGACAACGACTCCGCCGACCGGCTGCCGTACGTCGGCCACGCCCACCCCGGCACCCAGCACGTCTTCGTCGCCACCGGCTTCGGCGGCTGGGGCATGAGCAACGGCGTGATGGCGGGGCGCCTGCTCACCGCCCACATCGCGGGCGGACCGCGACCGGCGTGGACCGAGCTGTACGACCCGCGGCGGCTGCCCCCGATGCGCGACGCCGGGCAACTCGCCTCCTATCAGGCGTCCGCGGCGAAACACTTCGTCGGCGACCGGCTGCACACCAGCCACGTCGACTCGCTGACCGACATCCCGCCCGGCAGCGGAGCCGTCGTACGCGTGCAGGGCAAGCGGTGCGCGGTCTACCGCGACGAGAGCGGGCACACCACCGCGCTCTCCGCGCGCTGCACCCATCTGGGCTGCCTGGTGCAGTTCAACGACGCCGAGTGCGTCTGGGAGTGCCCCTGCCACGGCTCGCGCTTCGGGACGGACGGCTCGGTCCTGCACGGCCCCGCCACTCATCCCCTGGAACCACGCGAGACCCCGGATTCCCCGGATTCCCCGGACACCCCGGCCTAGGAGAGGTGGTCGCCTTGGTGGCCGTGGACGGATTCACCGACCGGCTCGACTACCCGATGCACGTGGTGACGGCGGCGGGCGCCGATGACGCACCGGCCGGCTGTCTGGTCGGCTTCGCCTCGCAGTGCGCCCTTGAACCGCCGCGCTTCGTGGTGTGGCTGTCCCGGGCCAACCACACGTATGAGGTGGCCCGCGACGCGGAGTTCCTCGGCGTGCATCTCCTCGGGCGGGATCAGCATCACCTGGCGCAGTTGTTCGGCGGCGAGTGCGGCAAGCGGGTCGACAAGTTCGCCCGGGTGCGGTGGGAGCCGCGCGCGGGCGGGGCTCCCGTGCTCATGGACTCCTGCGCCTGGTACGTCGGCAAGGTCGAGCGGCACGCCGACTGGGGAGATCACGTGGGCTTCCATCTCACCCCGGTGGAGGCGGGCGCGGACCCGCCGCCGCACGAGAAGCTGCTGCGCCTGAGCGACGTCTCCGACCTCTCCCCCGGCCATCCCGCGTGACGCCGGGATCGCGGGCGGGCAGGACTATCCTGGAGCGTGTCAAGGACCAACGGCAGCCTGCGCCCTCAGCTGCTGGAGGCGGCCATGAACGGCGAACATCGCGGCCGTCGCGGGCACCCGCTCCCGGAGACACTCCGGGCCCATCGCCTGCGCCATCTGCTCACCTACGTCTACACGCCGCTCTTCCTTGCGCTCGCCGTGCTCTTCGGGGTGTGGGCGACGCGTTCCCTCAGCGGCGAACCTCCCAGCCCCTGGGCCCTGGCGGGCCTCGCGCTCCTCTTCGCGATCCTGGCGCTGCTGGCCCTGGCCGTCCTCACGGCCCCGCACCACCGCCACCGCCACCAGGACCACGACGGGCCACGGCACTGAACGAGGAAGGGGAGACATGGCCGGCCAGAAGGCTGTGATGCGGGAACTGCTCAGGACGTCGGGACAGACGTACGCGGCGGAGGCGGGCATCAAGGTCGCCGACACCCCCCAGCCGCTCTATCGCACGCTCGTCCTGTCCTGCCTGCTCAGCGCCCGGATCCGGGCATCCGTGGCGGTGGCGACCACCCGCTCGCTGCACGAGGCGGGGATGCGCGGACCGCGCCAGATGGCCGACGCCACCTGGCAGCAGCGAGTCGACGCCCTGGGGCGCGGCGGATACCGGCGCTACGACGAACGGACCGCGACCCAGCTCGGCGACGGCGCCCGTCTCGTGCTCGACGCATGGGGCGGCGACCTGCGCCGGATGCGGGAACAGGCCGACGGAGACGCGGCGGACCTGACCCGCCTGCTTCGTGAGGTGCCGGGCCTAGGGCCCACCGGCGCGGACATCTTCTTGCGCGAGGTGCAGGACGTGTGGACCGAGTACGCGCCCCGCTTCGACGCCAAGGTGCTGCAAGGAGCCGAGCGTCTCGGGCTGCCCCGGGACACGTCCGCGCTGTTGCGGCTCGCGGGCGACGAGAAGCCGGGGGTCACCGCGGCGGCACTCGTCCGTGCCGCCCTCGACCGGAAGCTCGCTCAGTCGGCCCGCGACGCCGCCTGAAGCCGTTCAGTCCTGGCAGAGGCAGAAGGGGTGGCCCGCCGGGTCGGCGTAGACCCGCCAGCCCCGCTCACCGCCCTGGTCGTCGACGTCGAGCGGAGCCGCCCCGACCGCGAGCACCTCGTCGTGCGCCTTCGCCATGTCGGAGACGGTGAAGTCCAGGTGCAGCTGCTGCGAATCCGACTCCGCCTGCGGCCATTTGGGCGGGCGGTGGTCCGGTGCGCGTTGGAAGGAGATACGGGCGCCGCCGGTGGCGTACAGGTCGTACCAGTCGTCGTCGTACTGCCGGATCTCGCCGCCGAGCACCGCCTGGTAGAAGCGGGCCAACGGCTCGGGCTCGGGGCAGTCCAGCGCAACCAGCTGGTAGGTCGCGATCGCCATGGACGGTTCGCCTCCCGCGTCTCGACGTGCAGAGGGGAATCGGGTTCCCCGCCGTTTCACCGTAAACCCACCGCTTTCCCGGTGCCTCTCACGGCGGCGGGCGTCACGACGGCACGCGGGGAACCGGGGAGCCCCCGTCGGCGGGCCGACGGGGGCTCCGCCTCTCAGCGGCGCAGGTCCCGCGCCTCACGCTGTCGCGCGACCGCGTGCCGTACCGCCGCGTCGATGGCGGGCAGCGAGGACTCCAGGTCGCTGAAGACGACGTACTCGACCGTCGCCACCGCGTGCAGCCCGCGGACGAGGAACGCGTACTCCCGGCCCTCCTCCAGGAGCAGCACGATCGGTTTGTCGAAGGCGCTGGCCCAGCCCATCTCTATGTGCGTGCCGGGAGAGGCGGGCAGCCCGGGGAAGGCCACGAAGACGTCGGCCTTGCGGATCTCCTCCTGGTCGAGCGGGGTGCACTGGTCGGGTGACATCAGCTCCGCGCCCCACGCCTCACGGCGGTGCGCGTTGTGGACGCTGAACCCGTGCCCCTCGAAGTGCTCGATCAGGGAGGCGAAGGGCGCCCGCGTCCCCGACGGCATCTCACCGGTGGCGGGATCGAGCAGCTGGAGGAAGGGCCCGGCGAGGAAAAGGGTGTCGACGCCGAGCTCACCGGCGAGCTCACGGGCGGGTGTCATCGTCATGCGGAGACCTCCTGGTCGGCAGCGGTACGGGGCCAGCGGGACAGCATCATGCGGCGGTACAGGGGCGGCAGTTCGTCGAGCAGCTCACGGTCAGTCCCGCGCTCGAAGGTCAGTTGCCGGTGCAGCTCGAACAGCCCGGTCACGTCCTGCCAGTAGCGGGGCAGGTCCAGGGCGCGCAGTGCGGCGGGGCCAAGCCGCAGGCGGTCGGTGCGCAGTTGTGCCTCGATCCGCAGCACGTCGCGCACGTGCGGCCAGTTGTCCCCGGCGGGCATCGTGGGGAACGGCTCCGGGTCCGGGTGGTCCGCGCCCTCCCGCAGGACGCGTTCCACGAGCGGGGCGTCACTGTCGTACACGTGCAGGGAGCCCACCTGGTGGACGTAGCTCCCGACCTCGGCACCCAGCTGCCGGGCGAGCATCTCCAGGAGGAAGGTGAAGGAGAAGACGTCGCTGACCATGCCGCGGTAGGCGTCGTTGGCACGCATGTAGCCGACGGCGTGCAGCTTCCCCTCGCGGAGCATGAACTGCAGGGCGAGGGTGCACGCGACATCGATGTTGCCGGGCTCGCGCAGTTCGCCCGGGTGGAAGATCTGCACGACCGCGCGTTTGCTGTCGGGGTCCTCCGCCAGTACGTCGATGACGCTGCGCCACTGGTCGAGCCCTGTCCCCCGGTAGTCGAATATCCGTGGTCCATAGGCGGTGCCGGTCAGGGTGGCGCCGTCGGACGAGTACTTGCGGATGCTCGGGGCGTAGTGGGCGACGAGCTCCAGGTCGGCGGAACCGGACAGGTACCAGAGGGCTTCGGCGAAGTTGAAGACCAGGTTGGACCTGCGGGCCGGCAGCGCGACATGCCGCTGGACGGGGCGGCGGACCAGGAATCCGGCGCCCAGTCGCTCACGGCTGGGAAAGCCGCGCGGGGCGTTGCGGAAGGGCGCGCCGAGGTAGGTGCTCCGTAACTCCGTCAGGTAGGCGTCCTCGACGGTTTCATAGGTGCTGTGCACGTGGCCCCCGTCAGTCCTTGTAGAAGCACTGGATGTACGCGTCACCCGAGGTGCCGTAGGTGTACTCGGTGGTGTCGTAGGCGGTGTACGGGTGGCGCTCCACGCGGATGGTGCGGAAGTGCTTGACGTACTGCCATCGCAGCTCGGGCTTGGTGCTGAAGAAGGGGATGAACACTCCGCCGGGGCGCAGCGCGCGGACGACCTCCGGCATGGCCTTGCGCCACAGTTCCTCGTCCTTCCACACCTCCATGTCGAGCGCGGGGTCGAAGAACATGCCGTCGATGCTCTCCGTCTCCAGCTCGAAGACCCGCTGGAAGAAGTCGCCCCGCTCGATGGAGAGCGTCCCGGGGAGCTTCGGATGCTGCTCGCGGAAGAGGTCTTCGACCTCTCCGAAGAGTTCGAGGACGGTGTGGCTGCGGGTGGCGGGGTTCTCTGCGATGCGCAGGGCGGAGAGTCCGAGGCCGAGGCCCACCTCGTAGAAGTCCTTGCCGTGCCGGCAGAGCAGGTCGGCGCTGGCCCACATCAGGTCGCGTTCCCAGGCCTGCATGGCCTGTTCGCCGCCGATGCTCAGGGTCACCTCGCCGTCGTGGTCGATGAGCTGGATGTCCGGTGCGGGGGTCTTGGTCCGGGTCTTCTCGGGGGTCTTCTCCATGACTGCCGTCCTTCGTCGTGTGGGTGCCGGGGTGGTGGGGGGCGCCTTTTCAGTCGTGGCCCGGGACGACTCCGAAGTGCCGCCGGGCGGTCGAGACAGCGAGGTCCTGTACGGCGAAAACCGTGAAGTAGTAGGCCTGCGGGGCGGTGTCGGGCGCGAACCGCACCGTGAAGACGACGTCCCTTGCGCGGTCGTCGGAGCCCCGTACCTTGATCCGTTCCGGTTCCACGGTGGTGTCGTCGCGCAGATAGCTCGGCAGGAACAGGCCGAGCCGTACGGGGCCGGGTCGCGCCGCGGTGAGAGAGGCGCGCACTTCGAGCACGCCGCCCTGTTCCACCTCGTCGGCGGCGTAGGCGAGAAGTTGCGGCGCGTCGGGGACGCGGAAGGTGACGTCACCGCAGCGCATGCACACCACGCAGAGGGTGTCGAGGATGTGCGGGAGCAGTCCTCGGCGGGCGAACTCCTGGGCGGGGCGGCCGCAGTGGCAGAGCACCTCGTGGACGTCGGGGTCCAGTGAGCTGCGGTCACCGAAGTGGGCGGGGTAGTTCATGATCTCGTTCTCGGGGTTCTCCGAGACCTGCCCGGCGATCACATGGTCGAGGGACTGCAGGTCCGCCGAGAGGGACGAGCGGATCTCCTCGGGCGACTGGTCCGCGAGGTGGGTGGGCCGGGCCACCAGGAGGTCCACCTTGCGGGCTAGTTTGCCCAGGCGCGGGCGCAGGCCGTGGTTGTGCGGCAGCAGGTCCGACGTGAGCAGCGCGGAGAGCCGGCGGCCGACGGTGAGGACCAGCGGGTCGGGGGCGTGGTCGGAGGGCGGCGGCGGTGCCGGGGTGTCCTGTGGCTGTCCCGGCAAGCCGAAGCGCATGAACGCGGGGTACGGATGAGAGCCCGCCAGGCTGGCGTTGAGGGTGTCCACGGAGTCCGCCCCGGTGGCGGCGGCGAGCATCCAGGCGACGTTCTCGGGCCGGTCGGAGTCGTGCACGGAGACGGCGGACACGATCGTGCGTGCCGGGCTGTCGAGGGCGTTGAGCAGGAGTTGGTACTTGGGGTCGTAGAGCGCGAGGTCGGCGAGCGGGCCGCTGTTGCAGGCGCTGAGGACCAGCTCCGCCGCCTCGACCTTGTTGAGCGGGACGAGCTTGTCCTCGGGCTTGTAGCAGGGCAGCCCGTAGGCGCACCGGGGGGCCAGGACACCGGGCTCGGCGGTCGCGGTCTCGTTCAGGCCGCAGATGGTGAACTCGCCGAGGTTGATGCTGTCGTCCTTGCCGTGGCCCTGGAAGACGACGCGGCGCCACCGGGTGCCGAGGATCTCCTCCTGGATGTCGTGCCGTTCGAAGTCGCGGTCGTCGAAGACCTTGACCCCGGGGAGCCGCGGCGGCCGGTCGGTGTCCGTGAACAGGCCGAGCGCCTCGAGGTCCGCGGGGATCGCGGCGTACTGCTTGGCGATGTTCCACGCCACCGAGGTCCCGTCGCGGCCGCTGAGCAGGGACAGGCCCCGCCGGGCGTCCCGGTAGGTGGCGAGGAGCAGCGGGCGCACCGGGTCGAGGTTGAGCCGGGCGTAGGTGCCCACCAGCAGGAGCGTGCCCGGGGGCCGGTCGTGGAAGCCGGCGAGGTCGTCCTCGGTGAGCCACTCGCGGGCGAGCGGGCGGGCCAGATCCACGACGGCGTCGGCCAGTTCGGACGGGCCGAGCACGACGCCGAAGTCCAGGGGGGCCGGGCGGCGCACACCGGAGTAGAGGCGCGATGCCAGGGCCACGCTGTGGACCAGGTCGTCCCGGTCGTCGACCGGTACGGGGATCGGCGTCCGCTCGGGTGCGTCGAGGAACTCCCGTACGGCCGTGGCGAGATCGGCGTACTTCACCGGACCGAACAGCGCGCTGTCAGGCTCTGGTCGCGACGGCTCGTGGCTCGGTCGGGAGACGGCGGATTTCATGAAGCGTTACCTCGTGTTCTTACGCTGACCTGCGTTTTCTTACGCTGACCCTGCGAGGAGTGACGTGTGGGGCGGGTGACTGTCCGGGAGCGGGGCCGCCGGAGGCGCGCGGGCCGCTCCCCGCCCGGTCACCGCTCCCCCGCTTCGGTGGGCACGCGGACCGCTGTCGTGCGCCCCATCAGGCCCCGGCAGGCGAAGGCGACCAGGGCGGCGGCGAGTGCGGTGCCGAAGGCCGCGGCGAAGACGCCCCGCGGGCCCGCGGGTTCCATGAGGAGCCCGCCCGCCTGCTGGCCGAGTGCGTCTCCCACCACCGTGGCCAGGGATGCCCAGGTGAACGCCTCGGTGAGTGAGCCGCTGTCCGCGAGGAGGCTGACCAGGGACATCTCGCTGGCGGAGACGAGCGCGATGGGCACGCTGCCGACCGCGAGCGCGAGCGCGAGGGTGAGCTGCGAGGTCGCGAGCAGCGGAAGCCCCGTGCCGACGGCGAAGGCGAGCACCAGGCGCGGGAAGCGCAGGTGCACCGCGACCTCGGACTGGGAGCGCCCCAGCCACAGGGCTCCCAGGGCGCTGCCGATGCCCCAGCAGGCGTACACCAGGCCGGTGCTGCCCCGCGAGCCGTGCTCGTCGACGAAGGCGGGGATGGCCAGCGTCATCAGGCCGACGGGCACGGCGCTGAGTGCCATGACGGCGGTCAGCGCGAGCATCGGCGAGGAGCGCAGGGGGCCGAGGAGACCGCCACGGCCGGTCCCGTCCCCCGCGTCGTCCTTGCCCGGCGTCGCCGTCTCGCCGTCGACCTCCGCGGGTACGCGGGTGAAGGCGAGGCCGATCGCCCCGATGCCGCCGATCACCGAGACGGTGGTCAACGCGGCTCCGGCAGACCCCGTCAGCATCAGGCCCGCGAGCATCAACGGCGCCCCGATGACCAGGACTTCGGTGAGCAGCGCCTCCCACAGGTAGGCGGTCTCCCGCTCGTCGTCGCGCAGCGGCAGGCGCGCCCACAGCGACCGCATGCAGGCGTTCGCCGGGGGAAGCGCGATACCGGCGAGCACCGCCAGGGCCGGCTGCGCCCAGTCGCCCGGCTCGGTCGCCCACACCAGCGCGGTGAGCGCCGCCGGATAGCCGACGCCGGTCAGCAGCAGGACGGTCCTGCGGCCGTGCCGGTCGACCCGCCGGGCGATGAGCGGGCTGCCGAGCGCCATGCCGACGGTGTAGAGCGCGGAGACCAGACCGGCCTGGGCGTAGCTGCCGCCCTGTTCGCGCACGAGGAGCACCATGGCGAGGGACATGAGGTAGACGGGGAGCCTGGAGACCACGCTCCACCAGGCGGGTCCCGCGATCTGACGGCGGGTGAGCAGGGCGGCGAGACGGCGGGCAAGGCCGTTCGGCTTCGATTCCATGGTTCCTGTTCCGTGGTGGCCGGGTGCGGGCCGGCGAGGGGGTGACTCAGTGCTGCAGCGTTCTGGCCGCCGGGGTCTGGGTGATCACTTCGATCGTGAAGGCGTCGAGTACGCCGCGCATGCGCCGTTCCACCTCGGCGATCGACGCTCCGGTCACGTGGACGTATCCGGACGCGTTGTGCGAGGCGCGGCGTGCCTCCACGAGGTCCCCCTCGCGGTATCTGAGGACGCTCTTGACCACGCCGGGCAGGCTCAGCAGGTCATCCTCGGCGGTGATGCGGTGCACGGTCCCCGAGCCCGGCAGCGGCAGCAGCAGGTCTCCCGCGCAGCGGCGCCCGGAGTAGTCGAGGAAGGGGCGGCGGCCGAGGTATGCGTCGAGCGTGGCGCCGAACACGTCGAAGCCGTAGGCGTATCCGTGGTTGGCGGTGATCTCGCAGCCCGCGAGCCGGACCCCGATCTCGCCCGCGTACACCTCGTGACCGACGACGAAGAACTCCATGTGGGCGTACCCGTGGTCGATCCCCATGCCGGTGACGATCCGCTGGAGCATGCCGCGCAGGTCGAACGGCGGGCCCTCGTCGGTGGCGACACTTATGTTGGCGTTCATCGCGCCGTCGACGATGTCCAGCGGGCGGCACGGCATCGCGCTCGGCCACGCGTCGAGCACCTCGCCCTCGTGGATGAGCCCGCACACTTCCCACTCGGTGCCGCCCAGGTGTTCCTCGACCAGCCAGGACCGGCCTTCCAGGGCCACGTCGGCCAGCTGGTCGGGGCCGGTGAGCCGGAAGGTGTCGACGCAGGCGAAGGAGTCCACGGGCTTCAGCACCACGGGCCAGCCGCACCGCGCGGCGAACTCCGCGGCCTCCTGCGCCGTGGAGACCCGCGCGTACCGGGCGGTGAGCAGGCCCAGCTCACGGAACTTGTCCTTCATCGCTGCCTTGTCGCGCACCCAGCTCACCTGATGTTCCGTCAGGTGAGGCAGGCCTGCCAGGGCGGCGAACCGCTGGGCGATGTCCTGGCGCGGTTCGGACGGGTTGCAGAACCGGGTGGGCGCGGCGGGGAGTTGTGCGGCCCAGGCGCGGTAGCGGGCCGCCTCGTCCTCCGGCGGAAGCCGCTCGTTCACCCAGAACGCGGGCACGTGCGCGGTCTGCCGTACGTACGCCTCCGAGAGGTCCTGGCGTGCCGAGGCGAACCGCAGCAGGACAAGGCGGCCGGGCAGGGCGTCCACGGCGTACCGGGTGAAGGAGGAGGCGCGGTCGTCCGCCATCAGGAGCACGGGTGGCGCGTTCACACGCTCTCCAGGGCCTGGCGGACCGCCTTGACCGCGAGGACCTGTTCGGCCTCGGAGAGCTCCGGTGAGAGCGGCACGCACAGGGTGCGGTCGAGGAGGTCCCTGGTGCGGGCGAACCCGTCGCGGCTGAGGGCGAGCGGCTGCTCGGGGGCGAGGTTCCAGGGGAAGCCGTCGGCGTAGAGCGAACGCCGTCCGGCGACCACGGGATGGTCGGGCAGGAGATACTTGTTGAGCGTCCAGTTCGCGATTCCCCGCTCGGTGAGCGCGGACACGGCGGCGTCGCGTAACTCCCGGCTCTCGCAACGGAATCGCAGGCTGATCTTCACGTCGCCCGCCGCTCTGGGCAGGATGTCGAGTCCGCTGCGGTCGGGCAGCTCCTCCATGGCGATGGCGTGGTGGCGCTCCAGGCCGGAGAGCACCTCGTCGAGGTGGCGGAACTGCTGGTACTGGACGGCGGCGACCTCCT
The DNA here is from genome assembly GCF_040655335.1 of Streptomyces sp. NPDC050439. NCBI lineage: Bacteria > Bacillati > Actinomycetota > Actinomycetes > Kitasatosporales > Streptomycetaceae > Streptomyces > Streptomyces sp. NPDC050439. The sequence continues at coordinate 1,164,481 of NZ_JBFAJT010000001.1, forward strand.
CGCTGGTGACCAGGTTCTCGCCGTAGTAGGCGTCCTCGTTCCAGGTGGGGTAGCGGCCGGGCACCCGTGCGGAGCCGTGGTCGTGATAGCAGCGCATGGTCTCCCAGGCGGCCGGGTCGTTCGTGACGAGCAGCCCGCCCTCCCCCGAGGTCAGCACTTTGTTGTGGTGGAAGCTGAAGGTGCCCGCGTACCCACGGGTTCCGGTGTGCCGCCCGTCGGGGAAGGTGGCGCCGAGCGCCTGGGCACTGTCCTCGATGACGTACGGGACACCGTCGGGCAGCGGTGCGACCGTGCCCTCCATGTGGGCGACGACGGCCCGTTGGGCGCCCTCGGGGATCAGCGAGGTGTCCATGGAGAGCGAGTCGTCGACGTCCACCAGGACCGGGATGAGCCCGCTGGAGAGCACGGCGCCCGCCACCGCGACGAACGTGACCGCGGGTATGTGCACGACGTCGCCGACGCGCGGGCGGGTGGAGACCAGGGCGAGCCGCAGCGCCTCGGTGCAGTTGTGCACCGCCAGCACATGGTCGGCGCCGAGCCGCTCCCCGACCCGGCGTTCGAGGCGCGAGGCGACGCTCTCGGTCTCCGTCTGGTAGCGGAAGAGGACCCCGTGCTCGATCGCGGCACGCAGCTCGTGCATGTCGGACCAGTCGAGGTAGTTGGCGCCGTAGGGGAGGAAGCGCAGTCCGAGCCGTTTGTCGAGGGTCATGTCGCGTCAGCCTCCGTGATGGGGTGCACCGAGGCGTCGACGACCATCTCCTGGCCTCGGTAGTTGCGGAGCAGCAGGCCTTCGGGCACGCGGGAGTAGTACGGCTGGGCGATGGGGATCTTGCCGATCTTCGTCGTCAGCACGTACTGCGGGACGCCGAAGCCGGTGATGTGCCCCTGCAGGCCCTCCATGATTTCCCAGCCCTTCTCGATGGAGGTCATGAAGTGGGACACGCCGGTGACGTTGTCGCAGTGGTAGAGGTAGTACGGCCTGACCCTGATGCGCAGGAGCTCGGTCATCAGGGTGCGCATGGTCGTGACGTCGTCGTTGACGCCGCGCAGAAGCACGGTCTGGTTGCCCACCGGGATGCCGTGGCGCAGCAGCCGGTCGACCGCGGCCGCGGACTCCGGGGTGATCTCCTTCGGATGGTTGAAGTGGGTGTTCAGCCAGACCGGGTGGTAGCGCGCGAGCATCTCGCACAGCTCGTCCGTGACGCGCTGGGGCAGCAGGACGGGGAAGCGGCTGCCGATGCGGATGATCTCCACGCTGGGGATGGCCCGCAGGCCGGAGATGATCTCCTCCAGCTTGCCGTCGCGGTAGGAGAGCGGGTCGCCGCCGGTGAGCAACACGTCGCGGATCTCGGGATGTTCGGCGATGTAGCGCAGGTCCTCCTCGAAGGACTCGCCCTCGTTGTCGCGGAAGTAGCTGCCGTCGACGTCGGTGGTGTGGAACTTGCGCGTGCAGTGCCGGCAGTAGACCGGGCAGGCCTCGGTGATCAGCATGATCACGCGGTCGGGGTACTTGTGCACCACCCGGTTGGTCTTGCGGTAGAACATGTCGCCCACGGGATCGACTTCGGCGCCGCTGTACTCCGCGAGCTCGCCGAGCGCGGGCACGGCCTGCTGCCGGATCGGGCAGGTGGGGTCGTCCGGGTCCATGAGGGACGCGTAGTAGGGGGTGACGCTCCAGCGGTACTTGCCCGCCGACTTGTCGATGGCCTGTTCCTCGTCGGCGGTGAGGTTGATCCACTGCCGTGCCTTGTCGACGTTGGTGACACGCTTGCGCATGTGCCAGCGCCAGTCGTTCCACTCCGCCTCGGTGATCCCGGGAATTCCCGGCCGGTCCGGTAGGGGGTGGCGGTCCGCGTCTGTGGCTCCAGGAGTGCGGGGCATGGTGTCTCCAGGTTCGGCGGGTGAGTGACCTGTCACAGGGGTGCGAGGGAGAGTTGGCGCAGGGTGCGGGCGACGCGCTGGGCGCCCCGCAGGTCGTCCGCGGCGCCGTCGAGGGCTGACCACGGGTCCGGTGCGCCCGGCTGCCCGGGGGACCAGAGGGACGGACCGCGCGGGTCGGCGGCCACGGGGACGGGGAGCGCGCGGGCCATGCGCTCGGCGAGGTCACGCTGCCCGTCGCCGAGCGGCGGCAGGAAGGCGAGCGGCGCGCGCCGGGCCTGGGCGAGTGCCACCGCGCCCAGGGTGGGTGCGGCGAGGAGCAGTTCGGCGTCGGCGTGCAGGGCGTCGACGTCGGTGTCGGCGGCGCGTCGAACGCGTACGCCGTCGAGCCCTTCGAGCGCGGCACGCACACTCTCGACGCGCGTGTCGCACACCACCTCGCACCGCTGTGTGCGGCGCACCGCCTCCGCTGCGAGCGCGCGCAGCGGCCCGGAGGTGAACGCGTCCGCCTCCCCGTCCGGTACCCCCCACAGCGAGAGCAGCAGCAGACTGCCGCTCCGCTGCCGCCCACGCGCCGTCCGTACGGGGGCGAGCACCCCGGTGGTGCGCGCGCCGCCCGGCGTCGCGGGCCAGGGGCCCGGGAGCCATCCCGGACGGTGCACGCGGTGCAGTGCGCCGTCGGTCACGGGGTCGACGGCGGCCTTGTGCCCCGAGTGCACCCGTACCACCGGCACGCCGAGGTCGAGCAGACGGCGGGTGGCGGCATCGTCGTCGCAGACCAGGGCCACGTCCGGCGGCGGCCCGTCGCCCGCGGTGGGCTCCAGGTCCGTCAGGTGCGCGGCGATCCGGCGCCCGGCGAGCAGCGAGTCGAGTTCCTCGTCGCGCGTCACGAGCAGCACCCGGCGCGGGGCGGGCCCTGACGGCTGCGGGGCGGGACCGCCGGGGTTCAGTACTGCCACGGCGCCGCCACCCCGAGCCGTGCGACGTCGTCGCTGTACCCGGCGGCCGTGGTGGAGCAGCCGCCGCACATGTCGGGTCCCCGCTCGCGGAAGAAGTCCGCGTGGCTGCGGAAGACCGGGGTGTCCAGGTGGATGGTGCCGCCTTCGCGCAGCGGGGCACCGCCCAGGTCTTCCCCCTCCCGGTGCGGGAGGCAGCTGCAGGCGTACATGCGCCCGTACTTGCCGTCGATGTAGATCACGTCGTCCACGACGTGGCACAGGGGTTCGGAGGCGCGCGGGGTCAGCGATTCGGCGAAGTAGCGGTCCTGCTCCTCCCGGGTGTCCCCGTAGAAGCGCTTGCCGAGGGGCACGAGGTGGGTGGCGGGGTCGGCGTCGTAGATCGGGTCGCAGACCGCGCGGACGTGATCGGGGTCGGGATAGGTGATGGAGCGCTCCAGCTTCAGTGCGGAGAGTTCCCACTGTTTGACGCCGGCCTCGGTGAGGACCTTCTGCAGCTGCGGCATCTCGGTGTAGTTGTGCGGCCCGACCACCGTGTTGACCCGGGGCAGGACGCCGAGGGCCGCGGCGTCGCGCAGCCCCTGCAGGCCGTTGTCGAACATGCCGGGAGAACGCCGGTAGACGTCGTGCGTCGCGGCGGATCCGCCGTCGAGGCTGACGATCACCTGGGCGAGGCCCGCCTCGGCGAGGCGTGCGGCCTTCTTCGGCAGCATCATGCCGTTGGTGATCATGGACATCTTCATGCCCGCGTCCGTGCCCGCCCGCACGAGTTCGACGACGTCGCGGTGCATGAGCGGTTCGCCGCCGGTGAACCGCACGTACGCCACTCCGGCCGCGCGGGCCTTGGGCAGCAGCTCGGCGAAGTCCTCCGGCGAGAAGCGGAACGTGTCACGGGAGAGCGCGAACTCGCACATGAAGCAGTCCGCGTTGCAGGCTTCCAGGATCCTGATGAAGAGATAGCGCTGACGCTCAGTCATGTACGTCGATGCCTTCCTGGACGGTACGCGGAGCCGCGGGCCGGGCGGGGCCGGGCAGCGGCTCCCTGTCGAGTACGCCGAGCAGGGCGTCGGCCACCTGGGCGGCGCCGCCGATGCCGACGTGAGCGGCGAGTCCTCCCCACACGGCGCCTTCCGACGCGCGGCGGAGGGCCTCGAGCACGCCGTCACGCACGGCGGTCACGCTGCCCCGGGCCTGTTGCGCCCCGGCAGCGGCGGTGATCCCCCCGTAGATGACGCGAAGGGCCGCATCCTCGCCCTGCGCCCGATGGGCCAGGACCTCGCTCTCGGCGAAGACCGACGAGGGCCAGACGACTCTGACGTCGGCGAGCACGGCCCGGCCGTGGAAGCGGCCGTTGAAGATCTGGCTGAGGTTCTGCGGGGGCAGGCAGACCGTGGGCACCGAGAGGCTGCCGGCCTCAAGGAGGGTGGTCAGACCCGGCGAGGTGAGCAGCAGGTCGCAGGCCGCGAGCCGGTGGAGGAACTCGCCGTGGGAGAGCGGGCCCGCCGTGACGCGCAGGTCCGCGCCGCTCGCCGCGCAGAGCCGCTCGGCCAGATCGGCGGGCAGATTGCCGGCCACATGCGCCTCACGGACCCCGTATGTTGCCAGGGCCTCCAGCACTGCGGGCACGACGATCTCCGGATAGCGCGTCCAGTCGGCGAGGCCGGGGGCGCGCAGGCCGCCCAGGTTCACCAGGGCGCGCCGGAAGGGCCGTGGCCGGCTCATCCGGGGCGCCGGGAGGTCGGGGGGAGCGCCGATCACGGCCTCGACCCAGCGCAGTTCGCGTACGGAGGCCAGTACGCCGAGGCACTCCTGCGGCAACTCGACGCTCTGCTGCGCGCAGTAGACGGAGACCTTCAGCGGAAGTTCGGGCAGGTCGCCCTCGGTCCACAGGAACGGCAGGCTGTCCACGAACACGGTCGGCACGCCCGCGGCCTCCAGGGCCATGGCCGCCGGTCCGTCGAGCACGACGACGGCGGCGTCGATCCGCTCCGCCTCCACGACCTTCGCCACGGCATCGGCGCTCTCCCCCGCGGGCCCCCCGACCGGCAGGTCGTACCAGCGGTCGACCCCGTGCCGGGCAAGGAGCGGCCGTCCGAGGCCGGAGGCGAGGCCGACGAACCTCAGCGGACGAGCGGACCGTTCGCGCAGTGCGGCAAGGACGGCGCTCAGCTTGCCGGAGCTTCCCCAGCCGAACTCGGCGCCCGCGACGGCGACGATGGCCGGTTCGGCGGCGGGGGTCATGGCGGGTGCGCCGGGGGCGGGGGCGGGTTTCTCCCGGACGGCCGACGGGTCCGGGGGGCGTACACCATGCATCGTTCTGTCCAACTCCCTTGCCGGGGCCGGGGTGTGGCCCCCGTCGGGTGAGTACGGGGAGGGAATGTCACGTCGGGATGGCGGGTGCATTCGGGCCGCGCCGCGGCGGTCGTCCACGGTGACCCTGGCGCAGAGGGAGTCCCTCCGCTTCCCACACGATCACCCCTGTCCCCAGGCGACGCAAAGGCCCCCCTGTCACCTTCTGGCCATCCATAAGTAGTTGCGAACTGATTGCAATAAGACGCGCACGCGCCACGCCCGGACTCACCCGAATGACACGTTCCAAGCACCGGCATCCCAAGGGCGAACGGAGTGCGCGGGTGACCGTGGGGGCACCCGACACCCTCTCCAACAAGCCGTTTTGGCGACCGAGGACGGTCAGCGGGACGACCCGGAACAACGGCCGAAAGAGGCCACTGGCACATGCCGTGCGAGGGGTGCCCCGGGAGTCTCTTTCGCCCGGCCGACCGGCACCTTCGTCCGAGCTTCGCGCATCTTTACGCCACTGCCTTGATACTGACCTCGGGACCTCGCGTCCCAGCGACACCCAGCCTTGCCGATGTCACCAGGAGGTACCCGTGAAGATGCTGATCAACGTCGCGGAGACAGTCGTAGCGGACGCGCTGCGAGGCATGGCGGCCGCGCATCCGGACCTGACGATCGACGTGGAGAACCGCGTGATCGTACGCAGGGACGCCCCCGTCGACGGGAAGGTGGCCCTGGTCTCCGGCGGAGGTTCCGGGCATGAACCGCTGCACGGCGGGTTCGTCGGGCCGGGAATGCTCTCCGCAGCCTGCCCCGGCGAGGTGTTCACCTCGCCCGTGCCGGACCAGATGGTGCGGGCGGCGGCCGCCGTGGACAGCGGGGCGGGGGTCCTGTTCGTCGTGAAGAACTACACGGGGGACGTCCTCAACTTCGACATGGCCGCGGAGCTCGCCGAGGACGAGGGCATCCAGGTCGCCAAGGTGCTCGTCAACGACGACGTGGCCGTCACCGACAGCCTTTACACGGCGGGACGTCGCGGCACCGGCGCGACGCTCTACGTCGAGAAGATCGCCGGAGCCGCCGCCGACGAGGGCATGCCGCTGGAGCGGGTCGAGTCGATCGCCCGGCAGGTGAACGAGAACGCGCGCAGTTTCGGGGTCGCCCTGAGCGCCTGCTCCACGCCCGCCAAGGGCAGCCCGACCTTCGATCTGCCCCCGGGCGAACTGGAGTTGGGCGTCGGAATCCACGGCGAGCCCGGACGTGAGCGGCGCCCGATGATGACGTCGAGCGAGATCGCCGAGTACGCGGTGAACGTGGTGCTCGACGACCTCAGTCCCCGCAACCCCGTGCTCGTGCTCGTCAACGGCATGGGGGCCACCCCCCTGCTCGAGCTGTACGGATTCAACGCCGAGGTCCAGCGCGTCCTCGCCGAGCGCGGGGTCGTCGTGGCACACACCCTGGTCGGCAACTACGTGACCTCGCTGGACATGGCCGGGGCTTCCGTCACGCTGTGCCAGGTCGACGAGGAACTGCTGCGGCTCTGGAACGCCCCGGTGCGTACGGCGGGGCTCCGCTGGGGTATCTGATCCGTACCGGTGTCCCGCCCTCACCACATACCGCTCGTGCCACTCGTACCGCTCGTGCGACTTTGCCCAACTGTTCTACCGCGCAAGGAGTTTCCGTGCTCGACGCCGCATTCTTCCGTCACTGGCTGACCTCGGCCGCCGCACTCGTCGACCGGGAGGCGCAGCGGCTCACCGAACTGGACTCGCCGATCGGCGACGCCGACCACGGCAGCAATCTGCAGCGCGGGTTCACCGCCGTGGTGGCCACGCTGGAGAAGGAGGTGCCGGCCACGCCGGGGGCCGTGCTCACCCTGGCGGGACGGCAGTTGATCTCGACCGTGGGGGGCGCCTCAGGGCCGCTCTACGGCACCCTGCTCCGGCGCACCGGCAAGACGCTCGGTGACGCCGCCGAGGTAAGCGAGCAGGAGTTCGCCGACGCGCTGCGCACGGGCGTGGACGCCGTCAGCGCGCTCGGTGGCGCGGCGCCCGGCGACAAGACCATGCTGGACGCCCTCGTCCCCGCGGTCGACGCGCTCGGGGAGTCGTTCGCGGCGGCGCGCACCGCGGCGAACGAGGGCGCCCTGGCCACGACCCCGCTGCAGGCGCGCAAGGGGCGGGCCAGCTATCTGGGCGAGCGCAGCATCGGGCACCAGGACCCCGGGGCGACCTCGTCGGCGCTCCTCTTCGACGCGCTCGCGCAGACCGCGGAGGCCGGCCGTGACTGACGACAAGCTGGTCGGCATCGTCCTCGTCTCGCACAGCGGCCCCGTCGCCGAAGCCGTCGCCGCACTCGCCACGGGGCTCGCGGGCGGCGGGTCGACCGCACCCGTGGCCGCCGCGGGCGGCACCGAGGACGGCGGCCTCGGCACGAGCGCGGAGCTCATCTCCGCGGCAGCCGCGAAGGTGGACGGCGGCGCGGGTGTCGCGATCCTCACCGACCTGGGCAGCGCGGTCCTGACCGTGAAGGCGCTGATCGCCGAGGGCGACGAACTCCCGGAGGGCGCCCGTCTGGTGGACGCCCCCTTCGTGGAGGGCGCGGTCGCGGCGGTGGTGACCGCCTCGGCGGGCGCCGACCTCGCGGCGGTGGAGGCCGCGGCGGCTGAGGCGTACTCCTACCGGAAGGTGTGAGCCAGGAGGTCAGTTCTGGCGGAGGAACTGCCGGGCCAGCGCGTCGCCTTGGGTGACCGCGGCCTGGTGGCTCTCGATGGGGGACGCCCTGGGGCCCTCGAAGACGATGTAGGTGACCCCCGCGCCGGTGCCGCCCGTCCTGGGATCGGGATTGATGCCGAGCGACTTCGCCGACGCGTACGACGCCTCGCCGATGAGGTCGGTGGGCCCGGTGTCGCCGACGACGGCGTACAGGACCTTGTCCTGATGGATCACGGCGACCACCGAGCCGCCCGTGATGCCGTGCTTCGCGTAATTCCAGCGGCTGCTCGGGCCCGGCAAGACGACGTACGGGAGCTGCTCCGCGCTGAGCTGGCGGCCGTTGGATTCCTGGAACGCGGTGGTGTCCTGGAACAGCGGGTCCGTCTGCCGGTTGCAGGCCTTGCTCGGCCGGCCGTCGCAGTCGATGTCCATGTCGGCCTTCCAGAACACCGCACCCCGCTTGCCGCATACGGGGATGTCCGCGGGGGCTCCGCTGTCCGTACGGTACTTGCCGCTCGACACCTGCTCGCAGGACGTCACCTTGGCGAGGAGCGCGGCGGCGGACACGGTTCCTTCCTGGGGATATGCCGCGGCGGGCGGGGCCGCGGGGGCGATCAGGGTGGTGGCGGCGGCGACGGCGAGCGCCGGGATCGTGGTGCGCACGTGAGAAAGCCTTCCGTGGGGAGGGGCTGGCGGCCGTTCGGAGGGAGGGCCGACTGCCTGGAGCACGTGACCAGACATGCCAATCTGTCCCGGCCCCTACACCTCGGCCACCGCCGAGGCAGGGACCGCGCACGCCGGACCCCTTGATGTGCACCCGACAGCCCTGTCAAATAGGTCCGGACCAATGCCGCCCGAACGGAAGGCACGACCGTGCGACGGACCCCCCACCTGTCCGCCCTCCTGGCCGTCACCGCCTGCACCCTCACCGCCTGCACCCTCACCTCCTGCGCATGGGGCGGCGACCAGGACGCGAAGGACATGCAGCCCCCGGCCGCGCCCCGGGGCGTCACGGTCCAGGCGGGCAGCGCCACCACCGCCCATGTCATGTGGAACCAGGCGACGGACGACACCAAGGTCACCGGTTACGACGTCTACCGGGGCGCCACCAGGGTCGAGCGCGTGCCCGGCGAAAAGCACATGGTGGACGTCGTCGGCCTGAAGCCGTCGACCGCCTACACCTTCACCGTCCGCGCCCGGGACGCCGAGGGGAACGTCGGACCGGCCAGCAAGAAGCTGACGGTCACCACGCCCGCCGCGGCCTCCGCCGACCGCGAGCCGCCCTCCCGTCCCGGCTCCCCGCGGGGCACGGTCGAGGGGAGCCGGGCGGTGACGCTGTCCTGGGGAGCCGCCAAGGACGACAAGGGCGTCGCCTCGTACGAGATCTACCAGGGCTCGTCGAAGATCCACAGCGTGGGCGGGAACGAGCGCAGGACCCTGGTCACGGGGCTGCGGCCGGGCACCGCCTACCGCTTCACCGTCAAGGCCCTGGACGCGGCCGACAACGCGTCCCCCGCGAGCCGAGTCGTCCGCCTGACCACCGCGGCGGGCCGGGACGACGGGAGCGGCACGGCACCCACGAACTTCCGCGCGAAGACGCGCCTCGACGACGGGGCGTACTACATCGACCTGGCGTGGACGCCGCCGCGCACCGGCGGCGCGGTCGCGGAGTACCAAATCCATCTCGACGGGAAGAACGCCACCTCGCTGGTGTTCGGCGGCACGGCGCCACGGGACAAGGCCAAGCACAGCTTCTACGTGGGCAGGGACCCGGGCGACAGCCACCGCGTGAAGCTCCGGGCCAAGCTTCCCGACGGGACGTGGGGCGGCTACTCCCCCGAGCGGACGGTCACCACGGGCCCGCGCCCCTGACGCCGGGCAAGCCACCGGATCGGCCGCGGGCCGGGACGGCGGCTGTCGGCCGTACGAAGGATTCCGTCACCTGCCCGGTGGCTGTCCGCATGCGGCCTTGCCGGATGGCACGTTGGCTCATCGGCAGGTAGCACGGGCGCTTCCCTACCCCCGGCGGCGCATGGGATGTACCGCCTCCCGTGCCACCGGAGGGCAGACTCATGCGCACACTTCAGATATTCGTCCGCTCCGGCCTGACCATCGCCGCCGCGGCTGCGCTTCCGATGGCACTGACCGCTCCGTCGGCGTCCGCCGCCGCCGGAGGAATCACGGTCACCGCCAGGGGATCGACGGTCACGGTGACCACGGCGGCGTGCCCCGACGGAGGCAACGCCTCGCTGATGAGCAACGGCCAGGCAAGCTTCGCCCAAGGCAGGCAGATGGAACTGACGGGCGGCAGCGCCTCCTGGCAGAACGTCAGCACCGGCCTGCACACGGTGGCGGTGATCTGCGAGGACGGCACGACGGCCGGTTCCCAGACGGTCACCGTCGGGGCGTCGCCGACCACCGCGTCCACGACGGCGCCCGCGCGCGGCGTCCGGGGCGGTCTCGGCGGCGGCAGCGAGGACTACGGCACCACCACCCTCGTCGCGGGCGGGGCCCTCGTGGTCCTGGCCGCGGGTGGTGGCGGCGCCTGGTACCTGCGTCGCCGAGGTGCGCAGCACAGGCTCTGATCCAGGGTCACGAAGAAGCGGCTGCCCCCGGTCCCGACTCGGGCCGGGCCGGCGGCAGCCGCCGCTCACGTGGGCGTCAGGCGTCGGGGCGTCAGGCGTCACGTGCCGGGTCGGGCGCCCCGAGCTCCTCCAGGGTCTGCTCCAGCCACTGCGTCCAGAACGTCTCCAGGTCGATCCCGGCCCGCAGCACCACATGCCTCAGTCGGTCCTCCACCGCGTCCTTGCCCGGCGGGAAGTCCCTCTTCTCGATCTCCTCGTACTCGGCCAACTGGCTCCGGTGCAGGGCGAGATGGCGGTGCAGGTCCGCCTCGATGCCTTCCGTGCCGACGACCGCGGCCGCCCGCAGACGCAGCAGGAGCGTGTCCCGCAGCGGCTTGGGGTCCTGGCTCGCGGCCGTCCAGCGGGCCAGCTCGGCGCGGCCCGCGGGCAGGACCTCGTACTCCTTCTTCTGCCCGCGCGTGGCCTGCTGTTGCTCAAGGGCGCGGATGGACCCCTCCCGCTCCAGTTTCCCCAGCTCGCGATAGATCTGCTGGTGCGTGGCCGACCAGAAGTAGCCGATCGACTTGTCGAACCTGCGGGTCAGCTCGAGCCCTGACGAAGGCTTCTCCAACAGGGCGGTGAGGATCGCGTGCGGGAGTGACATGGCGGCCATCCTAGGTACGGCGTCCGGAGCGGGCGCCCGGGGTCACGGGGCCACGGGTGTCACAGCGCCGCGGCCAGCTCCGTGCCCTGCTTGATGGCGCGCTTGGCGTCCAGCTCGGCCGCCACGTCCGCGCCCCCGATGAGGTGCGCGCTGTGCCCGCCGGCGAGCAGCTCCTCGTACAGGTCACGGCGCGGGTCCTGGCCCGAGCAGAGGACGACCGTGTCGACGGGGATGACCGTGGACTGTCCGTCGACGGTGATGTGCAGGCCCGCGTCGTCGATGAGGTCGTAGCTCGCGCCCGCGACCATCGTGACGCCGCGGTGGCGCAGCTCGGTGCGGTGGATCCAGCCCGTGGTCTTGCCGAGGCCCTGGCCGACCTTGGAGGTCTTGCGCTGCAGGAGGTGGACCGAGCGCGGCGGGGTGGGACGGTCGGGCGCGGTCAGGCCGCCGCGGTCCTTGTAGTCCATGTCGACGCCCCACTGACGGAAGTACGTCGCCGGGTCCAGGCTCGCCTTGTCGCCGCTGTCGGTGAGGTACTCGGCCACGTCGAAGCCGATGCCGCCCGCGCCGATGATCGCCACACGCTCTCCGACGGGCGCGCTGTCGCGCAGCACGTCGAGGTAGCCGACCACGCTGGGGTGGTCGATGCCGGGGATCTCGGGGGTGCGCGGGCTGACGCCGGTGGCGACGACGACCTCGTCGTACGCCGCCGCCGCGAGGCTCTCCGCGGTGGCGCGGGTGTTCAACCGGACGTCCACGCCGTGCAGTTCGAGCTGGGTGCGGAAGTAGCGCAGGGTCTCGTCGAACTCTTCCTTGCCGGGGACCTTGCGGGCGACGTTGAGCTGGCCGCCGATCTCGGACGCAGCGTCGATGAGCGTGACCGCGTGGCCGCGCTCGGCCGCCGACACCGCGAAGGCGAGTCCGGCCGGGCCCGCGCCGACGACCGCGACACGCTTCTTGGTGCGGGTCGGCGCGAGGACGAGCTCGGTCTCGTGGCAGGCGCGCGGGTTCACCAGGCAGGAGGTGATCTGTAGGTTGAAGGTGTGGTCCAGGCAGGCCTGGTTGCAGCCGATGCAGGTGTTGATGGCATCGGGCTGCTCGGCCTTCGCCTTGGCCACGAAGTCCGGGTCGGCGAGCAGCGGGCGGGCCAGGGAGACCATGTCGGCGGCGCCGTCGGCGAGCAACTGCTCGGCGATCTCAGGGGTGTTGATGCGGTTGGTGGTCACGAGCGGCACGGAGACCTGGCCCATGACCTTCTTCGTGACGAAGGTGTACGCGCCGCGCGGCACGGAGGTGGCGATGGTGGGGATGCGTGCCTCGTGCCAGCCGATGCCGGTGTTGATGATCGTGGCGCCCGCCGCCTCGATCTCCTTGGCCAGCTGGACGACCTCGTCGAGGGTCGAGCCGCCGGGGATCAGGTCCAGCATGGAGAGGCGGTAGATGATGATGAAGTCCGCTCCGACACGCTCGCGTATGCGCCGGACGATCTCGACGGGGAAGCGGATGCGGTTCTCGTAGGAGCCGCCCCAGCGGTCGTCGCGCTGGTTGGTGGGCGCCGCGATGAACTCGTTGATCAGGTAGCCCTCGGAGCCCATGACCTCGACGCCGTCGTAGCCCGCGAGCTTGGCGAGCTCGGCGGCGCGCACGAAGTCCTCGACGGTCTGCTCGACCTCGGCGTCCTGAAGGGCGCGCGGCACGAAGGGGCTGATCGGCGCCTTGATCGCGCTCGGCGCGACCAGGCCCTCGTGGTAGGCGTACCGCCCGAAGTGCAGGATCTGCATGGCGATCTTGCCGCCCTCGGCGTGCACGGCGGCCGTGATGCCCGCGTGCTCCTCGGCCTCCGCCTCGGTGGTCAGCTTGGCGCCGCCGTCCCAGGGGCGGCCGAGCTCGTTCGGGGCGATGCCGCCCGTGACGATGAGGCCGACGCCGCCGCGCGCACGGGTCGCGTAGAACTCCGCCATCCGCCGGAAACCGTCCGGCGCCTCTTCGAGGCCCACGTGCATGGATCCCATCAGAACCCGGTTGGGCAGGGTGGTGAAGCCCAGGTCCAGGGGGTTCAGCAGGTTCGGGTAGCGGCTCATGCGGGCCCTCCGTACGCGATGTGTCGTCGGGACAGTTCTAGAGGACGCCGACCCCTTGTGCAACTAGTTGCATAAAGACGTGGCGGGCGCCACTTCGGCTCAACCAACACTCGGTGACCTTTTTGCCGCTTTCGCCGGAAGATTCACCGTGCGCAACAGGGGATTGACCATTCAACGAAGCACTTCTACGCTCCTCGCACCCCCGCAGGTATATCGATTAACCCCTGGTTGTCATCGCCCTGGTTGGAGTCATCTCGCTGTGCGCTCAACGATGAGTCGGCGCGGCTTCCTCGCCGCAGGTTCAGGCCTGGCCGCCGCCACCACCCTGCCCGCCCTCGCCGGCTGTTCCACGCTGGCGTCGGCGGATTCCGATCCCGACACGCTCGTGGTGCACAGCCAGCTCGGCACCACCGCGCCGGGCTCGCCCACGTACCTGTCCGCCCTGAACACCTTCCGGGACGAGAACCCGGGCCTGAAGGTGAAGAACCTGGTCAACGGCGACGACCTCGCGCAGGTCTACGAGACCTCACGGCTGGCCCGCAAGGAGCCGGACGTCGTCATGGTGAACCTCTACGACAAGACGCTGGCCTGGACCGATGTCGGGGCCACCGTCGACGTCAAGGGCTACATGGACGACTGGGGGCTGCGTAAGCGCGTCCTGCCCGTCGCCCTGGACGCCTGGACCGACGGCAAGGGACGGCTGCGGGCCTTCCCGTACTTCGCCACCAACTGGCCGGTCGCCTACAACACCGCGCTGCTCGACAAGGCCGGGGTCGACGCGATCCCCACCACCGGCGACCATCTGATCGGCGCGGCCCGCAAGCTCCGCGCCAAGGGCATCGCGCCGGTGACCGTCGGCGGCAACGACTGGACGGGCCAGAAGCTCCTCGCCCAGATCATCCAGACCTTCCTCTCCCCCGACGAGGCGCGGAAGGTCTTCACGAGCGGCGACTTCAGCGGCAGCCGTGGCGCCCGCGAGGGCATCGAGTACTTCACCGCCCTGCGCGACGCGGGCGTCTTCGCCGACAAGGCGCAGGGCCTGACCTCCGACACGATGACGACGCAGTTCAACACGGGCGCCGCCGCCGTCCAGTCCGCCATGTCGTCGGCGCTCGCCAAGGTCCCGGAGAAGATCGCGCGGCACACCGAGGTCGGCGGGTGGCCGCTCGCCCCGGGTGCCGCGCACGAGAAGCCGACGATCCTGCGCACGTACACCCTGATCGGTTTCTGGATCAGCCCGAACGGCACGAAGAAGCTGGACGCGGTCGAGAAGTTCCTGCGCTTCATGTACCGCCCCGAGACCGTCTCGCGCTTCATCAAGGAGAGCGGCCGCGACATGGCGCTGCGCTCCGACACCCTCAGCACGGACTTCCCGCTGGTCGCCGCCGCGCAGCAGCTCGGCACCGACGTCAGCCAGGCCCTGCTGCCCGATCTGTACGTGCCGCCTGCCGCGACCCAGCCGCTGATCACCGCGACCAGCACGGCCTTCACGCGCGGCACGAGTCCCGCCAAGGTGCGCTCCGTGCTCGAAGCCGCGTACCGCACCGCATGAGCCGCCCGGCCGAGCTGCCCGAGCCTTCTGGGAGTCACCCGAGATGACGACAACGATGTCGACGCCGGGCGGGACCGAGGTCCGCCCCGCACCCGCCAAGCCACCTGTCCGCAGGCGCCGCCAGGAAGGCGGCACGATCCTCGCCGTCCCCGCCCTGGTCTGGTACCTGGTGTTCATGGTCGGCCCGATGATCGCGATCTTCGTGATCGCGGCCCTGCACTGGCCGGGCATGCTGCAGCCCGTCTCGTTCGCCGGGTTCGACAACGTCCGCACGGTCTTCGACGACCCGGTGTTCTGGGACGCCGTGCGCAACACGGCGGTCCAGCTCGCCGTCGCGCTGCCGATCATGATCGTGTGCGCGTACATGCTGGGCTACTACGTGGCGCAGAAGCCGCCGGGTCACAAGGTCCTGCGCTACCTCCTCTTCATCCCCGGCCTGATCTCCACCCCGGCCAAGGCGATGGTGTTCTACGCGGCGCTCTCCCCCGACGGCCTGGTCAACGGCGCGCTGAAGTCGGTGGGCCTCGGCTCGGTGACCGACGCCTGGCTCGCCTCTCCCTCGACGGCGCTCGCCTGTCTGATCGTGCTCGACGTCTGGGGTGGCATCGGCTTCACCGCCGTCCTGTTCGCGGCCCGGCTCGGGAGTGTGCCCGAGGAGTTGGGTGAGGCGGCACAACTGGACGGCGCCGGGCACTGGCGGACGATGTGGCGCGTGCACTTCCCGGTCATCCGCGAGTACGTGGGCGTGGTGACGATGCTCCAGTTCCTCTGGACGTTCTTCGGGTCGGCCCAGCACGTCCTGCTCCTGACGCAGGGCGGTCCCGGCAGTTCGTCGACGACGCTGTCGTTCCTCGTCTACCAGAAGGCGTTCATCGCGGCCGACCTCGGCTACAGCCAGACCGTCGGCGTGATCCTCTTCCTGGTCGGCCTCGTCGGCCTGCTCACCATCCGCCGCGCTTTTCGCCAGAACTACTGAGGTCACTGTGAAACACGGAAAGTCCTGGCTGCCCGCTCACATCGTGGCGTGGGCGTACGCGGCGCTGCTCGTCGTCCCCCTCTACTACCTGCTCGCCTCCGCCTTCAAGACGAACGAGCAGATCTTCGCAAGCCCCTTCTCACTGCCCACCTCACTGTCCTTCGGCAACTTCGGCACGGCCTTCGAGAGCGCCGACCTGGGGCTCGCGGTCGTCAACTCGGCGCTGGTGACGGTCTTTTCGCTGGTGCTGACGCTGGCGCTCGCGATTCCGGCGGCGTTCGCGATCGCCCGCGCGACGGGCCCGCTCGGCGCGTTCGTGGAGAAGGTCTTCTCCCTCGGCTTCCTCATCCCGACGTTCGCCGCGCTCTTCCCGACGTTCCTGCTCGCCGCGGCGACGGGCTTGTTCCACACCCGCTTGTTCATGGTGCTCTTCCTGCCCGCCACCGCGATGCCGCTGTCCGTCGTCATCCTGGTGCAGTTCATGCGGACCATCCCCAAGGAGATGGAGGAGGCGGCGCGGATGGACGGCGCGTCGACGTTCGCGGTCCTGCGGCACGTCTACACGCCGATGTGTCTGCCCGGCATCGCGACGGTGCTGCTCCTGAACTTCCTGACGTTCTGGAACGAGTACCTCTACTCGCTCGTCATCATCGGCCCCGACCCGTCCCAGCGCACCGTGCAGGTCGCCCTGCCCACCCTCAAGTCCCTGACGGGGACGGATTACGGGGTGCTGACCGCCGGTACGGTACTGACTCTCGTACCGGTATGGGCCGTCTACACGGTGCTGCAGAAGCGGATGCAGCAGGCCCTCGTCAGTGGGGCGGTGAAGATGTGAACGGGTCGATCACGTCGGGCAGGGACAGCGGCGGGCGTCCGACGATCAAGGCGGTCGCCGCGGCGGCCGGGGTCTCCACGGCCGCCGTCTCGCAGGCCTTCAACGCCAAGGGCCGCATCTCCGAGGCCACCCGGCGCCGCATCCTGGACGCCGCGGCCGAGCTCGGCTGGTCGCCCAGCGCCACGGCCACGGCGCTGCGCAGCGCGCGCACCCGCACGCTCGCCCTCGTGGTGCGCCGCCCCACCGACGTGCTCGGCGCCGACCCGCACTTCAGCGAGCTGATCACCGGCCTGGAGGGCGAACTGGCGCCGCGCGGCTACGGCTTGCTGCTCCACCTGGTCACGGACGTGGCCGAGGAGAGCGCGCTGTACGAGCGTCTGGCCGCCGAGGGCCGCGTGGACGGCGCCGTCCTGACCGACGCCCGCGCCGACGATCCACGCCCGCCGCTCCTGCGCTGCCTGGGGCTGCCCGCCGTGCTGCTCGGCGCGCCCCACCCGGACGCGCCCGTGCCCACCGTGGGCCTGGGCAACCAGGGCGCCGGCATACACGAGGCCGTCGACCACCTCATGGAGCTCGGCCACCGACGCATCGCCTATGTGTCGGGGCCCGGCGAACTGCTGCACACCGGGCTGCGCCGGTCGGTATTCGAAGAGACCCTGCTGCTCAAGGGACTTGCGCCCGCCGCCGTCCTGAGCACCGACTTCTCCGAGGCGGCGGCGGTCGCCGCGACGGAGGAACTCCTCGGCATGGCGGAGCGCCCCACCGCCGTCATGTACGCCAACGACTCCATGGCGGTGTGCGGCATCGGCGCGGCCCAACGCGCCGGCCTGCGCGTCCCGGACGACCTGTCCGTCGTCGGCTACGACAACCTTCCGATCGGCCGCTGGCTGCACCCGCGTCTGACGACCGTCGACCAGCAGGTGCAGCGGGTCGGCGCGGCCGCCGCGCGGGCGCTGCTCGCGCAGTGCGGCGAGGACGTGCCGCCCGTGTCGCTCGACGACCGGCCACGCCTTGTCGTCCGCGAGTCGACGGGCCCCGCCCACTGACCGCCGCTTCAGATCACCTCTCCACCCCCGCACGGAAAGACCTGAGTACCACCATGCGACGCCACAGCGCCCAGCTCACCCACGACTCCGCCGTCCTGCCCTGGATCGGCGCCAACTTCTGGTCCCGTACCGGCGGTCCGCTGATGTGGCGGAACTACGACCCGAAGACGGTCCGGGAGGAACTCTCCGTGCTGCGTGAGCACGGCCTGACGATGACCCGCTCGTTCTTCTACTGGCCGGACTTCCACCCCGAACCGCACCGGATCGACGAGGAGTTGTGCGACCGCTTCCGCGACTTCCTCGACGCGCACACCGAGGCGGGCATGGGCACGGTGCCCACCTTCATCGTCGGGCACATGTCGGGCGAGAACTGGGACCCGGCGTGGCGCGGGGACCGCGACCTGTACGAGGACGTGTGGCTCGTCGGCCGCCAGGCGTGGTTCGTGTCGCAGATGACGCGCCGCTTCAAGGACCACCCGGCCGTCACCGGCTGGCTCATCACCAACGAGATGCCGGGCTACGGCCGCATCTACCAGGTGGACCCGCCGTCGAGCGATGTCGTCACCGCCTGGGCCCAGTTCATGTGCGACGCGGTACGCGCGGCGGGCGGCACCCAGCCGGTGTCGCTCGGCGACGGCGCGTGGGGCATCGAGGTGACGGGCCGCGACAACGGCTTCTCTCTGCGGGACACGGCCGAGTACGTCGACTTCGTGGGCCCGCACGTCTACCGCTCCGACACGGACCGCGTACGTCAGCACTACCGCGCCGCGTTCGAGTGCGAGCTGGCCGGAGTCACCGAACAGCCGGTGATCCTGGAGGAGTTCGGCCTCTCCACGGACACCGTGTCGGCCGAGAACGCGGGCATCTACTACCGCCAGACGCTCCACAACTCCCTCCTCGGCGGCGCGACCGGCTGGATGGCCTGGAACAACACCGACTACGACGACCTGTGGGACCAGTCGCCGTACGACCATCACCCCTTCGAGATGCACTTCGGCATCACGGACAGCACGGGCACTCCAAAGGCCCCACTCCACGAACTCGCCGCGTTCTCAACCGTGTTGAAGCAGGTCGACTTCGCCCGCTGCCGCCGCTCGGACGCGGAAGCGGCGCTCGTCGTGCCCGCCTTCCTGGAGCGCGGCTACCCCTACAGCCGCCCCGCCGACCGGCCGCTGATCTTCACCTCCCTCCACCAGGGATACGTCGCCGCGCGCGGGGCCGACCTCCCGGTGGGCCTGATGCGCGAGGCGGACGGGCTTCCCGGGGACGCGGCGCTGTATCTCCTGCCGTCCACCCGGCAGTTGACCACCCGCACCCGGCGCGAGCTGGAGCGGCGGGCCCGCGAGGGCGCCACCGTGTATCTCTCGTTCTGCTCCGGCGAGCACCCCGGGACGCGCGGCCCGTGGTTCGACGACCTGGACGGTCTCTTCGGGGTCGAGCTCCAGCTCACCTATGGAGTGGCCGAACCCATCGAGGACGACGTCCTCGAGATGACCTTCACCGAGGAGTTCGGGGGCATCGCGGCGGGCGAGACCCTGCGCTTCCCGGTCGCCGGAAACGAGGACAGCCGCGCCTATCTGCCGGTCGTGCCGACCGGGGCGCGCGTCGTGGCGAAGGACGCGCACGGCCGCCCGGCGCTCCTCGTCCACGAGACGGGGCGGGGCCGCACGGTCCTCGCCACCTACCCCCTGGAGCACATGGCCGCGCGCACGGCCCGCGTCAACCCCGAGCAGACGCACCGGCTGTACGCGGCCCTTGCCGAACTCGCGGGCGTGGAGCGGCCGGTCACCGTCGAGAGCCCGTACATATCGGCGGACGCCCTGGTGCACGAGGACGGGCGGCGCTTCGTGTGGCTGGTCAGCCAGTCGGACGAGGAGCTGACGGCGCGTCCCTCGGTGAAGGGTTCGCTGCACGACCGGGAGACCGGCGAGGCGGTGGAGGAGGTGCGGCTCGCCCCGTTCGGCGTGCGCGTCCTCGAACAGCGATGAGCGGGCCGCTGTACCGGCAGGCGGACGCCCCGGTCGCCGACCGGGTGCGCGATCTGCTCTCCCGGATGACGCTCACCGAGAAGGTGGGCCAGGTCAACCAGCGGATGTACGGCTGGGACGCCTACGAGCGCACGGCCGACCCTCGGGACGGACACCGCCTGACGGACGCCTTCCGCGCCGAGGTCGCCGCGTTCGACGGGATGGGCGCGCTGTACGGCCTTCAGCGGGCCGACCCGTGGTCGGGCGTGACGCTCGCGGACGGCATCACCGCGGCGGACGCGGCGCGGGTGGCCGACTCGGTGCAGCGGCACGTCATGTCGAGCACCCGGCTCGGCATCCCGGTCCTCCTCGTCGAGGAGGTCCCGCACGGCCATCAGGCCCTGGACGGCACGGTCCTGCCGGTGAATCTCGCGGTGGGCGCGACCTGGGACCCGGAACTGTACGAGGCCGCGGCGGCGGGCGCGGCGGCCGAGCTGCGCGCCCGGGGCGGCCATGTCGCCCTCGTCTCCGCGCTCGACCTCGTCCGGGATCCACGCTGGGGCCGCGCCGAGGAGTGCTTCGGCGAGGACCCGTATCTGGCGGCGCGCTTCACGGAGGCGCTCGTGCGGGGCATGCAGGGCGGCGGCACCTCGTACGCCCCGGACCGGGCGGCGGTCGTGCTCAAGCACTTCGCAGGGCAGGGCGCGACGGTCGGCGGCCGCAACAGCGCGGCCACGGAGCTCGGCCCGCGCGAACTCCACGAGATCCACCTGGTCGCGGCGCGGGCGGGAGCTCGCGCCGGGGCGGCCGGCGTCATGGCCGCGTACAACGAGTTCGACGGTCTGCCGTGCGCGGCCAACCGCGCGCTGCTCACCGGTCTGCTGCGCGAGCGCTGGGGGTTCACCGGTCTGGTCATGGCCGACGGGTGCGCGCTCGACCGTCTCGTGCGTCTCGCCGGTGACCCGGTCGCCGCGGGCGCGCTCGCGCTGGACGCGGGCACCGACCTGAGCCTGTGGGACGGCTGCTTCCCCCGGCTCGCGGAGGCGGTGGAGCGGGGCCTGGTCTCCGAGGACGCCCTGGACGCGGCGGTCGCCCGCGTCCTGACGCTGAAGTTCCGTCTGGGTCTCTTCGAGCGGCCCTACATCGGCGAGCAGACTGGTGAGAACGCGCACGCCATGGAGGAGCTGAGCGAGCGGCTGGCCCGCGAGTCCGTCGTCCTCCTGGGCCACGACGGGGCGACCCTCCCCCTGGCGACCCCTCCCCGCATCGCCGTCATCGGCCCGAACGCCGACGCGCTCCCCCAGCAGCTCGGCGACTACACCGCGCCGCAACGCCCCGGCACCGGCCTGACCGTCCTCGACGGCATCAGGGCGGTTGCGCCGCAAGGGGTCGACGTGACGTACGCGCGGGGCTGTGAGCTGGTCGGCGACGACCGCGCCGGGATCGCGGAGGCGGTGGCGCTCGCCGCGAGCGCGGACACGGCCGTGCTCGTGCTCGGCGGGTCCAGCGCACGGGAGGCCGACACGCGCTTCGACAGCAACGGCGCGGCCGTCGTCGCCTCGGGCGCCCCGGTGGGCATGATCTGCGGCGAAGGGGTCGACCTCGCCGACTTGAGTCTGCCGGGCGGCCAGTCGGCGCTGCTCGACGCCGTGGCCGCCACCGGCACGCCCGTCGTCGTGGTCCTCGTCCAGGGGCGGCCGCATGCCGTGCCGGAGCTGTCCGGGCAGGCCCGTGCCGTGCTCTGCGCCTGGTATCCGGGACCGTGGGGAGGCCGGGCGGTGGCCGACGTGCTCTTCGGGCGCGCGGAACCCGTGGGGCGGCTTCCGGTCTCCGTGCCGCGCTCGGCCGCCCAGCTGCCGGTGTTCTACAACGCCAAGGATCACGGCTACCGGGGTTACGTCGACCAGCCCGCCACCGCGCTGCACGCCTTCGGCCACGGGCTCTCGTACACGACCGTCGAGTACGGGGAGCCCCGCCTCTCGCGCACCCGGGCCCCGGTCACCGACCCGGCGCTCACCTGCACCGTCGCCGTGACGAACACGGGCGCGCGCCCCGTGCGGGAGACCGTGCAGCTCTATGTGCGCCGCCTTTCGGGATCCTGTTCCTGGCCGCGCGTCCGTGAGCTGCGGGGCTTCGCCCGCGTGGACCTGGCCCCCGGCGAGCGGGCCGAGGTCGCCTTCGTCGTCGAGGCGGATACCCTTGCCTCGCTGGACCGCGCCCTGGAGTCCGTCGTGGAGCCGGGCGAGCTCCTCCTTGAGACCGGACCTTCGTCCGACCGCACGAGCGGCGCCCGTCTGACGCTGACACCCTCATGAGCGCCACGTCCGAATCCCGCCAGCCGCGCGCCCCCGTACCCCCGCAGACTTGGGGACGTCACCGGGGACAGGTCGCCGGGGTGAGAGGGAGCACCTGATGAGCAAGGTCATGGCCAAGGCCGTCTACACGACCGTCGAGAGCCCGCTGGGCGAGCTGCTGCTGGTCGGCGAGGAGTCGGCCACCGCGCACGGCGGCATCGCGCTGGCGTCGCTGTCCCTGCCGGGACAGAAGGGCGGCGTCGTCGTCCAGGACGGGTGGGTGCGCGACGACGAGGCCTTCGCCGTGATCGCCGGGCAGCTGCGCGCGTACTTCGACGGGACCCTGACGCGTTTTGACATCCAGTACGCGAGCGGCGTCGGCACCGACTTCCAGCGGCGGGTCTGGCAGGCCCTCGACACCCTCCCGTACGGCACGACCACGACGTACGGGAAGCTCGCCGAACAGCTCGGCCTCTCGCGTGTGGCGGTGCGCGCCCTGGGCACGGCGATCGGACGCAACCCGCTGCTCGTCGTCCGCCCCTGCCACCGGGTCATCGGCGCCGACGGCTCACTGACCGGGTACGCGGGTGGCCTGGAGGCCAAGCGGCGGCTCCTGGACCTTGAGTCGGCGCACTAGCGTCCGCGGTGGCCCAGGCGCTCCGAGAGGTCACCCGCGCCCTTGGCCGCCAGCTCGGCCAGTTCCTCTTCACGCTGCTCGCTCCAGCGGATCATCGGCACAGAGATGGAGAGCGCTGCGACGACTTGACCCGCGCTGTCGCGGACCGGGGCGGCCACGCAGCTGACGTCCGGGTTCGACTCGCGGTGTTCGGCCGCGACACCGCGCTCCCGGATGTCGGCGAGCGCGGCGAGCAGCGCGTCCGGCTCCGTGATGCTGTTCTGCGTCATCGCCGCCAACTCCCGCCCCGCGAGCCGGGATTCGAGCTCCGTCTGGGGCAGCGAGGCGAGCAGCATCTTGCCGACCGACGTGCAGTGGGCGGGCAGTTTGCGGCCCGCGGCGGAGACCATGCGCACGGCGTGCGTGGAGTCCACCTTGGCGATGTAGATGACGTCCGTGTCCTCCAGGACCGCCACGTGGACCGTCTCGTCGCAGGTCTCGGCGACCTCGCGGGCCACCTGCTGGCCCTCCGCGGCGAGGTCGAGCTGCTCCGCGTACCGGCTGCCGAGCTGGTAGGCCCGTACGCCGAGGCGGTATCGACCCGTCTGGTCCGGTATCTGGACAAGGTACGAGCGGGCGGCGAGGGTGGTGAGCAGTTCGTGCACGGTGGTCCGCGGCAGCCGGAGCCTGCGGGTGACCTCGGGGGCTGACAGCGTCCCGTCGCCCTCCAGGAACAGTTCCAGTATGTCCAGCGCCCTGGTCACCGCGGGAACGAGTCGTCCCATGGTCGGCCTCCCACCCCGTGCGGCCGAAATCGCGTCCACGTCAGGCTTGCAGACGCGTCCGAAACTTCGGTCAACGATCGATATGACGAACACAGGCTAGACACAGCGACGTTCGACGCGCAACGGCCCGAGGGTCACGGGTCGGCCCAAGACCGTTTCGCGCGACCCATTGACACCCTGCCGCCTGCGTGAATACGGTCACGCCAACATTTCGAACGTGTGACGAAATACCGAACAACCAAGGGGCAACTGCCTTGCGTATTACGGGAATCAGCACGCACGTGGTGGGGACGCCGTGGCGCAATCTCACCTACGTCCAGGTCCATACCGACGAGGGGCTCACCGGCGTCGGCGAGACCCGCATGCTCGGCCACACCGACGCCCTGCTCGGCTACCTCCGCGAGGCGGCGGCCAATCACGTCGTGGGGTCCGATCCGTTCGCGGTCGAGGACCTCGTGCGGCGGATGAAGTACGGCGACTACGGCCGGGCCGGCGAGATCGTCATGTCGGGCATCGCCTGTGTGGAGATGGCCTGCTGGGACATCAAGGGCAAGGCGCTCGGCGTGCCGGTCTGGCAGCTTCTGGGCGGCAAGGTCACCGACAAGGTCAAGGCCTACGCGAACGGCTGGTACACCACCGAGCGCACTCCTGAGGCCTACCACAAGGCCGCACAGGCCGTGATGGAGCGCGGCTACCGCGCCCTGAAGATCGACCCGTTCGGGACCGGGCACTTCGAGCTCGACCAGGCGGGCACGTCGTACGCGGTCTCGCTCATCGAGGCGGTGCGGGACGCGATCGGTCCGGACGCCGAGCTGATGCTGGAGATGCACGGCCGGTTCAGCCCGTCCACCGCCGTGCGCCTCGCGCGGGAACTGGCGCCGTTCAAGCCGGCCTGGCTCGAGGAGCCGGTGCCGCCGGAGAACCTCAAGGCCCTGGAGAAGGTCGCCGCCAAGGTCGACATGCCGATCGCCACCGGCGAGCGCATCCACGACCGGATCGAGTTCCGCGAGCTCTTCGAGTCGCAGGCCGCGGACATCATCCAGCCGGACGTCGGCCACATCGGCGGCATCCTGGAGACCCGCAAGCTGGCCGCGACCGCGGAGACGCACTACACGCTGGTCGCGCCGCACAACGTCGGCGGCTCGGTGCTGACCGCGGCCTCGCTCCAAGTCGCCGCCTGCACGCCCAACTTCAAGATCCTGGAGCACTTCAACGACTTCGCGGACGCGGAGATCAAGAAGGTCGTCAAGGGCGCTCCCCAGGTCGTCGACGGCTACTTCGAGGTGTCGCACGAACCGGGCCTCGGCGTCGAGCTCGACACGGACGCGGCGGCCGAGTTCCCGCAGCAGCAGGCGCGGTTCGACCTGTGGGCCGAGGGCTGGGAGAAGCGCGCCCCCAAGGCGGCCGGCGCGTGAGCGGCGACTCACGCGCGATCGTCGTCGACCGGCCGGGCGAGCACCGGCTCACGGTCGGGGCGCGGCCCGAGCCGGGACCCGGTGAGGTCCTGGTCAGGGTGGCGGCGGCGGGGATCTGCATGAGCGACCGCGAGGTGTACGACGGTCATCGGGACCCCGCCTACGTGCGCTATCCGGTGATCCCCGGGCACGAGTGGTCCGGCACCGTCGAGGCCACCGGCGAGGGCGTCGACCCGACGCTCACCGGGCAGAAGACCGTCGCCGAGGGGTTCCGGGCCTGCGGGACCTGCGAGCGCTGCCGCGAGGGCGAGACGAGCCTGTGCGGCGGCGGCTACGCGGAGACCGGCTTCACCGAGCCCGGTGCCTTCGCCGACCACGTCGTCGTGCCCGCCCGGCTGTTGCACCTCCTGCCCGCGGACGCGGACCTGGCCGCCGCGGCCCTGCTCGAACCCGCCGCGGTGATCGCCGGCGCGGTGCGGACGGGGCGGCCGAGGCCCGGCGAGCGGATCGCGGTGGTCGGTGCGGGCACCCTCGGGATGCTGGCGGTGCAGCTCCTCGCCGCGGCCTCGCCCGGCGAGCTCGTCGTGATCGACCCGCGGGCCGAGCGCGGCCGCCAGGCACTTGAGTTCGGGGCGAGCGAGAGCCTGACGCCCGCCGAGGCGGAGGGGTACCACGGCCGTTTCGACCTCGTGGTGGAGACCGCGGGGGCGCCGACCACGGCCGCCTCTTCGTGTCTGCTCGCGCGCAGGGGCGGCCGGGTCGTGCTGACCGGCATGTTCACGCCCGGCGCGGCCGGCATCGACCCGGTGCATCTCTCGCTGAGTCAGCTGGAGGTGCGCAGCGTCTTCGGCGCGCCGTCCCGCGCCTGGTCGGACGCGGTCCGCGCGTTCGGGCTCGGCCTGCTCGACCCGGCGCCGCTCATCACGCACGAGTTCCCGCTGGAGCAGTTCGGCGAGGCGGTGGCGCTGGTCGGCGGCGGCGACCCGAAGACCGGGAAGGTGCTGCTGCGCCCCTGAGACGTGCCTGAGACGTACCCACCGAACCGACCAATGTCCGAAGTATCGAACACAGCAGAGTTCACTGCGTATGGGAGTCCCGTGACCAGCCCGTCAGCACCTCGCCGCCCCGGCGTCGACGCCCTCGCCCGCATCGGGCACCCCGTACCCGCCGTCGATCCGGCCGACGCGTCCCCGCACGCGTTCCCCGACGGCGGCACCTGGCGCACCGAGATCCCCTCCGTGGAGGGGCCGGAGGCGCTGGCCGTCGTCCTCAAGGAGAGCTCGCGGCTCGACGTGCCGGTCCACCGGATCAGCCAGGGCAGCGGCATCTGGATGCTCTCCGACGTCGAGATCACCGAGATGGTGGAGGCCTGCGCCGAGCGGGACATCGAGCTGTGCCTGTTCACCGGGCCGCGCGGCACCTGGGACATCGGTGCAGCGACCCGCACCGACTCCGGCGGCGCGGGGCTGCGCTCGCGCGGCCATGACGCGCTCGCCGGCTGCGTCGAAGACGCCGTGCGGGCCACCGAGTTGGGCGTGAAATGCCTCCTCGTCGCCGACGAGGGCGTGCTGTGGACGCTGCACCGGCTGCGGGTCGCCGGTGTGCTCCCCGCCGACACCACGTTCAAGGTGTCGGCCCTGATCGGCCCCGTCAACCCGGCGTCGTACGCGGTCTACGAGCGGCTCGGCGCCGACTCGCTCAACGTCCCGTCCGACCTCACCCTGGACCACTTCACGGAGATCCGCCGGACCAGCCGCGCCCCGATGGACCTGTACGTCGAGGCGCCCGACGACCTCGGCGGCTACGTCCGGATGTACGAGGCCGCCGAACTGATCCGGCGCGGCGCCCCGCTCTACCTCAAGTTCGGTCTGAGCAAGTCACCCGGCATCTACCCCTACGGTGCCCACCTGCGCGACCACACCCTGGACACCGCCCGCGAGCGGGTCCGGCGTGGCCGTCTCGCCCTCGACCTGCTCGCCCGGCACGGCGCGGACGGCGGGATGTCTCCGCTCGGCTCACGCCTGCCCGGCGAGCTCCAGCGCTTCCCCGTCCCGGAAGGGGACTGATCCATGAGAACCCGCATATCCCGCATGCGGCTCACCGCCGCGGTGGCCACCGTCGTCCTGCTCGGCTCGTTGACCGCCTGCGGCCAGGAGGCCAAGGGCGGCAGCCGCTATCAGCCCGAAGAGGGCAAGGGCAGCACCATCGGTCTCGCGATGCCCACCAAGTCCTCCGAGCGGTGGATAGCCGACGGCAACAACATGGCCGAGCAGTTCGAGAAGGCCGGCTACAAGACCGATCTGCAGTACGGCGACGACAAGGTCGAGAACCAGATCGCCCAGCTGGAGAACATGATCACCAAGGGGCGCAGTCTCCTGGTGGTCGCCGCCATCGACGGCTCCGCGCTCACCGAGGTCCTGCAGCGCGCGGCCGACGCGAACATCCCCGTGATCTCGTACGACCGCCTCATCCTCGGCACGGAGAACGTCGACTACTACGCGTCGTTCGACAACGAGCGCGTCGGCCGTCTGGAAGCCCAGTACATCGTCGACAAGCTGAAGCTGGGCAAGCCCGAGAAGGGCGGCGACGCCAAGAACATCGAGTTGTTCGCGGGCTCACCGGACGACAACAACACCAAGTACTTCTGGAACGGCGCCATGAAGGTGCTCGAGCCGTACTTCAAGAGCGGCCAGCTCACCGTCCGCAGCAAGCAGACGAAGATGAACCAGGCGACCACGCTGCGCTGGGACGGCGGCACCGCGCAGAAGCGCATGGACGACCTGATCAGCAAGAACTACGGCTCCGCGAAGGTCGACGCGGTCCTCTCGCCGTACGACGGGATCTCGATCGGGATCATCTCCGCGCTGAAGAGCGCGGGTTACGGCTCCAAGAGCCAGCCGCTGCCGGTCATCACCGGGCAGGACGCGGAGCTCGCGTCGGTGAAGTCCATCATCCGGGGCGAGCAGACGCAGACGGTGTTCAAGGACACCCGCAAGCTGGCCAAGCAGACGGTCGCCATGGGTGACGCGGTCCTGAACGACAAGAAGCCCAAGGTGAACAACACCGAGGACTACAACAACGGCAAGAAGACCGTGCCGTCCTTCCTTCTCGACCCGGTCAGCATCGACAAGTCCAACACCCAACTCCTCGTCGACGAGGGCTACTTCAAGGCAGGGCAGCTCTCATGAGCGGGCCCGTGCTGGAGATGCGCGGCATCACCAAGACGTTCCCCGGCGTCAAGGCGCTCTCCGACGTGAACCTGACCGTGCGCCCCGGGGAGATCCACGCGATCTGCGGCGAGAACGGCGCGGGCAAGTCGACGCTGATGAAGGTCCTCAGCGGCGTCCACGAACACGGCAGTTACGACGGCGAGATCCACTTCGAGGGCCGGCAGATGGCCTTCAAGGACATCCGCGCCAGCGAGAAGCACGGCATCGTGATCATCCATCAGGAGCTGGCGCTCGTCCCGTATCTGTCCATCGCCGAGAACATCTTCCTGGGCAACGAACAGAGCACGCGGGGCTTCATCGACTGGAACGACACGCTGCGCAGGGCGAGCGCGCTGCTCAAGCGGGTCGGCCTGAAGGAGAAGCCGCAGACCCCGGTCGCCGACATCGGGGTGGGCAAGCAGCAGCTGGTCGAGATCGCCAAGGCCCTGTCGAAGGAGGTGAAGCTGCTCATCCTCGACGAGCCGACCGCCGCCTTGAACGACGAGGACAGCGCCAAGCTCCTCGACCTCATCCTGGAGCTGCGCGACCAGGGCATCGCCTGCATCATCATCTCGCACAAGCTGAACGAGATCAGGGCCATCACCGACTCGGTGACGATCCTGCGCGACGGGCAGACCATCGAGACCCTGACGGTGCGTGAGACGCCGTCCTCCGAACCGCAGGTGGCGGAGGACCGCATCATCCGCGGCATGGTCGGCCGCGACCTCGACCACCGCTTCCCCGACCGCACGCCCTACGAGGGCGAGGACGCCGGATCGCTCGCCCTGTCCGTCGAGGGCTGGACGGTGCGGCATCCGGTCGACCACCACCGCAAGGTCGTCGACGACGTGTCGCTCACCGTGCGGCGCGGCGAGATCGTCGGCATCGCGGGCCTGATGGGCGCGGGCCGCACCGAGCTCGCGATGTCCGTCTTCGGGCGTTCCTACGGCCAGTACGTCACGGGCACGGTGGCCGTCGGCGGGCGCGAGGTCCTGACGAAGAACGTGCCCGCCGCGGTCGACGCGGGGATCGCGTACGTCACCGAGGACCGCAAGCAGTACGGCCTCAACCTCATCGACAACATCAACCGCAACATCTCCCTGGCCTCGCTCTCGGGCATGCGACGGGGGGACGGATTCGTCGACGAACACAAGGAACGCTCCGTCTCCGAGCGCTACCGCAAGTCGATGAACATCAAGGCTCCCACCGTCTTCGAGCAGGTGGGGCGGCTCTCGGGCGGCAATCAGCAGAAGGTCGTCCTGAGCAAGTGGATCCACGCCGACCCCGAGGTCCTGATCCTCGACGAGCCGACGCGCGGCATCGACATCGGCGCGAAGTACGAGATCTACACCGTCATCGACAAGCTGGCGGCCTCGGGCAAGGCGGTGCTGTTCATCTCCTCCGAACTGTCCGAGCTGCTCGGGATGTGCGACCGGATCTACACGATGGCCGAGGGCCGGCTGACCGGTGAGGTCGACCGCGCGGACGCCACCCAGGAACTCCTGATGCGCCACATGACCAAGAACAGAAGCTGAGGCAGCCGCCATGACCACCACGACCACACCACCACGTGACGCGTCGTCCACACCGTCCGCCAAGGAGTCCACGGGTGCTCTGCTGCTGCAGAGCGTGCGCTCCAACATGCGCCAGTACGGCATGCTCGTCGCCCTGGCCTTCATCGTCATCCTGTTCCAGATCTGGACCGACGGCACGCTGCTCCTGCCGAACAACGTGTCCAACCTGATCCAGCAGAACGGCTACATCCTCATCCTGGCCATCGGCATGATGATCGTCATCATCGCCGGCCACATCGACCTGTCCGTCGGCTCCCTGGTCGCCTTCGTCGGCGCCATGTCGGCGGTGATGATGGTCAAGCACGACATGCCCTGGGTGCTCGCGCTCGTCCTCTCGCTCCTCATCGGCGCGGTCGCGGGAGCGTGGCAGGGCTTCTTCATCGCCTATGTCGGCATCCCGTCGTTCATCGTGACCCTGGCCGGGATGCTGCTCTTCCGCGGTCTCACGCAGATCGTCCTGGAGGGCCAGTCGCTCTCGCCGTTCCCCGAGGGCTTCCAGAACATCGCCAAGGGCTTCATCCCCGAGATGGGCCCGTACACGCAGTACCACAACCCGACGCTGGTGCTCGGCTTCGTGACGGTCGCGTTCCTGCTGTTCCGCGAGTGGCGCAGCCGCAAGCAGCAGCTGGCCTACGACCTCGACGTGATGCCGACGGGCCTGTGGGTGACCAAGCTGGTGGCGATCTCCGCCGCCGTCATCGCCTTCACGCTGACCCTCGCGAGCTTCCACGGCGTACCCGTGGTCCTCCTCATCATGTGCGGTCTGCTCATCACCCTCGGCTATGTGATGCGCAACGCGGTCGTCGGCCGCCACGTCTACGCGCTCGGCGGCAACAAGGCGGCGGCGAAGCTGTCCGGCGTCAAGGACAAGCGCGTCACCTTCCTGATCTTCGTGAACATGGGCGTCCTTGCCGCGCTCGCGGGCTGTGTGTACGCGGCGCGCCTGAACGCGGGCACCCCGCAGGCGGGCCTGAACTTCGAACTCGAGGCCATCGCGGCGGCGTTCATCGGCGGTGCGTCGATGAGCGGCGGCGTCGGCACGGTGATGGGCGCCGTGATCGGCGGCCTGGTGCTCGGCGTCCTCAACAACGGCATGTCCCTGGTGAACATCGGCACCGACTACCAGCAGGTCATCAAGGGCCTGGTGCTCCTTGCCGCGGTCGGGTTCGACGTCTGGAACAAGCGCAAGGTCGGCCGCTAGTCCTCTCCCCAACCTCCCCGTCTGGAGCCGCACATGGAAACGAGCAGACGCACCGTCCTGGCATCCGCCGCCGCCGTCGGCCTCACCGCCGCCGTCGCCGGCACCTCGTACGCGTCACCGGGTTTTGGCGGTACGCCCACCAAGGAGCTCTTCGGCAAGCTGGCCGACGGCACCAAGGTCTACCGCTGGTCCCTGGCCAACGGCGGCACCCGCATGAAGGTGCTCTCGTACGGCGGCATCGTGCAGTCCCTGGAACTCCCGGACCGCCGCGGCCGGTACACCAACGTGTCCCTCGGCTACGACACCATCGAGGCGTACGTCGCCGGGACCACCTTCTTCGGCGCGCTCATCGGCCGCTACGGCAACCGCATCGCCAAGGGCCGCTTCACCCTGGACGGCAAGACCCACCAGCTCTCGGTGAACGACGGCGAGAACAGCCTCCACGGCGGGGCCAAGGGCTTCGACACGCGGGTGTGGGACGTCGAGCCGTTCAAGGACTCCTCCGGCGTCGGCCTGCGCATGCACTACACGAGCGTCGACGGCGAGATGGGCTACCCCGGAACGCTGCGGGTCACCGTGACGTACACGCTCGACGCGCGCGGCGACTGGCGCATCGACTACGCGGCGACCACGGACAAGGCGACCGTGGTGAACCTGACGAACCACACGTACTACAACCTCGCGGGCGAGGGCAGCGGCGACGTCATGGGACATGAACTGGCCCTGGCCGCCTCCCGGTTCACGTCCACCGACGCCGGACTCATCCCGACGGGCGAGCTGGCGAAGGTGGCGGGCACGCCCTTCGACTTCCGGCGCGCGAAGAAGGTCGGCGAGGACATCCGCGTCGCCCACCCGCAGCTGGTGACCGCCAAGGGCTTCGACCACAACTGGGTCCTGGACAAGGGCATCACCAAGCGCCCCGAGCACTTCGCGACGCTGCGGGACCCGGAGTCGGGGCGCACCCTGAAGATCGCCACGACCGAGCCGGGCGTGCAGTTCTACTCCGGGAACTTCCTGGACGGCACCCTCACCGGGCCCTCGGGGCGCACCTACCGGCAGGGTGACGGCATGTGCCTGGAGACCCAGCACTTCCCGGACTCCCCCAACCAGCCGAAGTTCCCCTCGACGGTGCTGCGCCCCGGCCAGACCTACCGGTCGAGCACGGTGCACGGCTTCTCGGCACGCTGAGCCGGAACGGCGATGCGGCACGGCCGGTCGGGCCGTGCCGCATCGCCGTGTCCGCTACTTGTAGCTGATGTCCGCGGACGTGAACCTGCAGTACTTGCCGTCGGGGCCCGTGCCCGTCTTGGGCGGTTCGGCGCCGGTGTTGTTGCCGGTGAAGCGGTCGCAGGTGGCGATCTTCTTGCCGCTGTCGCCGTGGATGCGGATGTTGCGCAGGGCGGCCGTGTCACCGTAGTTGGTGTTGATGCCGACGATCGACTTGCCGGGAGCGGTGATGTCGACGTCGTTCACGATGATGTTCCGCTGGTACTGCTTGGAGCAGTTGCCGCAGGCCCGCACCAGCTTGCCGAAGTCGGAGACCTGGAACTTGGTGACGACCAGCTTGCCCGCGCCGTTGAACTGGAAGACCTTGTCGTCGGCCTTCTTCGCGCCACCGCCGTAGACGGTGTACGTCGAGCCTGCCGACGTCCCCTTGAAGGTCGCGGCGTCCTCGCCGACGTCCTCCCACCACACGTTCTGCAGGGTGCAGCTGCCCGAGCAGTGGACGCCGTCCGCGGCCGGGGAGCCGAGGATGACGTTCTTGAGGCTCGCGCCGTCCTTCAGCTTGAAGATGGGGTCCTGGCCCTCGTCCTGGCCGTCGCCGCCCAGGTCCCCGGTGCCGTAGTGGCGCTTGAGACCGCCGTCGTAGGTGCCGGAGACCTCGATGGTCTTGGACGTCGGCTTCTGGCCCTTGGCCTCGGGCCATGATGTCGCCGCCCCCGCCGTCGACATCATGGTGGTGGTGAGGAGGGCGGCGCCGGTCATGCCGAGCGCGGCGATGCCGCCGACGACGGCACGGCGCTTGGTGAGACCTCGGCGATGACGGACGCGCTTGTTCGCTCGTGGGGTCATGTTCCCGGTTCATTCCTTCGGTGAGGGTCGGCTTACACGTCCTTGTCGCCGCCGCCCGCCGAAGGGTTGCCGCCCAGGTCCGGCCAGTTCGCCGCCGTCCGCACCGTGAAGGGGCGTGTGCTCCCCTCCACGGTGACCTCGACCTCCGCGCCGTCCCGTGCGGCGCGGAAGACGGCCGCGGGCCGGCCCGCCAGGTCCGGCACGGTGATCTGCGTGCCGTCCGCCTCCGGGGTGAGAAGGAGGGTGAGGTCCTGGAGCCAGTCGCCGTCCGCGCGCTGGGTGTCGGCGCCCAGCGGGAGCAGCGCGCCGGGACGCACATACAGGGGGAGGCTGTCGAAGCCGTGGGTCTCGCGGCGCCAGCCCGGGCCCTGGACCGTCTCGCCGGTCAGGAGGTGGGTCCAGGTGCCTTCGGGCACGTAGAACTCGACGTCCCCCTCGGCGGTGAAGACCGGGGCGACCAGGAGGTCGGGGCCGAGCATGTACTGGCGGTCCAGGGTGCGGCACGCGGGGTCGGCCGGGAACTCCAGGAGCATGGGGCGCATGACGGGGACGCCCGTGCGGTGGGCCTCGACGGCGGCCGCGTACAGGTAGGGCATGAGGCGGTGCTTGAGCCGCGTGAACTTCCGGGCCACCTCGACGGCCTCGTCACCGAAGGCCCACGGCACCCGGTAGGAGACGTTGCCGTGCAGCCGGCTGTGCGAGGAGAGCAGGCCGAAGGCGAGCCAGCGTTTGAAGACCGCCGGGTCCGGGGTGCCCTCGAAGCCGCCGATGTCGTGGCTCCAGAAACCGAAGCCGGACAGCGAGAGGGAGAGGCCGCCGCGCAGCGACTCGGCCATGGCGCCCAGCGAGGCGAAGCAGTCGCCGCCCCAGTGGACGGGGAACTGCTGGCCGCCAGCCGTCGCGGAGCGGGCGAAGAGGACGGCTTCCCCGGGGCCGCGTTCCTTCTCCAGGAGTTCGAAGACCGTGCTGTTGTAGAGCTGCGCGTAGTAGTTGTGCATGCGGGCGGGGTCCGAGCCGTCGTGCCAGACGACGTCGGTGGGGACGCGTTCGCCGAAGTCCGTCTTGAAGCAGTCGACGCCCTGGTCGAGGAGGGTGCGCAGGTGGCCCGAGTACCACTCGCGGGCGGCCGGGTTCGTGAAGTCCACCAGGGCCATGCCCGGCTGCCAGAGGTCCCACTGCCAGATGTCGCCGTTCGGCCGTCTCACGAGGTAGCCCCGGTCGGCGGCCTCGGCGAAGAGCGCTGACCTCTGTGCGATGTACGGGTTGATCCACACGCTGATCTTCAGGCCCCGCTCGCGGAGCCTGCGCAGCATGCCCTCGGGGTCGGGGAAGACCTCGGGGTCCCAGCGGAAGTCGGTCCACTGGTACTCGCGCATCCAGAAGCAGTCGAAGTGGAAGACGCCGAGGGGGATGTCGCGCTCGGCCATGCCGTCGACGAAGGCGGTGACGGTCTCCTCGTCGTAGGGCGTGCAGAAGGAGGTCGTCAGCCACAGTCCGAACGACCAGGCGGGCGGCAGCGCGGGGCGGCCGGTGAGCGCGGTGTAGCGGCGCAGGACGTCCTTCGGGGTGGGTCCGGCGATGACGAAGTACTCGATCGACTGGTCCTCGACGCTGAACTGGACCTGCCCGACGGACTCGGAGCCGATCTCGTACGAGACCTTGCCGGGGTGGTTGACGAAGACTCCGTAGCCGCGCGAGGAGAGGTGGAAGGGGATGTTCTTGTAGGCCTGCTCGCTGCTGGTGCCGCCGTCGGCCTGCCAGATGTCGACGTTCTGGCCGTTCTTGACGTACGGGGTGAAGCGTTCACCGAGGCCGTAGATGTACTCCCCTACGCCCAGGGCGAGTTGGCCGATCATGTGGTGGCTGCCGTCCGGCGCGGTGGCGAAGCCGGTGCCCCTGCGCTCGACGGCCGTCAGCGGCTGCCGGTCGGCGTCGAGGAATTCGAGGCCCCAGGGCTTGTCGCTGTCGAGGCGTACGGTGAGCGGTCCGCTGGTGAGTTCGGTGACCGTGCCCTCGCGTTTCACGAGGCCCGCGCCCTCGGCGGCGTTCAGGCCGAACTCCGGGCCGTGCGCGGCCTTTCCCGCGTGGTGCGTCGCCCGTACGCCGATCACGCCCTCGGCGGGCGAGAAGCACTCGACGGTGACGAGCGGCGTGTTGAGGGTGTCGCCGCGCTCGCGGACCCGGTGGACGGCGGCGTACGCGGTGAACCGCCCCTCGCCTTCGCGTACTTCGCGGACCTCGGTGGCGTACGAGGCGCGCACCCCGTCCCGCATCAGCCAGAAGCCGTCGGTGAACTTCATGCGGTCTCCCTCGGCCGGGCGGTGGTGGCGGTGAAGGCGAGCCGGGCGAGCCGCAGGGGGCCGCGCAGCCGCACGCGCAGATCGCGCACTCCGGAGACGGTGAAGCCGGAGGTGAGCGTGGCGTAGTCGTAGATGCCGCCGGTCGGTGGGACGGTGACGGTGGTGGCGGTGCTGCCCGAGATGAGGTCGACGGCCCCGGACCCCGCGGCCTCGACCGACACACCGCTCACTTCCTCGCCGAAGTCGCAGGCTCGGAAAAGGAGTTCGCCCGTCGCGTCGTCCAGTGGACGTACGGCGTCGCCCGACGTCCTGGCGCGGTCGACGATCTCGGTGCCGTGCTGTTCGTCGTAGCCGGTCGCCGCGAGGGCCGCTCGCCGCACCGGCCTCGCGGCGATCGGGTCACCGTCGACGTCCACGGTGGCGGTGAGCCGGATGTCGGCGCTTGAGGCCCCGGCGAGAATCTCGTACGCGCCGGGAGCCAGGGCCCAGCGGTCGTGCCGCACGTCCCAGAACCCCAGGTCGGGCAGCGGCAGTTGGAACTCCAGACGGCAGGAGGCACCGGCCGCGAGGTGGACGCGGCGGTGTGCGGCGAGCTGCCGGTGCGGCAGGGCGAAGAGCGAGGCGGCCTCTTGGGGCGCCCGGGTGTAGAGCTGGGCCACCTCGTCCGCGGCGCGGGGCCCGGTGTTGGTGACGGTGAACGCGACGTGCAGCGAGGGCCCTTCGCGCTCGGCGACCAGGTCCTCGTACGCGAAGGAGGAGTAACCCAGGCCGTGCCCGAAGGGGTAGAGCGGGGCTCCGTCGAAGTAGAGGTAGGTCTGGCGGGAGCCGATGATGTCGTAGTCGAGCAGGTCCGGCAGGTCGGAGTCGGAGGCGTACCAGGTCTGCGGGAGGCGTCCGGCCGGGGACACGTCGCCCGCGAGCACCCGGGCGAGCGCGGTGCCCGCGGCCTGTCCGCCGTGCGCGGTCCACAGCAGTGCGGGCAGTTCGGCCTGGGCGTCGGTGACCGCGTACGGGTAGGCGGAGACCAGGGCGAGCGCGGTGCGCGGGTTGGCGGCGCGGGCCGCGCGCCACAGGCGGTCCTGGTGGGGCGGCAGGGCGAGCGTGGTGCGGTCCTCGATCTCGCGGCCGTTGATGTGGGGGTCGTTCCCGGCGACGACGATCACCGTGTCGGCCTGCGCGGCGGCACGGGCCACGGCGTCCTCGCCGCGTTCCAGGATCTCGACGGTGAAGAGCTCGGGCTCGTCGGCAACCTTCACGCCGTCGGCGGCGACAGAGACGTACCCACCCGTCCCTGTGTGCGCGATGAGGTACCCGTCACCGTGGCCGACCAGCGCGAACGTCTCCTGTACGACCCAGCCGCCCGGCCGGTCCGCCGAGGCGCGCACGAAGCCGTCGTCGGCGACCGAGAGGTAGCGGCCGTCGGGGGCGCGCAGTGTCCACGCGCCGCCTCCCCAGTCGACGAGTGCGAACTCGGTGGGCTCGGGGCCGCAGGTCAGCGGCGGCAGGTCGGTGCGGCCCGCGAGCAGTGCCGGATCCAGGGCGATCTCGGCGGCGGCGGTCCGCTCGTCCTCCGCGTGGTGCGGCACGTGGAGCCAGCCGGCCGCGCACTTCAGGCGCACCCGGTCGACGCCTTCGGTGAAGGTGACCCTGTCCGCGCCTTGGGCGCCGAACCGTTCGCGCAGTCCGTCGAGGGGGGTGCTGCGGTGGATCAGGGTGCCGCTGTACCAGTCGGTCTTGCACTCGTCGGCGAGGAGTCCGACGACCGCGATCCGGGTCCCTTCGTCCAGCGGGAGCAGCCCGTCGTTCTTCAGCAGGACGACGGCCTGCTCGGCCGCTTCCCGGGCGAGCGCGCGGTGTCCTGGGGTGTCGAAGGCATGCGTCGCCGGGTCCGCGTACGGCCCCTGCCCGGGGTCG
Source organism: Streptomyces sp. NPDC050439 (assembly GCF_040655335.1). Lineage (NCBI taxonomy): Bacteria > Bacillati > Actinomycetota > Actinomycetes > Kitasatosporales > Streptomycetaceae > Streptomyces > Streptomyces sp. NPDC050439. Next base: position 1,201,393 of record NZ_JBFAJT010000001.1, read on the forward strand.
AACTCGCCGAGCCGGAAGCGGACGGACAACTGACGGCGCACCGCCGTGTCGATGCCCTCCTGGCTCAACAGGCCCTGTTCCAGAGCCCTTTGTATGCGCCCGGTGATGATGCTCGCGTCGGTTCCGTGGTCGGTGAAGCTGTCCACGCCCGCGACGAGGGCCGCCGCGGTGGCCTCCTCGTGGGTGTCGAAGTACTTCTCGGAGTCCACGAGGTTGCTGGGGGCGCCCGCGTCGGAGCAGACGAGAAGATCCTGGTCGGTCCAGGTGCGCAACTGCTCGCGGAGGTACGGCGAGAGGTGGTTGGGGCGGCCGTTGACCAGGTTGTACGCGGGCATCACCCCCGCCACGGAACCCGCCTCGACGGCGGTCCGGAAGGCCCGCAGGTCGTACTCGTGCAGGACACGCGGGCGCACGGAGGCGGACGAAGTGTCCCTGTGCGTCTCGTTGTTGTGGGCCAGCCAGTGCTTGAGCACCGGGGCGGTGCGCCAATGGTGCGGATGGTCGCCGCGCAGGCCCCGGGTGTAGGCGACGGCGATCGCGGAGGTGAGCCGGGGGTCCTCCGAGTAGCCCTCCTCGTTCCTGCCCCACAGCGGGTGGCGCAGGAGGTTCACGGTGGGCGCCCAGACGTTGAGGCCGACGCGGTCGTCCCGTGCGCGCATGGCGCGCGCCTCGGTGGCGACGGCCTCGCCGACGCGGCGGACGAGCCCGTCGTTCCAGGTGGCGCCGAGCCCGACGGCCTGCGGGAAGACGGTGGCGGGGCCCATCCAGGCGACGCCGTGCAGGGCCTCCTGTCCGGTGCGGAACGGGGCGATGCCCAGTCTCTCGACGCCGGGCGTGAACTGGTGCAGGAGTGCGACGCGTTCGTCGGTGGTCAGCCGGGACAGCAGGTCGTCCACGCGCTGGTCCAGGGGCAGTTCGGGGTCACGGAAAGGCGGCGGGCTTGCGGTCACGTGCGGGTCCCCTTGGCGAGCGGTGGGCACGGCGGAAGTGGCTCGTGGGCATTCTTCGGCTTGTTCTTCGAAGCGCTTCGATGCTCGGCGCAGCTCCAGCCGATGTCAAGGCGGCATTCGCGCAACACCTCTTGTTACAGCCCATGCCTTCACTTAACCTCGCAGCAATATCGAAGCGCTTCGAAAGCCGACCGGCGGTGACCGCCGTGTGTCCGGGCACGCGCCACGAAGGGTTGACGCAATGACGCCGAACTCCCTCTCCGACAGCTCTCGTTCGAGCCGGAGATCTTTCCTCGCCTCCTCGGGCCTCGCCGCGATCGCGGTGGCCGGCGGAGCGCCTCTGCTCGCGGCCTGCGGAGGCAGCGGGTCGAACAACGAGGGCACCACGACGGGGAAGAAGCTCAAGGACCTGCTCCCCGCGTACACCGCGTCGGAGCTCGTCAGCCCGGACATCCCCGCCAAGAACGGCTCGGCCGCGGGCTTCACCAAGGCCCTGCCCGCGGCAGAGCTGAAGACGTCGGTGCCGCAGAAGCTGGGCAAGGGCGGTGAGTTCACCGTCATGGCGCCGATCTGGGGGAACGTGCCCAAGCAGGGCAACCCCTACTGGACGGCGATGGACAAGGCCGCCGGTGTCCGCGTCAAGTGGCAGAACCAGCAGGGCGACACGTACGGCCAGAAGCTGGGCGCCGTCCTCGCCTCCAGCGGTGTCCCGGACGCCGTGGTCGTGCCCGGCTGGGAACTGACCGGCAAGATACCCAGCGCCGTCGCCAACAAGTTCCTCGACCTCGGGCCGTACTTGAGCGGCGACAAGGTCAAGGAGTACCCGAACCTCGCGGCGATCCCGAGCGGCGCCTGGCAGCGCTCCATCTTCGGCGGCAAGCTGCGCGGTCTGCCGATGCCCGCCGCGACCACCCCGAACATCGCACCCTTCTACCGCACCGACCTCTTCGAGAAGGAGGGGCTCGAAGCTCCCACCAGCGCCCAGGAGTTCTACGACCTGTGCAAGCAGCTCAACGCCCCCAAGAGCAAGGTGTGGGCGTGCGGTGACATGAGCTGGGCGGCCTGGAACATCTTCGGGGTGCTGCCCGAGAAGCCGTACTACTGGAAGCGCGTCGGCGGCAAGCTGGTCAACCGCTACGAGACCGACGAGTACCTGGAAGCCCTGGAGTGGTCGCGCAAGCTCTACTCGGCGGGCTTCGTCCACCCCGACGCGAAGGCCGAGACCGGCAGCATCGGCGACCTGTGCGCGGCGGGCAAGGTCTGGATGTACTGCCAGGACCTCTCCGACTGGTACGGCAAGGCGGCCGTGCAGCGCGTGGACAACAAGAAGTTCCGCATGGAGGCGTTCGACTACTTCGCCCCCGACGGCGGCGCGCCCACGCTGTACGCGCGCCCGCCGGCCGACATCTGGACGTTCATCAGCGAGAAGGCCGACGAGAAGACCGTCCGCGACATCCTCGCCCTCGCCAACTTCACGGCCGCGCCCTACGGCTCCAAGGAGCAGCGCCTTCGCATGTACGGCGTCGAGGGTGTCCACCACACGTACAAGGACGGCGTCCTCACCAAGAACGGCAAGGGCAACAACGAGGTCTTCTCGACGTACGAGTACCTGGCGTCGCCCGCGCCCTTCGTCGCCTACCCCGATCTGCCGGACGTCACCGAGGGCATGGTCGGGTGGCAGCAGCGTCAGGGCGCGCACATGAAGAAGCCGCTCTTCCACGGCATGATGATCATCGAGCCGACCCGGTACACCGAGCTGAACGCCGAGTTCGAGGACCTGGAGAAGGACATCGTGCGGGGCCGCAAGAAGGTCTCCGACATGCAGCAGGCGGCTTCGGACTGGAAGTCGGGCGGCGGCGACAAGCTGCGCGACTGGTACAAGAAGCTGCTCGATGAGACCGGGGCGACCGGCGACTCGGCGTCCTGACATGGCGCAGAGCACCGCTCACGCGCGCGAGAGCACCACCGGGCGGGCACCTGCCGAGCCCGCCGGGGCCGCGCCCCCCGTCAAGAAGAAGACACCTGCCCGTGCCCCGCTGCGGCACCGGTTGCGCCGCGACCGCGTACTGCTCCTGATGGTGCTGCCCGCACTGCTGCTCCTGTTCGTCTTCAACTACGTGCCGCTGATCGGCAACGTCGTCGCCTTCCAGGACTACGACCCCTACATCGCCGACAACGCGTTCCAGGCGATGACGCAGAGCCCCTGGATCGGCGTCGAGCACTTCCGGCACATGGTCGAGGACCGGCTGTTCTGGCAGGCGGTCAGGAACACCCTGGCGATCTTCGCGATCCAGCTGACGCTGTTCTTCCCGCTGCCGATCGCGCTCGCGCTGTTCATCAACAGCTTCGTGCGCCCCCGGGTGCGGGCGGTCGCGCAGGCGATCCTCTATCTGCCGCACTTCTTCTCCTGGGTCCTGGTCATCACGGTCTTCCAGCAGATGTTCGGCGGGGCGGGCCTGGTCGCGCAGGTCCTGCGGGACCACGGGCACGAGGGCTTCGACCTGATGACCGACCCGGGCCTGTTCAAGTTCCTGGTCACCTTCGAGATGGTCTGGAAGGACGCGGGCTGGGGCGTCATCGTCTTCCTCGCCGCGCTCGCCGCCGTCAGCCCGGACCTGTACGAGGCCTCGGCGATGGACGGCGCGAACCGCTGGCGGCGCATGTGGCACATCCAGCTGCCCGCCCTGCGACCGGTGGTGGCCCTGCTCCTGGTGCTCCAGGTCGGCAACGCGCTCACGGTCGGCTTCGAGCAGATCCTGCTCCAGCGCACCGCCGTGGGCCCCACGGCCTCCGAGGTCCTCGACACCTATGTGTGGAACACCGGCCTGGACAACGGCAACTTCGGCTACGGCGCCGCCATCGGCATCGTCAAGGGCGTCTTCGGCCTCCTGATGGTGCTCGGCGCCAACAAGGCCGCCCACCTCATGGGCGAGCAGGGGGTGTACAAGCGGTGAGCGTGCTCGACTTCGGCATCAAACCCGGCAGCAGGACCGGTCTGCGTCCGGTGTGGGAGGAGCCCCCGACGCGGGCCGGCCTCGCCACCAAGGGCGTGACACTGACCCTGGTCTGTCTGGCGGTCCTCTTCCCGGTGTGGGTGGTGGTCGTCACCAGTCTCTCCTCGGTCAAGACGATCACCGAGACCGGCGGCCTGGTGGTGATCCCCCGGGGCGTCACCTTCGTCCACTACCAGGAGCTGCTCGGCGGCGGCCAGGTGTCGCGGGCCACGCTGGTCAGCGTGGGCGTCACCGTCGTCGGCACGCTCTTCAGCATGGTGGTGTCCGTCCTGTGCGCGTACGGTCTGTCGCGCCCGGGATCGGTCCTGCACCGCCCGATCCTGCTGCTCATCGTCGCCACGATGTTCTTCGGCGCCGGGCTCATCCCCACCTACCTGGTGGTGCAGGGCCTCGGACTCACGGACACCTACCTGTCGCTGATCCTGCCGAGCGCCGTGAACGTCTTCAACATCCTCGTCCTTCGCGCGTTCTTCATGGGCACGGCGCAGGAGCTGATCGAGAGCGCCCGCATCGACGGAGCCGGTGACCTGCGCATCCTGTGGCGGATCGTCATGCCCCTGTCCCGCGCGGTCATCGCGGTCATCACCCTCTTCTACGCGGTGGGCTACTGGAGCGCCTGGTTCAACGCGTCGATCTACCTCAGCGACCCGGACATGATGCCGCTGCAGAACGTCATGCAGCAGCTGGTGATCAAGCAGCAGAAGCCGACGGGGCTCACCCAGGCGATCAACACGGGACATCTGTCGCCGCTCGCCATCCAGATGGCCGTGATGGTCCTCGCGCTGCTGCCGGTCGCCGTGCTCTCCCCGTTCGTGCAGCGGCATTTCAAGCAGGGCATGCTCACCGGCGCAGTGAAGGGCTGACCCCGACCGATGCCTTCCCTCGACGACACCACCCGTGGCCGGATCCTGTTCGGCGGCGACTACAACCCCGAGCAGTGGCCCGAGGAGGTCTGGTTCGACGACGTACGCCTGATGCGCGAGGCCTCGGTCAATTCCGTCACCCTCGGGGTCTTCTCCTGGGCGAGACTCGAACCACGCCCGGGTGCACGGGAGTTCGGCTGGCTCGACCGGCTGATGGACCTGCTGCACCACCACGGCATCGGGGTCGTCCTCGCCACACCGACCTCCGCTCCCCCGCCCTGGCTGGGCCGACTGCACCCCGAGACGCTGCCACGGGACGAGAACGGGCAGGTGGAGTGGTGGGGATCGCGCCAGCACTTCGCGCACTCCAGCGCCGTCTACCGCAGCTACGCCGCCGCGATCACCGAGGACCTGGCGGCACGGTACGCACACCACCCCGCGCTCACGATGTGGCACATCAACAACGAGTACTGCACCTACGACTGGGGCGACGAGGCGGCGGTCGCGTTCCGCCGCTGGCTCCGGGCGAAGTACCCCTCGATCGACGCGCTCAACTCGGCCTGGGGAAGCGCCTTCTGGGGCCAGGGCTATGACAGCTGGGCGGAGATCCTGCCGCCCCGCCGCGCCCACTACCTGAAGAATCCCGCCCAGGTGCTCGACTTCAAGCGCTTCACGTCCAATGCCCTCCTCGAATGCTTCCGCGCCGAGCGGGACATCGTCACCGCGCACACCCCGCACCTGCCGGTCACCACGAACTTCATGCCGATGTGGGCGGGGCAGGACGCGTGGATGTGGGCCGCGCAGGAGGACGTCGTCTCCGTCGACATCTACCCGGACCCCAGAGATCCGCTCGGCGCCCAACAAGGCGCACTGGTACAGGACATGACGCGTTCGCAGGCACGCGGTGGCCCGTGGATGCTGATGGAGCAGGCCGCGGGTCCGGTCAACTGGCGTGGCGTGAACCACCCCAAGCCGCGCGGCCTGAACCGCCTCTGGTCCTGGCAGGCGGTGGCACGCGGCGCGGACGCCGTCTGCTACTTCCAGTGGCGCCAGTCCCGGCAGGGCGCGGAGAAGTTCCACTCCGGGATGCTGAGCCACGCGGGCGAGCACGGCCGCACCTTCCAGGAGGTCAAGGAGCTGGGTGCCGAGCTGGCCCTGGTGGGTCCCGAGGTGGCGGGCAGCCGCGTCACCGCAGAGGTCGCCGTCCTGCACGACTGGGACTCCTGGTGGGCGAGCGGACAGGAGGGCCGCCCCTCTTCCCTGGTCGATCACGCGCAGGTGCTCGGCGCCTGGCACCGTGCACTGTGGGAGGCGGACACCCCCGTCGACTTCGCCCACCCCGAGCACGATCTGACCCCGTACCGCCTGGTCGCCGTGCCGCACCTCTATCTCCTCACCGACGCCGCGATCGACAACCTCCTGACGTACGTGCGCGTCGGCGGCACTCTCGTCTGCGGTTTCCTCACCGGCGTCGCCGACGCGGACGACCGGGTGCGGCCGGGCGGGATGGATGCCCGGCTCCGCGCGCTGTTCGGCATCCGCACCGTGCACGAATGGTGGCCGCTGGAGGCCGGGGAGAGCGTGGACTGCGGGGAGTTCACCGGCACGCTCTGGTCGGAGGAGCTGGAGGCCGACGACAGCGCGAAGACGCTCGCCGCCTACCGGGGCGGCGAACTCGACGGGCTGCCCGCACTGCTGCGCCGCGACCGCGCCTGGTACCTGTCCACGCTCCCCGAGCCCGAGGCCCTTCGCGACCTGCTCGCGCGCGTGGCCGCCGAAGCAGGCGTACGGCCCCCGCTCGCAGGCCTCCCCCGCGCGGTGGAGGCCGTACGCCGCGGCGATCTCCTGTTCCTCCTGCACCACGGCCGCGAGCAGGTGACCGTGCCCCTGCCCGGCCGGCACCTCGATCTGCTGACCGGCCGCGCGGCCGAGGGTGCGATCACCCTGGGCCGCCACGGTGTGGCCGTCCTGCGCCCCACCGCACAAGACGACCGCGGGCCCGCCCCGGACCCGTGGTGCTCCCCCCACCCTGGAGACGACACATGACACGACACCCCCGCCGCACGCTGACCCGCCTGCTGCTCGCCCCCGCCCTGGCGGCGGGCGCGGCACTCGGCCTCGCCTCCGCGCCCGCCCAGGCCGCCGTCTGGAGCTCCTGCGACCAGTGGGGCAACACGAGCCTGAACGGCTACACCCTCTACAACAACATCTGGGGCTCGGGCGCGGGCAGCCAGTGCATATCGGCGGATTCGGGCACGAAGTGGAGCGTGCGCGCCGACCACCCCGACACCGGCGGCATCAAGTCGTACCCGAACTCCAAGAAGGTCATCGGCAAGCCCGTCGACTCGCTGTCCTCGCTGAAGAGCTCGTACAACGTCAAGGTCCCGTCGGCGGGCGACTACAACTCCTCGTACGACATCTGGGACACCGACTACGACTACGAGATAATGCTCTGGGTCAACTACAACGGGAACGTCGGACCCCTCGGCACCGCCCAGGGCACGGTGAGCCTGGGCGGTCACACCTGGGCGGTCTACAAGGGCACCAACGGCGCCAACGAGGTGTTCTCCTTCCTGCGCACCTCCGACTCCTCGTCCGGGACCGTCGACATCCTCCCGATCCTCAAGTGGATCAAGAACACCAAGGGCTGGATGGGCAACGAGACCATCGGCGACGTGCAGTTCGGCTACGAGATCAGCGGCTCGGCCGGCGGTCTCGACTTCACCACCAACTCCCTGACCGTGTCCGGCGGTTAGCCGGGGAGCTCGTCGCCGACCAGGGCGAGGTTCTGGATGGCGGCGAGCCCGAACAGCGCGGTCTCGTTGGTGTTGATCCGCAGGTTCTCGTAGCCGGGCTCCAGGACCGCAGGGCCCTCCAGGTCCGTCCTGGCCCAGCTCATCGCCTTCGTGTAGCCGTCGCTGTCGTGGAACTTCTGCCAGGCGCGTGCCGCGAGCTGCTCGTCCTTCAGCCGAGCAGCGGCGTACGCGTCCTGGCGGGAGTGCCCCTGGAAGAGCAGCAGGCTGCCGAAGTCCTTGCCGTAGCGCTCCTTCTGCTCGGCCTTGGTGGCGTTGAAGTAGCGGCAGTAGTCGAGCCATGCCTCCTTGAACTTCGGCTGGTCGACGAGGTCGATGAGTTCGGCGCACATCTCGACCAGGCCGAACATCGCGGAGAGGTGCGAGACGTTCACGGCGGGCTCGGCGGCCACCGCGAACTTCCCGGTGTCCAGGTCGTAGAGGCCGCTGCCCTGGACGAAGCCGTTGGGCTGGGCCGCGATGGTCTCCATGGTGGAGCGCAGACGGGCCTCGGCCTTGTCCGCCTTGGGGCCGCCGCGTTCCCACTCGGTGAGCCAGGCCGCGGCGAGGCCGCTCCAGTCGGTGCCGAAGCCGATGGACAGGGCGTTGCGGTCGGGTTCGTACGGTTCGGTGCGGATCTTGCGCAGGGGGTCGAGGACGAGGAACGTCTCGTCGGAGTCGACCAGGGCGTGCATCAGGTCGCCGACCCGCTCGTCGGCGGTGAGGAAGTAGTAGGGGCGGCGGTAGACGGCGGTGGAGATCCGCTGCTGCTTCGCGCTGTCCGCGAAGTGCTGCACGCCGTGCCGGGTGCCCAGGCCCGCCCACTTGCCCAGGTGATAGGAGTCGACCTCGCCGGTGTGCCGGGTCATGGCCTCGGCGAAACGGAAGATGTCGGAGCGGCCCGAGCGCAGGTAGGCGTACCAGAGCCAGAGATCGGGCGAGAGCTCGGAGTTGTCCCAGGCGTAGCCCCCGACGTCGTACCGCCACTGGTGACGGTCCTCGTCGTAGGTGTGCATGATGTCGCCGTAGTCCCAGAAGCCGTACCAGCGGCGCTGATCGGCCTGGTCCTTGTAGTACGTGAAGAGGAAGTCGAGGTGGTCCTCGATCGTCGCCTTCGCGGGCGAGGAGCGGTCGACGGGCGAGAAGAGACCGCCGAAGACGCCCGCCTTCGTCACGTGCTCGGGAACGGCGGCCAGCTGGGGCGGGGTGCGGACGGCGGCGGCCTGGTCGACGAGGGTGGCCGCCGAAGGGGTGGCCGCGTTCGCCCAGAACATGAGCTCGCTGGTGCGGGCGATTCCGTACGGGGTGCCGAAGCCAGGTTCGTAGTCCTCGTAGGTGATGTTGAGGCCCTCGATCTGCTCGGGGTAGGTGTCCTGGCCCAGGCCGTCGTGGTACGTGCGCAGGTCCATCGGCTGGGCCTCGGGCGACCAGAGCCAGAGGGTGACCTCGGCCTCGTCGCCGGCGGCGCCCCGGATGTCGAGCTGGGCGGGATGCTTCTCCCAGAAGTCGCGCAGGCCGAAGGAGAACCCGCCGCCGACCCCGCCGACGTACCCGAATCCACTCGCCCGGCCACCGCCCCCGGCCGTGATCCAGGTGTGCCCCGGCTTGGTCCGCTTGCGCAGGGTGAAGCCGTCGGCGGAGAGCTGGGCGAGGGTGTAGTCGCCCCAGGTGGGGATGTACTGCAGGCGGGTGGTGACCCGCTGGTCCCAGGTCGCCGGGTCCGGCAGCTTCTCGCCCTTGACCTGGGCGGTGCGGATCGCGGCGCCCGGGTCGCGGCGCAGTCCCGTGATCCCCTTGACCGCCTCGGTCAGGAACCCCTTGCCCTCACCCGCGATACGGATGTGCCGGTCGTACGCCGCGTCGCGCATCGGCACGCTGAAGCGGACGCCGAGGCCGCGGATGAAGTCCTTCTCCGCGTCACCGTCGTAGGTGATGGTGTGCACCATGCGGAACGAGTCGGCGCCCGCGTAGAAGTACAGCCGCACGCTGAATGGCAGCCAACTGCGGCTGCCCTTGCGGTGCTTGCCGTCGATGCGGACCACGGCGCGTACGGGACCGTCCTGCTCGGCCTTGGCCCCGCTGATCTCGCCGTCGAAGCGGTCCCACTTGGCGTTGCCGTGGTCACCGTCGTCGAGGTCGCCCTGCCGGAGGAGGACGAGCCGCCCGTCGGTGGCGATCTTCACGCCGTCGCGGGTGACGGACTCGACGAGCTTCTCGCCGTCCTTGGCGATGACGGCCTTGATGACGCCCGTGTCGACGGTGATCGCCCGGCGGGTCTCGGTGACCTTGACCTCCTGGTCCGGTGCGGCGGGAGACCCCGCCCTGAGGGTGAACTTCTCGGTGCCCGCCGCCGCGGGGCCCACCGCGTGCGCGCTCCACTTGAGCGAGCCGTCGGGCCAGTGGGCGGTCTCCCAGGTCTGTACGGGGACGTCCTTGCCGTCGGCGGTGGCGAGGGCGAACGGCTGCCCGGCGGGGTGGGCGCCCTCGGGCCACGGGACGCCGAAGGTGGAGCCCGGCGCGGCACCGAGCCCGCCCTTCTCCAGCCAGCCGATGCCGACGGGCCCATCGTCCGCCGCCGCACGGGGTGCCGCCTCGGCGTCGCCACGGCCGAGCACCCAGCTGAACTGCGCGGCGGCACCGGCCACGGCCGCGGCCTTGAGGAGGGACCTGCGGGGGATCGGAGACATGGTGGTCCTTTCTGGGTGCACGATTTACGTGGGCATGACAGATCAGTGCAGGGGTGGCGCGGGCGGAGTCGGCTTCGGGAGGCGTGCGTCAGGCCGCCGGCGCGCCACGCCGTTCGACGGCCAGGGCAGCCGCGGCGACCATCCCCAACGCGGGGGCGGCGAGCGGCAGGGCGAACCACGCGGACGCCACGACCACGGCGAATCCGCACACGATCACCAACGAACCGGCGGGATCGCGCAGCGTACGGCGCACCGCCCCGGTCAGGAGTGCCCGCCACGAAGCCCCGGGCCCCCAGTTCGCGGCCGCCCGCAACCCCGCGACGACCAGGACGAACAGAGCGACGACCCCGACCGCGCCGACGAACGTGCCACCGGGCAGCCCCGCCCGTACGAACGCGATGTCGGCGAGGAGCAGGGCAAGCGCCGCCCAGCCGGCGAGACCCACCAGCCAGCCGCGCCGGGCCGCCGCACGCAGATCCGCGGTGAACTCCCGCCACCCGGAGGGCTCGTGGGCCAGATGCCGGTTCAGGTGGCGGCAGCCCGCCGCGAAGGCGGCGGGGAGCGTGACCAGGGGGAGGGCGGCGAGTGCGATCCACACCCCGGTCAGCAGGCATTCGGCGAAGGCGCCGAAGCGGTCCATGAAGACGGACCTTCTGATGGATGTCCCGCTCACGCGGCCTCAGCCCTTCAGACCCGACGTGGCCATGCCGTCGATCAGATAGCGCTGAAAGGCCAGGAAGAACGCGAGGACGGGCAGCAGTGCGACGAGGGACATGGCGATCATGCCGCCGTAGTTGGCCAGGCCCTCCTGGTCGACGAACATCTTCAGGCCGAGCGAGACCGTGTACTTCGAGGGGTCGTTGAGATAGATCAGCGGCCCCATGAAGTCGTTCCAGGAGTTGATGAAGGTGAAGATCGCGCTGGTGATGAGCGCGGGCCTGCACAGCGGAAGCACGATCGACCAGTAGATCCGCAGGTGCCCGCAGCCGTCGAGCCGTGCCGCCTCGTCCAGTTCCTTGGGCAGGTTGCGCATGAACTGCACCATCAGGAAGACGAAGAAGGCGTCGACCGCCAGATACTTGCCGAGCAGGAGCGGCGTGTAGGTGTTGATCAGGCCCATCTTCTGGAAGAGGACGTACTGCGGGATCAGGAGCACGTGGTACGGAAGGAGCAGGGTGCCGATCATCAGGGCGAAGAGCAGGTTGCGGCCCGCGAACTTGATCCGCGCGAAGGCGTACGCCGCCAGGGAGCAGGAGAACAGCACTCCCGCCACCGAACCCAGCGCCAGGAAAAGCGAGTTGGAGAAGAAGGTGGAGATGGAGATGTCGGCGATCCCGTCGGCAAGACCGGCGTAGTTCGCGACGACGGGGTCGGTCGGGAACAGGACGAGGCTGCCGACGATCTCGTCGTTCGGCTTGAACGAACCGCCGAGCGCCCAGATCACCGGGTAGAGGACCACGGCGAGAACGGCCAGGGACCCGATGTGCCAGGCGAGCGACCCGGCCGAACGCCGTCGGCGGCCGGACTGTGCGTGCGGTGCGGGCTGGGTGTGCGGTGCGGGCTGTGTGTGCGACGCGGTCATCGGGCGCCCTCCTCGTAGTGCACCCAGCGCTTCTGGGACCAGAACAGGACCGCCGTCACGAGCGCCACCGCGAGCAGCAGCATCCAGGCCATGGCCGACGCGAGGCCCATCCGGCTGTTCTCGAAGCCCTGGACGTAGAGATAGCAGGTGTAGACGAGCGAACCGTCCGCCGGACCACAGGCGTTGCCGCCCGCCCCGCCGCCGACGATGTACGCCGAGGCGAAGATCTGGAAGGAGTGGATGGTCTCCAGGAGGACGTTGAAGAAGAGGACCGGGGAGATCATCGGCAGTGTGATGTTCCAGAACCGCCGCCAGGTGCCCGCGCCGTCCACCTCCGCCGCCTCGTACAGCTCGCGCGGCACCTGTTTCAGGCCGGCCAGGAAGATGACCATCGGCGCGCCGAACTGCCAGACGGTGAGGGCCACCAGGCTGTAGATGATCCACTGCGGGTCACCGGTCCAGCCGCCGACGTCCATGCCGAGGATCGCCCGCTGCGTACGGTCGACGATGGCGTCGTCGGAGAAGATCGCCTTCCAGACGACGGCGATCGAGACGCTGGCTCCGATCAGGGACGGCGCGTAGAACGCGGCCCGGTAGAAGGCCTGTCCGCGCCGCTTCTGGTTGAGCAGCAGCGCCACGCCGAGGGCGGCCGCCAGCTTGAGCGGGGTGCCGACGACGACGTACAAGAGCGTCACCTCCACCGACTTGCGCCAGCGCGGGTCGCCGAACATCTCGGTGAAGTTGTCGAGGCCGATCCACTTGGGGGCGTCGAACAGGTTGTAGTCGGTGAATGCGAAGTAGAGCGAGGCGACCATGGGCCCGGCCGTGAGCAGCAGGAAACCCGCGAGCCACGGCGACATGAAGAGGAACCCGGCGATGTTCTCGCCCCGCCGTCGCCGCCGGGCTGCCTCGGGGAGGCGTCGGCTGCCCGGCGGCGAGGGCTTCTCGGGGGCGGGCGCGGCCACCGAGGCCTGGAGGGACGCCATCGTGCCGCCCATCAGGAACCGAGCGCGGTCTTGCACTCGGTGAAGAACTGCTTCACCGCTTCGTCCACCGACCGCTCCCCCAGGGCCAGTTCCTCCGCGATGCGAAGGAACGCCGCCTCGCAGACGTCCGCGCCCGCCGGGTGCGGTGTGATGGTCCCCAGGACACCGGAGTCGACCAGCTGCTCCTCGTAGGCGGCGATCTCCTTGTTGACCGAGGCGATCGCCTTGTCCTGCTCCTCGGCGGGCTTGTACGCCTCGTACTGCGCGGTCGTGGTGGGCACCCCGCGGTCGTAGCCCATGATCTTGGCGACCTCGGGGTCGTGCACCATGAAGTCGATGAACTGCGCGACTTCCTTTGGGTGTTGCGTGCGCTTGGAGCCGCTGAGCATCAGCGAGCCGAGGTACTGGCCCGTCTTCTTGCCGTCGGTGGTCGGCAGCGGGGCCAGGCCGTACTCGCTCTTGCCCTCGGCGCTGTAGCGGACGGTGAAGTTGTCCCAGGTGAACTCGGACGCGGCGATCTCGGCGGCCACGGCCGACTTGGGCTTGATCTGGGCGACCTTCTTCGGGTCGGCGTAGATGCCCGACTTCACCCCGGCGTACCCCTTGGTCCACCACTCCTTGAGGTCGGCCTCGTCGAAGCCCAGGCCGTTCTCGGTGAAGAAGGCCTTGCCCTGCTGGCGCAGGTAGGGGTCGTAGAGGTACATGACGCCGTAGAGTCCGCTGTCGCCCGCCCTGCCCTGCTTGTGGATCTTCTCCATCGCGGTGTGGAAGTCGTCCCAGGTCCAGCCCATCTCCGGGGTGACACCGGCCTTCTCGAAGACCGGTTTGTCGATCACCAGGGCCATGGAGTTGCTGCCGACGGGGACGCCGAGCAGCTTGCCGTCGACCTCGCCGAACTTCTCCAGGCCCGCGCGGAATCCGTCCAGGCGCAGGTTGCCCGCCTTGGCCTGGGCGTTCAGGTCGAGCAGCACGTTGCGCTTGTCGTACTTGCGCAGGAAGCCGATCGCGTTCTGGAAGACGTCGGGCGGATTCCCGCCGGACGCCTGGGTGTTGAACTTCTTCCAGAAGTCGAGGTAGGGCTGGAAGTCCGTCTTCACCTTGATCTTCGGGTGCTTCTTCTCGAAGAGCTCGATGGTGCGGTTGATCCGCTTGGCGCGGTCGTCGGAGCCCCACCACGCGTACCGGATGGTGACGGTCCCGTCCCCGGAGCCGCTTCCGCCGCCGCAGCCCGCCGCGGTCAGTCCGATGGCCGCCAAGGAGCCACCGGCCAGCTTCAACAGGCCGCGCCTGTCAACTTCCCCATTCGTCGGCACAGTTCGTCCTCCGCTACGCGATTGAATCGTTTTAGGAAAGCGCTTGCCGGGACAAGGTAGGGAGCTGCGATGAGTACGTCAACGGGTCGGGCGGTAACAGTCGAAGCGCTTCGAGGCGGCGGCCTCCAACTCCGAGATTTCGAACGAGTTTTCCTGCGCGAAACGTTGACGCGAGCCGGTTGGCGCCCTAGCTTCATCGCGTCGTACTTCGTACGTCATATATGAGACGCGATACGCGATGACTGCACGACGGCCCTGAGCGGTGACCGCACGACGGGCCGCACGACGACTGAGAGCATCGATGAACTTTGCGCCCCACCCCATCCCCTCGCGCACGCAGTACGTGCTCGAGGCGGTCAAGCACCGCATCCTCACCGGGCAGTTGGCGCCCGGCCAGCCCCTCGTCGAGACCGAGCTCGCCGCCCAGTTCGCCGTCTCCAAGACGCCTGTCCGGGAAGCGCTGAAGACGCTCGCCGGGACCGGTCTCGTCGTCATGAGCCAGTACAAGGGAGCCACCGTGCGCACGGTCGACGCGGCCATGGCGCAGGAGGTCTACGACGTACGCCTGCTCCTCGAACCGGAGGCCCTGCGGCGCACCGTCCGCAGCGGCGCCCTCCTGGAGGAGGCGCGCGACGCCCTGGAGCGTGCGGACTCGGCCGCCGACGCGGCCGAACGCTCGCTGGCCAACCGGGAGTTCCACCGCGCTCTCTACGTCCCGTGCGGCAACCCACTGCTCTCCCGGATGCTCGACGAGGTGCGCGACCAGGCGGCCCTGGTCTCCGCCGTCGCCTGGGCGACGCTGCCCTCCTGGGAGCGGGAGGCGGCCGAGCACCGGGAGATCCTGCGGCTCGCGCTCGCGGGCGAGGCCGACGCGGCGGCACGCGGACTCCATGACCACATCGCCTCGTTCGTGCAGCGGGCGTTCCCGGAAGGGGAGCTTTCATGACCGGCCCGATCCTCGACTCCCGCTTCGGTGCACTGCGTTCGGCGCTCGCCGATGTGGTCGCGATCCCGGTGACACCGTTCGCCGAGGACGGATCGGTGGAGCAGGACACCTACCGCGCCCTGGTCAGGCGGCTCACCGACGGGGGCGTGCGCACACTCACCCCGAACGGGAACACCGGCGAGTTCTACGCGCTCGACCCCGAAGAGCGGCGCCTGGTCACCGAGTTGACCATGGAGGAGGCAAGCCGCAGCGGCGCCTTCGTGCTCGTCGGTGTCGGCCACGATCTGCCGACGGCGATCTCCGCGGCCCGGCATGCGCGGGACGCCGGCGCACACATGGTGATGGTCCATCAGCCCGTGCATCCGTACGTGTCGCAGGACGGCTGGGTCGACTACCACCGTGCCGTCGCCGACGCCGTGCCCGAGCTGGGTGTCGTCCCGTACATCCGCAATCCGCGCCTCACCGGCGAACGTCTGGCGGATCTCCGCGAGTTGTGCCCCAACGTGATCGGAGCGAAGTACGCGACCCCGGACGCCGCCGCCTTCGCCGCGTTCGCCCGGGACGCGGGGCTCGACCGCTTCGTGTGGGTGGCGGGGCTCGCCGAGCTGTACGCGCCCGCCTACTGGGCCGTCGGTGCCACCGGCTTCACCTCGGGCCTGGTCAACGTCGCGCCCGAGGTGAGCTTGAGCATGCTGCGGGCGCTGCGGGCCGGCGACTATCCGGCGGCCATGGACGTCTGGGAGCGGATCCGCCGCTTCGAGGAACTGCGCGCCGCCGACCAGTCAGCGGACAACGTCACGGTCGTCAAGGAAGCCCTGGCGGCGCTCGGTCTGTGCCGCCGCGAGGTGCGCCCGCCGAGCCGGGTGCTGCCCGAGGAGCGGCGTGACGAGATAGCGGCCCTGGTGAAGGCGTGGTCGGCATGAGGCCCGACGAGCTGCGCAGCCACCAGTGGTACGGCACGGACGGCCTGCGGTCCTTCAGTCACCGGGCGCGCACCCGGCAGCTCGGGTATCTGCCCGAGGAGCATCTGGGCAAGCCCGTCATCGCGATCCTGAACACCTGGTCCGACATCAACCCCTGCCACGTCCACCTGCGCGACCGCGCCCAGGCGGTCAAGCGCGGCGTGTGGCAGGCGGGCGGCTTCCCCCTGGAGTTCCCCGTCTCCACGCTCTCGGAGACGTTCCAGAAGCCGACGCCGATGCTCTACCGGAATCTCCTCGCCATGGAGACGGAGGAGCTGCTCCGGTCCTATCCGGTGGACGGCGCCGTGCTGATGGGGGGCTGCGACAAGACGACGCCCGCCCTGCTCATGGGCGCCGCGAGCGTCGACCTGCCGACGGTCTTCGTGCCCGCGGGGCCCATGCTCCCCGGCCACTGGCGCAACGAGGTGCTCGGTTCCGGCACCGACATGTGGAAGTACTGGGACGACAAGCGCGCCGGCCTCATCGGCGACTGCGAACTGGCCGAGCTGGAGAACGGCCTCGCCCGCTCCCCCGGGCACTGCATGACCATGGGCACCGCCTCCACGCTTACCGCGGCGGCCGAGGCCCTCGGCGTGACGATGCCCGGCGCCTCCGCCATCCCCGCGGTGGACTCCGGGCACGACCGGATGGCGGCCGCGTCCGGCCTGCGGATCGTCGAACTCGTGCGCAAGGACCTGAAGTTGTCGCGGTTCCTCACCGCTGACGCCTACGAGGACGCGGTCGCCACCGTGCTCGCGCTCGGCGGTTCCACCAACGCGGTGATCCACCTGATCGCCATGGCGGGCCGCAGCGGCGTACGGCTCACGCTCGACGACTTCGACCGGATCGCGCGGACCGTGCCGGTGCTCGCCAACCTGCGCCCCGGCGGGCAGTACCTCATGGAGGACTTCCACTTCGCGGGCGGACTCCCGGCGTTCCTCGCCCAGTTGACCGACGTACTGCACCTTGACCGGCCGACCGTCGCCCATGACAGCCTGCGCGAACAGCTCGCGGGGGCCGTCGTGCACAACCCCGAGGTCATCCGGCCCCGCACGAAGCCCCTGGCCGACGAGGGCGGCGTGGCGGTGCTGCGCGGCAACCTCTGCCCGGACGGCGCCGTCATCAAGCACATCGCCGCCGAGCCGCGCCTGCTGCGCCACACCGGCCCGGCCGTCGTCTTCGACGACTACCGGCAGATGCAGCGCACCATCAACGACCCGGAGCTCGGCATCACCGCCGATCACGTCCTCGTGCTGCGGGGTTCGGGCCCCAGGGGCGGCCCCGGGATGCCCGAGTACGGCATGCTCCCGATCCCCGACCATCTGCTCAAGCAGGGGGTGCGCGACATGGTGCGGATCTCCGACGCGCGGATGAGCGGCACGTCGTACGGCGCGTGTGTGCTGCACATCGCGCCCGAGTCGCACGTGGGCGGGCCGCTCGCCCTGGTGAACACGGGCGACCTGATCACCCTGGACGTCGAGGCGCGCTCCCTCAGCCTCGACGTGTCCGACGAGGAGCTGGCCCGGCGACGGGCCGCGTGGACACCGCCGCCCGCCCGCTTCGGACGCGGCTACGGCGCGCTCTACGACGAGCAGATCACCCAGGCCGACACCGGCTGCGACTTCGCGTTCCTGGCCCGCGACGGCGAGGTCCCCGACCCGTACGTGGGCTGAACGCCGCCTCTGTCCCCAGCTCTCTATTTGTACGAGATATCGAACGACGTCTGCGAAGCGCTTCATCTCGCGGACCGTGTGCCGCCCCTGAGAACGGAGAAGCAGACATGGCCTCAGCTGTGGCGAAAGCGCCACCGCAGCCACCGCCCCGGCGCCGCGTGCCGGGTGCGCACCGGCGCCGAACGGGAGCGACCCCGCGCAGGCTCCCGTATCTGCTGATCGCGCCGGCCGGACTCCTGATGGTGGGTTTCATCGCCTATCCCGTCATCAGCGTCTTCTACTACAGCCTGCGCCACCACAACCCGACCAAGCCCTGGCGTGACGGCTTCGCGGGCTTCGACAACTTCGTCACCGCGTTCACCGAGGACCCGCAGTTCTGGCAGACGCTCGGCTTCAGCCTCCAGTGGGTCGTCGTCGAGGTCGTCCTGCAGTTGCTGCTCGGCCTCGGGCTCGCGCTGATCGTGAACCAGACGTTCATCGGCCGCGCGATGGCCCGCGCCATGGTCTTCTCGCCGTGGGCCGTCTCCGGCGTGCTCACCTCGACGATCTGGCTGCTGATCTTCAACTCGCAGACAGGAATCACCCGTTACCTCGCGGACATGGGCATCGGCTCGTACGGGACGTCCTGGCTCTCGGACACCAGCACCGTCTTCCCCGCCGTCGTCGTCGCCGAACTCTGGCGCGGCGTCCCCTTCTTCGCCATCCTCATCCTGGCCGACCTGCAGTCCGTCTCGAAGGACCTGTACGAGGCGGCGGAGGTCGACGGCGCGAGCCGCTTCCGGCAGTTCATGCACATCACGCTGCCGCACCTGAAGGACGCGATCATCCTCTCCACGCTGCTTCGCGCGGTCTGGGAGTTCAACAACGTCGACCTGCTCTACACCCTCACCGGCGGCGGACCCGCGGGCGAGACGACGACCCTGCCGCTGCGCATCGCCTCCATCGCCGTCGACTCGCACGACTTCGGTTACGCCTCCGCGCTGACCTCCATCGCGTTCGTGATCCTTCTCTTCTGCTCGATGGTCTATCTGCGGCTGAGCAAGTTCGGAGGTCAGGACAAGTGACCACCACTCAGCACCTGGACAGGGACAGCGCCATGGCGGACATCACCGCGACCGCCGAGCCCCGCCGCGGCGGCCCCCGCACACCGAAGCGGCGCCCCTGGGACGAGGCCCCCCGCTGGCAGATCTACCTCCCGCTCGGCCTCTACCTCCTCTTCACCCTCATCCCGTTCTACTGGATGCTGCTCTTCGCGATCCGCCCGGCGGGCTCGACGTCGCTGCTCCCCTGGCCGATCACCTTCGAGCACTTCGACAAGGTGTGGACCGAGCGCAGCTTCGGCCTCTTCTTCCAGAACAGCCTCATCGTCGGCGTCCTCTCGATGGTGATGACCACGGTCGTCGCCCTGGCCGGCGGCTACGCCCTGGCCCGCTTCGACTTCAAGATCAAGCGCGGCTTCATGCTGGCGCTTCTGTGCTCGCAGTTCATCCCGGGCGCGCTGATGCTGGTGCCGCTCTTCCAGATCTTCGCCAACCTGCAGATGATCAACTCGCTCGGCAGCGTCATCATCGCCGAGGCCGTCTTCCAGCTGCCGCTCTCGATGATCCTGATCAGCGGGTTCATCAAGAACGTGCCGTACTCCCTGGAGGAGGCCGCCTGGGTCGACGGCTGCGGACGCTTCCGCGCCTTCTGCGCCGTCGTCCTGCCGCTGCTGCGGCCCGGCCTGATCGCCGTCGGCTCCTTCGCCTTCGTGCACAGCTGGAACCACTTCCTGTTCGCCCTGATGTTCCTGTCCAACCAGGACAAGCAGACGATCCCGGTCGGCCTCGCCACGCTGATGGGCGCCGACAGCGTCGACCTCGGCGCGCTCGCGGCCGGCGGCGTCATCGCGGCCCTGCCCGTCGTGATCGTCTTCGCCTTCATCCAGAAGTGGCTGGTCACCGGGTTCAGCGCCGGGGCGGTGAAGGGATGAGCCCTGGCCCAGGCCCGAAGGCGCCCCGCACCCCGCTGCCGCTGGTCCTCGCCGGAGCGCGTGGGCACGGCAGATGGCACCTGGAGAACATCCGGCGCCTTCAACAGGCGGGTCTGGTACGCCTCGTGGGGATCTGCGAGCTCGCACCGCTGACCGGTGCCGAACTCGACGGACTCGGCGAACCCGCGCAGTCCGCGGACTTCGCGGGACTGCTCGACGCCACCAAGGCCGCCGTCGCCGTCATCTGCACGCCCATCCCCACCCACGCCGACCTGGCCGTGGCCGCCGCCGAGCGTGGCGTGCACCTGCTCCTGGAGAAGCCGCCCGCCCCTTCGTACGCCGCGTTCCGGCGGATCACCGACGCGGTGGCCGCCGGGGGCGTGGTCTGCCAGGTCGGGTTCCAGTCGCTCGGCTCGCACGCCGTGCCCGCCATCCGCGCCCTGGTCGCCGAAGGCGCGGTCGGGGAGCCGATGGGCGTCGGCGCGGCGGGGGCCTGGGCCCGCGACGAGGCGTACTACCGGCGCGCGGCCTGGGCGGGGCGGCGCCGCCTGGACGGTGTGGACGTCGTGGACGGGGTCCTGACCAACCCCCTCGCCCACGCCGTCGCCACCGCCCTGGCGGTGGACGGGTCCACGCGGGCCGAGGACATCGCGCGGGTGGACACGGAGCTGTTCCGCGCCAACGCCATCGAGTCGGACGACACCTCGTTCGTGGGGATCAGCACCGCGCGCGGCGGCCGCATCGGTGTCGCCGCGACCCTCTGCGCCGAGCGACCCGACGAGCCGTACGTCATCGTCCACGGCACCCGGGGCCGCATCACGTTCTGGTACAAGCAGGACCGGGTGCTCGTGCAGCGCGCCGGGCACGGGCCCGAGGAGGTCCTTCACGGGCGGACGGACCTCCTCGAAAACCTTGTCGATCACCTCGCGGGCCGTGCCGAACTGCTGGTTCCGCCGGCGTCGACGGGCGCCTTCATGAAGGTCGTCGAGGCGGTCCGCACGGCGCCCGACCCACTCCCCCTGCCGGTCGAGGCCTGGCGCTCGGTGCCCGGCGAGCACGAAGGGGTGCGGCGCCGGGTCGTGCACGGCATCGACGGGCTCGTCGCGGCGAGCGCCGACACGCTGTGCGGCTTCGCGGAGCTCGGCACGTTCTGGGCGCTGCCCGGCAGCCCGCCCGCCCCTGAGCCCTCCACCTCCAAGTCCCCCACGTCCCCGTCACCCACCGCCGAAACCCCACCGAGGTGAGTACGCCATGAACAGAACCGCGACCGACACCGCGCTCATGCTGCGCTGCTCGGGCCGCCCCGTCGGCCGCTACGTCATCCACCCCTCGGCCGGCCCACGCCTTGCGCCCCGCCCCTACCTCCACCCCGTCCGCACCTTCGGCGGCCTCCCCGTCACCGAGTACGGCCCGGCCGACCACCCGCACCACCTCGGCGTGGGCGTCGCCGTGCCCGACGCGGCGGGCCGCAACTTCTGGGGCGGGCGCACCTACGTCCGCGACCAGGGGCCCACCGAGCTCGACAACCACGGTGAACAGCGCCATCTGGAGTTCAAGCTGCGCGACCCCGACGGGTTCGTCGAGGAGATCGGCTGGCTCGACGGCGAGTGCGAGCTGCTGCGCGAGCGGCGCACGGTCGCCGTCACACCCCTCACCCCGTCCGCCTGGGCCCTCGACTTCACGTTCTCCCTCACCAACCCGGCCGCAGCGGAGATCTCGATCGGCAGTCCCGCCACCAACGGCCGCTCCGGCGCCGCCTATGGAGGCTTCTTCTGGCGCGCCCCCAAGGAGACACGGCCCCCCGAGGTGTTCACCGCGGACGCCGACGGCGAGGCCGCCGCGCACGGAGCGACGGCCGACTGGGTGGCCCTCTCCGGTCAGGGCTGGACGCTCGTCTTCGCCGGGGCCACGCCCGAGACGCGGCGTGACCCGTGGTTCGTGCGGACCACGGAGTATCCCGGCGTCGGCTCCTCGCTCGCGCACTCACGCCGCCTGCCGATCGGCCCCGGCGAGACCGTCGTACGCCGTGTCATCACCGTCGTCTCCGACGGCCGCCCGAGCCGGACCGAGGCCGCGGGGCTCGTCCGCAAGGCGGTGACCGCGTGAACGCCCCCCGGATGAGCGGCCCCTACGAACCCGGTGGTCTCACCGGCCGCACCGGTGACCTCGGCGACGGGACCTACCGCAATCCCGTCCTCGCCGCCGACTGGTCCGACCCCGACGTCGTCCGGGTCGGCGACGACTTCTACCTCACCGCGTCCAGCTTCGGGCGCGCCCCGGGGCTGCCGCTCCTGCACTCCCGCGACCTGGTGAACTGGACCCTGATCGGGCACGCCCTCGAGCGCCTCGAACCCGCGGAGTCGTTCGCCGCGCCACGGCACGACTGCGGGGTGTGGGCGCCGTCGATCCGGCACCACGAGGGACGGTTCTGGATCTTCTGGGGCGACCCGGACCACGGCATCTTCCAGGTCAACTCCCCCGACATCCGCGGGCCTTGGAGCGCGCCGCACCTCGTGAAGGCGGGCAAGGGCCTCATCGACGCCTGCCCGCTGTGGGACGAGGAGCGCGGCGAGGCCTATCTCGTGCACGCCTGGGCCAGGTCGCGCTCCGGGATCAAGAACCGGCTCACCGGTCACCGCATGAGCCCTGACGGCCGTGAACTCCTGGACGAGGGGCGGGTGTTGATCGACGCCGACCAACTGCCCGGCTGGTTCACGCTGGAGGGCCCCAAGCTGTACCGCCACGACGGCTGGTTCTGGATCCTCGCCCCCGCCGGCGGGGTCGAGACCGGCTGGCAGGGCGCCTTCCGCTCCCGCACCTTCCACGGCCCCTACGAGGAGCGGATCGTCCTGGAGCAGGGCGACACCGACGTCAACGGACCGCACCAGGGCGGCTGGGTACGCACCCCCTCCGGCGACGACTGGTTCCTGCACTTCCAGCAGCGCGGCGCGTACGGCAGGGTCGTCCACCTCCAGCCGATGCGCTGGGACACCGACGGCTGGCCGGTGATCGGGGACGGCGGCGCCCCCGTCGCCGTACACAAGAAGCCCGCCCTGCCCCCGCAGCCCGTGTCCGCGCCCGCCACCGACGACGACTTCCCCGGCGGACGGCACGGCCGCCAGTGGCAGTGGTCCGCCAACCCCGCCGAGGGGTGGGCGACTTCGCACGGGTCGGACGGACTGCGGCTGACCTGCGTCAGGTCCGCCGAAGTCCACGACCTGCGCCGCCTGCCGCATGTCCTGACCCAGCGCCTTCCCCTCACGCCGTGCACCGTCGAGGTCGGGCTCCGGCTCGACGGCTCCGCGGACGGCGCCAGGGCCGGGCTCGCCGTGCTCGGCGACGCTTTCGCCTGGATCGGCCTTGAGCGCGGCGAGGACGGCACGGTCCGCCTCGTGCACCGGTTCGCGGAACCGGTCGCGGAACGTGAGCGCGACGCCGGACACCCGCGCCTCGCCGCCGACGGCACCGCGCGGCTGCGGATCGACGTCGCGGAGGGCGCCCGCTGCCGCTTCTCCGCCGACACCGGCGACGGCTTCCGCCCCTCGGGCCAGGTCTTCGCCGCGACGCCATGGCGATGGGTGGGCGCACTGCTCGGCCTGTTCGCCGCGGCGCCCACAGGACGGAACGGGGTCGGGACAGCCCTGTTCACGCACTTCCGGATCACCACGCACTGAGTCCGGACCGCACCCCCTGACCCCACATCACCTCGCACCACCCGTAATCCGACGAAGAGAGCCGACCATGAACCTCACCATCCGCAAGAACAGAAGCGGACTCGGAAACAGAAGCAGAAGCCGTCGCGCGGTGGCAGCCGTCGCCTTCACCGCCGCGTTCGCGCTGACCGCCACCGCCTGCGGCGACGACGGCAGCGGGGCGGGCGGAGACAAGGGCAAGGAGGGCTCGGGCAAGGGCGAGATCACCTTCTGGGACAACAACGGCGGTGTCCGCACCGACGTCTGGAAGGAGATCATCAAGGACTTCGAGGCGAAGAACCCGGACATCCACGTCAAGTACGTTCCGATCCCCGCCGAGAGCGTCCAGTCCAAGTACGACACCGCGATCCAGGGCGGCGGCCTGCCCGACGTCGGCGGCGTCGGTGCCGCGATGCTCGCCGGGATCTCCGCGCAGAACGCCCTGGAGCCGCTGGACGACCGGCTCAACGGCAGCTCCCTGGAAGGCAAGCTGAACCCGGGCATGGTGGACAGCGTCCGGGCGGCGGGCGGCGGCAACCGGCTCTTCACGGTGCCCACGTCGGCGAGCAACGGCGTCCTGTACTACCGCACCGACCTGTTCAAGGCCGCGGGCCTGGAGGCCCCCACCACCTGGAGCAAGTTCTACAAGGCGGCCGACAAGCTCACCGACAAGGACTCCAACAAGTTCGGATACACCATCCGCGGCGGCGAGGGTTCCATCGCGCAGGCCCTCGACGCGGCCTACGGCCAGTCCGGCATCGGATCGTTCTGGGACGGCGAGAAGACCACCGTCAACGACCCGAAGAACGTGAAGGCGCTGGAGAAGTACGTCGGGCTCTACAAGAAGAACACCCCCGAGGCCGACGTCAACAACGACTTCAAGAAGATGAACGCGCAGTGGGACACCGGCCAGATCGGCATGCTCAGCCACAACCTCGGCTCCTACACGGACCACGTGAAGGCGCTCGGTGAGGGCAAGTTCCGCGGTCTGCCCAACCCGACGACCGACGCGGGCATCCGTGTCCAGGTCTCCAACCCCGTCGACGGGCTCGGCCTGTTCAAGTCCAGCAAGAAGAAGGCCGCGGCCTGGAAGTTCATCGAGTTCGCCGCCTCGCACGAGTCCAACAGCAAGTGGAACGAGTCCGCGGGCGCCATCCCCGCCAACACCGCGGCCTCCAAAGACGCCTGGGTGAACGAGGCCGAGCCCACGAAGCTGGCCGCCGCCGCGCTCAACGACGGCTCCCTGAAGATCGTGCAGCTGCCGTACTACCTGCCCGACTGGAACACCATCAGCAAGGCCGACAACGAGCCGAACTACCAGAAGGTCCTGCTCGGCAAGATGTCCGCGAAGGACTTCCTCGACACCCTCGCCGAGCAGCTCAACAAGGCTCAGGCCGAGTGGAACGAACAGAACAAGTGACAGCGCACCCCGCGCACGGCGTCGGCCGACGCCGTGCGGTCGCGGCCCTCGCGAGCCTTCCGCTCGCGGCGGCCGCGGCCCCGGCGGCGTTCGCCCGCCCGGCGGGCACCAGGCCCACCCTCTACATCGCCGGCGACTCCACCGCCGCACAGAAGTACGCGGACGCGGCGCCCGAGACCGGCTGGGGCATGGCCCTCCCCTTCTTTCTGCGTGACCGCATGCGGATCTCCAACCACGCGATGAACGGCCGGAGTTCGAAGAGTTTCGTCGACGAGGGACGGCTCACGGTGATCCTGGAGACGATCAGACCCGGCGACCGCCTCCTGATCCAGTTCGCGCACAACGACGAGAAGAGCGCCGACCCGACCCGCTACACCGAGCCCTGGTCGACGTACCAGGACTACCTCAGGCAGTACGTCGACGGGGCGCGGTCCCGTGGCGCGCGGCCGGTGCTCGTAACCGCCGTGGAGCGCAGGAAGTTCGACGCGGACGGCACCGCTCTGCCCACGCACGGCGAGTACCCGGCGGCGATGCGCGCGCTCGCCGCGGCGGAGAACGTGCCGCTGCTCGACGTGCAGACCCAGTCCCTTGCCTTGTGGCAGAAGCTCGGCGTCGAGGCCACCAAGGCGTACTTCAACTGGACCGCCACCGAGCAGGACAACACGCACTTCAATCCGCCGGGCGCGATCGAAGTGGCCCGCCTGGTGGCGGCCGGGCTGCTGCACCACAAGGTGCTCGCGCCGCGCGACGTGCGGCGGCTGGACGCCGCGATACCCCCATCCTGGATCACCTGGCCGGAAGGACCGTGACGATGAGGACGACGAAAGCCACGCCGAGAGTGGCCGCGCGCAGATCCTTGGCGGCGCTCGCCGGATGCACCGCCCTGGTGATGGCGGTCACCAGCGCGCCGGCCTCGGCCTCCGGCTCCCACCGGCACGACGTACTGCCGCCGCGCGACGGGTGGGCGTCGGCCGACGGCGGGACCACCGGCGGTGCCGGGGCCGACGCGGCGCACACGTACACCGTCACCACCTGGGAAGAACTGCGGGCCGCGCTCGCGGACGACGCGGGCGCTCCCCGGATCATCAAGATCAAGGGCACGCTGAACGCGACGGCACAGGGCTGCGCCGCGTTCGAGGCGGACGGCTACGACTTCGACCGCTATCTCGCCGACTACGACCCCGCCGTGTGGGGACGTGACACGCCGGTCAGCGGCGTACAGGAGGACCTGCGGGCGGCGTCGGCGACGCGGCAGGCCGCGGCGATCAAGGCGTACGTACCCGCCGACACGACCATCGTGGGCGTCGGCAGGAACGCCGGGATCGTCGGCGGCAGCCTGCAGATCCAGGGCGTGGACAATGTCGTCGTCCGTAACCTCACCCTGGAGAGCCCGCTGGACTGCTTCCCGCAGTGGGACCCCACGGACGGGGACCGGGGTGCCTGGAACTCCGAGTACGACAGCATGGTCGTGTACGGCTCGACTCATGTGTGGGTGGATCACAACACGTTCACCGACGGCGAGCACCCCGACAGTTCACTGCCGTCCTACTACGGCGAGATCTATCAGCAGCACGACGGCGAGCTGGACGTCGTGCGCGGCGCGGATCTGGTCACCGCCTCCTGGAACGTGTTCGCCGACCACGACAAGACCCTGATGATCGGCAACAGTGACAGCGCGGGCGCCACCGACCGCGGCAAGCTGCGGGTCACCCTGCATCACAACGTCTTCAAGGACATCGTCGAGCGTGCGCCGCGCGTCCGCTTCGGTCAGGTCGACGCCTACAACAACCACTACGTGGTCCCGGCGAACGGCTACCAGTACTCGTTCGGGATCGGCCAGGAGTCCCGACTGGTCGCGCAGAAAAACGCGTTCACGGTGCCGCGCGGGATCAGCGCCGCGAAGATCCTGAAGAAGTGGAAAGAGGCACCGGTCACCGCCGACGCCAACTACGTCAACGGCAAGCGCGTCGATCTCATCGCCGTGCACAACGCGGAGATCCCGGAGGAGACCCTCCAGTCGGGTGCGGGCTGGACGCCGAGCCTCCGGACGCGGGTGGACGACCCGCGCAAGCTGCCGGGACTGCTCGCGCGTCACGCGGGCGCCGGCAAGCGCCACTGAGCGGGTCGACCCTCCCACCTCACTCTCCTCTCCTCTCCTCTCCTCAACTCACCTCACCTGACCGCACGGCGAAGGAGCAGCCATGCCCTCGCACCACTCCCCTGTTCGCCTCAACTCCCCTGTCGGACGGCGTACGTTGCTCGCGGCGGGCTCGGGTGCCGGGGCCGCTCTCGCCCTCGGCAGCACGCCGCCCGCCCACGCCGCCGAGCGGCGCCCCGCCCGCCGGACGCTGTACGTCGACCCGGCGGGCGGCGGCGACCACACCACGGTCCAGGCCGCGGTGGACGCCGCCTCCGGCCCCGGATGGACACTGGTCCTCGCCCCGGGCACGTACCGCGAGACCGTGACCGTCCCCGAGACGAGCGCGGGACTCACGCTCATCGGCGCGAGCGGCGACCCGCGCGACACGGTCATCGTGTACGACAACGCGGCGGGCACCCCGAAGCCCGACGGGTCCGGCACCTACGGCACCAGCGGCTCGGCCACCACGACCGTGCGGGCCGCCGGTCTCAGCGCGCACGCGATCACGTTCGCCAACGACTGGCTGCGCGCCGACCACCCCGAGTACACGGGGACGCAGGCCGTCGCCCTCAAGGTCATGGGCGACCGCTCGGCGTTCTTCCGCTGCCGGTTCCTAGGCCACCAGGACACCCTCTACGCCGACACCGTGGACCTGGGCGTCTTCGCCCGCCAGTACTTCCGCGACTGCCACGTGGAGGGCGACGTCGACTTCGTCTTCGGCCGGGCCACCGCGGTCTTCGAGCGCTGCCGCTTCCACACGCTCACCCGCAGCGACCTGACGGCAGCGCCGTACGGCTTCGTCTTCGCGCCGTCCACCGCCGTCGCCAACCCGCGCGGCTACCTGGTCACCCGCGGCCGGGTGACGAGCGGCGCCCCGGACGCGTACTACAAGCTGGCCCGCCCCTGGGTCCCCACCTCCGACACGACGGCCCGCCCCATGCTCACGGTGCGCGACACCCGCCTGGGCCCCGGCATCGACGCGACAACCCCCTACGCGAACATGCGCGAAGCCCACCCCTGGCAGTCCCAACGCTTCGCGGAGTACCACAACACGGGGCCCGGCGCGGCAGTCACCGTCCCGGACAACCGCCCCCAACTCACGCGTGCACAGGCCCGGTCCGCGACACGTTCCGCCTACCTGAGGGACTGGACACCTCGGCTCCGCTGAGAGCACCGACGGCAACGGACCACCAGTGACCGGGACTTGGTCACTGGTGGTCCGCTGTGACGGCTACTGGTAGCTGATGTCCGACGCGCTGTACTTGCAGTACGTGCCGTCCGGGCCGCTGCCCGTCTCCTTGGGCTCGTCGCCCGAGCTGTTGCCCGTGTAGCGGATGCAGGGCTTGATCTTCTTGCTGGAGTCGCCGTGGATGCGGATCTGGCGGAGGGTCGCCGTGTCGCCGTAGTTGGTGTTGATGCCGACCAGCGACTTGCCGGGCGCGGTCACGTCCACGTCGTTGACGGTGATCGTGCGCTTGTACTGCTTGGAGCAGTTGCCGCAGGAGCGGACCAGCTTGCCGAAGTCCGAGACCTGGAAACCGCTGATGTTCAGCTTGCCCGCGCCGTTGAACTGGAAGACCTTGTCGTCGGCCTTCTTCGCGCCGCCACCGGTGACGTTGTACGTCGCGCCGGACGAGGTGCCCTTGAAGCTGGCCGCGTCCTCGCCGACGTCCTCCCACCACACGTTCTGGATGGTGCAGCTGCCCGAGCAGTGCACGCCGTCGGCGGCGGGCTTGCCCAGGACTACGTTCTTCAGGACCGCGCCGTCCTTCAGCTTGAAGATCGGGTCCTGGCCCTCCTCCTGGCCGTCGCCGCCGAGGTCTCCGCTGCCGTAGAAGCGCTGGAGCCCGCCGTCGTATGTGCCGGACACCTCGATCGTCTTGCTGACGGCCTTGTTGCCGGTGGGAGTCGGCCAGGCGGCTGCCGCCGTGGTCGCCGCTCCGGCAGGGGAGAGCAGCACGTTGGCGCCGAGGGTGGCGCCGGTCAGCAGGAGCGCGCCGCCCGCCGCGCCCACGGCGCGGCGGCGGGTGAGGCGGCGCTTCCGGTTCCTGCGCAGTTCGGCTCGTTGCGGGGTCAGTTGCGTGGTCATGGGGACCGCTCTTTCGCTGGGGGGATGACCTTGCGGACCTTGCGTCTGCTGGTCTCCGCCCGGGTGCGGAAGGTTGCCGCCCTGCGGGGAATTCTCTAGGAGGTACGGGCGAAGTCGCCGCGCACCGCGGCCTCCTGGCCCGCCGCGGCCGCTTCCGCCGCGTAGGTGTCCTCGCCCGCGTCCCTGCCGCCCTCGGCGTGGTTGTACTGGCCCGCGAAGACGTGTTCGCCCTCCGGGACGGTCCGGCCCGCCTTCAGCGTCCAGCGGTAGACCAGCTCATCGCCCTCCTCGCGCACGGAGACCGTGAAGTCGTCGGCGGGCAGGGAGCGCCAGTTGCCCGTGTCGCTGACTCCGCCGGTCTGCGCGACACGCAGTTCGACGCTGAGCGCGGTGAGCGGCTTTCCGGTCTTGAAGGTGAGAGTGCTCTGCGCCCAGAAGTCGTTGCTCTGCGGGTCGACGGAGCCATCGCTCCAGAGGTAGCCGTCCTCGACGCCCTTGGCATCCGGCGCCAGGCGCCGCGTGGAGGGCGGCGGATCGGACTTCTTCGGCGGCCGTTTCGTGTCCGGGTCCGTGTCCTTGCCGGGCGTGCCCTTCGTGGCCTTGCCCGAGGGCTGCGCGGGCTCCGCCGGCGAGCTGGGTTCGGCGTTCTCGTCGTCCGGCGCGGAGGCGGAGGGGCCGGGCCCGGCCGGGGTATCGGGGGCGGCGGGCGTGCCCACGGTGCTCGGCGGCGGCTCCTCGCCCTGGACGACGGAGGCGACGGCGTATCCGCCGAGCGCGAAGACCCCGGCCACGGCGGCGGTAGCGCCCGCGACGCGCAGCCAGGGGGCGGGCCGGCGCAGCCTGCCGCGGGAGGAGGCCGCCCCGAGGTCGTCGACGGCGCCACGCTCCATGCCGCGCTCGACGCGGGCGAGCATCCGTTCCCTGTCGGGGCGGTGCTCGGCCGCGGCATCGCGCAGCTGCTTGCGTACGTCGTCCATCACTGCCTCCCTCCCACGAGTTGCGACGCGGCCCGCTCGCCGAGGAGCCGTTGCAGCTCCGCCATCCCCTTGGACGTCTGGCTCTTCACCGTACCGACCGATATCCCGAGGGTGAGCGCGCAGTCCTTCTCCGACAGGTCGAAGGCGTGCCGCAGGACCACACAGGCCCGCTTACGGAACGGCAGCGTACGCAACGCCTCCTGGACGTCGACGACAGCGGGTACGTCGGGGTCGTCGACGCCCTCCGCGCGCTGGCCCCAGAAAAGGGCCACGCGGCGGCGTTCCCGCACGGCGCTGCGGATGCGGCTGCGGGCCATGTTGGCGACGACACCACGGGCGTACGCGGCCGGGTGATCGGCGGCCCTGACGCGGTCCCAGCGGTTCCAGAGCGCGACCAGGGCGTCGGCCGCCAGGTCGTCCGCGGCGTCCTTCTCACCGGTCAGCATGTGTGCCAGGCGCGCGAGTTCGTTGTAGTGCCGCTCGAAGAAGTCGTGGAACTCCGCGGCGGCGGCGTCATCGACGGCTGTCCCCACGGGTGACCTCTTTCTGTGCTTGCGCGGCTCTGCCCGCGCGCTGGGTGGCCCCCGTGCCGCCGAAGCGCGGTGCGCGAGCATAGCAACGTCCGTGCGAGAGATCGAACAACGTCCGGAATCCCAGGCAGATCTGAGCCAGGCGGCGTCGGCCTCTGGGCCCAACCCATTTGCGTTGCCTGGGTGCGGCGTTTGCCGGTTTCTGTTCGAGGGTTGTCCGACGTGTGGTTGCGTGCATGGTGTCGTCGGAATGGTCGAGGTTGTTATGTCCGTTTTCATGTCCGCAAGTGTTCATGCGCGACGAGTAGTTGAGGCAGTGTCGGGCGGGAAGATCCCACCCGGTTCCCGCCTGTCCGAAGTGACTTTGTGGGGCGTGGAGGTGGCACTCGCGTACCGCCTGAACGACGAGGAGCATGCCCGTCGAATGGCCGTAGAAGGCGGGGCGCTGGAAAACCTGGGCACGCTCGACGCACTGTTGAGTTTGCCAACAAGGCAGCCGACGCCGTGGGGTTCGCTGGCGAGCCGGGACCAGCGCCTGTTGGTGCGCGGCGGAGAGTCGCACGCGTGGGTGCGTCGCGGGGATCTGGTTGAGCGTCTGGCGGTGCCACCACTGACTGTGGACCTGGCGGTGGTGCGCAGCGAGCATGCCGACGTGACGGCACTGGATGTGATGCCGTTCGGCGCGTATGCCCCGCAGGCGGTCTGGCTGGATTCTCCGGAGGACGGGTCGGTCGCCCTGCAGGCCGAAGCAGCGCGCTTCCGTACCGGAGTCGTGCACTGGCAGGGCAAGGGCGAACCGCGAGTACTGGCGCCGCCAGAGCCACTTGCCGAGGTGTGGGAGACACCGGCCGGTTGGCGGTTCGCCGAGCACGCGTACGGTCAGGTGTTGGGCTTGTCAACGGCGCCCGGGCAGGTCAGTCCCCTTCGGAGGCCCACAACGTGAGGGATGCGGATGCGGGCGGACTCCGCCTGCTGCGCCATCGCCGTTCGATCGCCCCGCGGGCATCAATGGCTTGATAGCAGCGCTGCCGCCATAACTCGCGCCGTGCTCTGCCAGGTGACGCTCGTCGCAGTTCTTCGGCCCAGGGCAGCCAGGTGGCCACGTTGTGCCGTTCGGCTTCCCTGACGTCGTCACAGTCGTCGCCGACAAAGCGAGCGAAGGACTGACCGTCGCAGACGTGGCATGGACATTCGGGAGGCTTGCCATGTCCATACAGGTGAGCGAGATCGCCGCCGGGAAAATATTCCATCAGGATGGGGTGCAGGACGTAGGGATGCGCTGCGCCCTTTCGATTGGCGTCGGGATGTCGCGCGTCAGGCGGCCAGAAAGCTCGGCATGAGTTGCGAACCCCGATGGAGACAAAGGTGGCGCCGCGGGCATAGGCATCGAGGCCGGCGAGCCCGGTACGGATAAGGGCCACGTTGTAGACGTCGTCGATCAAATCGCGGAGGCGTCGCGCCGCGGTCAGGTCCGGCAATGGATCGCTTGAGGAGCCCAGGGCGATCGCTTTTACGTGCGGGATCCCGTTGAGGGAGTCGATGAGTCGGCGGGTGTCCTGGTCCGACTGCAGCCACCGGGCAGCCAGTGGCACGGTGAAGATGACTTCTTCCGGGTCGAGTTCGCGCACCCGTCGCACGGCCGCAGTGACGGACCAGATGTCTCCGGACGTGAAGTATCGGGTCGGGGTGAGGACAGCCGTGGCTCCGGCGTCCAGCTGCTCACGCCCGGGATAGCCGACGCAACGCTGTGTGGCGTAGAGCGCGGGGATGCCGCCATCCCGCGGCTGCACATAAAAGGAGTTGGCGGTGCTGGCCATATGTTGCTCATAGCGCCCTGGATCGAGCAACAGGGCGCCACCTAGGTCACGCCGGGCACTCTTGGCTCGGTGGACTGCTTCGGTGCTGCAGAGAACAGTTCCGTCGGTACCGTCGCCGACCGTAGCTTCGACCGCGGTGCGGGTGTGCAGGAGTATCCCGTCTCGAAGCACTGGAACACCAGGTTCAACTGGCTCGGTCAAGCCACCACCTTGCTCCGACATGCGCCCCTCCCCCGGTCACGGATCGCGACAGCCCCGCTTCAAAGAGTGCAATCGCCAGGTATCGGCGGCAAGAGGGCGTACACGATCCGCCTTCGGGACTGTGCGGTTCGACAACATCATGCGGACGGCCACACCCTGTGGCGGTGGTGTGTGGCCTTGGGCGCGGATCGGTCAGCTCGGGCACGTCGGCGCGCAGGCTTTGCTGTGTCATTCATTTGAGTGACGGTGACCGTGGACCTGCCCCCGTAACGCACGGTTCTCCTGCATCGTTCTTGCGTGTGCCGGAACAATTCAGATCAGCCGTGCCCCAATCTCGATCAGGAGGCCGATCACTCCCAGCACTGCTGTTGGATCGGGCATGCAGGCAAGGAGAGGTGGACCCGATGGCCGGATGGAACTTAGCTCCAATAGTCGCCAGTTCGTTCGCTCTGGCTGTGTCCGCGTGGATGATCATTGTCGGGCGCAGGCTCGTGGCGGCGGCACGCAACAGTGCCAGGTTCGCCGAACAGGCAGCGAAGTCGGCGGAAGTCACTTCCAATCTGGTGGCCTCCGTACATAAGACGGGCAGCGTCAATCAGCCGGAGCGGGCCGCCACGCACGAGTGAAGTTGCTGCGCTCCAGTACCTTCGCGTCTCGTGTGTCGTTGTGAGCATCGGAATATTCACGCTGACAGAGGAAGCCAAGCATGGAGCCGGTTTCTGTCTGCTTTTCGGTGATCCCGGTGATTCTGGGCTCTGCACAGCTGTTGCTGGGGCGAAGGATGCTCAAGGCAGCGGAGAGAAGCACTGAGGCGGCCGAACAGGCCGCTGCCATCGCAAGGAGTGCCCTCCAGAGGACTGCGGAATTCAGCATCGAGCAGGACCTTTCCGGGAACCTTCTGCGCTACCTGGGCGACGAAACGATTCGATTCGAGTTGCTCTCCCGTGATCTTCCCGGGGCCGTCTCACTGACGCCGCCCCGTAGTGAGCTGGACCCAGGCGAGGCCATCCGCTTCTCGGTGACCCACACCTCAAGCACGGACCATCCTCCGCAACTTTGGGTCAAGGTGTGGCGCGGCTCCCACCAATTCGAGATCGCGGTCCCCTGGCGCACCCAGTCGTCCTGACCGGATCCTCCGCGCATGCGAACAGGGGCGCAGCGGGGCGAGTGAGGGATTCGTCGAGGGCGGCGACGAGGAGAAGGCGCGGACGGCGATGCCGGAAGCCTTGCGGCCATAGGTGACTTGGCGCGCCCCGGGCGCCGGGCGAGGACTTTGTACTAGCGGCAACTTTCTGCGCTCCCTGCGGCAACTCAGCCGAGGTACCGTCCCGCCCTCTCCCCGCAGGAGCATCCATGTTCGAGAATCCCTACACCGCGCCCCACCGTTTCAGACGGCGAAGAGCACGCCGGTCCCGCGGCCGCGTCCTGGTCACCGCCGTCATCGCGGGCGCACTCGCCGCCGGAGGGCTCATCGCCCTGTCGTCGACCTCGTCCGCGGCCACCACCCGCCAGGCCGAGGCCCTCGACCGGGGCGTGGTCAGCGTGCACACCGACGCCGGGAACCTGGTCAGCTGGCGCTGGCTCGGCACCGATGACGACGACGTCGCCTTCAACGTCTACCGAGGCGGTACGAAGGTCAACTCGTCCCCGGTCACCGGCTCGACGAACTACTTCCACGCGGGCGCACCGAACAGCGCCGACTACACGGTGCGCGCGGTGGTCGACGGCACCGAACAGGGCGACTCCGTGCACGCGGTGCAGTTCCGCGCCGGGTACAAGGACGTTCCGATCACGCCGCCCGCCGGGGGCACGACCCCGGACGGCGTGGCGTACACCTACGAGGCCAACGACGCGTCCGTGGGCGACCTCGACGGGGACGGCGCCCTCGACTTCGTACTGAAGTGGCAGCCCACCAACGCCAAGGACAACTCCCAGTCCGGCTACACCGGCAACACGATCATCGACGGGATCAAGCTGGACGGCACCCGGCTGTGGCGGATCGACCTGGGCAGGAACATCCGCTCGGGCGCGCACTACACGCAGTTCCAGGTGTACGACTACGACGGTGACGGCCGGGCCGAGGTCGCCACGAAGACGGCGGACGGCACGAAGGACGGCGTGGGCAAGGTGATCGGCAGCTCCTCCGCCGACCACCGCAACTCCGGCGGCTACGTCCTTGCCGGTCCCGAGTACCTGACCATGTTAGACGGCCGCTCCGGCGCCGCGCTCGACACGGTGGACTACGTCCCGGCACGCGGCAGCGTCGCGGGCTGGGGCGACAGCTACGGCAACCGCGTGGACCGCTTCCTCGCCGGGACCGCCTACCTGGACGGCAGCAGACCGTCCCTGATCATGGCACGCGGCTACTACACACGTTCGGTCATCGCCGCCTGGGACTTCCGGAACGGCGCCTTCACCCGGCGCTGGACCTTCGACACCAACTCCTCGACGAACACCGGCAAGGGATATGACGGCCAGGGCAATCACAGCCTGTCGGTCGCGGACGTCGACGCCGACGGCAAGGACGAGATCGTCTACGGCGCGATGACCGTCGACGACAACGGCAGCGGCCTGTGGACGACCAAGCTCGGACACGGCGACGCCGGCCACGTCGGCGACCTCGACCCCTCGCGCACGGGCCTGGAGTACTTCAAGGTCTCCGAGGACAGCTCCAAGCCGGGCTCCTGGATGGCGGACGCCCGCACGGGCCAGCGCCTGTGGACCACGGCTTCGGGCTCCGACAACGGCCGTGGCGTGTCCGCCGACATCTACGCCGGTTCGGCGGGCGCCGAGTCCTGGTCCGCGGCCGACAACACCCTGCGCTCGCCGTCCGGGGCATCGGTCGGCCGCGAGCCGTCCAGCGTCAACTTCGTGAACTGGTGGGACGGCGACACCACGCGCGAACTCCTCGACGGCACCCGCATCGACAAGTACGGCACGGGCGGCGAGACCCGCCTCCTGACCGGGTCCTCGGTCTCGTCCAACAACGGCACGAAGGCGACCCCGGCCCTCTCCGGAGACATCCTCGGCGACTGGCGCGAGGAGGTCGTCTGGCGCACGTCGGACAACAAGGCGCTACGGATCTACTCCACCCCACACGAAACAAAGACGAAGATCACCACCTTGCTCCACGACATCCAGTACCGCACAGCACTGACGTGGCAAAACACGGCATACAACCAGCCCCCACACCCAAGCTTCTACATAGGCTCAGGCATGCCAAAGGCACCGCGTCCCATGGTGTCCACTCCGTGAAGCCGAGAGCCTAATAGCTCTGCGGTCGACGGTTTCGATGATCCCGCGTACTCCTGACAGCAGTACGCGGGACATCAATACAGGGGTCAGCGGGCCGCGCGTAGGAGAATGTCCGATACCTCGCCCCTCCAGTCGCGAGAGCCGCAACCGTGAGGAACGACGTTCTCGATGGTGATCGCCTTGTACCTCCCCGGCTCGGGCGCCCTCCCTCGCTGGGTGCAGATCACGGTCGGCATCGTGGTCCTGGGCCTGATCCTCGCCCGCCTGTGGCTCCACTTCCGGCGCCGGCGGTAGGCCAACTACGCGGGTTCCTCCCTCCGACACCCCCGCCTGAGCCACCCGCTCGACTCCCGCCCCCGCGCTCAGCCCGCCCC
The DNA here is from genome assembly GCF_040655335.1 of Streptomyces sp. NPDC050439. NCBI lineage: Bacteria > Bacillati > Actinomycetota > Actinomycetes > Kitasatosporales > Streptomycetaceae > Streptomyces > Streptomyces sp. NPDC050439. Next base: position 1,237,628 of record NZ_JBFAJT010000001.1, read on the forward strand.
CGGCACCGGCCCCGTGCTCGACCGCACCGTCAACTCCGGTGCGAGCAAAACGACTTCGCCCACATCCTGCCCCCGCAGCTTCGCGACCACTCGCTCCACCGCCTGGCGTCCCATCTCCTGGGCCGGGATGGCCACGGAAGTGAGTCGCACCGATGCCTGGGTGGCCACCTGGTCGGGGCAGACGGCGATGACGGAGACGTCTTCCGGTATGGCGCGGCCCTGTTGGCGCAGGAGGCTCAGGAGCGGTTCCACCGCCGATTCGTTCTGTACGACGAACCCCGTCGTGCCGGGGCGTTCGTCGGAGATGCGCGAGAGGGTCGCGGCGAGCGCGTCGTACGTCCCCTCGCAGGGCCGGTGCAGCACCCGCACGCCGAGCTCTCCGGCCCGCGTGCGCAGCCCTTCCAGGGTGCGCTCGGCGAACCCGGTGTGCCGCTCGTACACGGCGGGCGCCTCGCCGATCACGGCGATCTCCCGGTGGCCCAGCCCGGAGAGATGCTCCATGCACTGGGCGCCGGTCGCCATGAAGTCCAGGTCGACGCAGGTCAGGCCCGTGGGGTCGGCGGGGAGGCCGATGAGGACCGTGGGCCGGTCGGTCTCGCGGATCAGCGGGAGTCGCTCGTCGTGCAGCTCCACGTCCATCAAGATCATGGCGTCGGCGAGGGCGCTGCCCTCGATGCGGCGGACCGCCTCGGGGCCCTCCTCGCCGGTCAGGAGCAGCACGTCGTACCCATGGGTGCGTGCGGTGGTGGCGACGGCGATGGCTATCTCCATCATCACCGGCACGTACATGTCGGTGCGCAGCGGGACCATCAGCGCGATGATGTTGGACCGGCTGCTGGCCAGGGCGCGGGCGCCCGCGTTCGGGTGGTAGCCGAGCTCGCGGATGGAGCGCTCGACGCGGTCCTTGGTGGAGGCGGAGATGGACCGCTTGCCGCTGAGTACGTAGCTCACCGTGCTGGCCGAGACTCCGGCGTGGTGGGCTACCTCGGCAAGGGTGACCATGCGGCTCTCCTGGGCAGTTCTGGAGGCGGTGGCGAAGCGCTTCGACTTGGGGCCTTCTTGACCTTAGAGGGACACCCATGTGCTGTCCATAGACCCGTCGAAGCGCTTCGACTGGTCACTCAGCGGCGGGAGTTGTCCCCGTAAACGATGCCACGGCCGTTCGTGGCCACGTACACCCGCCCGAAGATCCGGGGATCGCCGGTGATGGCCGCCCCGGTCCAGCCCCACTGACGGGTGTCGTCGTTGACGCGCACCCAGCTCTTGCCGGCGTCGGTGGAGCGGAAGATGCCGCGCACCCCGTCGATCTTCGCGCTGGTGAAGAGCGTCTGGTGGCCGGATCCCGGCGCGGCCTTGCCGAAGCCGATCGTGTCGGCCTCCTCGACGCCCTGGACGCGGCTGAAGCTCGCGCCGAAGTCTGTCGAGTGCCACAGGCCGTACGTCCCGCCGGCCTTGCCGCCCGCGAGCCAGATGTCCCCCGCCTCTCCCGGTACGGCCTTGAAACGCGCCGCTCCTTCGGCCGGAAGGCCGGTGGACGCCTGCACGGTGAAGGTCGCCCCGCCGTCCCTGCTGACGTAGAACCTGCCGGACTTGAAGCCGTAGAACGTCTTCGGGTCGGCCCGGTCGGACTCGACGACGGCGCCCTGGGGGATGCCGGTGGCCGCCGTCCACGAGGCGCCCCGGTCGCCGCTGGTGTGCACGCCCGCACCGTCCGGGCTCCACACGAAGCGGCTGCCGTCGGCGGACGCGGCGACCGTCCCGCCGCCGGAGACACCTGACGGCTCCTTGCCCGCCCCCCAAGTGGCGCCGTTGTCACCGGAGAAGGCGATGCGCGGCCCGCTGTCGAGCTGGCCGACGCGCACCACGATGTCCGGGTCGGACTCGGCGTGGTCGATGCTCGTCGTGGTGGTGAAGTTGGGCTCTGTGTACATCAGGGGCGGCACCTTGGTGACGTCCGTGTGCCGGAAGCCGCCGATGTCGCCGAGCGCGCTGAGCAGGGGCGCTCCGGAGGCGGGCGCCGCGAGGTCGTTGACGGCCGTCTCCTCCAGGCCCTTGACCATCGGGGTGACGGTGAACTTGCCTCCGCTGTCCCACTGCCGCAGGTTCTTGGTGCCGTAGACGGTGGCCCCGGTGCCATACATCATCCGGTCGGAGTCGAAGGGGTCGATCTCCAGGGCCTCGGTCATCCAGCCCAGTTTCGGGCTCTGTTCGGGCGGCGCCGGGTTCGCGCCCCAGGACAGCCAGGGCACGGACGAGATGTCCATGGTGTAGCGGTTGGAGCGTTCGGGATAGGCGCCGTAGTTCCAGGCGCCGGTCCAGCTGCCGCCGCTGTCGGTGGAGCGGAAGATCTGGGTGTCCGGGTACCAGGAGCTGTAGCCGGTGACCATGACGGTGCCCGGACGCTGCCGGTCGACGCTCAGTCCGCTGTAGCCGTAGTAGGTGTCGGCGTCGGTGGCGGGGCTGATGTTCTTCCACTCGCCGGTACGGGTCGCGTACCGCCACACCTGGCCCTTGCCTCCGTCGTAGGGGCCGCCCTTGTCGCTGTAGGCGAGGTAGAGGTAGCCGTTCTCGGCGTCGAGCACGCCCTTGTGGGCCAGGTACCCGGTGGGCTGGCCCGCGAGGCGGGTCCAGGTGACGCCCGCGTCCGTCGAGCGGTAGACGGCGTTGTCCTTGTCGGCGACGCCCACGTACAAGGTCTTGGTGCGGTCGCCGGATGCCCCCGTCGACTCGTCGAAGGTGACCCAGGCGATGCCCTGGTTGTCGGAGGCGTAGCCGGTCGTGTCCGAGGGGTCCTGCCGGTAGTTGCCGGGGTTGGGGAACGCGGTCACCTCGGACCAGGTGGCCCCGGAGTCGGTGGAGCGCCACAGGCCATGGCCGCTCGGCGCGCCCAGGTACAGCACGCGGTTGTCGTGCGGGTCGACGGCGAGGCGTTCGCCCATGCCGCGGCCGGGCATGTTGCCGCCGAGCTTGAAGGGCAGGTCGGCCTTCTTCCAGGTCCTGCCCCGGTCGGCCGAGCGCATGACGGCGCCGTTTCCGGGGTCCCAGTCGTTGGTGTACGTCCCGACGGCGGCGTACACCTTGTCCGGCTCGACGGTGTCGGACGCGAGGCTGACGACCCCGGTGTGGCCCCAGTCGTCCCAGCCCACGGAGTCGAGCAGCGGGGTCCAGCTCCGGGACGACTCCTGCCAGCGGTAGGCGCCGCCGATGTCGGTGCGGGCGTAGGCGAGGTTCTTCTCGGCGCGGTTGAAGACGATGCCGGGGACGAAGCCGCCGCCGTCGATGCGCACGTTCTTCCAGGTGTACGCGGCCGACGGCTTCTTCTTGGTGGCGTCGTCGGCGCCGGAGGAGGGGGCGGCCGCGAGCAGCAGGCCCGGGATCAGGGCGAGGGCGCCGAGCAGTTTCCCGCCGCGTGTCATACGGCCGGTCATCGCGACCCCGCCCCAGGTTCGAGGAGCTCCGCGTAGGCGCCCATGGCCAGCGCGATGTCCACCTGCGCCCAGAAGCGGTGGTACGTGAACCGCGGGGCCGCTCCCCCGTCGAGATACGCCGCGACCTTCGGCCAGTCCGGGTCGTCGCGGTAGAAGGAGCGGATGGAGGTGAAGTCGGACCCGGAGTCGATGGTGTCGCCGTTCGGCATGGTGCCGGTCCAGCCGTTCGGGACGTACACGGCGTCGTCGAAGCGGTCGTAGTCGGCACGGGTCTCGGGGACGGCGATGCCGAGGGGGTCACGGTGGTGCTGCCACATGCCGTCCAGGAGGGCCTTGGCCGTGGTGGCGGCCTCGGTGTGGCCGGTGGCGGCGGCGTAGTACGTGAGGGTCTTGGCGTAGGCGCCGGCCACGCCCACGTCGTTGGTGCGGTCGACCACGGAGACGTGAAGTCCCGTGTTGGCGCCCGGACTTGAGGGGTTCCAGGTGTCGGGCCGGCCGGACCACTTCAGCGTCGAGGGGAAGGTGTAGGTGCCATCCGCGGCGATCTTCGTCTCGGAGAGCGCCCACTTCACCCAGTTGTCCATGACGGTCTTCGCGGCGGGGTCGTCGGTCTCGTGGAGGTACTCGGCGACGCGCTCCATGGACCAGGCCTGGAAGCCGAACCACTGGTTGGACGGCGGGTCGTGGTAGACGGGCTTCTCGTCGTAGGCCATGCCGTAGAAGGTGGGGGCTCCGGCCGGGGGCTGGGCGTAGCGGCCCTGCCAGCTGTTGGTGGCGCCGCCCGCGATGGCGCCCTCGGCGGACTGCAGCCAGCGGTAGAACTCGATCTGCCGGGTCAGGCTCTTGGCCCAATCCGACTTGCCCGAGGCCGACTTGGGGGCGAGCGGGGCGTAGGCGCTGAGGGCGAAGGCGGCGAGGGGGTTCTGGTAGCCGCCGTGGTTGTGGCTGGAGCCGATGCGCCAGGCCCAGCCCGCGGAGGTGTCGGTGGCGCCGCCCCAGGCGTAGTACCAGGACAGCAGATAGTGCGCGCCGCTCTTGCCGCTGCCGGGCGCGCAGCCGGACGGGTCGGTGCAGTCGCCGATGGTCTTGAAGTACTTGTCGAACAGGGCGTAGCGCAGGTAGTCGCCCATCTTGGCCGCCTTGGCGACCGTCGCCGCGACCTCGGACTCCTTGCCCTGGGCCGAGGCCCAGACGTGCGCCCAGTAGGCGGCCTGGACGGCTCGGGCGTCGGCGTCGGGCGCGTTGGTGTACTTCCACTGCTTGGCGTAGGAGGCGTCGCCGGTGAACAGGTCGAGGTAGCCGTTGTTGCCGCCGTGCTCGAACTCGTCGCGCGTGGGGTGCGGGACGGTCTCCCAGACCGACTCCTGGGAGCCGCGCTGGAAGGTGTTGATGTAGACGGGTCCCGCGGTCTCGCCGCCGTAGCCGTAGACGTCGTCGACGTCCTGGAGCCAGTGCATGCCGTAGATGTCGTCGGTGCCGTACGCACTCTTCAGCTCGGCGGCGATCGGGTCCGCGCCGGCCTGGACGGCGGGGTCGAGACGGGCGGGGTACTGGGACGGCTGGTCGTGTTCGGGCGCGTACGTGGCTGGTTTCGCCGCATTGTAGAAACTGTTCGTCGGCTGGTCGGCATGGGACGGGATCATGAATTTCTCCATGGTTTCCCAGGCCGCGTTGAAACGTGTCCAGTCGCCGCTGACCTTGCCGTACATGGCCTGCAGCCAGAGCAGATAGCTGTATGCCTCGGATGTCGTCTCGTGCCCGTGGTCGGGGGCTTCGACAATGAGGGTTTCGACGGAATGGTAGGGAATGCCGTCCGGCGAGAAATAGCCGTTGGCGGAATCGGTGATCTTCGCGTACAGGTCGAGGAAACGCTGTTCGTACTCGGTGACCGCGGGGGCGGCCTGGGCGCTGTGACCTGCGGGGTTGAGGGCCACGATGACGGGTGCCAGCGCGGCCCCGGCGCCGAGGGTCAGCAGGTTGCGGCGGCTGATTTCCGGTCTGGAGGGGCCCGAGCGGGGGGATGGGGGGAATGCGGACATGCGGGGAGATCTCCTGACGGCTCGATGGGGGCGAGCTCCGGACGGGGAGCTGGGTAATCAGTGGGAGCACCGGTGGGAGCGCTCCCAAAATTCAGCGGGACGGGTCCGATGTCAAGAGCTCGCACACGAAAGGGAGTTGTCGAATGAATTCGACGGAGGCGATCCGAACAATCTGAAAGACCCGACAACCTTTCTGTTCCCGGCGGCGACTCCTTGGCGACCGGCCGACCGCGCTCGACGGCTGATTCCCCCCATCCGACCCGCCCGAAGGGACACCCCCACCATGAGCCGTAGCCGTACGCACACCCGGCACCGCAGATCCCGCTCCCTCTTACTGGCGGCGCTCACCACCGTCCTCGCCACCACCGGCGGCACCGCGCTGGCCGTGAGCGACAGCGGAAGCGGTGCGACCCGGACGGCGTCCGCCGCGGCCCGCGTCGACAATCCGTACTCGGGCGCCAAGCCCTACGTGAACCCCGAGTGGTCGGCGAAGGCCGCCGCCGAGCCCGGCGGGGACGCCGTCGCGGACCAGCCCACCGGCGTCTGGCTCGACCGGATCGCCGCGATCGAGGGTGCCGGCGACGCGATGGGGCTGCGCGACCACCTCGACGAGGCACTCCAACAGGGCGCGGGTGTCATCCAGTTGGTCATCTACAACCTGCCGGGCCGGGACTGTGCCGCGCTCGCCTCCAACGGCGAGCTCGGCCCGACCGAGATCGGCAGGTACCGGAGCGACTACATCGACCCCATCGCCGCGATCCTCGCCGACAGCAAGTACGCGAACCTGCGCATCGTCACGACCGTCGAGATCGACTCGCTGCCCAACCTGGTCACCAACACCGGCAGCCGCCCCACCGCGACACCCGAGTGCGACGTGATGAAGGCCAACGGCAACTACGTGAAGGGCGTCGGCTACGCGCTGCGCGAGCTCGGCGCGGTGCCGAACGTCTACAACTACGTGGACGCGGGCCACCACGGCTGGATCGGCTGGGACGACAACTTCGCCGCGTCCGCCCAAGTCATGCACGAGGCGGCGACCGCCGACGGCGGCAGCGTCGACAACGTGCACGGCTTCATCACCAACACGGCCAACTACAGCGCCCTGAAGGAGACCAACTTCACCGTCGGCGACTCCGTGAACGGCCGGTCGGTCCGCGAGTCCACGTGGGTGGACTGGAACCGTTCCGTCGACGAGCTCAGCTTCGCCCAGTCGTTCCGCGACCAGCTCGTCTCCACCGGCTTCAGGTCCGACATCGGCATGCTCATCGACACCTCGCGCAACGGCTGGGGCGGCGCGGACCGGCCCACGGGCCCCGGACCCGCCACGGACGTCGACACCTATGTGGAGGGCGGCCGTCACGACCGACGCCTGCACATCGGCAACTGGTGCAACCAGTCGGGCGCGGGCCTCGGCGAACGGCCCACCGTGGCCCCGGAGTCCGGCGTCGACGCCTATGTGTGGATGAAGCCGCCGGGCGAGTCCGACGGGTCGAGCAAGGAGATCCCGAACGACGAGGGCAAGGGCTTCGACCGCATGTGTGACCCGGCCTACCAGGGCAATTCGCGCAACGGCTTCAACCCCTCCGGCGCGCTGCCCGAGGCGCCGGTTTCCGGGAAGTGGTTCTCGGCGCAGTTCCAGGAGCTTCTGACGAACGCGTATCCGGCGCTGTGAGCGCGCCTCTTCCCACCCCGAGGAGACCGGAGTGAGCCGCACCCCCAGCCGTACCCCCAGCCGCACCCCCACCCGATTCCGGCGCAGAGCCTTCGTCGCCCTGCCCGCCGCCGCCCTGCTCGCCCTCGTCCCGGGCAGCGCGAGCGCCTATCCCAACCCCGGTCAGGTCACCGGGGACATCGTCGTGCACGACCCGACCCTGGCCCGCACCTCATCGGGCAAGTACCTGCTCTACTCGACCGGCGACGGCCTGCAGCTGCGCACCTCCACCGACCGCATCGCCTTCGGCCGCAGCGGGTCCGCCTTCCCCACCCGGCCGAGCTGGTGGAACAACTACAACTCCACCGGGGACGTGTGGGCGCCCGACATCTCGTACCACGGCGGCAAGTACCTCATGTACTACTCCGTCTCGTCGTTCGGCTCGAACAAGTCGGCCATCGGCCTCGCGGGCTCCGCCACCGGTGAGCCGGGCTCATGGACCGACTACGGGGCCGTCTACACCTCGACCACCTCCAGCGACTACAACGCCATCGACCCGAATCTCTTCGTGGACGACGACGGCAAGTGGTGGCTGTCCTTCGGCTCCTGGTGGACCGGCATCAAGATGATCCGGATCGATCCCTCGACCGGCAAGCAGTACGCGGGCGACACCACCCGGCGCTCGCTCGCCTCGCGCCCCACCGGCACCAAGGCCGTCGAGGCGCCCTACATCGTCAAGCGGGGCGGCTACTACTACCTCTTCGCCTCGTACGACACGTGCTGCGCCGGCACCAGCTCCACGTACAAGATCAAGGTGGGCCGCTCCGCCAAGGTCACCGGGCCGTACGTCGACAAGAACGGCGTCGGCATGATGAACAACGGCGGCACACCGGTCCAGGAGAGCCACGGCCGTTACATCGGCCCCGGCGGCCAGTCGGTCATGAAGGACACCGACGGCGACCTGCTCGTCTACCACTACTACGACGGCCAGGACAACGGCACCCCGAAGCTCGGCGTCAACCTCCTGAACTGGAGCTCGGGGTGGCCCGTCGCCTACTGATCCACGCGTGAAGGGCTCAGCCCAGCTCAGCCCAGGCGGATCACGTTCCAGGACAGCGGCTCCAGGACGGCGCTCAGTGTGCCGTCCTGGAGTGCTGTCCCGGTGACGTCGTGCGGGGTCACGCGCTCCGGCTCCGCGAGGGTGTTGCGGGCGTCCGGGTCCGCGTCGGCAAGGACGCTGTGCTCGATGACGTCCACCAACTCAAGGCCGTGTAGAGCGACTTCGAGCGGCAGCGACTCGCTCTGGCTGCGGTTGACCGCGAAGACGGTGACGGTGCCGTCGTCGGCGCGGACAGCCGTGGCATGCAGCAGGGGCACCTCGCCGAACTTCCGCGTCCCGTGCGCGGGCGAGTCCACGCGCACGTCGAGGACCTGGCCGCGGCCGTGCCGTGAGGCCTGCGCGAAGGGGAAGAAGGTGGTCTGCCGCCAGGCCGGGCCGCCGGGCTCGGTCAGGATCGGCGCGATGACGTTGACCAGCTGGGCCAGGCAGGCGACGGCCACCCGGTCGGCGTGCCGCAGGAGGGCGATCAGGAGCGAGCCGACGACGACCGCGTCCGTGACGGTGTAGTTGTCCTCCAGGAGGCGTGGGGCCTCGGGCCAGTCACGCAGGCTCTCCTCGACCTTTGGGTGCGGCCGGGACTGGTACCAGACGTTCCACTCGTCGAAGGAGAGGTTGATCTTCTTCTTGGACTTCAGACGGGCGCCCACGTGGTCGCAGGTGGCGACGACGTTCTCGATGAAGGACTCCATGTCGACGGCGGAGGCAAGGAACGAGTCACGGTCACCGTCGGTCTCCTCGTAGTAGGCGTGCAGGGAGATGTGGTCGACGAGGTCGTAGGTCTCGGCGAGGACCGTGGCCTCCCACGCGGCGAAGGTCTCCATCGACTGGCCGGAGCTGCCGCAGGCGATCAGCTCGACGTCCGGGTCCGCCTGGCGCATCGCGCGCGCGGTCTCGGCGGCCAGGCGCCCGTACTCCTCGGCGGTCTTGTGGCCGGTCTGCCACGGCCCGTCCATCTCGTTGCCCAGGCACCACATGTGGATGCCGAAGGGGTTCTTGTCGCCGTGCGCCGCGCGCCGGTCCGAGAGGGCGGTGCCGGCGGGGTGGTTGGCGTACTCCTGGAGTTCGAGGGCCTCCTCGACGCCTCGCGTGCCGAGGTTCACCGCCATCATCGGTTCGGCCTGCGGGCCAATCTTCCGCAGGAACGCGATGTACTCGGAGAGCCCGAAGCGGTTGGTCTCCGTGGAGTGCCAGGCCAGATCGAGGCGGCGCGGCCGCTCGTCGGCGGGGCCGACGGAGTCCTCCCACTTGTACCCCGAGACGAAGTTCCCGCCGGGGTAGCGCACGGCGGTCACGCCGAGCTCGCGGATCAGGTCGAGCACGTCGGTGCGCAGCCCGTCCTCGTCGGCCGTGGGGTGGCCCGGCTCGTGGATGCCGGTGTAGACGCAGCGGCCGAGGTGCTCGACGAAGGAGCCGAAGATCCGGGGGTCGACGTCGCCCACCGTGAAGGCGGGGTCGAGGGTGAAGCGGGCGGTGCGGGGGGCCATGCGTGACCTTTCGACGGGGCTGCGGTGCAGGGGTGCTTACTGTCCGGCCAGGCCCGTGTGGGCCACGCCGCTGACGATCTGGCGCTGGAAGAAGACGAAGACGACGATCAGGGGCAGGCCCGCCATGAGGCCGCCCGCCATGAGCTGCGCCCACTGGATGCCGTAGGAGTTCATGACGGTCGCGATGCCGTTCGGCATCGTCATCAGGTCGGGGTTGTTGGTCACCATGTACGGCCACAGGAAGTTGTTCCAGGACGCGATGAACGTGAAGATCCCGACGGCCGAGAGCGAGGGCCTGGACAGCGGAAGGACGATCGTGAAGAAGACCCGCCAGCGTCCGGCGCCGTCGATGTACGCGGCCTCCTCCAGCTCGTGCGGGATCGACTGGAAGAACTTGTAGAGGATGTAGACCATCGCGGCGGGCGCGCACTGCGGCAGGATCATGCCCCAGTAGGTGTCGACCATCCCCATGGACTGAACGGTCGTGAAGAGCGGGACGCCGAGCACGGCGGGCGACACCATCAGGCCCGCCATCACGAGGCCGAGGAGCACGTTCTTGCCGCGGAACTCGGTGCGCGCGAAGCCGTACCCGGCGAGCGCGCTGACGAACACCACGACGAAGGTGACGCAGACCGAGACCACGAGTGAGTTGACGAACCAGTTGGCGATGTTGCCGCTCTCGAAGAGCGCCTTCCACGCCTGGCCCGTCCACTCCTCGGGCACCCAGTGGGTGGGCACCTCGACCGCCTCGGTCTCCGACTTCAGGGACGTGAACAGGGCCCACAGCAGGGGCGTCATCCACAGCGCGGAGACGGCGGCGCCGAGCGCGGTGAGCACGATCTGGCTCGGGGTCCACTTCTTCTTGGGTACGGCGGTTCTGCCCGGGGCCGTGGCACTCATCGCACGCCCTCCTCACGCTTGCGCAGGAGCCACATCCGGCCGAGGGCGACGGCCGCGATGAGCACGAAGAAGATGATGGAGATCGCCGAGGCGTAGCCCACGCGGTAGGCGGTGAAGCCCTCTTCGAGGGTGTACTGGACGAAGGTGCGGGTGCTTTCCTCCGGTCCCGGGCCGAAGTCCTGCATGACCACGGCCTGGTCGAAGACCTGGAGTGAGGCGAGTATCTGCAGCGTGATCACCAGGCCGGTGATGTTGCGCAGCATGGGCAGGGTGATGTGCACCATCCGCTGCCAGGCGCCCGCGCCGTCGAGTTCGGCGGCTTCGTACAGATGCCTCGGGATGTTCTGCAGCGCCGCGAGGAAGAGCAGGAAGCTGAAGCCGACCGTCCACCACAGGGTGGTGATCACGACGGCGAGCATGGCGGTGGACTTCTGGGTGAGCCAGGGCGTGTCGAGGCCGAAGACGTGGTTGATCATTCCGGTGCCCGGGTTGAACAGCCACTGCCACAGGTTGCCCGCGACGGTCGACGGCAGCAGGAAAGGGGCGAAGAAGCACAGCCGCCACAGCCATTTGGCGCGCTCGATGTGGTGGGCGAGCATCGCGAGGAGGAACGCGAGGACGACGATGCAGGGCACCACGAGCAGGGTGAAGTACGCGCTGTGTCCGAGGGAGTCCCACAGCAGCGGGCTGTCGAGTGCCTCGCGGTAGTTGTCGAGGCCCACGAAGCTCTCGCCCGTGCCGGAGATGTTGGCGTCGGTGAAGCTCAGCCACAGGCCGCGGCCGATCGGCAGCAGCACGAACAGCGCGAACAGGACGAGGAACGGGGCGACGAACCAGCCGCCGTGCTGCACGCGGCGCGTCAGCCGGGCGCGCAGCGAATCGGCGTCCGCCGCCGGGGCGGACCGTACGGCGGCCGGGGCCACCGCGGTGTCGACGGCGCTCATGCGGCGGACCCTCCCTCGGTGGCGGCTCTGCCTTCCATCGGGTTCTTCATCGCGACCAGCTTTTCGAGTACGTCCTTCATGCGGCGCGCGGTGGCGTCGGGCTTGGCGGAGCCGACGTTGGAGGAGGCGATGACGGGTCCGATGCGCTGGGCGAGGAGCCCGGTCGATCCCGCGAACCAGGCGGGCGGCTCGACCGCCATGTGGTCCATGGCGGACACGTACTCGGACTGCGGCTTGAGTGCCACGTACTTTTCGTCGTCGAGCGTCGGCAGATCCGCGGGGATGTGGCCGCCGCGCGCCCAGGCCGTCGCGTTCTTGACGACGTACGCGGCCAATTGGTGCGCGCCCTCGTTGGTGGCGCCGCCGCGCTGCGCCTGGTGCGGCAGGACGAAGCAGTGCGACTCGGTGTGGGTGGCGGGCTTCCCGAAGACGGGCGGCAGCGGCGTCGCGCCGTACTTGAGCTTCGCGCCGCTGAAGACGGGCACCGACCAGTTGCCCTCCCAGGTGAAGGCGGAGCCGTTGACGAACGCCTCGGCGTCGGCGATGCCGATCGCCGTGGAGTAGCCGTCGGTCAGGTGCCGGCGCAGGAACTCCAGGACCTCGGTGGCCTTGTCGGTGTCGAGGGTGACGTCCCGGCCGTCGGCGCTGAGGCAGGTGCCGCCGAGCTGGGTGTAGAAGGACAGGAAGAACCACCAGGAGAAGTTGGGTTCGTCGGCCTTGATGCCGATGGTGTGCACGTCACCCTTGACGGCCTTCTTCGCGGCCTTGAGCGCCTTGAACCAGTCCTCGGTCGAGGTGACCTGCGCGAGGTCGCCGCCCGCGTCGAGCAGCCCCGCCTTCTCGCACACGTCCCGGCGGTAGAAGCAGAGCTGGGCGTGGATGTCGAGGGGCAGGCCGTACAGCTTGCCGTCGACCACGGCGCGCTTCCACAGCACCGGGTCGAAGTCCGCCTCGCGCACCCCGTGGCGGGCGAGCAGCCGCACGTCCCAGGGGTCGAGGAGCCGACCGGGCGCGAAGCCGGGTATCCGCCCCAGGTGCATCACCGCGAGGTCGGGGGCGCGGTTCCCCGAAGCGGCCATGGCGAGCTTGGTGTAGTACGGGTTGCCCCACTGGAGGGTCGAGTCCTTGACGTCGACCCGGGGGTTCGCGGCGCGGAACGCGTCCAGCATCGCGATCATGTTGGCGCCGTCGCCGCCGGAGAACAGATTCCAGTAGCGGACCCGTACGTCCGCGTCCGACGCGATCGCGGACGCGCTGCGATTCGCGGCGGCGAGTCCGAAGCTGCCCGCGACGGCGAGCGCTCCGATGCCGCCGAGCACACCTCGTCGGCTCGGGAGGGGTGGTGACATTGCGGCTCACTTCTGTTCGATATTTCGAATGCTGCTCGCAACTTCGAACGGGACCGTAAGGTCGAACGCGGGGCCAGTCAACGGTTCGGACAGAGCCCGGGGTGAAGTCCCCCGAATTGCACGGCAGTTGTTCGAGATCACGAACCCCGGCACCCACCTCGGCCACTTCCTGTGCCAGGCGTTGACGCACTGCTCTCCGCTGCCTAGGTTTCCGTTCGACCCATTGACCAACGTTCGATATACCGCACAGGACTGGGGTACGCATGGCACGCAGACGATGGAGACTCGGGCTCACCCTGGGGGCCCTGCTCGCCGGAACGCTCGCCGCGGGACCCACGGCCGCGGCCGAACCCACCGACTACACCATCGACGTCGACCCGGCCCGCACCGGCGCGAAGATCGACGACTCGATGTACGGCGTCTTCTACGAGGACATCAACCGCGCGGCGGACGGCGGCCTCTATGCCGAGCTCGTGCAGAACCGCTCCTTCGAGTACTCCACCGCCGACAACACCGCCTACACACCGCTGACTTCCTGGGACACGTCCGGCGCCGCCAAGGTCGTGAACGACGACGGCCGCCTGAATGCCCGTAACCGCAACTACCTCTCCCTGGAGGGCGGTTCGACCGTCACCAACTCCGGTTACAACACCGGCATCGCGGTCACCAAGGGCAAGCGCTACGACTTCTCGGTCTGGGCCCGCACCAGCGGTGCGCAGAAGGCGCCGCTGACCCTCGGCCTGCGCGACGCTTCCGGCGACCTCGCCCCGGCCCGCCGTGTCACCGCGCGTGGCGGCTGGGCGAAGTACAAGGCGACCTTCACGGCGGGCCGCACCTCCGCCACCGGCCGGCTCGCGGTCACCTCGGGCGCCTCCGTCGCCCTCGACGAGATATCGCTCTTCCCCCGCGACACCTTCAAGGGACGCGCGAACGGCCTGCGCAAGGATCTCGCCCAGAAGATCGCCGACCTGGACCCCGGCTTCCTGCGCTTCCCCGGCGGCTGCCTGGTCAACACCGGCTCGCACGAGGCGTACGACGAGAAGTCCGGCTGGCAGCGCAAGCGCTCCTACCAGTGGAAGGACACCATCGGGCCGGTCGAACAGCGCGCCACCAACGCCAACTTCTGGGGCTACAACCAGAGTTACGGACTCGGGTACTACGAGTACTTCCAGTTCGCCGAGGACACCGGCGCCATGCCGCTGCCCGTGGTGCCCGCCCTGGTGACCGGTTGCGGCCAGAACAAGGCCACCGATGACCCGGCGCTCCTCAAGCGGCACATCCAGGACACCCTGGACCTCATCGAGTTCGCCAATGGCCCGGCCACCAGCGAGTGGGGCAAGAAGCGGGCGGCGATGGGCCACCCCAAGCCCTTCCGCCTGACCCACCTGGAAGTCGGCAACGAGGAGAACCTCCCCGAGGAGTTCTTCGCCCGCTTCAAGGAGTTCCGCGCGGCCATCGAGGCGAAGTACCCGGACATCACCGTCATCTCCAACTCCGGCCCTGACGACAGCGGTTCGACGTTCGACAAGGCCTGGCAGCTCAACCGTGACGCCGACGTCGCCATGGTCGACGAGCACTACTACAACAGCCCGCAGTGGTTCCTGGAGAACAACGACCGCTACGACTCCTACGACCGCACGGGCCCGAAGGTCTTCCTCGGCGAGTACGCCTCGCAGGGCAACAAGTTCTCCAACGCCCTCTCCGAAGCCGCCTTCATGACGGGCCTGGAGCGCAACGCGGACGTCGTCAAGCTCGCCTCGTACGCCCCGCTGCTCGCCAACGAGGACTACGTGCAGTGGAAGCCGAACATGATCTGGTACGACAACGACCAGTCATGGGGCTCGGCCAACTACGAGACGCAGAAGCTCTTCATGCGCAACGTCGGCGACGAGGTCGTGCCGTCGACGGCCTCCGGCACCCCCGCCACATCCGGCCCCATCACCGGCGCCGTCGGCCTGTCCACCTGGGCGACCAGTGCCGCGTACGACGACGTGAAGGTCACCGGCGAGGACGGCAGGACGCTCCTGACCGACGACTTCTCCGCCGGTGACGAGCAGTGGAGCAAGGCGGCTGACAAGGGCACGTGGGCCATCCAGGACGGTGCGTACGTCCAGTCCGACGAGGCCGCCGAGAACACCCTGGTCACAGCCGGCGACAAGAGCTGGCAGAACTATGACCTGAGCGTGAAGGCCACCAAGAAGTCCGGCAAGGAGGGCTTCATGGTCGCCTTCGGGGTCAAGGACACCGGCAACCACTACTGGTGGAACCTGGGCGGCTGGAACAACACCCAGTCGGCCGTCGAGAAGAGCGTCGACGGGGCGAAGCAGACCATGGTCCAGGACACGACGGCCATCGAGACGGGCCACACCTACGACCTGCGCGTGGAGGTACGGGGCCGCCAGGTGACCCTCTTCCTCGACGGCGAGAAGTGGGGCTCCTTCACGGACGACAAGCCCGCCGAGCCGTTCCGCCAGGTCGTCACGCGCGACAAGGCCACCGGTGACCTCATCGTCAAGGTCGTCAACGCACAGGGTTCGGATGCGCGCACCAAGATCGCCCTCGGCGCGGCCACGAAGGTGGGACCCAGCGCCAGGGTGACCACGCTCGCCGCCGACCCGGCCGCGGAGAACACGAAGGACGCGACCCCGGTCAAGCCGGTGACCTCGACGTTCCGGGGCGTGTCCGACACGTTCTCGTACACGTTCCCGGCGAACTCGATCACGTTCATGCGGGTCAGAACCGGCTGAAGAAGATCGTTCAGCGCGGCTCGCGCCCTGCGCACAAACGCCGTCATGCCTGGTCAAACGGGTTAAGGCAGGCCCTTCGGGGGGTTCGGTTGGCGAGTGGGGACAGGGCAATGACAGGATGAGGACCATGACAATCAAGGCTTATTTCGACATCACCATCGACGGCAAGCCCGAAGGCCGCATCACGTTCAACCTCTTCGACGACGTCGTGCCGAAGACCGCGGAGAACTTCCGCGCGCTCGCCACCGGCGAGCAGGGCTTCGGTTACGCGGGCTCGAAGTTCCACCGCGTCATCCCGGACTTCATGCTCCAGGGCGGTGACTTCACCGCCGGCAACGGCACCGGCGGCAAGAGCATCTACGGCGCGAAGTTCCCCGACGAGAACTTCAACCTCAAGCACACCAAGCCGGGCCTGCTCTCGATGGCCAACGCGGGCCCGAACTCGAACGGCTCGCAGTTCTTCATCACCACGGTCGTCACGAGCTGGCTCGACGGCAAGCACGTGGTCTTCGGTGAGGTCGCGGACCAGGCCAGCATGGACCTCGTCAAGAAGATCGAGAGCTTCGGCTCGCAGTCGGGCGCCACCAAGGCCGAGGTCGCCATCTCCGCCTCCGGCACCCTCTAGCACCCCTGGTACCTCTGGCACCTGGTGCATGAGCCCCCGCCCCCACCGGGCGGGGGCTCACCCATGCCGGGCCCCGTCAGCCGATGCCGGTCACATGCCGCAGGCCGCCCAGGAGGTGCGCGCGGAAGACGGGGTCCGCGTAGGCCTCGTCGGCGTGACCGAGGGCCGTGTAGAACACCGGACCGCCGCCGTGATCGTGACACCACACGAGGGGGTGGTCGGTGCCCATGCCGCCTCCCTCGTACGAGGTCTCGTCGGCGGACGCCAGGACCCGCACCGCGCCGCGCGGCGAGGCCCGGAAGTCGTACCACTCGTCGGTGAACTCCCAGGTGGTGGGGAGGTGTTCGGTGGCGGGGTGCGCGTGGTCCTCGACGATCAGGCGGCCGGGCTGGAGCACGGGGTGGCGGGCGAAGCGCGCGCCGAGGAGCTCTCCGTAGTAAGGCCAGTCGTACTCGGTGCAGGCCGCGGCGTGAACGCCCATGAAACCTCCGCCCGCCGACCGGTGCGCGCGCAGCGCCGACCGCCCGGCCGGGGTCAGGACGTCGCCGCTGGTGGAGAGGAAGACGATCGCCGCGTAGCCGGAAAGATCCTGCTCGAAGGCGGCCGGGTCCTCGGTCGCGTCGGCCGGGCAGCCCATTCCGGCGGCGAGCTCGCGCAGGGCGGCGACCCCGGCGGGGATCGAGGCGTGCCGGTAGGCGGTCGTTCGGCTGTAGATCAGCAGGCGGAGGCTCATGGCCCCCGATCGTAGGAGCCGCGACCGCGGCCGGGCGTGAGGCGAAAGTGCCGGATGCGGCCGACCACTCCCCCGGGCCCCGCGGCCCACGGTAGCGTCAGCGCCAGTAGCAGATGTCCGAACGATGTTCTAGATATCGAACGCACATGGCACCGAGGAATGGCACGTATGCCCGATCTCACGCCCCCGCCCGCACCCCAGGAATCACAGGGGTCTCAGGAGCCCCAGGGCTCGCAAGGGCCCATCCGCCTCCGCTCCCACGCCCACACCGCGCTGCGCCCGGCGGCCACCGCACGGATCACCGGCGGTTTCTGGGCCGCCCGGCGGCACACCAACGCCTCGGTGAGCATCCCGCAGGGACCCGCGCGCCTCGAACAGGCCGGCAACCTGGCCAACCTGCGTGCCGCGGCGCAGGGCGCGGGAGCTTTCGCCGGGGACTTCCCGTTCCAGGACTCCGACGTCCACAAGTGGCTGGAGGCCGCCTCCTGGCAGCTGGCCGACGAGCCGGACCCGCACGGTCTCGCCGCGGACGTGGAACGGCTGACCTCGCTCGTCGCCGCCGCTCAGGACCCCGACGGGTACCTCCAGACGTACTACCAGGTCGCCCGCCCCGACCGGCGCTGGAGCGGGCTCGACTGGGGCCACGAGCTGTACTGCGCGGGCCACCTGATCCAGGCCGCCGTCGCCCACCACCGGGTCACCGGGCGCCGTGAACTCCTGGACGTGGCCGTCCGGTTCGCCGCGCACATCGACTCCCTCTTCGGACCGGACGCGACGAGCGAGGGAGCGGAGAAGAAGCACGGGATCTGCGGGCATCCGGAGATA
The DNA here is from genome assembly GCF_040655335.1 of Streptomyces sp. NPDC050439. Lineage (NCBI taxonomy): Bacteria > Bacillati > Actinomycetota > Actinomycetes > Kitasatosporales > Streptomycetaceae > Streptomyces > Streptomyces sp. NPDC050439. Next base: position 1,255,473 of record NZ_JBFAJT010000001.1, read on the forward strand.
GAGACCGCCCTCGTCGAGCTGTACCGCGAGACCGGCGAGCGGCGCTTCCTGGATCTCGCGGGCCACCTCACCGACCGCCGCGGCCACGGACTGCTCGCGGAAGGCATCGACCGCGCCCGCGATCCGGGGCCGGCGTACTGGCAGGACCACCTGCCCCTGCGGGAGGCGCCGACCGTCACGGGGCACGCCGTGCGTCAGCTGTACCTCCTGGCGGGGGCCGCCGACCTGGCCGCGGAGACGGGCGACGAGGCCCTGCGCGAGGCCCTGGAACGGCTCTGGCACGCGATGGCCGGGACGAAGACGTACCTCACGGGCGGTGTCGGCGCACGCCACGAGGGCGAGGCGTTCGGCGAACCCTTCGAGCTGCCGCCGGACCGGGCGTACGCGGAGACCTGCGCGGCCATCGCCTCCGTGCAGTGGTCCTGGCGGATGGCGCTGCTCACGGGCGAGACCCGCTACTCCGATCTCGTCGAGCGCACCCTCTACAACGGCTTCCTGTCCGGGGTCGCCCTCGACGGCGACCGCTGGCTGTACGTCAACCCGCTCCAGGTGCGCGACGATCACGAGACCCGCACCGGCGACCAGGCGCCCCGCCGCACGCCGTGGTTCAGCTGCGCGTGCTGCCCGCCCAACGTCATGCGGCTGCTCGCCTCGCTCCCCCACTACGTGGCGAGCGGCGACGCGGACGGCCTGCAGCTGCACCAGTACGCGACGGGTTCGTACGCGACGGACACGGGCGGTGCCGTCACGGTCGGGACGGACTATCCGTGGAAGGGCCGCGTCACGGTCACCGTCGACGCGGCACCGGCTGACCGCGAGTGGACGCTCTCGTTGCGCATCCCCTCCTGGTGCGCCGAGTTCACGGTGGCCGCGCCGGACCGGCAGGACCGCACCGAAGCGGACGGCGGCTGGCTGCGGATACGCCGTCGCTGGCTGCCCGGCGAGCGCGTCGTCCTCGACCTCGCCCTGGATGTACGCCTCACGGAACCGGACCCACGGGTGGACGCCGTGCGCGGCTGCCTCGCCATCGAGCGCGGACCCCTCGTGTACTGCCTGGAAAGCGCTGATCAGCCGGTGGGCCTGCGTCTGGACGCGGTGACTCTGACACCCGACGGGCGCACCGTCGCCGAGCATCGCCCGGACCTCCTGGGCAGCGTCACGGTCGTCACCGCCACCGGCCGGCGCCGCTCGGACGGGACACCGACCCCGCTGACGGCGGTGCCCTACTACGCGTGGGCGCACCGGGAAGAGGGGGCCATGCGGGTCTGGATTCCACGGGGCTGACGGATGAGCACACCCTCACCCGCGTACGTATGTACGGGAGACACCACCCTCCCCCATCCGGAGTCCTCCCATGGCAGACGCGGGCAACGTCACCGCCCTCTTCCGCGCGTCCACCGCGCACACCCCCTCGTACTCCGCGCTGAACAGGGCGGCGGCGGACAGCGGGCGTCCGCTCGTCGACTTCTGCATCCCGTGCAACCCGTACTTCCCCACACCCGAGATGTACGAGGAGCTGGGCGGCCGGCTGCGGGACATCCTCACGTACTACCCGAGCGGCGCCGACACCATCACCGCCGAGCTCAGCGCCGTGCTCGGGCTCAACCCGCAGACCGTCGTGATGGGCAACGGCTCGACCGAACTCATCACCTGGATCGACCACTTGCTGGTGCGTGACGCGCTCGCGGTGCCCGTGCCGACCTTCGGGCGGTGGACCGATCAGTCGATGGAGACCGGCAAACGGGTCGACATGTACCTCCTCCCGGAGGCCGACGGTTTCGCGCTCGATCCGGCGGCCTTCGTCGACTTCGTACGGGCCCGCGGCTCCCGCACGGCGGTCATCTGCAACCCCAACAACCCGGACGGAGGCATGCTGCCGCGCCGCTCGGTGCTCGCGCTGCTCGACGCGCTGCAGGATCTCGACCTGGTCGTGGTGGACGAGTCGTTCCTGGAATTCGCCGACGCGGGACCGGAGTCGAGCGTCGTCGACGACGCGGTCCTGCGGCCCAACGTCATCGTGCTGCGGAGCCTCGGCAAGAACTTCGGGCTGCACGGCGTGCGCTTCGGCTACCTCGTCGCCAACCCCGGCCTCGCGGGCCGGGTGCGCGCCGCACTGCCGAAGTGGAACCTCAACTCCTTCGCGGAAACCGTGGTGTTCATGCTGAGACAGCACCGCCACGCCTACGACCTGAGCCTGCGTCAGGTGCGCCGCGACCGCCAAGAGATGATCTGGCACCTCGGCCGGCTGCCCGGACTCACCAGTTACCCCTCGCAGGGCAATTTCGTGTACGTGCGCCTGCCCGACGGGGTGGACGGAGCGGTCCTGCGGGACCGGCTGCTCGCGGAGCACGGCATCCTGGTGCGCGAGTGCGGCAACAAGATCGGCAGCTCGAGCCGCTTCCTGCGCCTGGTGGTCCGCCCACCGGTCGACGTGCAGCCCCTGATCAGCGGCCTGGAACAGGCGCTGTACGCGACCGGGGGCGCCGACCCCGGCCTGCTGCCGGTCCCCTACGGCTCGGGGAACCCGGCGGTGGACCGGCTGGTGATGCGGGCCTGATGCCGCCGACCCCGAGCCGTAAAATCGTGACCATGGAAACAGCGGGGGCAGGCGCGGACAGCCGACGAAGCACGACCACGGGCCGGGACGGCACCGTGGGCGCCGTGACCAACTGGGCCGGGAACATCACCTTCTCGGCCCGTGAACTGCACCGGCCCGGGTCGCTGTCCGACCTGCGGGCGCTCGTCGCGGGCAGTCGGCAGGTGCGGGTGCTCGGCAGCGGCCACTCGTTCAACCGGATCGCCGACGTGGACGGTGACACGGCGGGTGCGTCCCTCCTCTCCCTCTCCGCTTTCGAGCCGTCCGTCGACGTGGACACCTCGGCGCGCACCGTGCGCGTGTCGGGCGGCGTGCGGTACGCCCAACTCGCCCGCTACGTAGCCTCATTCGGGCTCGCACTGCCGAACATGGCCTCGCTGCCGCACATCTCGGTGGCTGGGTCGGTCGCCACCGGGACGCACGGCTCCGGCAACGGCAATCAGTCGCTCGCGGAGATCGTCCGTGCGGTCGAGCTGATGACCGCCGACGGGGAGACGGTGGTCCTGAACCGCGGTGACGACGGGTTCGACGGCTCCGTCGTCTCGCTCGGCGTGCTCGGCGTGGTCCTCTCGCTCACTCTCGATCTGGAGCCGGATTTCGGGGTGAGCCAGCACGTGTTCGGCGAACTCCCGCTGGCAGGGCTCGACTTCGAGGCGGTGACGTCGGCGGCGTACAGCGTGAGTCTGTTCACCGACTGGCGCGGGCCGCGCTTCGACCAGGTGTGGCTCAAGCAGCGCGGCGAGGCTCCCGTGGACTTTCCCTGGGCGGCGCCCGCGACGGCACCGCAGCATCCGGTGCCGGGCATGCCTGCCGTCAACTGCACTCAGCAGCTGGGCGTGCCGGGCCCGTGGCACGAGCGGCTGCCCCACTTCCGGGCCGAGTTCACGCCGAGCAGCGGCGCCGAGCTCCAGTCGGAGTATCTGCTGCCGCGCGAGCACGCCCTTGCGGCCCTGCACACCCTGGACTCCCTCAGGGACGAGGTGGCGCCCGTCCTCCAGGTCTGCGAGGTGCGCACGGTCGCCGCCGACAGCCAGTGGCTCAGTCCCGCGCACGGCCGCGACACCGTGGCGTTCCACTTCACCTGGGTGCCTGACGCGGCGGCCGTGCTCCCGGTGGTCGCCCGCGTGGAGGAGCACATGGCGCGCTGGGAGGCCCGTCCGCACTGGGGCAAGGTGTTCGCCGCCGACCCCGCCGAGCTGGGCGCCCGTTATCCGCACGCGGCGGATTTCGCCGCGCTTGCCGATCGACTCGACCCGGCGGGGAAGTTCCGCAACGCCTTCGTGCGGCGCTTCCTTCGGCCGCTTTCCTAGGAGGCGGCGTCGGCGACCGGGATGCCGAAGTCCGGGGCGCCGTCCGCCTTCCAGCCGAACTTCTGGACGCGGGTGTGGCGGTTGGGGTCGTTCAGGGGGTCACCGACGATGTCCTTGTACTGGCGGGCGTGGTAGACGAGGACGTCGGTGCGGCCGTCCTCGGCCACGGTGAAGCAGTTGTGGCCGGGGCCGTACTGCTTGGTCGTGTCGTTGCTGGTGAAGACGGGGGTCGGCGACTTGGACCAGGACGCGGGGTCCATGAGGTCGCTGCGGGTGTCGGCGGTGAGCAGCCCCATGCAGTAGTTGAAGTCGGTCGCGGACGCCGAGTACGAGAGGAAGACGCGGCCGTTGCGCTGGATGACGGAGGGGCCTTCGTTCACCTTGAAGCCGACGCACTCCCAGTCGTACTCGGGTGTGGTCAGCCGGATTTGAGGTCCCGTCAGGGTCCATGGGTTCGCCATGCGGGAGAGGAAGACACCGGTGTTGTTGTCCATGCCGGGCTCGTACTGCGCCCAGGCGAGGTAGCGGCTGCCCCGGTGGGTGAAGGTGGTGGCGTCTAGGGAGAAGGTGTCCCAGGCCGTGGTGAGCTGCCCCTTCTCCGCCCATGTCCCCTTGAAGGGGTTGGCGTTGGCGTTTTCCAGGACCCAGATGCGGATCTTCCACACGTCGTCGGCGGGGGCCGCGGCGAAGTAGATGTACCACTTGCCGTTGATGTGGTGCAGTTCCGGAGCCCAGATGTGCGAGGCCATGTCGCCGCTGGTGTGCCGCCGCCAGATCACGGACTCGTCCGCGCGCGTCAGGCCTCGCAGGGTGCGGGAGCGGCGCAGGATGATGCGGTCGTACTCGGGGGATGTCGCCGTGAAGTAGTAGTGGCCGTCGGTGTGGCGCTGGATGTGCGGGTCGGCGCGCTGCTCGACGAGCGGGTTGCGGTAGGCGGGGGCCCGGGTCGCCGCGTGGGCGGGCGCCTGGGCGAGCGCGGGCGTGGCGGTGAGGGCGGGTGCGGCGGCGAGTGCGCCGACGGCCAGCGTGCCCCTCAACACGGTTCTGCGGCTGGGTACTTCACTGTGGTCCATGCGGCTCCCCTCGCGCCGACGTTCGTCATTTCGAACGCCATCTGATACTCCGAACGCCGAAACGGTAAAGGGGTGTTGGGGCAAGGTCAACGGTTGCGGCGAGATGCAACGAGATGGGCCCGCGGGCGTCTGGGCGGGTGTCCGCGTGTCCCTACTCCGCCCGCCCCAGCGCCTCCCCGCACGCCTTGATGTACGCGGCCACCAGCGGGCGCCGGTCGTCACCCACACGCCAGGCCAGGGCGAACCGGCTGGGTGTGATGCCGCGGACCGGACGCGTGACGACGCCGCCCAGCGTGATCAGGGGTGCGTTGCCCGCGGCGACCAGGCAGACCCCGCGGCCGTCCACCAGCGCCTCGTACGTCTCGTCGGTACTGGCGATCTCCGCGCCGACGCGCGGCGGGTGACCCGCGCGGGCATCCAGGGCGAGCCAGTAGTCCCGTAGCGCGCCCGCACTCCGGGGCAGCGCGAGGAAGGGTTCGTCGAGAAGCTCGGCGAAGTCGATCTCGTCCCGGTCCGCGAGGCGGTGCGTCGCGGGAAGGGCGACATGGCGCGGCTCCTCGGCGACCACCACCCAGCCGTAGCGCTCCAGGTCCGGAAGCGGCAGCCAGACGAAGGCGACGTCCGCCGTGCCGTCCGCCAGGCCCGCGCTGGCGTCCTCCCAACTCACCTGCCGCAGGCGGACCGTGGCCTGCGGGCGGGCGTCGCCGAAGCGGGACCGTACCGCCGGCAGGAGGCCTCCGCGGGCCGGTCGCGTGCTCATGCCCACGCAGAGCGTCGCCCGCTCCTCGGTCTTGGCGTGCTCCACCGCGCCGACCGCCGAACGCCAGTGTTCGAGCACCTGTTGGGCGTACGGCAGAAGTGTCGCGCCCACGCGAGTGAGGCGCACGCCTCGGCTCTCGCGCACGAACAGGTCGGCACCCAGCTGCCGTTCCAGGGACCGTATCTGCTTGCTCAGCGCGGGCTGCGAGACGAAGAGCCGCTCGGCGGCCCGCGTGAAGTGCAGCTCCTGCGCCACCGCGACGAAGTAGCGGAGGTCCCTGCTGTGTACGTCCCTGCCGTGCAGCTCTGCGCCATGAGAGTCCATAACCATCAGCTATCACGTCAGATCTTGGACGGGCCACCCGATTCTGCCGCAGGATGATCCACGGAGCCGGGGACGAGTGAACCGGCCTGCATACAACGGGAGTTCAGGATGACGAAGGTATGGCTCGTGACAGGCGCGAACAGCGGCTTCGGCCGGGCGATCACCGAGGCGGCCGTCGCCGCGGGCGGCGTGGTCGTGGCCACCGCACGTAACGCCTCCTCCCTGGACGACCTGGTCGCGGCCCACCCCGACCAGGTCGAGGCCCTCACTCTGGACGTGACGGACACGGCCGGCATCGAGGCCGCCGTACGTGACGTCACCGATCGGCACGGCCGCATCGACGTCCTGGTGAACAACGCGGGCCGCAGTCACGTCGGCGCCCTGGAGGAGGACTCGGACGCCGAGCTGCGTGCCCTGTTCGAGGTGCACGTCTTCGGTCCCGCCGCGCTGACCCGCGCCGTCCTTCCGCACATGCGGGCCCGGCACTCGGGGGCGATCGTGCAGATGAGCAGCATGGGCGGGCAGATGTCCTTCGCGGGCTTCTCGGCGTACAGCGGCACGAAGTTCGCCCTTGAGGGGATGTCGGAGGCGCTGGCCGCCGAGGTGGGGCCGCTCGGCATCAAGGTCCTGGTCGTGGAGCCCGGCGCGTTCCGGACGAGCCTGTTCGGCAACACCAGTGCGAGCCCCGTGGAGATCCCGGACTACGCGCCGACGGCGGGCGCCACCCGCACCATGGTCGCGGGCGGCGACGGCACGCAGCCCGGCGACCCGGCGAAGGCCGCCGCGGCGATCATCACCGCGCTCGACGCCGACGAGACTCCGCTGCGCCTCCCGCTGGGCGAGGACGCCGTGGACGCGGTCGTCGGCCACCTCGACTCGGTCCGCGCGGAGATCGCGACCTGGGAGAAGGTGACCCGGGCGACCGCCTTCGACGCCTGAGACGGTCGAGGGCGTGCGGCGGGCGGCCGGTGTCAGCGGTCGCGCTTGACCGCCCGCAGGACCACGAACTTGGGGTTGGACGCGGCGACTTGAGCGTTGCCGAAGAGCTTTCGCAGCTTCACGTGGTAGTCGAGGTGGCGGTTGCCGACGACCCAGAGCTCGCCTCCGGGGCGCAGCGCGGCGCGCGCTCCGCTGAACATCCGCCAGGCGGTCGCGGCGGACGTCGCCTGGTGGGTGTGGAAGGGCGGGTTGTTCAGGACGAGGTCCACCGTCCCCGCGGGTACGGCCGCCAGCGCGTCGCCCGCGATGAACTGCGCCCGCGTCGTCTCGGCGACGTTGGCGCGGAAGGTGGCCTGTGCCGAGGCGACGGCCGGGTACGACTCGTCGATGAAGGTGACCGTGGCCTCGGGGTCGGCGACGGCGGCGGCCGTCCCGAGCACGCCGTTGCCGCAGCCGAGGTCCACGACGTGCGACGCGGCGCCATCCGCGGCTCCCCTGCCGGCCGGCAGGTGCTGCAGAAGGAAGCGGGTGCCGATGTCGAGCCGCTCGGCGCAGAACACCCCGGCGTGGTTGACGGCCGTCAGTCCCCTTCCCGCCCCGGAGTCGTCGTCGAGGACATAGCTGCGCGGCCAGGGGCTGGGGCCGGGGTCGCGCTCCGGGTCCGGCGTGCTGAAGATCAGCCGCGCCTTCTGCCGGGCCAGCGAGGTGCGCGTGGGCCCGATGATCCGCTCGAAGAGGTCGAGCGTCGAGGTGTGGATCTCGGTGACCATTCCGGTGCCGACGACGACCGTGCCCGCGTGCAGGGCGGGCGCGAGCCGGTGCAGCTGGTCCTCCAGGAGCGCGAGGCTCTTCGGCACGCGGACCAGGAGCACGTCGATCCGGCTCGGCGGGGCGTCACCCGTCGTCGTCAGGCGCACCGCGTCCGGCGCGAGCCCGGCGCGCGCCACGTTGGCCCGCGTCGCCTCGTGCGCGAGGAACGAGTCGGTGATCAGCGTCGGCCCGTGATCGGCGAGCGCGGTGGTCAGCGCGCCCCAGCGGTCGCCGACGACGGCCACGGTGCCGGAGAGGTCGACGGGCTTCGCCGTCTCCTCGGCCCCGACGGGCCCGCCGTCCTCGCCCGCGAGATACCGCAGCAGGTAGGCGTCGGCGGCGGACCAGGCGCGCAGCGGGTCGCGCGGGTCCTCGGGAAATCGTGTGAGGTCGTACGCGCCCCATGACGTGCTCAGCCGGTTCATCGTGCCTTCAGGCTAACGGAGTGGGGCGGCTGCCCCGATCAGCGGCTCCTGTGGTGCGCGTGCGGGCCGTTCTCCATAGCGTCCATTGGTGGAGCACCCGCGCATCCCATCCCCCCGAGGAGCCGTCATGCCGGAGCTGTTCATCGGCGGAACATGGACCACTGCCGTGGACGGTCAGACACGGGAGATCCGCTGCCCGGCGGACAACACCCTGGTCGCCACCGTCGACGAAGCAGGGCCGAAGGACGCCGCGGCGGCGATCGCCGCCGCGCGCGAGGCCTTCGACACCGGGCCGTGGCCCGGCACCCCGGCGGCCGAACGCGGCCGTCTGCTGCTGCGCGTGGCCGACCTCCTCGAACGCGACAAGGACGCGCTCGCCCGCGCCGAATCCCTGGACACCGGGAAGCGGCTCGTGGAGAGCGAGTACGACATGGACGACATCGCGAACTGCTTCCGCTACTTCGGCAACCTGACGGCGGCGGGCGGCACCGACCGCGTCGTCGACGCCGGCAGCCCGGAGGTGGACAGCCGGGTGGTGCACGAGCCGGTCGGGGTATGCGCGCTGATCACGCCGTGGAACTATCCGCTCCTCCAGACGGCCTGGAAGGTCGCCCCCGCGCTCGGCGCCGGCAACACCTTCGTCCTCAAGCCGAGCGAGCTGACCCCGCACACCTCCATCATCCTGATGCGCCTGCTCACCGAGGCCGGGCTGCCCGGCGGTGCCGCCAACCTGATCCTGGGCGCGGGCCCCACCGCGGGCGCGCCGCTCAGCGAGGACCCGCGGGTCGACATGGTGTCGTTCACCGGCGGGCTCGTCACGGGCCGCCGCATCATGGCCGCCGCGGCCCCCACGGTGAAGAAGGTCGCCCTGGAGCTGGGCGGCAAGAACCCGAACATCGTCTTCGCCGACGCCGACTTCGAGGCGGCCGTCGACTACGCCCTGATGGCGATCTTCCTGCACTCGGGCCAGGTCTGTTCGGCCGGGGCACGGCTCCTCGTCGAGGACGAACTGCACGACCGGTTCGTCGACGAAGTGGTCGCACGCGCCCAGCGCATCCGGCTCGGCGGCCCCTTCGACGACGACGCCCGCACCGGCCCGCTGATCTCCGCGGCGCACCGCGACAAGGTCGAGGCTTACGTGGCGGCGGGCATCGCCGAGGGCGCCGTGTTGCGGTGCGGCGGCGCGCGCCCCGACGACCCCGCCCTCTCGGAGGGTTACTACTACCCGCCGACCGTGCTCGACGAGTGCACACCCGGCATGTCCGTGATCACCGACGAGTCGTTCGGCCCGGTGCTCACCGTCGAGCGGTTCCGGGACGAGGACGAGGCGGTCGCGCTCGCCAACGACACCGTGTACGGGCTCGCGGGCGCCGTCTGGACGCAGGACGGCGGCAAGGCGCACCGGGTGGCGTCCCGGATGCGCGCGGGCACGGTGTGGATCAACGACTTCCATCCCTACGTGCCGCAGGCGGAGTGGGGCGGCATGAAGCAGTCCGGCTTCGGGCGCGAGCTGGGTCCTGCCGGTCTCGCCGAGTACCAGGAGGCCAAGCACATCTGGCGCAACCTCGCCCCGACACCACAGAGGTGGTTCGAATGAGCACGGATCCCGGCAAGGGCGCCGAGGCCGCCGACGCCGCCCGGCAACAGCACCAGGACGACGACGACGCGCTCGGCAAGCTCGGCTACCGGCCCGAACTCAAGCGCACCCTGGGCAACTTCCACACCTTCGCCGCCGGGATCAGCTACATCTCGATCCTGACCGGCACCTTCCAGCTCTTCTACTTCGGTGTGAGCTTCGGCGGTCCCGCCTACTGGTGGTCCTGGCCGATGGTCTTCCTCGGCCAGCTGATGGTGGCGCTCTGCTTCTGCGAGCTGGCCGCCCGCTTCCCTGTCGCGGGGTCCGTCTACAACTGGGCCAAGCAGCTCGGCGGCAAGCACATCGGCTGGCTCGGCGGCTGGATGATGCTGACGGCCACCATGGTGTCCCTCGCGGCGGTCGCCCTCGCGTACCAGATCACGCTGCCGCAGATCTCCGACACGTTCCAGTTCATCGGGGACGGCAGCGGGACGACCGACGCGGCGAAGAACGCGGTGCTGCTCGGCTCCGTGCTGATTCTGTTCACCACCCTGGTCAACGCGTTCGGCGTCAAATTGATGGCCCGGATCAACTCCGCGGGCGTCCTCATCGAGCTGATCGCGGCCGTCGTCCTGATCGTGCTGCTCGCCGCCCACATCACGCGTGGCCCCAGCGCCATCACGGAGACCGGCGGCCTGGGCCAGGGGCAGAACCTCGGCTACTTCGGTGCGTTCCTGACGGCGTCGCTCGCCTCGGCGTACGTGATGTACGGCTTCGACACCGCGTCCTCGCTCGGCGAGGAGTCGCTCGACCCGAGCCGCAACGCCCCGCGGGCGATCCTGCGGGCGCTCATCTTCTCGTTCCTGATCGGCGGGCTCATCCTGCTGTTCGCGCTCCTGGCCGTGCCGGATCTGCACGCGAAGGAACTGTCCGTGGACGGCCTGCAGTACGTGGTCCTGAGCACGCTCGGTTCCACGATCGGCGAGATCGTGCTGTGGTGCGTGGTCGTCGCCATCACGGTCTGCGAACTCGCCGTGCAGGCGGCGGGCATCAGGCTCGCGTTCGCCATGGCCCGCGACGGCACGCTGCCCGCGTCCTCGCTGCTCGCCAAGGTCAGCCCGCGGTTCAAGACCCCCGTACTGCCCGCGATCGTCATCGGCGTCGTCGGCGTCGCCATCCTGGTCATCAACATCAACCAGCCGCAGATCTTCTCGGTGATCACGAGCATCGCGATCATCATGATCTACCTGGCCTACCTCCTTGTCACCCTGCCGATGCTGATCAGGCGGCTGCGCGGCCAGTGGCAGCCCGTCGAGGGCAAGTTCTCGCTCGGCAGGTTCGGCCTGCCCGTCAACATCCTGGCCGTGCTCTGGGGCGCCGCCATGTCCCTCAACCTGGCCTGGCCCCGCGCGGAGGTCTACAACGCGACGGGACCGCAGCACTGGTACCTGCGCTGGGGCGCGTTCCTCTTCATCGGCATCGTGGCCTGCGGCGGCTTCGCCTACTACTGGTTCGTGCAGCGGCACAAGGCGGGCGTACTCGCCGAGCACCGCTTCGAAGAAGAGGCCGTCGACCCCACCACTCCCCCGTCGCCCCCGGCCGCCCCCTGAACCCCGCTGATCTGGAGTCACCATGCCCGCAGAGAGCTCTCGGTCCGAGTACGACTACGTGGTGGTCGGCGGCGGTACGGCAGGCGCGGTCGTCGCCGCGCGGCTGACCGAGGACCCGGACGTCAGCGTCTGCGTCCTGGAGGCCGGGCCTTCGGACGTCGGCGACGACAACATCCTGCGCCTCGAGGGCTGGATGGCCCTCCTGGAGTCCGGTTACGACTGGGACTATCCGGTGGAGCCGCAGGAGAACGGCAACAGTTTCATGCGGCACGCCCGCGCCAAGGTGCTCGGCGGCTGCTCCTCGCACAACTCCTGCATCGCGTTCTGGGCTCCCGCCGAGGATCTCGACGAGTGGGGCTCGCTGGGCTGTACGGGCTGGAGCGCGGCGGACTGCTTCCCCCTCTACCAGCGCCTGGAGACCAACGACGCGCCCGGTGACCACCACGGCCGCTCGGGCCCGGTGAACATCATGAGCGTCCCGCCGAACGATCCGTGCGGATCAGCCCTGTTGGAGGCGTGCGCGGCGGCGGGCATCCCCACCACCCCGTTCAACACCGGCACGACGGTGAAGCGCGGCGCGCACTGGTTCCAGATCAACTCCCGTCCGGACGGCACCCGTTCGTCCGCCTCGGTGTCGTATCTGCACCCGATCCTCGGCAAGCGGCCCAATCTCGAGGTGCGCACCGGCCTGCAGGCCAGGCAGCTGCTGTTCGACGAGAACCGGCGCTGCACGGGCGTCGAGTATCTGGAGCCCGACACCATCCACAGCGGCAGCGTCACCGCGCGCCGCGAGGTGATCGTGGCCTGCGGGGCCATCGACTCACCGAAGCTCCTGATGCTGTCGGGCATCGGCCCCGCCGGGCATCTGCGGGAGTGCGGGGTGGACGTGCGCGTGGACTCCCCCGGTGTCGGCTCGCACCTCCAGGACCACCCCGAGGGCGTGATCATGTGGGAGGCGAAGCAGCCGATGGTCACCTCCTCCACCCAGTGGTGGGAGATCGGCATCTTCGCGGACACCGAACCGGGCCTCGACCGCCCGGACCTGATGTTCCACTACGGCTCGGTGCCCTTCGACATGAACACCTACCGGCGCGGCTACCCGACCACCGACAACGCCTTCTGCCTCACCCCGAACGTCACCCGGGCCCGCTCGATGGGCACGGTCCGGCTGCGCACCCGCGACTTCCGGGACAAGCCGAAGGTCGACCCGCGCTACTTCACGCACGAGCACGACATCCGCGTCATGACGTACGGGCTCCGGCTCGCCCGGGAGATCGCGGCGCAGGCCCCGATGGCGGACTGGGCGGGCGCCGAACTCGCCCCGGGCCCGGACGCCACGACCGACGACGAGCTGTTCGCGTACATCCGCCAGACCCACAACACCGTCTACCACCCGGCGGGCACCGTGCGGATGGGCGCGACGGACGACGCGGACTCGCCGCTCGACCCGCAGCTGCGCGTCAAGGGCGTCACCGGGCTCCGGGTCGCCGACGCCTCGGTCATGCCGTTCCTGCCCGCGGTCAACCCGTGCATCACCACCATGATGATCGGCGAGAAGTGCGCCGACATGATCAAGGCGACCTGAGGCCCCGCGGTACAAGGATCAGCCCCGGTCGAACCACGTCGGCTGGTCCTCCGCCATGGCCTGCTTGATGCGGAAGACCCCGGCCTCGTGCAGGTCGGGCAGCCGGTCGAGCGCGAACCAGCCCACTTCGAGCGACTCGTCGTCGTTGACGCGGGCCTCACCGCCGACGGCACGGCAGCGCACGGTGATGTCCATGAACTGGCAGGTGTCCCCGTTGGGGTACGTCACCGGCTCCAGGGCCTCGATGAGCACGACGCGCTCGGCGACGCAGTGCACCGCGGTCTCCTCGAAGACCTCGCGCACCGCGCATGCGGCGGGCTGCTCCCCCGGGTCCGGGATGCCGCCGATGACCGACCACTTGCCGTTGTCGGAGCGCCGCCCGAGGAGCACTCTGCCCTCGTCGTCGAAGACGATGGCGGTGACTCCGGGAAGCCACAACAGCTGGTGGCCGGCGTCGGCCCGGATCGTGCGGATGAAGTCAGGAGTTGCCATGCAGTCGACCCTAACGGGCCTGGCGGGCGCGCCTGGCCCGCGCGCCGACCGTCACCGCCCAGCCGAGACCGCCCGCGGCGATCAGCACGAGGATGCCCTCGGGCAGGGTGCCGAAGCGGGTGGCCGGGGTCTGCGAGGAACGCAGCGGCACCTCCTCGACGAGTGAGTCGGCGGTGAACCACTTCGTCTTCTGCGAGACATGACCGTCCGGCATGATGATCGCGCTGACGCCACTGGTCACCGGGACGGTGACGGTGCGGCTGTGCTCGACGGCGCGGATGCGCGACATGGCCAGCTGCTGGTACGTCATCTCGCTGCGGTCGAACGTCGCGTTGTTGCTGGGCACCGAGATGAGCTGCGCGCCGTGGGTGACGGTGTCGCGCACGGCCCAGTCGAAGGCGGCCTCGTAGCAGGTGGCGAGGCCCACCTTGGTGCCCGCCATGGTGAAGACGCCGGGCTCGGTGCCGCGGCTGAAGTCCTGGCGCACCATGCCGACGTCGCTGCTGAAGAAGCCGACGACGTCCCGCAGCGGGATGTACTCGCCGAAGGGCTGGATCTGCCGCTTGTCGTAGGTGTCCGTGGGGCCCTTCTCCGGGTCCCACAGGATCTGCTCGTTGAAGAGCTTGCCGTCCTTGGACTCGACGACCCCGCCCACCGAGATGGGGGCGCCGATCGCCTTCACCGCGCGCTCGATCGCCGCGTGGGCGTCCGGGTTGGTGAACGGGTCGATGTCGGAGGAGTTCTCCGGCCACAGGACGAAGTCGGGCTGCTTCGCCTTGCCCGCCTTCACCCGGTCCGCGAGCCGCTCGGTCTCCCGCACGTGGTGGTCGAGCACGGCGCGGCGCTGGGCGTTGAACTCCAGGCCCGCCTGCGGGACGTTCCCCTGGATGGCCGCGACGGTCGCGGTGCCGTCCTCGGCGTCGTCGCTGACGAGCGGGCGTGCGGCGAAGGCGCCGGCGACCGGGACGAGAACGGCGAGCAAGGCGGCTGCCGCGGCGCCGCGGCGCAGGACGCCGCCGGAGCGCGAGTCGAGGGCCTGGCGCACGATCTCGTACAGGCCGAAGCCGCACAGGACCACCGCGAACCCGAGCACCGGGGTGCCGCCGAGCGCGGCAAGCGGCAGGAAGACGCCGTCCGCCTGTCCGAAGGCGATCTTCCCCCAGGGGAATCCGCTGAACGGCACGCGCGCGCGTGCCGCCTCACCGGCGATCCACAGGGCGGCGGCCCAGAGCGGATGTCCCGGCAGCCGGGAGACGGCGGCGATGCCCGCTCCGACGAGGGCGACGAACATCGCCTCGATGGCGGCGAGCGCCAGCCAGGGGCCGGGCCCGACCTCGACCCCGGTCCACACCAGGAGCGGCAGCAGGAAGCCGAGGCCGAAGAGATAGCCGAGCCCGAGGCCCGCCTTCCAGCCGCGGCCGTGCAGGCACCACGCGAACACCGCGAAGGCGGGGAGGGCCAGCCACCACAGGGTGCGTGGCGGAAAGCTGACGTAGAGCAGCACTCCGGAGAGTGCCGCCGCGGCGGCCGGGACGAGCGCTCGCAGGAAGCGGGCCTTGCGCGAAACGGGCGCGGGCCGCGGCCCGAGCTGCTCCGACTCGTCTACGGGGGTGGTGGTGGCGGTCACTCGGGGAGTGTACGGCGCGTCACTTGGACAAAGACAGGACGGTCGTGCCCCCCGCGGGGGTCCTGTCCACGCGCGTGCCGGATCGTTCCTGCGCAAGATGTCCACATCTCACGGTTCCAGCGACTACGGTGTGCCCGAGTCCCTGACCTGCGGCCGGATCGAGCCACAGCGTTCGGGGCCCGTCATACGGCGGGGGGCGACGGGGTGGGGACAACGGGGATGGCCGCTACGGCCGGGCCGCCAGGGGCATACGAAAGACGCAGCGCGTCCGACGCGACGGGCTGCGCGCTGCTCGGCGTGTGCGCCGCCTGGACCTTGATCACAGCGGGGGTGCACGGGGGCCGGCCCGAGGGGGTGCTGCTCGCGGTGCTCGCCGTGGCCGCGGGCTACGCGGGCGGCCGCATCTGCGGCGCGCTGCTGCCGGTCGCCGCGCCCTGCGCCGGTGCGCTGGCCGGGGTGGGCCTCGCCGCCGCTGCCCCGCAGCTCTCGCCGGGCCCGGTCAGCGCGGCGCCGCTCGGCCACACCGGCGCCACGGCGGCGCTCCTGATCCTGGCCTCGGGGGCGGCCTGCGCCGCGGCATGGGCGGCCCGCAGTGCCTCGGCGCGGCTGGCGATGCGGCTGCTCGCCGTGGGCATATCGGTGGCCGCGGCGGCGCTCGGTTCGGTGGCCGGAGTCGTCGCCTGCACCGGGATCCTGCTGTGCTCGCTGGCGACCGCGCTGATGCGGCGCAGGGTGCTCGGCCTGGCCGGTCTCGCCCTCGCGACGGCGGTGGTGACCGGTCTGACCTGGGCGATCGCCGACGACGTACTGCCGGAGGGGCTGAGCGCGTCCCTGGAGGGTCAGCTCGACGGCTACCGGGTCGAGCTGTGGCAGGACGCGCTGACGCTCGCGGGCCAGGAACCCGCGGTGGGCGTGGGCCCCGGCCGGTTCGCCGACGCCAGCCCGACGGTGGCCGAACATCTCCTGACCGACGGCAAGCCCCACTCGGCGCCGTTGCAGCAGGTGGCCGAGCAGGGCCTGGTGGGCGTGGTCCTTCTCGCGGCGGTCTTCTGCTGGCTTCTGTACGCCCTGTACCGCTCGCCGCGCTCCACCCAGGTCGTCCTGTCGGCGGGCGCGGCCCTGACGGCGCTGGCCGCGGTGGCGTCGGTCGGCAACGCGCTGAGCCTCACGGCGGTGACGACGGGCGCGGGCTATCTCGCGGGCATCGCCACGGCGCGACCGCTGGCCGATGAACCGGCGCAGGTCAGGCCGCCTGGCGCCCCGCCAGGGACAACCGGTGGCGAATGATCCGTACGGCGGCTTCGGCGTCGTCGACGGTGACCGTGAACTTCCGGCCGTCACCCAGGCTGAGGACCAGGCCCTCACCGCGCCTGACGACGACGGCGGTGCCTAGCTCGGGCCGCGAGCGGTAGCCCCAGCCGCCCCACTGCCGGGGGCAGACGACCTGCGCGAACTCGGCCCCCACCACGTGGGAGAGGAGGATGCGGCGGCGCGGCAGGCCCATGTGCCCGCAGCGCACTTCCAGGCAGTCCTTGTCGACCGTCACGGCCACATGGACGAAGGCGAGGGTCCCGAACAGGATCAGCAGCCCGGCGGCGATGCATCCCACGACGGACATGGCGAGGGCGGCGATCCCGGACGTCCACATGTTGTCGACGGCCAGCTCGATCCCCAGCGCGAGGCAGAGAGCGCCGGCCAGGGCCAGCAGCCACTGCACGCGGTTGGTCGCGCTTCCGGTCCAGACTTCCGGCGGGGCGTCGGCTGTGCTGCCCCGCTCGCCGTGGGTGTGGTCCCTCATGCGACCGAGAGTACCGACGTTCCGGTGGGAAGGCACGGCATCGCGGAGCGTCACCACTCCACTTGTCCGAGACTCAGCGTGCGGGGGTGGCCGCCGCCAGGAGCCTGCCTTCGGCGTACGTGTGCGCGGCGAGGGGCAGCTCGGCGGCACGGCCGCTGAGGATGACCGTGAGGCCGCCTTCCGTGCCGCTGCCGGGGCCGGGAAGCTCTCCGGCCCTGCGCAGCGCCTGGGCGGCGACGGCTCCGGCGGAGCCGTGCAGGACAAGGGGCGGCAGCTCGGGTTGCTGGAGGGCCGCGCGGATGCGCTCGCCGACCAGCTCGTAATGGGTGCAGCCCAGGACGACGGCACTTACGTCACGCGGGGTGAGTGCCGCCGCCGCGGCGACCGCCCTGTCGATGGCCGCCTCGTCGGCGGACTGCACGGCGTCCGCGAGGCCGGGGCAGGGCACCTCCGTGACGGCGACGCCGCCGCCGAACTCCTCGATGAGGCCGCGCTGGTAGGGGCTCCCCGTGGTGGCGGGGGTGGCCCAGATGGCGATGGGGCCACCACCGGCCACGGCTGGCTTGATCGCCGGCACGGTCCCGATGACGGGCAGGTCGGGTTCGAAGCGGGCGCGCAGGGCGGGCAGGGCGTGCACGGACGAGGTGTTGCAGGCCACGATCAGCGCCTGGGGGTGGTGCGCGGCGGCCGCCTCCGCGATGGCGAGCGAGCGCTCCGTGATGTCCTGCGCGGTACGCGGTCCCCAGGGCAGTCCGTCGGGGTCCGAGGAAAGGACGAGATCGGCGTCCGGCCGCAGACGACGTACCGCCGCCGCGGCGGGGAGCAGGCCGATACCGGAGTCCATGAGCGCGATCTTCACCCGGTCACCATAGTCGATCGGCCTCCTGGGCCCGGTGGCGTGGGGCAGACTGCGGCGGATGAGCGCCGTTGTGTGGACCGCCGCCGCATCGCTTGCCGCCTGGCTGTGGCTGCTGTGGGGACAGGGCTTCTTCTGGCGCACCGACCTGCGTCTGCCGCCGCGCCGCGAACCGGACCTCTGGCCCTCGGTCTGCGTCGTCGTGCCCGCCCGCGACGAGGCCTCCGTGCTGCCCGAGAGCCTGCCCTCGCTGCTGGCCCAGGACTACCCGGGCCGGGCGGAGATCTTCCTTGTCGACGACGGGAGTTCGGACGGCACCGGGACGCTGGCCCGCTCCCTCGCCGACCGGCACGGCGGCCTGCCGCTGACCGTCGGTTCACCGGGAGAGCCACCGCCGGGCTGGACCGGCAAGCTGTGGGCCGTACGGCACGGCATCGGCCTGGCACGCGCGCGTGCGCCCCGCTATCTGCTGCTCACCGACGCGGACATCGCTCATGAGCCGGACAGCCTGCGGGAGTTGGTCGCGGCGGCGGAAACGGCCGGATTCGACCTTGTCTCGCAGATGGCGCGGCTGCGCGTCGCGAGCATGTGGGAGCGGCTCGTCGTCCCGGCGTTCGTCTACTTCTTCGCGCAGCTGTATCCGTTCCGCTGGATCGCGAAGAAGGGCTCGCGCACGGCCGCGGCCGCCGGCGGATGCGTCCTGCTGAGCACGGCCGCCGCCGAGCGCGCGGCGATCCCCGACTCGATCCGGCACGCGGTGATCGACGACGTGACGCTGGCGCGGGCAGTGAAGCGTTCGGGCGGCCGCATCTGGCTGGGGCTCGCGGAGCGCGTCGACAGCGTGCGCCCCTACCCCGGGCTCGGCGACCTCTGGCGGATGGTCTCGCGCAGCGCCTACGCCCAACTCCGCCACAATCCGCTGATCCTGCTCGGCACGGTCCTGGGGCTCGCCCTGATCTATCTGCTGCCCCCGGTCGCGCTGCTCGGCGGCCTGGCCACCGGCAGCGCGGCACCGGCCGTGCTCGGCGGCATCGCGTGGCTGGTGATGACGGCGACGTACGTCCCGATGCTGCGCTACTACCGGCAGACTCTCTGGCTCGCTCCCCTGCTGCCGTTCACCGCTTTCCTCTACCTCCTCATGACGGTGGATTCGGCGGTGCAGCACTACAGGGGGCGCGGAGCGGCGTGGAAGGGGCGGACCTACACCCGCCCCGACCCCGCTCCCGAGCGGAACTGAGACCCCCGCTACTTCCGGCCGGGCGTCCAGTTCATGCCCCAGCCGTACGCGTAGTCGATGGTGCGCTGCGGGCTGACGCCACGCTCCGGGACCAGGTAGCGGGCTTCGCGCTGGACGAAGAGGTCGCCGTTGTTGTTCGTGAGCAGGGCGAGCGCGCACACCGTGGAGGGCACCGTGCACTCGTCCAGCGAGAAGTCGATGGAGGCGCCGTGCTGCGGTTGCAGGGTCACCGTGGCGTTCAGGTCGGCGAAGCTGCGCGCGCCTTCGTAGATCGTCACGAAGATGACGATGCGCTTGAAGTCCTTGATGTGGTCGAGGTTGACCGTGAGGTTCTCGCCGCTGGCCACCGCTCCGGTGCGGTCGTCGCCGTCGAGCAGCAGATACGGGGGCCGGTCGAGGGATCCGAAGGCGTTGCCGAGCGCCTGGACGACGCCCTTGCGGCCGTCGCTCAACTCGTACAGGGCGCACAGGTCGAGGTCGAGGTCCGCATGCATGGCCACGGCCCGGCCGAGCTTGCTGGCCCAGCCCTTGAACTGCTTGCGCACCTCCCAGTTGAGGTTCACGCGCATCGCGCCGGAGGTGCCGCCCTGCTTGGTGAGGGAGACCGACGGGGCGTCCTTGGTGAGCGTGACCTTGGTCAGGCGCACGGGCGGGCCCGCGGGTGCGGGGGACGCGGCGGGCGGCGGCGGGGCCTGGACGGGGGCCGCGGGAGCCACCGGGGCCGGGGCCGGAGCGGGCGGAGGCTGCACCGCGGCCGGGGCGGGCGCGGGCGCCTGCTGCGGTTCGTCCACCGAGATCCCGTAGTCGGTGGCCAGGCCCTGGAGTCCGCTGCCGTAACCCTGCCCGACGGCGCGGAACTTCCACGCGCCCTGGCGGCGGTAGAGCTCGCCGAGGACGAACGCCGTCTCCACGGTCGCGTCCTCGCTGTCGTACCGCGCGATCTCGGCGCCGTTCGCCGCGTCGACGACCCGGATGAAGAGGCCGGGGACCTGCCCGAACGTGCCGCCGTCCGTCGAGGCGGCTAGCACCACGGTCTCCACGGCGGGCTCCACGCGCGCGAGGTCCACCACGAGCGCGTCGGTCACCCGGCCGCCGTCGGTCTTTTTGCCCTCGTGGCGCACCGCACCGGAGGTGTGGACCGCCTGGTTGTAGAAGACGAAGTCGTCGTCCGAGCGGACCTTTCCGGAAGCGGCGAGCAGCAGGGCCGACGCGTCGGCGTCCGGCACCCCGGCTCCCGAGGCCCACCCCAGTTCGACGCGCACGGCAGGTGCCGGCACGGGAACATTCGATCCTTTAGGCATTGTCATGTCCGCCCCCATCGCAAGTCGCCACGTCCGGCCAGGCCGCCGTCCCGTTCATGACCAACCTATTACCCGGACCCCCGAGAGGCCCATGTCCACCCTCGACACCCTGCCGCACGGCCATCACGTCAACCGTGCGTCAACCGCCGGTAACCCGTACGGAGCTTGGCTTTTACAGGATCCCTACGTCGCTGCGCGACCGATTTTTCCTAAGTTCGCTCACATTGGGGACGTCCGGTCACTACCGACACGTAAAACAACCCTCTTATCGGTCTCCCCAACCAGCACATCAAGGGCTTAACTTATGTGTCATGACCTCCCCCCGCTCCACCTATGGCGGCGGTTACTACTCCGCGCCGTCCTTCCCGGACACTCCGATCTACGACTCCCTTGTCGCCGAGCGGGGTACTCCTCAGATCGCCCCGATCCGGGTCCCCTCCGCGTACGACACGGGCAGTCACCTGCCCGCGCTGCAGTCGGCCTTGCCCGCGCTGCCCGCAGCCCCGTCCCACCACAACCCCTCGTACGGCTACGCGCAGCAGCCCGCACCGCTGCAGCAGGCGCCCGCGCCGTACATCCCGCAGCAGCCGTCGGCGCCGCGCGGCTACCCGGGTCCCCAGCAACAACAACAGCGTCCCCCGGCCGGAACGGGCTACGAGGCCATGCGCCCCGCGGCACCCCGCCCCGCCCCGGCGACGTACGAGGACCCGTACAACCGCCCCTACCGCGGCTACTGATTCGGCCGCATGCGCCCCTGTCAGTGGCTGCTGGCAGGATGGCCGCATGCCGAATCCAGCGCTGCACTCGATCCACTTCTACCCGCTCAAGGCGGTCGGGGGACACGCTCCGCGTGAGGCCGTCGTCGAGCCCTGGGGGCTCGCGGGTGACCGGCGGTGGGTCCTGGTGGACAGCGACGGACGAATCGTCACGCAACGGCCGCATCCGCGGCTGGCGTTGGCCGCCGCCGAGCTCCTGCCCGGCGGCGGCATACGCATGTCCGCGCCCGGCCGGGAGCCGCTGACGGTCGCCGTACCACCGCCCGGCGAGACCGTCACGGTGGACATCTGGAAGGACATGGTCGAGGCGGTGCCCGCGGACCCGGCGGCGCACGCCTGGTTCAGCGCCTACCTGGACACGGACGCCCGGCTCGTCCACCTCGACGATCCCGCGACCAAGCGCCCCATCGACCCGGCGTACGCCAAGGACGGCGAGACCGTCTCCTTCGCCGACGGGTATCCGCTGCTCCTGACCACGCTCTCCTCCCTCGACGCCCTGAACTCGCTCATCGCGCAGGGCGACCACTCCGACGAGGGGCCGCTTCCCATGAACCGTTTCCGGCCGAATGTGGTCGTGGACGGGACGGCGCCCTGGGCCGAGGACGACTGGTCCCGCGTCGCCATCGGCGAGGTCACCTTCCGGGTGGCCAAGACGTGCGGCCGCTGTGTCGTGACCACCACCGACCAGCGCAGCGCGGAGCGCGGCAAGGAGCCGCTGCGCACGCTCGCCAAGCACCGCCGCTTCGGCGACCAGCTGGTGTTCGGCCAGAATCTGGTGCCGGAGACGACCGGATCGATCCGGGTCGGCGACGCGTTCACCGTCCTCGATTGAGAGTCGCCCGCTCGGGAACTCGAAGGCCCGGCACGGTCGTTGGTCATGACGGACGCGGAAGGGGGTGCAGGACTGTGCGAGCACTCGTCGGGCTCTGGCGCTGGCGGCGCAATCCGCTGCGTCGCAGGACCGACCTCGTCGAAGCCTGGGTGGCCCTCGTGGCCGTGCTGCTCATCGCCGTGTCCGTGCCGCTGGCCGGCTTCGCGGTCGGCAACGCCTCGCGGGACGCCCTGCTCCAGTCGGTGCGGGAACAGCGCGAGGTGCGGCACGAGGTCGCGGGCACGGTGATCAAGAAGGTTTCGAGACCTCCGGTCGACCCCGATCCCGAGACGTCTTCCGCGCGCGACAGGCACAGCCGTGTGCTCGCCGAGTGGACCGCCCCGGACGGCACGGCGCACACCGGCACGGTGGTGGCCGCCCTCGAGTCCCCCGACCCGGGCGACCGCTTCCGGCTCTGGACGGACGAGCACGGCCAGGTGGTCGGCCGCCCGCTGGACGACGCGACCGCGAGCACGCACGCGGCACTGGCCGGGATCGGCGCCGCCGTGGCGGTCGCCGGACTCGTCGAAGGAGCCCGCCGGATCGTCGTCTGGCGCATCGTGGTGCGGCGTCACGACCGCTGGGACCAGGCCTGGGAGAAGGCGGGCCCGGACTGGGGACGGACCGGCACCGGCTCATGAAGCCCTGCTCGCAGCACCGGTGGAGACCTCCCGGTCCGGTGAGAGAGCGGCGATGACCAGGTGAGAGCCTGGCGATCGGGTCAACTCGCCCTCGCCGCGCGCGCTACGGTGGACCGGCCGAACTCTTCGGCGCCTTGCGCGAGGTCGTGAGGACCCGCGTACGACAAGGTGGGGGCAGAGCAACTCCATGGCACAGGGCACGGTCCAGGTGACGCACACCGGAACCTCGCGGTGGCGGCGCCGCACGGGTGAGTACGCATCGCTCGCTGCCGCCTTGGAGGCCGCGAGCGACGGGGACGTCCTCACCATCGCCCCCGGCACGTACCGCGAGAACCTCGTCGTCCAGCGGGCGGTGACGCTGCGCGGCCCCGAGGGCTCCCCCGGCTCCGTCCGCATCGCGCCCTCCGACGGGGTGCCGCTCACCGTCCGGTCCTCCGCCGTGGTGCAGGACCTGCATGTCGAGGGCCAGGACTCGGCCGCGCCCGCGCTGCTCGTCGAGGACGGTGCGCCCGAACTCATCGACGTACGCGTGGTGACTCGCTCCGCCAGCGGCATCGAGGTGCGCGGCGGTGCGCGCCCCACCGTGCGGCGCTGCACGGTCGACAACCCGGGCGGCATCGGCATCGCCGTGCTCGACGGCGGGGGCGGGGTCTTCGAGGAGTGCGAGGTCGTCTCGGCCGGACAGTCGGGCATAGCGGTGCGCGGCGGCGCGCACCCCCGCCTCGAGCGCTGCCGGGTGCATCACGCATCCGGCGCGGGGCTCTCGGTGACCGGTGAGCACTCGGGCCTGGAGGCCATCGGCTGCGAGGTGTACGAGGTCAAGGGTTCGGGCGTGCAGATCACCGGGCGGGCCGCGGCGCATCTGACGGACTGCGACGTGCACCGCACGACGTCGGACGGCGTCACGCTCGACACGGACGCGGTCCTCACGCTGGCCGACTGCCGCATCCACGACATCCCGGAGAACGCGATCGACCTGCGTTCCCGCTCGGTCCTGACCCTCACGCGTTCCACCGTGCGCCAGTTCGGGCGCAACGGCCTCTCGGTGTGGGACCCGGGCACGCGCGTGGACGCCAACCAGTGCGAGATCCACGACAGCACGGGCGACTACCCCGCGGTGTGGGTCAGCGACGGCGCGACGGCCGTCCTGGAGTCCTGCCGGGTGCACGACGTGCCGGACGCCTTGTTCGTTCTCGACCGCGGCTCGCGCGCCGACGTAGTCGACAGCGATCTCTCCCAGGTGCGCAACACGGCGGTGTCCGTGAGCGACGGCGCGACGGCGCAGCTGGACGACTGCCGCATCCGCGACGCCGCCACCGGCGCGTGGTTCCGCGACCACGGCAGCGGCGGCACCCTGGCCAACTGCACGGTCGACGGCGTCCAGACGGGCGTCATCGTCACCAAGGGCGCCGACCCCACCCTGGAGCGCTGCACGGTCACTTCACCCGCGGAGGCGGGTTTCTACGTCTCGGCGGGCGGCCGCGGCAGCCTGCACGGCTGCCGGGTGACCGACAGCGGGGGGTACGGCTTCCACGTCATCGACGGTTGTCGTACGACGCTGAAGAAGTGCCGCACGGAGCGGTGCGCGCGCGGCGGCTTCGAGTTCGCCGAGGACGGGCCGCTCGTCGAGGACTGCACGAGCGACGAGAGCGGCGGGGTCCGGACCGCGGCGGCCTCGGCTTCCGCGGCGCCGGAGGCGGCTCCGCGGACGGCCAAGCAGTCCGTGGGGCTGCTCGGCGCGATCCCCGGTCAGCGCACGGATCTGGCGCCCGCGACGGCCACACCCCCCGAGCCGCCGTCCCGCTCCTCCAAGGACGTGCTCGGTGAACTCGACACCCTGGTCGGCCTGGAGAGCGTCAAGCGCGAGGTGCGCGCCCTCACGGACATGATCGAGGTGGGGCGCCGCAGGCAGCTCGCCGGCCTCAAGGCCGCCTCCGTGCGCCGCCATCTGGTGTTCACCGGCTCCCCCGGCACCGGCAAGACGACCGTGGCACGGCTCTACGGCGAGATCCTCGCCTCGCTCGGCGTCCTGGAGAGCGGGCATCTCGTCGAGGTGTCGCGGGTCGACCTGGTGGGCGAGCACATCGGGTCGACGGCGATCCGCACGCAGGAGGCGTTCGACCGGGCGCGCGGCGGTGTGCTGTTCATCGACGAGGCGTACGCCCTGTCGCCCGAGGACTCCGGGCGTGACTTCGGCCGGGAGGCCATCGACACCCTGGTGAAGCTGATGGAGGACCACCGCGAGGCCGTGGTGGTGATCGTCGCGGGCTACACGGCCGAGATGAAGCGCTTCCTTTCGGTCAATCCCGGTGTGGCTTCCCGCTTCTCACGGACCATCACCTTCGGCGACTACGCCCCCGAGGAGCTGCTGCGGATCGTCGAGCAGCAGGCCGAGGAGCACGAGTACCACCTCGACACGGGGACGGGCGAGGCCCTCCTGAAGTACTTCACGGCGCTTCCGAAGGGTCCTGCTTTCGGCAACGGCCGCACCGCGCGCCAGACGTTCGAGGCGATGGTGGAGCGGCACGCGGGCCGGGTCGCCCAGTTCGAGGAACCGAGCAAGGACGACCTCACCCTGCTGTATCCGGAGGATCTGCCGGAGCTGCCGTGACCGCCGCCACGGGCTCGGCAGCGGGTTCGAGGGCGCGCGGCGCCGGCACGGCGGGCTTGAGCCGGGCGAGCAGTTTTGCCCGTTCCTCGGCGAAGGCGGGGTCGGCCCGGTAGTCGGAGTGGCCCAGGATCGGTGCGGGGAGCGGGTGTTCCTCCGTGCGTCCGTAGACCAGGGGGTCCTTGAGCGCGTCGTGGTCGACCTTCGGCCCGCCGTCGTCGGCCTGCACCCGGACGGGACCGCCGATCGGGTCGGTGCTGCGGTACAGGTTGCGCCAGCAGTCGACCTCGCGATGCAGGGAGCCGAGGGCGGCCGGGCCGAAGTGGGCGGGGAACCAGCGGCCGTAGAGGCGCTCCAGGGGTGAGCCGTAGGTGAGGAGGGCGACCCTCTTGCGGACGGACGGCCACAACTGCCAGGCGGCAGCGGCGGCGAGGACGCTGCCCTGCGAGTGGCCGGAGATGACGAGCCTGCCCCCGGTGGCGCGCGTCGCGCGGGTCCAGGTGTGCATGCGCCAGGTGAGATCGGGCACCGCACGCTCGGCGTAGCAGGGCGGGGCGAAGGGGTGGGCGGCGCGCGGCCAGAAGGTGCCGACGTCCCACAGGATGCCGATGGTGCGCCGTGCGGAGGGATCGCGGTAGGCGCGGCGGCCCCACGTCACGAACAGTATGAAGCCGAAGCCGATCAGCCAGGAGCCGAGCGCCTGCGAGGTCTCGGCCGCGCCCTCGAAGAAGAGCGGCAGGCCTTGTGCGGCCTTGCTCGGGACTTCCTCGCTCACCCACGCGCCGACCAGGGCGCCCGCGCCGAGCAGCAGCGTCACCGCCGAGGTGATGCCCACCAGGAGGGGCGCGCGGT
The DNA here is from genome assembly GCF_040655335.1 of Streptomyces sp. NPDC050439. Classification (NCBI taxonomy): domain Bacteria; kingdom Bacillati; phylum Actinomycetota; class Actinomycetes; order Kitasatosporales; family Streptomycetaceae; genus Streptomyces; species Streptomyces sp. NPDC050439. Next base: position 1,281,540 of record NZ_JBFAJT010000001.1, read on the forward strand.
CGGTGAGGGCGGCACGTGCGCGTGTGCCCGCGATGCGGCGGCTGCGGGCCGCGTCCTTCGGCTCACCGGGGTATTCGAGGGGGATGTCCTCCCGGTCGCGGCGTGCCCGCCGCCAGGTGCGGACGCCGAGCCAGCCGCACAGTGCGGCGACGACCACGAGGAGGGGCGGGATGACGGATGCCTGCCAGGTCAGGAGCACGGGCGGGCCGTCGATGGTGCCGCCGGAGCCCGGCTCCCCCGCGCCGTCGAGCCAGTCGGCGACCCGCTGGGCGCCGCCCCCGGACATCACACCGCCGAGCGCGCAGGCGAGCATGGCGACGGAGGGACCCGCGAAGCCACGCAGGGCGGTGCGCGGGTCGGGGGCCGTGCGGTAGAGCGCGCGGGCGACCACCGCGAGCGCGATGACCAGGAGCCCTTGGACCAGGGCGATGCCGCCGAAGGTCGCGTTGCCCGGGAGCCTGCCCTCGGAGGTCCAGTCGGGGCGTGACCATCCCGCGTACAGAAGCGTCAGGACGAGCAGGGTGAGCGCGCCGAGGGGCAGCCTGCGGATCAGTTTCTCGTCGAGGTGCCGGTCGAGCCTGTTCTCGCTGCGGCCCCTGCGCCAGACCACCAGGGCGACCAGGCCGCCGCCCAGGACCAGTGTCACGACGAGGATCCAGCCGAGGGCGTCGAGCAGCGCGGAGCCGCCGGGCCGCCGGTCGTGGCGTGCGGCCGCGGCGCCGACCGCGGCGGCGACCGTGAGAAACCCGGCGGCCGTGTGCGCGGCGCGCAGGCGGGCCACGAGGCGGCGGCCGTACCAGAAGCCGGGCTTGCCGAGCGCGGTGCGGCCGGCCTCCTCCTCCGGGTCGTCCTGGTGGGGCAGCGGCGTCTGCGACTCGTACGCGCTCCAGGTGCGCTGGGACAGATACCAGAGCAGGCCGGTGAGCGCGGCCGGCAGCAGGGCGGCGAAGGCGAGCCGGCGTCCCGGCTGGCTCCACCAGCCGCCGTGTCCGGAGGCGTCGGTCGCGAGGAAGCCGAGCCAGGAGCGTTCGGCGGCGCACTCGGGAGTGCCCGCGCACTGCCAGGCGATCAGGTCGATGGCGACCTCACAGGCGGCGGCGACCAGCAGGACGGTGAGGGTGAGCCCGGTCAGGCGCACCAGGAGGCCGTACGTCCGGACGGTCTTGCGCATGCGCCGTGAGGTGGGGCGCATCCAGTGCGCGAGGTTGACCACCATGAACGGGAGCAGCAGGAGCCACAGGGCCCGCGAGCCGTTGCCGGAGGTCAGATTGCACCAGACGTACGCCTCCGGGACCGGCTTGCCCCGGTAGTCGTCCGGGCGTTTCTCGGCGTCGGCGTCCTCGGCGCGGCGGAACACGGCCGCCGTCTCGTCGCCGGAGATCCGCACGGTCCGCGGATCGCCCAGCATCTCTTCGGGTGTCGTGCCCCCCACCCCGTGGACGAGGAGTTCGAGAGCCGTCTCTTCTCTGTGGTCAGCCGCCACTGTTCGCTTCCCCCGATGTGCGCGTGGTCAGAGAGAAGGATCTCCATTCCTGACCCCGTCCACACCAGCCATCACGTAATCTCCCCGTTCCGGGTGACCGCGCGGAATCGGGCGGTGGACCGCCTGTCGGCGGCACATGCGAGGATGAGGAAGCGTGATGGACGGGCGCGACGGGTGTGACGAGGCAGAAGGGCCGGGTCGGACGTGAGTGAGAATCAGAACCTCCTCGCGGAGCAGCGCCGCGCCCTGATCCTCGACGAGGTACGCCGCAGGGGCGGGGTCCGTGTCAATGAACTGACCCGCAAGCTGGGTGTGTCGGACATGACGGTCCGCCGCGATCTCGACGCCCTCGCCCGCCAGGGTGTCCTGGAGAAGGTGCACGGCGGCGCCGTCCCGGTGGTGGAGGCGAGCACGCACGAGCCGGGGTTCGAGGCCAAGTCAGGTCTTGAGCTGAACGCCAAGGAGGACATCGCGCGCACCGCGGCCTCCCTGGTGGCGCCGGGCACGGCGATCGCGCTCTCCGGCGGCACGACGACGTACGCGCTGGCCCATCATCTGCTCGACGTGCCGGACCTGACGGTGGTGACGAACTCGGTGCGGGTCGCGGATGTCTTCCACTCCGCGCAGCGCACCTCGGGCCAGCGCCAGGGAGCGGCGACCGTCGTCCTCACGGGCGGTGTGCGCACGCCGTCGGACTCGCTGGTCGGCCCGGTCGCCGACCAGGCGATCGGCGCGCTGCACTTCGACGTGCTCTTCCTGGGGGTGCACGGCATATCGGCGGAGGCCGGTCTGTCCACGCCCAATCTCGCGGAGGCGGAGACCAACCGGCGTCTGGTGCAGTCGGCGCGCCGCGTCATCGTGGTCGCCGACCACACCAAGTGGGGGACGGTGGGCCTCAGTTCGTTCGCCGGCCTGGACCAGGTCGACACGCTGGTGACGGACGCGGGGCTGCCCGCGGAGGCGCGGACGGAGATCTCCGAGCGGCTGCGGCGTCTGGTGATCACGGGCGAGCCCGAGGAGCCGGGGGCCGACGAGCGGGTCGGAGACGGCGTGGACGCGGGGCGAGCCGAGAACGCCGGGAGCACCGCAGACATCTGACAGCCCGCCAGCTATGGTGTCGGTGCTCGGTCAACGACCCGATTCCGCTTGGGGGCTTGAGTTCGATGGCACGCCGACTGAAGCCCGTGGGACTGCGGTTCGTCGAGTCCGCTCCGCTGCGTCTGGTCTTCGCGCGTGAGGTGAGCGCGCCCCCGGAGGCGGTGTACGGCGCGCTCGCCGACGACATGACCGCCTGGCCCGAGTGGTTCACGGCTGTCACGCTGTGCCAACCCATCGACTGCGCGGACGGCGGCAAGGGCCGCGAGGTCCGACTCAAGGGCGGCACCCGCTTCTGGGAGACGATCGTCGCGGCCGAACCCTCCCAGCGGTACGCCTACCGTGTCGACGAGACGAACGCCCCGGGCGTGCGTGCCCTCCTTGAGGAGTGGCGGCTCACCCCGGCCGGGACCGGCACCCGTGTGCAGTGGACGTTCGCCGCGGACGGCGTCGCGCCGTTCCGCCTCGCCCTGAAGCTCGGCAGGCCGGGCATGGGCCGCGCCTTCCGCGACGCCGCCACCGCCCTGGACCGGCGCCTGTCCGCGGCCAACGCCTGAGCCGCACACAGGAGTTGCGGCCTTCTAGGTCCAGGTCCCGTTCGCCAGGAGCGACTTGATCGCGGCGGAGTAGGGCGTGATGTCCATCCCCTGTTCGGCCAGCCACGCGTCCGAGTAGTACTTGTCCAGGTAGCGGTCGCCCGGGTCGCAGATGAGCGTGACGACGCTTCCGGTGCGGCCCTCGGCCACCATCTCGGCGACGATCTTCAAGGAGCTCCACAGGCCGGTGCCGGTCGAGCCGCCCGCCTTGCGGCCGATCGCCTGCTCCAGGGCGCGCACGGCGGCGACGCTCGCCGCGTCCGGCACCTTCATCATGCGGTCGATCGCGCCGGGCACGAAGCTCGGCTCCATCCGCGGCCTGCCGATGCCCTCGATGCGGGACCCGCAGTCGCTGGTGGCGTCCGGGTCGTGGTGGGTCCAGCCGTCGAAGAAGCAGGAGTTCTCGGGGTCGGCGACGCAGAGCCGGGTGTCGTGCTGCATGTAGTGGACGTAGCGGGCGATGGTCGCCGACGTACCGCCCGTGCCCGCCGTGGCGACGATCCACGCGGGCTCCGGATAGCGCTCCAGCCTCATCTGCTGGTAGATCGACTCGGCGATGTTGTTGTTGCCCCGCCAGTCCGTGGCCCGTTCCGCGTAGGTGAACTGGTCCATGTAGTGGCCGCCGGTCTCGACTGCGAGGGCGGCCGACTCGGCGTACATCGTGCGTGGGTCGTCCACGAAGTGACATCGACCGCCGTGGAATTCGATCAGGCGGCACTTCTCGGCGCTGGTCGTGCGAGGCATCACCGCGATGAAGGGCACCCCGATCAGCTTTGCGAAGTACGCCTCGGAGACGGCCGTCGAGCCGCTGGACGCCTCGATGACCGGCCGTCCCGGCCGGATCCAGCCGTTGCAGAGGCCGTAGAGGAAGAGCGAGCGGGCGAGACGGTGCTTGAGGCTGCCGGTCGGGTGGGTCGATTCGTCCTTGAGATACAGGTCGATGCCCCATTGTTCCGGCAACGGGAAGCGCAGCAGGTGCGTGTCGGCGGAACGATTGGCGTCCGCCTGCACTTTGCGCACGGCTTCTTTGAGCCAGGCGCGGTACTCCGCGTCGCTGCGGTCCACGTCGAGCGTGGTCATCGGCTCGTCGGCCTGATCCTGCTGTGTGGTGCTCACCGCGCGGCTCCTTGGCGTCAACCTGGCCGCGCTCGGAGCGGGCCGGACACCTCGATCATAGGCACCTTCCGCACGCTTCTCACCTGCATAAACACACCTTTGAGCACCTCAAAGGCACACCTTCCACAGTTGACTGAAACATAGGCACGACACACTGGGGAGAAGATGTGGTCCAGTGGTGACCACGTCTTCATACGCACTGGTGCTCGACGTCAGGTGCGTGCAGACTGCACCGCACGGGAAGGCGGTCCCGTACGGAACGACATACCGAAGCGCTCAAGGGGGCGGAACGTCATGGCGGAGCCGGAGTTCACGGCCACAGGCGTGCGGATCGGACGACGGCTGCGCTCCCTCACCCGGGCGGGTCAAATCCGTATCACCGACGGCAGGTTCGAGCTGCTGACCAGTTATGGCAGGGAGATCGACAGCGCGCCCGTGCAGACGGTGCGAGCCGGCAAGCCATGGTTCGCCGCCGACGACCGGGCCCTTGCCGAACTGAACGGCACGCGCTATCGCCTCACCCTCGCCGATCATGATCCGGCGCCCGGCAAGGCGGGGCCGCCCACGGTCCGCAAGTTCATAGACGCGGTGCGCAGGGCCAAGGGTCACCGGACACCTGCCTGACCGCGGGGCACGTGCCGGAGGAGCCCGCGCGCTCCCGGCCGGGACGGTGCGAGTTGCACGCCCGCACCCCCTGAGTCACTCTGGTCTCACATCACTCTGGGTTCATCGGCGATGACGCTGCGAACCAGCCCGCCGGTCACATACAGCGACCGGCAGACCCCGCGGCCGCTGCTGGATCCGATCGTCGTCTTCTTCCGGACCACAATTCGGGGAGCCGCAGTCGTGATCAGCCAGCCAAGCAGATATTGCACGGTGGAGCTCCAGGCTCTGCCGTCGCGGATCGGCCAGGTCCGCAGAATCGTATCGGCGCAGTTGCGCTACTGGCATCTCGATCCGTTGATAGACCAGGCCGCGCTCGGTGTGACCGAGCTCCTGACCAACGTGCACCGGCACGCACAGCCGGACAAGGTGTGCACCGTGGAGATCGAGCTGCTGCTCGACCGTCTCACGGTCTCCGTGCACGACCACGATCCCCGCCTTCCCGAGGTCAACGACGCGGAGCCGTTCGCGACCTGTGGCCGCGGGCTCGCCATGGTCGCCGCCGTCAGCGAGAGCTGGGGGGTGCGCCCCCACGGCGACACGGGCAAGGTCGTCTGGTTCACCCTCCCGGCCCCTACGACCACCGTCGCGCTGCCGTCCACCTATCCGGCGTACGGCGCGGCCACCGCGGGTCCCTTCGCGGACCTGGGTGCGGGACCGCGGTCCCTCGCCGACGGGCACGCGCCCGGACATGCTCCCGCCCGGTCGGCCGTTGTCGGCTGACCGGGCGGTGACAGGCCCCGTGGAGCGCGCGTCCTACGTCACTCGGTGGCGATGGCACGCAGCACGTCCAGGCGTGCGGCCCGCCGCGCCGGACGCAGACCCGCGAGGGCTCCCGCCGTCAGGCCCACCAGGACGACCACAGCCAACTGCACGGGTGGCACCGAGAACGCGAAGGCACTGCTCGTCGCGCCGTCCGAAGCCTTGACGAGCACCCAGCCGAGGAAGCCGCCGAGCACCAGGCCACCGGCCGTGCCGGAGGCGGCGACCAGCACCGACTCCCAGCGGACCATGGCCCGCAGCTGCGCCCTGGTCTGACCCACCGCACGCAACAGCCCCAGTTCACGGGTCCGTTCGTGGACGGCGAGGGTGAGCGTGTTGGCGATGCCGAGCAGGGCGATCAGGACGGCGAGCGCCAGCAGGGCGTAGACCAGCGTGAGCATCATGTCGATGCCGCCGGCCGCCGACCGCGCGTACTCACCACGCGTCTGCACATCCGGATTGCCGTACTCCCGGGCGACCTCGGAGACCGCGGCCCTGCCCTCGTCCGCGCTCACGCCTGCCGCGAAGCTGACGGAGACGAGACTGTCGGCGTCCTGCATACGGTGCGGCGCCCACGCCTCGCGGGTGATGACGTAGTCCCCCGCGAGCTCCGACCGGCCGTACAACGCGCGGACGGTGAAGGTGTTCTTCTTGCCGTCCGCGAAGGCGAGCTCGGCCTTGGAGCCGACCTTCAGGTCCTGCTTCCCGGCCTCCTCCCTGTTGATCGCGATGCCGTCGGTGCCGAGGCCGTCCAGCGTCCCGTCGACCTTGCCGAGGTCGAAGGACTTGGCGAAGGGGCCCGGGTCGGTGACCGTCAGGGCGCGGCCTTCCCCGTCGACCTCCGCCGCGCCCTTGCCGAGGCCGACCGCGGTCGCCACCTCCGGCCGCTCGGCGAGCGCGGGGGCCAGCCTGGGACTGAGTCCGCTGCCGCCCGCGCCGAAGCCCGGGGTGCTGATGGCGAGGTCACCGGCGAAGGAGCGGTTCACCGTCTGGTCCATGGTCGCCTTCAGTGAGGCGCCGAAGACCGTGAAGAGCGAGACGACGGCGACACCGATCATCAGGGCGCTCGCGGTGGCGGCGGTCCGCTTGGGGCTGCGCAGGGCGTTGCGCCGGGCGAGTCCGCCGGTGACACCGCGCAGCCGGTCGAGGGGCCCGCCGAGGACTCGTACCGCCCGCGAGGACGCCACCGGCCCCAGCACCACGAACGCGACGAGCGCGAGGACGGCCCCTGTCCCGGCCAGCCACACGGACGGGCTGACGAGAACGCCGACGAGCGAGAGGCCCACGGCGGCGAGCGCGAGGACCGCACCCGCGAGCGCGCGTTTACGCGAGGCCCCGGAGTGGTCGACCGCGGTCTCGCGCAGCGCGGCCAGGGGCGCGGTGCGCCCGGCGCGTACGGCGGGCAGCAGCGCGGAGCCGAGACACACCACGATGCCGACGGCGAGCGGCAGCACCATCGACAGGCCGCTGATCACCAAGTCGCCCTCGGGGAAGGGGAATCCGATGGCCGGGAAGAGCGCCTGGAGCCCGGCCGCGATCCCTATGCCACCCGCGAGGCCCGCGGCGGACGCGATCACGGCGACCACGCTCGCCTCGATCAGGGTGGCCGCCGTGACCTGCCGGCGCGAGGCGCCGAGCGCGCGCAGGAGGGCGTTCTCACGGGTGCGCTGGGCGACGACGATCGCGAAGGTGTTGTGGATGCTGAAGGTGGCGACGAGCAGGGCGACCCCGGAGAAGACCAGCAGGAAGCTGGTGAAGAGCGTCAGGAACTGGCCGGAGATGTTGTCCGTGTTCTCCGCGGCCGACGCCTCACCGGTGATCGCCTCAACTCCCCTGGGCAGTACGGGACTCAGCGCGTCGACGAGTTCCCGCTCGCTCACGCCGGGCCCGGCCCGCACCTGGATGGTCGCGGCCTCGCCGGGCTTCGGCGTCAGGTACTTCTCGGCGTCGGCCTGCGTCATGCCGGTGAAGGTGGTCTGCGCCATGCCGTCCTCGCCGCCGAAGGTGGCGAGGCCCACGATGGTCACCTGGACGGGGTCGGGGGTACGCAGCGTGGTCGTGTCGCCGATCTTCAGGTCGCCGGATTCGGCGGCACCGCGGTTGACGACGACCTCGCCGGACTTGGCGGGGGCGCGGCCCTCGGCCAGCTGGTAGGCGTTCAGCTCCTCGTCGTCGATCCAGTTGCCGGCGAGCGTGGGCGGGCCCTCGCCGCCGATGGGCTCGCGGTCCTTGCCCAGGAGTTGGCCCGCGCCCTGGATGGCGGGCGCGGCGGCGGCGACGCCGTCGGTCCGCTCGATCTTCTCGGCGAGCGAGGTCTTGACGGGCTGCCGGGTGCCCTGGCTGTCGTCGGGGGTGGTGATGGTGTCGGCGCTGCGCACGACGGCATCGGTGCCGCGCGTCGCGTTGCCGAACATCGTGTCGAAGCTGCCGCGCAGGGTGTCGCCCATGACGAGCGTGCCCGCCAGGAAGGCGACACCGAGCATGACCGCGAGGAACGTACCCGCGAAGCGACGCTTGTGGCCGCGCAGCGAGGACAGGCTGATACGCAGGGAGGCGGTGCTGCTGCGCATGGGGGCACGGCGGGAACTCATGATGATGCTCCCTCGGCATGAGATGCGGTACGGGGGGTGCCGGGCCCGGCGGCCGCCTTCGCGTCGAAGGCCTTGAGCCGGTCGAGGACCTTGTCGGCGGTCGGGTCCGCCATCCGGTCCACGAGGCGGCCGTCGGCCAGGAAGACGACCTCGTCGGCGTGGGCCGCGGCCACCGGGTCATGGGTGACCATGACGACGGTGCGGTCCATCTGCCGCACGGCGCGGCCGAGGAGCCGCAGCACCTCCTCACCGGAACGCGAGTCGAGGTTGCCGGTCGGCTCGTCGGCGAAGACCACGTCGGGCCGACCCGCGAACGCCCGTGCCACGGCGACGCGTTGCTGCTGCCCGCCGGAGAGTTCGGCGGGCCGGTGATGGAGCCGGTCACGCAGCCCCACCACGTCGATGAGAGCGTCGGTCCACTCGGCTGACGCGCCGTCATGCCCCTTGCCCGCGAGGTCCATCGGGAGCGTGATGTTCTCGGCCACGGTCAGCGTCGGCACCAGGTTGAAGGCCTGGAAGACGAAACCGATGCGGTCGCGGCGCAGGAGGGTGAGCCGCCGGTCGTCGAGCGAGCCGAGCTCGGTGTCGCCGATGTGGGCGGCTCCCGAGGTGAGGGTGTCGAGGCCCGCGGCACAGTGCATCAGGGTGGACTTGCCCGAGCCCGACGGCCCCATGATCGCGGTGAAGCGCCCGGCGGGAAAGCCGACGCTCACCCCGTCCAGGGCCCGTACGGCGGTGTCGCCGCAGCCGTAGACCTTGACGGCGTCGGTGACGCGGGCGGCGTAGACGGTGTCGGTACCGCTTCGGTGTCCGGTCGCGGTGGTCATGCCGCACCACCCTTGGCGGCGCTCCCGAACTCCTCGTTCAGGACGGAAAGACGACGCCAGTACTCGTCCTCGTCGATCTCGCCGGAGGCGAAACGACGGCCGAGCACGGCGATGGGCGAGTGCTCGTCGATGCGTACGCCCCGCTCGGCGCCGTCCCGCTGCCACGGTGCGCGGCGGCCCCGCCAGACCGTGCGGCGAAGCAGGGTGACGCCGCCGACCACGACGGCCGCCCAGATGAGCGGGAAGAACAGGATCCACGGGCCGGGCCCGCCGTCGAAGTGAGCCAGGGTGTTCATGGTGTCCATCTCCTCGGGAGCGATGCCTGCGGTGTGGGCTGTTTCGACCGGTGCTTTCCGGTGTCTTGAGGCTCGCGCGTCGAGGGGGTCGGAGTCGTCGTACGGCCAGCGGCTGTGCGCGTACCACTGCGGGAGTACGTGGGGGCTGCGGGGCTGCTCCCGACGTGGGGCGGGGGGGGGCGGCCACGCTCGACGGCCACCTACAAGACTCCTGTACCTACTACCACTCTGTACCTACTAGTATGTACAGTGGGTTCATGAGCACCTCGGAACGTCTGATCGAGTCCACCCGTGAACTGTTGTGGGAGCGGGGCTACGTGGGCACGAGCCCCAAGGCGATCCAGCAGCACGCGGACGCCGGGCAAGGCAGCATGTACCACCACTTCGCCACGAAGCAGGACCTGGCGCGAGCCGCGATCAGGCGTACGGCGGACGAGATGAGGGCCACGGCCGAGCGGGTACTCGGCGGCACGGGATCGGCGTACGAACGCATCGAGGCGTATCTGCTGCGCGAGCGCGACGTACTGCGCGGCTGCCCGATCGGGCGGCTGACGATGGACCCGGACGTCATCACGAGCGACGAGCTGCGCGCCCCCGTCACCGAGACGCTCGACTGGCTGCGGGACCGCATCGCGGGAATCGTCGAGGAAGGCAAGGACCGGGGCGAGTTCGCGGCAACGCTCGACGCGCAGTCAATCGCGGCGACGGTCGTCGCAACGGTCCAGGGCGGCTACGTACTGGCCCGCGCCTCGGGGTCACCCACGGCATTCGACGCTGGGGTGCGGGGTCTGCTGGCGCTTTTGTTCGCGGCCACCAGCCCTTCGCCGTGATCGACGCGAAAGGCCGGACCGAGCACCCGGCGGCCTGAGAACACCGAGCGAGACCCGAAGAACGAGGAGCGAAACACCGTGCACGCGATGCAGTACGAGATCACACTTCCGGCCGACTACGACATGGGCATCATTCGCCAAAGGGTCGCCACCAAAGGTCACTTGCTGGACGCCTACCCGGGCCTCGGGGCCAAGGCGTACCTGATACGCGAACGGGGCATCGACGGCTCCCCCGTCAACCAGTACGCACCGCTCTATCTCTGGAACACACCCGTGGGCATGAACTCCTTCCTCTGGGGTCCCGGCTTCCAGGGCATCGTCGATGACTTCGGGCGGCCGGAGGTGCAGCACTGGACGGGGCTGGCGTTCGCGGAGGGGGCGACTCCGAAGAAGGGACCGATGTCCGCCAAGGCGGCGATACGACGCCGCCAGCGCATCCCGGCCCGCACCCACCTGGGCGGCCTCGCAGACGAACTGGCAGCTGAGGCAGCCCGGTTGGCGCGGCAGGAGGGCGCACTCTTCGCGGCGACGGCCATCGACCCACGTACATGGGAAGCACTGCACTTCTCCGTCTGGGACCACGAGTCGCCCAAGGGAGAGGGCGACGTGTTCCAGGTGCTGCATGTGTCGGCGCCGGAACGGGACCTCCTCACCCAGGGCAAGCACTGGTGAACGCGCCGGGCCTGGCGGTGGGCTGAGGGGAAGCGATCCGCTCTCGCCGCACCGTATTGCACTGAGCGTTCCAAAACGCGTACTGTACCGGCATGGCCCGACCGAGAACCTTCGACGAGGAGCGGGCCCTGGACGCGGCGATGCATGCCTTCTGGGTGAATGGTTACGAGGCCACCTCGACCCAGGATCTGTGTGAAGCCACCGGCCTGGGCCGCAGCAGCATCTACAACACGTTCAGCAGCAAGCACGAACTGTTCCGGCGAGCCCTGGCCCGCTACATGGACTCCATGACGTCGGTCCACGTCGAGATCCTGGAGGACGCGGAACGCCCCCCGATGGAGCGCCTGCGCGCACTGTTCGAGCGCGTCATCGACTCCGAGTTCGAGTGCCGCGAGCAGGGGCACAGCATCGGCTGCCTGACCGTGAACACGACGGTGGAGCTGGCCGGGCGCGACCCCGAGGCCGCCGAGATGCTCGCCGACGATCTCGCCGTACGGCTGGCCGCCATGAGCGCCGTCATCCGTACAGGACAGGTCGGCGGCGACATCACCTCCACCCGGGACGCGGGCGACCTGGCCCACTTCCTGAACGCCGTCATCGGCGGAATGCGGGTCTCCGCACAGGGCGGCATCGACCGCGCGGCCCTGACGGCCATCGCTGAGACCACCTTGGACGCGTTGACGCCTTGACGATTTGACGCCCTGACGGTTTTGACGGTTTGACGCGTTGCGGCTTGGCGGCCTGACTGCCTGACTGCCTGACTGCCTGACTGCCTCAACCGTCGACCACCCCCTTCGCTCACCGGGCTGCACCTGCATGCCGCATGCCGTCGTTTTGTACTGAATAGTCCAAACGTTTTGTACGGATCAGTTCAAAATTATCTCGCCAGCCCACTCCATTCCGTCCCATCCCATCCCATCCCCGACAGGAGCCCCCATGCCCCGCGCCGTCTATCTACTGGCCCTCGGCATCTTCGCCATGGTGACCAGTGAGTTCGTGGTCGCCGGTCTGATGCCGCAGATGGCCGACGGACTCGATGCCACGATTCCGGAGATCGGGTACTTGATCACCGCCTTCGCCACGGCGATGGCTCTCGGCGGGCCCTTCCTGACGATCGCTTTGCTGAAAGTGCGTCACAAGTCGGCCCTGATGGTCCTGTTCGGCATCTTCCTGGCAGGCAACGTTCTCGCCGCTCTGGCCCCGGACTATCGCACCATGCTCGTGGCCCGCATCATCACCGGCATCGCGTCGCAGGCCTTCTTCGGCGTCTCGATCTCGATGTGCTCAGAACTCACCCGTCCCGAAGTGCGGGGCAGGGCCATCTCGGTGGCCCTCAACGGCCTGATGCTCGGCACCCTCCTCGGGCTGCCGCTCGCCACCGTCATCGGTGAACACCTGGGCTGGCGCGCCGCGTTCTGGGCCATCACCGGCCTGACCGTCATCGCCGCGCTCGCCACCCTCGCCGGGGTGCCCCACATGGAACGCGTCGGCACCGAAGGCGCCGGCAGCGGGACAAGTCCCAGCCTGCGTATGGAACTGGGCGCCCTCCGCAGCCCCCGGCTCTGGCTCACGCTCACCACCAGCACCTTCGTCATCGGCGCCACGTTCTCCGCCTTCAGCTACTTCAACCCGATCCTCACCGAGGTCACCGGCTTCTCCACGGGCACCGTCCCGCTCCTGCTCATCGCGTACGGAGCGGCCACGCTCATCGGCAACACCGTCGTCGGCCGGTTCGCCGACAAGCGCACCGTGCCGGTCCTGCTCACCGGCCTGCTGCTCAACCTCGCATTCCTCGCCGGCTTCGCCCTATTCGCCCAACTGAGCGTCGCAGCGGTGGTGTTGATGATGGGCATCGGCCTGGTCGGGGTCACCATGAACCCGGCCCTGGTGACCCGCGTACAGCGCACGGGCAACGCCCGGCCGCTGGTGAACACCGTCCACACCTCGTTCATCACCCTCGGCATCATCATCGCGACGTCCGTGGGCGGGCCCGCCATCGATACGTTCGGCCTGCGCGCGCCGCTCTGGATCGGCGCCGCCCTCGCGGCGCTCGGCCTCCTCACGCTGCTGCCCGACCTCAAGCGGCTGCGTGAGGAGCGAACCGCGGCCACCACGAGGGGAGTTGAGCCCCAGGAGCCGGCCGGCGGGCCTCAGGGCGCGGCTCCCGCGAACGCGAAGGAGACCGCCGCCCGCGCCTGAGGCCTTCCAAGAGCCCCTATCCCAACGCCGCGAGGGGGTCGTCGAGCACCGGCTGCCAGGCCAGTTCGGCGGCCCCCACCAGGCTGTTGTGGTCCAGCGTGCAGGCGAGGATCGGTACGCCGCCGCTGCGTCCCCACAGGCTCCGGTCGGCGACGACGGCGCGCAGCCGCTCGGGGTCGGCCTCGAGGAGTGCGCGGTGCAGGCCGCCCAGGATGATGCGATCCGGGTTGAGGATGTTCACCAGGCCCGCGAGTCCGAGGCCGAGGCGGTCGATGAGTTCCTCGGCCGCCGCACGGACCGCGGGATCCCCGCCCCCGTCCCGCAGCAGCTCGCGGGCCTGCAGCAACAGTCCCTCGGGGCCCGGCTCGCGGCCCGCCGCCGTGAGGAAGGCCAGCGGGTCCGTCTCGACGTCCAGGCAGCCCCGGCTGCCGCAGTGGCAGGGACGGCCCTCCGGATTGACGGTGAGGTGGCCGACTTCGAGCGCGAGGCCCGAACTGCCGGTGTGCAGGCGCCCGTCGAGCACGAGCGCGCCACCGACCCCGCGGTGTCCGGTCGCCACGCACAGCAGATCGCGCGCGCCACGCCCTGCGCCGTGCCGGTGCTCCGCGAGCGCGGCGAGGTTGACGTCGTTGGCGGCGAACGCGGGTCCGGCGATCCCCGCCTCCCGTACGCAGTCGGCGAAGATCTGGCGCACCTGCGAGCCCGCGGGCCACGCCAGATGCAGCGGATTGAGCGCGGTGCCCTCCGGTTCGGCTACGGCCGACGGCACCGCGAGGCCCGCGCCCACGCACCGCCTGCCGGTCTCCCGCAGCAGTTGCGCACCCGCGTCGATGACCGAGCCGAGCACCTGCGCCGGGTCGGCGTCGATCGTCTCGCAGCCGGGGGCCGTGGCGACGATCCGGCCGCCGAGCCCCACGAGCGCCGCCCGGAAACCGTCCGAGTGCACCTGCGCGGCGAGCGCGACAGGGCCGTCCTCCGCGATGGAGAGGCCGTGCGAGGGGCGGCCCTGGGATCCCGCGGGCGCACTCGGCCTCGCGTCGATCCTGATCAGGCCGAGCGCCTCCAGCTCGGCGGCGACGGCGCCCGCCGTGGCGCGGGTGACGCCGAGTTCGGCGGTGAGCACGGCACGGGTCGGGGCGCGCCCGGTGTGGACGAGCTCGAGAGCGGGCCCGAGCGCTCCGCGCCCTCGCTCCAGGCGCGTACGCGTGGACAGATCCCCCTCGACGCGGGGGGCAGCCTTGCCGTTCATGAGGGCGAGTCTCCCATGATCCGTACGCCGCCTCGCCGTTCAGCCGTCATCTGCCCGTACACCGCCCGCCCACTTCCCTTCCCCTGCCGATTCCCTTGCCGATTCCCCTGCCGAGCCGCATGCCGAGTCGCATGCCGAGTCGCATGGATCTTCCACTCGGGGTGCCCGCCGCCCCACGCGAGCCACTCACTCACGGACGATCGCAACAAAATCCCACCCACCACCGGCCCACCGACCTGCCAACCGGGAATCTTCTGCATGTCGACGCCCGAACAGAATTCGCTCCGGCCAGCATCCGCTCGTCCGCGAGCCTCCCGCCACTGCCGTCCCACCAGACCCCTCCACCCACCACGTCCCTCCACCCACAGGTGACCGCCACCTCACGCGAACCGTCTTGTACGCCACGGGGGCACACCTCTACTCTGACTTTGTGCCGCTAGTAAACAAAACCACGTCCGCAGCGTCGCGGGCCACTCCCCCGGGCCTTGTCCGGCTCCGTGTCGCGCTCACCGTCTTCTTCGCGCTCGACGGCTTCATCTTCGCCGGATGGGTCGTCCGCATCCCCGCCATCAAGGAACAGACCGGTGCGTCGGCCAGCGACCTCGGGCTCGCACTGCTCGGGGTGTCCGCCGGCGCCGTGATCACGATGACGCTCACCGGACGGCTCTGCCGCCGCTTCGGCAGCCATCCGGTCACCGTGGCCTGCGGAGTCCTGCTGCCGCTGAGCATCGCGCTGCCGCCGCTGACGCATTCGGCGCTCTCGCTCGGGCTCGTGCTCCTGGTGTTCGGCGCCGCGTACGGCGGCATCAACGTCGCCATGAACAGCGCCGCCGTCGACCTGGTGGCCGCCATGCGGCGCCCGATCATGCCCAGCTTCCACGCCGCGTTCAGCCTGGGCGGCATGGTCGGCGCGGGGCTCGGCGGGCTGATCGCCGGCTCCCTCTCCCCCACGCGCCACCTGCTCGGTCTCACTGTGATCGGTCTGGTGGTCACCGCCGTCGCGGGGCGGACCCTGCTGCGCCTCGAACCGCCCGCCCCACCGGCGGACCAACAGACGCAAGAAAGCGCCCCGCGCCACCTCGACACGCGCACCCGGCGCCTGGTGATCGTCTTCGGGTTCATCGCCCTCTGCACCGCCTTCGGCGAAGGAGCGCTCGCCGACTGGGGCGCCCTCCACCTCGAACAGGACCTCGCCGCCCACCCCGGCATCGCAGCCGCCGGATACTCCTGCTTCGCCCTCGCCATGACCATCGGCCGCCTCAGCGGAACCACCCTGCTCGAACGCCTCGGCCAGACCCCGATACTCGTCGCCGGTGGCACCACGGCCGCCGCAGGCATGCTCCTTGGCGCACTCGCCCCCACCGTCTGGCTCGCCCTCGTCGGCTTCGCCGTCACCGGCCTCGGCCTCGCCAACATCTTTCCCGTGGCCGTCGAACGCGCGGGCGCCCTGGCAGGCCCCAACGGCGTCGCCACCGCCTCCACCCTCGGCTACGGCGGCATGCTCCTCGGCCCGCCCGCCATCGGCTTCATGGCCGACTGGTTCACCCTGCCGATCGCCCTCACCAGCGTCGCCGTACTCGCGGGCCTCGCCGCCGCCATCGGGTACACGACTCGCCGCCGCTGATCCTCCCGGGCACCCCCGGGCGTGCCCGGGCCTGCCCGGGGCGCCCGGGGCGCCCGGGGGTGCCGCGTTGGGCGAGCACCGCCCTCCGCCTCGGTCGCCGGGCATGCCCAGTCCCCCCAAGGCACCGAGCCTCCCCTCGATCCCCTCCATCCGGCAGAATCCCGCCCATGGAGATCTCCGAGCACCTTGAAGTTCTTGATGCGGAAGGCAAGTTGCTGGCCCGCACCGCCGAGGCGGCCGGGACGGACGCCAAGGTGGCGACCTGTCCCGGCTGGGCGGTGCGTGATCTGCTGTCGCACACGGGCACAGTGCACCGTTGGGCCGCGGCGTTCGTCGCCGAGGGCCACACCTCGCCGCGCCCCATGGGCGAACCGCCGGAGCTCGACGGCGCCGCCATGCTCGACTGGTACCGGCAGGCGCACGCCGACCTGGTCACGACGCTTCGTGCCGCCGCACCCGACCTGCGGTGCTGGGCCTTCCTGCCCGCGCCCTCGCCGCTCGCCTTCTGGGCGCGGCGACAGGCGAACGAGACCACGATCCATCGCGTGGACGCCGAATCCGCGCGCGGGGGTGCGCCGTCGCCGATCGGCACCGAGTTCGCCGCGGATGGGATCGATGAGTTGCTCCGCGGGTTCCACGCGCGTGCACGCAGCAGGGTGCGCACGGAGGAACCTCGGGTCCTGCGGGTGCGCGCCACGGACGCGGACGCGGACGCGGTGTGGACCGTACGCCTCTCGCAGGAGCCGCCCGTCACGGAGCGGGGCGAGGACGGCCGGGCCGACTGCGAGGTCTCGGGGCCCGCGGAGCGCCTCTATCTCGCGCTGTGGAATCGCGCGGCGTTCCCGCACGTCACCGGTGACACCACCCTGAGCGCTCTGTGGAGCGAGAAGTCAGGCGTGTAGCGAGAAATCGATCGGGCGTGTAGGGGCAGGAGCGGGCAGCAGGAGCGGACTAACGCACTTCGGGCCGCGCCAGCATCCGCTCCAGCACCGCGCGCTGCAACGGCCGTACCTCCGCGTGCAGCTCGCGCCCCTTGTCGGTGAGCACGACCCGCACCCCGCGCCGGTCCTCGCTGCACATCGCGCGCTCCACCAGGCCGTCCTTCTCCAGTCGGCCGATGAGGCGGGACAGCGCGCTCTGGCTGAGGTGCACCCGGCCCGCGATGTCCTGCACGCGGTAGGCGCAGTCGCCGTCCACCGCGGCGCCCTCGGAGAGCACGTCGAGGACCTCGAAGTCGCTCGCCCCGAGGCCGTGCTCGCGCAGGGCGCCGTCGACTTCGCACAGGGTGCGCGCGTGCACCGCGAGGATGTCGCGCCATTGGTCCACGAGCTCTCGCTCGGCCGTCCCGAGCTCTTGCCTGGCCGTCCTGAGCTCCTGCTCGGCCTTTTTCGCCGCCATGACATCGCACGGTAGCAGAGAATCCGCTCTTTGTTGCATCGGAATTAAATGCACTTGCAGTCAATGCATGTGCATGTACTGTGCTCCGCATGACCTCTCCGCTCACAGCTGCCTCCGCGTCCCCGGAGCGCTGGTCCCCACGTCTGTGGGGCACTCTTCTCGTGCTCTGCGCCGCGATGTTCCTCGACGCGCTCGACGTCTCGATGGTCGGTGTCGCGCTGCCCTCCATCGGCTCGGAACTGAACCTCTCCACCTCGACCCTCCAGTGGGTCGTCAGCGGCTACATCCTCGGCTACGGCGGCCTGTTGCTCCTGGGCGGCCGAGCGGCCGACCTGCTCGGACGGCGCCGCGTCTTCCTGATCGCACTCGCCGTGTTCGCCCTCGCCTCGCTGCTCGGCGGGTTCGTCGACTCGGGGCCGCTGCTGATCGCCAGCCGTTTCATCAAGGGGTTGAGCGCCGCGTTCACCGCGCCCGCCGGCCTTTCCATCATCACCACGACGTTCGCCGAGGGCCCGGTCCGCAACCGCGCGCTCACCATCTACACCACCTGTGCCGCCACCGGCTTCTCCATGGGCCTGGTCCTCTCCGGACTGCTCACCGAGGCCAGTTGGCGTCTGACGATGCTGCTGCCCGCGCCGATCGCCGTCATCGCGCTGGTCGCCGGACTCAAGCTGATCCCCCGCAGCGCCCGCGAGAAGAACGTCGGCGGCTACGACGTGCCGGGCGCCGTCACCGGCACGGCGGCGATGCTGCTGCTCGTCTTCACCGTCGTCGAGGCACCGGAGGCCGGCTGGGCATCCGCCCGCACCCTCCTGTCGTTCCTCGCCGCGGCCGTGCTGCTCACCGTCTTCGTACGCATCGAACTTCGCTCCGCGAGCCCGTTGATCCGCCTCGGCGTCCTTCGCTCGGGGCCTCAACTCCGGGCGCAGATCGGTGCGATGACGTTCTTCGGCGGCTATGTCTCCTTCCAGTTCCTGGCCACGCAGTACTTCCAGACGCTGCTCGGCTGGTCCGCCCTGGAGACCGCGCTCGCCTTCCTGCCGGCGGGCGCCCTGGTCGCCCTGTCGTCCACGAAGGTCGGCTCGGTCATCGACCGGTTCGGCACACCGCGGGTCATCGTGGCGGGCTTCGTGCTGCTCGTCGCCTCGTACGTGCTGTTCCTGCGCGTCAGCCTCACCCCGTCGTACGCGTCCATGGTGCTGCCGTCGATGATCCTGCTCGGCTTCGCATGCGCCCTGGTCTTCCCCTCGCTCAACATCCAGGCCACCAACGGCGTGGACGACGACGAGCAGGGCATGGTGTCGGGCCTCCTGAACACCTCGATCCAGGTGGGCGGCGCGATCTTCCTCGCCGTCGTCACGGCAGTGATCACCGCGTCCTCGCACGGCTCCGACGCCTCACCGCAGGCCGTGCTCGACAGCTACCGGCCCGGCCTGATCGTGGTGACGCTCATCGCGGTCGCGGGCCTGCTCATCACTCTCACCGGGGTGCGGACCCGGCGGACGCGACGGACCACGCAGGAGACCGTCGTCGTCATCAAGTCGGCTCCCCAGGAGACGACGGAGAAGGCAGCCGAGAAGGAGCCGGTCGCCGTCAGCGAGTGACCGCACACGCCTTCAACAGGGGGCTCCCGGCGCGCAGTTGCTTGCCCGCCGGGAGCCCGCCCCGCACACTTCGAAGATGGGGCGAAGGACGCAGGCCGAGCGCGACGCGAACACCGTGGAGATCGGTTTCGCGCTCTTCGCCGCGACGTCCTTGGCGGGCGCCACGATGCTGGCCGTGGCGTCACCCGCGTTCTTCTTCGGCGTGACGTCCCCCAGTCAGGGCACGCTGGTCCTGGCCGGCAAGATCGTGGGGATCGTCGTCTTCGTCGCGGTCCTGGTGACGATTCTCGTACGCCACCGGCGCGCGCCGCGTCAGCCGAGCCAGCCGGGGCGCACCAGACCCGACTCATAGGCCAGGACGACCAGTTGGGCCCGGTCGCGGGCGCCGAGCTTCACCATCGTTCGGCTGACGTGTGTCTTCGCGGTGAGCGGGCTGACCACTAGGCGGCGGGCGATCTCCTCGTTCGACAGGCCGATGCCGACCAGCGCCATCACCTCCCTTTCCCGTTCGGTGAGTTCACCCAGCGGCTCTGCGCTCGCCGGCTCCTTGGAGCGGGCCGCGAACTCGGCGATGAGGCGGCGCGTGACACCGGGCGAGAGCAGCGCGTCGCCGTCGACCACCGCACGGACCGCACGCAGCAGTTCCTCCGGCTCGGTGTCCTTGACCAGGAAGCCCGAGGCGCCCGAGCGGATCGCCTCGAACACGTACTCGTCCAGCTCGAAGGTGGTCAGCATGACCACCTTGACGTCGTTCAGGTCCGGCTCGTCGGTGATCTTCCGGGTCGCGGCGAGACCGTCGAGCAGCGGCATGCGGATGTCCATCAGGACGACGTCGGGGCGCAGTTCACGCACCTTGCGCACGGCTTCCTCGCCGTCCGCCGCCTCCCCCGCGACCTCGATGTCCCGCTGGGCGTCGAGCAGCGCCTTGAAACCGGCCCGGACCAGCGACTGGTCGTCGGCGAGCAGTACGCGGATCACTGGTCCTCCTGAGGTGCCGGGCGAGTGGGCAGTACGGCGGTGACCCGGAAGCCCCCGTCCGGGCGCGAGCCCGCGTCGATCGTGCCATTGAGGGCGGCGGCGCGCTCCCGCATTCCCGCGAGTCCATTGCCGCTGCCGCCCGCGTCGGCACCGGTGGCCGGGCCGTCGTCGTCGATCCGCAGGGTGAGCGCCCCGGTCTCGTACCTCACCAGCACGCGCGCGTGGCGTGAGCCGGAGTGGCGCACGACGTTCGTGAGGGCCTCCTGGACGATGCGGAAGGCGGCGAGATCGACGCCGGGCGCCAGTCTCCTGCCGGACCCCTGCGTGTCGACCTCGACGGTGAGCCCTGTGCTCGCGGCCTGCTGCACGAGCTCGGGCAGCCTGTCGAGCCCGGGGGCCGGGGCGCGTGGCGCGTCACCGGGCGTACGGAGGGTGTCGAGGACTTGGCGGACCTCCCCCAGTGCCTCCTTGCTCGCGGCCTTGATGGTGGTCAGGGCGGTGCGGGCCTGCTCGGGATCGGAGTCGAGCAGCGCGAGGCCGACTCCCGCCTGGACGTTGATCACGGAGATGCTGTGCGCGAGGACGTCGTGCAGCTCGCGGGCCATGCGCAGCCGCTCCTCGTCGGCCCGCCGCTTGGCGGCCTGCGCGCGCTCCGCACGCTCCTTCATCCACTGCTCACGCCGTACGCGGGCCAGTTCGGACACGGCGATGATGGCGACGACCCAGACGGCGACGACGGTTTCCTCGCCCCAGGTCCGTTCGTTGTCACCGTCCGGCGGCAGCCACTCGTAGAGCCAGTGGGCGACCAGCAAGTGCCCCGCCCACAGCATGCCTACGGCGCCCCATGCGGCGCGCCGGTGCCCCGAGACGACGGCGGCGAAGCAGCCGACGGCGACGGTGATCAGGACGGGGCCGTACGCGTACCCGGCGCCCAGGTAGAGCAGTGCGGTCCCGGCCGTGACGTACGCGACCGGGACCGGGTGGCGGTGACGCAGCAGGAGCGAGGCCGTGCCCACGAGCAGGATCAGCCGCGCGTAGACATCGAGCGGCTGCCGGTCGAGCTGGCCCTCCGCCCCGTACTTCGAGCCGATCTGTACGAACACGGTGATCGCCAGCGTCGTCAGCCACGGCAGCCTGCCGGCGCCCTCGGCGTCTCCGGCGTCCTCCCGCCGGTTCCACCAGGGCGGCCCCTGCCGCCACATCGCCGGTCCGCCCCAGGGCAGGGGCGGACCGCCGCGCCCGCGTTCGCGCTGCTCATCCATGGCGGCAACGCTAGACCGGGAGGGGGCCGGCGGGCGTCACCCGAGCGTGGCGATCACGCGTACTCCCGCGGGAGTACCTCAGGGTCCTTGCTGCTCTCCGCGCCGCCTCGCGCGCGGCCAAAACGCCGGTGCAGTCGGCGCAGCGGACCGCCCTCGTCACACGCCCTGCGCCTACTTCTGTTCCAACAGCCCTACTCCGTGGGCGAGTTGCGTAGCCGCGTACGAGAAGAACTCCGTACGGTCCTCGACTACGCGGTTGAACTGGCCGAACACCTCGAAGCCGACGAGTCCGAAGAGCTGGGCCCACGCCGCGACCATGGCCGTGATCACCGCAGGCGGCAGGTCGGGCGCGAGGTCGGCGGCGATGCGCTCGGCCTCTGTGCGCAGCCCCTTCGGCAGCGGCTGCACGGCGATGCCGCGCCCCTGGTGGGCGTCGCGCACGATCCCGATGAGCAGCAGCCCGACACGGGCGGCGGCTTCGATCGTGGAGGCGGGCGCGCTGTACCCGGGGACGGGCGAGCCATAGATGAGGGCGTACTCGTGGGGATGCGCGAGCGCCCAGGTCCGCACGGCTTCGCACACGACCGTCCAGCGCCGCACGGGCTCGGCCGACGCGACCTCGGCGTGCGCGGCCTCGGCGGCGGCGCCGAGTGAGTCGTACGCGTCGATGATGAGTGCGGTCAGGAGTTCGTCGCGGCTGGGGAAGTAGCGGTAGAGGGCGGAGGACACCATGCCGAGCTCGCGGGCGACGGCGCGCAGCGAGAGCTTGGCCGCCCCGTCGGCCGCCAGCTGTCTGCGGGCCTCGTCCTTGATGGCGGCGGTGACTTCGACTCGGGCGCGGGCCCTGGCCCCGCTGGTGGCGCTGCTCATACAGGCAGTGTGCCACGAGTTCGGAGCAGTGCACCAAAACGAGAGCAGTGCACGCCAAAGCGAGCCCCGCACAAATTAGAGAGCACTGCTCTTGAAATGGAGCACCTGTCTCGTGCACACTGCTCTTAAGCGAGAGCAGTGCTCTCGGAAACTCTCCCGACTCTGGCGGTCACCATGTCTCCCTCCGGCTCCTCCTCCGCTTCCTCTTCTTCGGGCTCCCCCACCCCCTACTACCTCAAGGGCAGCCCGCTCGCCGTGCGGCTGAACAGCGTGATCGGCTGGCTGGCGCGGCGCGGCATCAGCCTGATGGGGTCGGCCGAGCTCTCCGTGCGGGGACGCAAGAGCGGCCAGATGCAGCGCATCCCGGTCAACCCGTTCACGTACGAAGGCACCCAGTACCTCGTCTCGGCGCGCGGCCACTCGCAGTGGGTGCGCAACATGCGCGCGGCGGGCGGGGGCGAGCTGCGCGTGGGCCGCAAGGTGCGCGCGTTCACGGTCGAGGAGGTCCCGGACGCGCAGAAGCTGCCGCTGCTGCGCGGCTACCTGGAGAAGTGGGGCTGGGAGGTCAACCAGTACTTCAAGGGCGTCACCGCGAAGTCCACGGACGCGGAGATCGAGGCGGCCGCGGGCGACCACCCCGTCTTCCGCGTCACCCTCACGAAGTGAGGCCGAGCGCCCACGGGCGGGCGCGCCGCGGCTACCGGTCGAAGGCGTTCAGTGCCCGCCCCGCCAGCGGATGGTTGCGCACCAGTTCGCCGAGCGTCGTCGAACCGCGGGTGATCCGCGCGAACGCGTTCCACGCGGGCCGGAACCCGGTGATCGCCGCGTGCAGCGCACCCGGACGGCGCTCGAAGACGGCGAGCATGCGCTTGCCCACGCTCATCTCGACACCGAGGCCGGCCTTGACGGCGAAGGCGTAGTTCAGGGCCTGGCGGCGGGCGTCGACCGCGTCGTGCGCCTCACCGATGCGCACCGCCCACTCCCCCGCGAGCCGCCCCGAGCGCAGCGCGAACGAGATGCCCTCACGGGTCCACGGTTCGAGCAGCCCCGCCGCGTCACCGCACACCAGGACCCGGCCGCGCGAGAGCGGCGAGTCGTCGCTACGGCAGCGCGTCAGATGGCCGGAGGAGATGCTCGGCTCGAAGCCCGCGAGCCCGAGGCGGGCGATGAAATCCTCCAAGTACCGCTTGGTGGCCGAGCCTTCGCCGCGTGCGGAGATGACACCCACGGTGAGGGTGTCGCCCTTGGGGAACACCCAGCCGTAACTCCCCGGCATGGGACCCCAGTCGATGAGGACGCGGCCCGCCCAGTCCTCGGCGACGCTCTGCGGCACCGGGATCTCGGCCTCGAGGCCCAGGTCCACCTGGTCGAGCTTCACACCGACATGGGCTCCTATGCGGCTCGCGCTGCCGTCGGCCCCGACGACCGCGCGCGCCAGCACCGTCTCGCCGCCCTGCAGGACCACCGCGACCGTCCGCCGGTCGGGCACCACGGAGCCGTGCTGCTCCACGCGCGCGACGGTGACGCCGGTGCGCACCTCGGCGCCCGCCTTCTGCGCGTGCTCGACCAGTTGCTGGTCGAACTCGGGGCGGTTGATCAGCCCGAAGAGCATCTGCTTCGAGCGGCGCGTACGGGCGAACTTGCCGTCCAGGGAGAACGTCACCGCGTACACCCGGTCCCTGAAGGGCAGCTCGAACCCTGGCGGGAGCGCGTCACGCGAGGGGCCGATGATGCCACCGCCACACGTCTTGTACCGGGGCAGTTCGGCTTTCTCCAGGACGAGGACGCTGCGTCCCGCGACGGCTGCCGCATAGGCCGCCGACGCCCCCGCGGGCCCTGCTCCCACCACGACGACGTCCCATACGTACTGCGCGTCGTCCGCTGAGTTCTCGCTGCTCACGTTGGTCTACCGCTCCCGATCCAGCTGTTGGCCGCGCTTTCCAGGGCATCCTACGGCGGGCACCTCGGGCACCCTGCTGTGGGAGGATCACCACACCCACGTACATACAACGTCGCACCCACGAGGAGCGTGCCCATGTCGCCGGATCCGATCACCGGAACCATCGCCTCACTCATGCCGAGGGCGAAGGCGGAGCTCGCCGAACTGGTGGCCTTCAAGTCGGTGGCGGACTTCGAACAGTTCCCCAGGAGCGAGAGCGAGGCCGCCGCGAACTGGGTGGCCGACGCGCTGCGCGCCGAGGGCTTCCAGGACGTGGCCCTGCTCGACACCCCGGACGGCACCCAGTCGGTGTACGGCCTGCTGCCGGGCCCCGAGGGCGCTCCCACCGTGCTGCTCTACGCGCACTACGACGTGCAGCCGCCGCTCGACGAGGCGGCGTGGACCAGCCCGCCGTTCGAGCTGACGGAGCGCGACGGCCGCTGGTACGGACGCGGCAGCGCCGACTGCAAGGGCGGCGTCCTGATGCACCTGCTCGCGCTGCGCGCCCTGAAGGCGAACGGCGGTGTCCCGGTGACCGTCAAGGTGATCGCCGAGGGTTCCGAGGAGCAGGGCACGGGCGGCCTCGAGCGGTACGCCGAGCAGCACCCCGACCTCCTCGCCGCCGACACCATCGTCATCGGCGACGCGGGCAACTTCCGCGTCGGACTGCCGACGGTGACCGCCACGCTGCGCGGCATGACCCTGGTGCGCGTCCGCATCGACACCCTGGCGGGCAATCTGCACTCGGGACAGTTCGGCGGCGCGGCGCCCGACGCGCTCGCGGCGCTGGTGCGGGTGCTCGACTCGCTGCGTGCCGAGGACGGCTCGACGACGGTCGACGGGCTCACCGGCGACGAGGTGTGGGACGGGCTTCAGTACGAAGAGGACGACTTCCGCAAGGACGCCAAGGTCCTCGACGGCGTACGTCTGGTCGGCAAGGGCACGGTCGCCGACCGCATCTGGGCGCGCCCCGCGGTCACGGTGCTCGGCATCGACTGCCCGCCGGTGGTCGGCGCGACCCCGTCCGTGCAGGCTGCCGCCCGGGCGTTGATCAGCCTGCGGGTGCCGCCGGGCGTGGACGCGGCGGAGGCCACCAAGCTGCTCCAGGCACACCTGGAGACGCACACCCCCTGGGGCGCGCAGGTGACCACCGAGCAGATCGGGCAGGGCCAGCCGTTCCGCGCGGACACCACGAGCCCGGCGTACGCGGCGATGGCGGAGGCGATGGGCGAGGCGTACCCGGGCGAGGAGATGCAGTACGCGGGGCAGGGCGGCTCGATCCCGCTGTGCAACACCCTCGCCGCGCTGTACCCCCGTGCGGAGATCCTGCTGATCGGCCTGAGCGAGCCGGAGGCGCAGATCCACGCGGTCAACGAGAGCGTGTCGCCCGAGGAGTTGGAGCGGCTCTCGGTCGCGGAGGCGCTTTTCCTCCAGAAGTACGCGGCGACGACCCGCTGAGCCACCGAGGGCCGATGCCCGTAGGTCATTCGCGGCCGACCGGAACCCCCGCCTCCAGGTACAGGGTGACCCCGCGCTCCCGCGCGCGCAGGGCCCAGCGCAGCCGTTGGTAGCGCACGGAGGGCAGGAGCCGGGCCGCCTCCTCCTCGGTGACGAAGCGACAGTCGCGCAGTTCGGGTCCCGGCAGCAGCATCTGACGCGCCTCGGCACTGTCGAGGCGCCCGCCGTCGAAGAGGAACCGCATGCCTCCGTAGCCGGGCGGCCGCGGCGGCTCCCAGTCGGCGACGAGGAGCCGGGGGGCGTCGGCGAGTTCGATGCCGGTCTCCTCGGCCACCTCGCGCATGCCCGCGCGCGCGGGCGCCTCGCCCGGTTCGACGACACCGCCGGGGAACTCCCAGCCGGCCTTGTACGTCGGGTCGACCAGCAGCACCCGGTCCCGCTCGTCGAAGAGCAGCACGCCGGCCGCGAGGGTCTCCGCGGTGGGCTCGGGGGTCTGCACGATGTCGCAGACGGACGCCGCCCCGGTGCGTACGGCGTCGGCGATGCGCGCGGCGGTCTCGCAGGGGCTGAGCGCGCCGGTGTCGATGCGGTGGGCGTCGGCGCCGAGCCAGCCCGCGAGCGCGGCGCGGTACGGCTCGATGTGGTCGAACGACCACTGCCGTACACGCGTGTCGCCCTCCGGCAGGTCCGGCAGGGGGCGTCCTGATATTCGCTCGCGCAGGATCGTTTCATCCGGGGTCAGGACGACATGGCGTACGGCGATCCTGCGGGAGGCGAGGCCGCCGAAGATCTCGTCGCGGTAGTCCTGCCGGAGCAGGGTCATCGGCACCACGAGGACGCCGCCGACCTCGGCGAGCAGGGCTGCCGCCGTGTCCACGACGAGCCGCCGCCAGAGCGGCAGGTCCTGGTAGTCGCTCACCTCGGCGAGGCGCTTGGCGGGCAGCAGTTCGTGCAGTCCGCCGCCGATGACCTCGGGGTCGAAGAGTGTGCTGTTCGGGATCAGCTCGATCAGTTCCCGTGCGGCGCTGGTCTTTCCCGCACCGAACGCGCCGTTGACCCAGACGATCACGGTTCCCCCTCTTCTGTTGGCCCCCTGTGGCTTGCCCGCAACACCCTGCCACGGAAACCAGGCCCTGATGAGGCCGCCATTCCCTGGGCCGAAAGGCGCCCTAAACTGTCAAGCGATTCGCACGCACTTCACCCCATCGGGTGGCAGTCACCCTGCATGGATCGTTCCCTCACTGCGGGGCGGGCCGACCCCCGCTAGCGTGATCCGCCAGGCGCCCCAGCCCCTGGTGACCTCCTGAATCCGGCTCTTCCGATGCGCCCCGCTCACGCGAGGATCCGGCCGATGCTCGACACTGGGGGACACGTGCAACTCGATGCACTGAACGAATTCGCCTACGAGGACGCCGATCACCAGCCCCGCGTGTACGGCCACAACGGCGCGGTCGTCGTCGAACTGCACGGCGAGGTCGACCTGTTGGCCTACCAGCAGATCGCCCCGCTCCTCGACCCCATCACCGGCGGCACGGCGACCACCGTGGTCATCGACCTCACCCACACCACGTTCTTCGACTGCTCCGGCCTCGGTCTGCTCGTCCGTGCGCGCCGCCGCACGACGGCGAGAGACGCCCGCCTCGCCGTGGTCTGCACCGACCCCCTGACGCTCCGCGTCCTGCGTCTGACGGGCCTCACTCCCATGCTGCAGCCGGTCTCCACGCTGGAAGAGGCGCTGCGGCAGGAGTGAGGGGGTGCTGCGGGGTCCGGGCAGCACCAAAAGCCTGCCTCTTGAACGCCGTTGCCGGGAGTAGGCGCGCACGGTGCATATATGCATTCTGTTCACACCCCGTGTGAACGGGGCACTCACCGTGGCTTCGCGGCGGGCCGGGACGCGTCGGCACGGTTGGGCCACCTGGTCCGGGTGTAGGCGTGGAAGTGGTCGCCGGCGTGGTCCTGACCGAGGGTGCAGTGCAGGACATCACCGGGCCTCTCGTCCCAGCACAGGCCGGGAATGTCGCGGGCGTGCTTCGGGGCTTTCATGCGGAGCGCTCCGTCTGCCGAGTGTTGTCGGTGGCCACGCACCGACACTCTCAATCCCGCTGGTCAGCGCGGGACATGACCGCCCATGACACGGACCGGATCATGCGGACGGCTCACCCCTTGCTCGACCCCAGCGTCAGCCCCGCGATGAAGTGCCGCTGCAGGAGCAGGAAGACCAGGACGGTGGGGAGCGCCACCAGGACCGAGCCCGCCGCCAGGAGGTTGTAATCGGTGAAGAACTGGCCCCTCAGGTTGTTCAGGGACGACGTGATCGGGAGTTTGTCGGGGTTGGAGATGAAGATGAGGGCCCAGAGGAAGTCGTTGTAGATCCAGGTGAATTCCAGGGTGCCCAGCGCTGCCAGCGCTGGGCGACACAGGGGCAGCGTGATGCGCCAGAACTGCGTCCACACGCCCGCGCCGTCCACGATCGCCGCCTCCAGGATTTCCTGCGGCAGCGTCCGCATGAAATTCGACAGCACAAAGACGCAGAAACCGACCTGGAAGCCCACATTGACGATGATGATCGCCCAGTACGAGTCGTACAGGGTGAGCGAGTCGGACATCCACCAAGGGAGGGGGATCTTGAGGAAGAGGACGTACAGGGGAGTGACCAGGACCTGGGGCGGCAGCAGGTTTCCCGCCGTGAAGAGCATCAGGAGAAGCATTCCGCCGCGGATTCTCAGCCGGCTCACGGCGAATGCCACGAACGACGCGAGGAAGAGCGTGACCAGGACCGCTGGCACGGCTATGAGCAGCGTGTTGGTGAAGTACTTGCCCATGCCGGAATCGCTGTAGGCCTGCCGGTAGTAGTCGAACGACAGGCTCTTGGGGAACGAGAAATAGCCGTGCTCCGCCGTCTCCCCGTACGGGCGCAAGGAGGCGTAGACGGCGAGGAGAAGGGGCGCGAGAAAGCCGAGGGTCACCGCCATCAGGAAGATGTGCACCCCGAAGCGGCCGGGTCGACGGACACGGCGTGCGGGCTTTTCGGCGAGGGGCGCGGGGTCTTCGCCGAGCGGCGTGGTGGTGTGGATGTCGGCTGTCATCGGTCGCGCGCACCTCGCAGCTCTTGGACCAGGAACGTCACGATGAATCCGACCGAGACGGTCAGGAGTACGACCGCGATGGCGGAGCCGAATCCGATGCGGCTCGCCTCGCCGATGATGTTGTCGGTGATCAGGACGGAGAGCAGTTCCAGGCCGTTGCGGCCCTTGTTGACCGCGTAGACGATGTCGAAGGCGCGCAGTGCCTCGATGACGGTGATGACGCCGACGATGACGTTCACCGGGCGGAGGGTCGGAAAGACGACGCGGAAGAATGTCTGGCGGGCGTTCGCGCCGTCTATCTGCGCGGCCTCTTTCAGGGCGGGGTCGACGGATTTCAGCCCGGCCAGATACAGGATCATGACGTAGCCCGTGTGCCGCCAGCTCGCGGCCAGCATCATCATCCAGATGTTGATGTCGGAGTTTCCGAGCCAGTCGATCGGGTCGTTCGGATTGTTCAGGATGGTGTTGACCACGCCCTGGTCGGTGCCGAGGATCAGCTGGGCCATGAATCCGACGACGGCAAGGGAGAGCACCACCGGCATGTAGAGCACGGACTGGTAGAAGCGGCTGAAGCGGACCCCGCGGTCGATGATGACCGCGAGGAGCAGCCCGAAGGGTGTGGCGACCAGGCCGAGGAAGGCGATCCACAGCAGGTTGTGGCGGACGGCGGGCCAGAACGCCGGGTAGTTGTCGACCAGGTTCTCGTAGTTCTTTCCGCCCACCCACCGGACGTCGCCTATGCCGTCCCAGGAGGTGAAGGACAGGCCGACGGAGGCCAGCGTCGGACCCCAGATGATGAAGATGTCGAGGAGGACGGGAATTCCCAGAAGCACGCCGAGCACGGCGATGTCACGGCGCGTGAAGCGCCGTGGTCCCCGCCGTCCGGCGCGCCGCGGGGTTTTCCGCGGCACGGTTTTCTGCGGCACGAGCGCGGTCCCTCGCTACTCAGCTGACGTCCGAGGAGAAGATGTCCTTCTTCTGGCGCTCGATGCTGTTGACCAGGCCGTCGACATCCTTGGGATTGTCGATGAAGTCCTGCAGCGCCTTGATCATGACGGTCTGCGCGAAGTCGGGGCGGGTGTCCCGGTCGAGGAACTGCGAGATCTGTTTGGCGCCGGAGACGAGTTCGGCCGACTTCTTCTGCAGCGGGCTGTACTTGCTGGTGTCGGCGCCGTCATTGACCGCGACGTTGTTGGGGTCACCGGCCAGGTAGACGTCCTCGGCCTTCGGTGTCCCGAGCCACTTCAGGAGTTCCTTGGCGCCGTCGACGTTCTTCGACTTCTTCGCCACCAGGAATCCGTCGATGGGCGCCTCCACGGCGTCCTGACCGTGCGCCGGGTCGATCTCGGGGAAGGCGAAGAAGTCGATGTCGTCGCGCTCGTCCGCCGGGAACTGCTGGCCGGGGTGCGGCATCCCGAAGACGGCCATGGAGGTCTTGCGCTGCTGGAGTCCCTGGCCCGCCTCTTCCCAGGTACGGCCGAGCGCGCCCTTCTGGTAGTACGGCATGAGCTCACGCCACAGGTCGAAGACCTTCTTCACCTTCGGGTCGGTCCAGGCTTCCTCGCCGGCCATCAGGCTCTTGTGGAACTCGTATCCGTTGAGGCGCATGTTGATGTAGTCGAAGGTGCCCATGGCGGGCCAGCCGTCCTTGTCGCAGAAGGCGACCGGTATGCCGTCCTTGCTCGTCTTCTTCGCCAGCGCGATGAACTCGTCCCACGTCTTGGCCTGTTCGTAGCCGTGCTTCTCGAAGAGGCTCTTGCGGTGGAAGACGGCCCATGGGTAGTAGTAATACGGCACGAAGTACTGCTTGCCCTCGTGTGTGGACTGCTCCCGCAGCGCGTCCGAGAAGCCCTTGAATCCCTTCCAGACATCGCTGATCTCGGTCAGCAGGCCCTTCTCGGCGAAGTACTGCATGCGGTAGCCGGCGAACCACATGAAGACGTCGTCCGGTGTCCCCTGGAGATAGCGCGTGATGTTCTGCTGGAACTCGTTGTGCTCTGTCGTGTTGACCTCGACGGTCTTCCCCGACTTCTTCTCGTAGGCGTCGAAGGCGGCGGCGAACGCCTTCTTGGGCACCGCGTCCGAGGAGTTGGACCCCATCGAGACTTCGTCCTTGTTGCCGCCCGGGCCGTCACCACAGGCCGTGAGCAGGGCCGGAAGGGTGACCGCGCCGGCTCCGGCAGCGGCACCACGCAAGACATTCCGTCGGGACATCCGATGTCCTGACATGCTGCGAGGCGTGGCAGGACCCATGAACGATGACTGTGCCATGTCCCCCTCCTCGGGGTTCAAACGAACACAACCGAACGCAAGGGTTGCGATCCCACTCCCAAGCGCCACCGCAGTCAAGGGTTTCGGCGTCCGGGTGCTCGAACCGTTACGGCACCTCTTCCAACAGAGTCCAACACGCCCTACCGTAAGCGCGCACCTCTGACACGTACATGCAGCCCCAACTTCTGCGAGTACGGAGGAATGTAACGATGCGTCAATTCCCACCCCGCATCTCGTCCCGCACCACGCGTCGAAGAGTCGTCGGATCGCTGGCCGCCGCACTGCTGTGCGCCGCGGGCCTCGCGGCACCGGCAGCGGGAGCCGAGACCGCCGGAGCGAAGCCTCCCGGCACCACCGGTGTGAAGCTCCCCGGCGATCTCGCCCTCACCCCGCCCATGGGCTTCAACAACTGGAACTCCACGCACTGCAGGGCCGAGTTCGACGAGTCGATGGTCAAGGGGATCGCGGACATCTTCGTCGAGAAGGGCCTCAAGGACGCCGGCTACCAGTACGTCAACCTCGACGACTGCTGGGCGCTTCCCGAGCGGGACGCGAACGGCAAACTGGTGCCCGACCCCAAGCGGTTCCCCCATGGCATCAAGGCAGTTGCCGACTACGTGCACGCCAAAGGGCTGAAGCTCGGCATCTACACCAGCGCGGGCACCAAGACCTGCAGCGACATCGGCTTCCCCGGCGCGCTCGGCCATGAGGTGAGCGACGCGCGGCAGTTCGCCGACTGGGGCGTCGACTACCTCAAGTACGACAACTGCAACAACCAAGGCGTCGACGCCAAGAAGCGGTACATCGCCATGCGCGACGCGCTGAAGGCGACCGGCCGTCCCATCGTCTACAGCATCTGCGAGTGGGGCGAGAACAAGCCCTGGGAGTGGGCCGCCGACGTCGGCCACCTGTGGCGCACCACCGGCGACATCAGCGACAACTGGTCCTCGATGCTGTCGATCATGAAGCAGAACCTGCCGCTCGCCGACCACGCGGGCCCGGGCCACTGGAACGACCCGGACATGCTCGAGGTCGGCAACGGCGGCATGACGGACACCGAGTACCGCACGCACTTCTCGATGTGGTCCATCATGGCCTCGCCGCTGCTCATCGGCTCCGACCTGCGCAAGGCCACGCCCGAGACCTTCGAGATCATCGGCAACAAGGAAGTCATCGCCGTCGACCAGGACCCCCTGGGCCGGCAGGGCGAGGTCCTGTCCTCGGAGGACGGCCGCTGGGTCGTCGCCAAGGAGATGGAGGACGGCAGCCGCGCGGTGGCGCTCTTCAACGAGACGGGCTCCGCCCAGTCGATCGCCACGTCGGCGCAGGCCGTAGGGCTCCCCGACGCCGACGGGTACACGCTGCGGGACCTGTGGAAGCACAAGAGCTACAACACCGCGGGGAAGATCGCGGCGACCGTCCCCGCGCACGGCACCGTGCTGCTGCGCGTCGCGGCGGACGGCAAGTGGGCCAAGAACCCGCCCGCCGTCGAACTCGGCCTGAGCGGTGACCCGTTGGTGGAGGCCGGCAAGTCCGCGAAGCTGACGTCGAAGGTCACCAACCTCGGCCGCACCCCCGCGCGGAAGGTGTCCACCGCCTTCACCGGCCCCTCCGGCTGGCGGATCGAGGCCGCATCGCCCTCGACCGCGAGTTCCCTGCGTACGGACCAGACGCTGAGCACGTCGTGGTCGGTGACCGCACCGCAGGGCGCGGCCCCGGGAGCGTACGACCTCACGCTCAGGACCACCTACCGCTCCCCCACGGGCACCCGTGCCGAAAGCGTTCTGCCGCTGACGGCACATGTCGCGGTGGCGCCGCCCGCGGGCAACTCGGCGGTCAGTGACCTGCCCTGGATGTCGACGGTCAACGGCTGGGGCCCCGTCGAGAAGGACACCAGCAACGGCGAGAGCGCGGCGGGCGACGGCCATCCGCTCACCATCGGCGGGATCGTTTACGCCAAGGGGCTCGGGGTGCACGCCGCGAGCGCCGTCGAGTACTACACCGGCGCGTCCTGCGAGAAGTTCACCGCGCAGGTCGGCGTGGACGACGAGAAGGACCCGAAGGGGACGGTGAGCTTCGAGATCTGGGCGGACGGAAAGAAGGCCGCGTCCACCGGCGTCCTCACCAACGCCGATGCCGCACAAGGGATTTCGGCCGATGTGACCGGTGCCAAGGTCGTACGCCTCGTCGTCACGGACGGCGGCGACGGCAGGGACTCCGATCATGCCGACTGGGCTGACCCGGTTCTCAGCTGCTGAGCGGGCCAACGGCCCGTGGAGGGCAACCGCGGGCCGGGCTGAGGCATTTCAGCCCGGCCCGCGTCCACGAGAAGGCACCCCCCCCTCGACCCCGAGCCGTCAGCTCCCCACCGCGGGCCGCAGATCCGCCGCCCTCTCCTCCTGGCTGAGCGCGGCGGCCGCGGCCCCCACAAGACCGGCGTCCGTGCCCATCAGGGCCGGGGCCACGGTCAGTTGGCTCACGAAGGACAGCGTGGCGTAGTCCTTCAGGGAGCGCCGCAGCGGATCGAAGAGCACGTCCCCCGCCTTGCCCACCCCGCCGCCGATGACCGCGATGTCGATCTCGACGAGCGTCGCCGTCGCGGCGATCCCCGCGGCGAGCGCCTGCGCCGCCCGTTCGAAGGAGGCGACGGCGACCGGGTCCCCGGCGCGCGCGGCGAGGGCCACCGCGGCGGCGGACGTGTCGCCGTCGGGACCCGGCCGCCAGCCGCCCTCCAGCGCACGCCGGGCGATGTTGGGCCCACTGGCGATGCGCTCCACGCACCCGCGCGCCCCGCACGGGCAGGCGTCACCGTCCAGGTCGACGCTGATGTGCCCGATGTGCCCCGCGTTCCCGGTGGGGCCGGGGTGCAGCTTGCCCCCGAGGATCAGTCCGCCCCCGACGCCCGTGGACACCACCAGGCACAGGGCGTTGTCATGGCCGCGGGCCGCGCCCTGCCAGTGCTCGGCGGCCGTCATCGCGACGCCGTCCCCGACCAGCTCGACCGGAAGGCCGCCGGTGGCCGCGCGCACCCGCTCGACCAGCGGGTAGCCGCGCCAGCCGGGGACGTTCACGGGGCTGACCGTCCCCGCGGACGCGTCCACGGGGCCCGCGCTGCCGATGCCCACCGCGCGCGCCCTGCCCCACATCGGGGAACGCGTGAGCTCGCCGATGACCTCTTCGACCGCCCGCATCACGGTGTCGCCGTCCTCGCGCGCGGGCGTGGGCCGCTGGGCGCGCAGCAGGATCCGGCCGCGCCCGTCCACCAGGGCGCCGGCGATCTTGGTGCCGCCGATGTCGAGTGCGGCGACGAGGTCCGTGTGCATCAGTGTCTGATCTCCTGGTGAAAGGGCAGGCCGCTCATCTGGTGAAAGGGCAGGCCGGAGAATGTGATGGACAGTCTCTCTTGCATCTGACAACGTTGTCCAGGTTCTATGCTCGACGCCACATCACTTAAGCACCACTTTCAGCTCACCTTCGTCGACGACAGGACAGCGCACCGTGGCCGAGACCGCCAGCCGACCCGAGCGACCCGAACCCCGCTACGGCAACCGTCCGACCATGAAGGACGTCGCCGCCCGCGCCGGAGTCGGCCTCAAGACGGTCTCCCGTGTCGTGAACGGCGAGCCGGGCGTCACCCCGGACACCGAGCGCCGCGTGCAGGAGGCCATCGACGCCCTCGGCTTCAGGCGCAACGACAGCGCGCGCGTCCTGCGCAAGGGCCGCACGGCCAGCATCGGCCTCGTGCTCGAAGACCTCGCCGACCCCTTCTACGGCCCGCTCAGCCGCGCCGTGGAGGAAGTGGCCCGCGCCCACGGCGCGCTCCTCATCAACGGTTCGAGCGCCGAAGACCCGGACCGCGAGCAGGAGTTGGTGCTCGCGCTGTGCGCGCGCCGGGTCGACGGTCTCGTCGTCATTCCGGCCGGTGACGACCACCGCTATCTGGAGCCGGAGATCGCCGCGGGTGTCGCGACCGTCTTCGTCGACCGGCCCGCCGGGAAGATCGACGCCGATGTCGTGCTCTCCGACAGCTTCGGCGGCGCGCGCGACGGCGTCGCCCACCTCATCGCCCACGGCCACCGCCGCATCGGCTTCATCGGCGACCAGCCGCGCATCCACACCGCCATAGAACGCCTGCGCGGCTACCGGGCCGCCATGGAGGACGCGGGCATCCCCGTCGAGGACGAGTGGATGTCGCTCGGCCCCACCGCCCCGGACCGCGTCGAGCAGGCCACCAGGACGATGCTGGGCGGTGCCGACCCCGTCACGGCGATCTTCGCGGGCAACAACCGCGTGACGGTGACCGTCGTCCGCGTTCTCGCCGGGCACGCCCGCCCCGTCGCCCTCGTCGGCTTCGACGACATCGAGCTCGCGGACCTGCTGCAGCCGGGCGTGACCGTCGTCGCCCAGGACGCCGCGCAGCTGGGCAGGACCGCCGCGGAGCGCCTGTTCCGTCAGCTGGACGGCGCGTCCGACGCCCCGGAGCGCATCGAACTCCCGACGCGGCTCATCAAGCGCGGATCGGGCGAACTGCCGCCCGCGGGCTGACGGCCGGGCGGCCGGGGTGCGGGCGCGGTCAGCAGACGGGGAGGCCCGGCAGCGGCTTGTCGTTGTCGCCGCCCTTGATGTAGACGTCGCTGATGAAGACGCCGGTGTTGCCGCTGTCGTCGTCCGTCTTGGCCCACCAGACGTTCGTCCACTCGCCCTGCGTCTCGCGGCGGCCCAGGTTCTGCTGGCAGTAGAAGTAATTCGTCCCCGCGTTCAGGACGCCGGCCTCGGCGCCGGACGCGGTGTACGACGTCGCCGTACGCCAGACCGAGCAGTCGTACTTGCCGCCGCCCGCGGCGTGGCAGGCGGCTTCGGGGGCCGGATCGTCGCCGCCGCCCGTCGTGCCGCCGGAGCCGTCGGAGCCGCCGCCCGTCTTGCCGCTGTCCCCGGTGGGTCCGGTGGAGGGCTTGGGGCGGGTCGCCGGTCTGTCCGTGGACTTGGGGTCGTCGTCCTTGCCCGCGGAGGGCTTTGCCTCCGGCTTGCGGGACTTCTCGTCGCCCTGCTTCGAGGGCTTGGGGCCGTCCGTGCCCTCCAGCCCGCCCCGGCTGCTGTCGGCTTCCGGTTCGGCGGCTCCCCCGGAGGCGGCGGCTCGCCCGGCCTGGCTCTTGCTGTCCTCCTGGCCGTCGAGGAGGGCGACGGTCACGCCGGTCGCCGCGAGGACGACGACCACGGCCACCGCGGCGAGCAGCGCCCGGCCGCGGCGCGGTCGACGCTCCGGGGGTGTGGCGGTGGGCGGCGGCACGGCACCGGAAGGCACCGCGGCGGCGGCGAGCGGTGGTCCGAAGCCCGGGGGCGGGCCGCTGGGGATGCTGCGCTCGGTGGCCTCCCTCAGCCGCGGCGCGGGCTCGCGCGGCGGGGCGGTGAGGGCGCCGTCGGCCGCGTCGGCGAGGATCAGGGCCGCCTGCTCCGCGTCCGGGCGTGCCTGCGGGTCCTTGTGCATCAGCTGTCGCAGCACCGGGATCAACGGCCCGGCCCGCTGCGGCTCGGGAAGCGGGTCGGTGACGATCGCGGTGAGCGTGGACCAGGTCGACGTACGACGGAACGGGGACGCGCCTTCGACCGCCGCGTAGAGGGTGGCGCCCAGGGCCCACACGTCGGACGCGGGGCCCGGGTCCTGGCCCTGGGCGCGCTCGGGCGCCAAGTAGTCCAGGGAGCCGACGAGTTCGCCGCTGCGGGTCAGGTGGGTGGCGGAGCCGTCGCCCGGGTCGTCCATCGTGGCGATGCCGAAGTCGGTCAGGACGACGCGGCCACCGGTCTCCAGGAGAATGTTTCCGGGCTTCACGTCGCGGTGCAGTACTCCGGCGCGGTGGGCGGCGGCGAGCGCCTCCATGACCTTGGCGCCGACGGCCGCAGCTTCGCGGGGGTCGAGGGTGCCACGCTCCCGCAGGACGTCGTCCAGGGAGGGTCCTTCGACCAGCTCCATGACGATGAGGGGCCGCCCGTCGACCTCCGCCACGTCGTGCACGGCGACGACTCCGGGGTGGCGCACCCGGGCGGCCGCGCGGGCCTCGCGCTGCATCCGTACGCGCAGGTCGGCCAGTTCGGGCCCGGCCGCGTCCGTGTACGTGCGCAGTTCCTTGACGGCGACCTCGCGGCCGAGCACCTCGTCGACGGCGCGCCAGACGACGCCCATGCCGCCGCGTCCGAGCTGCGCGGTCACGCGATAGCGCCCGGCGAGCAGACGCCCCACACCGCCGGTCTGTTCCTGATCCCCCGAAGTCACCGCTGCCCCGTTCCTGTGACACCACTGTGCGTGGCTCACAGACTACGGGGCAGGGGTGACAGCGCGTGCCGGGAGTTACTTGCCGTGGGGCGTGAGGTCCCCGCGGCGCGGACCCGAGAAGTGCTGCAGGCGGGCCAGCGTCAGGCCGGTGAGCCGGGTGACCTCGCCGACGTCGAGGGCGCCGCAGTCCAGACCGCGCAGCAGGTATCCGGCGAGCGCCTTGGCCGATGCCGGCTCGTCCGCCACGTCGCCGCCCTCGCGGTGTGCGGCGTACGCGGACAGGCGCGCGGCGGCCTGCTCGAAGCCCTCGCGGTAGAAGGCGAACACGGCGGCGTAGCGCGTGGGGATGTGGCCGGGGTGCATGTCCCAGCCCTGGTAATAGGCGCGGGCCAGGGCGCGGCGGGTGAGGCCGTAGTGCAGCCGCCAGGCGTCGTGGACCTTCTCGGTGGAGCCGACGGGCAGCACGTTGGTGGAGCCGTCCGACACGCGTACGCCGGTGCCCGCAGCCGCGACCTGCATGATCGCCTTGGCGTGGTCGGCTGCCGGGTGGTCGCTGGTCTGGTAGGCGGCGCTCACGTGGAGGCAGGCGCTGTAGTCGAAGGTGCCGTAGTGCAAGCCGGTGGCGCGGCCTTCGGCGGCGCCGATCATGCGGGCCACGGTGGCGGTGCCGTCGGTGGCCAGGATGGACTGGCTGGTCTCGATCTGGATCTCGAAGCCGATCCGGCCCGGCTCCAGGCCGCGCACCTTCTCGAACTCCTCCAGGAGGCGCACCATCGCGGTGACCTGCTCGGGGTACGTGACCTTGGGCAGGGTCAGGACGAGGCCGTCGGGCAGGCCGCCGGCCTCCATGAGGCCGGACAGGAAGATGTCGAGGGTGCGGATGGCGCGGTCGCGCACGTTCTCCTCGAAGCACTTCATGCGGATGCCCATGTACGGGGCCGCGGTGCCGTTCTTGTACGCCTCGGAGATCAGGCGGGCCGCGCGGGCGGCGTCCTGGTCCTCGTCCGCGCCCTTGTAGCCGTCCTCGAAGTCGATGCGCAGGTCCTCGATCGGCTCGCGCTCCAGCTTGGCGCGTACGCGGTCGTACACCGGCACGGCGAGGTCGTCCGAGAGACCGAGGACGGACGCGAAGGACGCGGCGTCCGGAGCGTGCTCGTCGAGGGCCTTCAGGGCCTGGTCACCCCACGTACGGATGGTGTCGGCGCCGAAGAGCTCACCGGGGACGTACACGGTGTGGACCGGCTGGCGGGTGCCCGGGTCGCCGGGGTAGCGGCGCTCGAGCTCCGCGTCCACCGGGGCGAGGGAAGCGCTGATGCCCTCGCTGACCGCGCCCGCGAGGCTCGTTGCCACCTTCTCTTGCTGACCCATTCCTGCACCCTCCACACGATCGGGTCCTCACACTCAGGACCACTCGATGTTTCCGCTCCACGGAATCAACAATCCGTATGGCGAAGTTATCCGGCGACCTTCCCGCTGGTCAACACCCTCTCGTCTGCCGGACCCCGCCCGTTCATCCCTGTCTCAGATCCTGCTTCCGCACTCGCGTGCCCGCACCTCATGCTGACCGCCACCCACTGAAGGAGACCGCGTGCCGAACGACACCCGAGTAACGCGCCGCCTCGGCCTGCAGACCGCGCTCGCCGCGGTGGCCGTGCCCTTGTTCACCACCGCGCTGGCCGCATCGCCCGCCCAGGGGGTGGAGCGCTCGGGGCGCCGACTGGAGGTCATGTCGTTCAACCTCCGCTACGCGAGCACCACGCCGCCCAACACCTGGGCCGACCGCCGCCCGGTGACGCGGGAACTCCTTCGCCGCGCGCGCCCTCATGTCATCGGCACCCAGGAAGGCCTCTACCAGCAGGTACAAGACATCGCC
This sequence comes from Streptomyces sp. NPDC050439, assembly GCF_040655335.1. Taxonomy (NCBI): domain Bacteria; kingdom Bacillati; phylum Actinomycetota; class Actinomycetes; order Kitasatosporales; family Streptomycetaceae; genus Streptomyces; species Streptomyces sp. NPDC050439. The sequence continues at coordinate 1,320,550 of NZ_JBFAJT010000001.1, forward strand.
GAGGATCTGGGCCGGCACTACGACTGGATCGGCACCGGCCGCGCGGGCGGCAGCCGGGACGAGTTCATGAGCGTCTTCTACGACACCCGCAGACTCGCGCCGGTCGAGTACGACCACTACTGGCTCTCCGACACCCCGGACGTCATCGGCTCGAACACCTGGGGCGGCGGCTCCATCCGCATGGTCACCTGGGTCCGCTTCCACGACCTGCGCACGGACACCGAGCTGTACGTCCTCAACACCCACCTGGACAACGCGAGCCAGTACGCACGCGCGCGTGCCGCGAGTCTGATCACCGAGCGGATCACCCGTCTCGACCCGTCCCTGCCGCTCCTGGTCACGGGTGACTTCAATGTCGCGGCACACAAGAACCCGGTCTACGACACGATGCTGGGCTCCGGTCTCGTCGACACATGGGACGCGGCGGACGAGCGCAGCAAGGCGTACGCCACCTTCCACGGGTACCGGCCGCTGGTGCCGGACGGCGACCGGATCGACTGGATCCTGGCGACGCCCGATGTGCGGGTCCACTCGGCGGTGATCAACACGTTCTCGCAGGGCGGTCAGTTCCCGAGCGACCATCTGCCGGTGCAGGCCTCACTGACGCTGTGACGCGGCGAGGCCCTCGCCCCGCTCTGCGCGGGGTGAGGGCCTCGTACGATCGATGAGGTCAGCCCTTGCGGGTGTTGACCTCTACGGTGAGGGCGGGGACGACGTCGAAGAGGTCGCCGACCACGCCGTAGTCGACCAGGTCGAAGATCGGGGCCTCGGCGTCCTTGTTGATCGCCACGATCGTCTTGGAGGTCTGCATGCCCGCCCGGTGCTGGATCGCACCCGAGATGCCCGAGGCGATGTACAGCTGCGGCGAGACACTCTTGCCGGTCTGGCCCACCTGGTTGGAGTGCGGATACCAGCCCGCGTCCACCGCCGCACGCGAGGCACCCACCGCCGCACCCAGCGAGTCCGCCAGGGACTCGATGAGGTGGAAGTTGTCCGCGCCGTTCACACCCCGGCCACCGGAGACCACGATGGCGGCCTCGGTCAGCTCCGGACGCCCCGTCGACTCCCGCGGCGTACGCGCGGTCACCTTGGTGCCGGTGGCCTGCGCCGAGAACGACACCTCAAGGGCCTCCACGGTACCGGCGGCCGGGGCGGCCTCCACCGCGGCACTGTTGGGCTTGACCGTGATGACCGGCGTGCCGGTCGAGACCCGCGACTTGGTGCTGTAGGACGCAGCGAACGCCGACTGCGTGGCCACCGGACCCTCCGCGGAGGCCTCCAGGTCAACGGCGTCGGTGATGATGCCGCCCTTGATGCGCAGCGCCAGACGCGCCGCGATCTCCTTGCCCTCCGCCGAGGAAGGCACCAGCACGGCGGCCGGGGACACCGCGTCGTAGGCGGCCTGCAGCGCATCCACCTTCGGCACCACCAGGTAATCGGCGAGCTCGGCGGCATCATGGGTCAGCACCTTGACGGCGCCGTGCTCGGCCAGCGCAGCCGCGGTCTCCGCAGCGCCATTGCCAAGCGCGACCGCGACGGGCTCACCGATGCGGCGGGCCAGCGTCAGCAACTCCAGGGTGGGCTTGCGGACGGCACCGTCCACGTGGTCGACATAGACGAGAACTTCAGCCATGAGACTTCTTCTCTCCTGCACATACGAGAAAGGGGGGGGCGGATTTCAGGGGCTCGGCTTCACCCAGAGCCCTGCGGGGCTAGATGAACTTCTGGCCCGCGAGGAACTCAGCGAGCTGCTTGCCGCCCTCGCCCTCGTCCTTGACGATCGTGCCCGCGGTCCGGGCCGGACGCGCGGTGGCCGACTCGACCTTCGTCCAGGCACCCTCCAGGCCCACCTGGTCGGCCTCCAGGTCCAGATCGGAGAGGTCCCAGGCCTCCACCGGCTTCTTCTTCGCGGCCATGATGCCCTTGAACGACGGGTAGCGCGCCTCACCCGACTGGTCGGTCACCGACACCACCGCCGGCAGCGAAGCCTCCAACTGCTCGGAAGCCGCATCCCCATCACGACGACCCGTGACCACACCATCCGCCACCGACACCTCCGACAACAGCGTCACCTGCGGAACACCCAGACGCTCCGCCAGCAGCGCCGGCACCACACCCATGGTGCCGTCGGTGGACGCCATGCCCGAGATCACCAGGTCATAGCCGGCCTTCTCGATCGCCTTGGCCAGCACCAACGACGTCCCCAGCGCATCCGTGCCGTGCAGATCATCGTCCTCGACATGGATGGCCTTGTCCGCACCCATCGACAACGCCTTGCGCAGCGCGTCCTTCGCGTCCTCCGGACCCACCGTCAGCACGGTGATCTCCGCGTCGTCCGCCTCGTCCGCGATCTGCAACGCCTGCTCGACCGCATACTCGTCCAGCTCCGACAGCAGGCCGTCCACGTCATCCCGGTCGACGGTCAGGTCATCGGCGAAGTGCCGGTCGCCGGTGGCGTCAGGCACGTACTTCACGGTGACAACGATCCTCAAGCTCACGCCGGCTCTCCTACTGCATCGTCTTTACTGGGCTGCTGCCTTGCTCTGGCCACTGCCTTCTTGCAGGCAGCATAGGCGCCTGAAGGGGCGGATCCCGGTCGGGGCGGCCCGCGCTCCCACCAGAATATTACTCGCCAGTACACCCATTACATTCCCACTAAGCAAGCGCTTTGAACTGTGACCTTCCCAACGCTCTGTAATCGGGCGTCGGGAAGGCCCGCCGGGAACTTTCAGTCGCGCAGAGCGTTGAAGCGACCCTGGTGGTAGAGCAAGGGCCGACCGACCCCCGCGGGGTCGCCGACCACCGCCTCCGCGAGGACGATCCGGTGGTCGCCGGCGGGCACCCGGGCCGCCACCCTGCAGACCAGCCAGGCCAGCGTGCCGTCGAGCACGGGAACCCCCTCGGGCCCCTCGTACCAGCGCGTGTCCGCGCCGAAGCGGTCGGCGCCGCTGCGCGCGAAGGTCGTGGCGAGGTCGAGCTGGTGCTCGCCGAGTATGTGGACGCCGACGTGTTCGGCCTCGGAGACCGCGGGCCAGCTGGAGGCCCCCGTACCGATGCCGAACGAGAGCATCGGGGGCTCGGCCGAGACCGAGACGAGCGAGGTGGCGGTGAAGCCGACGGGTCCGGAGGGGCCCTGGGCGGTGATCACCGCGACCCCGGCCGCGTGCTGCCGGAAGACGGAGCGCAGGAGGTCGGGGGAGGCGAGCTGGGGGGTGCGGAGATCGGGCGTGGCCGTCATGGACTTGTCCTTCTGCCGGAGGTACGAGCGGTTCCGTGGCTGCTCAGCAGCCCGGACAGCGCGCACTTGCATGACGGGCGAGGTCCACGTGGACGCGCTCGTAGAGAAGGAGCTCCGGAGGCATGGGAGCAGGCTGGCGATAGGTGCGGGGTGCAGTCAAGTCCGTTCCGCGATGTGAAAGACGTCCGTGGGTCATGGCTGCCCCTCCTCCCCCGTGCCCGCGGTCTCACACGGCCTTGCCGATGGCGGCGATCACATCGGCCCTGCGCGGCTGCCCAGTTGCGCGCAGCACGACCTTTCCGTCCGCGTCGAGCACCAGCACCGTCGGCGTCTTGCTGATGCGCAGTTCCCGTACGAGATCGAGTTCGGCTTCGGCGTCGATCTCCACGTGGGCGACGCCGGGAACCATTTTGGCCACTTCGGAGAGGACACGGCGGGTCGCCCGGCAGGGCTGGCAGAAGGCGCTGGAGAACTGCACGAGCGTGGCGCGCTCCCCCAGTTCGTGCCCCTCCCACGTGCCCGGTCCCGACGGGGCGATCCGGTCTCCCGCGTCGCGTATCCGCACGTCAGCCTCCCGCCCCTGCGTCATGATCCAACCGTCCCCGACTTCAGCGCCCCGGCGCACGGAAACATTCCCGACGTGACGAGAATCTCGCGCCTGCCGGGCACGATGGGTGGTCAGCCGTCCGTTCTTGGGGCACGATCTGCGCAACGCCGAAAAACCTACGGCTGCGTAACTTCCCGCCGGGAACCCCCTCCCCAGGCAGAAACGAAGGGTCATCCCCTCCCATGGCAGAGCTTGTCTACCGTCCGGTCATCGGTGCCGCCAAAACGCTGTTCAAGGCGTGGGACCTGAAGATCGACTGCAAGGGGTCGGAGAACATCCCTCGCACCGGCGGCGCGGTGCTGGTCAGCAATCACATCAGCTATCTCGACTTCATCTTCGACGGCCTGGCGGCCCTGCCGCAGAAGCGTCTCGTGCGGTTCATGGCCAAGGAGTCGGTGTTCCGGCACAAGGTGTCCGGTCCGCTGATGCGCGGGATGAAGCACATCCCCGTCGACCGCAAGCAGGGTGAGACGGCCTACCAGCACGCGCTCGACTCGCTGCGTGCCGGGGAGATCATCGGCGTTTTCCCGGAGGCGACGATCTCGCCCTCGTTCACGCTGAAGACCTTCAAGTCCGGCGCCGCACGCCTGGCCCAGGAGGCCGGCGTCCCGCTGATCCCGATGGCGCTGTGGGGCACGCAGCGGCTGTGGACCAAGGGCCAGCCGCGCAACTTCAAGCGCAGCCACATCCCGATCACGATCCGCGTCGGTGAGCCGGTGGAGGCTCCGAAGGACCAGTTCGCGGGCGCGATCACCCGGCGCCTGCGCGACCGCTGCCAGGAGCTCCTCGAAGCCGCGCAGCGCGCCTATCCCGTACGCCCCAAGGGCCCGGACGACACGTGGTGGATGCCGGCTCACCTCGGCGGCACCGCGCCGACTCCGGCCGAGGTGAAGGCCGCCGAGGCGAGCTGAATCGATTACTCCGGGTGCTGTGACGCCCGCTCCGGCGCATGGACGGTGAGCCGCGCGCCGGGGCTGAACTTGGCGAGCAGCTCGGCGAGTTCGGCGCCCGCCTCCTCGACGCCGGAGTCCGGCCCCATCCCCTCGAGCAGGAAGATGGCGTTGACCGACTCCTCCGTGAGGCGGGTGCGCGGCCCCTGGCGCCAGTTCCAGCGGCGGCAGGTGACGCCCTCGTCGTCGCACCAGACGACCTCGCCCGCGTCCGGGTGCTCGACCGCCTGCTCCCCCGCGGCCATGGTGACGAAGTCCTCGGTGCCGTCGGCCCGCAGCAGGCGCATTCCGCCCTTGATCTGATCCAGGTCCTCGCCGCCCACCGGGATCAGGTGCGCGACGCTGATCGCGTTGTAGACGTCGACGAGGGCGTTGATGCGCGGCAGGCCACCGTCGGCGAGCGCGCGCTTGGCGAGCGCCTCGGCGGAGTTGCGCGTACGGGACGGCTTCGCGCCGAAGGCGGTGTACGTCGCGCGCCAGGCCACCATGTGCGGGTCCTCGTGCGGGGCGCGGTCGCCGAGCCGCTCGGCCAGACGCCGCGCGGCGTCGTCGAGGAGGGCCGAGGTTCCGTCGGTGCTGGGCCCGTTGACGAGCCCGTGGGCCTCGATGGCGACGTGGGTGAAGCCGGGCGCGAGGGCGCGGACCTCGTCGGAGACGGTCAGGTCGATGGTCATGGTCCGTCGTGCCTCACAGTTCGTGCGTCACAGTTCTGAGGGGTAGATCTGCCAGAGGTGCAGCCGGTCGCGGGCTTGTTTGAGCGCGCCGAGCGCCACTGGACTCGGTTCAGCGTACAGGACCGGATAGTCCACTTCATTGGACTGCGGATTCACGGGCCAGGCCAGCCGTTCCTCGCCGAGACAGAACTGCGCGTCGACTCCGGCCGGCATGTTCCCGCGCGGGTCCTGTCGGTGCCAGGCACCGTCGAGGCGTACGGCGACGAGACCGTGCAGGGAGTAGCCGCTGGTGTTGTCGTCCCGCAGCCGCTGGTAGCAGAACGCCGTGGGGATGTCCTCGGCACGCAGCAGGGCGGCCAGGGCGTGGGACTTCGCCGTGCAGATGCCGGTGCGCTCCCGCAGGACGTCGGAGGCACGCCAGGTGACCTCCATGCGGCCGGAGTCCTGCGAGTGCGGGACGGCGTCGCGCACGAACTCGAAGGCGGCGCGGGCGTACTCGTACGTATCGGCGGATGACTTTGCAAGGAGGGCCGCCGTCTCGCGGACCAGCGGGTGGTGGTGGTCGACCACGTCGTCGGCGGCCAAGTACGCCGACAGGTCAGGGTTTTCCTGGATCAGCTGCATGGCACGGGAGCATAGGAATACGACCGACCGCACGTCAATGCAATTGCGGTCGGTCGTATATCTATGCAGCCTCTTGCAGTCGGCGAGTGGCGCTGATCAGCGCGCCATCTCCTCCTTGAGGGCCGCGACGAAGCCGTCCACGTCCTCCTCGCGCGTGTCGAACGCGCACATCCAGCGGACGTCACCCGCCGCCTCGTCCCAGAAGTAGAAGCGGTACTGCTTCTGCAGCCGCTCGCTCACGTCGTGCGGAAGGCGCGCGAAGACCGCGTTGGCCTGCACCGGGTAGAGGATCTCCACGCCGTGGACGGCGCGGACCCCTTCGGCCAGGCGCTGCGCCATCTCGTTGGCGTGCCGGGCGTTGCGCAGCCAAAGGTCCTTGGCGAGCAGCGCCTCCAACTGCACAGAGACGAACCGCATCTTCGAGGCGAGCTGCATGGACAGCTTGCGCAGGTGCTTCATGTGGCTGACGGCGTCCTGGTTGAGGACGACGACGGCTTCCCCGAAGAGCGCGCCGTTCTTCGTGCCGCCCAGGGACAGGATGTCCACGCCGACCGCGTTCGTGAACGTCCGCATGGGGACGTCCAAGGAGGCGGCGGCGTTGGATATGCGCGAGCCGTCGAGGTGCACCTTCATGCCGAGCCCGTGTGCGTGGTCGCAGATCGCGCGGATCTCGTCGGGCGTGTAGAGCGTGCCCAGTTCGGTGTTCTGCGCGATCGAGACGACCTGCGGCATCGCCCGGTGCTCGTCGTCCCAGCCGAACGCCTGCTTGTCGATCAGCTCGGGGGTGAGCTTGCCGTCGGGCGTGGGAACCGTGAGCAGCTTGAGGCCGCCCATGCGCTCGGGGGCACCGCCCTCGTCGACGTGGATGTGTGCGGACTCGGCGCAGATCACCGCGCCCCAGCGGTCGGTGATCGCCTGGAGCGCGACGACGTTGGCCCCGGTGCCGTTGAAGACCGGGAACGCCTCGGCGGTGGGGCCGAAGTGGCCGCGGATGACCTGCTGGAGGTTGGCCGTGTAGTCGTCCTCGCCGTACGCGATCTGGTGACCGCCGTTGGCGAGGCCGATGGCGGCGAGCACCTCCGGGTGGGCGCCCGCGTAGTTGTCGCTCGCGAATCCCCGTACGTCCGGGTCGTGGTGGCGGCGTGCGTCGGTCTTCGGAGGGTTCACGGCTTCTCGGTCAGCCACAGGCGGGTTCCGTTCACTTCTCCGGCGGGTCGCTCCCAGACTCCGGCGATGGCCTCGGCCAGCTCCGTGACGTCCGTGAAGCCCGCGAACTTCGCGTTGGGCCGATCTTCGCGCATCGCGTCGTGCACCAGCGCCTTGACCACCAGGATGGCAGCCGCCGACGACGGGCCCTGCTCGCCCCCCGCCTTGCGGAAGGCGTCGGCCATGGCCAGGGTCCACGCCTCGGCCGCCGCCTTGCCGGCGTTGTACGCGGCGTTGTTGGCCACCGGCTTGTGCGCGCCCGACTGGCTGATCAGTACATAGCGGCCCTGCGCGCTGCGCAGCAGCCCGTCGTGGAAGGCCAGCGAGGTGTGCTGGACGGTGCGGATCAGAAGCTTCTGGAGGAAGTCCCAGTCGGCGAGGTCCACGTCGGTGAACGTCTTGCTGCCGCGCCAGCCGCCGACGAGGTGGACCAGGCCGTCGATCCGCCCGAACTCCTTCTCCGTGCGGGCGGCCCACTCCCGGGTCGCGCCGAGATCCAGCAGGTCGACGGTGTCGCCTATGACGGTGGCTCCACCGTGCGCGTACCGCGCTGCGTCCACGGCTTCCGCGAGGCGGGCCGCGTCGGCGTCGGACGCCACGACCGTGGCACCGGCCTCGGCGAGCCTCAGCAGCGTGGCACGGCCTGCCGGGCCGGCTGCTCCCGCGACCGCGACCACGGCTCCATCGAGTGCGGACATCGTCCTCGCCTCCTTGGTGCGGTTGCTCACGCGGCGACCTGCTCGACGCTCGCGGCGGTGATCCCCTTGGTTTCGGCGATCACATGCTTGAGCTTCTTGGAGAGCGCCTCATAGAACATGCTGAGCGGAAACTCGTCCGGAAGCACGTCGTCGACCAGTTTTCGGGGCGGAAGCTGCACATCCAGGGCGTCCGGGCCCTTGGCCCAGCGCGATCCGGGGTGCGGGGCGAGGTACTGGGACACCAGGTCGTACGCGGCGAACCAGTGCACCAGCTTGGGGCGGTCGATGCCCGCGCGGTAGAGCTCCTCGATCTCGGCGCACAGCTGGTTGGTGACCTGCGGCGCGCGCTCCCAGTCGATCTTGAGCTTGTTGTCGGTCCAGCGGACGACGTCGTGCTTGTGGAGGTACGCGAAGAGCAGCTGGCCGCCGAGGCCGTCGTAGTTCTTGACGCGGTCGCCGGTGACCGGGAAGCGGAACATCCGGTCGAAGAGCACGGCGTACTGCACGTCACGGGCCTGCGGGATGCCTTCGGCCTCCAGCTTCACGGCCTCCTTGAAGGCGGTGAGGTCGCAGCGCAGCTCCTCGAGGCCGTACATCCAGAACGGCTGGCGCTGCTTGATCATGAAGGGGTCGAAGGGCAGGTCGCCGTGGCTGTGGGTGCGGTCGTGGACCATGTCCCACAGGACGAACGCCTGCTGGCAGCGGTCCTGGTCGCCGATCATCTCGCGGATGTCGTCGGGCAGGTCGAGCCCGAGGATGTCCACGGAGGCCTCGGTGACGCGGCGGAAGCGGGCCGCCTCGCGGTCGCAGAAGATGCCGCCCCAGCTGAAGCGCTCGGGGGCCTCGCGCACGGCGATGGTCTCCGGGAAGAGCACGGCCGAGTTCGTGTCGTACCCGGCGGTGAAGTCCTCGAAGGTGATGCCGCAGAACAGCGGGTTGTCGTAGCGCGTGCGCTCCAGCTCGGCCAGCCACTCCGGCCAGACCATGCGCAGCACGACCGCCTCGAGGTTGCGGTCCGGGTTGCCGTTCTGCGTGTACATGGGGAAGACCACGAGGTGCTGCAGACCGTCCTCGCGGTGCGCCGCGGGCTGGAAGGCGAGCAGCGAGTCGAGGAAGTCCGGCACCTGGAAACCGCCGTCGGCCCAGCGCCGCAGGTCCGCGCCGAGCGCCTGGTGGTACGCGGCGTCGTGCGGCAGGAGCGGGGCGAGCTGTTCGATCCCGGATATCACGCGGTCGACGGCGAGTTCGGCCACGGCCCGCGCCGGGGCGCCCTCCGCGTCGAAGTCGATCGAGCCGTCCGCGGACTGCCACGGGCGGATCTCTTCCACGGCTTCCTTGAGCATCGGCCAAGCCGGGTGCTCCACGACCCTTCCCATGGGGGCACCCCCACTCACGGGAGGAACCGCACCTTCCGTAACCCTCTGCACAAGAATTTCCGTCACTTGTCAACCTCCACGGGAGAACCTCGCGTCAGAACACCGTATGTGTGCGAGGTTCCCCACCACAAGAGGAGGCTCGGGAAATTATCCTGTGACACCCCCAACATCACCGCTGATTTTCCTGCCGGACACCGTGGAGGCGACTGCTTCTGCCACTTCCGCCACCGCGGTCCGCGTATCGTCCAGGAGCCGCGGGAAACCCAGGAACCCGTGGAACATCGCCGGACGGTGCCCCCGTGTCACCGGGACCCCCGCCCGTCGCAGCCTGACCGCGTACGCGGCACCCTCGTCGCACAGCGGATCGCAGCCCGCGGTGACGATGTGCGCGGGCGGCAGCGCGGCGATGTCCGCGCCCAGGGGTGAGGCGTAGGGGTGGGTGCCGTCGCCGTCCGGGCCGAGGTACTGCTCCCAGAACCAGCGCAGGTGCGCGGCGGTGAGGAAGTAGCCGGTCGCGTTCGTCGTATACGAACCGCTGCCCTGCCCCGCGTCGAGCATGGGATAGATCAGCACCTGGAGCGCCACGGCGGGCCCGCCCCGGTCCCGCGCCATCAGGGCCGCGACGGCGGCGAGGCCGCCCCCGCCGCTGTCCCCGGCCGTCACCACGGCTGCCGGATCGCCGCCGAGCCCGCCCGCCGCGGTCCGGGCCGCGGCCCAGCAGAGGGCCGCGTACGCGTCCTCCGTGGCCGCGGGGAAGCGATGCTCGGGGGCGAGGCGGTAGGCGACGGAGACCACGAAGGCTCCGGATCGCGCGCAGAGGGTGCGGGCCGTGGCGTCGTGGGTGTCCAGGCCGCAGAGGGTGTAGCCGCCGCCGTGGAAGAAGACGACAGTGGGCCGTGGGTGGGTACGCCCCGGTGGACGGTAGACGCGTACGGGCAGGTCAGGGGCTCCGGCGGGGCCGGGGATGCTCCGGTTCTCGACTGCACCCACCGTCGGCGCGTCCTTTCCGGTGGGAGGCGTCGCGGCGAGGATGCGGCGGGCCTCTGTCGCGTCGGTGACGGTGCCGCCGAGGTCGGGGAAGGCCGCGCTCAGCGCGTCGACGAGGGGCCGTGCGGCCAGGGCGAGGCGGTCGCCGTCGGGGCGTGTCGCCATCACCCGCTCTCCTGGGCCCGGAAGTAGGGGATGACCTTCTCGCCCCACTGCCGCAGGGTCTCCATGCAGGCCTCCTGCGGGACGGTGCCCATCTGGATGAGACACATGATCTCGTCGGCGCCCGCGTCGCGGAGCCGTTCCACGTACGCGATGGCGTCGTCGGCGGTCCCATAGGCGTGATCCGCGTTGAAGGTGGCCGTGGAGGTGGGCCGTACCGGGATGTCGTGCTCGTGCAGCCGCGCGACGACCTGCTCGGCGGCCTCGCGCATCGCGGCCGCCTCGTCGGCCCCCTCGACCACGGCTTCGTCGGGGATGCCGGCGCCGCCGTACCAGTGTCCGATGGACTGCGCGAAGAACCGCTGTCCGCGGATGCCGACGCTCCGGGCGGTCTCGCGGTCGTCGAGCACGATGGTCGGGCAGAGCACGGAGAAGTGGTCGTTGACGACTCGGGACACGAGGCGCGCGTCGCTGCGGGCCGCGATCGCCGTGTCGTACGCGGCTCGCATCTCGGCGATCGCATCGGGCCCGGCGAAGCCCATCACCAGGGCGCCGATGCCGAGTTCGGCGGCCTGAGTCAGGGTCTCGGTCCTGCTGCAGGCGAGGAAGAGCGGAGGGTGCGGGGTCTGTCGGGGCCGGGGCAGGATGGGGTGCGGATCGATGTCGAGCAGCGCGCCGTGGTGCTCCAGTTCCTCGCTCTCCCATGCCTTGCCGATGATCTGCAGCGCCTCCTCGACCTCCTGGGTCGTGCGTTCCTTGTCGACTCCGCAGAGCGAGGTCTCCTGGAGCGTCCCGCCGCGCCCCGCCCCGAGGTCGAGCCGCCCGCCGGACAGCAGGTCGAGCATGGCGACGCGCTCGGCGACCCGCGCCGGGTGGTTGAAGGCGAACGGCATGCAGACAACGCCGTGGCCGATGCGGATGGTGCTGGTGCGCGCGGCGACCCAGGTCAGGAAGATCTCCGGGGCGCTCATGTGCGCGTACCACTTGAGGGAGTGGTGCTCGACGGCCCAGACGCGGTCGAACCCCATCTCCTCGGCCAGGACGGCCTGTTCGACGCTGTCATGGATGAGTTGATGCTCGCGCTCGACAGTGGGGTCGGCGAGCTGCGCTTCGAAGATGACGGAGAACTTCACGTGCCCTCCAGGGAGTTGAGCCGCTGTGAGCCGTTATGGGCCACTGCGGGCGGCGCTGCTGTTTCAAGCAGTCATATGACTAGTCGTCAGGTCCAGAACTTGCAAGAGAACGGCAACGCGCAGAAATCCCCGGGAGAGCCGTGACGGCTCTCCCGGGGATGCGTGTTCCTCAGGCGCAGAGGGTCAGTTCGTGTTGAGCGTCAGGCCGTAGTACCGCAGCGTGTCGTCCAGGGGCTGGAAGTACGAGGAGCCCTGGTCGTTCACCCCGCCGCACGACTGGTTCGTCGGGCCGCCCGAGGTCATGCCCTGGGCCTGGTTGCCCGAGATGTACGCGCCGCCGCTGTCCCCGCCCTCCACGCACACCGTGGACCGGCCGAGGCCGCTGACCACGGTGTCCGGACCGCCGTTGCGATCGGTGTAGGTGACGCTCACGTTGTACGCACCGACCCGTCCGCACGTCCAGCCTGTCGTCGAGCCCGACTTGCACAGGTTCGCGCCGACCGCCGCGCGCTGGCTGCCGCGCACCGCGACCGAGGCGCCGTTGCCCCAGGTGCCGACTGCCGTGGTGATCGAGGACCCCGACTGGATCGTCGCCAGGCCCATGTCCACGCTGTTCTGGCCGAGCGCGAAGCGCGTCGTGGAACCGGTCGCGAACTTCGAGCCGTTGAAGTAGAGACCGGGGTTGCCGACCACGCAGTGGCCCGCCGTGACGAGGTACTGCCGGCCTGCGCTGTTGCGGGCGCCGAAGCCGACCGAACACCACGAACCAGGCTGGTTGTTGATGTTCATCCGGCTGCCCGGGGAGACGGCCGCCTTCGCCTCGAGGTCCTGCCCGCCCTTGACCACCCGGACGGCGTCCCCGAACTCGCGGGCTTCCTTGAGGAAGGCGCGCGCCGCCGGGGCGGTGGAGTCGGCCACGGTCACCTTGACCGTGTCGGAGGCCAGGTCCGCCTCCCAGGAGGCTATGCCGCTCGGGACGCGCTCGGCCGCCGCCTCGTCGAGGGCGGCGGTGACGCGCGTCAGCTCCGCCTCCCCGCGGCTCGGTATGCGGGCGGTCAGGCCGGTGGCCTTCACCTGCGCCGCCGCGCGGGACGCGCCGACGTTCACGGTCAGTTCGCCCTTCGCGTCGAAGAACGCCCCGTCCGTCCGGACGCCGTCCCGGTGCAGCCGGTCCAGTCTCCGCTGCTGGTCCGCCTGTTCGTCGAGGCGTCGTACGGCGGCGGTCTCGCTGACGCCGAGGGTGTCCGCCAGGGCCTCGATCATCTGCGGCTCGTAGCGCGGCGTGGGGGTCGCTTCGGCGTGTGCGCCGGTGGCCCCCGTCGTGACCACCAGGGCCCCGGCTGCCGCGGCAGCGAGGAGGTAATGCCGAACATGCGCCATGGGAATGCCTTCCAAGGGTAAGTGGGGGGTGGCATATGGACGTTCGGTGCACCGGGGTGGGGTCAATTGGTGCACCGAACATCCATCGACGCCGTACACGGGATTTCCCGGACCGCGCCGTTGGGCGAAACCATCCCGTCACTTCGGGTGGCCGCACAAGGCATGGCGAGGCACCGGCCCTTAAGGCGAAAGGGGTAAACACTTAATGCGCGTCCGCGGGTGTGGAGCGTGGGAAGCGGAACCCCCTCCGCGTGCACAGGGGGGCGTCCGGAGGCGGGAGTTGACCGCGTCTGAGCTGCCGGTCACCCCGAGGCCGATCCGTGACGACGCCGATATGTGATGCGGAATCGGCGTGACGGATATTGACGTACGCGGTCCGGCGGGGTTTGGTAGGCGAGGCGTCAGGCCGGGAATTCTTTTTGTCCGTCGCCGCCCGTGTCCGGCCATGCCCAGGCGTGACGCACAACGGCATTCATCGGGCAGATGCATCTGCTCCGGGAGTGCGGCTCGTCATCTGTCGTGCCGGGAGGCGAAATTCGTGACGGTCTCATCCGGGCTGACGTCGGACGACTCCGAATCCGGTACGAGGGCGGCCTTTTCGACCGATCCCCCCGCTCCGTTCGCCGTGGCCCTGCGCGAGGCGGTGCGCCGGCGCGGGCTCCCCCTCGACCGGATCTGCGAGCGGCTCACCGCACGCGGCATCCGGCTCACGCCCGCGACCCTCAGCTACTGGCAGCGCGACCGCACCCGCCCCGAGCGCTCGGACTCCCTGCGTGCCGTGGTCGCGCTGGAGAGCATCCTCGACCTGGCGCCCGGAGAACTCTCCGGCCTGCTGCGATCCCAGCGTCCGCGCGGGCGCCGTCCGGCCGTACGCGTCGACGAGCACGCGACGCGCCGCCTCTACGGTCGCGCGTCCCGGCAGGAGCAGGCACTCGGGGACGCCTTCCCCCGCTTCAACCAAGGGGTCGCCATACTCCTCACCCGCGAGGTCCTGCACCTGGACCGGCAGGGCTGCGTCAGCCGACTGACCATCAACCACCTGGTGCGCGCCGTCTGCGACGGTCCGGACCGGCTGATCAATCTGCACTTCCTGGACGACCCGGACGCCGGACCGCCCGAAGCGATCGTCCACTGCGGCCAGTTGGAATCGATGCGGCAGGACGCGGTGTCGGGCGGAGTGATGCTCCAGATCGGCTTCGGCCGTCCACTGTCGTTCGGCGAGACAACGACCGTCGACTACGAGATCCGCACCGCGCCGCAGGGGCACCCGACGACGCTCCACGAGCGGGGCATACGCGGCAACCAGGACGCCTATCTCCTGCAGGTGCACTTCCCGCACGAGCGGCCGCCGGCGATCTGCCACTCCTACTACCGGGAGAACGCCTCCGCCCAGCAGCGCAAGGTACGCCCCCTGACCGTGGACTCCTCCGGCGCGGCTCATCTGTACGCGGCGCAGTGCCGGCAGGGCATCTACGGCATGAGCTGGCAGTGGCCGGACGAGGTCACCTGAGGCCTCTCGTGGGCCCGCACCGTGGTGGGTGCGGGCCCCCGGATCACGTCACGCACCGGAGTGCGTGCTGTGGATCAGAGCCCGAACTCCTGCGGGGAGAGGCCGAGCGCCGCGCACGCCTCGCGCAGGACCTGCTCCTCGGCCGGGGCGATGTACCCGTCCGCGCCCGCGACGACGAAGCCGGTCTGCACGACCGCCTTGGCCTCCGTCGGCTTCTTCGCCGCCTTGGCGATCTCCTGCATGACCTCCGTCTTGCCCTGCTGGAAGTTGAACGACAGCTGGTCGACGTGCTTGTTGAACCGCTGCTGCAACTGCTCTGGCGGGAAGTTCTTCAACACGTCGTTCTGCAGGATCAGCGACTCCACGTGTCGGCGCTCGGCCGGGTCGACCGAGCCGTCAGCGGCGGCGACCAGGGCGCACATGGCCATGCTCGCGTCGCGGTAGGAACCGCTCTTGAGCTCCGTCTTGAGGGAGGCGAGCTGGGACTTGAGCACGCCCACGAGCTGCGCCTTGGAGCCGCCCGACCCCGATCCCGAACCCGGCCGTCCGTGACCGCCGGTGCTGCTGCGTCCCCCCTGCGACTGCTGCTGCAGACCCTTGGCCTGGTCCTTGATCCGGTCCCACATCGCCATCCGTGCCACCTCGGCTACCTGTTAGCTCGTCCGCGCGCGTTCCACGCGTCACCCTGCCAACGCCTCCCCGGCCCCCGAAGTTCCGTCACGGACACCTGGGGAAAGCCATTCGAACACGAGAGCCCAACCGCCGGGCCAACAGACCGCGCAAGCGCGCGGAAGCCCCGCGCAGGGCGCCGAGCGACTGCACCTCGTCCGCCCCGATTTCCTCGCGGTCCGAGCGCGGATGCTCCGCCAGGAGGCGGAGGAGCCTGTTGTCGTTCCAGGTGCTGTCGCGGGCCGTGGTCAGCTCCAGAAGCGCCGCGGGCGGGGTGTGGGGGTTGGCGGCCACCGCCTGCCAGACGAAGGGGTAGGGGCATCTCACGAGCCGGTGCAGGACGGAGCTGTCGCTCTCGGTACGGGCCAGTGCCAGGAAGTCGGCAGGCGTCGGCACGGGGCATGCCCTCTCGGGATCGTCGGGGCCGCCATCATCGCAGCGCGCCGGACCGGTCAGGAATGGAGAAGCGTTGGTTGCCCTGGACTCTCTAGCGTGATGGACATGGCAAACATCGCATCCGTCACCCTCGACGTGGCCGACACCACCGCCGCGCACCGCTTCTACACCACGGCCTTCGGCCTGGACTCGCAGCTGCGCCTGCGGGCCTCCGAAGAGGCCAGCACCGGGTTCCGGGGGTTCACTCTCGCCCTCACGGTGTCCCAGCCGGGCGACGTCAAGAGCCTCGTCGACGCCGCCCTCGCCGCGGGCGCCACCTCCCTGAAGCCTGTCTCGAAGTCGCTCTGGGGTTACGGCGGCGTCGTACAGGCCCCGGACGGCACGATCTGGAAGGTCGCGACCTCGGCCAAGAAGGACACCGGACCCGTCACCCGGCGGATCGACGAGATGGTGCTTCTGCTGGGCGTCGCGGACATGGCCGCGAGCAAGCAGTTCTACGTCGAGCAGGGCCTCACCATGGCCAAGAGCTTCGGCCGCATGTACTGCGAGTTCGAGGCCGCGTCCGGCGCCTTCAAGCTGGCGCTGTACCGGCGCCGCGCCCTGGCCAAGGACCTCGGCGTGTCCCCCGACGGCACCGGATCGCACCGCCTCATGATCAACGGCGGCGACGGCCCGTTCGTCGACCTGGACGGATACGCCTGGGAGACCGCGGCGCCGGTACAGCGCACCCCCTCCGCGTGACGCGCTCGTCACCGGTCACAGGATCACAGGATCACGGGGTCACAGCGTCACGGGGTCACAGCGTCAGGAGCAGGTCGAAGAGCTCCTTGTCGAACAGCGAGCCGTACAGGTCGCCCGTGACCTGGGAGCCGTTGATGGCGACCGTGGGTGTGCCGGGCCCCCGCGGATCGTCGCCACCCGCCTTCTCGTACGCCTTCTCCGACGCGGCGACGAAGTCCCCGTACTTCATCGTTCGCACCGCCGAGTCGAAGGGCTTGCCCCTCAGCCCCTCGACTTGCCCGGCGAGTTCCAGCAAGGACGCCGTGGTGTAGCCCCCGGCGAGTTCGTTCTCGGTCATGTTCTCGAACAGCACGGCGTGGTACTCGGTGAACTTGCCCTCCGCCAGCGCCGCACGCAGGGCGTTGACCGCCTTCTTCGAACCGTCGCCGCCCACGCGGTCGTCCCTGAAGGACGCGAGGGTGTACTCGGTCCTGGCCTCGCGGCGCAGTGTCATCTCTCGCAGCGCCGGGGCACCCGTCGCCTCGAACTCCTCCACGACCGGGCAGCGCGGGTCCTCGTACAGCTGAACCTTGGTCGCCGCGGCCGGATCCCCCACCACGATCGTCGTGCCGTCCGCGGCCAGCTTCTCCGGTAGTTCCCCGACACCCGCGTAGGGCGCCGGGCCCGGTCTTCCGGTGCCTCCGGCAGCGTGGGCGTCCGCACCCTTTGACTGCGTCTGCGGTGCGCAGCCCGTGACCACCACGACGGCGATCGCCAACGCGGTCGTGACGGCCGGCCTTCTTGCGTTTCTCACCTGCGAATTCCCTCCCCTTGATCGCGCAGACACTATGCGCTCAAGGTCACGAATGGCACCGGGGAGAAGGGGGCGCGCGTCCGCTCACGCTTCGAGGCCGCCCCGCTTTGTCAACTGGCGTGCGATCACGTTGCGTTGGATCTCGTTCGTGCCCTCGCCGACGATCATCAGCGGGGCGTCGCGGAAGTAGCGCTCCACGTCGAACTCGGTGGAGTAGCCGTATCCGCCGTGGATGCGTACGGCGTTGAGCGCGATCTGCATGGCCGTCTCGGAGGCGAAGAGCTTGGCCATGCCTGCCTCCATGTCCACGCGGCGGCCCGCCTCCGCCTCCCGGGCGGCGTACAGGGTGAGCTGGCGGGCGGCGGTGAGGAACGTGGCCATGTCGGCGAGGTAGTTGCCGATCGACTGGTGTCTCCAGATCGGCTCGCCGAAGGTCTCGCGCTCCTGGGCGTAGGCGAGGGAGTCCTCGAACGCGGCCCGGCCCACCCCCAGTGCGCGCGCCGCCACCTGGAGCCGCCCGGTCTCCAGGCCCTTCATCATCTGTGCGAAGCCCTTGCCCTCGACCCCGCCGAGCACGGCGTCGGACGGCGCCCGGTAGTCGTCGAACGACAACTCGCAGCTCTCCACGCCCTTGTAGCCGAGCTTGGGCAGGTCGCGCGCGACCGTCAGGCCGGGGCCGTGCTCGACGAGCAGGATGGAGATCCCCTTGTGGGCGGGTTCGGCGGTCGGATCGGTCTTGCACAGCAGGGCGATGAGCCCGGACCGGCGGGAGTTGGTGATCCAGGTCTTCGACCCGTTGATGACGTATCCACCCGCATCGGGACCGGTGCCCGCGTCCTTGCGGGCGGAGGTGCGCATGGCCTGGAGGTCCGAGCCGCCTCCCGGCTCGGTGAGCGCCATGGTGGCCCGGGTCTCCCCGGTGGCCATCTTCGGCAGGTGGCGGCGCCGCTGTTCCTCCGTACCGAAGTGGAGCAGCAGCTTCGCGACCACGGTGTGGCCGCCCGTCGCGCCGGCCAGGCTCATCCAGCCGCGGGCGAGTTCCTCGGTGACGAGGACGTAGCAGGGCATGGAGACCGGCGTGCCGCCGAATTCCTCGGGAATGGCGAGGCCGAAGATGCCGAGGCTCTTCATTTGCTCGATCAGAACTTCGGGGTAGGTGTCGGCGTGCTCCAACTCCCGCACGACCGGCCGTACTTCGCGGTCCACGAAGTCCCGAACCGTTCTGACGACGAATTGCTCGTCCTCGGAAAGGATGTCGAGAGTGCTCATGCCGGGACGCTCCTCATCGACAAGCCGAGCCCGTACCGGAGCGCGCGCGTCGCACGACGGTTGCACGGCGGTCGCACGACAAAGGCAAGGAGTGTGCGAACTCCTTGCCATGCTCAAGATATAGCGCATGGGGGGCCTTGCGGCAAGACCCAGGTCGTGGCGCAGAATCATCGATCTCAGCCGGAATCCCAGCGAAATGAGAACAATGATTGACGTGATCGTGGTCGGCGGCGGACCGACCGGTTTGATGCTGGCGAGCGAGCTCCGGCTGCACGGTGTGCACACGGTCGTCCTGGAGAAGACGGCGGAGCCCACCCAGCAGTCCCGCGGGCAGGGCCTGCACGCGCGCAGCGTCGAGGTGATGGACCAGCGTGGCCTGCTTGACCGGTTCCTCGCGGTCAATGAGAAGTTCCAGGTCGGTGGTTTGTTCGGCGGCATCATCAAGCCGTGGCCGGAGAAGCTGGACACGGCGCACCCGTTCGGGGTGGCCACTCCGCAGCCCGTCACCGAGCGGCTGCTCCACGAGCGCGCGGTCGAACTCGGCACCGACATCCGGCGCGGCTGCGAGGTGGTCGGGCTCAGCCAGGACGAGGACGGGGTGCGTGCCGAACTCGCGGACGGCACCCACCTGCGCTCGCGCTACCTCGTCGGATGCGACGGCGGCCGAAGTGCCGTGCGCAAGCTGCTCGGCGTCGACTTCCCCGGCGTGCCCGCCTCGGTCGAGACCCTCCTCGGCGAGATGGAGGTGACCGCGGATCAAGCGACCATCGACGCCGCCACCGCCGAAGTACACAAGACCCAGCTGCGATTCGGCCTCAGCCGCGGCGAGAACGGGGTGTACCGCGTCGTCGTCCCGGCCGACGGGGTGACCGAGGACCGCTCGGCCGAGCCGACCCTGGACGACTTCAAGCAGCAGCTGCGGGCCCACGCGGGGACCGACTTCGGGGTGCACTCGCCGCGTTGGCTCTCCCGGTTCGGCGACGCCACCCGGCAGGCCGAGCGCTACCGGGTCGGCCGGGTGCTGCTGGCGGGCGACGCGGCGCACATCCACCCGCCGACCGGCGGGCAGGGGCTCAACCTCGGCGTGCAGGACGCGTTCAACCTCGGCTGGAAGCTGGCCGCCGCGGTCGACGGCTGGGCGCCGGAGGGACTTCTCGACACCTACCACACGGAACGGCATCCGGTGGGCGCCCGCGTCCTCGACAACACCCGCGCGCAGATCGCGATGCTCGGGTCCGATCCGGGTGCGACGGCGCTGCGGGAGCTGTTCGCCAAGCTGATGGACTTCGAGGAGGTGAACCGGTACGTGACCGGGATGATCACCGCGGTCGACGTCAGCTACGACTTCGGCGAGGGCCATGAGCTCCTCGGGCGGCGCCTGCGGGACGTGGAGTTGAAGCAGGGGCATCTGTACGGGCTGATGCACGAGGGCCGGGGGCTGCTGCTCGACCAGACCGGCCGGCTCTCGGTCGCAGGGTGGGCCGACCGGGTCGATCACGTCGTCGACGTCACCGAGGAACTGGACGCGCCCGCCGTGCTGTTGCGGCCAGACGGTCATGTGGCGTGGGTCGGTGAGGACCAGCAGGAACTGCTCGACCTGCTGCCCAAGTGGTTCGGCGCCCCGACAACGGCGTAGACGTACGCGAGGAACCGGTCCGGTGTCCGGTTCTCAGCCGACCTGCGTGTGGAACTGCACGAGGCGTTGCTGGACGAGGTTCACCGTGCCGCGCTGCCGGCCCGGCACGCGGCGCCGCAACGCGACCAGGGCCGGGCCGAGTTCGCGGACGGTGTCGGGGTCGCGGACCTGTTCCCACTGATGGTGGGCCAGGTCCGCGGCGGCCTCGACGTCAGGGGCGTCGGGGGCCTGGCCCGCGGTGAGCCGGGTGGAGACCACGGCGAGCCAGATCTCGCAGCTGCGACCCGGGTCCTTGGCGAAGATCGCCAGATGTCCGCGGACCTCCATCCAGTGCACCACCTCGGGCGATGAGGGCCCGTGCGTACGCAGTGCCTCCCGCTCCCAGGCGGCGGCCATGGAGGCCGCCTCGCCGTGCCGTCCCGCCTCCACGGCCCTGGTGATCGCCGCGTGCGGGTCCGCACCGGGTCCCTCCGGCGCGCCGGAGGGTACGGAAGCGGGTACGGAAACGGGCGCCTGCTGTTGGGCGGGCACCGTCACGTGGTGGGCGGGCACCGGCGCACGGTCGCGCATGGCTCCGGGGGCGCCGGCGGGGAAGGCCACGAGGGCGGGATCGGCACTGAGCAGCATGACGCCGGCCGCGCCCTCCTCCGCCGTCTGGGCCGCGACATGCTGATGCAGGTCCGCCAGCGGCGGCCGGTGCCCACTGCGCAGGACCGTCGCCAGCGCCTTCATGTACGAGGGCACCGCGACGGCGCGTCGGCCGGGCGGCGGTGCGACGCGCCCGTACAGCGCCACGCCCGCACCCACCTCCAGCGGGCGCTGCGCCAGCTGCTGCCAACTGTCGGCGTCGGCATGCAGATCGGCGACGACGGTCGTGCTGCCGGGCGGGCGCAGCCGCAGCTCCTGGGCGATCCAGTGCCAGGGGAAGCCGGTGTAGCGCACCGTCGCCGCCGTGGTCCGCGCCAGGGCGACATGCTGCTGTCGCTGACGGCGATCGAGGTGCAGTTGCCCGACCAGGTACACCGTCAAAGGCCCCGGCGCCATCGCGGCCGCGCGCAGCCGGGTCAGCACGGTCTGCGGATCAAGCGGGTCCGCGAGCTCCACGACACTCGCGGTCGCGGTACCGGCGAGCACCGCCGGAGACACCGCGGCGAGCACGGGCAGCACGGAAGCCGCATCCACCATACGGGCCTTGCCGACCGGCGCCGCCGCAATCAGCAGCGCGGTCCCGGGCACCGTCCCCTCCCCATCAGTCACCAGAGCACCGTATCCGCTGCTCACCTCGGGGGCGGCAGCGGTGTTCACCCTTTACCACGCCGAATCCCCCAAAACGGGCGCGCACTTGGTCCCGGGATCTGTGACCGTGAGGGTGTCGGGCCATGCGAGGCGGGTAAAGAGCGTGTGCTCCGGGCAGCGAGTGGTGTTGCCGGAGCCTGCGGCCGCCGCCGGTTTCGGCGGCGGCGGCCGCGGCGCTCCTGGGGGCAGGCTCCCCCTGGTACCCCAGGAGCGGGTGTCCGCACCGGCCGGCGTCCGGGGACCGCGGGAGTGGCCCCCTGACGCGACGGCCGGCGGGACGAGCCGGTGTCCATGCGTCCGCTGCAAGGAAGTACGGACCCGGCAGCCTGAGTTGCCGAGCGGTCGGGCCGGTCCGGGGGCTTGGGGCCGGCCTCGGCGACAGGGTAGAACGAGCAGGCAGAAGCGGACAACGCCTTTCCACCCTCCGAAATGACCTTGCCCCGGCCTTGGCCTGACCTTGGCCTGACCTTGCTGCCGATTACTTTTTGCGGGAGCCGCGGTCAGTACCCCCGTAATCCCCGTGACCGCGATGATGAAGCGGCGACCATGACCGGAACTTCAGGAGTGCCTCAGATGCGTACGTTGATCAGCACCGCTTTCGTCTCTCTCGACGGTGTCGTGGAGGCGCCGGGCGGCGAGCCCGGGTACCGGAACTCCGGGTGGACCTTCAAGGACGTGGAGTTCCTGCCCGAGGCGTACGAGATCAAGGGCCGGGAGCAGCAGGAGGCCACGGCGATGCTGTTCGGCCGGGTCAGCTATGAGGCGTTCAGCCCCGTGTGGCCGGGCATGGAGGAGTTCGCGGACTACAAGGCGATGCCGAAGTACGTCGTCTCCACCAGCCTCGCCGAGGGTGACCTGGTGTCGGGCTGGGGCGAGACCACGATCCTGCGCTCGCTGGACGATGTGGCCGCCCTGAAGAAGACCGAGGGTGGCCCGATCATCATGCACGGCAGCGCCACCCTGAACCGGAACCTCTCCGACGCCGGTCTGATCGACCGCTACCACCTGCTCGTCTTTCCGCTGCTGCTCGGCGCGGGCAAGCGCCTGTTCAGCGCCACGGACAAGGACGCCCAGAAGCTGCGGCTCGTGGAGCACGAGGTCTACGCCAACGGCCTGCAGAAGAACGTCTTCGACGTCGTCCGCTGAGGCCGCGCACCCCGACCGCCGCCCTCCCCGACCGCCGCCCGCCTCGGCCTCACTTGGACACGATGTGTCCGATCGGGTCGGGGCCGGCCGCCGGCGCTTCGCGCTCCGTCTGCCAGGCGGAGTCCCCGGGGCGGAGCTCGCTGCGGAGATAGGCGCAGGTGAGGCGCTGGACCGCGGACACGCGCGCGGGGTTCTCGTCCGTGGTCTCGGCGACGTCGTATCCGGAGATCCCGCCGAACCCGTGCTCCGCCCCGAACAGGGTGAGCAGGGCCTTGGGACCCGGCGCGAGGGTGTACGGATCGGCGTGCCAGTCCGGGCCCGCCACCGTCAGATGGGCGGAGTCGTCCTTGTCGCCCGCGACCACGAGCGTCGGTGTCGCCATCCCGGAGAAGTCCGTGGTCGAGAAGAAGGGGTAGCTATTGGCCACCTCGTCGGTGAGGGCGTCACCGCCCCTGCCGGGGGCGCCGAGCAGGACGCCCGCCTTGACGCGCGGGTCGGACAGGTCCACGTCCGTCCCGTCCTCCGGGTCGGTGAGCCGGGCGCCGAGGAGGAGGCTCGCGGTGTGCCCTCCCATCGAGTGCCCGGCCACCGCGACCTTGTCGCGATTGACGCGCCCCTGGAGCTGCGGGACGGCGGACTCGATGACGTCGAGCTGGTCGAGGACGCGCTTCATGTCCTCGGCGCGCGAGCGCCAGAACAGGGGCGCGCCCGGGGTGTCGGGGTCCAGGCTCAGCGTCCGTGAGCTCAGGTGGGTGGGCTGGATGACGACAAAGCCGTGCGCCGCCCAGAAGTTGGCGAGCGGGGCGTAGCCGTTCAGCGAGGAGAGGTGGTTCGAGAAGCCCTGGCCGTGCGAGACGAGGATGACCGGCAGGTCGCTCCCGGTCACGGGGGCGGAGACCCGGACCTCCAGGTCTACGGCCCGGTCGGGGGCCGGAAGGACCACGGGGCTGACGGAGAGCACGGGGCTGGGCGAGCCGAGGATGTCGGCTGCGTCGCTCCCAGCTGTAGCGGCTGTGGAATGCGATGCGCTCATGGTGCGGGGTTCCCTTCGGTGGCCTCCGTGCCGGCCCGTGCGGGTCGGCGGTCAGGGAGGCGGGGAGGCAGACGGCCAGAAGCGTCCGGCGTCGGATATGCTGCAATCGGAACGCCGTTCCGCTTACAGTTCGACGATACGGAACAGCGTTCCGCTTTGTCAACGATCCCCGGATCACGGGAAGGAGAGCGCGATGCCCGCCGCAAGCAACTCCGGTGAGGTACCGGCCCGGAGCGCACCCCGAAGCAAGCGGGCCGACGCGCAGCGCAACGAACAGACGCTCCTCGCCGCCGCCGCCGCGGTGTTCGTGACCTCCGGTGTCGACGCGCCGATCCGCGAGATCGCGGCCAGGGCGGGCGTCGGGGTGGGGACGATCTACCGCCACTTCCCGGCCCGGTCGGATCTCGTTGTCGCCGTCTACCGCCACCAGGTCGAGGCGTGCGCCGAGGCGGGGCCGGCCCTGCTGGCGGATGCCGGTTCCCCGCTGGCCGCGCTCCACCGATGGGTCGACCTCTTCGTCGACTTCCTGGTCACCAAGCACGGGCTCGCCAACGCGCTGCAGTCGGACAGCGGCGGCTTCGAGGCGCTGCACACGTACTTCCTCGACCGTCTGGTGCCCGTCTGCGAGCAACTGCTCCAGGCAGCGGCCGACGCCGACGAGATCGAACCGGGCACCCGCGCCTACGAACTCATGCGCGGCATCGGCAACCTCTGCATCGGGCACGACAGCGACCCCGACCGCTACGACTCCCGCCGCTTGATCGCGCTGCTTCTTCGGGGACTGCGACCGACACAGCCGTCCTGACTCCCGCGCCCCACGGGGTGGTGCTGACACCACCCCGCAGCCGGTGGCTGTCCGGCTGCTCGCCGGATTCCCGGATCCATACGCTCGTCTACATGATGAAGCGAACAGCACACGCAGCGATCACCGGCACTCTCGCCATCGGCACATTGGCCGCCCTGACCTGCACGGCGGCCGCCGACTCAAGCGGCGGCGCAGAGCGTTCGGTGGTGCGGACCGACAAGGGCTCCGTGCGCGGCACCGTCACCGCCGACGCGCGCACCTTCGAGGGCATCCCCTACGCGGCCCCGCCGACCGGCGAGCGACGCTGGGCGCCCACCGCGCCCGCGAGGAAGTGGCAGGGCGTCAAGGACGCGACCGAGCCGGGCTCCGGCTGCCCGCAGACCGGCTCCGTCCCGCCGGCGGGGCCCAAGTCGAACAACGAGGACTGCCTCTTCCTCAACGTCACCACCCCGCGCGCCGAGCCCACCCGGCCCCGCCCGGTGATGGTCTATCTGCACGGCGGTGATCACACGGACGGCGAGGGCGCCATGCACGGTGCCGAACGGTTGGCCGCGCAAGGTGATGTGATCGTCGTGACCGTCAACTACCGGATCGGGGCGCTGGGTTACCTCGCCCACCCCGGCCTGGAGAAGGGTTCACGGCACGGCGAGTCCGGCAACTACGGTTTCCTCGACCAGCAGGCAGCCCTGCGCTGGGTGCGGCACAACGCCTCCGCCTTCGGCGGCGACCCCGGCAACGTCACCCTCTTCGGGGAGTCCGCCGGATCGCACAGCACCTGCGCCCACCTGGTCGCCCCTTCATCGGCAGGACTCTTCGACCGGGTCATCTCGCAGAGCGGCCCCTGCACCGGCCCCGACGGCAAGACCGATCGCAAGGACGCGTTGCGGCAGGGCAAGAGGACAGCCGCCGCCCTGGAGAAGGAGCCCGGCGTGAAGGATTGGCGCAAAGCTCCCGTCGAGCACCTGATCCACCCCTTCGGCCAGGGCCCGAGCTACTCCCCCGTCTACGGGGGCGAGTTGCTGCCCCTGACACCCAAGGAGGCGTTCGCCACGGGCCGGTTCAACAAGGTCCCGGTCCTCCAGGGCACCAACCGCGACGAGATGCGGTCGATGGTCTACGGCATGGAACTCGCCAAGAAGCAGGCCACCGGCGACCCCGGCGCGACGATCGACGCGGCCGACCATCGGGCCCGCCTGGAGGAGGAGTTCGGCAAGGAGAAGGCCGCGACCGTCTTGGAGCGCTACCCCGTCCACGCCTACGACGACACCCCCGCCCTGGCGCTCGCCGCCCCCCTCACGGACGCCCTCTACGCCAAGCCCGCCATCGAGACCGGCCGCGCACTCGCCCGCCATGTCCCCACGTACTCCTACGAGTTCGCGGAGAAGGAGACCCCCTGGTACGCGGACCCGATGTACCCCGAGCCCGGCTTCCCGGCCGGTGCCGGGCATCTCTTCGAGCTGCCCTACCTCTTCGAGATCGACGACTACGAGGAGCTCGACCCCGCCCAGCGCGGCCTGTCCGACGTGATGATCCGCATCTGGACGGACTTCGCCCGCACCGGCAGGGCCTCCTGGAAGCCCACCACTCCCACCGACCCGAACACACAGTCCCTGGCCTCGGGCCCCGGCGGCATCCGCCCGGTGGACTTCGCCAAGGACCACCGGTACCACTTCTGGAAGTCGCTGGGCTGAGCCTCAGACGTTGCGGCCGTGCTCCCCCACCGCGACCCTGGCCAGCTTCGTCAGCATCATGCCGTTGCGGACCCCGATCACGTAGTCCACGGGGAGCCCGTGCATCCGGGTGCCGGGGCCGCGGAGAGGGTGCCAGTCGAGGATCATGAGGGTGTGTTCGCCCCAGGGGACCAGGTTCATGGCGATGCGGGCCGCGCCGAGGGGGCCCGCCTTCGCCTCCAACTGCAGGCGGCTCTCCGGTTCGCTGATGCGGACGACGCAGGTGTCGTCAAGGACCAGCCGGCCGACGCCGACCCGGACTTTCAGCCGGGCACCCACCGCGGGCCAGTGCGGGTCCACGGCGAGAACCTCCTGGGTTCCCGTCACCCATTCCCCGTACCGGCGGCCGTCGGACAGCAGACTCCAGACCTCGGCCGGTGAGGCCAGGATCAGACGGCGGTTCCGGGACACGCTGACCACACTCCTATCGGGGGGTATGCACCGATTTTTGCACTTTGCCACCTGCCGCACCTTCCGGAGCGACCGCTGCCGGGCGCCGCGCCCTGTGCGAGGGTGACCGAAAGGGTGATCCCGTCCCTCGAATGCCTCGGTCGCTTCGATCACCTCGACCGCTTCGCACGCAAGGAGCCGCATGCCCACCGCAGCCGCCGCAGCGAGTCTGGCCCTGGACCTCACCTCAGGGCTGAAGGTGCCGGATCTGGAGAAGCTGTACCAGGACCTGCACCGCCATCCCGAGCTCTCCTTCCAGGAGCACCGCACGGCCGGGACCCTCGCCGGACGGCTGGGCACCGCCGGGTACGCGGTGACCACCGGGGTCGGCGGGACCGGCGTGGTGGGCGTCCTGGAGAACGGCGACGGGCCCGTGGTGTGGCTGCGCGGTGACATGGACGCGCTGCCGGTCACCGAGACCACGGGGCTCGCGTACGCCTCCACCGTGGACGGAGTCATGCACGCCTGCGGCCACGACATGCACGTCACCTGGCTGACGTTCGCCGCCGAAGCACTGGCGGCCGCACGGGACACCTGGTCGGGCACTCTCGTGGTGATCGGGCAGCCCGCCGAGGAGGCGGGCGGCGGAGCCAGGGCCATGGTCGCCGACGGGCTCCAGGAACGCTTCCCGCGCCCCGACGCCGTCTTCGGCCAGCATGTCGCCCCCGGCCCCGCGGGTTTCGTCTCCCACACACCGGGGCTGATCATGTCGGCCGCCGACGACCTGCACATCGTGGTGCCGGGGGTCGGCGGCCACGGCTCGCGGCCCGAGGCGAGCGTCGATCCGGTGGTGACGGCCGCGTACATCGTCACCCGGCTGCAGACCGTCGTGTCCCGTGAGGTCTCGGCGGCGGACTCGGTGGTGCTGACCACGGGGCAGTTCCACGCAGGGCAGCGGCCCAACATCATCCCCGCGGAAGCCCGCCTCGGCCTGAACCTCCGTACGCAGGACGTGAAGGTCCGCGAGCGGGTCCTGGCCGCGGTGCGCCGCATCGTCGAGGGGGAATGCGACGCCGCCGGGTGCCCGACGCCGCCCGAGGTGAACCTGGGCGCCGGCTTCCCGGCCACCGTCAATGACGCGGCACTGGACGCGGAGATCGCGGCCGTGCACCGCGAACTGCTCGGCGCGCAGGGCGTGTTCAACTTCGGGCCCGCGATGGGCAGCGAGGACTTCTCGCTCCTCGTGCCCACCGGGGTCCCCTACGACTTCTGGTTCGTGGCCTCGACACCGCGGGACGCCTGGCACGCAGCCCCGGGCGAGGGACTCGGCGAGAAGATCACCGCGGTGCCGGCCAACCACAGTCCCCTGTTCGCCCCGGACCTCTCGGTCCTGCTGCCGGGCGTACAGACGCTGGTGGGCGCCGCGCTGCACCAGCTCAACGGCTGAGTAGGTCGATCTCCGCCTCGTCGTACCCGAGTTCGGCGAGCACATCCCTGCTGTGCGCGCCGAGGGTGGGCGGTGCGGTGCGTACGGCGGGACGCTCGCCCCGGAAGCTGACGGGGAAGGCGACCTGCCGGAGCGGGCCCACGTCCGGATGGTCGACCTTCTGGACCATGCCGAGCGCCTCGGTCTGCGGGCAGTCGTAGACCTCGTCGAGGGTGCGGATGGGGGCGACGGGAACGCCGTGCTGCTTGAGCAGCCCGCACCAGTGGGCCACCGTGTCGTCGACGAGGACGGCCTCCAGCTTGGCGTTGAGGGCCTTGCGGTGGGTGACGCGGGCGCGGTTGGTGGCGAAACGCGGGTCGTCGGCCCACTGCGGGTGGCCGAGCGTCCCGCTCAGGCGGCGGAAGAGTCCGTCGCTGCCGACGGCGATCACGAAGTACCCGTCGGAGGCGGCGTAGGCCTGGTACGGGACGAGGCTCGGATGGCCCGAGCCCAGGCGCGTGGGCCGTTCCCCGGTGGCGAAGTAGCCCGTGGCCCAGTTGATGTGCAGGGCGAGCTGCGACTCGTACAGGGATGTCGTGACGTACTGGCCGCGCCCCGTGCGCTCGCGTTCGACGAGGGCCGAGGTGACACCGATGAGGCCGAAGAGCGCGGCGCCGAGGTCGCCCATCGCGTACCCGGCCTTGACGGGCGGGCCGTCGGGCTCGCCCGTGAGTGACATCAGTCCGGCGCTCGCCTGGGCGACCATGTCGTAGCCGGGCTCGTCGCGCAGCGGGCCGGTGTCGCCGAACGCCGAGATGTGGAGCAGCACCAGGCGGGGGTAGCGCTCGCTGAGCGCGCGGTAGTCGAAGACGTCGGCCAGGGAGCTTCCGGGGCGGAAGTTCTCCACCAGGACGTCGGCGTCGGCGAGCATGCGGTGCACGGCCTCCTGTCCCTCGGGGGACTTGAGGTCCAGGGTCACCGAGCGTTTGTTGCGATTGGCCGCCAGGTAGTAGGTGGCGTCGGGGCCGTTGAAGGGCGGGCCCCAGGCGCGGGTCGGGTCGCCGCCCCGGGGGTGCTCGACCTTGATGACGTCCGCTCCGAGGTCGGCGAGGGACATGGTGACGTAGGGGCCGGCGAGGATCTTGGACAGGTCCACGACCTTCGTGCCGGCCAGGGGGGAGGCGGGGCGGGGCTCGTCGGGCATGTGCGGGGGGCCTCCTTGGCCGTGGTGAGCGGGACCTGACCACCCTCGGTCAGTTCGGGCGGGTGGTCCAGGGCGGTGCGGGTCGCGGCGGCGGTGACCTTACGTTGCCGGTCAGCGGCTCGAGGCCGCGCCGCCACCGGCAATTCGTCTGATCGTCTTCCCCTGGCCGCGCCGATATGGGAGAACGCTCTGATGTGCGATGACGAACTGATACCGCCCCGGGCGGACTTGACCGAGCAGCAGTGGCTGCGGGACGACGCGCCGCTCGCCCGGACCCTCTCCGACAAGTGGGGTCCGGCGGCCCTCACCCTGCACCGCCGCACCCTGCTCGGCGGTGCCGCCGCCGGGGCCGCGCTCGCCGCGCTGCCCTTCGGCGCGGGGCAGGCCGCTGCGGCGCCGGGCGCAGCGGCAGAGGCCGCCGCCCGGGGCGCGGCGAAGTTCCCTCTCCCCGAGGCGCCGAACCACAAGGGGGAGTTCGCCGTCCTGGTGACCGGGGACTCCGGAACCGGAGGCGAGGAACAGCTCGCCGTGACCGAGGCCGCGCGCCGGGTGTGCCGCGAGGAGGGGATCTCCCTCGCCGTCGGCCTGGGAGACAACATCTACGAGAACGGGCCCGAGTCCGACCACGACTCCGAGTTCCGCGACAAGTTCGAGACGCCCAACACGGGCATCGACGTCCCCTGGCTCATGGTCCTCGGCAACCACGACTGCTCGGGCCTGATCCCGGGCAGCGGCGGTGACCCCTCGCGCGGGGACCGCGAGGTCTCCTACGCGGCCACGTCCCCGCGCTGGTACATGCCGAGCCGCTACTACAACGTCGCCCTGCCGGCGTCCGAGGCTCCGGGGGACGGCGACCCGGTGGTGGAGTTCTTCGCCCTCGACACCAATCCCGTGGCCTCGACCGTCGCCCAGACCTCGCGCCACTACCAGTGGGACGGTCCCTACATGCGCGCTCAGCGCCAGTGGCTGGACTCCGCCCTGGCCGCGTCTCGGGCCCGCTGGAAGGTGGTGCTCGGCCACCACCCCTACCTGAACAACGGCAAGCACGGCAGCGCCGGTTCGTACGACGGCTTCCTCATCGGCCACTACACGCGGGGCATCCACCTCAAGGAGCTGTACGAGGAGGTGGTGTGCGGCCGCGCCGACCTGATCCTGTCCGGGCACGACCACACCCTGCAGATCCTGGAGCCCACGACCCGCACGGCGGGCACCCGGCAGATCGTCTGCGGGGCGGCCGCCAAGTCCGGTGACGGCAGGGCCCACTTCGACCACCCCGCCGCCTGGCAGAACTTCTCCGACGTGGGGTTCATGGTCCTGAAGGTCTCCGGGCGGGCCATGACCGTGGACACCTACACGGTCGACGTCCCCGCCCGGACCGCGCGCCTGGCCCACACCACGACGACCGCCGCCCCGGTCGCGGGCCGCGCCGGCGTCGGCTAGGACCCGGCACGCCCCGCGACGTTCCTCGCCCACAGCACGAGCGGAACCTGGAGCGGCAGGCGGCCGAACGCCGCCGCCCTCTGGGGCGCGGGGCGATGACGCCAGTCCACCGCCATCTGCACGTTGGCGGGGAACACGCCCACGAAGAACGCCGCCGTGGCCAGCGCGGCGGCGCGCCGGGTGCGGGGCGCCGCCACCCCGGCCGCGAGGGCCAGCTCGACGACGCCGCTCGCGTACGTCCAGGTGCGCGGCGAACCGGGCAGGACGCGCGGCACGGTGGCGTCGAACGTCTTCGGTGCGGCGAGGTGCAGGGCACCGGCCCCGGCCAGCAGACCGGCCAGAAGCAAGGGGGAACGGGACGCCGACGGCATGGTGCCTCCTGAGAGGGTGAAAGGAGGCAGACCTTACTCGACGGTAATCACCGTCTCACAACAGCTGGGCGCCCCGCCGTGCGAGATATTTGACCGGATTGACGTCCGTTCCGTAGCCGCGCTTGGCCCGGATCTCCAGGTGGAGGTGCGGGCCGGTGGCCCGGCCCGTGGACCCGCTGCTGCCGATACGGTCGCCGGTGCCGATGCGGGACCCCTGGCGCACGGAGAGGCGCGACAGGTGCGCGTAGACGGCGTAATGCCCGTCCCGCAGCCGCACCGTGACCGCCTTGCCGTACGCGCCCGACCAGCGGGCCAGGACCACCGTGCCGCCGCCGACGGCGTGCACCGGGGTTCCCGTGGGGACCGCGAGGTCGATCCCGGTGTGGTGTCCGGCGAGCCAGTTGCCGCGCACCCCGTAGCGGGCGGAGACGCGGAAGCGCCGGCGGATCGGCAGGACGAACTTGCGCCGTGGTTTCTCCGGGACGAGCGCCCGGTTCTCGGGGACCGCCTCGTCCGCCTCGGCGAGGGCTTCCTCGAACTCCTCGTCGTAGCCGAGGCCGCAGCCGCCGTCCGTTTCGGCGGCGGCGTGCGGCGCGGGTCCCGCCACCGTGAGGGCGCCGCCGGCCAGAAGGACCGCGGCGACGCCGAGTACGTCGCGTCGTGTGCTGCCCGCTTCACGCGGGCTGTCTATGTCGTAGCCCATGAGGGCCAGCACACTGGCGACGGGAGCGGCCCGCACCCCGAGTGCTCCGCTTGGCGTAACGGCTCCCGGGCCGCTGCCGCGGTCAGTCGAGGGTCGGCCGGTACACGGTGAGCGCCTCGGGGAGCTTGTCGAGGAGCAGCGCGGCGGGCGCGGGGGCGAGTTCACCGTCGTACGCCATCTGTGTGCCCTCGGGCAGGCCGGAGATGACCAGGCGCTGGGCCTTGGCCGAGGCGTACAGGCGGGTCTTGGTCAGCTGGCCGACGACGGCCGCGGCCAGCAGGCGGCTGCGCGCGAAGCGACCGCCGTGCGCGATGCGGACGTCGAGCAGGCCATCGGCCAGGTCGTGCCTGCGCACCGGGGCGATGCCGGCGCTGCGGTAGGCGCCGTTGCCCGCGAAGAGCAGCCACATCGAGCGGGTCTTGCCGTTCACCACCGCGCGCAGCGGCCGTCCCGTGTGCAGGATCTGGGCGACGCCGAGCAGCGCCGCGGGCGGACCGCCGACCTTCGGGGACCATTCCTCCCTGATGCGTACGAGCTCGGGGTAGGAGCCGAGGCTGAAGGTGTTCAGGAAGTACACCGGCTCGGAGTACGTCTTGCCGTCGGGACCGATCCCGGCCAGGGGCTTGACCCGGCCGACGTCGGCCTTGACGGCGCTGCCCTCGGCGAGGGCGATGCAGGCGTCCGCGACCGTGTCGACGCCGAGGTCGGCGGCGAAGTGGTTGAACGTTCCGCCGGGCAGCACCATCAGCGGCACGTCGAAGCGCAGGGCCGGGGTCACGGCGGCGTTCACCGTGCCGTCCCCGCCGCACACGCCGAAGACTCCGCCGCGCCGGGCGGCGTCCCTGGCGGCCTCCTCCAGGACCTTGGGCAGCGGCCCCGCTTCCTCCTCGTAGAGGATCACCTCCGCGCGGGGCAGGGCCATCTTCAACTGCCGGACCGGGTCCATGAGTTGCGGCTGGGCGCCGGACGAGGGGTTCACCACCACGACGAGGCCCTCGCCCTCCGGCAGCGCGGGCGCGTCCGTACGGGGCCGCGCGGGCGGCGGCAGCTGTGACCTGGAGGGCACCATGCCGCGCACGGCGTAGGCGGCGCCCGCGCCGAGGGCCGCGCCCACCAGCACGTCACTGGGGTAGTGCACGCCCGTGTAGACGCGGGAGAAGGCCACCGACGCCGCGATCGGGGCGACGGCCGCGCCGAGTCCCCGCGACTCCAGGGCCACACCCGTGGCGAAGGCGGCAGCCGACGCGGAGTGCCCGGAGGGGAAGGAACTGGTGATCGGCTGGTGCGACAGGTGCCGTATCACCGGCACCGTGTCCAGGACCGGCCGGGAGCGGCGCACCGCGCTCTTGCCCAGCGTGTTGACCGTGGCCGACGCGAGGGCCAGCGAGGAGACGCCACGCACCGCGGCCCGCCTGCCGCGTGCACCGCCGAAGACCCACATCCCCGCCGCGATGCCGAACCACAGAAAACCGTGGTCGGCCGCCCGGCTCAGCCGGGGCAGGACGGGCTGTGCCGCCGGCCAGGAGCGGGCGGCCACACGGTGGAACGCCAGGCGGTCGGTGGCGCCGAGCAGCCTGCGGATGTGCGACGTCGGGAGATCACTCATGAAGCCCCTATACCCGCGCATGTCCTTCGCACCGCACACATCTTGCGCCGGGACTGTGACGTTCACTTCAATCAGTCATATGGCAGTCCCCCGCTCCACTTCCCCCCAGGATCCCCCTTCCCCGCGTCGGCCCGCCGAGCTGCCGCCGACCGCGTGGGCCGTGCTCGGCCTGCTCTCCTTCCCCGGGGAACGCACGGGATACGAACTGAAGAAGTGGGCGGACGCCTCACTGCGCCACTTCTACTGGTCGCCCGCCATCAGCCAGATCTACGCCGAGTTGCGCCGCCTGGAGGCACTCGGGTACGCGACGTCGCGGCGCTCGGGGCCCGAGGAGCCTCGCGCGAAGCGGTCGTACGCCATCACCGCCGAGGGACGTGCCGCGCTGATCGGGTGGGCGGGGGGCGCCGGGGACGCGGGCCCCGCCGTGCTGAAGCACCCGCTGCTCCTGCGGGTCTGGCTCGGGCACCTCGCGGCGCCGGAGCACCTGCGGGCCCTGGTGGCCGAGCACATCGCGCATACGCGGGGCGAGCTCAAGGAGGTGCGCGACGCGCTCGCCCGCGCGGACGGCGAGACGGCATGGACGCACCCGCAGATCGCCCTGCGCTGGAGCGGGCGGCGCCTTGAGGCGGAGATCGAGCTGGCGGAGGCGATGCTCGTCGACCTCGCGGAGATGGCGCCGCCGACGCCCTCCGGTCAACCCCCGGAGGACTCGCCCACCCACGGGTGACGTGGCTCGCGGCGCGCGGGCCCAAGGCGGTAGGACGGGCGGGGTCAGCCGACCCCGCCGTATGGAGCAGTGCACCTGTGACCACCCGCGCCGTCCTTGTCGCCGCCGTCATCACCGGTCTTCTGCTCGGGATCGTGGGAAGCAGAGCGGACGACTCCGATTCAGCCGGGCACCCCCGTACGGGCGGTTCCTTCGCGGAGGCGGGCCGTTAGGCTGCGACCTTGCCGCGTGGCACCTCCCCGCGGCCACCGAGCCGCCGTCGACGGAAGCGAGTGAACCTTGAACTTCCTCACCATCGGTCACCGCGGGGTCATGGGTGTCGAACCCGAGAACACCCTCCGGTCCTTCATCGCCGCGCAAGCCGCGGGCCTCGATCTCATCGAGCTCGATCTGCATCTGAGCAAGGACGGCGCCCTCGTCGTCATGCACGACGCGGACGTGGCCCGTACGACCGACGGCAAGGGACCGATCGCCGAGAAGACCCTGGCCGAGCTGCGGGAGCTCGACGCGGGGCGCGGGGAGCGCATCCCCGTCTTCGAAGAGGTCCTCGACGCGGTGAAGGCGCCGCTGCAGGCCGAGATCAAGGACGTGGCCGCCGCCCGCGCCCTCGCCGAGGTGATGCACCGGCGCGACCTGGTCGGCCGCGTCGAGGTGATCTCCTTCCACGACGAGGCGATCGCCGAGATCGCCCGCCTCGTCCCCGGCGTGCGCACCGCTCTCGTCGCGAGCCGCTACGGCACCGACGTCGTGGAGCGCGCCACGACGGTCGGTGCCACCACCCTCGTCCTGAACATCAGGCGGCTGACGCTGGAGATCGTGGAGCGAGCGAAGAAGGCCGACCTGCGCATCATCGGCTGGGTCGTCAACACGCAGGACGATCTGCGGCTCGTACGCGCGCTGCAGCTCGACGGAGCGACCACGGACTACCCGGAGATCAAGCGGACGGGCCGCTTCACGGCGTGACCGGGCCCCCGCTCAGACCAGCGGCTTGACGAGCAGCTCGAACTGCAGGTCGTCCCGCTGCGGAACGCCGAAGCGCTCGTCGCCGTACGGGAAGGGAGTCATCTTTCCCGTACGGCGGTAGCCGCGCCGCTCGTACCAGGCGATGAGCTCGTCGCGTACGGAGATCACGGTCATGTGCATCTCCCGCACACCCCACGCCTCGCGGACCCGGCGCTCGGCCTCCGCCATGATCACCTTGCCGAGGCCCGCGCCTTGGAGCGCCGGGCTCACCGCGAACATCCCGAAGTAGGCGTGCTCCCCGCGGTGTTCGAGCTGGCAGCAGGCGACGACGGCGCCGTCCCGCTCGACCGTGAGCAGCTTGCTCGCGGATGACTTGATGACGTCGACGACACCCTGCGGGTCGGTCCGCTGGCCCTGCAGGATGTCCGCCTCCGTGGTCCAGCCGGCCCGGCTGGCGTCACCCCGGTACGCCGACTGGATCAGCGAGACGAGTGCGTCGACGTCCGCGTCGGTGGCGTCCCGGAAGGTGAGGTCGCTCGCGGTGACGCTGAGGTCGCTCGTGCTGGGGCGCGGGGCGGTGTCCATGGGGCGGGTTCTCCGATCTCTCTGGCCCGCCGCTGTCGGACGCGGCGTGGGCGAGGCACGGTCGAGCGTATCCCCCCACTAAGGTGCGGCTGCATGGTGCATGTACTGAGCAGCAGGACACTTCTCCGGCCCACCGACCCCGAGCGTTCGCGCGCGTTCTACGGGGAGGCGCTCGGCCTCGCCGTCTACCGCGAGTTCGGCACGGGCCCCGACCGCGGCACCGTCTACTTCCTGGGCGGCGGCCACCTGGAGGTCTCCGGCCGCTCGGAGACCCCGCCCGCACCCGGCCTGCAGTTGTGGCTGCAGGTGGCGGACGCGCGGGCGGCGCACGCGGAACTCGTGGCCCGGGGGGTGGAGGTGGTGCGGGAGCCGCTGAAGGAGCCCTGGGGGCTGGTCGAGATGTGGATCGCGGACCCCGACGGCGTCAAGATCGTCATCGTCGAGGTGCCGGAGGACCATCCGATCCGGTACCGGCCCGGGATCTGACTCAGGGGCAGCTCTCCCCTCTTGTTCTCTCTAGACCGGTCGGTCTATTGTTTCAGGTGTGACCAAGACACGCGGAGAGACCCGCGCCCGCATCCTGCGCACGGCCGCCGATCTGTTCCAACGGCAGGGCTACGGCGCCACAGGGCTCAATCAGGTGCTCGCGGAGAGCGGCGCCCCCAAGGGGTCGCTGTACTTCCACTTCCCGCAGGGCAAGGAACAGTTGGCCGCCGAGGCCGTGGCGCTCGCCGGGGGCGAGATGGGCGCGCGCATGGCCGACGTCGTGGGCTCCGCGGCCGGGGCGGAGGAGGCCGTCCTCGGGGTCGGGGAGCTGCTCGCGCAAGGGCTGCGCGAGTCCGGCTTCCGGGACGGCTGTCCCGTCGCCACCGTCGCGCTGGAACAGGCGGGGGGCGAGGGGCCCATCAGCGATGTCTGCCAGGTCACCTACGACTCCTGGCTCTCGGGTCTCGCGGAGGCGTTTCGCGGCTGGGGCGCCGCCGAGGAGGAGGCCGCCGAGCTCGCCGAACTCGTGATGTCGTCCTTGCAGGGGGCTCTTCTCCTGGCGCAGGTGCGGCGTGACACCGCGGTCATCTCGTCGGTGGCCCGGCGCGTCGCCTCGGTCGTCGCCCGGAGCCTGGAGAACCCGAAGGGGACGGTGGGCGGCGCGTGAAGGTCCATCACCTCAACTGCGGTTCCATGCTGAAGATCGAGCCCACCTACGACGGGCCGCCGCCCCTGCACGCCGTGTGCCACTGCCTGCTGGTGGAGACCGACACGGACGGGCTCGTGCTCGTCGAGAGCGGGCTCGGCCGGGACGACGTACGCAGGCCGCTCGCCTCCCTCGACCCCGAGTGGACCGAACTGGCCGCCCCGGAACTGGACTTCGCCGAGACGGCCCTCTCGCAGGTCGAACGGCTGGGATACGCGGCGTCCGACGTACGGCACATCGCGCTCACGCACCTGGACGTCGATCACAGCGGCGGGCTGCCCGATTTTCCCGAGGCGCGCGTGCACCTCATGGCCGCCGAGCTGACCGCGGCTCTCACCGAGGCACCGAGCCGTCGCTACCGGCCCGCGCACTGGGCGCACGGCCCGCACTGGGAGACGTACGAGGAAGGCGTCGGCGAGGAGTGGGCGGGATTCTCCGGGGTGCGGCAACTGACCGGGCTCGGCGAGGAGTTCCTGATCGTGCCGCTCGGCGGGCACAGCGCCGGGCATGCCGCCGTCGCCGTGCGCGACCGCGGGCGGTGGCTGGTGCATGCCGGGGACGCGTACTTCTACCACCGCGAGATCGCCGCCGAGGCCCCGCACTCGCATCCCCTGATGGACCTCATCCAGCTGGACGCCCAGGTGGACGCCGAGCTGAGGGTCGCCAATCAGGGGCGGCTGCGGGAGGTGGCCACCCGGACGGAGGAGTTCACCGTCCTGAACGCGCACGATCCGTGGGACTATCTGCGGCTCGCCGGTGCAGGCGGCTGATTCGACGGTCCGGGGGTATTCGTCCGGCGGTCGCGGGGTACCCGGGTTCCCCGCCCGGCGCACCCGACGTGCGCCGGGACGCCCCTCGTCGGAGGATTGACCGGACCCCTCGCCCAACCCTGGAGCGATCTCGTATGCAACGTCCCCGGATTCTGATCATCGGCGGTGGCTTCGCCGGTATGGAGTGCGCGCACAAGCTGGAGCGGACGCTCAAGGCGCAGGACGCCGAACTGCGGCTCATCAGCCCGCAGGACCACCAGCTGTATCTGCCCCTGCTCCCCCATGTCGCGTCGGGCGTGCTGACCCCGCAGTCGGTCGCCGTGCCGCTGCGCCGCATGCTGCGCCGTACGGCGATCGTGCCGGGCGGGGCCATCGGCGTGGACCCGAGCGCGAAGGCCGTGATCGTACGCAAGATCAACGGCGAGGAGGTCGTCGAGCGCTACGACTACCTCGTCCTGACCCCGGGCAGCGTGACCCGGCAGTTCGACATCCCCGGAGTCGACCAGCACGCCGTGGGCGTGAAGACGCTGGCCGAGGCCGCCTGGATCCGTGACCACGTGATCTCGCAGCTCGACCTGGCGTCGGCGAGCTCGGACCGGGCCGAGCGCGAGTCGCGGCTGCAGTTCGTGGTCGTCGGCGGCGGGTACGCCGGGACGGAGACGGCGGCGTATCTGCACCGCCTGACGAGCGCCGCGGCCGAGCGGTACCCGGGGCTCGACCCCGCGGAGATCAAGTGGCATCTGGTCGACGTGGCACCGAAGTTGATGCCTGAACTGGGTGACCGGCTCGGGGAGAAGGCGCTCGCCATCATGCGGCGGCGGGGCGTCGAGGTCTCCCTCGGGGTGACCGTGGACAAGGCCACCGAGGACACCGTCACCCTCACCGACGGGCGCGCGCTGCCCTGCCGGACGCTGATCTGGACCGCCGGTGTCGCGCCGAGCCCGCTCATCGCCACGCTGGGCGCGGAGACCAACCGGGGCCGCCTGGTCGTCGACCCCGAGCTGACGGTTCCGGGCATGGACGGCGTGTTCGCGCTCGGCGACGCGGCGGCCGTGCCGGACCTCGCCAAGGGCGGCGACGCGATCTGCCCGCCCACCGCACAGCACGCGATGCGCCAGGGCTGGGCGGCGGCGAAGAACGTCACCGCGGCCCTGCGGGGCACGCCCCTGACCCCTTACCGGCACAAGGACATGGGCCTGGTCGTGGACCTCGGCGGCATCCAGGCCGTGTCGAAGCCGCTGGGTGTGCAGCTGACCGGGCTGCCCGCGCAGATCGTCGCGCGCGGCTACCACCTGGGGGCGCTGCGGACCGTCACCGCGCGCTTCCGTACGGCCGCGAACTGGGGGCTCAACGCGCTCGCGGGCGACGACTACGTGCGCACCGGGTTCCAGTCCCAGCGGCCCGCCACACTGGCGGACTTCGAGAAGACGGACGTCTATCTCTCGCCGGAGGAGATCCACGCGCGGATGACGTCGGAGGTGGCGGCACGTTCCATGGCCCCGGAGAAGCCGCTGTTCCCGTAGAGGCGTCGACAGGGTTCACACGAAGGCCGGTGCTCGCGAGCTGCGAGCGCCGGCCTTTGCGCGGGAGCACGGCAGGATGCCGCACGCACGCCGGAGCAGCGGATTCCTCCCTGGTCGTGCGGGCGGGCGGCGACTACCAGTGGTGAGGTAGGCGCCGCTTCGGCGTGCCGGAGTCCTGGACAGGACGGCGAAAAGCAGGTGATCGGGGCTCCGGAACGGCGCGGCCGCCGTCTGAAGGTCGATGCAGCCACCGGATGGCCGGGAGACGCCCCGGAAACCGCCGTCTCGCCGTCTGGTTGATCACGGCGCGCGTCACGTCCGTACTACGCGTCACCCGCCTGTCGCCACACGAAGGACTTCACCCCCATGCGTATCGGCATCGATGTCGGTGGGACCAACACCGACGCCGCCCTCCTCGGGCACGACGACCGCGTGCTCGCGGCCGCCAAGTCACCGACCACGCCCGACATCACCTCCGGTGTCACCGCGGCGATCCAGGGCCTCGCACCACCCGTCGAATCCGTCACCTCGGTGATGATCGGCACCACGCACTTCCTCAACGCGCTCGTCGAGGGCGCCCGGCTCACCCCGGTGGCCGCCGTACGCCTCGGCCTTCCCGCCACCGCCGCCCTGCCGCCCATGGCGGACTGGCCGGAGCGGCAGCGGGCCGCCGTCGGCGGACACGGCTATCTCTGCCATGGCGGACGGGAGTTCGACGGGCGGCCCCTTTCGCCGCTCGATCCGGACGAGCTGCGCCGGACGGCCGCCGACATCGCCGCACGCGGTCTCACCTCGGTCGCCGTGTCCTCGGTGTTCTCGCCCGTCGCCGAGGCGGACGAGTGGCGTGCCGCCGAGATCCTGCGCGACGAGCTGGGCGAGGGCGTGCACTTCTCGCTCTCGCACGATCTCGGCCGGGTCGGTCTTCTCGCGCGCGAGAACGCCACGATCATCAACGCGTCACTGCGGGATCTGGCCACCGTCATCGTCGAGTCGTTCGGCAAGGCACTGGCCGAGCTGTCGATCACGGCGCCGTTCTTCCTCTCGCAGAACGACGGGACGCTGATGGACGTCGACTTCGCGCGCGCGTACCCCGTCGCGACGTTCGCGTCCGGGCCGACCAACTCGATGCGGGGCGCGGCGCTCCTCTCCGGGATCGGGGACTGCGCGGTCATCGACGTGGGCGGCACGACCGCCGACATCGGTGTCCTGAGCGGTGGCTACCCGCGGGAGGCCGGCGGTGAGAGCGAGGCCGCCGGCATCCGCACCAACTTCCGTATCCCTGACGTGCTTTCCCTCGGCATCGGCGGCGGGTCCCTGGTCTCGCGCGACGGCGAGACGGGCCCGCGGTCGGTGGGTCACCTGCTCACGCGGGAAGCGCTCGTCTTCGGCGGCAGGCGGCTGACGGCGACGGATCTCGCGGTGGCCGCGGGTCGCGCGGACATCGGGCACGTGCCTCATGTCGCGCACCTGGGGCGCGAGTTCACGGCACGCGCCCTGGACCGCATCGACGAGCGGCTGGCCGAAGGCGTGGACCGGATGCGGACCTCCGCCGCGATGCTGCCGGTGGTCGTCGTGGGAGGCGGTTCCATCCTCCTGCCCGAGGCGCTGCCCGGCTTCACCGATGTGCGCCGGCCGGACCACTTCGACGTGGCCAACGCGGTGGGCGCGGCGATCGCGCAGGTCGGCGGCGAGGTCGACCGGGTCTTCCGCGTCCCCGACGGCCACCGGGACACCGTGCTCGCCGGGGCCCGCGACGAGGCCGTCGGGCGTGCGCTGGACGCCGGGGCCCGCGCCGGGAGCGTACGCGTCGTCGACATCGAGGAGGTGCCGCTCGCCTATCTGCCCGGCGGCGCCACCCGCATCCGGGTGCGGGCCGTGGGCGATCTGGACCTGGGGCGTCTCGGCGGGGTCATCGCGCCCGGCGCCGGGGCGGTCACCCATGCGTGAGATCACCCTCGGCAACCTCGACGACATCGCGCGGGGCGCGGGCATCCTCGGCACGGGCGGGGGCGGCGACCCGTACATCGGCAAGCTGGTCGCCCGCGAGGCGATCCGCGCGCGCGGTCCGGTGCGGGTGGTCGGCATCGACGAGGTGGACGCCGACGCGACCGTGGTCCCCATCTCCGGCATGGGCGCGCCCACCGTCCTCCTGGAGCGGGTGCCCAACGGACGGGAACATCTGGACGCGCTGCGCGCCCTGGAACGACACCTCGGGCGGCGGGCCACGCACCTGACGCCGCTGGAGGTCGGCGGGGTCAACTCGATGCTGCCGATCGCGTGCGCCGCGCGGGCCGGGCTGCCCCTGGTGGACGGGGACGCGATGGGGCGGGCGTTCCCCGAGGCGCAGATGGTGCTGCCCGGCCTCGCCGGGATCTCCAACTCGCCGATGGCGCTCGCCGACGACAAGGGCAACACCATCGTCGTCGAGGCCGTCGACAACCACGCGGCCGAGCGGATCGCGCGCGCGGTGTGCGTGGAGCTCGGCTGCCAGATCAGTTGCGCGGACACGGTGCTGCGCGGCGATCAGCTCGCCGACGGCCTGGTCCCGGCGACGCTGACGCTCGCCGGGCGGCTTGGTGCCGTGGTGCGCGAGGCGCGCACCGCGCACGGTGATCCGGTGGCGGCCGCGCGGTCGCTCCTGGACGGCATCCCCCTCCTGGCGGGCAGGGTGGCCGACGTGGCGCGTCGCACGGAGGGCGGCTTCGCGCGCGGTCACGCCCGCATCGAGGGAACGCGCGGTGACGCGGGCCGGGTGCTCGAACTCGGCTTCCAGAACGAGCACTTGATGGCCACGCGCGACGGGGAGAGCGTGGCGACCACGCCCGACCTGATCTGTGTCCTGGACAGCGAGACCGGCGATCCGGTGACCACGGAGGGGCTGCGTTACGGCCAGCGCGTCAGCGTCATCGCCGCCCGCTGCGATCCGCGCTGGATCACTCCGGGCGGCCTCGCGCTGACCGGCCCACGCTGTTTCGGGTACGAGGCGGACTACCTGCCCTTCGGGTCGGCGGCCCCCTGACCGTCCGCGGCGGGCGGTCGCAGGGTGATGGTCCGCCGGGTGTGCTTCTCCACCGCCTCCCGCGAGTAGAGGAGCGGGAAGGAGCCGTCGGCGGCCCAGCTCGCGAACAGGTCGTCGTAGTGCGGGCTGCCCGGAACGCCGGACTGCCCCGGGGAGTTCATCGCCACGGAGTCGTCCCAGGAGCCGACGTCCACCACGATCCGGAAGGTGGCCCCCGCGGTCTGCCGGAACCCGGGCCCGTAGGCGGCGGCTCCCACGGTGTCCCCGCTGCCGCCACGTGGGGCCGGCCCCACGGCGGCCCACTCCGGGGCGGTCCCGGCGAGCAGCGCGGCGATGGGGTGGTGCGGGTGGGCGTGATGGAGGGCGCCCCAGGACCAGTCGGCGGGGTCGTCCCCCAGCAGCCCGGCGAGCTCGTCCACGGCCGCGGACAGCGTGCCGAGCAGCAGGCCGGGGTCCGGGTCACCGTCCAGAAGCTCCAGATCGACGCGGGCGTCCGCCGCCGCGTCCTCGGCGGGCAGAACCCGCGCCAGGGCCCGGTCACGCTGCTCCTCGCCCACGACCCCTTCGAGGGCCCGCGCCAGCAGGGCGGGCCGCAGATGCCGCCGGTACCAGACCTCGAAGAGGGCCGCGGCAGCCGAGCCGGCGGTGAGACGGGCGTCCCAGTCGCGGAGGAGGGCGAGGGCGGTGGTGACATTGGCCCGGCTGTCCTCAAGGCCCGTGAGCAACCCCTGTATCCGCCGTCCCGGCAGACTCACGTAGTCCGTCTGCAGGCGTACGCAGTCCTCGACCGTCCAGGAGCTGTGGGAGCCGAGTTCTTCCGTGATGCGGTCGTGGCGGGTCGGTGCGTACCAGTCGTACGTCACCGTCTTCTCCGCGTTCGGGTACGTCGGCGGCAGATTCAGTTGGTTGGCCGTGGCGAACCAGCCCTGGGCCGGGTCGCGGACGGAGGGGAGTTCCTCCACGTCCAGGAAGCCGTCCCATTCGTAGCGACCGTCGCCCGGCACCGGGAGCGTGCCGTCCCAGCCGGGGCGGACGGGGACACGACCGGCGGGCCGCCAGCCGATCGTCCCGTCGGGCGCCGCGTAGACCTGGTTCTCGCCGGGGGCGCCCCAGCGTCGCATCGCCGCCACGAACGCGTCGGGGCTCGCCGCCCGCATGTAGTCCATGCTGCCCAGGTAGGGGGCCATGCCGGGGCCGAGCCATGCCGCCCGTACCGCGAACGCCGCGTTCCGTTCCGGGAGTTCGCGGATGACCGGGCCGTGGCGGGTGAACCACAGGTCGGCCGGGAGCGCGTCGCCGTCACGCACCGGGATCGCCTCCGTGATCCGTGTCATCGGCTCCCAGCGGTCCTGGTACCAGTACTCGCGCGGGTTCTCCGGGTTCGTGCGGTAGACGTACAGGTCCTCCTGGTCGATCGGGAAGATCGTCAGGCCGAAGGCGACGTGGCCGTTGTGGCCGATGGAGATGCCGGGCAGGGCCGGTTCGCCCGCACCGACGGCGTCGATGCCCGGCGCCGAGAGGTGCGCCAGGTAACGCAGCGCGGGCAGAGCGATCCCGCGGTGCGGGTCGTTGGCCAGGAGGGGGCGGCCGGTGGCGGTGCGCGAGGGGGCGATGACCCAGTTGTTGGAGCCGTCCAGGCCCTGGCGGGGCGCCGCGCCCGCCGCCCACGGAGGCGTGGTGGCCATGTCGTACACGCGCAGGACGTCGGCCGGGATGACGGAGAGGTCGAGGCCCTCGGGGACGCGCAGCCGGTGCGGCGCGGGCTCGCGGCGGCGGCGCAGCTCCTCCGCCCCGGGGCCGTGGTCGCGCAGGGTGAGCGCGCGGGCGACCTCGTCGCGCAGGTTGTACTGCAGGCCGTGGCTGCGGATGCGGGCCACGTCGGAGGGCTGCCAGTACGCCGGTTCGTAGTTCAACAGGGTGAATTCGGGCGGCAGTTGCGTCGCGTCCGCGCGGCACAGTGACACGTACGCGTTGATGCCGGCGACGAAGGCCCTCGTCACCCGCTCCGTGTCGTCGCCGTACGCGCGCCACTCCTCGGCCATGTCGCCTCGGTAGAGGAACAGCCGTGCCGCACGGTCGTGTTCGGCGTACCGCTCCCCCAACACCTCGGCGAGCAGGCCGAGTCCGCGCCGCCGCCACAGGTCGAGCTGGAAGAGGCGGTCGCGGGCCGCGTTGAAGCCCTGGGCCAGGAAGAGGTCGTCCTGGGACGCGGCGTACAGATGCGGGACACCCCACCGGTCGATCCGGATCTCCACGGACTCCCGCAGGCCCGGCACCTCGAAGTCATCCCTGTCCGTCATGCATGCCTCACTCACGAGCCAGTTCAGGTTGTCGTCCGACACGAGGATGGCACCCTCCACGACGGGCCCGAGGACAGAGCGGGCGGGGTTAGGGTTCGGGCGTGAGCAGCGAACATCCGCAAGAGCCGCACACCCGCCGCCCCGTCGTCGTGGTGGCCTCCTCCGCGGGGGGCATCGAGGGGCTGCAG
Source organism: Streptomyces sp. NPDC050439 (assembly GCF_040655335.1). Taxonomy (NCBI): domain Bacteria; kingdom Bacillati; phylum Actinomycetota; class Actinomycetes; order Kitasatosporales; family Streptomycetaceae; genus Streptomyces; species Streptomyces sp. NPDC050439. The sequence goes on from NZ_JBFAJT010000001.1 coordinate 1,365,016, forward strand.
GCGCTGCTGGCCGGCCTCGGCGCCGACTTCCCGGCGCCGGTGCTGGTGGCCCATCACCTGCGGCGTGCCCGCGAGACGCACATCGTCGCCATCCTTTCCCGCCGCACCACGCTGACCGTCAAGCTGGCCGAGGACGGCGAGATCCCGGAGCCCGGGACGGTGTACATCGCCCCGCCCGATCACCACCTGTGCGTCCCCGCGGACGGCAGCCTTTCCCTGTCTCAGGAGCCCCCGGTCAACCAGTCCCGCCCGGCCGCCGACCCCCTCTTCGAGTCGGCGGCCGCCACGTTCGGCCCTCTGCTCATCGCCTGTGTCCTGACCGGGGCCGACGGCGACGGCGCCCGCGGGGTGGAAGCGGTGAAGTCGGGCGGCGGCACCGTCATCGTGGAGGACCCGGCCACGGCCAAGTTCCACGGGATGCCCAAGTCCGCGATCGGGACCGGTCAGGTGGACTTCGTGCTGGGCGCCGACGACATTCCTGCCCGCCTCCGTCGGCTCGTGCGCCAGCACGAGAACTGAGCGGCCGGCAAGGGCTGAGCGTCCGGTCAGCGGGACCTCGTCCGCGTCGCGCGCTCGTCCGGTACCGCCGGTCTGGTGGCGGGAATCCCGGCGGGGCCGGGGCCCGGTGCGATCCGCACGACCGCGAGCAGCACGACGAGGTTGGCGGCGAGCGCGATGATGCCGCCGTTCACGCCGTGGTACGGGTCGTTGTCGGTGGCCCACAGGATGGTCATCACCGCGAGCCCGGTGAGCATCCCCGCCACCGCGGCCCGCGCGGTCAGCCGCCGCCAGAACAGGGCGAGGAGCACGACCGGCACGAGCTGCGCCAGCCCCTCGTAGGACAGGACGGAGAGCTCCACGAGAGTGTTCGGGTAGAAGAGACTGCCCGCGAGGGCGATCAACCCGGCCACCACGCAAACCAGTTGAGATAGCCTCTTGGCCCGCATGTCGTTCGCGTCGCCGGTCTTCCCGGCCGCTCGACGGCGTGCCCGCGGGTCGGCGCCATTGCCTCCGCCGAGGACGGTGCGGCCCCACAGGGTGCCGATGGAGAGCATGAAGACACTCATCGGCACGATCGCCGAGAGCGCGCCCGCGACGCCGATGAGCGCGACGACGGGTGAGGGCAGCGAATCGGTGACCAGGCTGAAGAGGGCCAGGTCGGGGTTGCCCAGGGTCGGCATCACGAACAGGGCCGTCGCGCCGACCACCATCGGGACGAACAGGAGCAGTTGGTACCAGGGCAGGAGCAGCGCGTTGCGGCGCAGCGCGTTCGGGCTCTTTGCGCTGAGGTAACCGGCGACCGTGGTCGGGAAGATGGTGATGGTCACGGCGTTGAGCACGACGGTGCTCAGGAACCACATGGCGTTGCGCCCGCCGGACTCGTGCCCGGGGAAGGTCAGCCACTCGGGTTTCTCGGTCACCATGCGCTGCATGAAGTCGCCGAATCCGCCGAGGTAGTGCATGGGGATGTAGACGGCGAGGAACACGACGGCAACGATCACCAGCATGTCCTTGAGCGCGCTCACCCACGCAGAGCCGCGAAGGCCGGACACGAGGATGAAGATTTCGGCCACGACGAAGGAGATGACGGCGGCGACCTTGAGATCGACGCTGCCGTACGTCATCGCGTTCACGACGACGCCCATGCCCTGAATCTGCACCTGGATGTAGGGGACGATGAAGACCGTCGCGACGACGGCGACGAGAATCCCCACCGGCCTCGAGCGGAAGCGGAATTCGGCGATGTCCGCGATGGAGATGAGGCCGTGCCGGCTCGCGTACGTCCACAGGGCGGGGCCCACGACGTACGCGACGGCGAAACCGACGGTGAGATAGGCGACCAGGTAGAGGATCGGCGCGCCGAACGAGTACGACCATCCCGCGGTGCCGAGGAACGAGAAGCTCGTGTACGTCTCGCCGGCCATGAGCAGCCAGATGAACAGGACGCCGAGTCCGCGGCTGGAGACGGACCACTCGGCGAGGCCCTTGGACCTGCCGCGGGCGCTCCACACCCCGATCAGGATCGTGGCGACCATGGCGAGCCCGAAGATGGTGGTGGCGACGGCTGCGGAGCCGTTCATCGGCTGCCTCCTTCGGGGGCGGTGCCGTTGTCGAAGCCCGGGAGGTCGTCGGCGGGGATGGGTTCGACGGCGTTCAGGCGGTACGCGGGGTCGAGCCGGGCGGCGATCCAGATGACCAGGGGGCTGATCACGGTGGCGGCGATGACCCAGGCCAGGAGGAAGGGGACGCCCAGGACGCGTGGCTCGATGCGGTTGGCGACGAAGGGGGCGGCGCCGTAGAGCAGGACGGGGACGAGGAGCAACCAGAGGGAGGGGCGGGCCGCGCCGCGGAGGGTGGGGAGGCCGTCCAGGGGCCCGTCCAGGGGCGAGGCCGCCGGATCCGGTGGACTCTGCTCGCCGCCGTCTTCGGATGTGGGGGGCATGGGGGGGGGCTCCTTGGGCAGGGACGAAGAGGGCCGCGGGAACAGACAAGATCACACGGACGGGTCGTACCGGCCGTCGACCGCGGTCCAGCCGCCGTCGACGGTCAGCACGGTGCCGGTGACGAAGGTGGACGCGTCCGAGACGAGATAGGCGACGGCTCCGGCCAGTTCGTCGGCGCGGGCCCACCGCTTGAGCGCGGAGGCCTGGGCGTAGGCGTCGAACCACGCGGGGTCGGCGGCGATCTGGTCGGTGAGCGGCGTACGGACGACGCCGGGCGCGACGGCGTTGAACCGCACGCCCTGCGGCCCCCACTCCGCGGCCGCCGTCCGCAGCAATTGGATCAGCCCCGCCTTGGACGCGGCATACGGCCCCTGCCCCGGCTCCACCTGAAAGGCCCGCATCGAGGCGAACCCGACCACGCTCCCCCGGCCGCGCTCGGCCATGCCGGGGGCGACCGCCTGGATGAGCGTGAGGTAGGAGCGCAGGTTCAGCGCGATGACACGGTCGAACTCGTCGAGGCCGTAGTCCGCGAGGCGCTTGCGTACGTTGGCCCCGACGGTGACGACGAGCCCGTCGAGCGGCCCCCACGCGGCGACGGCGCTCCGGACGGCGTCGGGGTCGAGGACGTCCAGGGGGTGCGTGACAGCCGTACCGAGACGCTGGTCCGCCGCATCGCTCGGGCCCACCGCGAGCGCCGCCGTCCGTTCCGCGCCCTCTGTGTCCCGGTCGGCGACGATGACGTGCGCGCCCTGGGCGACCAGTGCGCGAGCGGCCTCGCGACCGATGCCGCTCGCGCCGCCAACGACCGCGACACGACGGCCGTCGAGCCGGAACAGGTTGCCGTAGTCCATGGTGCTGCTACCTCTCTGGCCGGGCTGGCGGCCGGGGGTCGGGGGTCGGGGCGATGGTGAGTGCGGGCGCGTGACGGCTTCGGGGACGGTTGGCCCCGCTCAAGGTCTGATGACCGCCATCCGGGTCACCGTCATTTCCTCGATCGCGAATCTGGGGCCCTCGCGGCCGATGCCCGAGTCCTTGACGCCGCCGTAGGGGGCGATGTCGCTGCGGTAGCCGGGGACTTCGTTCACCACTACGCCGCCCACCTCCAGGCGTTCCACCGCCTCCAGCGCGGCCCGCAGGCCACTCGTGTAGACGGCGGCGTGCAGGCCGTAACGGCTCGCGTTGACCACGTCGTACGCGGTGTCCAGGTCCGGCACCGTGCGCAGGCAGACGACCGGGCCGAAGATCTCCTCGTCCCAGGCGGGTTCGCCGTCGGGGACGTCCGCGAGCAGCGTCGGGGCGATGCACCGGCCATCCGCGTCGCGGGTTCCCCCGGCGACCAGCCGCGCCCCCGCCGCCCGCGCGCGTTCGACCCAGTCGAGGACCCGCTCCGTCGCCGTCTCGTCGATGAGCGCCGACACCCGGGTCCCGGCATCCCGCGGGTCGCCGACCACCACGTCCGGCAGCCGCTCGGCGAGCCGCTTCTCGAACTCCTCCGCGACCGCGGCCACCACGATGACCCGCTGTACGGAGATGCACGCCTGCCCCGAGGCGTAGAACCCGCCCCGCACGACCGCGTCGGCCGCCGCGTCGAGATCGGCGTCCGCGGCCACGACGAGCGCCGCGTTGGAGCCGAGTTCGAGGACCACCTTGCGCGGCGCCGCGTCCCGCGCGATGCGGTGGCCGACGGCCGCCGACCCGGTGAAGGAGACCGCGGCGACCTCCGGATGCGTGGTGAGCGTACGGCCGACCTCCGCGTCCCCCGTGACGAGTTGCACCGCTCCGGCGGGCGCACCCGCCGCCACCAGCTGTTCCCGTACGAGATGGACGAGCCGCAGGGTGGCGAGCGGTGTCGCCGGGGCGGGCTTGACGATCACCGGGCACCCCGCGGCGAGCGCCGGTGCGATCTTGTGGGAGGCGAGAAGCACCGGGTAGTTGAAGCCCGCGATGCCGACCACCACGCCGACGGGCCGCCGCGTCCAGTAGCCGAAGAGTCCCTCGCCGGACGGCTGGAGGTCCAACGGCACGGTCTCGCCGTGCAGATGGGCCACCTCGTCGGCGGCGGACTGCCAGGTGGCCACCGCCCGCAGCATCTCGACCCGGCAGTCGACCCGCGGCTTCCCGGTCTCCAGGACGAGGAGGTCCACCAGTTCCGGCACCGCTTCGGCCAGCGTCTCGGCCGCCCCGGCGAGCACCTGCCGCCGCACCCCCGCGGGCAGCCCGGCCACCCTCACCCGCACCGCGGCGGCATGTCCGACGGCCCGGGCCGCGAGGTCCGCGTCGCCGATCGGCGCCGTGCCGATCTCACCGCCGTCGTACGGGAAGCGGACGGGGCCGCTGCCGGGCGCGGTCACCCAGCCGTCGCCGACGGGCAGCCCTTCGGGGCAGGTCATCGCGCACCTCCGGTCGCGCCGTTCAGGAAGGAGCGCGCCGCCGCGGCGTACACCCGTGTGTACTCGACGATCTCGCGCACCTCGACGAATTCGTCCTTCTGGTGCGCGATCCACTTCCCGCCGGGCCCGTAGACCACGGTCGGCAGCCCGGCGTCGCGGGTGAGGATGGTTCCGTCCGTGGTGCCGGGCACCGCCCCGAACGGCGGTGCGGCGCCGTGCACTTGGCGGTGTCCCTCGACGAGCGCGGTGACCACGGGGTGATCGTCGGGGATCTCGACGGCGGGCCGGTCGTCGACGACGGTCAGCCCGACACCCACCCCCACGGTCCTGGCCGCTTCGACCGCGGACTCCCGTACCCGCTCGATGAGTTCGGTGTGGTCGGTGCCGGGAATCGTGCGTACGTCGATGCCGACGAGCCCATGTGCGGGGATGACGTTGAGCTGGTCCGGGTCTCCGCCGTGCAGGACGGTCGGCGTGACCGTCACGCTCCCGGCGTGCGGGTGGGTGCCGTACCGCTTCTGGGCCCAGTCCTGCACGTGGGCGAGCGCCTCGACGATGCGCGCCCCGGCGACGATCGGGCTCTTGGCCTCCTGCGGCATGGCGCCGTGGGCCATCACCCCGTCGAGATCGAGCCGGAGCCGGATGCCGCCACGGGCCGAGGTGCACACCTCGTACCCCTCGGGCTCGCAGACGATGACTCCGTCCACCTCGCGCGCGAGCGGGGTGGCGGCGAACGCCTTCGCGCCGAGCATCAGCCCTTCCTCGTCGCACAGCACGCCGATGACGACCCGGCCCGGGAAGGGGCCGGCCAGTTGCAGGGCCCGCACCGCGTAGATCATCGCCGCGACGCCGGACTTCATGTCGGCGGAGCCGCGCCCCCACAGTCGGCCGTCGCGGATCTCCGCCCCGTAGGGGTCGACGCTCCAGTCCCCCGGGTCCCCTTCCGTGACGACGTCGATGTGCCCCTCGAACATCAGGGTCGGCCCGTCGCCCCCTCCGCCCTCGACGACGGCGACGGTGTTGGGGCGCCCCGGCGCGACCTCCACCACGTCGTACGTCCAGCCGAACTCGGTGAAGAGCCCGGCGACGAGGTCGGCCGCGGGCTGCTCCACCACGGTGGCTCTGGCCGCGTTGACGGTACGCAGGCGGACCAGGTCCTGGGAGAAGGCGACGACGGCTTCGGAGTCGATGACCGAGTCGATATGACGTGAGCCGGTGTGACTTGAGCTGGTGTGCATGGAACCTCCAAGTCGGCTGAGCATGAGGCCAGTCGACTGGTCAGACCAGTTGAGTTCCCGTACTCTGCCTCCACGTTCGAGGCCGGGTCAACCACCAGATCTTGGTTTTCCCGCGCCGGCATCGCGTGTCAGTTACGTACCGTGGAGGGGGCGGGCCGATGGCCGCCGACGACGCCGACCTGTTCCGGCCGGTCACACCGGTCCGCGCCTATCAGCGGGTGGCAGAGCAGATCGAGGAACGCATCCTCAGCGGTGATCTGCCGCCCGGGTCCCGGCTGCCCGCCGAGCGCGAGCTGGTCAACCGCTTCGGCGTGGGCCGCTCCACCGTGCGCGAGGCGCTGCGTGTCCTGCAGTCGGCGGGCCTGATCCGTTCCCGCCCAGGCGACCCGCTGGGCGCCGAGGTGCTCGGCGTCTCGCCCGACAACCTCAGCCAGGCCCTGGGGCGGCTGACCCGCTCCAGCGTGGCGACACTCGGTGAACTGGTGCAGTTCCGCATGGTGTTGGACGCGGAGAGCAATCGTCTGGCCGCCCGCCTGCACGGCGAGGAGGATCTCGCCCGGATGCGCGAACAGATCACCCGCATGGAAGCGCTGTGCCGTGGCGGCCCGGCCTCCCTGCACGCGTTCAGCGAGGCGGACGCGCTCTTCCACCGGGCGATCGCCGAGGCGAGCGGCAACTCCCTCCTGGGCCTGTGCGCACGCGCCGTGCACGAGGCGGTGGTGGAGGTCATCGAGAAGAAGATCGCGGGGGTCACGGACACCACGGCCTGGATGGAGCGCTCCATAGCCCACCACCGGGAGGTCCTGGCGGCGATCACCTCGGGGGACGGCCCGCTCGCCGCGCGCCTGGGCCGTACGGCGCTGTACGAGTACTACGCGGACCATGTGGAGCCGGAGGCAAGGGAGTTGCTGGTGGCGTCGGTGGAGGACCACTGAGAGGACGGCTTCAGCGCCGCCCGGTCAGCCGCGCCCCAATTTCACGCCCGTCACCCCCGGAACCCGGAGGCCGGCCCGAGCCGCCCCTCAAGCTGTCCGAGCAACTCCCCCAGCAGGGAACTGAGTTGTGCCTGGCCGCCCTCGTCGATGCCAGCCAGAACAACGGTCTCGTAGGCGAGCTGATCGGGCAGGATCGAGTCGACGAGATCGCGGCCCGCGTCGGTCAGGCCGACGTGCGAGACGCGGCGGTCACGGGTGTCGGCACGCCGGTCGACGAGGTCACGCTCCTGGAGCTGCTTGAGGCGCTTGGTGACGGCGGCCCCCGATGAGAAGGTCTCGCGGGCCAGTTCACCCGGGGTCAGCTCGTGTCCGGTCCGGCGCAACGCGCCGAGAAGATCGAACTCCGGACGGGTCAGCCCCACACGACGCAACGGCGCGTCCTCGGCCTGCTGCAGAAGAGCCGCACACCGATTGATGCGCCCGATGACCTCCATCGGCCCGGTATCGACATCGGGCCGCACGGCCTGCCACTGCCGCACGACGGCGGCGACGGTGTCGCCGGGAACGTCAGAAGCACGACCCGCCACGGCGCCGCCCCCAGCCACCACAGCCGAAACGCCACCCACCGCAGGCACGGGACCGCCGGAGGCGACGCCGCCCGAAGCAGCGCCGCCCCTCGCCGAAGCGGGGGCCTCCCCCTCGGTTCCTCCCCCCGCGTGGGGTCCCCTCTTCCCCGCCGCGTCCCCTTTGCTGCCGTCCCTCATGTGCCCCGTCCTCGGCCTTCCGTCTTGCCCGGCCTTCATGCTCGTACGTGTGTGCCCTGCTGCGTACCGCGTACCGTCGCCGCGAGCGTACGGTGTCCGGCCTGTTCGGCGATCATCACCCGCTGGTCCGGCAGGGCGCGCTGCCACCACTCGCCCGCCGCCGCGTCGTGCGCGGTGCGCAGGTCCACCAGGGCGGCGGTCAGGCCCCGGCGCGCAGGGCGAAGGGTGGCGGGCGTGGGGGCCGGAGCCGCCAGGGCCTGTTCGGCGCGGGTACGGGCCCGGTCCGTGGCGTCTATGGCCAGTTCGATGTGGTCGGCGGCGCGCCGGTTGGTGACGAGCATCGCCGCGACGACGCCGAGCAGCGCGCCGACGAACGTGTCCACGACCCGGTCGAGGATCAGCTCTCCGGGCTGCTGGAACCGGGCGAACTCGGTGACCAGCAGGGCCATCGGTGTGACGCACACGCTGCCGAGCCAGTAGTTGCGGCCGATCAGCGCCTCTGCCCCGAAGGCGAGCGCCAGGCAGCAGAAGATCAGCGCGGCGTGACTGAGATGGGCCAGCGGGACGATCGCGGCGAACGCGAACACCCCCACGAGGTTGCCCACCACGCGCTGCACTCCCCTGTTCCAGGTGAGCGTGACGTTGGCCTGATAGAGGGACGCCGCCGTGACCAGCGCCCAGTAGGGGCGGCCGACGCCCAGGGCCAGCGACGCGTATCCCGCGAGCGCGCAGCCGACCGCCGTACGCAGCGCGATGGGCAGCAGCGGCGATCCGGGGCCCAGCCGCCGCCACAGGGAAACCTTGGCAGCCTTTGCCGCCAACTCCGCTTCCACGCCGAGGAGTTCGTCGGCCTCATCGGGCCGTACGCCGACGGGGCGCGGCACCGCGCCCGTGCCGCGCAGGCCCGTCGCCCAGGAGCGCAGCTGGGCGGGGTCCGCCGACGAGGGCGCCGCCAGGGCGTCCTCGGCCCGGATGACCAGGCGCTCCAGAGCGCGGCGCGCAGCCGTGCGGGCGCCGGTGGCGAGCAGTGACTGCCAGGCCGCGTGGACGGCCGCGGCCGCCGCGGGGCGGGCCCGCTCGCGGCCGGGGCCCGAGGCCTCGGCGTACGCGGCGGCCGCACGCAGGGCCCGCGCGGTGGCCCGGCGCTCGGGGCCGTGCGGCCGCACCAGGGCGGGGGCCATGCCGACCAGCCAGGCCACGGCGCCCGCGCCGAGCGTCAGGGCGAGGTGACCGGGGACCTGCCCGATGGACTGCGGCGCGAACAGTGTGGCGGAGCTGATGAAGGTGAAGATGAGGTGCCCGGGCGGCCCGATGCGGGTCGCGTCGCACAGCGTCTTCTGCGCGGCGGCGAGCAGCGCCCCGACCGCCACGAGCACCGCCGCCGACGTGGTGAGCGAGGCGGCGACCATCGCGATGCCGACACTGGCCAGCATGCCGGCGACGACTCCGGCGAGGGCCCGGGCCCGTGCGGCATAGGGGAGGTTGTGCGTGTAGAGGGCGCAGAACGATCCGGCCATCGTGTACATGACGAGATCGAGGCGGCCGATCGCGAGGAGCGTCAGATTCGGTATCGCGGTGGCGACGACCACGCTGGACGCGGGCTTGAACCAGATGTCGGACGGCTTCCCCGGACGCAGCACACCGGCCAGCGGGAGTCGACGGACACGGGAGGGGCCGGAAGGTACGGAGGGGCGGGGCGAAGGGGATGGTGGTGCGCTGCTCATGCGAGAAGCTTAGCAAGTGTTTTACTCGGAAATGATTTACCTCGGAAGTCTCTTCCGTCACCCCCGCGTCCGCCCCCTCCGCGCTCCCCGCGTACACCCATGCGCTCGCGTACGACGCGCCGCGCGAGGGCATCGACCCCAGGGACACCGTCGATCGGGGAGGTGCGCGGTGCACGGACCGGCGCAGGCCGGCTGGCTGCTCGTCGCGCTGTGCGCGGCGACCGGGTCCTACTGTCTGCTGCGGATGCGCAGCAGGATCGAGGCACAGCGCCGAACGGCCGGCGGCGAGGCGCTGATGGGCTTCGGCATGGCTCTGATGGCCGTACCCGCGGCCGTCCTCACCCCGCCGCGCTGGGCCTGGCTGGGGTACGCGGCCGTGTTCGGCGCGGCGGCACTGCGCGCCCTGTGGGGAGCCCGACGCGATCGGCACCACCTGCATCACCTGGTCGGCGCGGGCGCCATGGTCTACATGGCGGCGGCCATGGCCGCGACGCCCACCGCGCACGCGGGCCACGGCGGCGGGGGCGCCCCGGCGCTCACCGGGGCACTGCTGCTCTACTTCGCCGGGTACGTGCTGTGGTCGGGCGCCCGCCTGCTGCCCGTACCCACGCTCGCGACGGCGGAAGGCGGGGGCGGTGGCGCAGGCGCGGTCATGGGGTGGGGGGATCGCACCGAGCTGGCGATGGTGTGCCGGCTGTCCATGGGGATCGCCATGATCGCGATGCTGCTGACGCTGTAGGCCGCCGCGGGGCCCCGGGCGGGAGAAGAGCCCGGCTGCCGTAAGGGGGCGATACCCCCGCGAACGGCCGTGGCGTGCGTCACTTGCGGCGATAGGCCATACCCTCCGACGGCGCCGCCCTCATAGTCTTGACACATGTTGCTCCCCGTTGCGCTGTTGCTGCTGGGCGCCCTCGCCGCCGTCGTCGCCCCGCGCCTCATCGCACGCGCCGACTGGCCGGAGCGTGAACCGGTGGTCGCGCTGTGGGCGTGGCAGTGCGTCGTGGCGGGTGTGCTCCTGTGCTGCGCCCTGTCGATGACCCTCAGCGCCGCCGCCGCATGGCAGGCCGTGCGCGGTCACGTCTTCGCCCCCGCCCCGCACGACGTGGTCGACGCGTACGCGCTGGGTGCGGGCGGCTCCTGGGCTCCCGCGACGGCCGTGGCGCTGGCCCTCGGCGGCGTGTGGACCGCCGCGATGCTGACCCGCGAGATCGTCCGGGCCCGGGCGAGGCGCCGCAAGGGGCGCACCGAACTCCGCCTGCGCGCACCGCTGTTGCCCGGTGAGGAGCCCGGTGCCGACCGCCTCGTCGTGCTCGAGGGTGAGCGCCCCGACGCCTGGTGGCTGCCGGGGTCCGCTCCGCAACTGGTCATCACCACCGCCGCGTTGCGCCGCCTGAAGGGCCGTCAGCTGGATGCCGTGCTCGCCCATGAGCAAGGGCACGCGCAGGCACGGCACGACTGGCTCCTGCACTGCTCGGGCGCGCTGGCCACGGGGTTCCCGCAGGTGCCGGTCTTCGCCGCGTTCCGGGACGAGATGCACCGCCTGGTCGAACTGGCCGCCGACGACGTGGCCTCGCGCCGCTTCGGTCGTCTCACCATCGCCCTCGCGCTGGTCGAGCTCAACGAGGACCGGGGCGTGTTCGGCCCCTGCCCGACCCCGCAGGCCCACGTGCCGCAGCGGGTGCACCGGCTGCTGTCCGCGCGGCCACGGCTCACCGCGGGACGGCGGCTGCGGCTGACGGCCGCCGCGGCGCTCGTGCCGGTGGTCCCGCTCCTGGTGACGTTCGTGCCGGGGCTGCGCGCGCTGGGGTGACGGCCTGCCGCCGAAGGCCGAGGAAGCCGGGGAAGCCGGGGCGCGCCCCACGGGACAGCACCCCGGGATGGCCCCCGGCACCGCCCGTCGGCGAGGATCTGTCCATGCACCCCGCCGCTCCCCTCGACTCGCCGCCCGGTCCGACCCGCCCCCGCAGGCCCCGCGCCCCGCTCGTCGCCGCGCTCCTGGGCTGCCTCTCGCTCCTGCTGATCCTTCTGGTCGAGCTGGAGTGGGGCCCGCTCGGCACCCTCGACGGCGACATCGCGCGCGCCACGCACCGCTGGGCGGTCGCGCACGACGGCCTCACCCAGGCCAGCCGCATCCTGACCGACTGGGTGTGGGACCCGTGGACGATGCGCCTGCTGATCATTGCGACCGTGTTGTGGCTCCTCTACCGCCGGGAGAACCGCCCGGCCGTGTGGCTCGCGGTCACCTGCGCGGTCGGCACCCTGGTGCAGCAGGGCCTCAAGGCCGCGGTCGACAAACCGCGCCCGAGCTGGCCGGACCCGGTGGACTCCGCGCACTTCGCGGCGTTCCCCTCGGGCCACGCCATGACGGCGACGGTCGTCTGCGGGCTGCTCCTGTGGCTGCTGCGCATGTATGGCGTCGGAGCCGCCGTGTGGCGCACCGCCGTCGTGATCGCCGCGGTCTCCGTCGTCGGGGTGGGCGTGACCCGCGTCTGGAACGGCGTGCACTGGCCGTCGGACGTCGTCGGCGGCTGGCTGCTCGGCACGCTGATGGTGACCCTCGCGATCGCCACGTACGCCCGAGGTCCGGCCACCCGCGCCCCCGAGGCCACCTAGCCCCCTCCAACACCCGCGTCGCAAAAGCACTCTTGACCACCCATCCGCCCGTCCCGGAGGATCGCCGGCATGACGATCAAGGGTGCGCTCTTCGATTTCTCCGGGACCCTGTTCCGCATCGAGTCCACCGGGTCCTGGCTGCGGGCCGTGCTCCGGGAGGCCGGGCTTCCGCTTCCCCCGGCCGAGATCGAGCGGCTGACGGAGGGACTTGAGCGGGCCGGCGCGCTGCCGGGCGGGGCGCGGCCCGACCTCGTACCCGATCGGCTCGCCGAGTTGTGGGCCCAGCGCGACCGCAGCGCCGCACAGCACCGCGCCGCGTTCACCGGCCTCTCGCGCGAGGTCCGGTTGCCCGATCCGCTCCTGCACGACGCCCTGTACGACCGCCATATGCGGCCGGAGGCGTGGCGCCCCTACCCCGACGCGGCCGAGGTGCTCACCGGGCTCCGCGAACGGGGCGTCCGCGTCGCGGTGATCAGCAACATCGGGTGGGACCTGCGCCCCGTCTTCCGCGCCCACGGCCTGGACCCGTACGTCGACGCGTACACCCTGTCGTACGAGCACGAGATCCAGAAGCCCGACCCACGCCTCTTCGCGCACGCCTGCGAAACGCTCGGCGTCGATCCCGCGGACGCGCTGATGGTGGGCGACGACCGGCACGCGGACGCCGGCGCCACCGCACTCGGCTGCGCCGTCCACTTCGTGGACCATCTGCCCGTGGACCAGCGGCCGGACGGACTGCGCCCCGTCCTCGGTGTCGTCGACGGGGGCTGAGATGTCACGGCCTCAAAAGCGTCGCAGGGGGTCGTGCGCGTCAGGGTGCGGGGCGCCTCATGAGCGGTAGCCCTCGACCTGGGCCGCGGGGCGGGCCCGCGACTCGTCCGGGTTCTCGCCGAACTCGGCCTTCGCACGCCGCTGGCGCAGCAGGTCCCAGCACCTGTCGAGTTCACGCTCCAGCGCGCCGAGCCTCGCGCGCTCCGTCGCCTCGTCGATCGCGCCCGCCGCTAGCGACTCCCGCAGCGTCCGCTCGTCGTCGACCATCGACGAGATCCGGGACAGAATCTGCTCTTGATCCATCTCAGTACGCCTCCTCGGCCCCCCGGCCCACTGTAAGGAGGGTTCGGCCGATCGGCACCTGTGAGCAGGCAACACTCCCCCGCGGTGTTGCCTGCTCCAGGTCGCACCGGACCATGAGACGACCACTGAGGGTCTTGGTCCGCGACACGCTGAGTATACTGGCTCTCAGCCAGTCAACGCAGGAGTTACAGGATGTCCCCGCGTAGCGCATCGGTCAATGAAGAGTTGCGAAGGCGTTCCAGGGAGCGGCTCCTGCAGGCCACTGTCGACCTGGTGAGCGAGCGGGGGTACGAGGCGACGACACTCGGCGACATCGCGGACCGCGCGGGCTCGGCCCGCGGCCTGGTGTCGTACTACTTCCCCGGCAAGCGCCAGCTCTTGCAGTCGGCGGTGCACCGGCTGATGCACCGCACGCTCCAGGAGGCCCTCGAACGGGAACCGCGGTCGGCGGACGGCGACGAGCTCCTGGCCCGCGCCATCGACGCGATCCTGGGCCTGGCCCGCGACCAGCCCCTCCTCATGCGCACTCACATGGCCGGCATCCTCCAGGCGGACGGATTCGTGCGCTGCCCCGAGCAGCAGCACCTCGCCGAACTGCTCCGCGACACCGTCGTACGCCATGGCTCGCCCGACGTGGACACCGACTATCCGCTGCTGCGCGCCCTGCTGATGGGCGCGGTCTTCGCGGTGCTGCTTCCGGGGGCGCCGATGCCGCCGTCAGCGCTGCGGGCCGAGCTCTTTCAGCGGTATGGGCTCGCCTGGGAGCTCGGGGTCCCGCCGGGCGACGAACCGCCCGGCGGGACACATGCGCGAGTCGCCGATCAGGCCGCGCAGGAGACTCGGTCCCCTGGGCGGTCCGCGCAGCGCTTCACGCGACAGTCCGGTCAGTCGAAGTAGTCCGGCTGGGTCTGGACGTTGAGCTCACGGGTGCGGACCCGCTCGGCGGGATCCGTCCGCTTGTCGTCGATCTTCAGGACGTCGAAGCCCTTGGCGATGTCGTTCGAGTAGATGTAGCCGTTGTAGTAGTACGCCGACCAGGAGCCGCCGGTCTGGAGCGTGTCCGCGCTGAGCGGACCGCGCTCGAAGTAGCCGATCTCCTTCGGCTTCGAGGAGTTGGTGAAGTCCCAGACGGAGACGCCGCCCTGGTACCACGCCTGGACCATCAGGTCCTTGCCCTTGACCGGGATCAGCGAGCCGTTGTGGGCCACGCAGTTCTCGGTCGCAGCCTGGTGGCGCGGGATCTTGTAGTAGCTCTTGAAGACGAGCTTGCGGTGGTCGCCCTTGCCCTTGACCTCGTAGATGCCGTTGGCGCCGCGCTCGGGGCCGGTGGCCTCGTCGCAGGTCGCGCCGCCTCCGCCGCCCAGCTCGTCGGTGAAGACGACCTTGTTCGCCTTCTGGTTGAAGGTCGCCGAGTGCCAGAACGCGAAGTTCTTGTTGTCCTGCACCTGGTCGATGACCTTGGGCTTCTCCGGGTTCTTGATGGAGAAGAGGATTCCGTCACCCATGCAGGCGCCGGCGGCCAGGTCCTTGGAGGGCAGCACGGTGATGTCGTGGCAGCCGGTGGTCTTGGAGACGCCGGGGTTGGTGGGACCGCCCGGGTTGCCGCCGCCGTCGGGGCCCTCACCCGGGAAGAGCACGGGGAAGTCGACGACCGCCGCCTTCTGCGGGGCCTTGCGCGGCACCTTGATGACGGAGATGCCGTCGTGCGGGGGCTGGCAGTCCGGGAACGTCGCGCTCGGGGAGTACGAGGAGACGTACACGTAGACGTTGCGCTTCTCCGGCACGAGCGTGTGCGTGTGCGAGCCGCAGGCGGTCTCGACGGCGGAGACGTACCTCGGGTTGGCCTTGTCGCTGATGTCGAAGACCTTCATGCCCTCCCACGAGGCCTTCTCCGTCGCGGGCTGCGTGGTGCTGTTGCAGGAGTCGTCGCTGCGCGAGGAGTCGGTGGAGAGGAAGAGCAGGTTCCCGGAGACGGAGATGTCGTTCTGCGAACCGGGGCACAGGACCTGCGAGACGGTCCGCGGCTTCTTCGGGTTGCTGATGTCGTAGATGCGGAAGCCGTCGTAGTTGCCCGCGAAGGCGTACTTCCCCTGGAAGGCGAGGTCGGTGTTGAACCCCGGCAGCGCGTCCTTGGGGATGTTGGCGAGATGCTTGATGTTGGCCGAGTGCACGATCTCGTCGGGCGCGGGTATCTCGCCGCTCTTGACGGCTTCCCTCGCCTCGGCGGCGTCGCTCTTCGACACGCTCTTGGGCGCGGCAGGCGAGTCGCCCGGGTCGGGCGTCGCTCCGGCGGGCGCCGCGCTGAACAGTGCGGCCATCAGACCGAGCGCGGCCGCGCCGACGCCGAAGCGTCTGCGCCGTGTTCGGGGGTTGTTCAACAGGGTCACTGCGTCCTCCCTAGTCGCCGTTCGTAGTTGAACGGTTCACGGACACCCCGCAGTATCGTGCTCTGCATGCACAGATCAACAGATGGCAACGCATCTGTAATGAAAGTTTTTGATCAATCCCGCACGTAAGCGTGCTAGGACGGTCCCCAACTCCCCCGCGCGCCACAGGAGGCAGCCGTGCACCACCGTCGTACGCCCGCCGTCGCCGTGTTCCTCACGGCCGCCGTTCTCGCGCTCGGCGCCTGCGATTCGGGAGGTTCCGACTCCGGTCCCAAGCCGGAGAAGAAGGCGGCCCCCGGCCCCTCCGTCATCGCTCCCGGCAAGCCGGGCGAGACGGCGGCGACGATGTCCGCCGAGGACGCGGCCAAGAAGAGAACCGACGACGACTCCCCCAACTCGGCGGATTTCACCTACACGCAAATGATGATCACGCACCACGGTCAGGCCCTCAAGATGACCGAACTCGCCCCGAAACGTGCCGGATCAACGAAGGTCAAGCGCCTCGCCGACCGCATCTCGGCCGCGCAGCGCCCCGAAATCGGCGCCATGAAGGGCTGGTTGAAGAAGCACGGCGGCGCGAAGAAGCACGCCGGTCACGATCACTCCACGATGCCGGGCATGGCCACCGAGGGGCAGCTGAAGCAGTTGCGCTCGGCGAAGGGCAAGACGTTCGACGAGCTCTTCCTGAAGCTGATGATCACGCATCACAACGGCGCCGTCACGATGGCCACGGAGGTGCTCTCCGACGGCAACAACATCCAGGTCGAGGAGATGGCCAACGACGTGATCGCGCAGCAGACGACGGAGATCACGAGGATGCGCGAGATGTGAGGCTCAGGGTCAGGGGATGCGGTTTCGGGCGGCGGTGTCCCGCTCGTCGCGCGGCTCGTGGTCGCGTCGCGGCAGCAGCAGCGGCGTGGCGAGGATGAGGACCCCGGCGATCCCGACCGCGGTACGCGGCCCCGTGACGCCGGCCAGCAGACCCCACAGGCCGGTCATGGCCGCGATGGAGAGCTTGCTGGTGACCGACCACGCGGACAAGGTACGGGCGATGCGGTCCGCCGGGGTGTGATCGAGCCGGTAGGTGGCGAACACCGGGTTGAACACCCCTGAGCACAGGATCAGGCCGAACTCGACGACGATGACGAGCACGAGCCCGGCGGCACCGGGGCCGATGAAGACGAGGCCGATGAGCCAGCACGCCCGCAGCGTGCCGGCGGTGCGCAGGACCCGGTGCCGCCCGAACCGCTCGACGAGCCGCCCCGCGAGCCGCGAGCCGATCAGGCCGCCGACGCAGGGCGCGGCGAAGGCCAGGCCGTACTGCCAGGGCGCGAAGCCGAGTTCGCCGACCATCAGGACGATCAGGAGCGGCGATGTCGCCATGATCAGTCCGTTGTTCAGCACCGTGTTGAAGAACAGCGGGCGCAGCACGGGGCCCGCCAGGATGTGCCGCCACCCGTCGAGCAGGTCGCCCGCCCGGAAACCTGTCGCCCGCCCGGTGTGCTCGGGGTGCGCCTCCTTGCCGCCGATCGCACGGACCCCAAGGGCCGAGAGCAGATAGCTGACCGCGTCGGCCACCACCGTCATCACCGGTCCGAAGAGACCGATCGCGGCTCCGCCGAGCGGCGGGCCGAGCATCAGGGCGGTCCAACTCGTGGACTCCAGGCGGCCGTTGGCGACGAGCAGCTGATCCGGCCGTACGAGCGCCTTGAGGCAGGCACCGCTCGCCGCGCCGAAGGCGATGTCGGCCGCGCCCACGACGACCGCCACCAGCAGGAGCTGGCCGAAGCCGAGCAGGCCGAGTGCGTACGCGGCCGGGATGCTGAGCAGTGCCGCGCACCGGACCAGGTCCATCGCGATCATCACCGCCCGCTTGCGGCGGAACTCCACCCACGGCCCGAGCGGCACCGCCACCACCGCACCCACCGCGAACCCCGCCGCCGCGAGGACCGACACCTCCGTCGGTCCTGCGTCCAGGGCCAGAATCGCGATCAGGGGGAACGCGTCGAACGCGAGCCGGGTACCGAAGGCGCTGACCGTGTAGGCCGCCCACAGCCATCCGAACTGCCGCCCTAGGGACGCGCTGGCCTCCATGCCCGGTGCCACCCCTCGCCTCGCTCTCGAACCCGCCCACTGCGACCTGCGGCATCCAAACCGGCGACGGGCCCGCAGGTCAAACAACCGCCGGGAACGAGCAGCCACAACCGATGGTTGTAGATCTAGGATGGCGTGCGTGGATCTCCTCGCCGTGCGCACCTTTGTCGCCGTCGCCGACACCGGCCAGTTCCAGGCCGCGGCGGCCGCGCTCGCGGTGACCCAGCAGGCGGTCTCCAAGCGCGTCGCCTCGCTGGAGAAGGACCTCGGGGTCCGGCTGTTCACCCGGACCGCGCGCGGTGCCCGGCTCACCGTCGACGGGCAGGCGTTTCTGCCCCACGCCCGCGATCTGCTGCGCGCCGAGGAGCGGGCGGCGGCGTCGGTGCGGCCCGGCCGCCGGGCCCTGCGCGTCGACGTGATCGGACGGCGGCTCGCGCCCGCGGAACTTCTGAGCGGCTTCCGCCGTGCGCATCCCGGCACCGAGCTGGACGTCGTGACGCTCTTCGACGCCGACGCCGCCCTGGCCGCCGTCCGGGCGGGCACGATCGACGCGTCCTTCCGCGCCCTCACCCTGCCCGCACGCCAGCTGCCCGACGGTGTCGAGGCCGCCCGTGTGTACGACGAGCCCGTGCAGCTGCTCACCGGGCCGGAGCACGCGTTCGCCGCCGCGCGCGCGATCGCTCCCGCGCAGCTGGCGGGGCACAGGATCTGGATGCCCGGTCTCGTCGACGGCACCGAGTGGGCCGCCTATTACGAGGCGCTGGCCACCGCGTTCGGGCTCACCATCGAGGCGACCGGACCCGAGTTCGGCACCGAGCCCCTCCTCGACACGATCGCGGACTCCGCGGTCCTGTCCACCTTCGTCGGCGAGCAGACCCGCCTCAACTGGCCGGCCGAGGACGACCTGCGACGCATCGCGGTGCACGGCCCGACGCCGGTCTACCCGCACTCGCTGATCTGGCGCCGGGACAACCCGCATCCCGCGCTCGCCGCCCTGCGCGACCACCTCGCGGCGGCACGGTCGGCCCACCGCGACGGCGAGACGTGGACGCCCGCCTGGGCGTGGTGACGGCGCGGCGGCCAGAGGGGCGGCTCAGCGGCGGTTGTGGCGTGCGGGCAGCGCGCCCGCGTCCCGGGCCGCCGCGATGAGCTTGAGGGACCTGCGGCGGCTGCGGCCGGTCGCCCGCATCACCGCGAGGACGGGATCACGCCCCTCGGCCTGCGCCGAGCGGTACTCCTGGGCCGCCTTCAGCCGCCCGTCGCGTCCGCGGGGCCAGGCCGGGCGGGCGCGTCGTACGGCGGGCGGGTCCCGGAGGACGTCGTCGTCCGTTCGGCGCGGCTCGGCGTGCAGGCCCTCCAGGGTGATCCGTCCCTCCGTCACCACGGCCCGGGCGTCGACGGCAACTCCGTCACCGAAAGTCAGCCGTACATGAAACGAGGGCGGTTCGGCAGCATTCGGTCGATAGTGATCAGAAACGCCAAGAAAGGGGCTCTCAAGCACAATCAAAAGGTAGCCGTGCGATCGCATTAGGTCACGAACGGCACGCAGGGACCGTGCGGCGACCAGTTCCTGAGCAGGATGCCCGGATCAACGCGCCCCTCACGGCGTCTCCCCCTTCACGCACGGGGGTGCGATGCTGAAGTCACCCCCCGAGGCCGCCTCGCGGAAGGAGCACCGCCGTGCTGCAGGTCGCCGTCGTCGGATCGGGCCCGAGCGGGGTCTACACCGCGCAGTCCCTCGTCCAGCAGGACCTCGTGCCGGGGGTGCGCGTCGATGTCATCGACCGGCTGCCCTGCCCGTACGGCCTCGTCCGTTACGGTGTCGCGCCCGACCACGAGAAGATCAAGTCCCTGCAGAACAACCTGCGTACGGTCCTCGAACACGACCGCGTCCGCTTTCTCGGCGGCGTCGAGATCGGCCCCGGGGGCTTCTCCACGGCGCGGCTGCTCGACCTGTACCACGCGGTGGTCTACTGCGTGGGCGCCGCGGCGGACCGCAGGCTGGGCGTGCCGGGTGAGGACCTGCCGGGCAGCCACTCGGCCACGGAGTTCGTGTCCTGGTACAGCGCGCACCCGGACGCGACCACCGACGGTTTCATCGCGGGCGTCGAGTCCGCCGTGGTCATCGGCGTCGGGAACGTCGCGGTGGACGTGGCCCGGATGCTGGCGCGCGGCGTGTCCGAGCTGCGGCCCACCGACATGCCGCAGGCGGCGCTCGGCGTGCTGGCCGGGAGCCGGGTGCGCGAGGTCCACATGGTGGGGCGGCGCGGCCCCTCGCAGGCACGCTTCACCACGAAGGAACTGCGTGAGCTCGGCTCACTCCCGGACACCGAAGTCGTCGTCGACCCCGCAGAGTTGGCACTCGATCCCGCGTACGCCGACCCCTCAGGGCTGCCCGCGGCGGGCCGCCGCAACATCGAGGTGATGTGCGGCTGGGCCGAGCGCCCCGCGCAGCATCTGCCGCGCCGCATCCGGCTCCGTTTCTTCCTGCGTCCGGTGGCCGTGACGGAGGCCGCGGGGCGCGTCGGCGGGGTGCGGTTCGAGCGGACGCTGCCGGACGGCCGCGGCGGGGTGACGGACTGCGGGGAGTACGAGGACATCGCGGGGCAGTTGGTCCTGCGCTCGGTGGGCTATCGCGGGGTGCCCATCGAGGGGCTGCCGTTCGACCCCGGGCTCGGCACGGTGCCGCATGCGGCGGGGCGGGTGCAGCGGGAGGGTGCCGCGTCCCCCGGCGAGTATGTGGCGGGCTGGATCAAGCGGGGGCCGACGGGGGTGATCGGGACCAACCGCCCGTGCGCCAAGGAAACGGTGCTCTCGCTTCTTGAGGACGCCCCCGCCCTCGTACGGAGAGGTGTGCCCGAGGATCCACTGCGGGCTCTGCGCGAGGCGGGTCTGCGTCCCGTCGAGTGGCAGGGCTGGCTGGGGATCGAGCGGGCGGAGGCGGAGCTTGGCGCTGCGCTTGGGCGTGGGCCGGTGAAAATCCCGGACTGGGCGGGGCTGCGGGGCGCTGCGCGCGGCGGCGAGGAGTGAGCCGGGCGGGACTACGACCGCGGGCCGGTGGGGGCTGATCGCGCGGTTCCCCGCGCCCCTAAGGGGCGCTGGTTCGCTCCGCTTGTGCCGTTGCCGCCGACAGGACGTTGTCCAGGAGTCCCGGGAACAGCGCGTCCAGGTCCTCGCGGCGCAAGCCGTTGAGTTTGGCCGTGCCGCGGTAGATCTGTTGGATCACGCCGCTCTCGCGCAGCACCCTGAAGTGGTGCGTGGACGTGGACTTGGTGACGGGCAGGTCGATCTGTGAGCAGGAGAGACCGTCGAGGCCCGGCTCGCACCCGGCGAGCTGCCGCACGACGCGCAGGCGCATCGGGTCCGACAGCGCGTGGAGCACACCCTCGAGCCGGATCTCCGCACGCGTCGGATGGTCGAGCGCACGGCTGCTGATGGGCGCGGCGGTCGTCATGACGGCTCCACTTCGTCGGGGCTTCACGTCTGGGCTCTACGTCTTCTCGAAGGCCCCATAGTACGAGAGTCATCGTAGTTTGACATCTGCCGTACTACGAGGTCTATCGTACGAGCCGTACCGAAATCCGTGACGAATGGAGTCCGCCGTGAGCGCGCTGTTCGAGCCCTACACCCTGCGATCGCTGACCGTCCCCAACCGTGTGTGGATGGCGCCGATGTGCCAGTACTCGGCCGAGGTGTTCGGGCCGAACGCGGGTGTGGCCACCGACTGGCACTTCGCCCACTACGGGGCACGCGCCACCGGCGGCACCGGCCTGATCCTCGTCGAGGCGACCGCCGTGAGCCCCGAGGGCCGCATCAGCCCCGCGGACCTCGGCATATGGAACGACACGCAGGTCGAGGCGCTGCGCCGCATCACCGGCTTCCTGAAGACCCAGGGCACCACCCCGGGCATCCAGCTCGCCCACGCCGGCCGCAAGGCGTCCACCGACCGCCCCTGGAAGGGCGGCGGACCCGTCGGACAGGACGAGCACGGCTGGCAGCCGGTGGCGCCCAGCGCGCTCCCCTTCGACGAGGGCCACCACCTGCCGCACGAACTCAGCACGGACGAGATCCGCGACGTCGTCGGCCATTTCGCCGACGCGGCCCGGCGCGCGCTGGACGCCGGCTTCCAGGTCGTCGAGGTCCACGGCGCCCACGGCTACCTCATCGGCGAATTCCTCTCGCCGTTCTCCAACCACCGCACGGACGAGTACGGCGGCTCCTTCGAGAACCGCTCCCGGCTCGCCCTGGAGGTCGTCGACGCCGTCCGCGCCGTATGGCCCGAGGAGCTGCCCCTCTTCTTCCGGATCTCCGCGACCGACTGGCTGACGGAGAACCCCGAGGACGAGCGGGAGGGCTGGACGGCCGACGACACGGTCCGGCTCGCCAAGGAACTGCATGCCCACGGCGTGGACCTGCTGGACGTCTCCTCCGGCGGCAACGCCCCGAGGGCGCGCATCCAGGCGGGCCCCGGCTACCAGGTCCCGTTCGCGGCGCGGGTGAAGGCGGAGACCTCGCTGCCCGTGGCGGCAGTCGGCATGATCACCGAACCCGAGCAGGCCGAGAAGATCCTCGCCAACGGTGAGGCGGACGCCGTGCTCCTGGGCCGCGAGCTCCTGCGCAACCCCTCCTGGGCCCGCCACGCGGCGAACGAGCTGGGCGGCGATGTCGCCACGCCCCAGCAGTACCACCGCATGGTGTGAGCCCCGCCGCGCGCCGCCGCTTCCCGTCCCCGCAGCCTTGGCCAAGGGTGGGGACTGGGGTCATCCCTAGGTGACACCCCGAAGCGGCGGCCGGCCCGGGGTTCATACCGTGGCGCTGTCGCGATGTGTCACGGTTCGGGGCCCGTACCGGCCCTCGGGAGGACGTTGTGCGCTACGTCATCGAGGTGTTCCGCTCCCCCGGGGGCGTGCACGGCAATGTGGTGGGCGAGAGCTGCGAGGAAGGGGACACGGGCCACAGCACGCAGTTCCACGGCTGGCTCGAACTGCTCTCGCTGCTCGAACCGCCCGGGGACGCCGCGTCCACGGAGACCGGCGAAGACGCGTGCGCGACGGGGGACGACTCCTGTGGCGCCTGATGCCGCCTCGCGTGAACCGGCTCTTCGGGAGTGGCGAATCCACTTGTACCGAGAACGGTTTCAGCATCATCGTGGACGTTCAGGGCCACGCGCCCGGCACGGTTCGCCGGCACATTCCAGGCGTCCGTACCGGGTGCCGACATGTGGGGGCGGTGATGACGTCCGGCGACACACTGAACGGCCATGTCCACGCACCGGCGCCCCATGAGGCGTTCTCCGGCCGAACGCGCGAACTCGCCGCGTTGCAGGAGGAGTTCCGCCAGTCGCGCGAGGGTGCGCCACGGCTCGTCCTGATCGACGGACCCGGCGGCATCGGCAAGTCCGCGCTGGTGCGCAGGTTCCTGGACACGGCGGGTGACGCCTGTGTGCTCCAGGCCAGCGGCGAGGAGAACGAGAGCGCGCTGCCCTGCGGAGTGCTCGCCCAGTTCGTCGGGCAGAGCCCCAACCCGCTGCCGGACAGCCTGGGTTCGCTGATCCGCACGCCCCGCTCGGCGCCCGGCACCCTGCCGCCGCTCGCCGCGGGATTCGGGCTGCTCGACCTGCTGAGCGAACTGCAGGACAAGGGACCCGTCATCCTGGTGCTCGACGACGCCCACTGGGCCGACTCCGCGTCGCTGAACGCGCTGACGTTCGCGCTGCGACGGCTGCGCGTCGACAAGGTCCTCGCGATCGTGACGGCGCGGGACCCGCAGGCCCCGCAACTGCCCGAAGGAATACGCCGGTTGCTGGCCGACGTGCGCACCCGGCGCATCCCTCTGCACGGACTCAGCCCGGACGAACTGGGCTCCCTCAGCGCGCAGATGGGCAGCAACCGGTTGCCGCACTCCGCGTCCGTACGCCTGCGGGACCACACACACGGCAATCCGCTGCACGCCCGCGCGCTCCTGGACCAAGTGCCCGCGCACGTCCTGCGGGACGTGACCACACCGCTGCCCGCGCCGCGTTCGTACGCCATGCTGGTGCTCGCCAACCTCGCGGAGTGCGGGTCCCAGGCGCTGCGGCTCGTCCAGGCCGTCAGCGTGCTCGGCCTCTCCTGCCCGCTGAGCGTGGCCGCCGCCCTCGCCCGTGTCACCGCGCCGCTGCCCGCGCTCGAACGAGCCGTCAAGGCGGGGCTGTTGAAGGAGACGCACCCGGGCGCCGCGCCCGAGATCGCCTTCCCGCACCCCCTCGTCCATGCCGCGGTCTACCAGGACATCGGCCCCGCCCACCGCGCCGATCTGCACACGCGGGCCGCCGCCCTGGTCGACGACGAGTACGCGAGCCTGCGCCACCGGGTGCTCGCCGCCACCGGCCCGGACGAGCATCTGGCCGCCGCGCTCGCCGCCTGCGCGCGGCGCGAGGCGGCCACCGGTCAGTGGGCGGTGGCCGGCACCCACCTGCGGCACGCCTCGCGGGTGGCGACGACCGACCTGGAGCGCGACCGGCTCGCCGTCGAGGCGGTCGAGGCGCTGCTGCTCGACGGCCGGGTGCACGAGTCCGCGGAACTCGCGGCGGGACTGCCGCCCGGCGCGGACCCGGCGTTGCGCGGTTACGTGCGTGGCTACGTGGCACGTGTCCAGGGCCGCATGGAGCAGGCCCAGACCCTGCTCGTCGATGCCTGGAACCAGTGCGACCACGAGAGCGACCCCTCGCTGGCGGCGCGCGCGGCCGAGCAGTTGAGCTACGCCGCCGTGATGCGCGGGCGCTCCTCCGACGCGGCCCGGTGGGCCGAGCGTGCCCAGCGGCTCTCCACCCTTCAGGGTCCGAGCCGGATGCTGCGCTTCAACCACCTCCTGGCGCTGGGCCTCAGCGGCTCCGCCAAGAAGGCCATCGAACTCGCCGGGGAGCTCCCCGATCCGCTGCTCGTGCCGTCGTCCGACATCGATCTGCTGTTGGCGCGGGGGCAGTTGCGGCTCTGGTCGGACGACCTCCTGGGCGCACGCGCCGACTTGCTCGGCGCTGTCGCCAACTGCCGCAGGGGCACGGTGCCGTTGCGGCTGCTCTCGGCCTCCGCGGTCGCGCAGACCCTGCACCGGCTCGGCGACTGGGACGAGGCGCTGATCCACGCCGAGGCGTCCGCATCGATCGCCGACGACAGCGAGCAGTCGTGGCTCAAGCCCGTCACCCACGCCATCGCCAGCTGGATCCTCTCGGCGCGCGGCTCATGGGACCGCGCATCGGCGCACCTGCGGCTCGCCCTTGACGCGCCGGGCTGCGACGAGAGCGCCCTCGCCTACGCGTACGCGGCGTCGGCGCACGGGGCCTACGCCGAGGCCCGTGCCGAGCCGGAGCGGGTCGTCGACGCGCTGCGGCCGCTCCTGGACTTCGCCTCGCACGACGGGGTGAACGAACCGGGCGTGGTGTCCTGGCGTGAGCTGCTCGTCGACGCGCTGATCCAGCTCGGCGACCTGGACGAGGCACAGGCGGTCCTGCTGCCCTACGAGGAGCGGGCACAGGCGCGCGGCCGGCACGGGGCGTTGTCCGCCGCGGCCCGGGTGCGCGGCAATCTGCACGCGGCGCGCCGGGAGACGGACCGCGCCCAGGCGGCGTTCCTGCGCGCGCACGACCAGGCGGCGCAGATCCCTTCCCCGTTCGGCCGCGCCCGCGTACAGCTCGACCACGGGGCGTTCCTGCGCAGGATCGGCCGTCGCTCGGTCGCCGTGGCCCAGCTCCAGGCGGCGTACACGACGATGAACGAACTGGAGGCGACGCCCTATCTGGCGCGCTGCGAACGGGAGTTGGACGCCTGCGGACGGGCGGCTCCGCCGCGGCCCGCGCACGACCCGGCGGACGTCGACTCCGCCGCCGAAGGCCTGACCCCGCAGGAGCTGGCCGTGGCGCGCCTCGCGTCGCAGGGCTTCACCAACCGGCAGATCGCCACCGCGCTCGCGCTGAGCGTCAAGACCATCGAGTACCACCTGGGCCACACCTATACGAAGCTCGGCATCACCTCGCGTATCGGTCTCGTCCAGCACTTCGCCCCCCAGGACCGGCGCACGTCGTCCTAGTCCCGGCAGACCTGGCGCACTCCCCTGGCCGGAGCCCCGGCACACCGGGGTTATCCCTGGGCGGTTCCCTGAGGCACCCCCGCCCCTGCCCGGCGTAGTTTCTTGGCTGGTCAGGGGATGGGATGCACAACTGGGGGTGCACAGATGGCTGTCACGGAATGTCCGGCGGTACGCGGCGACGCACCACCGGCCCTGCGCCTGCGGCTGCTGGGGGGATTTCATCTCAGCCGCGGCGAGGGCGACGGCGGCGGACAGGTCGACGTGCCCGCCGGCGGACAGCAGCTGCTGGCCCTCCTCGGGCTGCGGGGTCCCGCGACACGTTCGGTGCTCGCGGGCACCCTGTGGCCCGACGTCACCGAGGAGCGGGCGCGGGCCTGCCTGCGCACCTCCATCTGGCGCCTGAACGCGGCGAGTTCGGCCGTCGGCGGCCCCCGGCCCGGGGTGCTCGCGCTCAGCCGGCGGGTCCGGATGGACATCCAGGACTTCACCGCCACGGCCCACCACATACTCGCGGCCCCGGCCGAGGGAACCGGGGTCGCGTGCTCCTCTCTGCTGGGCATGGGGGAGCTGCTGCCCGGCTGGCACCAGGACTGGGTGGTCTTCGAGCGCGAGCGGCTGCATCAACTGCGGCTGCACGCGCTGGAAGCCCTTTCCGCCCGGCTCGTCGTGCACGAGCAGTACGCCCCCGCCCTGGAGGCCGCGCTGGAGAGCACCCGAATCGACCCGCTGCGCGAGAGCGCGCACCGCGCGGTCGTGACGGTGCACCTCGCCGAGAACAACCTCGTGGAGGCGGTACGCCACTTCGAGGCGTTCCGCGGGCTGCTCCGCGCGGAGCTCGGCATCGAGCCCTCGGAGCAGTTCCGCACGATGGTGCGGCGGGGGTTCCCCGAGAACGGGTGACGTGCCACCACGTCACCGCCGGCCCGGCTGTCCGTGCGCGTTCGGGGGTGCACGGGCCTCGGGCCGGCCAACCCGCCCCTGCCGGCCGCGTTGGGGGACGCGGCCGGCAGGCCACCGACGTTCCGCCACGCACGGTCACGGGGGTGCCGAGCGCGGCAGGGGACGCCGGTGACGGTGGCGGCTCCGGCAGGCGATGCCTCCCGGAGCCGTCACCGTCTTCCGTTCACTCCCCCTGCGGGCGCCTGAGCTGCTCGATGGCTTGGTCGACCGCGCTGTGCGGCAACCCGGTCCTGCGGGACAGGTCTTTTGGCTCCATGCTGCTCAGTACGTCGTCGACGCTCCGGTCCTCGACACTCGCGATCTCGCACACGTAGCGCTGGACCCGGTCGACCGGATCGACGGCCCGGGAGCGCCTCTCGGCGCGGGCGTCCGCCGCCACCGGCGGGACGAGGCCGCCGCGCGCCGCGAGGCCCGGCCGGGGCTCCTGCTCCAGCCACGTCGTCCAGACCCCGCGCCCGACCAGGTGCCCGGCCGCGCTCTCGGCCGGCGAACCGTCCCGCAGGATCCCCGGGTCCGCCGAGTCCGCCCGGACAAGCAGGCGGCAGGAGGCCGCGAGCATGGGCGGTGACGCGACCGGTGGCACCGGCTCGTCGAGCAGGGTGCACAGTGCGGCGATGTCCGGCTGTTCGGTGGCGTACTTGACGAGCCGGTCCAGGATGCCGCCGATCCGGCCCAGGTCGGGGCTCGGGTGCAGCAGCAGGGCATGGGCCCCGATGATGCCGAGGAAGGGGTTGACGTTGCGCGCGTCGAGCAGGCCGTGCAGCTGTCGCGTCGACACGAGGTCGATCCCCTGCCGCAGCCCCGAAAGGGCGGCCTCCATGGCGAGGTCGAGGGTGCGGTCGGCCGGCTGCCAGCCCACGCCGTGGGGCACCAGCTGGATCGAGGCGAACTGCGGTTGCGGCCCCTGCGGGCCGTTGCTCACAAACACCAGCGTCGTCCACCCGTCGAGCACGTGCAGCGCCTGCGCGAGGGACAGCCCGTCCGCGGGCTGCCTGCGCGTCCTCAACCGATAGCCGCCGGGCGGCAGTTCACCGCTCCAGGCCGCCCATTCCTGCCCGCCGGACGGCTCCCAGCCCCCGGCGCCGCCGTCCACGGGCGCGCCGTGCTCGTCGGCGATCTCCAGGGCGAACGGGTCGAGCTGCCAGCCCCGGCGCAGGTTGCGGACGAGGACCATCAGGGTCGGCGGCCCGCCGCCGTGCGTCGCCTCGGTGCTCCAGCGCACCGCGGCCTCGCGGTGGTCCTGCCGGGTGGTGGGCGTGCCCTCGACCGGGGTGGCCGTGGGCATGCGAGGCAGTGCGAGGCGCTCGGTGAACGGCTCGGTGCCGACCTCGACGAAGTGGCTCTCCACCTCGCCTCCGAAGCGCTGCTCGATGCGGTAGATGCCGGGCGGCAGCGTCGTGTCGATGGTGCCCATCGCGTGCGCCACCTGGCGGAACGCGGAGTCCGTGACCGTGACGAGGACCGACGGGGTGTCCGGTACGACGACGAACGGCACCTGCTTCGCCCTCGTCTCCCGTGCGCGCCGCCGCTCTTCAGAGCTGGACACCATTGCCACCGCCCGTCATTACCTCGAAGAATCCGCCGTTCTGGAAGTCGTCCGCCGCCCAGCTCTCCGGCGTCGCGCGGTACAGCCCCGGCGCGAGCTTCTCGACACGTTCCGTGGCGTCGACGAGCAGCCTCAGCGGCGGCTCGTCGGGATCGCCGCCGCGCAGCTGCACCCAGCCCCGGAACCCGTCCGGGAAGCGCAGCGTGACGGAGGGCATCCCGTTCTCCACGTCACGGGCGAAGACCATCGGAGCGCTGCCCTTGACGAACCTGGGCTGCTGCGGGACCAGCAGGTGTTTCGTGCGGTCCTCCACATGCCGTACGACGTAGTCCGCGAGGCTGTCGGAGGTGATGACGCCCTTGCGGTTGGCGCTGCGGCCGGCCAGGCCGTCGAGGAGCGCGGTCGTGAAGTGGCCGCGCGCGAGGTCGGGGTCGGCGTTCTGTTCCTCGTAGGCGGGATCTCCCTGCGAGGTGGCGTACCCGACGAAGCAGTCGACCTTCTCCAGTGCGGCCGCCGTGGTGGTGAAGGGCGGCCCGAAGGGGAACATGGAGCCGTTGCCGCTGCTCGTACGGCAGCAGTCCGCGAAACAGACGATCTCTCGGAACGGCGACGACGACTCGTACCAGTCCAGGTACTGGCCCACGGCGAGGTGGTTGCCGAGCAGGTCGAACGCGGCGTTGGCCATCAGCAGCGCGGTGCTGTTGGGCGGTGTCAGGAAGCCGTGCCCCGCGAGGAAGAAGTAGAGCCGGGTGCGCTGCCTGGCGGCCTCCCATTCCTCCTCGGGCCGGTCCTCTATCGCCTGCTGGACCGCCCTGTTGGCGCGGTAGAGCGCCAGGTCCACGTTCTCTCTGGTCGGTACGGCGGTCATGAAGTCCGCGGTGCGTTCCTGTTCCTCGGTGGCGGTCACCAGCGTGACGTTGTCCTCGGGCACATCGCCTCCCTCGGGGTCGACGAGCCAGTCACGGAACCGGACCGCGTCACCCCGTGCGGCCTGCAGGTCGCTGATGGCCGGATAACGGTTGATGCCGACGACCACGGCGTAGTGCAGGTCGTTCATCGGACTCTCCCCCTACGTTCGGTCCTCGCGCCGTCAGTCCGCGAGCATCGCCGCCACGCTCGCGAGGACCTGCGGGTCGTCGTCGAACGCGGCATGGCTGAGCGCCCCCGCGCTCAGGCCGGGTCCACCGTCGCCCGGTGACCACACCGTGCGCGCGGAGTCCGCCCGCAGGAAGCCGCGCAGGTCGTCGGAGTCGGGGCCGAGGGCGGCGGTGTCGAGGTACCAGTGCTGCATGCCCGCGACGGGCATGACGGCGGACTGCCGGGACGGGCCGCGCTCCAGGACACCGGAGATGAAGTACAGCAGCGACCTCGGATACAGGAACGGCACGAGGTGGTCGGCCTGCTCCGCCCTGTCGGTCATGGTGAACATCCGCAGCCGGTCGAAGAGTTCGGCCTGGCGGCGCACCACGGGCGCGAGCTGTCCCACCGTGCAGGCCGGCGCGAGGAGCACCACGTCCCGCAGCCTGAAGTCCGCGGGGAGAGGGTCGTCGACCGCGGCGCGCCTGCGCACGAGGTCGTCGAGGAGGTTGCCGATGAACACGGCGCCCGCGCTGTGGCCGACCACGGTCACCTGGGGGCGGGTGCCGGTGGCGAGCAGCTCGGCGAACCGGTCCAGGAAGTAGCGTCCGGCGCGCACCTCGTCGTCCGCGGCGGCGAAGGTGTCCGCGGTCTGCCGCTTCATCGCGTCCCAGATCGCGGCGCCCACATTGGCGAGGTAGAACTCGCGGAGGATCTCCTCGACGACCGTCGCGTAGAGCCCGTGGTCGTTGCGCTGCCGGAAGCGGCCGACGACGGCGGCCACGACGCGCACCGTCTTGCGCACCATCAACGCGGTGCTCACCAGGGCGCGTTCCCCGGTGGCCGCCCGGTCCGCGAGGTCGGCCACGACGTCGGGTGACATCAGTGTGGCCGCCGCGGCACGCCCCCCGAAAATGTCTCGCGCCGCGGCGACCGGCTCTGTGGGGGTGGGCCTGGTGGGCCCGGCCTGCGGCGTCACCGAGTTCACGATCTCCCGGGTGCGCTCGGCCAGTTCGGTGTCCGCCGAGAGTTCGGCGGCGATCTGCCTCTGCTCGTCCTCGTTCAGGGGCGGCACCTCGGGCGGGGCGGTCAGCCGCGCGTAAGGTTCCTGCCCCGCCCGTACCTGGGCGAGTTCGGCCGCCACGGCCCTCGGGGCGGGGGCGGTCACCGCCCCGAAGGCCCGCTGTCCCGGCTCCCGGAACACGGTGCCGGTGGCGTAACGGGTGACCCTGTTGAGCAGCGTACGGAAGACGCTCTCGTTCAGGATCTGCGGCAGGTTGCCCCGCAGGGTCTCCAGGAGTCCGCTGCTCCACACGAAGAAGACGGGCTCCGCGCCCGCCGCCTCGTAGACGGGCGCGAGCCGCGCGGCGGTGGCGAATCCCAGCGTGTCGTCGATGAGTCCACCGTGGAAGTGGAGCACCACACGCCGCCGGTCCTTGAGCCCGGCCACGAGCTCGTCGATGTCGGCGGTGGTGGTCGAGGCGAGTCGCCCGCCCTGCCGGCTGTGGATGCACCGCTCACGGTAGGAAGTCATGCCCAGGAAGGTAGGGCGGCGCCACCGTCACGACATCGGGGGCGGGCTCAGGGATAACCCCGGACCGGGAACGACCGGGAAGGGGCCGGGGCGACTAGGAACCCGAGGCAGGACCCATCCATTCCGCCTCGTAGCCCGCGTATGTGCCGTCGTGCGTGGCCAGGTGCGTGAACTGGTCGACGTACGCCTTGAACTCGGCGTCCCCGCGGGGCAGCGCGTAGGCCTTCTCGGAGAAGGTGAAGGGCTTGTCGGGGTGCAGGGAGCAGAGCTCGGGGTGGATCTTGGACTGGTAGCGGGTCTCGCTCGCGTCGGTCATCATCACGTCCGCGCGGCCCTCGATGATCTCCTGGAAGATCGTGGTGTTCTCGGGGTGCTGCTTGATGGTGGCCTGCTTGATGTTCTCGCGCGCGAACTGTTCGTTCGTGCCGCCGGGGTTGACGATGACGGTGGTGCCCGGCTTGTCGATGTCCTTGAGGGCGCCCTCGCCGAACTTCTCCTTGTCGGCGCAGCGCACGATCGGCGTCTTGCCGTCCTCGCGGGTCGGCTCGCTGAAGTAGACCTGGCGGGCGC
This sequence comes from Streptomyces sp. NPDC050439, assembly GCF_040655335.1. Lineage (NCBI taxonomy): Bacteria > Bacillati > Actinomycetota > Actinomycetes > Kitasatosporales > Streptomycetaceae > Streptomyces > Streptomyces sp. NPDC050439. The sequence goes on from NZ_JBFAJT010000001.1 coordinate 1,396,430, forward strand.
GCGGCAGGGTGATGGAGACGCCGCCGACCGCGATGTCGCAGCGGCCCGCCGCGACGTCCTTGGTGAGGTTCGCCCAGGTGGTGTGCACGTATTTGGGCTTGGCGTCGAGGCTTTCCGCCAGGTCCTCGGCCATCTTGATGTCCACGCCGCTGTACGTCTTGTCGGCGGGGTCGAGGTGCGTGAACGGGCGGTAGTCGCCGGTCGTGCAGACCTTCAGGACGCCTGTCTTCGGCACGGAGTCCAGGAGGCTGCCGTGGTGCCGGTCCTTGCCGCGCCCCGCGTCGGGTGACGCGGGCGCGGCGGCCGTGACGGCGAGCAGGCAGACCAGGGCGGACAGGGTGGCGGCACGCTTCACGGGGGCTCCTCCGTACGGGGACGCGGCTCGGAGGGATCACCTTCGCAGAAGCGATCTGACCGGTGAAGCCCTTTCTCATCAGGCGAGCGGCGTCAGCCGGGCCGCCGTCAGGTCCGGGCCCGCCCCGTCGTCGTACGCGTCCTCGTCGAACGGGTAGAGCGGGCGCTCCACCCGGTGGTGGCCGAGCCGCAGCAGGTCCTGGTCGACGCCGCCCGGGGTGAGGGCGAGGAGCCAGTCGGCGGCCATGTCGTGCAGTTCGGGTTCCAGATAGCCGATCTTGACGACCACGAGGTCGAAGGTGCGCGGGTCGATGCCGAGGCCGCCGTCGGCCGGGCCCATGAAGTCCGCGAGGGTGTGGAAGGGCTTGCGGCGCTCGACCAGGATCACGGTCACGCCGCCGGTCCGCACCGCCGCCATGTCGACGCCACGGTCGTAGGCGCCGCCCTCCGCCCGGTCCTTCTGCTCGGTCGCGCGCTGCAACGCCACGACGGTGCCGGTGAGTTCGTACGGTCCGCCGTGGTTGGCGTCGACCTTGCCGCCGACGCTGAGGGTGACCTCGGCGCCCACTCCGGCCTCGAAGCAGCGGGCGACGGCGACCGGGTCGGTGATGCCGGGGTGGACGGCGGCGACCTTCCCGGAGCGGATGTCCTCGTTCTCCAGGAGCTTGCCCAGCATGTACGCGAGGTCTCCGGCGCCGCCCGCCGTGGGGTTGTCGCCGGAGTCGCTGATCAGGAAGGGCCGCTGGTCCGATGCCACCGCCTTCTCGATGCACTCCTCGGCGCCGCCGGTCGGGCCGACGAAGACGAAGTCACGGCGTGCGTCCCAGTAGCGGCGGGCCAGCTTCTCGGCCTCGGCGGCGGCCAGTTCGGGGTCGTCCCCGGTGACGACGATCGCGGCCTTGCAGCGCGGTTCGTCCGCCCAGGCGTAGCCGACCCACATCGCGGCGTCGAGGATGCCGTCCAGTTTCTCGATGCCGGCGAGCGAGGCGTAGAGGGACTTGGCGGGCTCCAGGCGGGTGCTGGTCTTCTCGCCGGGCAGCAGCACCGGCACCTGGACCCAGGCGCGGTGCGGCCGGGTGCCCTCGCGCAGACAGCGCACGAGATTGCGCGCGGCGCGCTCGCGGGTGTCCCAGGCGTCCTCGTGCGGGGCGAGGCGGTGGGCGGTGAGCAGGTCGATCGGCTCGGCGAACCTGCGCGAGACGTTGCCGTGCAGGTCCATGGCGGTCGAGATCATCGGGCGGCCGCCGTCGGGGGTGCCGACGGCGTCGAGTGCGGCGCGCACGGCTTCCGTCAGGTCGGCCTCGGCGTCGGTCAGGCCGATGACGCTCATCGCGCCGTGGATGTCGTAGACAAGGCCGTCCAGGGGGCCCGCTTCCCGTATGCGCGTGACCAGTTCGTCCTTGAGGATCAGATACGACTCTGCTTCCACCGGGCCGCCGGGCAGCGAGGTCGCGTGCAGGAGCGGCACCCATTCGACCGTGTACGCGAGGTCGGACTCCGGCCGGGTCCAGGTGTAGCGGTCCAGGAGGTCCTGGCCGCGGGTCTGGCGGAAGTCGTCCGTGGTGGAGCGGTGCGGGCAGAAGGTGGAGGACTCGATGCCGATGCCGCCGATGCCGATACGGAGGCGGCGCTGGACGGTCGCGGGAGTGGTCATGCCTGGACGCTCTCTTCCTGGGGTGCCGGGGTCGTCGGGAGGTTCTGGCGCAGGGCGGTGAGTCCTGCGCCGAGGAGGCCCGCGTCGCGCCCTGTCACGGTGGTGGTGATCTCCAGGTCCGCGGTGGCCAGGGGCAGGCAGCGCTCGTAGAGGACACCGCGTACGGCCGCGACGAGCGGCTCGGCGGTGGCGAGGACACCGCCGAGGGCGACGGCCTGGGGGTTGAAGAAGTTCACGACGACGGAGAGGACCGTGCCGATGTGCCGTCCCGCGGCGCGCACGAGCGTGGTGGCCTGCGGGTCGCCGTCGGCGACGAGTCGCAGGAGCGCGGTGGTGTCCGCCACCTCGACGCCGTGCAGGGCGAGTTCGCGGATGAGCGCCGCGCCGCTGGCCACGGTCTCCAGGCAGCCGATGTTGCCGCAGCTGCACGGGCGGTCGCCCGCCGCCTCGATGCGTACGTGGCTGATGTCGCCCGCGGAGCCGTTGGCGCCGTCGTGCGGGCGGCCCGCCACGATGACGCCGCTGCCGATGCCGCGGCCCGCCTTGACGACGACCATGTGGTCGAGCCCGGGGCGAGCGGTGCGGTGCTCGCCGACGGCCATCATCGTGGCGTCGTTGTCGACGGTGACGGGGATGCCGAGGCGTTCGGCGAGGACATCGCGCAGCGGGTAGCGGTGCCAGCCGGGCATGCGGGAGGGGCTCAGCACGCGGCCTTCGGCGGGCTGCACGGGCCCCGGGAAGGCGACGCCCAGGGCGCGGACGGTGCGGCCCGCCTCGCGCTGCCGGGCGCCGAGTTCGGCGACCTGGCCGCAGAGCCAGTCGACGGCGGACTCGGGCCCGGCGGTGATGTCGTGCGGCAGGTCGACGGCGTCCAGGACGGTGCCGCCGAGGTCGACGACGCCGATGCGCGCGTGGTGGCTGCCGAGGTCGGCGGCGAGGGCGACGCCGCCCTGTGCCCGGACGCGCAGGAGCCGGGGGCGGCGGCCGCCGCGTGAGGCTCCCTCGCCGGATTCGGTGAGCACCCCGGCGGTGACGAGTTCCTGCACGCGCAGCGACACGGTGGAGGGGGCGAGCCCCAGCTCCCGTACGAGATCGGCCCGGGAGGAGGCGGCGCCCGAGGAGACCAGCTGCAGGATGTGCTGCGCCGACCCCGGTTCGCCGTGCGGTGTTCCGGCCATGCCGCCCCCAGTTGCTTCGATCAGTTCGTTCGACATCGGGAGGAACACTAGGTCCCTTCGAAGCAAGTTGGCCAGCCTTGCCGACTTTAAGACTTCTTGCCGAATGAAGCTATTGACTTGTTTTTCTCGTGCGGCCTAGCGTTCGGGCGCCGCCTCGTCGTTCTCCGGCACGGGGCCGGCCCCGTACCCCTTGGAGGCCCATCGCCATGCGCTCATTCAGGTCTGCGGCGGCGGCGCTGCTCGTCCTCGCGGCGGCGGTCACCGGCTGCACGCAGGAGGGCGGCCGTATCGACATGGGCCCCACCGGCGGCACTCCGGTCGAGGGCGGCACCGCCACCATGGCCCTGCCGCCCGCCGCGACGCCGAACTGGATCTTCCCGATCGGCGCCCCCGGCTACGGGGCCTCGTACAACTACGGCATCCAGTCGCTGCTCTACATGCCGGTGTACGACGCAGTGCAGGACAAGGACAAGAACGAGCTGACCACGCACGGCCCGAGCACGCTGGGCCGGGAGCCGAAGTTCAGCGACGGCAACAAGACGGTGACCGTGCCGCTGCGCGAGGGCGTGACGTGGTCCGACGGAAAGCCGGTCACCTCGCGGGACATCGAGTTCTGGTTCAACCTCGTCAAGGCCAACAAGACGAGCTGGGGCAACTACTCGGTCGGCACGATGCCCGACAACGTCAAGCGGTTCGAGACCGTCGACGACCACACCGTGCGGCTGCACCTGAGCCGCGCGTACAACCCGGACTGGTTCACCGCGAACCAGCTCACCCTGATGCGGGCCCTGCCCCAGCACGCCTGGGACGCCAAGACCGACGGCGGCGAGGTCGGCGACTGGGACCGTACGAAGTCCGGCGCCAAGACCGTCTTCGCGCGGCTCACGCGGCACGCCAAGAGCCTCGGGTCCTACGGTTCGGACCCGCTCTGGAAGACGGTCAACGGCCCCTGGAAGCTGGCGGGCTGGCGCGACAGCGGCCAGGTCACCATCGTCCCCAACGAGAAGTACACCGGCCCGAAGTCGCAGCGCCCGCACCTCGACAAGGTCGTCTTCAAACCCTTCACCACCGCGGACTCCGAGTACAACGTCCTGCGCTCGGGCGGCGTCGACTACGGCTACATCCCGCCGTCGGTCATGGCACAGAAGGAGAAGTTCGAGGAGAAGGGCTACCGCACCGACCCCTGGGAGGGCTGGGCGGCCACGTACATCGTCTACAACTTCAACTCCACGCACGCGGGCCCGATGATGGACCAGCTCTACATCCGCCAGGCGATGCAGCACCTCGTCGACCAGCAGGCGATGAGCGACGTCATCTGGCAGGGCAGCGCCACGCCGACGCTCGGTCCGGTGCCGGTGACCCCGAAGAGCCAGTACCTGTCCGAGGCGATGGAGAAGAACCAGTACCCCTTCGACGTGAAGAGGGCGCGGCGACTCCTCGCCGAGCACGGCTGGCGGACGCAGGACGGCACCGCCCGCTGCGTACGCCCCGGGACGGGCGCCGACGAGTGCGGCAAGGGCATCGCGAGGAACGCGCCGCTCGAACTGACCCTGCTCTCGCAGTCCGGCTCCACCGAGACCACGAACATGATGCAGGAGCTCAAGTCCTCGCTCTCCAAGGGCGGGATCGACCTGACCGTGCGCCAGCAGCCGCTGAACTCGGTGCTCGGCAACTCCGTGCCCTGCAAGGCGAAGGACCCCGGCTGCGACTGGGACATGTCGTTCTTCGGCACGGCCGGCAGCTGGTACTACCCGCTCAACCCGAGCGGTGAGCAGCTCTTCTCCACCGGCGCTTCCGCCAACTTCGGCAACTACAGCGACAAGAAGGCCGACCGGATCATCCGCGGCGTGCAGTACTCGCCCGACATGAAGGCCGTGCACGAGTACGGGGAGTACCTGGCCGAGCAGCTGCCGGTGATGTGGATGCCCAACCCCGCCTACCAGGTCTCCGTGATCCGCAACGACCTGCGGGGCGTCGGCCAGAACCCGACGGTCACCTTCGCGCCGCAGGACTGGTACTACGTCAAGAAGAAGGGAGCCGACAAGTGACCGGCTTTCTGGTCAAGCGCTTCCTTCAGGCGCTGGTCGTGCTGTTCCTGGTCTCGATCATCGTCTTCACCCTCCTCCACATGCTGCCCGGCGGCCCCGCACGCGCCATCCTCGGCCCCAAGGGCACACCGCAGCAGATCGAGACCTTCAACCACCAGCAGGGCTACGACCGTTCACTGCCGGCGCAGTACGTGATGTACCTGAAGCGGCTGTTCACCGGGGACCTCGGCGAGTCGTTCAAGCTGAACTCGCCGGTCTTCGACCTGCTCAAGCAGCGCCTGCCGAAGACCCTGCTTCTGACGGTCCTCTCCACCGTGCTCGCCGTGGTCATCGCCGCCCCGCTCGGCCTGCTCCAGGCCGTGCGGCGCGGCAAGGCGTCGGACTACGCGCTGACGGGCCTCGCCTTCCTCCTCTACGCGACGCCGGTGTTCTTCCTCGGCCTCATCATGATCATCCTGTTCGCGCAGGTGATGCCGATCCTCCCGGCGGAGGCGCCGCAGGGCGAGAGCGTGCGCGAACTCCTGGGCGACTTCACCGGGTTGGTGCTGCCGGTGGTCACCATGGCATTCGGCATCGTGGCGATGTTCAGCCGCTACATGCGCTCGGCGGTCCTCGACAACCTCACCGAGGAGTACGTCCGTACGGCGATGGCCAAGGGCCAGTCGAGCCGCCGGATCATGGTCAGGCACGTCCTGCGCAACGCACTGATTCCGCTGGCCACTCTCCTCGGTCTCTACCTGCCGACACTCTTCAGCGGCGCGCTCGTCGTCGAGTCGATGTTCAACTACCCCGGCATGGGGCTGCTGTTCTGGAACGCGGCGCAGGGCTCCGACTTCCCGGTCCTTCTGGGCGTGACGCTCGTCGTCGGCGTCGCCACCGTCGTCGGCTCGCTGCTCACCGACATCCTGTACGCCGTCCTCGACCCCCGGATACGGAGCGTGGCATGAGTACCGCGACCGCAGACGTCACCCCCGAGGCGGCCCCGGGGAACGAGGCGGCGGCCCAGGCCACGCCCTCGCTGGCCCGCCGCACGCTCCAGGTCTTCACCGGCAACAAGCTCGCCCTGACGGGCGTGGTGGTCCTGGTGCTGCTGCTTGCCTTCAGCTACCTCGGGCCGCTCCTGTACTCCACCGAGCAGACGCACACCGACCTGTCACAAGCGAATCTCGCACCGGGCGACGCCGGCCATCTCCTGGGCACCACCGACCTCGGGTACGACATGGTCGGTCGGCTCATGGTCGCCGGGCAGACGTCGCTCGAAATCGGCCTGGCGGCGGGCCTGTTGGCGACGCTCTTCGGGACCGTGTACGGCGCCGTCGCGGGGTACTTCGGCGGCTGGGTGGACGCGGCCATGATGCGGATCACGGACGCGGCACTCGCGATCCCGGCGATGTTCCTGCTCGTCGTGGTCGCCGCGATCATCACGCCGAGCAAGGGCGTCCTCATCGTCATCATCGCCTCGGTCGCCTGGCTCTCCCCCGCCCGCCTGGTGCGCGGGGAGGCGCTCTCGCTGCGCGACCGCGAGTACGTGCAGGCGATGCGGATGATGGGCGGCGGTGGCGCGCGGGCGGTGTTCAAGCACATCGTGCCGAACGCGATCGGCACGGTCATCGTCAACTGCACGTTCCAGATCGCCGACGCCATCCTCTACGTCAGCTACCTGGCCTTCCTCGGCCTGAGCATCCCGCCGCCGTCGGCCGACTGGGGCTCGATGCTCTCGGCCGGCATCACCTACACGCAGAACGGCTACTGGTGGCTGATCTTCCCGCCGGGCATCGCGATCGTGCTGGTCGTCGCCGCGTTCAACTTCATCGGTGACGGGCTGCGGGACGCGTTCGAAGTACGGCTGCGGAAGTAAGGGAGAACCGACACCATGACCGAGCCTCTGCTCACAAACGACCCGCTGCTCACGATCGACGACCTGCGCGTCGACATCACCTCGCGCGAGCGCACCGTCCACGCCCTCGACGGCATCTCCCTCGAACTCGCCCCGGGCGAAGCCCTGGGCATCGTCGGCGAGTCGGGCTGCGGCAAGACGATGACCGCGCTCGGCGTCCTCGGCCTGCTCCCGCCCGGCGGCGAGATCACCGGCGGACGCGTCCTGTTCGACGGCCAGGACCTGGCCGCGGCCCCCGCGCCGGTCCTCCAAGGCGTACGGGGCAACACCATCGGCATGGTCTTCCAGGACCCGCTCACCTCGCTCAACCCGACGATGACGATCGGCGCGCAGGTGGCCGAGCCGCTCGTCCTGCACCGCCCCGAGCTGAGCAGGAAAGAGACATGGGCGCGGGCCGAGGAGATGCTGCGCCTGGTCGGCATGCCGCAGCCCGCCGAGCGGATGAAGGCGTATCCGCACCAGCTGTCCGGGGGCATGCGCCAGCGCGTGGCGATCGCCATGGCCCTGGTCTGTGAGCCGAAACTGCTCATCGCGGACGAGCCGACGACCGCCCTCGACGTGACGACGCAGCACCAGATCCTGGAGCTGATCGACGGCCTGCGCGAGCGCCTCGGCATGGCGATGATCCTGGTCACGCACGACCTGGGCGTCATCGCCAACCGGGTCGACCGGGTCGCGGTGATGTACGCGGGCAAGGTCGCCGAACAGGCCGACGTACGCGCCCTGTTCGCGAGACCCCGGCACCGCTACACGGAGGCGCTCTTCGCCTCGCTCCCCGAGCGGGCCGCGGACAACGGCACCGCCCTCCACACGATCCCGGGCCTCCCGCCGAACCTGGCGGTGCGCCCGGCCGGGTGCCGGTTCGCTCCGCGCTGCACCTTCGCCACGGACGAGTGCCGCGCGAAGGAACCGCAGCTCGCGGACGACGAAGTGCAGAGCGGTAAGCACCGGTTCGCCTGCTTCCATCCGGTGCCGGACAACGCGTCGGTGGACGAGGTCGTCGTGCCACCGACCGTGCCCGCGCCGCGCGCGCCCGGCGACGTACTCCTCGAACTCGACTCTCTCGTCAAGGAGTTCCCGCTCAAGGGCGGCGCCTTCTCGCGCACCCGAGGCACGGTGAGCGCGGTCGGCGGGGTGTCCCTGGAGGTCCGCAAGGGCGAGACGTTCGGCATGGTCGGCGAGTCCGGGTGCGGCAAGACCACGCTCGGCCGGATCGTCGCGGGCCTGGAGGAGCCGACGGCCGGGCACATGCGCTTCGACGGCCAGGACCCGGCGCGGATGTCACGGGCCGAGCGGCGGGCGCACCGGCGGCGCGTCCAGCTGATGTTCCAGGACTCCACGGCCGCCATGGACCCCCGGATGCGGGTGGGCGAGATCCTCCGGGAGCCCCTCGTCATCCAGGGCGTCGGCACCCGCGCCGAACAGGAAGAACTGATCGCCGGACTCCTGGACGCGGTAGGCCTGCCGCGCGGCGCCGTGCACCGCTACCCCCACGAGTTCTCCGGAGGCCAGCGCCAACGCCTGGGGCTCGCGCGGGCGTTGACGCTCTCCCCGGACCTGGTGGTCGCGGACGAGCCGGTGTCCGCGCTCGACGTCTCCGTGCAGGCGCAGATCCTGAACCTGATGCGGGAGCTGCAGCGGGAGCGCGGCCTTACGTATCTGTTCATCTCGCACGACCTGGCAGTGGTGCGCCACCTCGCGGACACCGTCGGTGTGATGTACCTGGGCAAGTTGGTCGAGTCGGGACCCGCCAAGCAGGTGTACGCCCATCCCCTGCACCCCTACACGCGGGGCCTGCTCGACACGGTCAACCTGCCGGACCCGGACGCGGCGCACGGTGTCGACCGCACACCCCTGGAGGGCGAGACACCGTCGGCGGCGAAACCGCCGTCTGGCTGCCGGTTCCGTACCCGCTGTCCCGCGGCGCAGGACGTCTGCGCCACCGCGGAGCCGCAGGCGAGCACGCCGAACGGCCCGGGACACCAGGTCGCGTGTCACTTCCCCCTGTCCGCGCCTCGGCTAGCGTCGACAGCGTGAAACTCGCGGATGCCCTGACCCGACGCCCGCTCGTGCTCGACGGCGGCCTCTCCAACCAGCTGGAGGCCGCGGGGCACGACCTGAGCGACGCCCTGTGGTCGGCGAGGCTGCTCGCCGACCGGCCGGAGGCCGTCGCGGCGGCACACCGGGCGTACTACGAGGCGGGCGCGGACATCGCCACCACGGCGAGCTATCAGGCGACGTTCGAGGGCTTCGCGCAGCACGGCATCGACGCGGTGAGCACCGCCGAACTGCTGCGATTGAGCGTCGAGCTGGCCCGGGGCGCGGGCGCTGACGTGGGCCGCGAGGTGTGGGTGGCCGCGTCCGCGGGACCGTACGGCGCGATGCTCGCGGACGGCTCCGAGTACCGGGGCGGGTACGGCCTGACGGTGGCCGAGCTCGAACGCTTCCACCGCCCGCGCCTGGAGGTCCTCGCCGACGCGGAACCGGATGTCATCGCCCTGGAGACGGTGCCGGACACCGACGAGGCGCGGGCCCTGCTGCGGGCGGTGCGCGGCCTGGGGGTGCCCGCCTGGCTGTCGTACACCGTCGCCGGGGGCTACACGCGGGCCGGCCAGCCCCTGACGGAGGCCTTCGCGCTGGCCGCCGACGCCGAGGAGATCCTCGCGGTGGGCGTCAACTGCTGCGACCCGCGGGACGCGGACACGGCGGTGCGCCTCGCCGCGAGGATCACCGGGAAGCCGGTGGTGGCGTACCCCAACAGCGGCGAGACGTGGGACGCGACCGCCAGGGCATGGCGGGGTCCCGCGCGCTTCACCGCGGGCCGGGTCACGGGCCTGCGGGACGCGGGGGCGCGCCTGATCGGAGGGTGCTGCCGGGTGGGGCCGGAAACGATCGCCCGGGTGGCCGCGGAACTGTCCGGGACCGACCGGCCCGAGTGAGGTCCAAAGGCGTGCGCAGAGGTGTTCGGCACCTCTGCCACACACGCTCCGACCTGCGAGGACGTCTCGCTCAGGGGTAACTGTCAGTGCCGGGGTGCAGACTGAGCCGTACCTGAGACAACGACGTCCCGGAGGTGGCTCACCATGGCCGAGATCATCCTGACCGTAGGCACCCGCAAGGGCCTTTTCATCGGCCGCAAGCGCGCCGGTTCGGACGCCTGGCAGTTCGACGACAGCCCGTACTTCAACGCCCAGGCCATCTATTCGGTGGCCATCGACACCCGCGGCAGCGCCCCGCGCCTCCTGGTGGGCGGCGACAGCTCCCATTTCGGTCCGTCCGTCTTCCACTCCGACGACCTCGGCAGGACCTGGACGGAGCCGTCCAAGGCGGCCGTCAAGTTCCCCAAGGACACCGAGGCCTCACTGGAGCGGGTCTGGCAACTGCACCCGGCCGCCGCCGAACCGGACGTCGTGTACGCGGGAACGGAACCAGCCGCGCTGTACAAGTCGCACGACCGCGGCGAGACCTTCGAGCTCGTACGCCCCCTCTGGGAGCACCCCACGCGCGACCAGTGGGTGCCGGGAGGCGGCGGTGAGGGCCTGCACACCATCCTGACCGACCCCCGTGACCCGGACGCGGTGACGGTCGCCGTCTCCACCGCCGGAGTCTTCCGCACCCAGGACGGCGGCAAGAGCTGGACCCCGTCGAACAACGGCGTCTCCGCGGTCTTCCTGCCGGACCCGAACCCGGAGTTCGGCCAGTGCGTGCACAAGGTCGCGCGGGACGCGGCCGACCCGGACCGCCTGTATCTGCAGAACCACTGGGGCGTGTTCCGCAGCGACGACGCGGGCGGGACCTGGACGGACATCGGCGAGGGCCTGCCGTCCGACTTCGGTTTCGCCGCCGTCGCCCACCCGCACCGGGCGGACACCGCCTATGTCTTCCCCATCAACGCCGACATGGACCGCGTCCCCGCCGACCACCGCTGCCGCGTCTACCGCACGTCCGACGCGGGCAAGAGCTGGGAGCCGCTCAGCGAGGGCCTCCCTGCGGGCGACCACTACGGCACGGTGCTGCGCGACGCGATGTGCAGCGACGGCCGGGATCCCGCGGGCATCTACTTCGGCAATCGCAACGGCGAGGTGTACGCGTCGGCGGACGACGGCGACAGCTGGCGGGAGTTGGCGTCCCACCTGCCCGACGTACTGTGCGTGAGGGCGGCGGCCATCGGTTGATCGACGACCCCGTTACGGCAGTAGGGTGACGCCGTGGCACCACGACCCTTGCATGAAATCGTCGAGGCGGGCTGGGCGAAGGCCCTCGAACCCGTCGCCGGGAAGATCACCGAGATGGGAGACTTCCTGCGCGCGGAGATCGCCGCGGGACGCACCTACCTCCCGTCCGGGCCGAACGTGCTGCGCGCGTTCCAACAGCCCTTCGACGAGGTGCGGGTGCTGATCGTCGGCCAGGACCCCTATCCGACCCCCGGGCACGCGGTGGGCCTGTCGTTCTCGGTCGCGCCCGAGGTGCGCCCGCTGCCCGGCAGTCTCATCAACATCTACCGCGAGCTCGGCTCCGACCTGAACCTCCCGCAGCCGTCGAACGGCGACCTGACGCCCTGGACGCAGCAGGGCGTCCTGCTGCTCAACAAGGCGCTCACCACGGCCCCGGGGCGCCCCGCCGCGCATCGGGGCAAGGGCTGGGAGGAGGTCACCGAGCAGGCCATCAAGGCGCTCGCCGCACGCGGCCGTCCCCTCGTCTCCATCCTGTGGGGGCGCGACGCGCGCAATCTGCGGCCGCTGCTCGGCCCGTTGCCGTCGGTCGAGTCGTCACACCCCTCGCCGATGTCGGCGGACCGCGGCTTCTTCGGCTCGCGCCCCTTCAGCCGCGCCAACGACCTCCTCGTCCAGCAGGGCGGGCAGCCGGTGGACTGGCGCCTTCCGTGACGGACACCTCGTGTGTCCTCGGGGTGGACTCCGGCGGCTCCGGAATGCGGGTCGCCCTCGGCGGCCTGCACGGTGCGGCCCTCCCGGCCCCGGTGAGCTCGAAGGAGCCGGTGCGCACGGGCGCGCGCGGCATCGACGCCGAGCACTTCACCGAGCAACTGGTGCCCATGGCCCGGGAGTTGCTGGCGCAGGCGGGCGGAGGGCACATCACCGCCGTCGCCGTCGGCGCGGCGGGCATGGCGAGCCTCGGTGACGACCTGCGCGCACAGCTGCCGGGGGCGCTGCAGCAAGCCCTGGGGGTACGGCGCGTGGCCCTCGCCGCGGACGGCGTCACCGCGTACGTGGGCGCGCTCGGCGACCGTCCCGGCGCGGTCGTCGCCGCGGGCACCGGCATGATCGCGATCGGCACGGATCTGGCCGCCTGGCACCGTGCCGACGGCTGGGGTCATCTGCTCGGCGACTGCGGCGGTGGCGCCTGGATCGGCCGGGCGGGCCTCGAGGCGGCGATGCGGGCGTTCGACGGCAGGCGCAACGGCTCGAAGGCGTTGCTCGCCCGCGCCGAGGAGCTCTTCGGCCCGGCGCCGGAACTGCCGGGTCAGCTCTATCCCCGTACGGACCGGCCCGCGCTGCTCGCCTCGTTCGCGCCCGAGGTGGCGCGCTGCGCCCCCGACGACCCGGTGGCCGACGCGATCCTACGGGAGGCCGCCCGGCACATCGCCGAGGCGGCGGCCGCGGTCTGCCCGGCGTCCGACGCGGTGAGGCAGGGCGAGGTGCCCGAAGTCGCGTTGACCGGGGGCCTGTTCAAGATGGGCAGGGCGTTGCTCGGCCCGGTGCACGCGGAGTTGCGGGACCTGCTGCGGCATGTGCGCGTCGTCGCGGCCGGCGGCGACCCGCTGGACGGCGCGGTGCGCATCGCCGTCGACCTCGCCGCGGACCGGCTGCGTCTGCCGCTCGACCCGCGCATGTTGACCGTGCACCTGCCGGAAGCCGGGTGACGCACGTGCGAAAGGGCAGGTGAGCACTCCGGAATTGACCACTCCGGAATATGACAGTCGAGCTTTACGTAACTCATAAGACAAAAGCGGACTTATACCGCCCACCTGTACCCTCCCCGAACAGCGAAGCCCTCGAAACCAGTAGCATGCGGCGCCATGAGCTCCTCCACTGGGCCCGCATCAGGCCTGCCCGTACGAATGCCGCGACCCCGCCAGCCCGGGCGGCACCGCCGCCCGGAGCCCGTGGCGGCTCCCGAGAACGCGCCCGCGCTCGTTCTCGCCGTACCGGGCGTACCCAGCAGCGCCACGCGCAGCCTCGCCGAGGAAGTCGTGAGCATCGCCCGCTCCGAGCTGCCCGGCCTCGACGCCCGCATCGGGTACCTCGACGGGACCGAGGACGCCACCGTCACCTCGTTCCCGGAGTTCCCCTCGCTGCACTCCGTGCTCGCGCACGCCGCCGCCGAGCGCACCGCGCGCTTCGAGCAGGCGCGCGCCGCGGGGGCGGACGTCGCCGAGCCCGACGGCCCTGTCGCCGTCGTGGTCCCCCTCCTCGCGGGTCCCGACAACGCGCTGATGCGGCGCGTGCGCCAGGCCGTGATGGACAGCCGTGCCCCCGCCGAGCTGACCGACGTCCTCGGCCCGCACCCGCTGCTCGCCGAGGGACTGCACGTGCGTCTGTCGGAAGCCGGGCTCGCCCGCGCCGACCGCGCCCGCCTGTTCACGGTGGCCACCGCGGCGGACGGCATCGTCCTCGCCACGGTCGGCGGCGAGGAGGCCGTGCAGGCCGCCGGGATCACCGGCATGCTGCTCGCGGCCCGTCTCGCGGTGCCGGTTATGGCCGCCGCGCTCGACCAGGAGGGCGCCATCGCGAACACCGCCGAGGAGCTGCGCGGCTCCGGCTCCACGCAGCTGGCGCTCGCCCCGTACCTGATCGGTCCCGAGATCGACGGCAGCCTGCTCGACGCCGCCGCCAAGGAGGCCGGCTGCGCGGTCGCCGAGTCGCTCGGCGCCTACCCGGCCATCGGCAAGCTCGCCCTCTCCAAGTACACGTCGGCGCTCGGCATCGCCCCGCAGCAGCCGTCGGGCGCGCCGGTCCACTGACCGCACCGCGCCGGCAGACCTGATGCCGTCACGCCGATGGGCCCGCCCCCTGATGCAGGGGGCGGGCCCATCGGCGTACACGCGGGTCGCGGCTCAGTTGAAGATCACGCAGGAGGCGGCCGGGGCCTCGATCGAGCCCGCGCGCCGCGGGATGCCCGTTTGCGGGTCCACGGCGAACCAGGTCACGTCGCCGGAGCGCTCATTGGCCGCGTACAGGAACCGCCCCGACGGATCGATGGCGAGGTCACGCGGCCAGTGGCCGCCGCACGGCACGGTGGCGGCGAGCCGCGGCCGTGTCCCCGCCTCGTCGAGCGCGAGCACCGAGATGACGTCCTGCCCGCGGGTCGCGGTCCACAGGAAGCGGCCGTCGGGGGCGATGACGACCTCGGAGGGGTAGGCCTCGCCGTCACCGTCCGTGGGGCCCGGCAGGACGGCCGCCTCGCCGAGCGGCTTGAGCGTCCCCTCGGCGGTGTCCCAGGCGCAGATGGTGAGCGTGGGGGCGAGCTCGTTCAGGACGTAGGCGCGGTCGCCGCGCGGGTGGAACACGAGATGCCGCGGTCCCGAGCCGGGCCGCAGCGCGACCTCGCGGCGCAGGGTCGGCTCACCCGCCGCCGAGAGCTCGCAGACGCGTACGGAATCCGTGCCGAGGTCGACGCTCACCACCCACCGGCCGCTCGGGTCGGGCAGCACCTGGTGGGCGTGCGGACGCTGCTGACGCTGCGGGTGGGGTCCCGAGCCGGTGTGCGCCAGGACGCCGGAGAGGGCGGGCGCAAGGCTGCCGTCGGGGCGCACGGGCACGGCGCTCACGCTGCCCGAGCCGTAGTTGGCGGTCAGGACATGCCCGGCGTGCAGGGCCAGATGGGTGGGCGCGTCCCCGCCGACCGCGACCGGCGGCCCGGTCTGCTCGGGCTTGTCGCCGTCGAGGCGGTACGCGACGACGGCCCCGTCTGTGGTCTCACTGACGGCGTAGAGGGTGTCGCCCGCCGCCGACAGCGCGAGGTAGGAGGGGTCGGCGACGGTCTCCGTGGCGCCGAGAACGGTCAGCGCGCCGCTGTCCGGGTCGACGGCCACGGTGAGGATCCCGGCCCCGCCCGCCGCGGTGAAGGACCCGATGTACGCCCGTTGACTGTCGCCGTGCCTGCCGACCACTGCGTTCCCCTCTCGACTGCGGACCGAGCACCGGGTTCGGGGGGCGCTCGTGCGGCAGACGCTAGCAGGCGGTCTAGACCAAGGCGCCGTGGCTTTCGCCGCGCGTCCTCGCGAGCGCCGCCGGGTGGTGGACGTAGGCGGGGTGCCGCTCGACCAGGTCGTAGGTGCGGTGGAAGACGGGGGTCGCGCTGCCGGACAGGGGCGGCACGATCCAGGACCAGTCGGCGCCGACGGTGCGGCCCTTGCTCTCCTCGCGGCCCAGATGGGTCAGGAAGCGCCGGGACTCGGTGTGGTGGTCGGCGATGGTCACACCCGCCCGGTCGAAGGAGTGGAGCACCGCGCGGTTGAGCTCGACGAGGGCGCGGTCCTTCCAGAGCGAGCGGTCGCTCGATGTGTCGAGCCCCAGCCCTGCGGCGACGCGCGGCAGCAGGTCGTAACGGTCGCTGTCGGCGAGGTTGCGGGCCCCGATCTCGGTGCCCATGTACCAGCCGTTGAAGGGTGCCGCCGGATAGCAGACTCCCCCGATCTCCAGGCACATGCAGGCCAGCGCGGGCACGGCGTGCCACCGCAGCCCCAGACCCGCCCACCAGGCGTACTCGGGGTGCTCGATGGGCACTTCGAGCACGGCGTCGGGCGGCAGCCGGAACCAGCGGGGTGCGCCGTCGGCGCCCTGGACGATCAGGGGCAGTACGTCGAAGGGGGTACCGGGACCGCCCGGCCAGCCGAGGCCGCGCGCGAACGCGGTGAGCCCGGCGTTGCGCGGGTCCCCGACGACGCCGCCGTCGGGGCGCCGGTATCCGGCGTACCTGATGAGCTGCTCGTTCCAGATGCGGGGCCCTGGGCGGCCGGGTGCGTCGGGCGCGAAGACGGTGATGAGGGGCCTGATCCGGCGCCCGGCTCCGACGGCCTCCCGCAGGTGATCCGCGGACGCGGCGGCGATGTCCTCGGCGCGGGTCAGCTCCCTGCGGTCCAGGACGCGCAGGGAGCGCCAGTAGAGGCGTCCGATGCAGCGGGCGGCGTTGCGCCAGGCGAGCCGGGCACCGAATACGAGCTCGTCTGAGGTGTGGTGGTACGTCCCCGTCGCCGCGATCTCGGCGCGCACCTGGGCGATCCGCGGCCCTGGGTCACCGTGACCGGCCTCGCCGTGGTGGAGCCGGACGAACTCGGCGGCGGCATGGCGCAGGGCGGCCTCGTCAGGGCCTGCGCCCGGGTCGGTGGCACGCCGGTGGGGGTCGGCGGGGATGCCGGCATTCGGCATGGTGCACCCCCAGGGGCGGCTGCGGGGCGCGAACCGCTCCCGCACGGCCCGCGCGTCTGTCAGCCGCGGGACTACCCGGTCGACGGGGTGATCCACCCTGTATGTGCCCGGTGCACATACCTCAGGAGGGGGCGAAGTGTCCAGACCGCGTCCGTGAACGGCAGGTCGGGGTGGGGTTCGTGCTCAGCGGGAGTTTCCGCGGTCGGGCGCGGTCGCCGCGGTCAGGGAGAGGTCGCCGCGGCCGTGTGCCGCGCGGCGTCTCTGATGGCGGGCAGTGCGAGGGCGCCGGCCAGCTCGGCCAGTTCCTCGTCGGTCGGGCGGACGGGCCCTTCGGCGCCGTCCTCCGCGAAGGCCCGGATGCGCGGGGTGCGGATCCCGGTCTTGTCCGCGAGCGCCTGCGGCGTCAGATGACGGCGGCGCATGGTCTGTTGGAGTAGCTGAGACAGGTCGTCCATTGCCCCCTCCTGCCCCGCCCGCGCGCTCTCATTCCGTACGCCTCGGCGGGCGGCACGCGCCACGCGGCGGCGCGGGCGGTCGCTAGCGGGGCAGCACGGCCCGGATGGTCTTGCCGTTCGGTCCCCTCGTGACGGTGACCGTCCTGGCCATGTGCTGGACCATGGGCCAGCCGAATCCGCCGGTGCCGCCCGCCAGGTCGGGCGCCCGCTCCTGCGGCGGTCGGGGATCGGCGTCGCCGACCGTCACGGCCACTCCGTCCGGCTCCGCCTGCAGATGCAGGGAACACGATGTCCCGCGCGCGTGCCGTATGGCGTTGGTGATGAGCTCGGACACTGTGAGCTCGATGCTCACCACGTCCTGGGGTTGCATGGCCGGGCGGAGCCCGTCCACGAACGCGCGTGTGAAGTCCCGGGCATGGGCGACAGATTCCGGCCGCTTGTCGAATACCGCTCCGTCCGACGGTCCGGTGTCCAGGTGCGACGGACCTGTGTCCAGTCGCGTCCCGTGCGTCCTCATGTGCCCTCCTCGTACGGGTTGTCCTCGGTCCGAATATGGGATGGCCGCTGTCCGAGATGCACACTTGCCCGCAATACGGGCCCTGTAACGCTCCGGCCGACAACGGATCTTCTTGCAAAGTGACGTGCATAAAGCGCCGACGTGCGGGTACGTGCGGTTCACCGGCCGGTCGGGGGACGACGGAGGGCCGGCGGACAGGGAGGGAACATCATGACAACGGCCACCGGTACATCCACGGGCACGGACATCGCGGAACTGCCGGAGATCGTCTCTCCCCAGAGCATCGGCCCCAAGGACGCGCGCGACCTGTCGAAGCTGTTCTTCTCCCGGCTCGCCACGCTGGAAGAGGGCACGCACGAGTACCAGTACGCGCGCAACACCCTCGTCGAGATGAACATGTCGCTGGTCCGGTACGCCGCAGGAAGGTTTCGGCACCGCGGCGACGACATGGAGGACATCGTCCAGGTCGGCACGATCGGCCTGATCAAGGCCATCGACCGCTTCGAGCTCTCCCGCGAGGTCCAGTTCGCCACGTTCGCCGTGCCGTACATCGTCGGGGAGATCAAGCGGTTCTTCCGCGACACCTCCTGGGCCGTGCACGTCCCGCGCCGCCTCCAGGAGGCCCGCGTCGAGCTCGCCAAGGCCACCGACGAGCTCAGCACCCGCCTCGGCCGCGCCCCCAAGGTCAGCGAGCTGGCCGAGCTGATGAACCTCACCGAGGAAGAGGTCATCGAGGCCCGCACCGCGGCCAACGGCTACAACTCCACCTCCCTGGACGCGACGCTGCACGGCGGCGACCGCGACGACAACGAGGCGCCCCTCGCCGACTTCATCGGCGCGGAGGACCCCGCCATGGAGCTCGTGGAGGACTTCCACGCCCTGTCCCCGCTCCTCGCCCAGCTCAGCGAGCGCGACCGGCAGATCCTGCGCATGCGGTTCGTGGACGAGCTCACCCAGTCGCAGATCGGCGAACGCCTCGGCGTCTCCCAGATGCACGTCTCGCGCCTGCTCTCCCGCACCCTCTCCCGCCTGCGCGAGGGCATGCTCACCACGCAGTGACGCCCTCAGCGCAAGAGGGCGGTGTGAAGGCGGGAATCGGGCCGCCGGCGGGCGCTAGCATCAGTGCACCGCTGATGTTTGACGCAGTGCACTGATGACGTCCGATCGAGAAGGCGACTCCCCCACGATGGCCGACGACGCATACCTCTTCCTCCTGCCCGACCGGCACCCCCGGCTGGGGACGGCGCTCGCCGCCGTCGGCGCGCTCGAGTGCTCGGAGACCCCCGCCGTACACGGCTGGCTCCAGGCTCACGACGCGTCGGCGTCGTCCGAGCTGGTCCGCATCCTGCCCGCCGAATCGGAGGCGCTGATCCCCGAGGACGCCGAGCGCCTGCTCGTGCCGTTGAGCGAGGAGGAGGCGCTGCGGGTCCAGCAGGAGTGCGCGCCCCAGTCCGTCACGGACATGGAGGGCGAACTCCTGGAGTACCGGGAGACGACCCAGGACTGGGAGGCCCTGGTGCACCGGGCGCTGGCCGCGGGCATCCCCGCGCCCCGCATCGCCCGGCTCACCGGCCTCGACCCGCAGGAGATCGGCCGCCTGACCGTGTGACCGGCGCACGGCGTCGTCAGCGGGTGTCGGTGGACCGCTTCGTGAAGCGGTGCCACCAATGCCGGCGGCGAGGGTGCACGGCGCGGCCGAGCCTGCGGCCGATCAGCAGGTAACCGAGCACGGCGCCCGTGGTGTTGAGCAGCACGTCGTCGACGTCGAAGGCTCGCCCGGTGACCAGGAAGCCCTGGGCGAGCTCGACGAGGAACATCACCAGTGCCGTGACGGCTATGACGCGTATGAGTCCCCGGGCGCGCGGCACGAGCACCGGCAGCAGCATGCCGAACGGCAGGCCGAGCACGATGTTGCCGCCGAGCTGTTTGACGGTGTCACGGAACGCGGGCTGTCCGAGGTAGTCGCGGATCGAGTCGCCGGGCCGCAGATTGCTGTGCGTCAAGGACTCGGAGGCGACCGAGGGTTCCAGCGTGAGGCGGGCAAGCAGCACGGCGAAGACCACCGTTCCCGCGAAGGCCAGCAGCATGGCCATCGCCCGCGCCCACCCGGAGAGCGGGGGTGCCGTACCAGGAGCGCTCCGGCCCCCTGCTTCCTCGGTGGCCTTGCCCTGCGGAACCGTCCGTGCCATCACGAGCCTCCATTTCAGGGGTCTTCTGTCTGCGTCTTCCCTCACATGTGCGGTGGATCCGCTTCCGCTCGGTTTTCCGCACGCGGATCACGCGGGGGCCCGGGACGGCTGCAGGACGGTGTCGGCCACGTCGAGCAACGAGAGGCCGTCACGCGCGCTCACCTTCTGCAGCCACGCCAGTCCCTCGGCCACGGCGCACTCCTGACGGGCCGCCACATAGTCCGCCGCCCGGTGGATGCGCTCCCAGCGCGCCGCGCGCGTGCTGGTCGTCCACACCGGGCGCCGGCAGCCGGTGCCCGCGTCGTGCACGGGCCGCCAGCGCAGCAGCGCCTCCAGCGCGAGGGCGGCGGCGCGCTGCGCGTGGGTGATGTGGGCGGAGGTCACATCGGTGCGCTCGGTGTAGTACAGGCACAGGACGCCGACCGGTGTCTGCCGGGCGTGCAGCGGGAGTGCGAGCACCCGCCGGGTGCCCGGCAGTTCCTCGGCCAGGGGCGGTCCGGTGCGGCACGGGTAGTCGCGCAGGTCTGGCACGAACACGGGCTGCATCCCCAGTGCGGCGCTGACCGAGGGGCCGTCGGCGCGGGTGAACTGCGCGGCCTCGGCCTGCAGGGCCGGTTCGTCGGTGGCGTGCAGGAGTTGCCAGTGTTCGAGGCGGGGCAGCCAGGACAGGGCCGCACGCTGCGCGCCCATCGACTGCGTGAACGCGGTGCAGAGCCGGTTCGGCAGCGCGCGTCGCCCGACGGCTGCCGCGACCGACACGTCATGCACGATCGACGGTGATTCCTCCGGCATGGTCGGCATGGTCAGCATCCCTCTCAGTCGCGTGCCTCAGGAGCGGAAGTCCGTCTACCACGCGATGAGCCGACTCATGTCTCGTCGGCCGGAGTCGGCGATCGAAAGGGTCGATCGGCATAGTCGCTCCGGCTTCCGAAACGGAGGGAGATGTGCCTGTTCAGGCCCCTATCAGAGGCGTACGGGGCGAACTGCGCAGCGGCACGGCCAATTCGACGAGCGCCTTCTCCAGGCCGTGCAGATGGGCCAGGACGGGCTCCACGGTGGCGGGATGCGGCAGGGCGTCGGCGTCGGTGGCCGGTCCACGCCCGGCGTCCGGCGCGGTGAGCGCCTCCACCGCGGCCTCCACGCGCCAGCAGGCGGCGGCGAGACGGTCGTCGTGCGAGGCCTCGGGGTCGGCGGCGATCGAGGCAAGACCGCGTACCTCGTCGGCGCAGGCGTCGAGCAGCGCGAGCACCTGCCGGGCGCGCTCCTTGCGGGCCCGCAGCGGACTGAACGGGTGCACCAGCGGAGCGAGCGAGAACCGCACCTTCCCCAGGAGCTGCTCGAGCTCGGCGACGAGCGGCGCGGGATCGGCGCTCCCGGAGCCCGCGAGCCGGGCCGCGGCCTCCGCCGTGCAGGCGTGCACGCACCGCAGGGCTCGCTCGATCCAGGCGTTGGTCGTGGCGTGCGTGGTGACGGGCAGGACCAGGAGCACGGCGAGGACGGCGCCGAGCGCCCCCACGCCGGTCTCCGCGACCCGCAGGGCGAGCAGTCCCGGGTTCAGCACTCCGAGGAGGCCGTAGAGCACCCCGGCCATCACGGTGACCGCCAGCATCATCCAGGTGTAGGAGACCGCCGCGGTGTAGAAGATCCCGAAGACGCTGACGGCGACGATGACCGCTGAGGGCACCGGCGCGCCGTGCAGCGGTACCGCGAGGACGAAGCCGGCGCCGATGCCGATGACCGTGCCGAGGACTCGCCTGAAGCCGCGCACCAGCGTCTCCCCGCTCGACGCGGTGTTCACGAACACCCACCAGGTGGCGCCCACGGCCCAGTACCACCGCTCGTGGGAGAGGACCTGACCGGCCGCGAGCGCGAAAGCGCCGCCGAGGGTCGCCTGGATCGCCTGCCGGGTGGTCGTCCTGGCCAGTCCCGTGCCGCCGGGCGGCGCGGGCACGACCGGGGGCGGCAGGCGGCGCTCGTAGCACCAGGCCCCGAAGCGCACGGCCGATGAGGCGCACAGGGACAGCACGATGGCCGCGAACAGCTCGGGCAGCTGCCCCGGCCCCGTGTGCAGGAACTGCGTCGCGAAGAACATCATGAACGCGAACACCCCGAGGGAGTGTCCGCGCGGCCCCCACCGCCGCGCGTACACGCCGGCGCCCATCACGGCCAGGAAGGCGACGTCCCGCGCCACGGGCACGTCGTGCAGCCCGGCCGCGAGCGCAAGGACGGGGAATCCGACCACCGGCAGCAGAAGAGTGGTGACGGCCTGCCTCTTCACCGTCGGGTCGCTCACGGTGAACAGGGCGAGCAGCGCCGCGAGCCCACCGGTGATCGCCGCGGCCAGCGAGTGCCCGGCCAGACCGCACACGGCCACCGCCAGCGCGATGCCGATGACGGCCCGCACCGCGAAACGCAACCGCGCCCGCCCCGGATCCGGCGCCACGAACACCCTCTTCAGCACGGCTGCCCCGCCCCTTCCGCGTACGACTCGACCTGCCCGCATGAAAAAGGCGCCGCGGGGATCCGCAGCGCCATCGACAGCAACATTTCACCATCCGGAGCCCGACTGGCTCAACCGGCACGTGTTCCACTGAGCCAATGGCTCACTCCCCCGCCCACACGCCGTACCACGGGAGGGCCAACGGATCATTCCGGGCGGGCGTGGCGGCTCATGGCGTATCTGATGCGGGCCGGGGTACTCGCCGAGGGCCCGGTCGTACGCCGATGAATCTCGAGTTTCTAGGAGTCGTCATGCCTGGAGTCATCAACCGCATCAAGCAGTTCGTCCGCAGCCCGCAGGGACAGCGCACGATCCAGCAGGCCCGTCGGGCCTCGGCCGATCCCAGGAAGCGGGCCCAGGCCAAGCGGATGCTCGGCAAGTTCGGCGGGCGTCGCTGAGCCGTCGTTCAGGGCTCCGCCGGCGGCCACTGGGGGCGCTGGTCGGCCGGGAGGGTCTGCAGGGCGTGGCCGACCGTGCGGTGGGCCGGCAGCAGTTCCGTGCTGCCGGTCAGCGTCAGCATCTCCGACAGCCGTCGTCCCGCACCGGCGAGCAGCAGCCTGCCCTCGCGGCGGGCGAGCAGCCAGCGCACGGCGAGCAGGCAGTTGAGCCCGCGCGAGTCGCAGAACATCAGCGCCGTCACGTCCAGGACCAGGTGCCGGTGCCCGGCCTCGACGGAAGCGCCGAGGGTACGCAGAAAGTACTCCTCGCAGGACTGGTCGAGCTCGCCGCTGACCCGCAGCACCGCGGAGTCGGAGCAACTCGCGAGCTCGGTGATGGTCAGGCGATGGGTCTCAGTGGACATCACACCCCCATGAGCCATCGTACCGAGATCAACCCAGTGGCCTCTCCCGAAACAGCTCCGAGCGGCGAGTCGCCCGCTGCCCCAGCCTCCTGACCTGCGCTGTTTACCTCTTGTCGGTGAGCTTGGCCCGCAGCCGTCCGAGGGTCCGGCTGAGGATGCGCGAGACGTGCATCTGGGAGATGCCCAGCTCCGCACCGATCTCACTCTGCGTCATGTCGGCGGCGAAGCGCATCGCGAGGATCTTGCGTTCGCGGGCCGGCAGCGCGGCGATGAGCGGCTTCAGGGAGTGCAGGTCCTCGACCTTGTCCAGCGCCGGGTCGCTGTAGCCGACGTGGTCGGCCAGCGTGTCGTCCGAGTCGACGCCGTCGGCCGGGAAGTCCAGGGAGGCCGTGGTGTAGCCGTTGGCCGCGGTGAGGCCCTCGCTGATCTCGGCCTCGTCCAGGTCCAGGTGCTCGGCCAGTTCGGCCGTGGTCGGGGTGTGGCCGTTGGCCTGCTCGAGGACGGTGGTGGCCTTCACCAGGTCGATGCGGAGTTCCTGCAGCCGCCTCGGGACGCGGACGGCCCAGGTCGTGTCGCGGAAGAACCGCTTGATCTCACCCATGATCGTCGGCAGCGCGAAGGTGGTGAACTCCACGCCTCGCTGGAGGTCGAAGCGGTTGATCGCCTTGATCAGACCGATCGTGCCGACCTGCACGACGTCCTCGTACGACTCATCGCGCGGGCGCATCCGGTGCGCCGCGTACTGCACGAGGTTGAGGTTCAGCTCCACCAGGGAGTTGCGTACGTACGCGTGCTCGGGCGTCCCTTCCTCCGCCTCGTCCAGACGGGCGAAGAGCGCCTTGGAAAGGGCCCGGATGTCGGCCGTGCGCCGACTGCCGGTGTGCGACCCCGTGCACGGCGGAGGGTGTTCGATGCCCGTCGGCTCGACGGCGTCGAAGTCGGGGCCGGCGGTATGTCGTTCGGCGTACGACATCGTGGAGGCTGTGCTGCTGGTCGTCGGGGCCACCTTCGTCACTCCCGGTCCAGAGGGCGCCCTCCGGGCGAGAGCGCGTCGTGCACGGGCTCCTACCCACCATCTCCCGTTACATTCCCGTGACTTGACTCTCCGTGGCTCCGTATAGGAAGCGCCTTTCGGGGAACTCGACTCGACCGTGGGATGACACGGGAGGTGGACGGCTGTGATCTGGTGGATGTGGCTGGCCGTGGTACTCGTCGCACTGCTCCTGCTGGGCGGTGCGGTCCTCGGGGTACAGGCGAAACGCCGTGGTGGCGGCGCGATCGTCGTCCGGCGGGGACGCAGGGCGGGACGCGGGGGGATTCGATGATCACGTTGATGCTCGTCGCCGAGCTCACCAAGCGGCCCGTGGTCACCCTGGGCGGGGAGGCGGTGGCCCAGGTCAAGGACACCGTGCTCGACGCCTCGGGCGGACAGATCACCGGTTTCACGCTGGCGGGCCGCGGGCTGCTGTCAGGACCGCTCAAGCAGAGCCTGCCCTGGTCCGGCGTCCACGCCCTCGGACCCGAGGCCGTGATGATCCCTTCCGCCGATGTCCTGCAGGCCAGGGACGCGGTGGTGGACAGGAGCGAGGCCGGCACCGGTCAGGTGCGTGGCGCCCGCGTACTGAGCGACGGGGGGCTGGAGTTGGGCACCGTGCTGGACGCCGTGGTGGAGAGCGGCGTCAGCGGAAGGGTGGCCGGCTTCGAGATCGCGACCACCGAGGCGATGGGCCGCCACGAGCGCAAGGCGTTCCTGCCCGTGCACGGGCAACTGGCCATGACCGGGGACACGTTGGTGATCCCGGCCGAGCTCGCCGGGCAGGCGGTGGACGACCTCGACGCGCTGACCGCGGCGTGGCACCGGAGCCGGGCCGCGGGTGAGACGGGACTCCGGAAGGAGCACGAGCGATGATGCTGCTCAGCCAGGTCCTCGGGCATCCGGTGATCGGCGCCGATGACGCACGGCCGGCCGGTGAGGTGGACGGTCTCGGCATCGATCCGCGGACCCGCCGGATCACGGAGCTGTATCTGCGGGGCGCCAGGAGCGGCGGTGACAGCGTTCCCTGGGCGCAGGTGCGCGGGATGGGACCGGACGCCGTGATCATCGACACCACCGCTGCCGCGGCCGGGACGGCACACGACGGTTCGCACTCCCGCGCGCACAAGAGGCTGCTGGGCAAGCGGGTCCTCACCGAGTACGGCGAGGACATCGGCACGCTCACCGAAGTCACGTTCGACCCGGACACCGGCGACATCGGAGATCTCTACGTCGGGCGCGAACAGATACCGGGCAGCCGTCTCGTGGGCCTGGGCCCGTACGCACTGGTCCTCGGCGCCGGCATCCCGCCCCTGCCCGCGAGCTGATCCACCCCGCGCCGGGCCGGCCACCCCATTGGGTGAGAGTGCGCCCCGGGCCGTCGGGCAGCAGAAGCGCCATGCGAGTCATCAGTCTGATCGAACACGCCATGGAGCGCTGGACAGCCACTCTGTGGACCCTGCTGCTGCCACCGAAACAGAAGCGCGGGGAAGTGGTCGCCATACTGCGCCGGCAGTGCGATGACAGCGCGCTGATCCTCGGGCGCGAGCGCGTTCTCGTGCCCAATTCGTTCGTCATCGACCTGCCGCCGGAGAGCCACCGGCAGCTGACCACCAGCGGCACGGAGCTGAACCGCTACCTCGCCGCCCAGGTGCACCGCCACGCCGCCGAGCAGGGCTACACGTTCGCCGGGCCCGTGGCCGTCAGCCTGCGGTCGGCCGGTGGTGACGCGGTCGGCAGGTTCCAGATCCACGGCCAGATCGCCCCGCAGAGGAAGGGCTGATCTACCGGCCCGGCGCCCTGTCGTCCCGCCGCCGACTCCGTGCCGCAGAAACGCTGCGTTTCGAGCGGAGCAATATGTGTGCCGGCCGTGAGAGAAATCAGCGGCAGGCGCCCTGAGGCTTTCTTGCGCGACGCCCGGAACGCATTTTTTTACCACGCGTCGCCGGTCGCACCGTGCTACTGTCGATCTCAGTTGCAGTTGTGGTTCCCAAAAACTTCAAGTGCCCTCACCGCCTTTTCGGCCGGTGGGAGCACTTTTGTATTTCCGGTCATTTCCGGCGGGGCAATCATCGCGGCGACACGGAGTCAGCACAGTGCGGCTCCGGGCACTGCCCCGAAGGAGAAAATTATGGCTAACGGCACCGTGAAGTGGTTCAACTCGGAAAAGGGCTTCGGCTTCATCGAGCAGGACGGCGGCGGCCCCGACGTCTTCGCCCACTACTCGAACATCGCCGCCCAGGGATTCCGTGAGCTCCAGGAAGGCCAGAAGGTGAGCTTCGACATCGCCCAGGGCCAGAAGGGCCCGACGGCCGAGAACATCGTTCCCGCCTGACGCTCACGCGTACTTCGCAGCTGGGGCCCGCACCTTGGGGTGCGGGCCCCAGCTCGTGCATTTTCAGCAGCATCCAGGGTCACTAATTCCTGCGCGCATATCTTTTCCTGATCTCGCGCCTGCCGTGCCCTGCCAGGAACGCCAGACGTTCCCGCGCATCCGCCCGCAGAGCATTGCAGCCGGCCGGATTCGCCCCACGCATTTCATCCGGCCCGTTCTCGCGATTCTCCGCGCTGCATTCCTGCTGCGGAAATTCCTTGGTACGTGCCGCATCGAGGAAGGTTCCGCATGAACCGCACACGCTCAAACGACCGCCCTTACCGCGCCCGCTCGGGCTCTGGCTCTGGCTCTGGCTCCGGCTACGGATCGCGCTCCGGTTCCGGCGCACCGCGCCGTTCCGGTGGCTACGGCCGCCGTCCGTCGGCGCCCCAGGGCGAGTTCGCCCTGCCGGTCACCGTCACCCCCGCTCTCCCGGCCGTCGAGGCGTTCGCGGATCTCGCGATGCCGGCGCCGCTGCTCGCCGCGCTCGGCCGCGAGGGCATGAGCGTGCCGTTCCCGATCCAGGGGGCGACGCTGCCCAACTCCCTCGCGGGCCGTGACGTACTGGGCCGTGGCCGCACCGGTTCGGGCAAGACGCTCGCCTTCGGCCTCGCGCTGCTCGCCCGTACGGAAGGCCAGCGCGCCGAGCCGCGTCAGCCGCTCGCCCTGGTCCTCGTTCCCACCCGCGAGCTGGCCCAGCAGGTCACCGACGCGCTCACGCCGTACGCCCGCGCCCTGCGGCTGAAGCTCGCCACGGTGGTCGGCGGCATGTCGATCGGCAGGCAGGCCGGTGCGCTCCGCTCCGGCGCCGAGGTCGTCGTCGCCACGCCCGGCCGTCTGAAGGACCTCATCGACCGCGGCGACTGCCGGCTGAACCAGGTCGGCATCACCGTCCTCGACGAGGCCGACCAGATGGCCGACATGGGCTTCATGCCCCAGGTCACCGCGCTGCTGGACCAGGTGCGCCCCGAGGGCCAGCGGATGCTGTTCTCGGCCACGCTCGACCGCAACGTCGACCTGCTGGTGCGCCGCTACCTCAACGACCCGGTCGTCCACTCCGTCGACCCCTCGCAGGGCGCGGTCACCACGATGGAGCACCACGTGCTGCACGTGCACGGCGCGGACAAGAACCAGGCCACCACGGAGATCGCGGCCCGCGACGGCCGGGTGATCATGTTCCTGGACACCAAGCACGGCGTCGACCGGCTGACCGAGCACCTGCTGAACAGCGGCGTGCGCGCCGCGGCCCTGCACGGCGGGAAGTCCCAGCCGCAGCGCACGCGGACCCTGACCCAGTTCAAGACCGGTCATGTGACGGTGCTCGTGGCGACCAACGTCGCCGCGCGCGGCATCCACGTCGACAACCTCGACCTGGTCGTGAACGTCGACCCGCCCACCGACCACAAGGACTACCTCCACCGCGGCGGCCGTACGGCCCGTGCCGGTGAGTCCGGCAGCGTGGTCACCCTCGTGACACCGGGTCAGCGTCGCGACATGAGCCGTCTGATGGCCGCCGCGGGCATCACCCCGCAGACCACCCAAGTGCGCTCCGGCGAGGAGGAGTTGAGCCGCATCACCGGCGCGCAGGCTCCTTCGGGCGTCCCGGTCACCATCGCGCGGCCGGCCACCGAGCGCCCCCGGCGCGGCAGTTCGGCCTCTTCCCGTGGCCGTCGCAGCCGCAGCGCCCAGGACCGCCGCACCGACCGTGCCCCGCGCCGTCCCGCAGGGGGGCCGACCAGCTCGGCGGCCTAGAGCTCGCGCGTCCACCAGGCTCACCCACCTTTGCAGGAGGCACCTTTGACACCGGTTCAGGCACCGTCATGCGGACCGCAGGTCCGTGACGACATGACCGTCGAGCTCGCCCTGTCGGTGATGGCAGGCGCGGGCGCCGGCCATCTGTTCCTGTGCGACGAGGACGACCAGCGCACGCGCCTGATCACGCGTGCCCGGCTCATCGAGGTCCGCGAAGGCCCCGCCTACACGGACCAGGTCCGCCTACGGGACGTTCTCGCCCTCACGCGTTGAGCGTCCCACCCCTGTCACCGCCCCTCTCCGTACCTGTGAGGCACCATGCGCTGCGTCATCGCCCGTTTCCCGTTCGACCTCACCAAGGCTGGGGTGCTCGACGCGATGAAGGGGGTCAAGCCCGAGCCCGTCACGGGTGACTCCGTCATCGTCGGCCGCCGCCACTACCCCATCAAGCAGGTGGGCGCCGTGATCACCCGGCAGGACCGGCGTGACTTCAGCGCCGCCGAGGTCACCCGCGCCATGCGGATGCTCGGCTTCACCTGCCGCACCCCTTCCGAGGACGCCGCCCCGAGCGACCTCACCCCGCTCCAGACGGCGTCGGCACTGCTCGGCACTCCCACTCCCGCGTAGCGGAAGACGCACGACACGAACATCAGAACTACGAAGAGGGCCCCGCCGGTACACCGGCGGGGCCCTCTTCGTTCTGCCCACGTGTTGCCCACGCGCATGTACCGGTGGAGCAGATCACAAAATCTATGCTCGCCATGGTAGACATTGCCCGGTCGCATGATTAAGGTTTCTCTCGTAGCTGGAACCCCAGAGGGAGAACGGAAGGAGCAGACGCCATCAGGATGGCCCGGCCCGAGATCGATTCGGCCCGGGTAACCGCAAGACCCCGGAACGGAAGGTGGTCCTCGGTCACGCATCTGCGATCCCCGCATTTCCGCCCTCTCGCAGGGCCGGACAGCGGAAACAGGAGGTCGGCGCAGCAATAGGGCCGACGGATGGTGTTGAATTTCCTTCGGGGCCCTGGTGCCGTACGGCACCAGGGCCCCTCGACGCGTTGGCATAACGAGGTGACATGACAGCAGATACCCCGCTCAGTGGTCGTCTGGATGACGACGACTACCCCGCCTACACCATGGGGCGGGCCGCCGAGATGCTCGGCACCACACCCGGCTTCCTGCGGGCCATCGGTGAGGCCCGCCTGATCACTCCGCTCCGCTCGGAAGGCGGGCACCGGCGGTACTCCCGCTACCAACTGCGGATCGCGGCCCGCGCCCGCGAACTGGTGGACCAGGGGACCCCGGTCGAGGCGGCCTGCCGCATCGTCATCCTCGAGGACCAGCTCGAGGAGGCACAGCGCATCAACGCCGAGTACCGCCGCGCCTCGACGGAGTCGGGCGAGAGCCCGAGCTGAGCCCCGCCCCTCCCAGGAGGGGCCACTCCCCCGGCAGGCCCGGTCACGCGACCGGCGGCCACACCCCCGGGGCGAGCACCCCCAGCGCGTACGCCCGCGCCACCAGTTCCGTACGGTTCGCCGCGCCCCAGCGCTTGGTCAGACGGCGCAGATGGTAGGTGACGCCGTCCGTGGTGAGGCCGGTTCCGCGGGCCGCCTGAGCCGTGGTGGCGCCGCCGGCGAGCAGGGCCAGAATGCGGGCCTCGGCCGCGGTGGCGGTCTGGGTGGGCGGCTCCGGAGCGGGGGCGTGTTCCTCGCCGAGGACGCGCAGCAGCACCAGGAGCCCGGGGACCGCGTCGGCCGTGTCGCTCACCGGCTCCGCCGTCAGCTCGCCGTGGCGGCGCGTCCCGTCGGCCGCGTCCCAGCGCACCGCGACGGGGTAGCGCGAGCGGCGCCCGAGCCGCACGGCCTCGGCGATCCGCAGGACCTGCGTCTTCTCCTCGGGGCGGAACAGCTCCAGTACGTTGCGGCCGCGCAGGGAGCCGGAGGTCGCGCCCCATTCCGCCGTCATCGCCGGATTGGCGAGGATGATCGCCCCGTTCGCGTCGCACACCGCGATCGGCATCGGGATGCGGTCGAAGAGGGTCATGGCGCGGTTGCGCCACAGCACGGAGTCCGTGGAGTCCACGGGCGACTCCTTCCGGCAGGGCAGTCGGGTTCGGGGCAGTCAAGAGCAGGACGTCGTTCCCCACTACACAATCATGTAGTGGCACGGCGCGGACCTGCGGGGACCGGCGATCAAGCTGGTGAGGAGTGACTTCCGTACGGCGAAAGGCAGTTGTCACGCCATGCCCCCCACCACCACCGCACCGCTCCCCCAGGACGCCGGCTCCGGCCTCGACGGCGTGCCGCTGATCGACATCTCGGCCACCGGGCCAGGGACCACCCCACTGCAGCAGGTCATGGAGCTGGTCCGCCGGCACGGGCCCGTGGTGCGACGGCGGCTGCACGGCCGCGACGCGCTGTTCGTGAGCGATCTCGATCTCGTGACCGAGCTCGCCGACGAGACCCGGTTCGCCAAGCATGTCGGGCCCGCCCTGGAGAACGTGCGCGAGTTCACCGCCGACGGTCTGTTCACCGCGTACAACGACGAGCCCAACTGGGCCCGCGCGCACGACATCCTGATGCCCGCGTTCGCCATGGGGTCGATGCGGACGTACCACCCGATGATGCTGCGCGTCGCCCGGCGGCTCGTCGAGTCCTGGGACCGGGGCGCGCGCGACGGGCGTCCCGTGGACGTGCCGGGCGACATGACCCGCATGACCCTGGACACGATCGGGCTCGCCGGTTTCGGCTACGACTTCGGTTCGTTCGAGCGGGCCGAGCCGCATCCCTTCGTCGACGCCATGGTGCGCTGTCTGGAGTGGAGCATGACGCGGCT
The DNA here is from genome assembly GCF_040655335.1 of Streptomyces sp. NPDC050439. Lineage (NCBI taxonomy): Bacteria > Bacillati > Actinomycetota > Actinomycetes > Kitasatosporales > Streptomycetaceae > Streptomyces > Streptomyces sp. NPDC050439. The sequence continues at coordinate 1,427,409 of NZ_JBFAJT010000001.1, forward strand.
GAGCCGTACGCCGGGCAGCGACCACACGGCGGCGGACGCGGCCTTCCGGGCGGACGCCGGTTATCTGGCGCAGGTGGTGGACGAGGTCATCTCCGCGCGGCAGGGCGGCACGCCCGGCGCGGGGCCCGCCGAGGACCTGCTCGGGCTCATGCTCAGCGCCACGCACCCCGGTGACGGCACGAAGCTGGACACCGCCAACATCCGCAATCAGGTCATCACCTTCCTGATCGCGGGGCACGAGACGACGTCCGGCGCGATGTCGTTCGCGCTGTACTACCTGGCCAAGCACCCCGCCGTCCTCGACCTCGTGCGGCGCGAGGTCGACGCCCTGTGGGGTGACGCCGCCGATCCGGAGCCGACCTTCGACGACGTCGGGCGGCTCACGTACACCCGGCAGGTCCTCAACGAGGCGTTGCGGCTGTGGCCGACGGCCGCCGCGTTCGGCCGCCACGCCCGCGAGGACACCCTCCTCGGCGGCCGCATCCCGCTGCGCGAGGGGCAGGGCGTCACCGTCCTGACGCCGATGCTGCACCGGCAGCCCGTGTGGGGCGACAACCCGGAGCTCTTCGACCCGGCGCGCTTCACCGCCGAGGCGGAGGCCGCGCGCTCCCCGCACGCGTTCAAGCCGTTCGGGACTGGTGAACGGGCGTGCATCGGGCGGCAGTTCGCGCTGCACGAGGCGACGATGCTGCTCGGGATGCTGGTGCATCGCTACCGGCTGCACGATCACGCCGACTACCGGCTCACCGTGAAGGAGACGCTCACCCTCAAGCCCGACGGCTTCACGCTCACGCTGACGCCGCGCACCTCCGCCGACCGCGTGCACGGCGAGCTGCCGGGCGTGACGGCCGCCCCCGCCGCGGCGGATCCGGACGCCGCCGCCCTGCCCGCGCGCGTCGTGCCCGGCACCCGCGCGCTGTTCCTGCACGGCAGCAATTACGGGACCTGCCGGGACTTCGCGGCCCAACTGGCCGACGAAGCCGCCTCGGTGGGCTGCTCGACGGAGGTCGCGCCGCTGGACGAGTACGCCGGTGCCCTTCCCTCCGACCGCCCCGTCATCATCACCGCCGCCTCCTACAACGGCCGGCCCACCGACGACGCCACGGCGTTCGCCTCCTGGCTGGACGGCGCCCCGCAGGCCGCCGCCGAGAGCGTCACCTATGCGGTCCTCGGCGTGGGCGACCGCAACTGGGCCGCCACGTACCAGCACGTCCCGACGCGCATCGACGAGCGGCTCGCGGAGCTGGGCGGCACCCGGCTCCTGGAGCGTACGGCGGCCGACGCCTCGGGTGATCTCGGCGGCACCGTACGCGAGTTCACCGCGCGGCTGCGCAGGGCTCTCCTGGAGGAGTACGGCGATCCCGACGCGCGTGAGGCTCCGGATGCCACGGCCTCCTCGGACGCGTACGAGGTCCGCGAGCTGACCGGCGGCCCGCTGGACGCGCTCGCCGCGCGGCACGGTCTCGTCCCGATGACGGTCACCGAGGCCCAGGACCTCACCGCGCCCGGGTACCCCCGCACGAAGCGTTTCGTACGCCTCGCGCTGCCCGAGGACATGACCTATCGCACCGGCGATCACCTCACCGTGCTGCCCGTCAACGACCCCGCGCTCGTCGAGCGGGCCGCCGCCGCCCTCGGGGTGGACCTGGACGCCGTCCTCGACATCCGCGCGAGCCGTCCGCGCCGCGACGGCCTCGCCGTCGACCGTCCCTTGACGGCACGTCAACTGCTGGCCCAGCACGTCGAGTTGCAGGGGCGTCCCACCGCGGAGCAGCTCGCCGTGCTCGCCGCCGCCAATCCCTGCCCGCCGGAGCGGGCCGAGCTCGCGGCCCTCGCCGCCGACGCCGGGGCCCGCGCGGATGACGGACGCACGCTGCTCGAACTGGTCGAGGCCTGCCCCGCGCTGCGCGGGGCCCTGGAGTGGCCGCGGCTGCTCGACGTGCTCACGCCGCTGCGGCCCCGCCACTACTCGGTGTCCTCGTCACCGGGCACCCAGCCCGGCCACGCCGACCTGATGGTCTCCCTCCTGGAGGCACCGGCCCGCTCGGGCAGCGGACGGCTTTACCGCGGGACGGGCTCCGGTCACCTCAACGGCGTACGGCCGGGCGACACCGTCCTGGCCAGGGTCCAGCCCTGCCGCGAGGCCTTCCGCATCGACCACGCGGACAGCGCGCCCGTCATCATGGTCGCCGCGGGCACCGGCCTCGCTCCGTTCCGCGGGACCATCGCGGACCGTACGGCCCTGATCGCGTCCGGCACCCAACTGCCGCCCGCGCTCTGCTACTTCGGCTGCGACCACCCGGACGCCGACTTCCTGCACGCGGCGGAACTGCGCGCCGCTGAGGCCGCCGGGGCGGTCTCGCTGCGCCCCGCCTTCAGTGCCGCCCCCGTGGACGGGGCGGCCTTCGTCCAGCACCGCATCGCGGCGGAGGGCGAGGAGGTGTGGGCCCTGCTGACCGCCGGAGCCCGGGTGTACGTGTGCGGCGACGGCTCCCGCATGGCTCCGGGCGTACGGGACGCCCTGCGCGCGCTCCACCGGGAGCGCACAGCAGGGGCCACGCCCGAGGACTCCGCCCGCTGGCTGGACGAACTGACCGCGCAGGGGCGTTACGTGGAGGACGTGTACGCGGCGGGCTAGGGAACGCGACGCGGGGAGGGGCGGCTCACGCCGGGTCTGCGGGGAACAACTCCCGCAAGGCGTGGGCCGTTTCGTCGCTGTGTATGTGGTGCAGGCCCCTGATGCCCAGGCGGGCCGCGCCGGTCAGGTTGTGTTCCAGGTCGTCGATCATGACGCAGGCGGACGGGTCCACGCCGAGGAGATCGCAGGCCGTGCGGTAGATACGGCGGCCCGGCTTGCGGGAGCCGATCCGGCTGGAGATCACCACGACGTCCGCGAGCGCGTCCAGGTCGTAGCCCTGATAGCAGTCGTCGCCGAGGGCGTTCGACACGATCGCCACCGGCACGCCCTGGGCGCGCAGCCCGCTCAGCGCCGCGAGCATCGTCTCGTCCGGCCGCATCCCCGCCCCGATCGCGGTGACCAGGCCCGCGGGTTCGACGTCCACGCCCTTCTCGCGCAGCCGCCCCGCGATGCCCCGCTCGAACTCGGCCTCGCTCATGCGCCCGCACTCGTGCTCCACCAGGAGCGCCGAGGACTCCGTGTCCTCGCGGAAGAGCCGCTCGATCAGGAGCGGATCGTCGCTCACGTGCGTGGACCAGGCGCGGAACGAGTCGAGCACGCTGGTGGTCAGCACCCCGCCGAAGTCGGTGAGCACCGCGCGCGGTGGGCCTTCCGCCCTCACCTCGAGCACTTCATCCATGGCTGCCTCCTGAGGTCCCGCCCTTGGCGGCGTACTCGAATCGTCGGTCGAGGATCTCAAGGACCCGCTCGCCCCAGCGCAGGTTCGACTCTTCCAGGGATCTGCCGGCCATGAGCGTGAGGTAGGGGCCGACGCGCTCGGCCTCCCGTAGGTACGTCTCCTCCTCGCGGCCGCCGAGGAGGTGCAGGCGCAGACGTTCGTACCGGGCGAGCTTGCCCCGTGACCACTCCATGCGCTCCTCGATCAGCGCGCGGGTCGCTGCCGGGTCGGCGCCGTCCATGGCCTGCACCTTGACCATGAGCTCGTCCCGGATGGCGATGGGCCGGGGCGGCTCGGCGGCGAAGGCGTGCAGATCCCGCAGGCCGGTGTCGGTGAGCGTGAACATCCGCTTGTTCGGCCTGCGTTCCTGCTGCACCACGCGTGCGTCGATCAGGCCGTCGGCGGCGAGGCGCTCCAGCTCGCGGTAGAGCTGCTGGGGAGTCGCGGACCAGAAGTTCGACACGGAGACGTCGAAGATCTTGGCCAGGTCGTAGCCGGACGACTCGCCCTCCAGGAGCGCCGCGAGCACCGCGTACTTCAGAGACATCTGGACACCGTACACCGATGTGATTACTCTCCCTTGCACCTACTCAACAAGTTGACTATCAACGCTTACCTGCGAGGTGTGGGCATGCAGGCTTTCCGCAAGGCCGTCGAGGCCAACGATCACGCGGCCATCGAGGCGCTCCTGGCCGAGGACGTGGTCTTCTCCAGTCCGGTCGTGTTCCGCCCCTACCCGGGCAAGGCGACGACCGCCGCGATCCTGCGCGGCGTGACACGGGTCTTCGAGGATTTCCGGTACGTACGCGAGATCAACGACGCCGGGGGCCGGGACTCCGCGCTCGTCTTCGAGGCACGGGTCGGCGACCGGCAGATCACCGGCTGCGACTTCCTGCACGTGAACGAGGAGGGCCTGATCGACGAGTTCATGGTGATGGTCCGCCCCCTGTCGGGCGCGCAGGCGCTCGCGGCGGCCATGGGCGCCCAGTGGGACCGGATCACCCAGGAGGCGGCGGGCGCCTAAGCGGGGCGGCGCGCGCCTGCCGGGCACGTGCCTACCAGGCGCGGGCGGACCGGATCAGGTGGTCGTGCACGAGGGCGACGTGCGGGTTGTCCGCGGACCCGGGGCGGCGCACCAGGAAGCCGGTGTTGATCGGGGCGTCCTCCGGGTCGTGCAGGAGGGTCAGCGCGCCGGCCGCCAGGGCGTCACGGCAGAGGTAGCGGGGCAGTACGGCGAAGCCCGCGCCCGCGGTGACCGCCGAGAGCACGCCGCGCAGGTCGGGGACCGTGACGGAGGCCTCGCAGGCCAGCCGCTTGCCGAAGACGTGCCGCCAGTAGCGGCGGGCGATCGGCAGGTCATCTGCGTAGCTCACCAGGGGGACGCCGAGCAGCACCCCGGGGCCGTCCGCGGCGACCCGCGTGCTGCCGCCGACGCGCTCGGCCCACGCGGGGGCCGCGACCAGGACGAACTCCTCGTCCGCCAGCGGCACCGAGCTCAGGGAGCGTCCGCGGGGGCGGGCCGTGGCGATCACCAGGTCGTGCCGTCCCGCCCGCAGCTCGTCCAGGAGCCGGTCGGTCAGGCCCGTCGTCACGCGCAGTCTGACCCCCTGTTCGACCAGCGGTGCAAGGGCGGGCAGCGCGCAGTGGCAGAGCATCTCCGCCGGGCCCGCCAGATGGACGGGCTCGGCGGGGGCGCCGTCGAGGGGGCCGCCGTGTCCGGTGACCGCGGCGAGGGCGTCGAGGGGATCGACGATCCGGGCGGCGAGCGCGTCCGCGTACGGCGCGGGGGCCACGCCGCGGGGCAGCCGCTCGAAGAGCTCCCGGTCGACCTGCCGCTCCAGGGCCCTGATCTGCGTGGTGACGGTGGGCTGCGAGAGGCCGAGCACCCGGGCCGCGGCGGTGAAGGAACCCGACCGGTACACGGCGAGGAACGTGCGCAGCAGGTTCAGGTCCAGCGGCCCGGCACCCGTGCCCGTGCCCGTCGTGGCTATTCCCGCCGATCCATTGGAATTCCTATCTCCCATATGGGTCAGCCTATTGGATTTCGTTGGGCGCCCCCACCTACCTTCGAGGACAGCACCACCTGACGCTCTGAGCACAGAACGTCAGAGATTCCAGCCTCGGAGAGGACACCATGTCCAAGATCCTGTTCGTCGTGACCGGCGCCGACCACTGGACGCTGGCTGACGGAACCCAGCACCCGACCGGCTTCTGGGCCGAGGAGGCCGTCGCGCCGTACGAACGCTTCAAGGCCGCCGGGCACGAGATCGTCGTCGCGACACCGGGCGGCGTCGTGCCGACCGTCGACCAGGCGAGCCTCGCGCCCGAGTTCAACGGCGGCGAGGAGGGCGCAGAGAAGATCGCCACCACCCTCGCGGAGATCGCCGAGTTCCTGCAGCCGGTCAAGCTGGAGGAGGTCGACCTCGCCGAGTACGCCGCGGTCTTCTACCCCGGCGGCCACGGCCCCATGGAGGACCTCGCCGTCAACGCCGAGTCGGGCAGGCTGCTCAGCTCCGCGCTGGAGATCGGCATGCCGCTCGGCGTCGTCTGCCACGGGCCCGCCGCTCTGCTCGCGGCCACCAAGGAGGACGGCTCCAACGCGTTCGCGGGGTACGAGCTGACCGGCTTCACCAATGCCGAGGAGACGCAGTCCGGCTTCGCCGACAAGGCCAAGTGGCTCCTCCAGGACCGGCTCGTCGCGGCGGGCGTCGACTTCCGGGAAGGCGAGGCGTGGGCCCCCAAGGTGGTCGTCGACCGCAACCTCGTCACCGGCCAGAACCCGGCGTCCTCGGCTCCCCTGGCGGATGAGCTGCTCAAGAAGCTGGCCTGACCTCATGGGCAACGACCGGCTCGAAGAGGTCCTCGACGCCACCTACGACTCCCTCACGCGGTACGGCGTACGGCGCACCACGATGGACGACATCGCCTCCACGATGGGCGTGTCCCGGTCAGCGGTCTACCAGTACGTACGCAACAAGGACGACGCCTTCCGCAAGCTCGCCGAGCGTCTGCACTCCGAGGCGCTCGCGCGGGCCCGGCAGGCGGCGGCCGAGGAGACCTCCGCCGCCGAGCGTGTCCGGGGGGTCCTCGCCGCAAAGCTCGACCTCGTCCTGCGCCTGGCCGGGGACTCGCCGCACTCCGCCGAGCTGCTCGACGCGAAGGCGCGCCTCTTCGGCGACATCTGCGACGGCTTCACCGGCTCGCTGCGGCGCCTGCTCATCGACCTCTTCGCCGAGGCGGGGACCCCGGCCGCGGTGGAGCCCGCCGAGGCCGCCGACATCTGCATCGCCCTGGTCATGGGCCTGGAGTCCGTGCCCGACGGCCGCGAGCTCTTCGGCCCCGCCACGGACGCGCTCCTGACCGGGCTGCTCGGAACACCGGTCGCCCCGCCGCCGACCGCCTGACCCGCCCTTCCCTTCCCTGCCCTGCCCTCCCTCCCGCCCCCATGTACAGCCCCACCTGAGACATCCCCAGGAGACCCCTCATGCCCAGCTCCGAAACCCTCGCCCCCGAAGCCCTCGCCCCCGAAGATCTCGTCGCAGGGCTCCGTGCCACCTTCGCCACCGGCCGCACCCGGCCCCTTGCCTGGCGCGAGGAGCAGCTCACCCAGCTGCGCTCCCTGTTCACGGAGCACCGCGAGGACATCGCGGACGCCCTCCACGCCGATCTGCACAAGCCCCGCACCGAGGCCTACACCGCCGAAGTCGACTTCCCCGTACGGGAGATCGACCACACGCTGGCCCATCTGGAGGAGTGGCTGAGCCCGCAGCCGCTCGCGCCCGGCGCCCTCGCGGGACTGCCCGAGGGCTCCACGGCCGGCACGCAGTACGAGCCGCTCGGCACCGTCCTGATCATCGCGCCGTGGAACTACCCCGTGCAGCTGCTGCTCGTCCCCCTCGTGGGCGCTCTGGCCGCGGGCAACACCGCTGTCCTCAAGCCGAGTGAGGTCACACCGGCCACCTCGCGGTTGATCGCCCGTCTCATCCCCGAGTACCTGGACACGGAGGCGGTCGCCGTCGTCGAGGGCGGTGTGCCCGAGACCACCGCGCTGCTCGCCCAGCGGTACGACCACATCTTCTACACCGGCAACGGCGCCGTCGGCCGCATCGTGATGCGCGCCGCCGCCGAGCACCTCACGCCGGTCACCCTCGAACTCGGCGGCAAGTCACCGGTGTTCGTGGACCGGGACGTCGATCTCGCCGCTGTCGCCACCCGCCTGGCCGAGTCCAAGTTCCGCAACGCCGGCCAGACATGCGTGGCCCCCGACTACGTCCTGACCGACCCGGACACCGCGCCCGCCCTCGCCGAGGAGCTGCGCACCGCCGTGGAGCGGGTGTTCGGACCGGACCCCAAGTCCTCGGAGGCGTACGGACGCATCGTCAACGAGCGGCACTTCGACCGGGTCTCGGCGCTCCTCGGCTCCGGGACGACGGCGTTCGGCGGGCAGAGCGACCGCGACGACGTCTACATCGCGCCGACCGTGCTCACCGACGTGAAGCCGGACGAGCCGGTGATGCGGGAGGAGATCTTCGGTCCCGTACTGCCGATCGTGAACGTCGGGGGACTCGACGAGGCCATCGCGTTCATCAACGACCGCGACAAGCCGCTCGCCCTCTACGGCTTCACCGAGAGCGAGACCACCCGGCGGCGGCTCGCCGCGGAGACGTCGTCGGGCGGCCTCGGTTTCGGTCTTCCGATGGCTCATCTGCGCGTCCCCGAGCTGCCGTTCGGCGGAGTCGGCGAGAGCGGTGTCGGCAATTACCACGGGCCGCACTCCATCGCCACGTTCAGCCACCGCAAGGCGCGGCTCGACGTTCCGCTGGCCTGACTCCGTCGGCGTCCGCGCCCCCGGTCTCATGACCGCGGGTCCGCCGGGCCGAGCAACGCGTCGAGCCCCGCGGCGAGTTGCTCCGGGCCGCCGCGCCCGTCCAGCGAGAGCGCGGTGGCCCGCAGTCGGGGGAACTCCTGCGCGGGCATGCGGTGCAGGCCCAGCCGGAAGGCCGGGTCCGGTTCGCCGGGCGCGTCGTCCATGGCCCGCAGTTCCACGAGGAGATAGCCGAGCAGCCACGCCGTGAACGCCCGGTGCACCTCCACCGTGCGGCGGTCGCCCAGCCCCGCGCCGTGGAGCAGGGCCAGGACGCGTTCGTCGCCGCGCAGGACGGCCGCCGGGCGGCGGGCCAGCGGGGTGGACAACAGGCGGGTGGCGAGCAGCGGGACCATGTTCGGGTGCCGCAGCGCGACCCCGTGGGTGGCGAGCGCGATGCGCTGCAACTCCCCTCTCCAGTCCGCGACTTGGGGCTGCCCGGCCAGTCCGTCCTCCAGCTCCTGGTAGAACGCCTCGACCAGGCCGTCCAGGAGGGCGCCCTTGCCGGCCGCGTACCGGTAGAGGGCCATCGCCTCCACGCCCAGTTCCGCGCCGAGCTTGCGCATGCTCAGGCCGGAGAGCCCGTCGCGGTCGACGATCTCCAGAGCCGTGGCCAGGACGCGTTCCCTGCTGAGCCGTCCGTAGCGCCCACGGTCACTGGCACGCCGCCCCTGGGCCGGGTGCGCTTCTTCGCCGTGCGGCATGTCCGCCACCTCCGCCTCTTCGGCCCCCTTGACCACAGAGAGCATCGGGTGCAAAGTCGTACATATACGACGTAAACGTACATAGTCAGCGTACAGCGTTTCGACCTCTCAGGAGCGTCGCGCCATGACGCACAGCGAGCCGATGTCGGCGGATCTGGTCCAGGTGGAGCGCGATCTCGCGCGGATGTCGGACGGCAACGTCGTCCGCGTCACCGCCGGCGGCCCCGTCTTCGGGCATCCGTTCCCGGTGCGCCGCGTCCGGCCGACGACCTTCGTGCCCGCGCTCCCCCGGCGCGACCGGGCCGCCCTCATGGTGATCGCCGTGTGCTGGGCGCTGAGCTTCGCGTGGTTCTGGTCCTGGTGGCTGCAGCCGGAGCATCGCGTGGGGTGGGCGGGGCTGATCGTCAACAGTGCGCTGCTGCTGTACCTCACCGGCCTGCCCTGCTACTTCTTCGTCACCGCGCTCCGCCTGCGCCGCGTCGACCCGGAGCTCCCGGTCCCCGCGCTCCCGGTCGCCTTCGCCGTGACCCGCGCCCCCTCCGAGCCGTGGCCCACCGCCCGGCAGACGCTGGAGGCGATGCTGGCGCAGGACTTCCCGCACCCCTACGACGTGTGGCTGTGCGACGAGGACCCCACCGACGAGATCATCGCCTGGTGCCGCACGCACCGGGTACGGATGTCCTGCCGACGCGGCGTGCTCCTGTACCACCGCAGCGACTGGCCGCGCCGCACCCGCTGCAAGGAAGGCAACCTCGCCTACTTCTACGACAACTGGGGCTACGGCCGCTACGACGTCGTCGCCCAGCTCGACTGCGACCACGTGCCCGCGGCGACCTACCTCGCCGAGATGGTCCGCCCCTTCGACGACCCCGCCATCGGATACGTCGCCGCACCCAGCATGTGCGACGCCAACGGCGCGGTGTCATGGGCGGCACGCGGGCGCCTGCACCGCGAGGCCGTCTGGCACGGCGCGGTGCAGCTGGGGCACAGCGACGGGCTCGCCCCGATGTGCATCGGCTCCCACTACGCCGTGCGCACCCGCGCGCTGCGGGACATCGGGGGTCTCGGCCCGGAGCTCGCCGAGGACTTCTCCACCACGTACCTGCTCAACTCGGCGGGCTGGCACGGGGCGTTCGCCATCGACGCCGAGGCCCACGGGGACGGGCCCCTCACCTTCGCGGACATGATCACGCAGGAGTACCAGTGGTCGCGGAGCCTGACCACGATGCTCCTGGGCCTGCTGCCGCGCCATCTGCGACGGCTGCCCCTCGTGCTGCGGCTGCGCTTCTCGTACGCCCTTGCCTACTATCCGCTCCTCGGCCTGATGATCACCGCGGGCCTGACGCTCCCGCCGATCGCCGTCCTCACCGGGCTGCCGTGGATGAACGTCAACTACCTCGACTTCCTGGCCCACTTCTGGTCCATGCCCGTGTGGCTGCTCCTGACCCTGTACCTGATGCGCCGCCGCGGAATGCTGCGCCCGCGCACCGCGCCGGTGATCAGCTGGGAGACCTGGCTGTTCGCGCTCGCGCGCTGGCCCTTCGTCATCCTGGGTCTGCTCGGCGCCGTCGCGCAGAAACTGCGACCGCGGCCGGTGACCTTCAAGGTCACGCCCAAGGAGAGCGGCGGACCGCGGCAGCTGCCCGCCAGGCTCACCCTGCCGTTCGCCGTCCTCGCGGCCTCCTTGTCCTGCGTCGCGCTGGTGGGCGAGCTGACGAGCCCTTCGGCCGGATATGTCTTCCTGTGCCTCCTCGCCGCCACGACCTACGCCGTCGTCGCCCTCGCCGTCCCGCTGCTCCATGTGCGGGAGGCGGCACGGGCCGCGGACGTCTCCTTCGGCCACGCGCTGTCGACCGCACGGCTCCCGGTCGCCCTCGGCGTGCTGGTGTCACTGCCGGTCGCCACCGCCACCGTCTTCTTCCCGGCGTACGCCGCCGCCGTCCTGGGCCGGTGAACTGACATGAGCGCACCCTCCACCATCCTCGTCACCGGCGGCGCGGGCTTCATCGGCAGCCACACCTGCGTCGAACTCCTCGACCACGGCTACGAGTTGATCGTGATCGACGACTACTCCCACAGCACCCCGCAGGTCTTCACGCGGGTGGAACGGATCGCCGACCGCTTCGTCGGCGCCGTCTATGAACTGGACATCCGTGATCGGCGCGCCCTGTCGGCCGTCTTCGACCGCCACTCCGTGGACGCCGTCGTGCACTTTGCCGCGCACAAGGCCGTGGGCGAGTCGACACGGATGCCCGTCCAGTACTACGACAACAACGTCGGCGGCACGACCGCCCTGCTGCGGGTCATGCAGGAACACGGCGTGCACCAGATGGTGTTCTCCTCGTCCTGCTCGGTCTACGGCGACGCCGGCCGAGGCCCGCTCAACGAGGCCACGCCCGCCCGGCCCACCAATCCGTACGCGGCGTCCAAGTGGATCTGCGAGCAGGTGCTCGCCGATGTGTGCGCCCGCTGCCCCGAGTTCACGGTCCTCGCCCTGCGCTACTTCAACCCGGTCGGCGCCCATCCCAGCGGGCTGCTCGGCGAGGACCCGGGCGGCGTCCCCGACAATCTGATGCCTTACGTGGCGCAGGTCGCCGTCGGGCGGCGCGAGCGGCTCCCCGTGTTCGGCGACGACTACGCCACGCCCGACGGCACCGCGATCCGCGACTACCTCCACGTCATGGACACCGCCGAGGCGCACCGCATCGCCCTGGACCACCTCGCCGACGGGCCGGGCCTGCGGGTGTTCAACCTCGGTGTCGGCAGCGGCCGTTCGGTCCTCGACGTCATCGCCGCGTTCGGCGCGGCCTGCGGCAGGGCCATCCCGTACCAGATCATGCCGCGCCGCCCAGGCGACGTGACCGAACTCGTCGCCGACGCGCGCGCGGTGGCGGGCGCCTGGGGCTGGCGCCCCAGCCGCGGACTGCCCGAGATGTGCCGCGACGCATGGCGATTCCAGCAGCTCAACCCCCATGGATACGCCGGTTCCGGCCGGCGCCCCGGCAACAAGCGCAACGACCGTTAGGAGCAGCGCCATGCGGATGACAGTGATGGGGACGGGGTACGTCGGGACGGTGCACGCCGCTTGCATGGCCGACATCGGTCACGAGGTCCTCGGCATCGACATCGATGCCGACCGGGTTGCCACCCTCGCAGAGGGACATGCGCCCATCCATGAGAGCGGCCTGGACGAACTGCTCGCGAGGACCGTCGCGTCGGGCAGGCTGCGCTTCTCCACCTCGCTCGAAGAGGGCGCCGCGTTCGCCCGGACACACTTCGTGTGCGTGGGCACCCCGCAGCGCCCCGACAGCCACGCCGCCGACCTGCGGTACGTGGACGCCGTCGTGGACGGCCTGGCCCCGCATCTGCGGCCGGGCAGCCTGGTCGTGGGCAAGTCGACCGTGCCGGTGGGCACGGCCGCCCGGCTCGCCGAGCGCCTCGCGCCGTCGGCCCCCGGCACGGAGGTCGCGTGGAACCCCGAGTTCCTGCGCGAGGGGTCCGCGGTCCAGGACACGATGCGGCCCGAGCGGCTCGTCGTCGGCGTGACCTCGCGCCGCGCCGAGGGGGTGCTACGGGCGGTCTACGCGCCCATGATCCGCGCCGGAGTGCCGTTCTTCAGCACCGACCCGGCGACCGCCGAACTGGTCAAGGTGGCGGCGAACTCCTTCCTCGCCACCAAGATCTCCTTCATCAACGCCATGGCCGAGGTGTGCGACGCCGCGGGCGCCGACGCGTCGGTCCTGGCCGAGGCCATCGGCGCGGACTCGCGGATCGGCCCCCGCTTCCTCGCACCGGGGCTCGGCTTCGGCGGCAGCTGCTTCCCCAAGGACATCCGGGCCTTCGCCGCCCGTGCCGAGGAGATCGGCGCGGGCGAGGCCGTGGTGTTCCTGCACGAGGTCGACCGGATCAACACCCGGCAGCGCTCGCGGACCGTCGACCGGGCACGCCGGCTCCTCGGCGGCTCGTTCACCGGCCGCAGGGTCGGGGTCCTCGGCGCGGCGTTCAAGCCGGGCAGCGACGACGTCCGCGACTCGCCCGCGCTGGCCGTGGCGGCGGCCCTGCAGCAGCAGGGCGTCACGGTCCGTGTGCACGACCCGCAGGGCATCGACAACGCGCGTGAGACCCACCCCGATCTCGCCTACGCCCTGGACATCGACAAGGCGTGCGAGGACGCCGACCTGGTCCTGCATCTCACCGACTGGCCCGAGTACCGGGACATCGACCCCGCGGCGCTCGCCGCCCTCGTGCGCTCCCCCGTGCTCCTGGACGCCCGCAACAGCCTGGACGTCCGGTCCTGGTCGGCGGCCGGCTGGGCCGTGCACGCACCGGGCCGCCCGCGGCTCTCCGCCGGAGGTGCGTCATGAGGGTCGTGGTGACGGGCGGCGGCGGATTCGTCGGCTCCCATCTGTGCGAGGCCCTGCTGCGCAGAGGCGACGCGGTTTACTGCCTGGACAATTTCAGCACCGGTGAACCGCGCAACGTCGCCCACCTGCGCGACGCGCCCGGCTTCCGGCTGGTCCGGGCCGACGTGACGACGCCGTTCGAGGTGCCGGGTCCCGTGGACGCCGTGGCCCATCTCGCGAGCCCCGCCTCGCCGCCGGACTACCACCGGCTCGCCCTGGAGACCCTGGCCGTCGGCAGCCGCGGCACCGAGAACGCCCTGCGCCTGGCCCAGCGGCACGGCGCCCGCTTCCTGCTCACCTCCACCAGCGAGGTCTACGGCGACCCGGAGGTCCACCCGCAGCCGGAGGAGTACTGGGGCCACGTCAATCCGGTGGGCCCGCGCAGCGTCTACGACGAGGCCAAGCGGTTCGCCGAGGCGCTGGCCATGGCGTACCGGCGCAGCCACGGCGTGGACGTGGGCATCGTACGGATCTTCAACACGTACGGGCCGCGGATGCGGCCGCACGACGGACGCGTGGTGTCCACCTTCGTCCGCCAGGCCCTGGCCGGCCGGCCGCTGACGCTCTACGGCGACGGCAGCCAGACCCGCAGTTTCTGCTACGTCGACGACCTCGTCCGGGGCCTCGTCGCGATGCTCGACAGTGACCGCGGCGGCCCGGTCAACCTGGGCAACCCCAGCGAGCGCACCGTCCGAGAACTGGCCGAACTCGTCCTGCACATCACCGGATCACCCTCGCGGATCGTCTGCCGCCCCCTGCCCGTCGACGATCCGACCCGCCGCCGCCCGGTGATCAACCGGGCCGTGGAGCAGCTCGGCTGGATGCCGCGCGTCCCGCTCGACGAGGGCCTTCGGCACACGGTGGCGTGGTTCACCGCGCGGTCCGCGCCGGGGCCCGCGCGGGTGCCCGTGGAGGCCTGATCACCATGCCCGGGAAAGCCGCACCGCCCGCCGCCGGGCGCCGCACCGCCCCCGGCGTCCTCATCGCCGCGATCGTGCTGCTCGGCGCGAGCGGCTGTGCGGCCACCCCGCACTACGCGCCGACGTCCCAGACGTACTACGTCAGCCCGCGGGGCGACGACCAGAACGACGGTTCCTCGCCGGGGCAGGCCTGGCGTTCCCTCGCCCGCGCCGAGCGTGTGGCGCTCGAACCGGGCGACCGGCTGCTCCTTGAGGGCGGCGCACGGTTCACCGGCACCATCACCCTGAACAGCGCCGAGGCGGGCCGCGCGGACCGGCCCGTGGTGGTCGGCTCGTACGGCGACGGCCGGGCGACGGTCGATGCCGAGGGCTCCCCCGGCATCTCCGTGCACAACACGGCGGGCGTGGAGATCCGCGACCTCAAGGTCACCGGGGACCGCGCCGCCTACGCCCGCGACGGCGGCATCAACCTCTACGCCGACCGGCCGGGCGGCGGCAAGCTCACCGGTGTCCTGGTCTCCGGCGTCACCGTCTCCGGTTTCCAGGTGGGCATCGCGGTCGGCGGCGTGGAGAAGGGCAACGGCTTCAAGGACGTGACGATCCGTCAGGCGAAGCTGCACGGCAACAAGGACGCCGGTCTCCTGACGTACGGCCCCGCGTTCGAGCCGTCCCAACCCGCCTATGCACACCAGGACTTCACCATCTCGGACGTCGACGCGTACCGGAACACCGGTGATCTGGACGCGGACGACCGGCACACCGGCGACGGCATCATCCTCGGCGCCGTGCGTGACGCCACGGTGCGGGACTCCAGCGCGCACGACAACGGGTCCACGTCGTCCGGCGAGGCACCTTCCGGACCGGTGGGCATCTGGGCGTACGACGCCAAAGACGTGCTCCTGGAGCACAACACCGCCTACCGCAACCACACGGGTTCCAAGGTGGACGGCGCCGGGTTCGGGTTCGACGAGAACGTCTCGGACTCGACGATGCAGTACAACCTGGCGTTCCACAACGACGGCCCGGGCTTCTACGCATACACCCGCAAGGCGAACGGCGCGCACAAGGACAACACGATCCGCTACAACCTCACCTCCGACGACGGCCGCAAGCTGCCGCGCTTCGGCGGACTCGCCGTCTACGGACACGACGTGCGCAACCTGCGGATCTACCAGAACACCGTGGTGATGACGGCCCTGGAGAACGGCAAGAGCGGTCCCGCCCTGCGTCTGATGGACGGCGAGACGGGAGTCACCGTCCGCAACAACACCTTCGTCACCGACGGTTCACCGCTCGCCCTGGTGGACCGGGGCCTCACCGCCGAGAACGCCCTGGTCCAGGGCAACAACTACCGCGCACCGAAGGGCCAGTGGACCGTGCAGTGGGGCGACCACGCCTACACCGGCCTCGCCGCCTGGCGCGCGGCCACCGGCCAGGAACGCCTCGACGGACGGTCCGTCGGACTGACCGTCGACCCCTGCCTCTCCGGCGGCGAGCTGCCCGCAGTCGACTCCCCCGGTGACGCCCACCTGCTCGCCCCTGACTGCGGCGCCCTCGCGGACAAGGGGCTCGACCTGCGCAAGCTGTTCGGCGTCGACCCCGGTTCCGTCGACTATTTCGGCCGGGCCGTCGGCACGCCTCCGCCGGTCGGGGCCGCGCTGCCCGCGCCGGACTGAGGCGACCCGGCGGGCCGAAGATGCAGGCGCCCACGGGCCATGCCTACGATCGATACAGCGAGACCCCAGGTGGACGCGTGATGCGCGGCCGGTTGTCCCTGCCACGCAGGGAGGCGCTTTGCCATTGCTTCGGTCAAACCCTCGGGACCCACCCCGCGCGCAGCGGCTCATGGCCGCCTACGTCGTCCTGGTCGTCGCCCTCACCGCCGTCTACATGACGGTCCCTGGCCTGCGTGCCGCGCTCTGGGCACTCATCGGTCTCGGCGGTGTCGCAGCCGTCCTCATCGGTGTGTACGTCCACCGGCCCGCGCACCGCTGGCCGTGGTGCGTGCTCGCGACGGGGCTGCTCGCGTTCGCGGCAGGAGACACGTACTACAACGTGGTCGAGCAGTACTTCCAGGCGTCGAACCCCTTCCCTTCCCCGGCCGACGCCTCCTACCTCGCGGTGTATCCGCTGCTCGCCGTGGGCCTCTTCGGGCTCGTGCGCTACCGCTGGGCGGGCCGTGACCTGCCGAGCCTGCTCGACGCGCTGATCATCACCGGTGGGCTCGCGCTGCCCGTATGGGTCTACCTCGTCCAGCCGCTCACCGAGGTCGAGGGCCTGACCTGGGCGCAGCGCGCCATCAGCATCGCCTACCCGCTGGGCGACGTGCTGGTCCTCGCCCTCCTCGCGCGGCTGCTCACGCCGGGCTTCGTGACCGGCCACAATCCCGCCGTACGCCTGCTCGTGCTCGGCACGTCCACCCTGCTCGCCTTCGACATCGCGTACGGGATTCTCCAGCTCAACGGGTTGTGGCATACCGGCACGCTCCTTGACCTGGGCTGGATCGTCTTCTACACGGCGTGGGGCCTCGCCGCGCTGCACCCTTCGATGGTGGAGCTGACCGCGTACACGCATCAGCGCCAGACCCTGCTCCCGCCGCCGCGCAGGCTCGTGCTGCTCGCCGCGGCCACACTCATCGCGCCCGCGATCCTGCTCGTGGAGGCGCTCCTCGACAGCGCCCATGACGCGGCCGTCATCGCCGCCTTCTCCGGCACCCTGTTCCTCCTGGTGATCCTGCGGCTCGCGGGCATGGTCGTGGCGCACCGCAAGGCCGTGGACCGTGAACTCGCGCTGCGCGGCGCGGCCGCGTCGCTGGTGGCCGCGATCACGACCAACGAGATCATCGCGACCTGCGAGACGACGGTCGCCGCGCTGTCCGGGCCGGGGGCCCGGCCCGGGACCCTGCTCCTGGAGGCGGGCGACTCCCCGCCCTTCCCCTACGCCGCCCTGGACCTGCGCCGCACGCGTCTGGTCCGGCCCGCCGCCCTGGGCCCGGAGATCGCCGCCCGCCTCGATGCCTCGCAGAGCGCCCTGGTCTGCCCGATGATCCAGCGCGACCGACCGGCCGGGGACGACCCGCCGGGCGTGCTGATCGCCTCCGGCTCCGAGAAGCAGCTCACCGAGATCTGGGGCTCCCTGGAGATCCTCGCCTCGCACGCGGGCCTGGCCAAGGAGCGCATCGCGCTCCGGCAGGAGATCATCCGGCGCGAGAGCGAGGCGTACTTCCGTACGTTGGTGCGCAACGCCTCCGACGTCATCCTCATCGTGGACGACGACGACACCGTCCGGTACGCGAGCCCGTCCGCGCAGGCCGTCTTCGGGGACATCCGGCTGGTCGGGGCGGAGCTGCCAGAACTGGTGGACCCGCGGGACAGGGACCGGGCCGCGCGCGTCCTCGCGGCCATGCGCGGCGGCGGGCAGCAGGAACCCCACGACTACTGGTGGATGCCGCGGGGCGGCGGACGCATCGAGGTGGAGGTGCGGTGCAGCGACCTGCGGCAGGACCCGACCGTGCGGGGACTCGTCGTCACCCTGCGGGACGTGACCGAGCAGCGTCAGCTGGAGCACGAGCTGACCCAGCGGGCCTTCCACGACGCGCTGACCGGTCTACCCAACCGGACGCTGCTCCTGGAGCGCATCGAGCGAGCGCTGCTGCGCGGCCGCAGGGAGTCGACGCTGACGTGCGTGCTCTTCATCGACCTCGACGACTTCAAGGTCGTCAACGACACGCTGGGGCACTCCGTCGGCGACCGGCTCCTCGCCGCCGTGGGGTCCCGTGTCTCGCGTTCGCTGCGACGCAGTGACACCGCGGCCCGCCTCGGCGGCGACGAGTTCGCCGTCCTGATGGAGGACGCCAAGGAGCCCGTCGACGCGGAGATCCTGGCCGCGCAGGTGGTGCAGGCGCTCAGCAGGCCGTTCCAGCTGTCCGGCGACAGCGTGAGCGTCTCGGCGAGCGTGGGCGTGGCCACCGCCGTGGACAGCGCCGGCGCCGAGGAACTCCTCGCCCACGCCGACCTCGCCCTGTACGCGGCCAAGGCCGCGGGCAAGCGTCAGTGGCGCCGCTTCCGGCAGGGGCTGCACGTACGCATGCGGGAGCGGCACGACCTGCAGGCGAGTCTGGACCGGGCGATCGCCGACGAGGAGTTCGCGCTGCGCTACCAGCCCGTCGTCGACATCAGCGCGAACGGCGCCCCGGCGGGCGGCGCCCCGCGCGCCGCCGAGATCGTCGGCTTCGAGGCGCTGGCCCGCTGGCCGCACCCCCGGCGCGGTCTGGTGCCGCCGCAGCAGTTCATCCCGCTCGCCGAGGAGACCGGGCACATCACGCCGCTCGGCGCCTGGGTCCTCGGCAGCGCCGCCGCGGACACCGCGGGTCTGCAGAGCGCGGGCGCCGCCTGCGACCGGCGCCCGTACATCAGCGTCAACGTGTCCGCGCGGCAGTTCCGCGACCCGGGCTTCCTCGGCGAGGTGCGCAGCGCCCTGGAGACGCCCGGACTCGCACCGGGCTCCCTGCAGTTGGAGCTCACCGAGTCCGTGCTGATGCGGCGTGACGGTCAGATCCAGGCGGTCATGCAGGCGTTGAAGGATCTCGGCGTGCGGATCGCGGTCGACGACTTCGGCACGGGATTCTCCTCGCTGCGCTACCTCCGCGAGTTCCCCGTCGACGTACTCAAGATCGACAAGTCGTTCATCGACGACATCGCCGAAGACGCCCGGCAGCTCGCTTTGGTGGAGGGCATCGTGCATCTCGCCGACACGATGGGCCTCCAGGTCATCGCCGAGGGCATCGAGCAGTCCGCGCAACGGGATCTGCTGGCCGGGATGGGCTGCGGTTTCGGGCAGGGCTATCTCTTCGCCCGGCCGTTGACGGCCGAGCAGGGCGAACGGCTCCTGCGCCGGCGCCGGGGGCTCGACGGTGTCACCCGGGACCCTGACGCCGGACGTGACCGCCGGGCCGCCCCTGCGCATCCTGCCGCCCCTGCCGCCGTGATCGACCCACCCGCCGAGCCTGCCCCGACCTCCTCGGAGAGGGAGAGCGCCATGACCGAAACGGACACCGGACTCGTGGGGGTACGGCGTGATCCGCGCTGGGGCGAACTCGACCATCTGCGGCGCACCAGCCCGATGAGCGACTGCGTCCTCGACGAGGTCCGCGGCCGGCACATCCGCAGCGGGGACCACTGGCTCATCGACTTCGCCTCCTGCAACTACCTGGGCCTCGACTGCGATCCCGAGGTCATCGACGCCATCGAACCCGCCGTACGCCGCTGGGGCACCCACCCCAGCTGGTCGCGGCTCCTGGGCAGCCCCCGCCTCTACACCGAGATCGAGGAGCGGCTCACCGCGCTGCTCGGGGCGCCCGACACCCTGCTGCTGCCGACGGCCACGCTGATCCACGCCTCGGTCATCCCCGTCCTGGCCGGCGAAGGGCACGTCTTCGTCGAGGCCGCGGCCCACCGCACGGTGTACGACGGCTGCGTCTCCGCCCGCGGGCAGGGCGCCACGCTGCGGCGCTTCCACGCCGACCGGCCCGACGAACTGGCCGCCCTGCTGCGGGCGGTGCCGAGCGGCTCGGCCCGCCTGGTCTGCCTCGACGGCGTCAACAGCATGAGCGGGAACATCGCCGATGTACCCGAACTGGCCGCGATCTGCCGGGACTTCGGCGCCACCCTCTACATCGACGACACCCATGGGTTCGGCGTCATCGGGGAGCGGCGCCCCGACGAGCCGTGCCCCTACGGGTCCCGCGGCAACAGCGTCGTGCGGCACACGGGCGAGACGTACGACAACATCGTCCTTGTCGGCGGCTTCTCCAAGGCCTACTCCTCGCTCCTCGCCTTCCTCGCGCTGCCGCCCTGGCTCAAGGACCACCTGAAGGTGGCCGCCGCCCCCTATCTGTACTCCGGGCCCTCGCCCACGGCCTCGCTGGCGACCGCGCTCGCCGGTCTGGAGGTCAACGACCGGCGCGGCGACGCCATCCGCGCCGACCTGCACCGCAAGACCGTCCGGGTGCTCGACCACGTGGCCGGGCTCGGCGTGAGAACGCTCAACTCCGACCAGCTGCCGATCGTGGAGATCCCCCTGGCCGACGCGTCGGACCTGGACGCGGTCGCCGGTTTCCTGTGGGAGCAGGGCATCTATGTGACCCTGGCGGCCTATCCGCTCGTGCCGCGCGACCGCGTCGGCTTCCGTGTGCAGCTCACGGCCCTGAACTCCGACGACGACGTCGACCGCCTCAACACCGCCCTGACGCACCTGTCCGAACGCTTCCCGCTGCGGCCGGGGAGCTGACACCGCCATGGCCCCGACCCGTAACGACGACGTCGACTGGGACAGCTGGCCCGTCCAGGACTACCTCGGCGAGAACTACCGCGAGCTGCATCCGTCCGACGCCGCGGTCATCGCCCACCACTCCGCCTTCTACCGGCGGTTCGGCCGGGCGAGCGCCGCGTGCTCCCTGGAGTTCGGGGCGGGTCCCAACCTCTATCCGCTGATGATGGCCGCCGCCGCGAGCCGCCGCATCGACGCCGTCGAGGCGAGCGCCGCGGGGGTCGCCTATCTGACCCGGCAGCTCGAACAGGCCCCCGACGCGAGCTGGTTGCCCTTCCACGCGCTCTGCCGCCGCCTCAACCCGGAGCTGCCGCCCACGCTTGGGGAGGCTCTCGCGGGCGTGCGCGTCGTGCACGGCGACATCCGGGCGCTGGAGCCCGGCACGTACGACATCGCGTCGATGAACTTCGTCGCCGAGGGCGTCACCGAGGACTTCGCGGAGTTCACGGACTTCTGCCATCGCTTCGTGCGCTCGGTCGCCCCGGGCGGCCATCTCGTCGCGGCGTTCATGGAGAACATGCCGACGTACCGCATCGGGCTCGCGTCGCGGTGGCCCGGCTGTCCGGTGAACCCCGCCGTCGTCACCGAGGTGTTCGCCCCGCTCACCGAGCACCTCGCGGTCACCCGGATCGACGCCGACCCGACGCTGCCGGACTACGGGGACTCCGGGATGGTGCTGCTCACGGCAGCGCGGCGGGCATGAGCGGCACCCTCAGGCGCCCGCCTCCTGCAGCGCGAACGCCGTCTCCACCAGGGCGATGTGGCTGAACGCCTGCGGTGCGTTCCCCAGTTGGCGGTGACTGTCCGGGTCCCACTGCTCCGCGAGGAGGCCCACGTCGTTGCGTACGTCCAGGACACGTTCGAAGGTCTCCCGCGCCTGCGTGAGCCGGCCGGTGGCCGCCAGCGCGTCGGCGTACCAGAGGGAGCACGCCACGAGGGTGCCCTCGCGGCCCCGCATGCCGTCCACGTCGGTGGCACCCGGCCCGTCGTGGCCGTACCTCCGCACGAACCCGTGATGGTCCAGGGCCCGCATCGCCCGTACGGTGTCGTGCACCCGCGGGTCGTCGGCGGGCAGGAAGCCGACCTTGGGGATCAGCAGGGCCGAAGCGTCGAGGGCGGGCGATCCGTAGGACTGCACGAAGGTCCGCCGCCCTTCGTCCCACCCCTCGCGGCACACCTCCCTGTGCACCGCGTCCCGCATGGCTCGCCACTCCCCCGCGGACTCGTTCCTGCCGAGCATCTCGCCCATGCGCAGGGCACGGTCGGCCGCGACCCAGGACATGACCTTGGAGTGGACGAACTGCCGCCCCGCGCCGCGGACTTCCCACAGTCCCTGGTCCGGCTCGTGCCAGTGCTCTCGCAGGTGGCTCATCAGGGATTCCACCAGGCTCCACAGGTGGGGCTGCATCGGGATTCCCGCCCGTAGCGACAGATACAGCGTGTCGAGTACCTCGCCGTAGACGTCCAGTTGGAGCTGATGGGCCGCGGCGTTCCCGAACCGTACGGGCCGCGAGCCCTCGTAGCCGCAGAGCCAGGGAGCCTCGGCCTCCGGCAGCCGCCGCTGTCCCCCCACGCCGTACACCGCCTGGAGATCGGCGGGGCCGCCCGCCACGGCACGCATCAGCCAGTCGAGCCAGGCCGTCGCCTCGTCGCGGTAGCCGCTGCGCAGCAGGGCGGAGAGGGTGAGCGTGGAGTCGCGCAGCCAGCAGAAGCGGTGGTCCCAGTTGCGTTCGCCGCCGACACACTCGGGGAGGGAGGTGGTCGGTGCGGCGACGATGCCGCCCGTGGGCGCGTAGGTGAGGGCCTTCAGCGTGATCAGCGAGCGGGTGACCGCTTCCCGCCAGGGGCCCTGGTAGCGGCACTTGGCGGTCCAGCGCCGCCAGAAGTCGCCGGTCGCCTTCAGCGCCGTCTCCGCCGGGACCCGCAGGGGCTCGGGCGGTTCGGGCAGGTGCGAGGGGGCCCAGACGAGTTGCAGCGCGAGGCGCTGGCCCGCCGAGACGGTGAAGTCCAGCGCACTGGTGTCGCCTGCCCCCGGGTCGTGGGCGGTGGAGTCGTGGAGGCCGGTGTGTATCTCCATCGGGCCGTCGGCGCTCAGCCAGAGGGAGTCGGGCCCGGCCACGGCGACCGTGCAGTGCTCCTGCGGGCGCACCCACGGCACGACGCGGCCCTGGTTGAAGCGCGGCCGCAGTTCGCTGCGCATGGCGACGGCGCCGGACAGGCCCTCGACGACGCGCACGATGCAGGGCAGCCCCGCGCGCGGAGGCATGAAGTCCGTGACGCGCACGGCACCGGTCGGGCACTCCCAGTGGGAGTCCATGACCAGGGTGTCCTGGCGGTAGGCCCGCCGCGTGCACGGTCCCGCGCCGACGGGGGAAACCCGCCAGAAGCCGTTGTCGGCCGTGCCGAGCAGCGCGGCGAAACAGGCCGGGGAGTCGAAGCGCGGCAGGCAGAGCCAGTCGATCGACCCGTCCCTGCCGAGCGTGGCAGCGGTTTCCAGGTCACTGATGAGGGCGTAGTCCTCGATGCGAGCGTTCATGATCGAGTCACGCCGTCGTGCACATTGCCGCTCTTCCATTGTACGGCGGACGGGCCCTTCGGGCCTGGTCTCCGGCCAGGTCTCAGGCCCGGCCCCGGGCGCCACGAACACCATGTGCAACGGCCATGGACAGCCCACGAGCCGCTGTGATCTCATCCGCCTGGGCGGATCGATCGAGTTCGCCCCCGCTCAGGCCCGAAAGACCCCCACACATGCAGAAGACCAAGTCCGCGCTCTGGGAATTCCTCCAGGGCCTCGGCAAGACGTTCATGCTCCCGGTGGCCCTGCTCGCGTTCTGCGGCATCATGCTGGGCATCGGCTCGTCGCTCTCCAGCGAGGCCGTCACCGAGAACCTCACCTTCCTCCAGGGCGAGGGCTTCCATCTCGTCTTCACGTGGATGGCGAGCACCGGCCTCGTCGCCTTCAAGTTCCTCCCCGTGATGTTCGCGATAGCCATCCCGCTGGGGCTTGCCCGCGAGGACAAGGGTGTCGCGGCGTTCTCCGGCTTCGTCGGCTACGCAGCGATGAACCTGGCGGTGAACTTCTACCTCACCGCCAAGGGCGTGGACCTGGAGGACGAGAAGGCCATCGCCCACTACGGCATCGCCGACGTCATCGGCATCCAGTCCATCGATACGGGACTGCTCGGCGCCGTAGCTGTTGGCATCGTTGTCAGCGTGCTCCACCAGCGCTTTCGTGCCCAGCGGATGCCTGACGCACTCGCCTTCTTCGGCGGTCTGCGGTTCGTCCCGATCATCTCGACGCTGGTCCTCAGCCTGCTCGGTCTGCTGATCCCGCTGGTGTGGCCGACGTTCAACGGCTGGATATCGGACCTCGGGCGCGCGATCGGTCACGCGGGCGTCTTCGGCCCGTTCTTCTTCGGCATGGGCGAGGTGCTCCTGCGCCCGATCGGCCTGCACCACATCCTCGTCGCGATGTTCCGCTTCACGGATGTCGGCGGCTCCGGCGCGGTCTGCGGCGATCAGGTCTCCGGCGCGCTGAACCTCTTCTACGCCCAGCTCAACTGCGCGACCCCGCCCGGTGACGCGGTCACCGACGCCACGAACTTCCTCTCCCAGGGCAAGATGGCGGTCTACCTCGGCGGGCTGCCGGGCGCGGCGCTGGCGATGTACCACTGCGCGAACAAGAAGATGCGACCGGAGATCAAGGCGCTCCTGGTCTCCGGTGTCGTCGCTTGTGTCGTCGGCGGCATCACGGAACCGCTGGAGTTCCTGTTCCTGTTCATCGCGCCGTGGCTGTACCTGATCCACGCGGTCCTGGTCGGCCTCGGGTTCCTCACCGCCGCCGTCCTCGGGGTGTTCATCGGCAACACCGACGGCAATGTCATCGACTGGCTCGTCTTCGGCGTCCTTCAGGGCACGACCACGAAGTGGTACCTGATACCCGTCATCGCCGCGGTGTGGTTCGCGGGCTACTACTTCCTCTTCCGCTGGGCCATCATGCGCTTCGACCTCAAGACGCCGGGGCGGGAGGAGCCGGCGGAGGAGGCCGAGGAGGGGGCGCCCGCCAAGGAAAAGGAAGATGCCGCGGACGGGGCCGGGGCCGGGGCTCCGCGTGAGCTGATCTCCGGGAAGTACGACGCCGTGGCGATCCTGGAGGCGATCGGCGGCGCCGAGAACATCCAGACCCTCGACAACTGCATCACCCGCCTGCGCATGACGGTCGCGGACGCCGGACGGGTCGAGGAGGCCCGCCTGAAGAAGCTCGGCGCTGTCGGCGTCATCAAGCTCGACGCGCACAATGTGCAGGTGATCATCGGTCCGCAGGTGCAGTCGGTGAAGGACGCGATCGCGTCGCTGGTGCGGGTGGGCTGACCGGTGGTGGCCCCTTCCTTCGACTTCGACAAACCCATGGACCGGCACGGCACGTGGTGCACGCAGTGGGACTACGTCGAGGACCGTTTCGGCGTCCCCGACCTGCTGCCGTTCACCATCTCGGACATGGACTTCGAGACGGCGCCCGCGGTCCTGTCGGCGCTCCGCGGCAGGCTCGACCACGGGGTGCTCGGCTACTCCCGGTGGCGCCAGACGGACTTCCTCTCCGCGATCGTCGACTGGTACGGGGAACGTCACGCGACCGAGGTGGAGCCGGAGTCGATCGTCTACGGCCCGTCCGTGATCTACCAGATCTCCCAGCTGCTTCGCCTGTGGTCCCGCCCCGGCGACGGCGTCGTCGTCCACACGCCGACGTACGACGCGTTCCCCAAGACCATCGCCGCGCACGAGCGGCGGCTGCTCGGCTGCCCGCTCGGTGACTGGGCCGAACTGGAACGTCTCCTCGCCCTCCCGGACACGTCCGTTCTGCTCCTCTGCTCACCCCACAACCCCACCGGCCACGTGTGGACGGAGGCCGAACTGGACCGCACCGCAGCTCTGTGCGCGCGGTACGGCGTCGCGGTGATCAGCGACGAGATTCACTCGGACCTGGCCCACCCCCCGCACGTCCACCGCCCGTGGCCCCTGCACGGCCACCACGAAGGGCGCTGGGCACTGGTGACATCTGCCTCGAAATCCTTCAACATCCCAGCCCTGACGGGCAGTTACGGCATCATCGCCGACCCGGCAACTCGCGAGGCATACCTCCGCAACCTCAAGGAGGCCGACGGCCTGTCCTCCCCGGCGGTGCTCTCCCTGGTCGGCCACATCGCGGCATACCGCCGGGGCGCCCCTTGGCTGGACGCCCTGGGCACATACCTCCGCGGCAACCTCGACCTGATCGCCACCCACCTGAACGAGGCGTTCCCCACCCTGAACTGGACCCCACCCCAGGCCGGCTACCTGGCCTGGATCGACCTGAGCCCCCTGTCCGTGGACGACGACGCCCTCCAACGCGAACTGATCGAGACCCAAAAGGTGGCCATCATGCCCGGCACGTCATACGGCGCCCCCGGCCACGTCCGCCTGAACGCGGGCTGCCCACGGGAGAAGGCCGAGCGGGGGGTGAGGGCGCTGGTGGCGGCGGTACGGGCGGTCCAGCGCGGGGGCGCGACCGGCTGAGGCGGGAGGCGAGGGCGGTATCCGCAGGTCAGGCCGGTCTCCCGGAGGCCGAACGCCGTGTTCCGTTGGTACAGTCGCGAAGTCGTCCCTCGTACCCGGGAGATCCGTGCCATGGCCGTCGATGAGCTCGACACCCGTATTCTGCGGCTTCTTCTGGAGCAGCCTCGTACCAGTGTGCGGGAGTACGCGCGTGTGCTCGGGGTTGCTCGTGGCACGTTGCAGGCGCGGCTCGACCGGCTGGAGCGGGATGGGGTGATCACCGGGACGGGGCCTTCGTTGTCGGCCGCCGCGCTCGGGCATCCCGTGCTCGCCTTCGTGCACATCGAGGTCACGCAGGGGCATCTGGACGAGGTGGGTGACGCGCTCGCCGCCGTGCCGGAGATCATCGAGGCGTTCTCGATCACCGGCGGCGGTGATCTCCTGACCCGTGTCGTGGCTCGGGACAACGGCCACCTGGAGGACGTGGTCCAGCAGCTGATCCAGATGCCGGGCGTGGTCCGCACCCGTACGGAGATGGCGTTGCGCGAGCGCGTCCCGCACCGTCTGCTGCCGCTCGTCGAGTCGATCGGCAGGGCCTCCGCCGAGCAGCGTTGAACTGCGGCTTTGGCATGCTGGAGTGCATGAGCATCTTCGGCGGCACCTCGGTCATCTTCGATCTCGACGGCACTCTCGTGGACAGCGAGCCGAATTACTACGAGGCGTCGCGCGAACTGCTCGCCGAGCACGGCGTCGCCTACACCTGGGCCGACAACGAGCAGTACGTGGGCATCGGCACCCAGGAGACCCTCGCCACGTGGAAGGACCGGTACGGCATCGGCGTACCGGTGGCCGAACTGCTCTCGGAGCTCGACCGCCGCTATCTCGCGCTCGCCCGCGCCGACACCCACGTCTTCCCCGAGATGCGGAAGTTCGTGGAGCGGCTGCACGGTGCCGGCGTGCCGATGGCCGTGGCCTCCGGGTCGTCCCGCGCCGCCATCGAGGCGATCCTCGCGGGCACCGGCCTCGACGCGCTCCTGACCACCGTCGTCTCGGCGGACGAGGTCGCGCACGGCAAGCCCGCGCCCGACGTGTTCCTGGCAGCCGCCGCGCTCCTCGGCGCGGACCCGGCCGACTGCGTGGTCCTGGAGGACGCCGCTCCGGGCGCGGTCGCGGCGCACGCGGCGGGCATGCGCTGCATCGCGATCCCCTACGTCGCCGCCCACGCCGGCCAGTCGGCGTTCGCGTCGGCGGAGCTGCTGCTGCGGGGCGGGCAGGCCGAGTTCACGGCGCAGGCGGCGTGGGATCACCTTGCCGCGCAGGCCCGGCCGTAGCCGCCGCCCGCTCCGCCGGCTCCGTCTTCCTGAACTTGCCCGTCGCGGTGAGCGGCAGTCCGTCGAGGATCTCGACCGCCGACACCTTGTAGGTCGCCATGGCACCGCCCGCCCCCTCGCGCAGTCCCGCCGCCGTGAGGACGCTGCCGGGGGCGGTGCGCACGTACACGTAGGGGCGCTGGCCCGCCTCGAGCCGGGGCGGCCCGCACTCGTCTTCGGCGATGAGGGGCTTCCCTGCGCATGGGGCGGCTCCTCAGCGTGCGGCCCGGTCCGGGGTCCAGTCCGGGCCCCGGTCCGGGGCACGGTCCGGGTGATCGACTCCGAGCAGGTGCAGGAACATGGCGGTCACATCGCGGACGGCCGCGTCGTACGTCTCCGGGGCCGACGCCGTGAGCCGGGCGAACTGGATGCTCATGCCGCCGACCGCGCGGGCCACGGCGAGCGGATCGGCGACCGGCCGGGCCGTGCCCTCGGCCGCGAGCCGCCGGATGTAGCGGGCGGAACGGTGGATCGGACGCTCCTGGGTCTCCTCCCACAGGGCACGGACGTCCGCGTCGGTCTGCGCCTGCTGCTCCAACAGCCGCAGCAGCGGCAGGTGTTGGGCGTAGGCGGCGATGAAGGCGGCGGTCGACGCCTGGACGACCTCGCGGGCGTCGTCACGGTCGACGCCCGGCACGTCCTGCGCGGCCAGGAACGCGTCCCGTACACGCACCGCGAGGACGCGGAAGATCTCCTCCTTGGACGCGAAGTACACATAGAAGCCCGCCCGCGAGACCTCCGCCTCCGCGGTGATGTCGGCGATGGTCGTCGCGCCGTACCCGCGCCGCGCGAACACGGCCTCGGCGGCGTCGAGGAGCCGCCCACGCGCCGGGGCGTCGCTGCGGTCGCGGGCGGTGCGGGTCGCCCAGGGCTGTTGATGTCGTGCCACGCGGCGAGCTTATTGACGTTGACGCCAATGTCAATGAGCATGGCGGCGCCGGACACCTCAGGGGCGGACACCTCGGGGCCGGATACCTCAGGAGGGCTTCATGGGTTCTGCCGCCGTGCTCGTCGCCAACCGCGGGGAGATCGCCGTCCGCGTCCTGCAGGCCGCCGCGGAGGTGGGCCTGCGCACGGTCGCCGTGTACGCGCAGGACGACGCCGCCGCCCGGCACGTACAACTGGCCGATGAGGCGCAGCCGTTGGGGGGCACGGGACCGGCCGCCTATCTGGACGCGGACGCGGTCCTTGCCGCGGCCCGCCGTTCCGGCTGCGAGCTGCTGCACCCAGGCTACGGATTCCTGAGCGAGGACGCGGAGTTCGCGGGGCGCTGCGCTGAGGCCGGGCTGCGGTTCGTGGGGCCGTCCCCCGAGGTGCTCGGCCTCTTCGGCGACAAGGCACGCGCGCGTGCGCTCGCCGCGCGGCTGGGCGTGCCTGTCCTCGCGGGCACACAGGGGCCGACGAGCCTGGCCGATGCCACCGCGTTCCTTGCCGGCCTCGGCCCTTCGGGCGCGGTGATGGTGAAGGCCATCGGCGGTGGCGGAGGGCGCGGCATGCGGGCCGTGCGGAACCCCGAAGAGCTGGCGGACGCCTGGGAGCGCTGCCGTTCCGAGGCCCAGCAGGGCTTCGGACGCGCGGAGTTGTACGTGGAGGAGTTGCTGACCGGCGCCCGCCACATCGAGATCCAGGTCCTGGGCGACGTGACGGGCGAGATCACCCACCTCTGGGAGCGCGACTGCAGCGCCCAGCGCCGCCACCAGAAGCTCGTCGAGATCGCTCCGGCGCCGGGACTCGCCCCGGCGGTCCGGGAAAAGCTCGTGTCCGCGGCCCTGCGGATGGCCCGCGAGTGCGGCTACACCGGACTCGGCACCTTCGAGTTCCTGCTCCGCGGAGAGGAGTTCCATTTCATCGAGGCCAACCCCCGCCTCCAGGTCGAGCACACGGTCACCGAGGAGGTGACGGGCGTCGACCTGGTGGTGACACAACTGCGCCTGGCCGCAGGCGAATCGCTCGCGGCGCTCGGCCTGACGGGTCCGCCGCCCGAGCCACGCGGCTACGCGCTCCAGGCGCGCGTCAACGCCGAGTCCCCCCTGCGGGACGGCACCGCCCTCCCCTCCACCGGCACACTCACCCGCTTTGACGTGCCGACAGGCCGCGGGGTGCGCGTGGACACGGCGGCGCGCAACGGAGCGGAGGTCGGGGCGCGTTACGACTCGCTGCTCGCCAAGGTCATCACGCACACGCCCCACGGGGACTTCACCGCGGTCTGCGAACGCGCGTCCCGCGCCTTGGCGGACTTCGCCGTCGAGGGCGTACGCACCGGCATCCCCCTACTGCGCGCGCTGCTCGCCCATCCGGGCTTCACCGCGGGCGGCGCGCACACCGGCTTCGTGGCCGAGCACATGGCGGAGCTGCTGGCGGAACTGCTGCCCGATGACGCACCGGCGGGCGAGGACTCGGCCATCGTCGCTCCCATGACGGGGACGGTCGTCACCATCGACGTGGCGGTGGGCGAACAGGTCGCCGCAGGACAGCAGTTGCTCGTGCTCGAGGCGATGAAGATGGAGCACATCCTGCGCGCGACCACCTCCGGAACGGTGACCGCCCTGCACGCGCGGGTCGGCGGCACGGCGACGGAGGGCCACCCCTTGGTCACGGTGGAGGCATCGGCGGCGGGCGAGGCGGCCACGGCGCTCGCCGAGGACATCACGGACTTGGACGCCATCCGCCCCGACCTGGCCGAGACCCTGGCCAGGCACGCGATCGGCCTGGACGCCCGACGCCCCGAAGCCGTCGCCAAGCGCCGCCGCATCGGGCGCCGCACGGCGCGCGAGAACATCGACGACCTGTGCGACGACGGCACGTTCACGGAGTACGGCGCCCTCGCGATCGCCGCCCAGCGCCGCCGCCGCTCCCTCGACGACCTGATCGCCTCGACACCCGCCGACGGCATGGTCACCGGCACGGGGCGGATCGACGGCGTGCGGTGCGTGGCGATGTCGTACGACTACACCGTCCTCGCCGGCACCCAGGGTCTGCAGAACCACCGCAAGACGGACCGGATGCTCCAGCTGGCGGAGGAACGGCGGCTGCCCGTCGTGCTGTTCGCTGAGGGCGGCGGCGGGCGCCCCGGGGACACCGACTCGACGTCGGTCGCCGGGCTCGACGTGACGACGTTCCATCAGATGGGGCGACTGAGCGGGCACGTCCCCCTGGTGGGCATCGCGTCGGGCCGCTGCTTCGCGGGAAACGCGGCCCTGCTCGGCACCTGCGACGTGGTGATCGCGACGCCTGAGGCCAGCATCGGGATGGGCGGCCCCGCGATGATCGAGGGCGGTGGCCTCGGCGTGTTCCGCCCCGAGGAGGTCGGCCCGCTCTCCGTCCAGGTGCCCAACGGGGTGGTGGACATCGCGGTGGCCGACGAGGCGGAGGCGGTGCGGGTGGCGCGGAAGTACCTGTCCTACTTCGCGAACAGCCATGCGGCAGACCGCAGTTGGGAGGCACCGGACCCGCGTCTCCTGCGCCACGTGGTGCCGGAGAACCGGCGGCGCGCCTATGACGTGCGGGCCGCGATCGAGGGCATCGCCGACACGGACTCGGTCCTGGAACTGCGGCGCGGTTTCGGGGTGGGCATCCTCACGGCTCTCGTACGCGTCGAGGGCCGGCCCATGGGGCTGCTCGCCAACAACCCCGGGCATCTGGGCGGGGCGATCGACCGTGAAGCGGCCGACAAGGCGGAGCGCTTCCTGCGGCTGTGCGACGCGTTCGGGCTCCCCGTCGTCTCCCTCTGTGACACACCGGGATTCATGGTCGGCCCGGACGCCGAACGGACCGCGACCGTACGGCACTTCTCCCGGCTCTTCGTGACCGGCGCCCAGCTCCGCGTCCCGCTGGTCAGCCTGGTGCTGCGCAAGGCGTACGGCCTCGGCGCGATGGCCATGATGGGCGGTTCCACGCGCGCGCCCGTGGCCACGGCGGCCTGGCCGAGCGGCGAGTTCGGCGGGATGGGGCTCGAAGGCGCCGTCCGCCTGGGCTACCGGAAGGAACTGGCCGCGATCGTCGATCCCGTGGAGCGGCAGCGGGTGTTCGACGCCCATGTCGCCGAGCTGTACGAGCACGGCAAGGCGGTGAACGCCGCGGCCGCGCTGGAAATCGACGCGGTCATCGACCCGGCGGAGTC
The DNA here is from genome assembly GCF_040655335.1 of Streptomyces sp. NPDC050439. NCBI lineage: Bacteria > Bacillati > Actinomycetota > Actinomycetes > Kitasatosporales > Streptomycetaceae > Streptomyces > Streptomyces sp. NPDC050439. The sequence continues at coordinate 1,459,005 of NZ_JBFAJT010000001.1, forward strand.
GCGAAGCTGGCTTCTTGCGGCGCTGGAGGGGGCGGGTGGGGCACGGCCGTGACCGGCGACCGAAGCCCGGTCTCGGGCCCGGGCCCGGGCACGGTCATGCGGGCCCGGTCACGGGCCCCGTCAGTACATGATCCCCACGAGGCCGTCCCCCTGCTCGGCGCAGACGAGTCCGCCCGCGCAGCAGGCGCCCCAGCTGCCGGACCCGGGGCCGAAGAGAGTCACCCGTTCCCAGTGCTCCGCCGTCGGCCTGGCCCGTGAGAGGCGCAGGCCGAGCTCGCCCACGGCCACGTCGGCGGGCGGCGGCCCGCCCGGCGACGCGGTGGCCCCGGGCAGTACGGCCACGATCTCCGCGGCGGGATAGCCGAAGAGGTCGATGTCGTCCCAGGCCACCGGAGTCGCTTCCGGGCGGTCCGGCCGGGCCCGCGCCTGGATCTCGACGCGGGCGAGCCGGTCCGTGACGCCGGGCCCGCCGCCGCCGAAGCCCAGGACCACGCCGCCGAGCTCGGCGTCGAAGTTCCACTCGGGCTCGAAGAGGAGCCCGCCGAGCCAGGCGTCGTGCGCGTGCCGGAGCTCCGCGTACTGGTCCAGGGTCAGCCCCATGCATTGCCGGTGCCGCGTGACCTTGTCGGGCGGCAGCAGTTCGAGGACCTCGCCGGGTGTCATCCCGAACTTCAACAGCCCGGCACCGCCCGGCAGTTCTACGCCGACTTCTCGCAACAACTCCAACATTGCACCATTGTTCACCCGTTGACCCAGGTGGCAAGGCTGTTGACGAGATCACACAGAAACCGGTTGCACGGGCGCCGGTCGGCGACGGTCAGGACTGGGGGCGGCTGCCGTGGTTGGCCGCGTGCTTACGGCGTGCCTTCTTCTTGCGACGTCGCTTCGATGACATGCGCTTCCCCTCTCGCCGGGTGTGCCAGGAGTGGCATTTCAGGTGTTTTCCACCGTGTTTTCCACCGTTCCATAAGCCGCCTCGCCCGGCGACTGGTAGCCCCGGAGCTCCCATGGTCGCGAGGGCATGCAAACACAATGTTCACAACACTCCATTGACAGCATCATGTGTGCCGCCCATGCTGGACGGCATGACCTCGACTCCCGAGCAGCAGCCCGCCGAGACCGACCCCTTCAGCCCCACGCACCCGGACCAGGTACGTGCGGGTCGCGCCCCCGCCGCCCTGTTCCGCATCGCCGAACGCCACGCGGCCACCGACGAGCAGCGGCGCCGACAGGTCCACGCCACGATCGTCGGTCCGTACGAGGCGGCGCGGCTCGTGACGTTCATGCTCACCGGAATCGCGGATCGCGAGGAGGGCGAGCCGGAGGTGGACCACGCGGACATCACCGCGGCGCTGACGCTCATGCCGATGGCACGCACCGAGATGGACGAGGTGGAGGCCGGGCTCCTGCAGATGGCGCGCGGCCGGGGCATGACCTGGCCGGAGATCGCCTTCGGCCTCGGCCTCGGCACTCCGCAGGCGGCGAGGCAGCGCTACGAACGGCTGGTGGGCCGTACGTCGGTCGCCGACACGGAGACCACGCCCCCGAGCCCCTGACCCCCCGCCGTATGGCTCCCCTCACGCTCCCGCGTGCCGGAGCCACACATAACTGACGGGTTGCGGGGCGTTCCACTCCTCGGCCAGAGCGGGGTCGACCGGCAGGAATCCGGCCCCGTGATAGCAGCGCAGGGCGGCGGTGTTCGCGGGGTGGACGCGCAGGAAGATCTCCGTGTGGCCGGCCCGCAGCGCCTGCTCGGCCAGGCCCCGCACCAGCCTCCGCCCGATGCCCCGCCCCCGGGCGCCCGGCGCCACGATGACCCGGGCGAGTTCCGCCTCGCCCTCCTCCTCGTCGCACCACACCTCCCCGTAGCCGAGGAGCGTGCCGCTCGCGACCAGCACATGGCCGTGCGCGTCCGGGTCCTGCTGCCACCCGGCCACCACCTGCGCCGCCACGGGGAAGTCACTCGACCCGCACCACAGCGCGACCTCGGCGGCGGAGGCGGGCCAGCGCGCCACCGTGGCCGCGTCCGCCGGGGCTAAGGGTCGAAGCTCCATGTACGATCGCTCCCGCCATGCAGATGAATGCCAACTACACCAGTCTTGTCGCGGTCGGCGACTCCTTCACCGAGGGCATGTCGGACCTCCAGCCCGACGGCAGCTACCGCGGCTGGGCAGATCTGCTCGCCGCCCGGATGGCTGCCGCCTCCCCCGGATTCCGGTACGCCAACCTCGCGGTGCGCGGGAAACTCATCGCGCAGATCGTGGCCGAGCAGGTGGACCTCGCGGCCGCCATGCAGCCCGACGTGATCACCCTGGTGGGCGGCCTCAACGACACGCTGCGCCCCAAGTGCGACATGGTCCGCGTCCGCGACCTCCTGGAAGAGGCGGTCGAACGCCTCGCCCCCGCCTGCAAGCAGCTGGTCCTGATGCGCAGCCCGGGCAGGAACGGACCCGTGTTCCAGCGTTTCCGCCCGCGCATGGAGGAACTCTTCGTCCACATCGACGACTTGGCGGAACGGCACGGCGCCACGGTCGTGGACCTGTACGGGTCTGTCGCACTCGGCGATCAGCGCATGTGGGACGTGGACCGGCTGCACCTGACGGCCGAAGGCCACCGCAGGGTCGCCGAAGCGGTGTGGCAGTCCCTCGGCTACGCCCCCGAGGACGACTGGCAGACCCTGCTCCCGGCCACGGCCCCACCGACCTGGGCGGCACGCCGCGTGGCGGACATCCGCTTCGCCCGGCAACACCTGGCCCCCTGGATAGCCCGCCGCCTCACAGGCCGCTCCTCAGGCGACGGCCTCCCGGCCAAGCGCCCGGACCTGCTGCCGTGGGAGGACCCGCGGGAGTAGGTCGCGCAGGCGCGCTCGAGGACGGCGATCCGCGACTCGGGCGCTAGTCGACCCTCTTCCAGTCCGTGCAGCCGGTCGTCTGGAAGGCCTTGTCACCGGGCGAGATCGTGACGGTCGCCGGGCCCTTGGTGTTGCCGTTGGCGATGATGTCTCCGACATCCCCGGAAGTGCTCTTGAGACGCGCCCAATAGCAGTTGTCGATGACGTCGTCCGCGGGTCCCGCGGTGCGGTACGTACCCGGCTTGGCCTCTGTTCCGACGACGAAAGTGCCGTCGCCGGGAATTCCGTCGCCGTCCCCATGCTCTTCTGAGGCCGAGGCTGAGTCGCTGGGCTTCGGCGAGGAGTCGGGCTTCCCGCTCCCCGCCACCGTCTCCGTCGCGGTGATCGTGGCAGACGGCTCTGCGCTGTCGCCGGAGTCCGACCCTCCGGTGGCCGCCGCGACGATGACGGCGCCGATGACGAACCCGGCCACTGCCGCGGCCCCATGTGTCAGCCAGCCTCGCCGGGATCGCGGTGCTCTCGGAGGTTCCGCTCCCCATCGCAGGGGTCCTCCCGGAGGCCCCGGGGCCGGATCGCCTTGGCTCCACCGCGGCGTCTTGTCACTCATGTCCTCAGGTTCCGCCCCGTCGTGCCGTCCCGCACGCGGAGCCCCTGACAGCTTGCGCCGCCGGCGCGCTTCAGTCGGCTGCCGCCCGGTTACGTACTCTCCCTCGCCGTGTCCGCGAAGGCGGCCAAGCCCTGGGACAGGGCTTCCATTGCCTGGTCGAAGGCCTGTAGTTGCTCGGGCGGGGCCGTTGGCGGTGTCGGGGTCGTGCTCCAGTGGGTGACGAGTGTCAGAGGGCGGGCGATCAGGTCCGTCGTGCGTACCGCCTGTCTGTAGACGCGGCGAGGGCCTGCCAGCATCAGGATCGCGTGCTTCGTGATCAGCTCGCGGTACTGGGCGTCTATGTCCGCGGCGCGGGCGCGGGCCGTCGCCGGGTCGAGTGGCTCGTGGAGGTCCGTCGGGTCCGGACGGTGGTGGCGGGCTATGTCGAGCAGCGCCATGCGGATCTGGGCCACCAGGGTGAGGTAGGCCAGGCACGCCTCCTGCCTCGCCTTGTTCTTGTGCAGGCGTGACGCAGACATCGCTGTGACGAGCGCCGCCGTCCCGGTGGCGACCGCCCCCACCGCCGCGCCGAGAACGGCCGCCAGTCCTTGATCCATCCCCAGCCCCCGTACCGGCCCCGTCACGCCCCCGCGCATCAGGCGTCACAGCATAGAGCGGCGCGGGCGGGGCCGCCCCAGGGGTGGCCCGCCCGCGCCGCGGGGTCGTGCGTCCTACTCCTCGACCTCGTCCTCGAAGTGGAGGGCGATGGACTGCAGTACGTCCGCCGACGTCACGTCGGTGCGTCCTTCGTCGTGCGCCTCCGCCAACTGCGCGAAGGAGAAGGCGAAGGCCGACGTGATCTGCTCGATGACCGGACTCAGTTCCCGGCCCACCACCTCGGCGACCTCTATGGCGGTGGCGTCGGCGGGGATCTCGATGCGCGGCAGCATCTCCTCCAGCATCGCGCCCACCGCGCCGCTGGGTTCGACCTCGCCGTCCGGGTTCTCCCGTACCTGTCGGCGCATCTCGATCGCCTCGGTCAGGATGCCGACGACTCTTTGGATGATCTCGCGCTGCTCCATGTGGTGAAGCCTAGACGTAGGTGGATCAACGGGAGTTGCGGCACAGCCGGTGACCGGCCGTTGTCAGTGCTCGATGACACGATGCCCGGAGCTGGACAGAACGGTGTCCGGCACGGGACGAAAGCGGGAGTGCCCATGGGCACTTGGGACGTCGGGCCGTTCGACAACGACACCGCGGCGGATTTCTGCGGCGACCTCGACGACGCGCCTGCCGAGGACCGGCTCAGTCTTGTCCGGGCCGCCCTGAGCGACGCCGCCGAAGAGGACGGAGAGCTGGACGCCAGTGTCGCCGAGACGGCCGTGGCCGCCGCCGCCCTCGTCGCCGCGCAGTGCCCGGGCGGCGAGCCCGTCGACCCCGTGTACGGGCCGGAGCAGGCGATACCCGACCTCCTGTCGCAGCGCGATCCCGCCCACCAGGCCCTGGACCGCGTGCTGGCCGAGGGCTCGGAGCTGCGCGACTTGTGGGAGGAGTCCGACGGGGAGCCGTGGCGCAAGGGAGTCGAGGGGTTGCGGCGCGTGCTGCAGCCTGTGGGCGAGTAGAGGCCCGTCACGCGGGGGCCCGCTGTCACGACGGCGCCACGCCTGGATGATGCTCCAACGTCCCCGCGCTTTCCGGACTGTACGGACGGTCAAAGAGCAGGTCGGACGGCAGGTAAACTCCGTGCACGTGACTGTCGCGCCTGCAAAGCCCCGTATCCCGAACGTCCTCGCCGGGCGTTATGCCTCCGCCGAGCTCGCCACCCTCTGGTCGCCCGAGCAGAAGGTCAAGCTGGAGCGCCAGCTCTGGCTCGCCGTCCTGCGGGCGCAGAAGGACCTGGGGATCGAGGTGCCGGACGCCGCCCTCGCCGACTACGAGCGGGTTCTCGACGACGTCGACCTCGCCTCGATCGCCGAGCGCGAGAAGGTCACGCGCCACGACGTGAAGGCCCGCATCGAGGAGTTCAACGCGCTCGCCGGGCACGAGCAGGTCCACAAGGGCATGACCTCCCGCGACCTGACCGAGAACGTGGAGCAGCTGCAGGTCCGCCTCTCCCTGGAGCTGGTGCGCGACCGCACCGTCGCGGTGCTCGCGCGCCTGGGCAAGCTGTCGGGCGAGTACGCGGAGCTGGTCATGGCCGGCCGCTCCCACAACGTCGCCGCGCAGGCGACGACCCTGGGCAAGCGCTTCGCGACGACCGCCGACGAGCTGCTCGTCGCGTTCCGCCGCGTCGACGACCTGCTGCGCCGCTACCCCCTGCGCGGCATCAAGGGCCCCGTAGGCACGGCCCAGGACATGCTCGACCTGCTCGGCGGCGACGCCGACAAGCTGACCGAGCTGGAGCAGCGCATCGCCGGTCACCTCGGCTTCGACCGCGCCTTCACCTCGGTCGGTCAGGTCTACCCCCGCTCCCTCGACTACGAGGTCGTCACCGCCCTGGTGCAGCTCGCCTCGGGCCCCTCGTCGCTGGCCAAGACCATCCGGCTGATGGCCGGGCACGAGCTCGTCACCGAAGGCTTCAAGCCTGGCCAGGTCGGCTCGTCCGCGATGCCGCACAAGATGAACACCCGCTCCTGCGAGCGCGTCAACGGCCTCACGGTCATCCTGCGCGGCTATGCCTCGATGACCGGCGAGCTGGCGGGCGACCAGTGGAACGAGGGCGACGTCTCCTGCTCGGTCGTACGCCGTGTCGCCCTGCCCGACGCGTTCTTCGCCCTTGACGGGCTCCTGGAGACGTTCCTGACCGTGCTCGACGAGTTCGGCGCCTTCCCGGCCGTCGTCGCGCGCGAGCTGGACCGCTACCTCCCCTTCCTCGCCACCACCAAGGTCCTGATGGCCTCGGTGCGCGCGGGCGTCGGCCGCGAGGAGGCCCACGAGGCCATCAAGGAGAACGCCGTCGCCTCCGCGCTCGCCATGCGCGAGCAGGGCGCCGAGCGCAACGAACTCCTCGACAAGCTCGCCGCGGACTCCCGCATCCCGCTGGACCGCGCGGAGCTCGATGCCCTCATGGCCGACAAGCTGTCGTTCACGGGCGCGGCCAGCGACCAGGTCGCCGTCGTCGTCGCGCAGATCGAGGCCCTGCTCAAGGAGCACCCCGAGGCCGCTTCGTACGCGCCGGGGGCGATTCTCTAGGGCTCTCAGCGGGGGCTGCCCTTGCTGCGGGTGCGCCGTGGCTTGTCGCGCGGTTCCCCGCGCCCCTTGAGGGCGCGCACCCGCAGCGCCACGAAAATCAGTGCCCCCAGCGCCACCACGGCGAGCACGCCCTTGGAGTACAGGCCCACCAGGTCGCTGACCTGGTGCCAGCGGCTGCCGAGTGCGTGGCCGATCAGGATGAAGACCGCGTTCCAGATGAGGCTGCCCGCGGTCGTCAGGGCGATGAAGACGGGCAGGCGCATCCGCTCCACGCCCGCCGGCACCGAGATCATGCTGCGGAAGATCGGGATCATCCGGCCGAAGAAGACCGCCTTGGTGCCGTGCCGGGCGAACCACTTCTCCGTGCGCTCGATGTCGGACGCCTTCACGAGCGGGAGGCGGGCCGCGATGGCCACGGTGCGGTCCCGGCCGAGCAGCGCGCCGATCGCGTAGAGGGCGAGCGCGCCGATCACGGAGCCCGCCGTGGTCCAGAGCAGGACCGTGATCAGGCCGAACTTGCCCTGGCTCGCGGCGAAGCCCGCGAGGGGCAGGATCACCTCGCTGGGCAGCGGCGGGAACAGGTTCTCCAGGGCGATGGCCGCTCCGGCGCCGACGGCGCCGAACGAGTCCATGAGATCGGCGGCCCAGCCCGCGACACCGCCGACAGGGGCTTCGTTCGCGGGGGCCGAGGCTTCGTGCGCGGCAGTGAGGATCATGCACTCGACGCTACGGAAGGCATGGCGCGCGGCGGTATGAGGGCGGCCACACAGGTCGTGTGCGGTGTACCGCAGGGCAGCATTGTGGTTTTCCGCAGTCCCCGTGGCCCGGCCGTTGGGCTAGCGTCATCGATCATGCGTACGCATCTCCAGCGCTGGCTCAGGGTGACCGTCGGCGTCCTCGTCGGCGCCTTCACCGGCCTCGTCGAGCTGGCCTTCGCCCTGGTGGCCGGATTGTGGCTGCTCGCCACCCTGGGGCGGCGCACCGGGCGCGGCGCCGAGGCCCGGATCGTGGACGGAGCCCGGCGGCTGGCCGATCTCGAGCGGCGGCGCATGACCGCCTTCTTCGGCACCGAGCTGGCCACGCCGCCGACCGGCCTGCCCGCCGTGAACTACATCGCGTCGCGCTGGGCGGTCGGACTGCTCGGCGGTGTCGTGCTCGGCTGCGCGCTGCTAGGGGCGGGGTACGCCTCGCTGGCGGTGTGGGGCTGGTTCGTCGCCGACATCGACTCCCCCGTAACCCTGATCCTCTCCTCGGTCGGCGGACTCTTCCTGTTCTACCTCTGTGTGCAGGGCACGTACGGCGTCGCCCTCGCGGACGAGCGGCACGCCCGCCGGTACCTCGGCCCGAACGACGGGCAGCTCATGGAGCGCAGGATCGGCGAGCTCGTCGCGAGCCGCGCCGGTGTGGTGGAGGCCGTGCACGACGAGCGACGGCGCATCGAACGCGACCTGCACGACGGCGTACAGCAGCGCATCGTCGCCCTCGGCATGCTGCTCGGCAGGGCCCGCCGCGCCTCCGAGCCCCAGAAGTCCGCGCGGCTCCTCGCCCAGGCGCACGAGGAGACCCAGCAGGCCCTGGTCGAGCTGCGCGAGGTCGCCTGGCGCGTCTACCCCGCGACGCTCGACGAGGGCGGCCTCGCCGCCGCCCTGGAGACGGTCGCCGAGCGGGCCGCGATCCCCGTACGCCTGCACTGCGACCTGCGCGAGACACCGCCACCGACCGCCCAGGCCGTGGCGTACTTCGTCGCCGCCGAAGCCGTCACCAATGCCGTCAAGCACTCCGGCGCCACCCTCGTCAGCGTCCACGGCGAGCGGCGGGGTGCCGTGCTGCACCTGCGCGTCGAGGACGACGGGCGGGGCGGCGCCGACCCGTCCGGCAGCGGTCTGCTCGGGCTCGCCCGGCGCGTGGCCGCCCTGGACGGCACCCTCACCGTGGAGAGCCCCGCCGGTGGGCCCACCCTCATCACCGCGGAGCTCCCATGCGCGTAATGCTCGCCGACGACTCGACGCTGCTGCGGGAGGGCCTGGCCCGGCTCCTCGTGGACGAGGGGCACACCGTCACGGCCTCGGTCGGTGACGCGCGGGCGCTGCTCGCCGCCGTGGCCGAGGACCCGCCGGATGCCGCCGTGATCGACGTAAGGATGCCGCCCACGCACACCGACGAGGGGCTGCGGGCCGCGCTCGAGATCCGGGCGAAGTGGCCGGAGACGAGCGTGCTCGTGCTGTCCCAGTACGTCGAACGCCGTTACGCCACCGAGCTGTTGACCACCGCGACCGAAGGGGTCGGCTATCTGCTCAAGGACCGGGTCGTCCAGGTCGACGAGTTCCTGGACGCCTTGGAGCGGGTCGCGTCGGGCCAGACCGCCTTCGACCCCGAGGTCGTACGGCAGTTGCTGACCCTCAGCAGCCACACCGACCCGCTCCAGCGTCTGACCCCGCGCGAGCGCGAGGTGCTCGGCAAGATGGCGCAGGGGCACACGAACGCGGCGATCGCCGGTCAGCTGCACGTCTCGCAGAGCGCCGTCGAGAAGTACATCAACGCGATCTTCGACAAGCTGGAGCTGACCGGGACGACGGGCTACAGCCGCCGTGTGCTGGCCGTCCTGCGCTATCTCGGGTCCTGACCGCTAGAGGCCCACATCGCGGCTGCGGAAGTCTTCCAGGGACTCGCGCCGCACCAGGAGCCGCGCGTGCCCGTCGGCGACGGCCACCACGGGCGGGCGACCGACGAGGTTGTAGCCGGAGGCCATCGAGAGGTGGTAGGCGCCGGCCACCGGCACGCCCAGGATGTCCCCCGGCCGTACGTCGCCCGGCAGTTCGATGTCGGAGGCGAGCACGTCGCCCGCCTCGCAGTGCCGCCCGACGACGGTCACCGGCGCGGACGCGACCGTGGAGTGCCGGCCGATCAGGCGCGGCGCGTACCGCACGCCGTACAGCGCGGGCCGCGGGTTGTCGCTCATCCCGCCGTCCACGGCGACGAAGGTGCGCCCGCCGGTGCGTTTGACGGCGAGCACGCGGTAGAGGGCCACTCCGGCGGGGCCCGCGATGGCGCGCCCCGGTTCGATGAGCAGCTTGGGCACGGTGAGTCCGGCCGCCGCGCAGCTCCCGGTCAGTTCGGCGCGCACCTTGCGGGCGAGGGCGGTGATGTCGAGCGCTTCCTCGCCGGGGCGGTAGGCGATGCCGTGGCCGCCGCCGAGGTCGAGTTCGGGGAGGGTGACGCCGTGCTGCTCCTTGACGCGGGCCATCAGGCCGACCAGTCGGCGTACGGCGGCCAGGAATGGCTTCTCGGTGGTGATCTGCGAGCCCAAGTGGCAGTGCAGTCCGGCCAGTTCGAGGCCGGGCTGGCCGAGGATGCGGGCGATGGCGTGCTGCGCGGACCCATCGGTGATCGACAGGCCGAACTTCTGGTCGTCGGTCCCGGTGCGGATCTTGGCGTGGCCGCCCGCCGCGATGCCCGGCACCACCCGGACCAGCACCTTCTGGCGACTGCCCGGCGGCACGGCGGCGGCAAGGCGCGCGATCTCGGAGGCGCTGTCGATGACGATGCGCCCGACGCCGAGCCGCAGCGCGGCCTCCAGGTCGTGCGGGCTCTTGGCGTTGCCGTGCAGCACGATGCGCTCGGCGGGGAAGCCCGTGGTGACGGCGAGCTCCAGTTCCCCGGCGGAGCAGACGTCGAGCCCGAGACCCTCCTCCGCCACCCAGTGGGCCATGGCGCGGCACAGGAACGCCTTGGCCGCGTAGTGCACTGCGGCGTCGGGGAAGGCGTGCAGGTAGGTGCGGCAACGCGTGCGTACGTCACCTTCGTCGATGAGGTAGGCCGGGGTGCCGAAACGCCCGGCGATCGCGGTGAGTGGTACGCCGCCGACGGCGAGGTCGCCGTGGGGCAGCCGCGTGGTGGACGCGGGCCAGACGGACAGGTCGTCGTCAGCCGTCGCGCCGGCGGTCAGGGGGTCGTACAGGGTGGTCACGGTCAGTCTCTCTTTCGCCTCGTCCTCGTTCCGCATGCCGCATGCCGCATTGCGCAGGCCGCGTCCGCGTCTCAGCCGACTCAGGCGGTCAGCGCGCCGACCGCCCGCGGGTCCCACGCGCGCCAGGCGGGTGTGGGCCGCCGGGGTGCGCCGACGGGGTGCGCGGCGAGACGTGGGTCGACGGTGACCTCGCGGACGCCGAGCGGTTCGGTGAGGGTGCGCAGCGCGGGCTCCGAGAGCCTGATCCAGGCCTGGCGGTCGCCGAGGGCGGCGCTGAGCCGCTGGGGCGTGGTGAAGGCAACGGCGGTGCGGCCGCCCACGGGGGTGCGGAACAGGCGGGCGACGCAGCCCGCGGGTCCCGGCCGGACGGGGACGAAGAGCGGTCCGGCCGGGCCGGGTTCAAGGGGCTCGGGGTCCTCGCCGCACTGGGTCTCTGCCATGGGGTTCCTCCTCGGGGACATGTGGTGACGCTATGTCCGGCACCAGGTGCCGACCGAGCCCTCATGACGGGACGTTGACGGCGGGGTGACCCGCGTTGACGAGGGCTTGACGCCCTCGCTCTCGCAGCGCATCGGCCGCGGTGCGGAAGAGTCAAGGCAACGCCGTAGCCGTCCGCTCGTTTGAGATCAAGAGAGTGCGGGAGAGGCCAAGGTCACAGCCCTGGACGGCACCGAGTGCCAGGGTTTGCGCCCTAGCATCATGCCCATGACGGTCCTGCCTGACGACGGGCTTTCCCTGGCCGCCGAGTTCCCTGATGCGACCCATGAGCAGTGGCAGCGCCTGGTGGAAGGCGTGCTGCGCAAATCGGGTAAGGACGTATCGGGGCCGGCCGCCGAGGAAGCGCTGTCCACCGCACTCGAGGACGGGCTCAGCACCCGCCCCCTGTACACCGCCCGTGAAGCCGCGCCTGACGCCGGTTACCCGGGTTTCGCCCCCTTTGTCAGGGGCGGTACCGCTGCGGGCAGTGCCGCGGCCGGCTGGGACGTACGGCAGCGGCACGCGGCCACGGACCCCGCGGCATCGAACGAGACCGTGCTCGCGGACCTGGAGAATGGCGTCACCTCGCTGTGGATCGGCGTCGGCCCCGGCGCTCTCCCGGTCTCCGGCATCGAGCGCGCCCTGGAGGGCGTCTTCCTCGATCTGGCGCCGGTGGCCATGGACGCGGGCGCCGAATTCGAGCCCGCGGCACGCGAGTTGTTCCGGCTGTACGAGGAGCGGGGCATCCCGAAGGACTCCGCGCGCGGCACGCTCGGCGCGGACCCCCTCGGCCACGAGGCCCGCACCGGGGAGCGCCTTGACCCGGCCGCCGCGACCGGGCTGGCCCGCCTGTGCGGCCAGGAGTACCCGAACCTCCGCGCGCTGACCGTCGACGCCCTGCCCTACCACGAGGCGGGCGGCTCGGCCGGGCAGGAGCTCGGCGCCTCCCTCGCCACGGCGGTCGCCTACCTGCGCGAGCTGACCGAGGCGGGGCTCACGGTCGAGGCGGCCTGCGCGCAGCTGGAGTTCCGGTACGCGGCCACCGCCGATCAGTTCCTGACCATCGCGAAGCTGCGGGCGGCCCGGCGGCTGTGGGCCCGCGTGGCCGAGGTCTGCGGCGCACCGGACGCGGGGGCGCAGCGCCAGCACGCCGTGACCTCGCCGGTGATGATGTCGCGCCGCGATCCGTGGGTGAACATGCTGCGCACGACCGTGGCCTGCCTGGGCGCGGGTGTCGGCGGCGCCGACTCGGTGACCGTGCTGCCCTTCGACCACTCGCTCGGCCTGCCGGACGCGTTCGCGCGCCGCATCGCCCGCAACACCTCGACGATCCTCCTGGAGGAGTCGCACCTCGCCAAGGTGATCGATCCTGCGGGCGGCTCCTGGTACGTGGAGCGGCTCACCGATGAACTGGCCCACGCGGGCTGGGAGTTCTTCCAGGAGATCGAGCGCGCGGGCGGCCAGGCGGCGGCCCTGCGCTCCGGCCTGATCGGCGAACGCCTCGCCGCCACCTGGGCCAGGCGCAGCGAGAAGCTGGCCAAGCGGCGTGAACCGATCACCGGTGTCAGCGAGTTCCCGAACCTGACGGAACGTCCGGTCGAGCGCGAGGCCCCGCCCGCCGAGGCGACGGGCGGCCTGCCGCGCGTCCGCCGCGACGAGGCGTACGAGGTCCTGCGCTCCCGCTCGGACGCGCACCTCGCCTCGACGGGGGCCCGCCCCCGGGTCTTCCTCGCCGCGCTCGGCCCGGCCGCCGCACACACCGCGCGCGCCTCCTTCGCCTCGAACCTCTTCCAGGCGGGCGGCATCGAAGCCGTGCACGACCCGGCGACGGTCGACGCGACGACGGCCGCCGACGCGTTCAAGGCAAGCGGTGCCACGGTGGCGTGCGTCTGCTCCAGCGACGCGCTCTACGAGGAGCAGGCCGAAGCGGTCGCCGAGGCCCTCAAGTCGGCGGGCGCTCAGCGGGTGTTCCTCGCCGGACGCCCGGCCGAGTACCCATCGGTCGACGCGTACGTATTCGCGGGCTGCGACGCCGTGTCCGTGCTCTCCTCCACCCTCGACCACATGGGAGTGGCGTAATGGCGATCCCCGACTTCTCCGGCGTCGGCCTGACGCCGGATGCCACGTCTGAGTCCGCCGTCTCCCAGGACCAATGGCGCAGCGCCGTCAAGGAGTCCACGGGCAAGGCGGACGACGACCTCCTGTGGGAGACCCCGGAGGGCATCGCGGTCAAGCCGCTCTACACGGGCGCCGACCTCGAAGGGCTCGACTTCCTGGAGACGTATCCGGGTGTCGCGCCCTACCTGCGCGGCCCGTACCCGACGATGTACGTCAACCAGCCCTGGACGATCCGGCAGTACGCGGGCTTCTCCACCGCCGAGGAGTCCAACGCCTTCTACCGCCGCAACCTCGCGGCCGGGCAGAAGGGCCTCTCGGTCGCCTTCGACCTGCCCACGCACCGCGGTTACGACAGTGACCACCCGCGGGTGACGGGCGACGTCGGCATGGCGGGCGTGGCGATCGACTCGATCTACGACATGCGTCAGCTCTTCGACGGCATCCCGCTGGACAAGATGACCGTGTCGATGACGATGAACGGCGCCGTGCTTCCCGTGCTCGCGCTCTACATCGTGGCCGCCGAGGAACAGGGCGTACCGCCCGAGAAGCTGGCCGGGACCATCCAGAACGACATCCTCAAAGAGTTCATGGTCCGCAACACCTACATCTATCCGCCCAAGCCCTCGATGCGGATCATCTCCGACATCTTCGCGTACACCTCGCAGAAGATGCCGCGCTACAACTCCATCTCGATCTCCGGCTATCACATCCAGGAGGCGGGCGCGACGGCCGACCTGGAGCTCGCGTACACCCTCGCCGACGGCGTGGAGTACCTGCGGGCGGGTCAGGAAGCGGGCCTGGACGTCGACGCGTTCGCGCCGCGGCTCTCCTTCTTCTGGGCGATCGGCATGAACTTCTTCATGGAGGTCGCCAAGCTCCGCGCGGCGCGCCTCCTGTGGGCGAAGCTGGTCAAGCAGTTCGACCCGAAGAACCCCAAGTCGCTCTCGCTGCGCACCCATTCGCAGACCTCGGGCTGGTCGCTCACCGCGCAGGACGTGTTCAACAACGTCACGCGTACGTGTGTGGAGGCGATGGCAGCGACGCAGGGCCACACCCAGTCGCTGCACACGAACGCCCTCGACGAGGCGCTCGCCCTGCCCACCGACTTCTCCGCACGCATCGCCCGCAACACCCAGCTGCTCATCCAGCAGGAGTCGGGCACGACGCGCACGATCGACCCGTGGGGCGGCAGCGCGTACGTCGAGAAGCTGACGCACGACCTGGCGCGGCGCGCCTGGCAGCACATCGAGGAGGTCGAGGCCGCGGGCGGCATGGCGCAGGCCATCGACGCCGGCATCCCGAAGCTGCGCGTCGAGGAGGCCGCGGCCCGTACGCAGGCGCGGATCGACTCGGGGCGTCAGCCCGTGATCGGCGTCAACAAGTACCGAGTGGAGACCGACGAGCAGATCGACGTCCTCAAGGTCGACAACTCGTCCGTACGCAGCCAGCAGATCGCCAAGCTGAAGCGGCTGCGCGAGGAGCGCGACGAGGCGGCCTGCCAGGACGCGCTGCGGGCGCTGACGGCGGCGGCCGAGCGGGACCCCGGTCCGGGCCTCGAGGGCAACCTCTTGGCTCTGGCGGTCGACGCGGCCCGCGCGAAGGCGACCGTCGGCGAGATCTCGGACGCCCTGGAGACCTCGTACGGGCGGCACGCGGGGCAGATCCGTACGATCTCCGGTGTGTACCGCACCGAAGCAGGCTCGTCCCCGTCCGTGGAGCGCACCCGCACCCTCGTGTCCTCCTTCGAGGAGGCCGAGGGGCGCCGGCCGCGCATCCTGGTCGCCAAGATGGGCCAGGACGGCCACGACCGCGGCCAGAAGGTCATCGCCACCGCCTTCGCCGACCTCGGCTTCGACGTGGACGTCGGCCCGCTCTTCCAGACCCCGGCGGAGGTCGCGCGCCAGGCGGTCGAGGCGGACGTGCACATCGTCGGCGTCTCGTCGCTGGCCGCCGGGCACCTCACGCTCGTGCCGGCGCTGCGTGCGGAGCTGGCCGCCGAGGGCCGCGAGGACATCATGATCGTCGTGGGTGGCGTGATCCCGCCGCAGGACGTGCCGACGCTCCTGGAGATGGGCGCCGCCGCGGTCTTCCCGCCCGGCACGGTGATCCCGGACGCCGCGTACGACCTGGTGAAGCGGCTGGCGGCCGACCTCGGCCACGAGCTGTGAGCATGGCGGCGCCGCGGATCGACATCGACGCGTACGTCAAGGGTGTACTCGACGGGAAGCGGGCGCAGATCGCGCGCGCCATCACGCTCGTCGAGTCGACCCGGCCCCAACACCGCGCCCTGGCACAGGAGTTGCTGACCCAGCTGCTTCCGCACAGTGGGCGGGCGCGGCGGGTCGGCATCAGCGGGGTGCCCGGCGTGGGCAAGTCGACGTTCATCGACGCGCTCGGGACGATGCTGACCGGGCTCGGGCACCGGGTCGCGGTCCTGGCCGTCGACCCGTCGTCGACCCGGACGGGGGGCTCGATCCTCGGCGACAAGACGCGGATGGAACGCCTCGCGGTGGACCCGGCGGCGTTCGTGCGTCCGTCGCCCACCGCCGGGACGCTCGGCGGGGTCGCGAAGGCGACGCGCGAGTCGATCGTGGTGATGGAGGCGGCGGGCTACGACGTGGTGCTCGTGGAGACGGTGGGCGTGGGCCAGTCGGAGACGGCGGTCGCGAACATGGTCGACTCGTTCCTGCTGCTTTCCCTCGCCCGTACGGGCGACCAGCTCCAGGGCATCAAGAAGGGCGTCCTGGAACTGGCGGACGTCCTCGCCATCAACAAGGCGGACGGCCCGCACGAGCGGGACGCCCGCTCGGCGGCGCGCGAACTCGCCGGCGCTCTGCGGCTCATGCACCCCGCCGACGCCGCCTGGACTCCCCCGGTGCTCAGTTGCAGTGCGCGGGAGTCCAGCGGCCTGGACGAGGTCTGGGACCGCCTGGAGCAGCACCGCACGCTCCTCGACTCGACGGGCCGACTCGCCGCCAAGCGACGGGACCAGCAGGTCGACTGGACGTGGACGATGGTCCGGGACGAACTCCTGGACCGGCTGCGGGGGCACGAGGCGGTGCGGGAGCTGGCTCCTGACCTCGAACAGCGGGTTCGCGAGGGGACGTTGACGGCCACGACCGCGGCCGAGCGGATTCTGGAGGCGTTTCAGGGGGACGGGGGCCGGTCGGCCTAGTGCCCTGCCCGAAATCCCTTACGAAAGTAGGGGGTTGCTCCAGACCTTCGTCGCTGCCGGAGGGGTACCCGCGATTCATAGTCTCCGGGGCATGAACAGAATCCGCACGCGGCGCAACGCCGTCACCGCTCTGCTGGCCCTCGCCCTCGTCACCCCGTCCGTGACGGCGTGCGCCGAGGAGGGCGGCGCGTCATCGGCGGGTGAGGCTTCCCCTTCTCCCACCGCATCCGAGCTGGCTCTGCCACGCCCCTCCGGGCCCCACGCGATCGGGCGGGACACCCTCCATCTCGTGGACGACGAGCGCCGCGACCCGTGGGTGCCTTCGGCGGGCTCCCGGGAGCTGATGGTGTCCGTCTTCTACCCGGCCCGGCAGGGCGTGGGTGGCGGTGACCGCGCTCCGTATCTGGCGACCGAAGAGGCCGAACTGCTCCTGAAGGGGCAGAAGCTGGACAAGCTGTACGACGCCGGGCAGCTGACGTCCGTCCGCACGAACGCCCACGCCGCCGCCCGGCCCATCGGGGGCAAACACCCGCTGATCGTCCTCTCCCCCGGCTTCACGCTGCATCGCGCCACCCTCACCACGCTCGCGGAGACTCTGGCGTCCCACGGCTATCTCGTCGCTCTCGTCGACCACGCGTACGAGTCCTTCGGAACCGAGTTCCCGGGCCGGGACGGCTCGTCGCGCATCAACACCTGCGTCGCGTGCGAAAAGGTCGAGGACGCACCGAACGGCGACGCCGGAGAGAAGAAGATGCTGGCCAAGGCCGCGCGAAACCGGGCCGCGGACATCTCCTACGTCATCGACGAACTGACCGAACGCTCCCGACCCAGCGACGGTCGGCGCGCCGACTACTCCTCACTCATCGACCTCCGGCGGATCGCGGCGGCCGGACACTCGCTCGGCGGCAACGCGGCGGCCGTGGCCGCCGGAACGGACCACCGCGTCCGCGCCGCCGCCAACCTGGACGGCACATTCTTCTCCCCGGTCCCGTCCCCGGGCACCGGACGCCCCGTCCTCATGCTCGGCACCCGCAAGGACCACAACCCCCGTGCCGAGGACGCCACCTGGCCGCGTCAGTGGCACCGTCTGCACGGCTGGAAGCGCTGGCTCACGGTCGCGGACTCGGGGCACCTCACCTTCACCGACCTGCCGATTCTCGGCGGTCAGCTCAACATGACCGACCCGTCGGCCCCGCTCTCCGGCAAGCGGTCGGGAGAGATCACCACCGATTACGCGACGGCATTCTTCGACAAACACCTCAAGAACCACCCCCGCCCCCTGCTGAACGGCCCCACCCCGACAAACCCGGAGGTCACGTTCCACTCGCCCTGAGTAGGTTGGGCCGTGTCATCGTCCGTCGTTGAAGGAGCCTCCTGCACCATGTCCATCGCTGACTCCGACGAAGCTCCCGTTCTCCTGCGTCGCCACGGCCGTGCGGGGCACGTCGTTCTCAACCGGCCCCGTGCCATCAACGCCCTCAACCACGCCATGGTCCGGCTGATGGACGACGCTCTCGCCGAGTGGGAGGGGGATGACTCCGTGGGCGTTGTCGTGGTGACCGGAGCCGGTGAGCGGGGGCTGTGTGCCGGGGGTGACATCCGGTCCATCCACGACGACATCCGTGCGGGTGGCGGTGTCGCGTCCCTGGCCTTCTGGCGTGACGAGTACCGGCTCAACGCCCGTATCGCCCGCTTTGAGAAGCCGTATGTGGCCGTCATGGACGGCATCGTGATGGGCGGCGGGGTCGGGGTGTCGGCGCACGGCAGCGTGCGGATCGTCACCGAGCGCTCGCGGATCGCCATGCCGGAGACGGGGATCGGCTTCGTGCCGGACGTCGGCGGTACATACCTGCTGTCGCGGGCGCCCGGCGAACTCGGCACCCACCTCGCGCTCACCGGCTCGGCGGTGGGCGCGGGCGACGCCATCCTGTGCGGTCTCGCCGACCACTACGTGCCGTCGGAGCTGCTCCCGGAGTTCACGGCCGCGCTGAGCGAGGCCGACGTGTCCGAGGTGGTCGCGGAGTACGCCACCGCCGCGCCCGAAGGCGAACTCGCGGCCCACCGCGCGTGGATCGACGATTGCCATGCCGCCGACTCCGTGGAGGAGATCGTCGACCGGCTTTTCCACTCCGGTGACCGTGCCGCGAAGGAAACGGCCGAGACCATCCTCTCCAAGTCGCCGACCTCCCTCAAGGTCACTCTCGCCGCCCTGCGCCGAGCCCGCGCCCTCGCCTCCCTGGAGCAGGTGCTCGACCAGGAGTACCGCGTGTCGGCCACCGCCATCACCGCGCCGGACATGGTCGAGGGCATCCGCGCCCAGGTCGTCGACAAGGACCGTGACCCGCACTGGTCCCCCGCCGAACTCACGCAGGTGAGCGACGCGGAGGTGGCCCGCCACTTCGCGCCGCGCGTCGGCGACGAGCTCGGCCTCGCCACCGAGACAGGTCCGCGGCGCCCCTGATCCGGTGATCCGGTGATCCGGACGTCTTGTCCGCATGCGCTACGGCGGGTCGATCTCCGTGATCACGGCGAGGAGCTGGAACGGCAGCTCCCTGTCCCACTGCGAGACGCCGAGCGCTATCCACCGCCCGTCGGCCCGCCACAGGTGGAGGTCCGGCACCGAGGAACTCAGGAAGCCCCATGGCTCCGGTATGTCCCCGTTCTCGCCGTTCTCGCTGCTCTCGCCCCCACCGTCCTCGTCCCAGTCTTCCTCGCCCCCATACCCGTACGCACCGCCCTGCGCCCGCTCGAAGACGCTCGCCAAGCTGAAGATCTGGGGCGCCCCCCAGCGCTCCGCGAGCAGGACCGTCAGGGCGTCGCGTTCGGCGTCGTACTGATCCGACGTCGCCTCCCACTCCGTGCCGTCGTCCTCCCAAAAGTCGCCGCTCGTCAGTAACTCGGCGATGTGATACCCCGGACCGCCGACGCCGGACGGCGACCTGCCGTGCTCCGCGGGAAACTCCCGCGAGCGCAGCAGGTCGATCGCGGCGAGATGCTCTGCGGTACTCATGGCATCCAGTAAAGCGGCCACCACTGACAACTGGCCCGCCGTCAGGCCCCCGAGGTCACCATCCGGACACCCGCCTCACGCGTCGCGCCGCCGCAGCGCCCACCAGCCCGCAAGGAGCGCCGCGGCCGCCCACGCCGCGGTGACGGCAAGTCCGGTCCAGGGGCCGAGAGTTCCCGCCGGGTCTGCGTGCAGCACCTGCTGTCCCGCCCGGTCCGGCAGGAACTCCGCGGCGCCGCTCGCGACGTCCCCGACCACGAAGGACACGATGAGCGTGAACGGGATGAGGATGCTCAGTACGGCGACCCCGCTGCGCAGCAGCACGGTCAGTCCCGCGGCGAGGAGCGCCATGAGCGCGAGGTAGACACCGCCGCCGACGCACGCCCGTACGGCACCGTCGTGACCGAGGCCGATGGCGTACTCCCCCAGGAAGGCCTGCCCTGTCAGGAAGCCGACGAAGCTGGTGAGGACCCCGACACCGAGGGCCAGGGCGCCCACCACCGCGACCTTGGCCCCGTAGAAGAGTCCCCGGCGCGGCACCGCGGAGAGGGAGATCCGCAGCGCGCCGTTCAGGTACTCGGAGGACATCGCCGTCGTGCCGAAGCTGATGGCGGCGATCTGGCCGAAGTTGAGTGCGTAGAAGGCTCCGAAGAGCGGTTCGTAGTCGGCGTTGTCCGCCTCCGCCGTGCCGACCGCGGCGAACGCGAACGCGGTGATGGCGACCGTGGCCGCGAAGACGGCGACGAGCGATCCGAGGCTGGCCCGCACCGACTTGATCTTGATCCATTCCGAGTGGAGCACGGCGGTCGTCTGCATGGTCAGGCCTCCTGGCGGGGCGTCGAAGGGGCGGCTGCGGCGAACTCGGCGTCGTCGGCCGTGAGGGCCAGGTAAGCCTGCTCCAAGGAGGCCTGCTGGTCGGAGAGTTCGAGGAGAGGGATGCCGTGGGCGGCCGCGAGGGAGCCGATCTCGTCGGCCTTCGCGCCGTCCACGGTCCAGCGACCGTCCTCCCCGGGCGTCATCGCGTACCCCTTGTCCCGCAACAGGCCCCGCAGCCGGTCGCTCTCCGGGGTGCGCAGCCGTACCCGCGGACTGCTGTGTGCCGCGATGAAGTCCGCCATCGAGGTGTCCGCGAGCAGCTTTCCGCGGCCGAGGACCACCAAGTGGTCGGCGAACGTGGCGGTCTCGTTCATGAGGTGGCTGGACACGAGGACCGTCCGGCCCTCGCGGGCGAGGCGGCGGAGGAGTTCGCGGATCCAGATGATGCCTTCGGGGTCGAGGCCGTTGGACGGCTCGTCCAGCATGACGACGCGCGGGTCTCCGAGCAGCGCGGCCGCGATCCCCAGGCGCTGGCGCATGCCGAGGGAGAACGTCTTGATCCGGCGCCCCGCGACGGTGGCGAGCCCGGCCTCTTCGAGGACCTCGTCCACGCGCCGCACGGGGATGCGGTTGGCGACGGCGAGGGCGAGGAGGTGGTTGCGTGCGGTACGCGATCCGTGCGCGGCCTGGGCGTCGAGCAGGGCCCCCACGTGGCGCAGGGGTTCGTCGATGGCCGCATAGGGGCGGCCGCCGACCGTCGCGGTGCCCGAGGTGGGCCGGTCGAGGCCGAGGACGAGCCGCATGGTGGTGGACTTGCCCGCGCCGTTGGGGCCGAGGAACCCGGTGACCTTCCCCGGGCGGACGGTGAAGGTCAGTCCGTCCACCGCGCGGGTGGTGCCGTACTCCTTGCTGAGGTTTTGGACGTCGATGCTGGTCATGGGACCAGACTGGCGGCCGGGAGCGGGGCGGGGCTTCCCCCGTCCGGGGATCGCGTCTCCCCCTCACGGGGGAGCCGGGCGGCGGCGGGTGGCTGGCACGATGACGTGATGTCCCGCTTCCTCCGGCCGCTCACCCGCGCGGTGACCTACACGCGCTGGCTGCACCTGCTCATCGGCGCGGCCATCCCGTTGATGATCTCGTTCATCTACCCCGGGCTCAGCGACCCCGCGTTCGCCGACTGGATACTGATCGCTCTCCAGCCGATCCCGCTGGTGGCGGCCACCGCCGTCCTGCCCTCCATACGCCGGGCGGAGGGACTGCAGGCCCGCCTGATGCTGTTTCCGGGGCAGCACGCGCGCGTGCCCGGTGCCGACGAGGACCCCGGCGTGTCCGTCGCTCCCTCCGCGTCCTGGCGGGACCGGGGCAGGACGGCGGTGTGGCTCGTGCTGCGCCTGGAGGCCGGGGCCGCGGCGGCGTTCTGCACGGTGCAGTTGCTGGGGACCATGCTGGCCCTGCTCGGATCGGTGACGGAGCCCGGTGAGGACCCCGGTGTGCTCCTCCCCGTTCCCGCCCCGAGCTGGACGAACGCGCTGCTCGCGCCGCTGCCCCTGCTGCTCCTTCTCGCGGTGGCCGTGGTGGCGGGGCGGCTGATGGCAGCGGCCGCCCGGCGGCTGCTGGGCCCCTCCCCCAAGGAGCGTCTGGCCGCCCTGGAGGAGCGCACCGAGCAACTCCTCGAACGCAACCGCATCGCCCGCGAACTGCACGATTCCATCGGGCACGCGCTGACCGTCGCGGTCGTCCAGGCGGGTGCCGCGCGGGCCGCGGCGGACCCCGAGTTCACCGACCGCGCGCTGGGCGCGATCGAGGAGACGGGCCGTGCCGCCCTGGAGGACCTGGAGCGTGTCCTGCGCGTGCTGCGGGAGGACGGGCAGCCCGCGAGCCGCCGCCCCACGCTCGCCGACGCCGGTCAACTCCTGGACTCCGCGCGCGCTTCGGGGGCGAAGGTCGACGTCGAGGTGACGGGCCCCCTGGACCAGGTGCCCGGTCCGGTCTCCCGCGAGGCGTACCGCATGCTCCAGGAGGCCCTCACGAACGTGCTGCGCCACTCCGGGCCGGTCCCTGTGCAGGTGCGGCTCGCGGTCGACGCGGCGGCCCTGGAGATCGGCGTACGCAATCCTCTGCCCACGGGAGGAGAGGCCACCGGGCGTGGCGGCAGCGGGCTGCGCGGCATCCGCGAGCGGGCCACGCTGCTCGGCGGCCGGGCCGTCACGGGCCCCCGCGCGGGGGAATGGCAGGTGCACGTCGAACTGCCCCTGGGGTGATCTACGCTGACCGGATGCCGGTCACAGTCCTCCTCGTCGACGACGAACCCCTCGTACGCGCCGGACTGCGCGCCGTCCTCGAGGCTCAGCCCGACATCGAGGTGGTCGGAGAGGCGGCCGACGGGGCCGCGGTGATTCCGCTCGTGCGCCAACTGCGGCCGGATGTGGTCGCCATGGACGTCCGCATGCCGCTCCTGGACGGGATCGAGGCCACGCGTGCGGTCCTGCGCACCGTGCAGGACCCCCCGAAGATCCTCGTCGTGACGACCTTCGAGAACGACGAGTACGTGTACGAGGCGCTGCGCGCGGGCGCCGACGGTTTCCTGCTGAAGCGGGCCCGGCCGGCGGAGATCGTGAACGCCGTCCGTCTGGTCGCGGAGGGTGAGTCGCTGCTGTTCCCGGCAGCGGTACGGCAGCTGGCGGGCGAGTACGGGCGTCGGCCGGGCAACGCCGCGGCCAGGGAGGCCCTGGACCGCGCCGCGCTCACCGAGCGCGAGTCGGCCGTGCTGCGTCTCATGGCACGCGGCCTGTCGAACGCGGAGATCGCCGCGGAGCTGATCGTGGGCGCCGAGACGGTGAAGTCGCACGTGAGCTCCGTGCTGGCGAAGCTGGGGGCCAGGGACCGGACGCAGGCGGTCATCGCCGCGTACGAATCCGGATTCGTGGCGCCCGGGTGAGGGCGACGGCCGATCGGCACTCTGTGTCACAGGCGGGCCCGGCGCTCGCAGCGGTCGGCCCCGGCGAGTACGATCCGCCCATCATGCGCACGAGCTGGGAGGACGGACGTTGGGGCGGCTGACCGGCGGGGATCCCTCTCTGCTGCGGCGGATCAACTCCGCGGTGGTGCTGCACGCGCTGCGTGCGGCGGACTTCGCGACACTCACCGAGATCACCCGGGTGACGGGGCTCTCCCGGCCGACCGTCGAGGGCGTGGTCGAGGGGCTCATCGAGGCCGGGCTCGTGGTGGAGACCGCTGCCGAGGAAGGCGCGGCCAGACGCCAGGGAAGGCCTGCGCGGAGGTTCCGCTTCCGGGCTGAGGCGGGGCATCTGCTCGGCCTGGAGATCGGCCCGCACCGGGTCGCCGCGGTCCTCTCCGATCTGGACGGCCGCGTGCTCGGCTCGGCCTCGAAGGCCGTGGACGAGACGGCCCCGGCCGACGAGCGCCTCGAGCGGCTGCGGATGGCGGTCGCCGATCTGCTGCGCCGAGGCGGGATCGCCCGCAGTTCCCTGCGCGCGGTGGGCGTCGGCAGCCCCGGCATCGTGGAGGCGGACGGCACGGTCCGGCTGGGCACCGCGTTGCCCGAATGGACGGGGCTGCAGCTGGGCGAGCGTCTTCGCCGGTCCTTCAAGTGCCCGGTCCTGGTGGAGAACGACGCGAACACGGCGGCCGTGGCCGAGCACTGGAAGGGTGCGGCGACGGAGTCCGACGACGTGGTGTTCGTCCTCGCGGGGCTCAGTCCCGGGGCCGGTGCGCTGATCGGCGGTCGGCTGCACCGGGGGTACGGCGGCGCCGCCGGGGAGATCGGCGCGCTGCATCTCCTCGGCCGTGACGTGACCCCGGAGACGCTCCTCTCGACCACGGACGAGCCCCTGCATCCGCTCGACGAGCAGGCGGTGGCGGAGGTCTTCGCCCACGCGCGCGAGGGCGACGAACGGGCGCAGCAGGCCGTCGAGCGTTTCATCCAGCGCCTGGTCCACGACGTGGCGGCGCTGGTGCTCGCCCTGGACCCCGAACTGGTCGTCGTGGGCGGCTGGGCCGCCGGCCTGGACGGCGTACTGGAGCCACTGCGCCGCGAGTTGGCACGCTACTGCCTGCGACCGCCCCGGGTCGCCCTGTCGATGCTCGGCGAAGCAGCCGTCGCGACGGGTGCGTTGCGCCTGGCCCTCGACCACGTCGAGGAGCAACTGTTCGCGGTCGAGGGAACGGTAACGGCACGCCGCTGAGCCCGCCGGGCCGGACCGGGGGTAACGCCGCCGACGGGAAGCCCGGCGCTCCCGGCCGTGGTGGATCTCGACGCCGCTCCGCCGCGCGGCCAAGCGGCCGTCGCAACGGACCGCGTTGCTCGCTGAGACGGCGGCGGCTCGGGTCAGGGGCTAGGAAGCCCGGCGTTCCGGGCCGTGGTGGATTTCGACGCCGCCTGTGTCGCCGAACGTGAGGCGGCAGGTGTCCGCGCGGTACGTCGCCACGGAGACCGCGGCGGTGCGTCCCTCGGCGAAGAAGCGGGTCGTCACGACGAGGACCGGTGCTCCGGGCAGTCGGTCGAGCGCCTTGGCGTCGTCCGCGCGGGCCGAGCCGAGTTCGACGGCGCGGTCCTGCCCTTCGAGGCCGAGCCGGTGCAGCTCTCGCAGCACGCCACGCGCGCGTGCCGGTCCCGACGGCGCGTCGATGGCGGAGAGCTCCGCGACGGACGACATCGGCACGTACAGCAGCTCGGCGGCCACGGGCTGGCCGTGCGAGACGCGCGTACGACGTACCACGTGCACCTGCTCGTCGGGGTCGGCCGCCAGCATGCGGGCCACGTCCGCGGGCGGGACCGCCGGTGCGCAGTCGGCGGGCTGCCAGGCGTCGCCGACCTCGCCCGGCCACGTGCCTTGTGCGGATCCGACGGCCACACCCATCCGCGGCGGGGCGACGGTCGTGCCGACCCCGCGACGGCGCTGCAGCCTGCCTTCGAGCTCCAGCTGTTCCAGTGCCTGACGAAGCGTGGCGCGGGCGACACCGAACCGGGCGGCGAGATCACGTTCGTTGGGCAGGATCTCGCCGACGGCGAACTCGGAGTCGAGTGCCTCGCTGAGCACGGTCTTGAGGTGCCAGTACTTCGGCTCCGGTGCCGTTTCCAGCTGCGTGGTCCCCACCCTGTCCTCCGCAATCGCCGTGTGCCGGCGGCTTTTTAGCGCCCTTGTTTATTAAAGGTTCCTGCACTATCTCTGCGACGATAGAGCGGCCCCCACCCTTGGTCAAGACCAATCCTCGATCCGTTACAGCGCGCACAAGGACGATGCCACAGAGCATTCACGTGTTGTTGGCGTCGCGTCATGCACCCGTGGCGAACAAGACAAAAACCCCCGCCCTGTAAAGGCGGGGGTCCGTGAGATGGCCGGCAGGGGTGCCTTAGGGGGCCAGGCCGACCAGCTTGTCCGGGTTGCGGATGATGTAGACGTACGCGATCCGTCCGTCGACGACGTCCAGCTGGAAGAGGGAGTGCGGCTTCCCGTCGACCAGGAAGAGGACGGAGCCCGCGCCGTTGACCTCCAGGAAGCGGGCCTCCAGCTCCGCGTCCGCCGGCACGCCCTTGCGGGCCGCGCCGTCGAGGAAACGGCCCACCTTGTCGGCCGACTCGATGACCCGCAGCGGGGCCTTGGCCTTGCCGCCGCTGTCCCCGACGAGACGTACGCCCGGAGCGAGCAGGGACATCAGACCGTCCAGATCACCGCTGGTCGCCGCGGCGAGAAACCGCTCGGTCAGATCCCGGCGCTCGTCCGGATCCACGGCGTAGCGCGGCCTGCCCTCGTCGACGTGCTTGCGGGCCCGCGCCGCGAGCTGACGCACGGCGGGTTCACCGCGGTCCAGCGTGAGGGCGATCTCCGAGAAGGGGAACCCGAAGGCCTCCCGCAGCACGAACACCGCACGCTCCAGGGGCGAGAGCGACTCCAGGACGACCAGGACGGCGATGGACACGGAGTCGGCGAGCACGGCCTGCTCGGCGGTGTCGGGGACGGTCGGCCCGAAGTCCGTGACGAGGGGCTCGGGCAGCCATTGACCCACGTAGGACTCGCGCCGGGACTGCACGTGGCGCAGGCGGTCGATGGCGAGCCGGGTGGTGACACGCACCAAGTAGCCCCGGGGTTCGCGCACTTGCGAGCGGTCGGCCGCCGCCCAGCGCAACCAGGACTCCTGTACGACGTCCTCGGCGTCGGCCACCCGGCCGAGCATGCGGTAGGCCACGCCCATCAGGACGGGCCGGTGCTCTTCGAAGACGTCGGTCACGGTGTCGGTCGCCACTTCTCCATCCCAGCCGACGGGCCACGCGGTGTCCAGGCGAATTCGGTGCGTCACGCCCCACACCGGTCCCGCGGCCGTGACCCCCACCCTCTTGAACTGGGAGCTACTGAGCGGTAATTGTTGCTGACAAGGTGTCTAAGGTGTCTGTAGACCGTCGCCGGGCGACGGGGACTGGAGCAGCAATGGCCGCAGAGGTGTCCTTCAGCGTCGAAACCCCGGGCGGCCCACGGACGATGTCCGTGGCCTACGAACGCACGGGCCGGGGCGAGCCGCTGCTCCTGCTGCACGGCATCGGCCACCACCGCCAGGCGTGGGACCCGGTGCTCGGCATCCTGGCCGCCGAGTACGACGTGATAGCCGTGGACCTGCCGGGCTTCGGGGAGTCCCCCGCCCTGCCCGACGGGCTGCCCTACGACATCACGACGGTGGTGTCCGTGCTGGGCGCGCTGTGCGAGGCCCTGGAGATCGAGCGTCCGCACGTGGCCGGCAACTCGCTGGGCGGCCTGCTCGCCCTGGAACTCGGCCGGGAGAAGCTCGTGCGCTCGGTCACCGCGCTGTCCCCTGCGGGCTTCTGGACGCCCGGTGAGCGGCGTTACGCGTTCAACACGCTGCTCGCCATGCGGCACGGCGCGCGGCTGCTCCCGTTGCCGCTGATCGAACGGCTCTCGCGGAGCGTGGCCGGACGTACGGCGCTGACCAGCACCATCTACGCCCACCCCGGGCGGCGTTCACCCGAGGCCGTCGTCGCCGAGACGCTCGCGCTGCGCGACGCCAAGGGGTTCGAGCAGACCCTGGCCGCCGGGCGTGACGTGCTCTTCGGCGACGACGTGCCCGGCATCGCGGTCACCGTCGCGTGGGGCTCGCGCGACCGGATCCTGCTGCGCCGTCAGGGTGTCCGGGCGAAGCACGCCGTCCCCGACGCGCGGCTTGTGCGGCTGCCCGGCTGCGGTCACGTCCCGATGAACGACGACCCGGCTCTCGTCTCGCGCGTCGTCCTGGACACCTGCCGCCGTACGCCGGCCGCTTAGCACGCCGGAGCCCAGGGCCACCCCGGCGCCGACGAGTGCGCTGCCCACGGCCTGCGGGACTCCGTAGGTGCCGGTGCCGACCATGGGGGCGGTGAAGGCCGCCGCCACGGGAATGAGGCCGGAGAAGAGGGTGGCCCGTTCGGCGCCGATGCGCTGGATGCCCGAGTACCAGCAGACGAAGCCGATGACGGTGACGATCGCCGCCTGCCACAGCAGGGCCGCCGCCTCGGTGGTGCCGGGCATCCGCAGGAAGTTCCCGCCGTCGACCACGGCACCGATGACGGCGGACTCGGCGGCGGCGATCCCGCAGACCGTGGCGGAGAGCAGCTTCGGGCCGAGCGGGCGGAGCACGGGGACGGCGAGGACCGCGAAGCCGACCTCGCCCGCAAGGGCGCACACGGAGAAGAGGATGCCGAGCCCGTCCGTTCGGCCCCACCCCTGCACGGTGAAGGCCCCGACGGCCACGATCAACGCCCCGTACATCACCAGGCGTTGTGGCTGACGGCCCTCAAGGAGCGGCACGATGACCGCCACGACGACCGGGGCGCAGCCTACGACGACACCCGGTACGGCGGGTTCCGCCGTGCGTTCGGCGGCGAGGATCGCCAGGTTGAAGCCGACCATGCCGACGGCGGCGAGCACGGCGAGCCGCCCCCACTGGCGGCCGGTGAGGCGGCGGAGCGGCGCCGTGCCGCCCCGTCCGAGCAGCGGCAGGAGCAGCAGACAGGCCAAGCCGTAGCGCAGGAACTGGCCTCCCGCGTACGGGTAGTCGCCGAGGAGGCTGTTGGCGGTGAAGGAACCGCCCACGAGGAGGCAGGCGAAGGCCGCGAGGAGGGACCCGCGTGTCAGGTTCGCGTTCATGTCCCCGACGTTAGGAACGGACGCGGACCGGTTTAAGGTCCACTTCCGGGACCGTTTCGGGGACCACTTCGCCATCCCGGTGAACCAAGGAGGCGTATACCGGTGCCAACGAGTTCGGGCCGGGCGCCCGGGACCGCCGCCTGGGAGCTGCTGCTCCCCGCCGCAGCCGCGCCCGCCCGCAGTCGTGGCCGCAGCCTGCAGTCGGCGCTGCGCGAGGCGGTGCGGTCCGGTCGCCTGGCGTCGGGGACGCGGCTGCCCTCCAGCCGTGAGCTCGCCGCCGACCTGGGCGTGTCCCGGGGGCTCGTCACGGAGGCGTACGAGCAGTTGACGGCCGAGGGCTATCTGCGCAGCGACCGTGGCGCGGGCACCTGGGTGGGCGGCGCCGCGCGGAAGGCCGCACCGGGGGCGCGCGATCTGGCGCCGCGTGAGGTCCACGCGCGCGTGGACTTCATCGCGGGCACCCCCGACCTGTCCCTGTTCCCGCGCGCCGCATGGGCGGCCGCGCACCGCGGCGTCCTGGCCGAACTCCCCCACCACGCGCTCGGGTACCCGGACCCGCGGGGCCTGCCCCGGCTGCGTACGGCCCTCGCAGAGCTGCTCGTACGCCGCCGGGGGGTGGTCGCGGACCCCGAGGCGATCGTCGTCTGCTCCGGCGTCGCGCAGGCCATGGCCCTGGTGGGCTTCGTGCTGCACGCGCGCGAGGTGCGCACCGTCGGCGTCGAGGACCCCGGAAGCCCGCAGCACGGCGAGCTGTTCGCCTCTGCGGACGTCGCCACCGTGCCGGTGCCCCTCGACGAGGAGGGTGTCGTCACCGGCGTACTGAGGGAGCGGGGCCTGCGGGCGGTCGTCACCACGCCCGCGCATCAGTTCCCGCTGGGCATCGGCTATTCGGCCGGGCGGCGCGCCGAACTCCTGGACTGGGCGCGGGCCGTGGACGGTCTGGTCATCGAGGACGACTACGACGGGGACTTCCGCTACGACCGTGCCCCGGTGGGCGCGCTGCAAGGTCTCGACCCCGGGCACGTCGCCTACACGGGCTCGGTCAGCAAGTCGCTCGCCCCGGGGCTCCGCCTCGGCTGGCTGCTCGTACCGGAGTCGATGACCGATGAGGTCGTCGCCCGCAAACGCATGATGGACCTGGGCAATCCGGCCCTCGACCAGGCGCTCCTCGCGCGTTTCGTCGAACGCGGTGACTACGACCGCCAGTTGCGCCGCTGTCAGCGTGCCTACCGGGAGCGCAGGGACGCGCTCGTCGCCGCCCTCGACGAGCACTTTCCCGGCACGGAGGTGTCCGGCATCGCCGCCGGACTGCACGTCATCGCCCGGCTGCCCCCGCAACGGGGCTCACAGGCCGACTTCCTGCGGCGGGCGGCCGCGGCGGGGGTCTCGGTCCGCCCGCTGAGCGACTACGGCTCGGCCGACGCCCCCGGCGTACGTCTCGTGCTCGGCTACGCCCATCTCACTCCTGCCCGGATCGCCGAAGGGGTGCGGCTTCTCGCCGAGGCGGACCACCGGCACGGTGACGCGACCGGGACGGTCCGGTGACAGCACGTCATTAGGGTCGGCCGGGCCCGGTGACCGCGAGCGCCGTCGTCCGGGCCCGGCGGCCCGAGCGAGCGGCTCGGACGCGGTGCCGGAGCAGTCCGGGGGGAGCAGACCTGTGGCCGAGGCCGAAGTCATCGTCCGGCTCCGCACCCCGCAGCGTCCCGCGACGGCGGGCACCACGGGGGTGCTGGACGTCAGCAGCCTGCTGCGGCGGTGGTTCGGCGTGACGGCGGAGCCGCTGCACCCCGGTGTCGACGACCCGGCCCTCGTCGGATGGCAACGGGTCGCCGTCCCCGCCGGCGTGGACGCCGAGGCCGTCGCCACGGCCCTGCGCGGCCACCCGGCAGTCGAGGCCGCCTATGTGAAACCACCGGCGGACCTTCCGTGACGTGGTGAAGGAGTCAGCTGTGCCACAGCGATCAGGTGCGGGCAACAGCCGGGGGAACAGCAGCCCGGCTCCAGAGATCGGACCACTCTTCGGACGCTCCGAGCTGGTGTGCGTCACGCGCGCCGACGCCGGGGTACGCATCACCGAGACCGGCGCGAGTGCCGCGGCGGACATCTCCGTCAGCGGCCTCGATGCCGTGGCGGCCCTGGAGGGCGTCACCATCAGGCCGCTGTTCGGCGTGGACAAGGAGAGGCTGCGGGCCCAGGCGGGGCCGCTGCCGGAGGCTTCGGGGGCCGACGACGCCACGCCGGAGATACTCGACCGGATGGCGCTCTTCTTCCATGTCGACGCGCCGGAGGACCAGTTGGACGCGCTGGCCGAGCGGCTCCGCGCGTCGGACGCCGTCGAGGGGGCCTACGTCAAGCCCGCCGCCGCCCTGGCCGTCCCCCGGGTCGTCCCGAAGAAGGAGAGCGAGGAGGCGGAGCAGCCGCCGCTCAACGACATGCAGCCGACGGGCGCCGACGCGCCGCCCGTGACCCCGGACTTCACCGCCCGGCAGGGCTACCTCGACGCGGCTCCGGGAGGCGTCGACGCCCGGTACGCGTGGACCGTCGCGGGTGGGCGCGGCGCCGGCGTCCGGGTGATCGACTGCGAGTGGGGCTGGCGCTTCACCCACGAGGACCTGCGCCTCAACCAGGGCGGCATCGTCTCGGGCACCGGGAGCACGGACACCGATCACGGCACCGCCGTGCTCGGCGAGATCGGCGGCGACGTCAACGCGTTCGGGATCACCGGGATCGCGCCCGACGCCGTCACCAGCGCGTCCGCCTTCTCCATCCCCACGGCCACGGCGATCCGCAACGCCGCGGACCGCCTCGGTCCCGGAGACATCATCCTGCTGGAGATCCATCGAGCGGGGCCGCACGCGACCGGCGTCGGCCAGGTCGGGTACATCGCCGTCGAGTGGTGGCCGGACGACTATCTGGCCATCCGTTACGCCGTGAACAAGGGCATCACCGTCGTCGAGGCCGCGGGCAACGGCGCGGAGGACCTGGACCACGCCGACTACGACACCCCGCGGGCCGGCTTCCCCGCCTGGTGGCGCAACCCCTTCCGGCGCACCACGCTGGACGCGGGCGCCGTGATCGTCGGTGCCGGGGCGCCGCCGCCCGGCACCCACGGCCGTCAGCACGGCCCGGACCGCTCCCGGCTCGACTTCTCCAACTACGGTGCCTGCGTGGACGCCCAGGGCTGGGGGCGCGAGGTGACCACCACCGGGTACGGCGACCTCCAGGCGGGCGCCGACCGCGACTTCTGGTACACGGATCAGTTCAGCGGCACGTCCAGCGCCTCGCCGATCGTGGTGGGGGCGGTGGCGAGCACACAGGGCGTCCTGCGTGCGGCGGGCCGTATCCCGCTGTCGCCCTCGCGGGCCCGCCAGCTGCTGCGCGCCACCGGCTCACCGCAGCAGGACGCGCCGGGCCGCCCGGCGACCCAGCGCATCGGCAGGCGGCCCGATCTGCGCCAGCTCATCCCTGCGGCCCTCCAGACGAGCAGCTGGGTCGGCGTCCAGTTCCGGGGCACCCTCGCCGGGCACCGCACCGGCCGCTGGTTCACCTTCAACTGGCCCGCCCACTGGCACGTGGTGTGGACGGTCGTCCCGACCAGTCCGCGCACCGGCGCCCCGCAGATCGGCTGGAAGGTCCGGGTCGAGCGGGCCAGTGACACGTACGCGACGTACTGGATCGACGTGACCAACCTCGTGGCCGACCCGGTCGACTTCGAGGCCCGGTTCGCGGTCCTCGGATGGTGATTCGCGGTTCTCGGACGCTGAGAGGAAAACGACGATGCGCGTAGGCACGCAGTTCACCGGCACACTCAACCCCGGGCAGACCGGGCGCTGGTTCACCTTCAACTGGCCACAGGGCTGGCACGTCATCTGGTACTTCATGCCGACGACTCCGCAGACCGGCAGCCCGCAGATCGAATGGGAGACCGAGGTGGAGCGCGCCTCGGCCACGACCGTCACGTACTGGCTGACGGTGAAGAACGTCGGCAGCACCCAGATGAACTTCGAAGGCCGGTACGCGGTTCTCAACTAGGCGAGGGGACGGCCATGCAGGTACACATCACGATCGCGGAGGACGCGGGCGCGGCGCCGACCGCCGCCACGGGCCAGCAGCTTGCCGTGCCGCGAAACGCCACGGGCACCGCCGAAGCCGGGCCCGTCACGGACGGCGGGGAGGCCCCGGCCTGGCTTACCGAACTCGTCAGGCTCGCCGACGCCGGTCAGGTGGCCCGCCCGGGCGAGGAGCCGCAGGAGGCCCGCGGGTCGTCCGATGGCCGGGCCATGGACGCCGGAAGCGCGAGGTGACGAGAACGTAGGAACAGCCGTATCAGGAGTTGGCCCACGCGCGCGTGCAGAGCACCAGGCGGTAGCCGTCGGGGTCCTCGACGGTGACGCCCCACTCGTTCCAGTACGGGTTGGGTGACTGCACGCGCGTGCCGCCGTGCGCCTCCAGGCGGGCCACCAGGCTGTCGGGGACCTGCTCGTCGAGGTAGATGACGAGCAGGTCCTCCTCCGTGGGGCGGGGCAGGACCGGCTTGTCGGCGTCGTGGACGAGTTCGAGATGCCAGGAGGCGTCCGGCCAGCCCGCCATGAGCAGATCGTGCTCACCAGGTACACCGCCGCCCTGCGAACGCCATACGACGTCCAGGCCGAGGCCCCCCACCCAGAAGCGCTCCGCCGCCGCGAGGTCGCGGGACGGGCGGGCGATACGTATGTGGCTCTGACCGTTGACCGGCACAGATCCCCCTTCGGTGGGGCGCGCTCGGCCGCGCGCCGCTGCCGCCGAGCGTAGCCAGCCGAAGATCCGGGCGACGCGGCCTTCGCACACCGGTTCCCTTGTGCCCATGGGCAGTTGTTCACTTGTGGTTTGTGTGTGCGCCGCCGCGCACCACTAGTTGTTGCCCTGCACACTGGTCGGACCTGTCACTGGAGGCGCATCCATGTCACACCCTCAGCCGAGCCCGTCACCACGCCGCCGCAGTGTGCTGCGCGGCTCGCTCGCCGTGCCGGCGGCGCTGGCCGTGCCGTCCCTCGCCGGGGCGGCCCCCGCGTTCGCCAGGTCGGGGCGCCCGCGGGCCGAGTGGGGTGTGCAGGCCGGTGACGTGACGGCGCACGCGGGTCTGGTGTGGGTACGTTCCGACCGTCCGGCCCGCATGATCGTGGAGACGTCCGCCACCGAGTCGTTCCGCAACCCCACCCGCTGGAAGGGCCCGGTGCTGGGTCCTGGCACCGACTTCACCGGGACGACGCGGCTGCGCGGACTGCCCGCGGGCGAGCAGATCCACTACCGCGTGACCCTGGCCGACCCCGACGACCCCAGACGCACGGGAGAGCCGGTCACCGGCACGTTCCGTACGACACCGAAGGGCCGCAAGGAAGGCGTGCGCTTCCTGTGGTCGGGGGACATCGCCGGCCAGGGGTGGGGCATCAACCCGGACCGGGGCGGCTGGCGCATCTTCGACGAGATGCGCCGCAGGGACCCGGACTTCTTCCTGTGCAGCGGCGACAACATCTACGCCGACGGGCCCATCCTGCCGAGCGTCACCCTGCCCGACGGGACCGTGTGGCGGAACGTGACCACGGAGGAGAAGTCGAAGGTCGCCGAGTCGCTCGCGGAGTTCCGCGGCGCCTTCCGCTACAACCTGCTCGACGAGAACCTGCGGCGCTTCAACGCCCAGGTGCCCTCCATCGTCCAGTGGGACGACCACGAGGTGCGCAACAACTGGTACCCGGGGCAGATCCTCACCGACGCCCGCTACACGGAGAAGAACGTGGACGTCCTCGCCGGACGTTCCCTGCGGGCGTTCAGCGAGTACTACCCCATCTCGACGCTGTCGCCGGGCGACGAGGACGGGCGGGTGTACCGCGTGCTGCGGCACGGACCGCTCCTCGACGTGTTCGTCCTGGACATGCGCTCCTACCGCAACGCCAACTCGCCGGGCCGGCAGCCCGACGACGCCACCGGCATCCTGGGCGCCCGCCAACTGCGGTGGCTGAAGCGCGAGCTGTCGCGTTCGCGTGCCACCTGGAAGGTCATCGCGTCCGACATGCCGCTGGGCCTCGTCGTGCCCGACGGCTCGGCGAACTTCGAGGCCGTCGCGCAGGGCGACCCCGGGGCGCCGCTGGGCCGTGAGCTGCAGATCGCCGAACTGCTGCGGCACATCAAGCACCGCAAGGTCACCGGAACGGTGTGGCTGACCACCGACGTGCACTACACGTCGGCGCAGCACTACGACCCCTCGCGTGCGGCGTTCAAGGACTTCGCGCCGTTCTGGGAGTTCGTGTCGGGACCGCTGGCGGCGGGCGGCTTCCAGGCCCTCAAGCTCGACCAGACGTTCGGCGCCGAGCAGCGCTTCATCAAGGCGCCGAACCGCTCCAACACCTCGCCGGCCGAGACCCCGCAGTACTTCGGCGAGATCGACATCGACGGCCACAGCGGGGACCTGACCGTGCGGCTGCGCCAGGAGGGCGGCGGAGTGCTGTTCACGAAGGTGCTGCGGCCGGGACGGGTGGGTCAGCAGTGATTTTGCCCCCGAACGCGCAACGAAAGGTCGCGTCCGCACTTCGGTAAAGACCAAAGTTGAACTAAACGGACAGAAGGCGTCTTAACTCATCAGTCACAAAACGTTCGTGATCACGCAACACCCTTCCTCCACAGTGACTGCATGAGTGCTGACATGTCTGATGTGACGCGAACCAAACACGGCCGCCCCGTGCACCACTGGCGGCGCGACCTGGTGGAACTGGCCGCCCTCTTCACGGCCGTCGCCGTGGCGGACGCGGTGGCGAACATGATCGGGCACGGCCCCGACGGCCCCGCCCTGCTCGTGATCTCGGCCGTGGCGCTGCTCGCCACGGTCGGGTTCCACACATGGTGGGCACGCCGCCACAACCACGCGCCCCCGACGGCGGACGATACCGACGCCCGGCCGCACACCGCCGGGCAGGAGGCCACAGGGGAGACGACCCTGTGGCGGATGCGCACCACCGTGCGGGACGAGCCGGGCGCGCTCGCCGCCCTGTGCACGGCGCTTGCCCACGACAAGGTCGACATCCTGAGCCTCCAGGCGCACCCGCTGGCCGAAGGCACCGTCGACGAGTTCCTGCTGCGCGCCCCCGCCGAGCTGCCCGCGGCGGGGATCAGCCGGGGCGTCGCGCAGGCGGGCGGCTCGGGCACCTGGATCGAGCGGGCGGACGCCCACGACCTGGTGGACGCCCCCACCCGCATCCTCGGCCTGGCCACCCGCACCGCCCTGGACGCGGCCGAACTCCCGCTCGCCCTTCGGCAGTTGCTCGGCCGGTGCACCATCCGTTCGCTGCCCGCGAAGCCGCAGGGCGCGGGCGGCCAGCGGGCCGACGCGCCCGCCGAAGGTGCCCCCGTCGAGGGCGCGCTCGAAGGGACGGTGCTGCGACTGCGGGCCCCCGAGGGGGAAGTGATCACCGTGGAGCGGCCCTATCTGCCGTTCACGCCGACCGAGTTCGCCCGCGCGCGTGCCCTGGTCGAGCTCGACACCCGGCTCGGCCCGCGCATCCCGCACAGCCAGGACGTGCTCACCCTCGCCGAGGGCAACTCCATCACCGTGCGCCGGGCCGACACCGCCGACGTCGAAGCGGCCAAGGCCATGCACGACCGCTGCTCGCAGCGCACCCTCGGCATGCGGTACCACGGCCCCGTACGGGACGCCGACCGCTATCTCACCCACCTGCTCAGCCCGCGGTTCGGCCGCACCCTGGCGGTGCAGACCGCGTCCGGGCGCGTCGTCGGCATCGGCCACCTCCTCTGGGACGGGGACGAGACCGAGATCGCGCTGCTCGTCGAGGACGACTGGCAGCGCCGCGGCATCGGCAGCGAACTGCTCGGCCGCCTGGTGTCCATGGCGGTCGAGGCGGGCTGCGAGAGCGTGTACGCGGTGACGCAGGCGTCCAACACGGGCATGGTCGCCGCGATGCGCGGCCTCGGGCTGCCCCTCGACTACCAGATCGAGGAGGGCACGCTGGTGATCACCGCCAGGCTCGAAGCTACGCCGGTGAGTTCGCGACTGCCGTACGACCAGCCGCAGGGGCGGGCGGAGCGGCACTGACCCGCGGCGCTCCGGCCAATACTCCGATACCGGCCGGGCAGGGACCGAGGGCGTTGTCGAGGTCCTGCCACAGGTCCTCGACGTCCTCGAGTCCGGCCGAGAGCCGCAGCAGCTTGTCGCTCACGCCCGACGAGCGCCGGTCCGCCGGGTCCACGACACGGTGGCTGATGGACGCCGGATGCTGGATGAGCGTGTCGACGCTGCCGAGGCTGACCGCCGGGGTGATCAGCCGCACCCCGGCGGTCACCTCGTGCGGGTCGCCGATGACCTCGAAGGCGACCATGGCGCCGCCGAGCCGCGGATAGTGCACCCGGCTCACGCGCGGGTCGGCGGTCAGGCGCCGCGCGAGCTCCGCCGCGTTCGCGGAGGCGGCACGCACCCGCACCGGGAGCGTGGCGAGCCCGCGCAGCAGCAGATAGCCCGCGAGCGGATGCAGCACCCCGCCGGTGGCGAACCGCACCTGCCGCAACTGCCGCGCGAACTCCTCGTCGCACGCGACCACTCCGCCAAGGACGTCGCCGTGGCCGCCCAGGTACTTGGTGGCGCTGTGCAGCACGAGCCGTGCGCCGCTCTCGACGGGCCGCTGGAGGACAGGCGTCGCGAAGGTGTTGTCGGCGAGCAGCGGCACCGTCCCGCAGGCGTGGGCCACCGCGCGCAGATCGAGTTCGGCCAGGGTCGGGTTGGCGGGCGACTCGACGAGCACCAGGCCCGTGTCGGGGCGTATCGCGTCGGCGATCCCGGCGGGGTCGACCCAGGTCACCTCGGAGCCGAGGAGCCCCGCCGTCAGGAGGTGGTCACTGCAGCCGTACAGCGGGCGGACCGCGACGACATGGCGCAGGCCCGCCGCTCCCCGTGCCAGGAGGACCGCGGTCAGCGCCGCCATGCCGCTGGCGAAAGCCACCGCGCTCTCGGTGCCCTCCAGCCTGGCCAGGGCGGTCTCGAAGCGGGCGACGGTGGGGTTCGCGAGGCGGGCGTAGACGGGCGGGCCGTCGTCCAGGGCGCCGTCGGCGGCGAAGGCGTCGATGCGCGCGGCCTCGCCCCGGGTGTCGTACGAGGGGTACGTGGTGGACAGGTCGATCGGGGCGGCGTGCAGGCCGAGGCCGGCGAGGTCGTCGCGTCCGGCGTGCACGGCCTCGGTGGCCAGGGCCCGGGGTGCGGGGGTTTCCGTGTTCGTGTCCATGCGGGACAGCCTGAACAAAGACCGGTGCCCGATGGTTGAACCCCGTGCTACGTTCGGCAAGTGGCTGATTCTGTCGTACTCGACCCGGTGGATCTCCGCATCCTGCGGCTGCTGCAGAACGATGCCCGGATCACCTACCGCGATCTCGCGGCCCAGGTCGGCGTCGCTCCGTCGACCTGCCTGGACCGTATCTCCCGATTGCGCCGCTCCGGGGTGATTCTCGGACATCAGCTGCGGCTCGACCCGGCGAAACTCGGGCGCGGCCTCGAGGCACTGCTCTCCGTGCAGGTGCGTCCGCACCGGCGTGAGCTCGTCGGGCCGTTCGTCGATCGGATCAGGGCGCTGCCCGAGTCCCGGTCGGTGTTCCATCTCGCGGGCCCGGACGACTATCTGGTCCATGTGGCGGTGGCCGACACGGCGGACCTCCAGCGGCTCGTTCTCGACGAGTTCACGGCGCGTCGCGAAGTGGCGCGCGTGGAAACCCGGTTGATCTTCCAGCAGTGGGAGTGCGGCCCGCTCCTTCCGCCGGGTCCGGGGAGCGATGACCAAGGGGAGACCTCCGGCCAATCGTGATGACGGGGGCGTGTCCCGCGTACGAGGATGTCCGCATGTCAGACACGAAGATCCCGAACACGAACGAGAGCGGCGGCCCGCTGCCTCGCCAGGTCGCCGACGCCTACGTCGACCAGCTCATCGTCCTCGACCCAATCAACGGCACGTTCCTCGGCGTCAAGGCCAGCCACAGCAAGCTCCCCGACGCCTCACCGGCGGGCCAGGAAGCCGTCGCGGACCTTGCCCGCACGACGCTCGCCCGGCTCGACGAGGCGGAGCGCAGGCCCGGCGCCGACAGTGACGCCGAACGCCGGTGCGCCCGGCTCCTCCGGGAGCGGCTCACCGCCGAACTCGCCATGCACGAGGCCGAGGAGGGACTGCGCGCGGTCGGCAATCTGCACACGTTTCCGCACGCGGTGCGCGAGATCTTCACCATGACGCCGATGGAGACGGACGAGGACTGGTCGGCGATCGCCGAACGGCTGCGTGCCGTGCCCGCCGCCTACGAGGGATATCGGGCGTCACTCGAACTGGGCCTGGAGCGCAAGCTGTTCGCGGCTCCCCGGCCGACGGCCGTCTTCGTCGAGCAGCTCGGCGAGTGGGCGGGACCCGGCGGCGACGAGGGCCGCGGCTGGTTCGAGGAGTTCGCCGCGGACGGGCCCGCGTCGCTCAGGGCCGAGCTGGACGCCGCGGCCCGCGCCGCCACCGCCTCGGTCGTGGCACTGCGCGACTGGATGCGCGACGTCTACGCGCCCGCGATCGAGGGCGCCCCCGAGACGGTGGGCCGCGAGCGCTACGCCCGCTGGTCCCGCTACTTCAACGGCACCGACCTGGACCTCGACGAGGCGTACGCGTACGGCTGGTCCGAGTTCCACCGGCTGCTCGGCGAGATGCGCGCCGAGGCCGAGAAGATCCTGCCCGGCGCCGGGACGCCGTGGGTGGCGCTCGCCCATCTCGACGAGCACGGCACGCACATCGAGGGCGTGGAGGAGGTGCGGGTCTGGCTCCAGGAGCTGATGGACGAGGCGATCGAGGCGCTGAACGGCACGCACTTCGAACTCGCCGAGCGGGTGAAGAAGGTGGAGTCCCACATCGCCCCGCCGGGCGGCGCCGCCGCCCCGTACTACTCGGGCCCGTCGGAGGACTTCTCGCGCCCCGGCCGCACATGGCTGCCGACGATGGGCGCGACCCGCTTCCCCGTATACGACCTGGTCTCCACCTGGTACCACGAGGGTGTGCCCGGACATCACCTCCAGATCGCCCAGTGGGCGCACGTCGCGGAGAACCTCTCCCGCTACCAGGCGACCATCGGCATCGTCAGCGCCAACGCGGAGGGCTGGGCGCTGTACGCGGAGCGGCTGATGGACGAGCTCGGCTTCCTCAAGGACGCCGAGCGCAGGCTCGGTTATCTGGACGCGCAGATGATGCGGGCGCTGCGCGTGATCGTCGACATCGGCATGCACCTGGAGCTGGAGATCCCGGCGGACTCGCCCTTCCGCCCGGGCGAGCGCTGGACGCCCGACCTCGCGCAGGAGTTCTACGACGCGCACTGCAGCCGGCCCACGGATTACGTGGCGAGCGAGATGACCCGCTATCTCTCCATCCCCGGCCAGGCCATCGGCTACAAGCTGGGCGAGCGGGCCTGGCTGCTCGGCCGTGAGAACGCGCGGCGGCGGCACGGCGAGGCGTTCGACGCGAAGGCGTGGCACATGGCCGCGCTGTCGCAGGGGTCTCTGGGGCTCGACGACCTGGTGGACGAATTGTCCGCGCTCTAGAGGCCCCGGCCTCAGCAGCCGCAGTCCTCCGCGTCCACCGGGGCCGTCAGGGCGTCGGGCGCACGTCGTTCGGCGCCCTCCCAGGTCTCGTACCCGAAGCCCTCGCGGGCCCAGTACTCGAAGCCGCCCAGCATCTCCTTGACCTGGAAGCCGAGTTGGGCGAGGGCGAGGGCGGCGCGGGTCGCGCCGTTGCAGCCGGGGCCCCAGCAGTACGTGACGACCGGGACGGACCTGTCGAGGAGTTGCTCCGCCTGCTCGGGGATGAGCGCGGTGGGCAGGTGGAGCGCGCCGGGGATGTGGCCCTGGTCCCAGGACGCCGTCGAGCGGGAGTCGACCACGACGAAGCCGGGGTCGCCGTCGGCGGCCAGCGCCGAGGCGACGTCGGACACGTCGGCGTGGAAGGCGAGGCTCGCGCCGAAGTGGGCGGCGGCCGCTGCCGGGGACGCGGGAGGGACCCGCAGGACGGCGTTCGGGGCGGCGGCCGCCGCGTCCGGAGTGCTGGAGCCGGTCGTCGTCTCGGTGTGCGTCACTGTGCTCATGGCCAGAAATCTACGGGGGAAGCCACCGGCCCAGAAGGGATGATCACCGGCGTACCTCTTGATCGGCCGGGGATTCCCCTGTTACCTCTCAGGCATGACCGGTTATTCCACGGACGCCACCGACTGGCGCATCCTCGATGTCCTCCAGCGCGAGGGCCGCGCCAGCTACGCCGAGCTGGCACGTGCCGTCGCCATGTCCCCGAGCGCCGTCACCGAACGGGTCCGCCGCCTGGAGGAGGCGGGCGTGATCCAGGGGTACGCGGCCGTGGTCGACCCGGAGCGTCTTGGCCTGCCGATCCTGGCGTTCGTGCGGCTTCGCTATCCGAACGGCAACTACAAGCCGTTCCACGACCTGGTCGAGGTGACCCCCGAGATCCTGGAGGCGCACCACGTCACCGGCGACGACTGCTTCGTGATCAAGGTCGCCGCGCGCTCGATGGGTCACCTGGAGGAAGTCGCGGGAAAGATCGGCGCGCTGGGTTCGGTGACCACCAGCATCGTCTACTCCTCTCCCCTGCCGAGGCGCCCGCTGGGCCGCTGAACCGCGCGCCCGATTCGCTCACGCCCCGCCGCGCTGCCGCACGACCGACCCCGCGCGCCCCTTCTCGACCTCCAGCTGCGCGTGGACACGGCGCCGCAGGTCCGCGACGTGGCTCACGATGCCGACGCTGCGGTCCCGCTCACGCAGGGAGTCCAGGACGTCGAGCACCTCGTCGAGGGTCTGGTCGTCGAGGCTGCCGAAGCCCTCGTCGATGAAGAGCGTGTCGAGCCGTACGCCACCCGCCTCGTCGGTGACCACGTCCGCGAGGCCCAGCGCGAGGGCGAGCGAGGCGAAGAAGGTCTCGCCGCCCGAGAGCGTGGACGTGTCGCGTTCGCGACCCGTCCACGCGTCGACCACGTGCAACCCGAGGCCCGAACGGCCGCGCCCCGTACGGTCGTCGGAGTGGACGAGGGTGTAGCGGCCCGACGACATGCGACGCAGCCGCGCGGTCGCCGCGGCGGCGACCTGTTCGAGCCGCGCCGCGAGGACGTAGGACTCCAGGCGCATCTTGCGTTCGTTGTCCGCCGACGTGCCCGCGGCGAGGCCCGCGAGGCGCGCCACGCGGTCGTGGTCGGCGCGCAGTGGCGCGAGCCGCCGGGCTCCGGCGGCCGACCGCTCGGAGAGCCGGTCGAGTTCGGCGCACCGTCGCGTGGCCGCGTCGAGCGCGGAGGCTGCCGCCCTGGCCCGTTGGTCGGCGTGCTCGGCGGCTTCCTGGGCGGCCGTGAGGTCGGCCGGCGGTTTCTCTGCGGCGGCGGCCGCGTCCGGCTCGGCGAGGAGGGACCGCACGGCCGCCTCCTCGTTCTGCCACGCGTCGACACGGTGCTGCAGCGCGCGATGGCCCGCGTCGTCGAGCAGGGCTTCGGCCGCGTCCTGCGGCGTGTCGAACCCGGCGCGGAAGGCGGCGTCGGCGAGTCGCGCGTCGGCGTCCTTGAGGCGCTGGGCGGTGTCGTCGGCGCTGCGCGCGGCCTCCGAGGCCTCGGTCAGGAGCGCGGCCTGCCGCTCCAGCTGGGCGGCTCGCGCGGCGACGCTGCCGCTGGCTCCCCGCGCGCGGGTCAACTCGGCTTCGAGGCCGCCTTGTTCGCGTTCCATGGAGTCGCGCAGGGTGGCGCGGGACGCGGCCCGCACGACGGCCTCCTGCCGTGCGGCGACCCTGCGGTCGTGCTCGCGCTCGGCCTGGGCGAGCGCTTCCCTCGCGGCGTGCAGCCCGGAGGCGCGGCTTCGGGCTTCGGTGTGCTCCCGTCGCAACTCCTCGACGAGTGCGGCGAGTTGTTCGACGAACGGCCCCTGGGATGCGGCCTCCGGCTCTTCGGCGGTCTCCGTGCCGGATGACCCGAGGGCCGCGGCAGTGGCCGCCGCCAACGACTCGCGCACCTCGCCGAGCTGCCGCTCCTCCTGCGTGCGCGCCTCCTCCGCCTGCCGGTAGGCGGCGAGCGCCGACTCCTCCGTGGCGCGGTCGACATGTCCTGCGCTCCGCGGTGCGGGCGCGGGGTGTTCGGTGGCGCCGCAGACCGCGCAGGGGGCGCCGTCGGCCAGATTGGCGGCCAGTTCCGCCGCGATGCCGGTGAGGCGCTGCTCCTTCAGGGCGAGCCAGTGTTCGTGGGCCGTGGTGGCACGCTCACGGGCCGCGAGGGTCCGCTCGTGCGCGGCGGCCGCTGCCCCGGTGAGCCGGTCGCGGCGGCGCGCCGCATCCAACCTGCCCTGCGTGGGCTCCAGTTGACCCGCGAGGTGCTCCGCGCGCGTCGCCGCCTCCTGGGCGGATTCGATGCGCTCCTGGAGCGCGGTCCTGGTCGCCTCCCAGCCGTCGAGCCAGCCCGCGGCCTCGCGGAGGAGCTCGTCGTCGGCGCGCTCCTCGCGCTCCAAGGAGGTGCGCTGCGCGCCGAGTTCGGCCAGGCGCCGCTCGGCGCGCCGGGCCGATTCGAGGCCGCCGAGTTCTTCGGCGGCCTTGCGCGCGGCGGCGGCGAGTCCCGCCGCGCCGGAGTCGGCGAACGCGGCGGGCAGTTGCCCCCTCGCCCGTGTCTCGTCGGCGCTCGCGCGGCGGTGTTCCTCCTCGGTGGCGCGGCGCAGGCCGAGCGCGGGCGCGACCCGTTCGGCCTTGCGGGCACGCTCCATCCGGTCAAGCCGCTCCCGGTGCTCCCCGGCCCGCTCCTGAAGCACCTCGGCCCGCTCCCGCGCCTGGGCGAACCGCGTCTGCAGCCGGTCGAGTTCGCGTACGTCGTCCAAGTGGCGTCCCGCGGCGGCCTGCGCGGACTCGGCGGCCATGAGCGCGCACTCGGCGACCGCGTGGCGCTCGCGGGCGCTGGTACGGGCGACGGCGGCCCAGGTCAGCACGGAATCGGCGAGCCCGGGGTCGCCGGGCGAGAGCTCGGGCAGCGGCGACTCGGCGTCATCGAGTCCGCCCCCGGCGGCCTGCTGCATCCGGTGCGCGTCGGCGAGGAGCTCCCTGTCGCCTTCCCGCACGGCACCCTCGGCCTCGCGCCGCTGCTCGGCGAGACGCTGCTCGACCGCCGCGAACCTGCGCGTGTCGAAGAGGCGTCCGAGGAGTTTGCCGCGGGCCTCGGCGTCGGCCCGCAGGAAGCGCGCGAAGTCGCCCTGGGGCAGCAGCACCACCTGGCAGAACTGCTCCTTGCTCATGCCGAGCAGCTGTGTGATCTCCTCGCCGATCTCCTGGTGGGAGCGGCTGAGGTCCTTCCACGCGGCACCGCTTTCGGCTTCCCCGGCCGCGTACTCCCGGAGCCAGCTCTGCGCCTTCTCCATGGTGGTGCCGGTGCCGCGCTTCTTCGGGCGCTCCCACGGCGGCTGCCGCGTGACCTCCAACCGGCGTCCGGCGACGGTGAGTTCGAGGCACACCTCCGTCCGCACACCGGGCTGCGCGTGGTCGCTGCGCAGCGTCACGCCCTGACCGCTGCCCTGCCGTGGCCCGGGCACCGAGCCGTACAGGCCGTAGCAGACGGCGTCCAGGACGGACGTCTTGCCCGCGCCGGTCGGTCCGTGCAGCAGGAAGAGCCCGGCGGCGGAGAGGTCGTCGAAGTCGATGTCCTGGGTGGTGCCGAAGGGACCGAACGCGGTGATCCTCAGCCGGTGCAGCCTCATCGGGCCACCTCGCGCAAGGTGTCGTCGCCGCGGACGGTGTCGAACGCCGCCCGCAGCACCGTCTGTTCGGGTACATCGGGTCCCGCGCCCCGCACATGGGTCACGAAGTCCTCCGCGATCTGCTGGTCACTGCGGCCCTTCAGGCGCTGGGCGTAGGAGACGTCCGGATCCTCGGGGGCGCGTTCGGGGTCGAAGACGAGGCTGAGGGTGTGCGGGAAGCGCTCGCTGACACGGGCCATGGGGTCGTCGGGGCGCACCGGGTCGGTGAGCGTCG
Organism: Streptomyces sp. NPDC050439; assembly: GCF_040655335.1. Lineage (NCBI taxonomy): Bacteria > Bacillati > Actinomycetota > Actinomycetes > Kitasatosporales > Streptomycetaceae > Streptomyces > Streptomyces sp. NPDC050439. Next base: position 1,503,381 of record NZ_JBFAJT010000001.1, read on the forward strand.
CCTCGACCCAGGCGTCCTCGTGGCGGGCGAGCCCCGGGTCGGCGAGCAGCGTCTCGATGTCGCCGCGGATACGGGCGAGCGGGCGCGGCACCGGGCAGTCGATCCGCTCGGCCGCGATCTCCCCAGCGGGTCCGAGGTCCACGAGCCACATGCTCTTGCGGTGCGTGGACTCGGAGAACGAGTACGGCAACGGAGAACCCGAGTAGCGCACGCGCTCACTGATGGCCTGGCTGCCGTGCAGGTGGCCCAGCGCCACGTAGTCGACGCCGTCGAAGACCCCCGACGGCACGGCGGCGACCCCGCCGACGGTGATGTCCCGCTCGCTGTCGCTCGCCTCGCCTCCGGTGACGAAGGCGTGGGCGAGGACGACGGAACGGGTGCCGGGCGTCCGGGCGGCCAGGTCGGCGCGGACCCGGTCCATGGCGGCGCCGAGCACCGCCTCGTGCCCGGCCCTCGGCACCGCGAACTCGTCCTTGACCAGGGCCGGTTCGAGATAGGGAAGGCCGTAGAACGCCACGTCCCCGTGGTCGTCGGCCAGGACCACCGGGTCCGCGCAGGCGGCGGGCGCGGTGCGCAGGTGGATGCCCGCGCGGCCGATAAGCCCGGCGCCGACGCCCAGGCGGCGCGCCGAGTCGTGGTTGCCGGAGATCATCACCGTCGGGACGCCCAGGTCCGCGAGCCGGTGCAGCGCGTCGTCGAAGAGCTCGACGGCCGCGAGCGGCGGTACCGCCCTGTCGTACACGTCGCCGGACACGACGACGGCGTCCGCCTCGCGCTCACGCGCCGTGGTGATGAGGTGGCCGATGAACTCGGCCTGGGCGCCGAGCATGTTCACGCGGTGGAACGCCCGGCCCAGATGCCAGTCGGACGTGTGCAGAATTCTCAAGACGCCGCTCCGGCCCGCATGCTCGCTTTCCCCTCCTACGCCCCGGAACCAGCACCGCCCCAGCACGGGCCTCGCCGACAGCACCCACCACGCTAGCGCCTGTCGGCACCTGCTCCATCACGAACGTCGATCTGTCACGGAGAGGACGGCGGCTGCGCGGGCTGCGACGCGGGCGGCTGCTCCTGCTCCGAGGAGGGCGTCTGCGGGGCGGACGGCGAGGAGGGTTCATCGGAGGTGGGGGGAACGGAAGAGGGCGAAGAGGATGAAGGGGACGAAGAGGGCGAGCTCGACGAGGGGGACGACGACTCGGACGGGGACGGTGACGGCTGATTCGCCGGCGGTTCGGTCTTCGTGTCACCGGCACCCGTGTCGCCCTTGTCACGTTCGAACCAGTCGCCGCTCTCCGGGTCGTACATGACGAAGGCGTTCACGGCCTGGGTGGCCGGCGCCACGACCACGACGTTCGAGGACCGGTAGCCGGGCCACGCGTCACCCTTCGGCTTCGGGGTGCTCTTCTGCGCGACGGGAGGCAGCAGGGGGTTGCCGCAGGCGCAGCGCACGCGGGGCACGCCCCGGTCGTCCACGAGCACGGCCGTCCCCGCCTGGAGCACCGCCTGATAGGAGGTCGGGGCGCCGTCGCGGTAGCCGTGGTTGGTGACACGGGTGTCCATGCGCAGCTGTACGGGCGTGAGGGCCCGCAGATACGCGGGGACGGCGGACGCGTCGATGTCCAGGACCGAGGCGAACGCCTTGTTCTTCGCCGGGTCCTTGCCCAGCGCGTCCACCTGCTCCTCCACATCGCAGGCACCGACCTTCCGCGTCCCTCCGTAGAGGCCGGGAGCGGCGCCGTCGACGCCGCGCGTCACGTTGGCCGATGCCGAGGAGCTCGGCAGGGCGCTCGGGGACGGCGGCGTGGAGTCGTCCCGGGCCGTCGACTCGGTGAAGGGATCGGGGCCCTGCTTCCCCGCGGGCTGGAGGGCCACTTCGCCGCCGGACTCCGATGAGCCGTCCGGCCGGGTGAGGACGACGGCCAGCACCACGGCGGCAACGAGGGCCAGGGAGATCGCCGCCACGCGCGGCGCCGACTTCCACCAGGGGCGGTCCGGTGCCGGGCCGCCCCCGCCGGGTCCCGGTTCGGGGCTCGCGCCACCCGGCGGCGGGCCCGGAGGCTCCGGTGGACCGCTCGGTGGCCCACTTGAGGGGCCCGAGAGCGGGCCGGACGGGGGTCCTGTGGGGCGTCCTGACGACGGCGGTTCGGCGCTCACGAGCACTTCTTCCCTGCGTAGGGGATGTACGGCGCTCAGACCCGGTAAGACTTGCTTTCACTCGATCCGTACGCCTAATTCCGTTACGCGCCTATTGTGTGTCCCGCCTCCCGGGGACCCGCAAGCCGACGCGGTCGGCCCTCCCGACGGGCGGACCCCGGCGGCGCTGCTTAGCGTGACAACGTGAGCGACCAGACACCGCCCGGGCAGGCAGGCGCGCAGCGCGCGTCCGAGAACCGGCGGGCCCCCCACGGCTGGATCCACGCCCTCCTCGCGGTGCTCGCCGCGCTGGTGGCCATGGCCGTCGTCGCCACGCTCGGCCTGTGGGCCGCCGGGGCCGCGGATCTGCCCGACGGCGCGTTCCCCAGGGTCGTCGCGGCCGTCGTCGTGATGGCGGTCGGCGGCTCCGTAGGGCTCTCCGGCGACGCGGGGGCGATCGCCGAGACGAACGCGGGGCTCTCCGTGCTGCCCCTCTCGGTCACCCTCACCGGGGCGCTGGTGGTGGGCGCCGGGTTCCTCAGGCCGCTGCGGCACAGGGCTGTCGCCGACACCCGGGAACTCGCGGGCTGGGCCGCTCGGTTCGCCGTGCTGTGGGTGCTGCTCCTCGTCGGACTCGGCCTGCTCGCGCGCCACCGGTTCACGATCACGCTCGGGGAGGGGCCCGCGGCCGACATCGGCGATCTCCTTGACGCCTCGCCCAAGGTCGGCTTCGAGACGGATGTGCCGCTGACCGTCCTCTTCGGGCTGCTGTGGCTCGCGGGTGTCCTGCTTGTGGCGCTGCTGGTCTCGCGCGGCGCGCCGCTCCCGGCCCGCCTGGTGCGCTTCCAGGAGTCGGTGCGTCCCGCGGCGCACGCCATGGTCGTCCTGCTGCTCGCGTACGTCGCCCTGGGGCTCGTGGCCGGCGTGGTCGTGGCGGTGACCAAGGGGCACACGGCCGAGACGTTCGCGGTGCTGCTCCTCGGCCTTCCCAACCTCGTCTGGCTCGCCTTCACCATCGGGCTCGGCGCGTCCTGGGAGGGGCGCGTGGACGGTCCTTTCGGGCTGCCGATGCCGAACGCCCTGGGCGACGTACTGCGCACTCCGGCCGACTCGACGCTCAGCCTGCGGACGCTCGCCGAGCACGACGGGCGGGTGTGGTGGCTGCTGGTGGTCGCGGCGGTCCTGGTGCTCGGCGCCGCGTTCCTCATGGCGGCGCGTTCACCGGCCCGGATGCGGGCCTGGCAGCACGCCGTGCACATGGCGGTGGCGCTGACCCTGACGGTGCTCGCCGTCTGCCTGCTCGCCCGCGTGTCCGCCCACTACGGGCTGTCGCTCCTGGGCATCGGCGATCTGGGCGGCGGCCTGTCGGGCCTGGTGAAGCTGGACCCGAACCTGGGGACCGCGCTGATCCTCGCCGTGGCGTGGGGTCTGGTGTCCGGTTTCATCGGCGGCTTGCTGGCGCGCGGGGTGCGGCGACGCGGTGAGGTGAAGTGAGTACGGGCGGCTAGCGGGGTAGCCGCCGGAAGACGGGGCGCGCCCAGTTGGGCGGCTCTGGGGGCGCTCCCGGGTCGGCGGGGGCTCCGACGACCCCCAGGTCCACCTGTGTGGGGGCATGGCCCTGCGCGCTGCCCGTGGCCGCGGCGCGCAGGGCGGCCGCGAATTCCAGGCAGGAGCCGTACCGGTCCTCCGGGCGCTTGGCCAGCGCCTTCGCAAGGACGCCGTCGAGGGCGGCGGGAACCTCGGGGCGCTTCTCCGTCAGGCGGGGCGGCTGGTCGTACTGGTGGGCCCAGAGCAGCGCCATGTCGTCGTCGCGCTGGAACGGCGGCCCGCCGGCCATGGTCTCGTGGACGACGCAGGCGAGGCTGTAGACGTCGCACCGGCCGTCCACGGGGCGGCCGGAGATCTGCTCCGGCGCCACGTAGTCGAGGGTTCCGACGAATTGGCCGACGGTCGTGAAGCCGGTCAGCGACAGCGACTTCTTCGTCAGGCCGAAGTCCGTGAGGTAGACGTGTTCCGGGTGGTCGCTGTCCGTGCCCTTGGCCACGAGGATGTTGCCGGGTTTGACGTCGCGGTGGACGAGGCCGTGGTCGTGGGCCGCGTCGAGCGCGGAGGCGACCTGGGCGGCGATGCGGAGGGCTGCGCCGACGGGAAGGGGGCCCGAGCCGTCGAGCAGATGCCGCAGGTCGAGCCCGGGGACGTACCGCATGGCGATGTACAGCACGCCGTCCGTCTCCCCCGCCTCAAATACCGGCACGATGTGCGGATGCTCGATCGCGGCGGCCACGCGTGACTCGTGCGTGAAGCGCTGCCGGAAGGTGTCGTTGCGCGCGAGTTCGGGCGCGAGCAGCTTCAGGGCGACGGTCCGGTCCAGGCGCAGATCCTTGGCCCGATAGACGACGGCCATCCCGCCACGCCCGATCTCCCCCTCGACCCGGTACCCGGCAATCTGCCGCCCGACCAACTCGGAGGCCCGCCCGGAGTAAGAACTGGCCCCCGCCACCAAGCCACCCCGCGACACGGCCCCCATCACCCCTCACCGCCCCGAACCACGGGCCCGGGGTCGGCCGGGACGGGAGGGATACGGCGGGTGGGTTCGCCGGCGGGGTCGGGGGCGGAGGCAGGGTCGCCGCGGGCCGTCGCGGGCGCGGAAACGGGACCTTCGCCGTACGTCACAGGGGCACGGCGGTCATCTTCGCCGTACGAGGCAGAGTCGCCGCGAGCCGTCGCAGGGGCGGCTGCAGGTTCTTCCCGCAACGCCACAGGGGCACGACGGGCATCCTCGCCGTCGGAGCCACGGTCGCCGCGAGCCGTCGCAGGGGCGGCTGCAGGTTCTTCCCGCAACGCCACAGGGGCACGACGGGCATCCTCGCCGTCGGAGCCACGGTCGCCGCGAGCCGTCGCGGGGCCGGAAACAGGACCTTCGCCGTACGTCGCAGGGGTACGGCGGGCGACTTCGCCGTACGAGGCAGGGGTGAGCCCTTCGCTGTCGTCGCCGCCCGCAGCGCGCACCGGCCCCGGCCCCGCGCCGGGCGCGACCTCGACCACCTGCGTCGGCTCGGGAGAGCCGGGCGCCGCCCCGGGAGCGTCACCGCTCTCGCCATGCCCCCAGGAAACCCGGTCCGCCTCACGAGCACCTTCGACCACCTGCGTCGACTCCGGACCCGCCGACCCACTCACGGATCGGCCCGCCTCACGAGAACCCCCAACCACCTGCGTCGGCTCCGGACCCGCCACCGAGCCCGCACCCTCGCCCCGCCCACTCGCAGACCCGCCCGCCTCACGAGAACCCCCAACCACCCGCGTCGGCTCCGGACCCGCCGGCCCACTCGCGGATCGGCCCGCCTCACGAGAACCCCCAACCACCTGCGTCGGCTCCGGCCTCTCACCCTCGCCCCGCTCACCCGCAGGCGCCCCATCGCCGCCGCCCACCTCCCCGTGCGGTTCGTCGACGCTCGGGGGCTCCCCCACCGCGTACGCGCTGAGCCGGACCCCGTCGCAGTACACCCACCGCTCGTGCTCGGCGTCGTAGAGCCACATCGCGTCGCCGTCCACGACCACGCCCACCCGCAGTCCGCGGGTCCGCTGCCGGAAGGTGTCGGCGTCGGCCTCGCCGGCAGCCAGGTCCTGCGTCGCGCGGCGGAAGTCGGCCAGTGCCGCCTCGGCGCGGGCGAGGAGCGGGGCGGGGTCCGCCGTGCGGGTCAGGGGGTGGCCCGCGGCGGGCGGGTCCGCCGGTACGGCGATCAGGAGGCGGCCGTCGACCCAGGCCGACCAGTCGTTCGCGCAGACGATCCGGGCCCAGTCTCCGAGCCGGTCGACCAGTTGGACGGGCAGCAGCGCGTCGAGCGGCGTGGTCGGGCGGTTCACGTCCGGCGCCTCCCAGGCGGAAAGACCGTCCTGGGGGACGACGTGAGTGGGGCGGAAGTCCGCTGTGGTCATGTCGTCCACTCCTGCTCCTGCTCCTGCACCTGCACCTGCTCCCTTGCCCGAATCCGCCCCCCACCGCTCGCTACTTCCGCATCACCGCGGGTTCATGCCGTCTCAGCAGCCGCGCCACCAGGTAGCCGAACACGACCGAGAGGGCGACCAACATGCCCATGTTGAGCAGCCAGATGCCCGCCGAGTGCCGGAAGAGAGGATCGGCGGTCAGCTCCCCCGGCACGATCCTGCCGAGGCCGATCGTCCCCGCCATCGCGCCCAGCGCCCACCGCGAGGGAACGAGCCACGCCAGTTGCTCCACACCGGGCACCCCGTGCAGTTTCAGGAGGGCGCCGCAGAACACCACCTGCACGATGGCGAGCAGCACGAGCAGCGGCATCGTCACTTCTTCCTTGCGCACGAGCGCCGAGACCAGGAGCCCCAGCATCATCGCCGTGAACGCCAGCATCGCCACCGCCACGGTGATCTCGACCAGGGGTGGCAGCAGCACGCCCTCGCCGCCGGGGGCGTTGAGGTCGACGCCGAGCAGCGCCACCAAGGTCAGCACGACGGCCTGGAGGACGGTGATCGTCCCCAGTACGACGACCTTGGACATCAGGTACGCCGATCTGGAGAGCCCGACGGCCCGTTCACGCCGGTAGATCACCCGCTCCTTGACCAGTTCCCGCACGGCATTGGCCGCGCCGGTCAGGACTCCGCCCACGCAGAGGATGAGCAGCGCGTTCATCGCCGTCTCCTGCGTGAGCTTGCTCCCGGACAGCGCGCGGGCCATGGCGCCCATCACGAACGGCAACGCGATCATGATGGCCAGGAACGTCCGGTCCGCGGCGAGCGCTGCCGCGTACCGCCGCACCAGTGTCCGGAGCTGGGAACCCCAGCTCTGCGCCTTGGGCGGCGGTGCGAACGCGGCGACCGGCCCCGCACCGCCCTGCGGCATCGGCGGCTGAGCCGAGGAGTTGACGATGTACCGCTGGTGGAAGGGCGAACGCCGGTACTCCGCCGCCCAGTCCCGGTCGCGGTCCCCCTCGAAGGCCTCGAACGCCTCGGGCCACTCCTCGAAGCCGAAGAACGGGAGTGCGTCCTTCGGAGGCCCGTAGTAGGCGATCTTCCCGCCCGCGGCGAGCACGAGGAGCCGGTCGCAGCCGTCGAGGCTGAGCACGCTGTGCGTGACGACGATGACCGTACGGCCGTCGTCGGCGAGGCCGCGCAGCATGTGCATCACCGAGCGGTCCATGCCCGGGTCGAGCCCGGACGTCGGCTCGTCGAGGAAGAGCAGGGACGGTTTCGTCAGGAGTTCGAGGGCGACGCTCACGCGCTTGCGCTGCCCGCCGGAGAGGCTGTGGATGGGCTGGTCGACGCGCTGTTCGAGGCCGAGCTCGCGGATGACCTCGTCGACCCTGGCCCGGCGCTCCGCTTTCTCGGTGTCCTGCGGGAAGCGCAGTTCGGCGGCGTATCCGAGGGCCCGTCGCACGGTGAGCTGTGCGTGCAGGATGTCGTCCTGCGGCACGAGTCCGATGCGCTGACGGAGTTCGGCGTAGTCGCGGTAGAGGTCGCGGCCGTCGTAGAGGACCGTGCCGTCGTCGGCGGGGCGCAGACCGGTGAGGGCGTTGAGGAGGGTGGACTTCCCGGCGCCGCTGGGCCCGACCACGGCGAGCAGGCATTTCTCGCCGACGGGGAAGGAGATCCGGTCGAGGAGCGTCTTGCGGCCACGGTCGACGGCGACGGTCAGCTCCTGGACGTCGAGCGAGACCTCGCCGGTGTCGACGTACTCCTGGAGCTGGTCGCCGACGAGGCAGTACGCGCGGTGGCCGACGCCGACGATGTCCCCGGGCGCGACCGGGGCACGGCCGACGGGCTGGCCGTTGAGGTAGGTGCCGTTGTGGCTGCCGAGGTCGACGATCTCGTAGCTGCCGTCCGCGAGGACCCGCAGCTCGGCGTGGCGGCGCGAGACGACCAGGTCGTCGATGACCAGGTCGTTGTCGGCGGCGCGGCCGATGCGGACGGTGCGGGCGGGCAGCGGGCGCACGGTCGTCGGCTGCCGGAAGGTGCCGGTGGCCGAGGGGGTACGGACGGCGGAGGGGCGCTCGGGGGCGGCGGGCGGAGGCGGCGTACGGCCGACGAGCACCGCGCGCGGACCGTCGGTGACGCTGCCGAAGCGCAGGACGCTGCCCGCCCCGACGTCCCACTCCTGGACGCGCTGCCCGTCGGCGTAGGTGCCGTTCGTGCTGTGCTCGTCCTCGATCGTCCAGTGGTCGCGCTCGGCGTGCAGCACGGCGTGGTGCCAGGAGACGCGGGCGTCGTCGATGACGACGTCGCTCAGCGGATCGCGCCCCACGTGATAGTCCCGGCTCGGACTCATCACCGTGGAGCCGGTGTCGGTCTCCAGGACGAGTTCGGGCGCAGTCGGTGTTGCGGACCGCTCTCCCATGCCCGAATTCTACCCATTCGGACGCATCCACGCCTGGGCTCGGGCACTCGCCGGGCGTCAGGCGTCCCCGTACGCCTCTCCCCCGGGCTCGAAGACCGCGGCGCCCGCGGTCGCGTCCGCCAGCCAGGCCTTGAACGCCTCGACGTCGGCGTCGGGGAGGCCGATCTCGATGGTCACCGCGTCCCCGTACCGCACGTCACGCACCTCGCGCCCCGCCGACCGCAGATCGTTCTGGATCTTGCCCGCGCGCTGGTGGTCGACCGTGACGGTGGCGACCCTGAAGCGCCTGCGGGTCAGCGTGCCGACCGCGTCGAGCGCCTCGCCGACCGCGCCTCCGTAGGCCCTGATCAGACCGCCGGCGCCGAGCTTGACCCCGCCGTAGTAGCGGGTCACGACGGCGACGACGTACCGCATCTCACGGCGCAGCAGCATCTGGAGCATCGGCACCCCCGCGGTGCCGCCGGGCTCCCCGTCGTCGCTCGCCTTCTGCACCCCGGCGTCCGCCCCGATGACATACGCGAAGCAGTTGTGCGAGGCGGACGGGTGCTCCTTGCGGATGCGCGCGACGAACGCCTGGGCCTCCTCCTCGGTGGCCGCGGGCGCGAGGGCGCACAGGAAGCGCGAGCGGTTGATCTCGGTCTCGTGCACGGCCTCGCGGGCCACTGTGCGGTACTCGTCGTGCATCCCGCCAGAGTAGGCCCCCACTAGGGGAGCGGCCCCGGTACGGTGATCCGTTGTGACCTCACCTTCGAATCGCGTACGCCAAGTCCCCGGCGCCACTGACGTGTTGGGGTCGCTGCTCGCCGCCGTGCCCGTCACCGTCGTGGAGACCCGCGAGGATCCGGCCGATCCCTTCCTGTTTCCCGAGGAGGCGGACGTCGTGGCGCGGGCCGTGGACAAGCGGCGCCGCGAGTTCGCCACGGTCCGGCAGTGCGCCCGCACCGCACTGGCCGCGCTCGGAGTGCCGCCCGTGCCGATCCTGCCGGGGCCCAAGGGCGCGCCCCACTGGCCCGACGGCATCGTCGGCAGCATGACGCACTGCGCGGGCTACCGCGCCGCCGCCGTGGCCCGCGCCTCCGAGGTCCTCTCCGTGGGCATCGACGCGGAACCGGCCGCCCCGCTCGCCGACGCCGACGTCCTGAAGCTGGTCTCGGACGAGGCGGAACGCGCGGCCCTCGCCGAGCTGGGTGTCCGGCACCCCGACGTCCCCTGGGACCGGCTGCTCTTCAGCGCCAAGGAATCCGTCTACAAGACGTGGTTCCCGCTCACCGGCCGCTGGCTCGGCTTCGAGGACGCGCACCTCGACCTGGCCGCGGACGGCACGTTCAGCGCGGCGCTCCTGGTCCCCGGGCCGACCGTGGCGGGGCGTGAGCTGACGGGCTTCGCGGGCAACTGGCTGATACGCGACGGCGTGGCGGTCACCGCCATCGTCCTGCCCCTCACTCCTGCCCCGCCCGGAAGGTAGGCACCCCGCCGAGCCAGGTGCCGAGGACCCGCACCTGCCGGACGGTCATCGGGTCGACGGCGCGCGGATCGGCGGAGAGCCTGACCAGGTCCGCGGGCGCGCCGGGCACCAGCGCGCCGCGGTCGTCCGCACCGGCTTGACGGGCGACACCGCTGGTGGCCGCGGCGAGCGCCTGCTCCACGGTGAGCCGCTGGTGCGGGATCCAGCCGCCCTCGGGCAGGCCGTCGAACGTGCGCCTGGTGACCGCGACTTGAATGCCCTCCAGCGGCTCGTACGAACTGACGGGCCAGTCGCTGCCGAAGGAGAGCCGCACCCCGTCGCGGGCCAGCTCCCCCATCGGGTACTGCCGGCCGGAGCGTTCGGCGCCGATCCGCGGCATGGAGAGATCGGTCTGGAGCGGGTCGGGCTGCGCCCACAGGGGCTCGAAGTTGGCGATGACGCCGAGCGCGGCGAAGCGCGGCAGGTCGGCCGGGTCGACGAGCTGGACGTGCGTGATCACGGGCCGCCGGTCCCAGGCGGGATTGGCGAGGACCGCTGCCTCCACCGCGTCGAGCGCGGCCCGTACGCCCGCGTCGCCGATGGCGTGGATGTGCGTCTGGAAGCCGTCGGCGTCGAACGCGCACACCGCTTCGGTGAGCGCGCCCGGCTCCCACACGGGCATGCCGCAGCTGTGCGGCGCGTCCAAATAGGGGTCGAGCAGGGCGGCCGTACCGCCCTCGATCACGCCGTCGCTGAAGTACTTCACCGTGCGTGCGGACAGCATCGGCCCGCCCTCGGCGCTCACCCGCGCACGCGCCGCGTCGAACTGCTTGCGCTGCGCGCGCCAGCGGTCGGGGTCGGCGCGCTGGGCCAGGTCCACGCGGACGCTCAACGCGTCGAGCCGGGCCGCCGCGAGATAGGCCTCCACCATCTCCGGCTCCACCCAGGCGTCCTGCACCCAGGTGATGCCCGCGCGTGCGTACGCCCGGCCCGCGCGGCGCACGGCTTCGACCAGTACGGCCTCCTCGCGCGCGGGCACCTGGTCGAGCACCAGGTCGCAGGCGTGCCACTCGCGCAGGGTGCCCATCGGCGAGCCGTCGGAGCGCCGGACGATCCAGCCGAGCCGCGGATCCGGCGTCGACTCCCGCACCCCGGCCCTGCGCAGCGCCTCCGAGTTGCACCACACCGTGTGGTAGTCGTGGGCCCGCAGCACGACGGGCCGCTCACTCTCCGCCGCGTCGAGCCACCGGGCGTCGAACTCGCCGTCGGGCGCGAGCGCGGGGTCGTAGGACGCGCCGACGATCCACTCCGTGTCCGGGTGCGCGGCGGCCCACCGCCCGACCTCCGCGACGATCGCGGCGACCGAGGTGAGCTCCTTGATCTGCGGGCCGAAGCTCTCCAGACCGCCGAAGAGAGGGTGGGCGTGGCCGTCCCCGAAGGCGGGCATGAGCAGCCCGTCCCCCAACTCGACCACCTCGTCGGCCACTTCGGCCAGGTCGCGCGCCTCGTCCCCGAGCGCGACGACGCGTCCGTCGCGTACGGCGAGTGCCGTGCTGTCCGCGTGCTCCTCGCTTCCGGTGCGGACCGCCCCCAGGAAGACCCACGTCAGCTTCTCGTCCGCCATGCTGTTCCGCTCCTCCGTCACGCGCTCTCCGCGTCCACTGTCGTCAGCCGTTCGTACGCCCGCGGATCGCGCCGTCGGATCCGCAGGGCCCGTGCCGCTCCCGCCACGAACAGCACGGGCAGCGGCGCGATCAGCGCCGCGTTGACGCCGCCCGAAGCACCCGTCAGGAGATCGAGGTGGGCGCACACCAGGGCGATCAGTACCGCGAGGCCCGCGCACGCGACCAGCGGCGCCACGAGAACCCGCCAGACGGGCATGCCCCTGCGGTCGCGCCGGAAGAAGCCGTACACCGCGAGCGCGGCGAGCGCCTGCATCAGCATCACGCCGAGGATTCCGGAGCCGTTGCTCCACAGAAAGGTGACGGCGTACGGATCGGCGCCGCTGACGACTGTCACGACGACCACGGCCAGCGCGAGCCCCGATTGCGCCACGACCGCCGCGACCGGTGCCCGCGTCTTCGGGGAAACGGTGGCCAGGCGGCGCGGCAACAGCCCTTCGCGGCCCAGGGCGTAGAAGTAGCGGGCGGCGCCGTTGTGGAAGGCGAGCGTCGCGGCGAAGGCGCTGGTGATGATCAGCACGTGCATGGAGTCGGCCGCCCAGGCCCCCGCGAACCGTTCGGTGGCCGCGAAGACCATGTCGGCGCCGCCCTCGCCGTTGGCGACGGCCTGGGCGCGGTCGGAGCCGTACGCGCTGATGATCGTCCACACCGTGAAGGTGTAGAAGAGCGCGAGGAACGCCACCGCGATGTAGGTCGCGCGCGGCACCGTGCGTCCGGGCTCCCGCGCCTCCTCCGCGTAGATGGCCGTCGCCTCGAACCCGACGAACGCGCCGACGGCGAGCACGAACATGCCGCCGACTCCCGGTCCGTCCAGGTGCGCGGGCGAGAGCATGCCGAGGTCGAAGCCCCGCGGGCCACCGCCGTGCGCGAGCAGACCGGCTTCGAGGACGAGCAGCACGAGGACCTCGAGGACCAGGGCGGCACCGAGGACCTTGGCGCTGAACCTGACCTTCAGATACCCGAGTACGCCGATCGCGACGAGCCCGGCGAGCGCCCAGATCCACCAGGCCACGCGGACCCCGGTCAGGTCCTCGAACCCGGACTCGGTGAACCACCCGAAGGCGACGAGCAGTCCGACCTCGATGGCGTTGTAGGAGAACAGCGCGACGTACGCGGACCCGGCGCCCGCGGGACGCCCGAGCCCGCGCCCAATGTAGGCGTAGAAGGCGCCCGCGTTGCGCACGAAGCGGCTCATCGCCGTGAACCCGGCCGCGAAGACGATGAGCAGCAGCCCCGACATCAGGTAACCGAGGGGCGCCGCCCGGCCCGCCATGCCGATCGCCAGCGGGGCCACTCCGGCCATCACGGTCAGCGGCGCCGCGGCGGCCACGACGAAGAAGACGAGGTCGCCGGTGCCGACGGCGCCGCCGCTGAGGCCCTTGGCGGCATGGGAGGAGGGTGCGGTCACGCGGGCGCTCCCGGGCAGCGAGAGGGGAAACTAAAGGCTTTAGTTACGGCTGGGCAGGACCGTACTCTGCACACGGACGGCTGTGAAGCCCCCCGTCCGCAGGAAGAATCAAGGGAAGACCGCACGCGGAGACGGGAGTTGGCAGGCCATGGGCAGAGGGAGACCGCGCATACCGGTGCTCGACGCGGATCTGATAGCGCGGGAGGCCCTCGCGCTGATCGACGCCGAGGGGGCCGGCGCGTTCAGCCTGCCCCGCCTCGCGGCACGGCTCGGGGTGCGGACCGCCTCGCTCTACAACCATCTGGACGGCCGCGCCGAGGTCATCGAGGGTGTACGGCGTCTGATCGTCGAGGAGATGGACGTCTCCGCCTTCGACACGCAGCCGTGGCCCGACGCCCTTGCCGCGTGGGCCCGTTCGTACCGCGACGCCTTCGCCAGGCACCCGCACTCCATCGACCTGCTCGCCACCACCACCATCAGCTCACCGGCCACACTCGGCATGTACGAGGCCGTCGTGGCGGCCCTGGCCCGTGGCGGCTGGCCGCAGGGACGGCTGATCGCGGCGCTGACCAGCGTCGAGTCCTTCCTCCTCGGCTCGGCGCTCGACCTCGTGGCGCCGCCGATGATGATCGACCCGGCCGGGCACGCGCCACGGGTGCCCGTCCTGGCGGCGGCCCTGGAGAGCGCCGTCGGCGGCGACAAGGCGGGGCGGGCCGAGGACGCCTTCGCGTCGGGCCTCGACGCGCTGATCCGAGGGCTCGTGGCCCAACTGGCGGACGTGCGCGGGGAGTAGCCCGACAGCGGAGCAGGCCGACAGCGACGGTCAGAGACCGCGCGCCGGGTCGGCGAGGGTCTCCCAGAACATCGCCTCGTAGCGCTGGAGCAGCTTCCCGTGGCGCAGGGCGGATCCCGTCGCGTCGAGACCGTGGTCCATGCCCGCACGCACCGCGGCGAGCGCCTGCCGCTCCAGGTCGGGTGCGGGCTCGGCGAACAGGGCGAAGAACCCGCAGGCCTCCTCACTGAAGCCGTAGTGCGCCGGAAGGGCGTCGGCGAGCGTCGCGCAATAGGCGCCCCAGGAGGCGAAGTTGGCGGTCAGGGCGAGGACCACGTCGACGGGCGTGCCGTTCAGGGCGAGCCAGGCCACGTACGCCGGATAGGCCTGACAGCCCGCCCGAGGTTCGTACGCCTCGGCGCCGGACTTGTCCACGCCGCATGCCGCGACCAGGGCTCCGAGCCGGTCGAAGGCGAGCGTCTCGCCCTCGGCGAGGGTGCGGAAGAAGGCCGCGCACTCGGTTTCGCCCGCGTCGGCCGAGCGTGCGGCCAGGTGCAGGAAGGAGCGGCGGTCGGCGGGGATCACGGAGTGCTGTTCCAGGGCGAGAGCGGTGATCGCGGAGCGATTCGCGGTGCCGTCCGCGAGGCGTGGGACCAGCGGGTTGGCCGCCGGATCGGGCGCGAGCCGCGCCACCACGTCGTCGAGCAGCTCCTGTGCGGTCCGTGTCATCGTCCGTCCTTCCCGCCTTCGGCAGAACCGGCTCTCTTGACGGCCCCTCACGGAGCGCCACATCGTAACGGGACGCGGTACGAGGGGGCACGCCATCCCGCCTCTTTCTACAGTGTTGTAGTTTTTAGGTGCCGGCCCTGACCACGGCCGGTACGCACTTCACCTCAGGACTTCAGGAGGACATCGTGGGAGTTTCCCTGGCCAAGGGCGGCAATGTCTCGCTCAGCAAGGAGGCCCCCGGCCTCACCGCCGTCCTGGTCGGCCTGGGCTGGGACGTCCGCACGACCACCGGCACGGACTACGACCTGGACGCGAGCGCACTGCTCTGCGACGACTCGGGGAAGGTCGTCTCCGACCAGCACTTCATCTTCTACAACCAGCTCAAGAGCCCCGACGGTTCGGTCGAGCACACCGGCGACAACCTCACGGGCGAGGGCGAGGGCGACGACGAGGCGGTGAAGGTGAACCTCGCGCAGGTGCCCGCCGAGATCACGAAGATCGTCTTCCCGGTCTCCATCCACGACGCCGAGAACCGCGGCCAGAGCTTCGGCCAGGTCCGCAACGCCTTCATCCGCGTCGTCAACCAGGCCGACAACGTGGAGATCGCCCGCTACGACCTCTCCGAGGACGCCTCGACGGAGACCGCCATGGTCTTCGGAGAGCTCTACCGCCATGGCGCGGAGTGGAAATTCCGCGCGGTCGGCCAGGGTTATGCCAGTGGGCTGCGCGGCATCGCGTCGGACTTCGGCGTGAATGTCTGACGTGCGCGTCTGACGAACGGCAACAGAAGGAGCGGGACGTGTACGGCGATCCGGCAACAGTGCGCAAGATCCTGACGGAACTCGGGGACACCTGGGCGGTCGTGGGCCTGTCCACGAACGAGGAGCGGGCGGCGTACGGGGTCGCCGGCGTCCTGCAGCGGTACGGGAAGCGGGTCGTCCCGATCCATCCGAAGGCCGAGACGGTGCACGGCGAGCAGGGCTATCCGTCCCTCTCCGCGGTGCCCTTCAAGATCGACGTCGTCGACGTCTTCCTCAACAGCGCCCTCGCGGGCCAGGCCGCCGAGGAAGCCGTCGCGATCGGCGCGCAGGCGGTCTGGTTCCAGTTGGGCGTGATCGACGAGGCGGCGTACGAGCGGACTCGGGCAGCGGGCCTCGAAATGGTGATGGACCGCTGCCCGGCGATCGAACTCCCGATGCTGTAGCGCTCCGCTGGGGGGGGCGGGGACCGTGCGCCGGGCCGTGGGTTCCTGCGGCCCGGTGGGAGTTGGGCACGCGGTTTCCCCGCGCCCCTTCGGGGCGCCGCACTCCTCAGCCGATTCTGCGCAGTGCTCTTTCCCGGCGCTCCGCGACGCCGGAACCGGACTCCCTGCGTGCCATCCGGCGCAGCACGACCGGGGCCACCAGCAGGCCGAGCACGGCCCACGCCCCCAGCACTCCGGCCGTCTCCAAGGGCCGCCAGGACGCGGCGAACTCGATGCCGGCCGCGCTGTCCGGGAGCAGGGCCGAGCGCATGCCGAGGCCGAGCCAGTAGATGGGGAACACCTGGGCGACCCATTGCAGCCAGTCCGGCAGGGCGGTGACCGGGTAGAAGATGCCGGAGATCGCGATCATGCCGAGGATCGGCAGCTGGATGAGCCCCTGGCTGCGCGCGCTGGTGAACACCGAGCCGAGGACCGCGCCGATGGGCAGCGTCGCGACCATGCCGAGGGCGAGCACCCAGGCCAGCGTCAGCCACGAGCCGGGGCCGCCGACCGCGAGACCCTCCACGATCAGGATGCCCGGGATCAGCAGGAGCGCGAGGTCGGCGAGCAGACCGCCGGCCACGGAGACGACCTTGCCGATGAGATAGCCCGGCATCCCGTTCGGCGTGGCCTTGGCCCGCAGCAGGGTGCCGTCCTCGCGCTCGGCGGTGAGCGCCTGGCTCATGCTGACCATGCCCATCGCCGCGTTCATGCCGAGGATGCTCGGCAGGGCCAGGGTGCCGAGCAGGAGTCCGCTCGCGCCGAAGGCCGTGTCCCGCATGAAGAACAGGACGGTCAGCATCAGGACCGGCCACAGCAGGTGGGAGAGCACGTCGCCGCCGTTGGTGAACGACTGCCGCAGTTCGATCAGGCCACGGGCCCAGCCCGCCCGGAGGGCCACACTCGTCGCGTTCACCGGGCCGCCCCCTTCGCGGTCTCGCGCGTCTCGGCCTCGCCCTGGCGCCGTACGAGCGCCAGGTAGGTGTCCTGCAACGAGGCCCTGCGGACCTCCAGTTCGCCCACCGCGTCGCCGTACTCGTGGAACAGCCCACGGACGAACGCAGTCGATTCGGTCGTCGTCTTCACGAAGCGCCGCCCGCCGCACGTCCAGCGCACCTCGTCCTCCCCCGCGATCCGCCGGGCCAGGTCCTCCGGTGAACCGTCCGCGACGATCCGTCCCCCGGAGAGGATCATCATGCGGTCGGCCAGCTTGCCCGCCTCGTCCAGGTCGTGCGTGGTGAGCAGGACCGTGGTCCGGTGCCCGTCGGCGAGGCGGCGGACCAGTGCGTGGAACTCCTGCCGGGCCTCCGGGTCGAAGCCCGCGGTGGGCTCGTCCAGGAACAGCAGTTCGGGACGGCCCACGATGCCGATCGCCACGTCGAGCCTGCGCCGCTGCCCGCCGGACAGTGTCTTGATCTTCTTTCCCGCGTGCGCGGTCAGGCCCACCGCGGCCATGAGTTCATCGGTCTCCCACGGCCGCCTGATGGTGCCGGTGGAGTAGGGCGCGTAATACGTCCCGAGGTGCGCGAGCAGCTCCCGCACCCGCCACTTGCCGTGGTCGCGCCAGGACTGCAGGACGACCCCGATGCGCGCACGCCATGCCTCCGTGCCGAGCGCCGGGTCCGTTCCGAGCACCTGGACCCGGCCCGCCGAGCGCATCCGGAACCCTTCCATGATCTCGATGGTGGTGGTCTTGCCCGCCCCGTTCGGCCCGAGCAGGGCGAGCACTTCGCCGTGCCGCGCCCGGAACGTCACGTCGCGCAGGACGTAGGCCGTTCCGTAGCGCATGCGCAGCCCCTCGACATCGAGCACGACGTCCTCGCTCGTCGTCACCTCAACTCCTCCCCGTGTCCGTGCAGATATCGGCGAAGCTACGTTGCGTTCAAGGGGCCTTCAATGAATAACTGGACGAACAGCCGGTCCACATCAGGAATTACGCGGGTTCATTGCAATGGACTTGCCGTCGAACGCAAAGCCGCGAGGCCGCGAGGCCGCGAGGCCGCGAGGCCGCGAGGGAGAAGGAGGCCGACGCCCATGCCGGGTGGCAGGCTGACCCACCAGGACCGCCGGGACATCGGCGCGGGCCTGGCCGAGGGGCTCGGGTACGCCGAGATCGCCCGGCGCGTGGACAGACCGACCTCGACCGTCAGCCGCGAAGTGGCCCGCAACGGCGGGCCCGGGGCGTACCGCGTCGACCACGCCCACCTCGCCACCGAGCGGCGTGCCCGCCGGCGCAAGCGCGTCCCGCGCCGCGAACCGGCCACGCCCCCCGACGCGTACGGCCGCGACCCCGGCGCCGTACGTGACTTCGCCGAGCAGCTCGCGGCGCTGATGGTCAGGACCGGGGTGCCCCGCATGGCCGCCCGGGTCCTCGCCCGCCTCATCACCGACGACTCCGGCAGCCTCACCGCCGCGGACCTGGTCCAGCGGCTGCGGGTCAGCCCCGCGTCGGTGTCCCTGGCCGTCCGCTACCTGGAGGGCCTTGAGGTGATCCGACGTGTACGGGAGCCCGGACAGCGCCGTCAGCGGTATGTCATCGACGACGACGTCTGGCTGCGGGCGTGGATGACGAGCGCCCAGCAGCACGCGATGTGGGCGGAGACCGCGCAGCGCGGCGTCGACGTCCTCGACGCGGCGACGCCCGCCGGGGCCAGGCTCGCCCACATGAGCCAGTTCTTCGCGACCCTCAGCGACGACATGAGCGGCAGCGGCTACGGAGCCGCCGATGACGCGCTGACCGTACTGGCCGCGCAACGGCATGCGGGCACGTCGCTCCCGGTCGCCCGACTGGCCACCGCCCTTGGCTGGCCGCAGGACCGGGTGACCGAGGCCCTGAGCTGCGCCGGACCGGACCGCCTTACTCCGGCGCAGCTCAGGGCGTTGGGGGGACGCGCTTAGACACGGCCACGGCCACCGTCCGGCGGCCGTACGGGGTGTCAGGCCGCGGCGCCCACCAGGGCGGGGCGCTCGGCTTCCCGCAGGCGCTCCATCAGCGCGATCCGGGCCCGCGCCACGCGCGAGCGGACCGTGCCCACCGGACAGCCGGTGAGCAGCGCGGCCTCCGCATAGGGCAGCCCGAGGAGTTGGGTGAGGACGAAGGCCTCACGCCGTTCGTCGGGCAGCGTCGCGAGCAGGTCGGCGAGGACCACGCCGTCGTCGAAGCCCGGCAGGCCTCTCGGCTGGGCCCGCTCCGCGGCGGACTGCCAGTCGTCCGTGTCGCAGAGGCGGGGCCTTGCCGCCGCGTGCCGCAGGCTGTCGATCACCGCGCGCCGGGCGATGGAGAGCAGCCACGTACGGGCGGACGAGCGCCCTTCGAACCGGTGCAGGCTGCCGAGGGCCCGCAGGAACGTGTCCTGCGTCAGGTCGTCGGCGGCCTGCGGGTCGCCGCCGAGATACGTCACGTACCGGCGGACGTCCCGGTGGAGGGCGCGTACGAAGTGCTCGACCGCTTCGGGGTCTCCGGCGCGGGCGGCGAGTGCCCAGGCCGTTATCGACTCGTCGGGTGAGCTGGGCAGGGCAGGAATGATCACCTGGTGTCCTTCTCGGGATTCCGGGACCCGGACACGCCGTGCGTACGTGCGTACGTGCGTAGAGGCGTCCGGCGGGTCCGGTGAGGGGGGTACGGCCGCGCGAGAGTGCGCGGGACCGATGCCCGAGCCGTCCGGCCGCGCGCGATGGCGCGCGGGAACGGCGTCGGGGAGCCGGCTGTCAGGCGACAGCGGTCCCCGCGGGCGGACCCCGAGAAGTGATGGCGTGGACGAGGAGCAGCCGCCGTGGCCGGCCCGCCGAACGGTGGCGGTGGAACCGGATGCGGGGCCGGTGTGCGGGCGTGGGCAGTGCGAGAGGTACCCGCAGGGGTGCGACGAGCCACCCGGCGAAGGCACGCGCGACACGGAAGGCCGCGCGTTCGCCGTGCGCGAGCCAGAGGCCGCAGAGGAGCGCGGCGAGAAGGTGGGCGGCGAGCATGCCGGTCGGCGACATGCCGCTCATGTCGTGGCCGCCGCCCATGTGATCCATGTGCTCCATGGCGGAGCCCGTCGACGACGCCGACATGGCAGGCATGGCGGGCATGGCGGGCGCGGGCGTCATCCCCGGATCGGGCATCGGTGCGGCGCAGAGCATGTGCTGCACCCAGCGCCGTACGAGCGGCACCCCGGCCGATGGCTGCGCGGCGGCCTGGGCCAGGGAGAACCCCGAGTGCAGCGCGGTCTGAGCGGCCACCGCCACCGAGACGACCAGGGGCAGCCCCCTCTCGCGCCCGGCCAGCAGCCACGCCGTGCCGCCGACTCCGACGGCTCCGGCACCCAGCGTCCACCAGGGCACCGAGGCGCCCGACATCATGACGTGCCCCAGGGCAGCGAGCAGCACACAGGCGGCCGCGAACACCGCAGCCCGTACCGCGCGAGAACACCATCCAGCAGTCATGGCGGGGACATACTTGCATTCACGCCCCTCCTTTCACGGATGGGTACGCGAATTGGCCCCGCCGTGCTCATCGGCCGGGGTCACCGGAGTGCATGTCCCCCATGTCGTCCCCGGAATGCATGTCCCCCATGTCCCCCTCATGCGTCCCGGTCTCGGTCTCGGTCTCTGTCTCGGTCTCGGTCTGCTGTGTGACGGGGGCGCCCGGCCCGACGGCCGACCCCACGGCGTACGACACCGCGAAGATCACCGCGAGCAGCGCGAGGAATCCGCAGAGCAGGGGCAATGGGGGGCGGTCGCTCATCGCCGCTCTCCTGACACTCGTGAACGTGACGGCGCGGGACCGTCGCGTCCGCGCCTGTTCAGGAGTCGGCCGCGCGAGAGCCCGAGTTCCCGTGACATACCTCCCACTTGACCTCAATCAAACTTCAGGTATGAGCCTGGGTCTCATGAACCCGACCTCAGAAGCAACCACCGAAGCCGTGGCCGACTGGCTGAGCCGTCACGCCCGCCCCGTCGACGCCCATGACCCACTGGCCGACACGGACGACCTGCGCCCGCTGGCCGCCGCGGTGGCGGGGGCCGAAATCGTCGCACTCGGCGTCGGGTCACGCGCGACTCATGAACTGTCCGTCGTCCAGCACCGGATACTGCGCTTCCTGGTCGAGGAGCAGGGGTTCCGCTCACTCGTCCTCGAAGGGGACGACCCGGCACGGCTCGGCCTCGACGCGTACGTCCTGACCGGAGTCGGCGACCCGCGGGCACTGCTCTCCGAGGCCCGCCCCTTCCTGCGGACCGGGGAGATCCTCGACGTCCTGCGCTGGATGCGCGCCCACAACGAACGCCACCCGCACGACCCCGTCCAACTGGCCACGCCCCCGGCCCTGTCGGCGACGCCCGCCGGAGGTCTCGCGGAGATCGAGCGTGGCCTGGCCGACAGCACGATCCGGTGGCACGAGCGCACCCGCCAGAAGACGGTCTACTGGGGCGGTCTCGCCCACACGGCTGTCGGCGCCCCCAGGACGGTGTCCTCACCCGCTCCTCAGACCCACCACAACGCGGGCGGTTACCTGCGCGAGCACTTCGGCAAGGGGTACGCCTCCGTCGCGCTGACCTTCCACCACGGCGCGGGCCATCCAGTACCGCCCGCGGACTTCGCCGAGGCGCTGCTCGGCGCGGCCGACCTGCCCGCGTACTTCCTGGACCTGCGCTCGCGGCGCCCCGCGCCCGCCGACGCCTGGCTCGACGCGCCCGCGAAGACCCGCCTCGTCGGCCCCTCCTACGATGCGCGCGAGGACGCCGGTCACCATCTGTCCGGCGGTTCCCTCGCGCAGTGGTTCGACGCCGTGGCGCATGTCCGCGAGGTGACTCCGGCGAGGGACATCGGGGATTTTGTTCGTCTCTCCGGGCAGTTCAGACGTGCGCGGGCATCTCATGCGCCCCGATGACGGCCTGGGCCTCGGCGGCCAGCTCCCGGCGGTCGGAGCCGTGCAGCGGAGCGTGCGCGGTGACCCGCACGGTCAGGCCACGGGCACGGGCCACGCGGTGCAGTGAGGCCCCGAAGGACTCCTCGCCGAGGAAGGCCGCCGTGGTGCTGCGCGTGCCGTGCCGGTAGTAGCGGATGGTGACCGGCCGTACGGGCGCGCCCGCGTCGGCCGCCGCCTGGAACGTGGCCCGGCGGAAGCGGCCACCGGCCACGGAACACCAGGTGGTGGCCTGCGGGAAGACGAGGACGGAGCGGCCCGAGCCCAGGGCCGACGCCAACTCGGCCACCACGTGCGGCAACTGGCGTATCCCGTCGCGGTCGATGAACTGAGTTCCGGCGCGCCTCGCGAGCGAGCCGATCACCGGCCATCGGCCCACCTCCCGCTTGGCCAGGACCGTCACCGGCTCCACGGCGAGCAGGCTGACGACGTCGAGCCAGGAGATGTGGTTGGCGACGATGAGGGTGCCGGCCCGGGAACCGGTCACCGTCAGCCGCTCCGGCCCCGCGTCGAGGCGTATGCCCAGGGCGCCCAGAATTCCCCGGGCCCGCGCTTGCAGCGCCCGCGGCTCGGCCAGCCGCGCGCCCTGCGTCACGCCGACGCCGATCTCGTACGTCAACGCCGCGTACCGGCGGGCCAGTTCGGCCGGCGGGACCTCCGGTGCCGAGCGGGTGACGCAGGCCGGGGTGCACAGCGCCGGCGGGGTGCCCGCGGGGCTCATTGCGTCTCCCCCAGGAAATAGCGGCGGTAGCGGTCGCCGAGCCGGTCCATGTCCAGGAGGACGAAGAAGTCGGCGACGTCGAACTCGGGGTCGTGCGCGGGCGCCCCGCACATCCACGCCCCCAGGCGGAGATAGCCCCTCAGCAGCGGCGGCAGGTCGGGGTAGGCGGGCCGCTCCACCGGCGGCGCGGTGGGCACCCAGGGGCGCCGGGGCTGCACCCGCAGCTCGGGCGGCGACGCGTGCCGGGACGTGCCGAGCAGCCAGGCGCTCGACGCCGCCCGGCCACCGTCGGACAGCGGCACCGAGGCGCAGCCCGCCAGATAGCGGTGTCCGGAGAGCAGGACATAGCGGGCGAGGGCCGACCACATCAGGTTGATCACCGCGCCGGAGCGGTGGTCGGGGTGCACGCAGGAGCGGCCAGCCTCGATCGTGGAGGACCGCAGGCCTTCCAGCGCGCGCAGGTCGAACTCGCTGTCGGAGTAGGACTTCTCGGAGCGGCCGGGCGGCATCAGACGGTAGGTGCCGACGACCTCGCCGGTGGCGGTGTCGGTGACGATCAGGTGGTCCGCGAGGTCGTCGAAGGGGTCCACGTCGTGGCCGGTCAGGGAGGTGTGGAGCGTGGCACCCATCTCCTCGCCGAAGACGCGGTACCGCAGCCGCTGCGCGGCCCGGATCTGCTCTTCGGAGTCGGCGACGGAGGTGACGTACGCACGGGTGACGGTGGGAGCGGAGGGCGTCAGAGGGGTAGCGGATGTCGAGGGCATGACAGATCCGGTCTCCGTTCGGGGAAGGTCGTCCCGCCCGGTGAAGAGCAGCACGAACAGCACGGTGATGGCCCCGGCTGAACTGCGCACGATGGCCGCGAGGCCGATGGTCAGGACACGCGTGAGCATCAGGTGAACGGCGATCGCAAACACTTGCCCGGCACCTTCATGGGGTCGTCAACGGCCGGGGTAGCGTGCGCACATGATCAGAGTGCTGCTCGCCGACGACGAGGCGATGATCAGGGCCGGGATACGGGCGATCCTCGGCACCGCCGCCGACATCGAGGTCGTCGCCGAGGCGGCCGACGGGCGCGAGGCGGTCGACCTGGCGCTCGGGCACCGGCCGGACGTCTGCCTCCTCGACATCCGGATGCCGCGGCTCGACGGCCTTCAGGCGGCCGACGAACTGCGCGCGCTCGTCCCGGACACGGCGGTGGCGATGCTCACCACGTTCTCCGAGGACGAGTACATCGCGAGTGCGCTCGCCTCCGGAGCCGCCGGTTTCCTCCTCAAGTCCGGCAATCCGCGCGAACTGATCGCCGGGGTCCAGGCTGTCGCCGACGGCGGCGCGTATCTCTCCCCGTCGATCGCGCGGCGGGTCATCTCCCACCTCGGTGCGGGCCGGCTCGGCAAGCAGGCGACCGCGCGGGCCCGCGTCGAGGAGCTGACGGCGCGCGAGCGTGAGGTGCTCGCGCTGGTGGGGGCCGGTCTGTCGAACGCGGAGATCGCCGGGCGGCTGCACGTCGTCGAGGGCACGGTGAAGGCGTACGTCAGCCAGGTCCTGGCCCGCCTCGGCTTCAAGAACCGGGTGCAGGCCGCGATCCTGGCGTACGAGGCGGGGCTCGTCGGCGAGGAATGAGGGGCCCGGCGGCTGAAGTGATCGGCGATGCTTGGCGGATGCGCGGCGCAAACGGCTGGCTCTCCCGGCTTACTCCCCGGTCCTCCCGGCCTCTTCCCCGGTTCTCCCGGTTCCTTCCCCGGCTCTCCCAGCTCTTCGACGTCGCACTGTGGCTCGTGGTGTGCGCGCCGCCGTTCTCGGCCGCCCTCGGTTCCGACGGGCGTGACGCCGTCGTCGCGGCCGTGGGCATCCCGCTGCTGGGGGGTGCCGTCGCCCTCGGCAGGCGGTGGCCCCTCGCCGCGCTCGCGGTGCCCGTCGCGCTGAGCCTGATGACGGACCCGGAGATGCTGACGCCCGTGTACTGGGCGGCGCTCGCCGTGTTCGGGTATCTCGCCGGCAGCCGTACGGCCGTGGCGCGTCCGGCACTGTGGTTCTTCGGGGCGGTCGCCGTGGCCGGACTCGTCATGAACGGGTTCGTGGCGAGCGATCTGTGGGGCTGGCCCACGATGCTCCTGACCTTTCTGAGCGGCGTGGTGCTGCCCTGGCTGATCGGCCGGTACCGCCGTCAGTACGCCGAGCTGACGGCCGGCGGCTGGCGGCTCGCCGAGCGCATGGAAAACGAGCAGCGGGCTGTCGCGGACCGCACGCGGATCCGCGAACGGGCCAGGATCGCGGGCGACATGCACGACTCGCTCGGCCACGATCTGACGCTCATCGCCGTCCGGGCGGGCGCCCTTGAGGTCGACCCCACCCTCGACGCCCGCCAGCAGGCGGCCGTCGGCGAGCTGCGCGAGGCCGCGGGCGCCGCGACCGAACGGCTTCGGGAGATCATCGGCGTGCTCCGGGCCGACGACGAGCCGCCGCCCAGGGCACCGTCGGAGGAGAGCCCGGAGGCCGTCGTCGAGCGCGCGCGGGCCTCCGGGGTCGAGGTCACGTTCGAACGGTCGGGGGCCACCGATGACCTGCCGCCGATGGTCGCCCTCGCCGTCCACCGTGTGCTGCAGGAGTCCCTGACGAACGCCGCCAAGCACGCGCCCGGTGCCGCGGTCCGGGTCGGCATCGCGCGGACCGGCGACACGCTGCGCCTGGCGGTGGTGAACGACCCGGCCCCGGCAGGCCGCCTGCCCGGAGTGGCATCGGGCGGCAGCGGACTCGTCGGTCTCGACGAGCGCATACGCCTGGCGGGCGGCACGCTGCGCGCGGACCCCACGGCCGACGGCGGCTTCGCCGTGACCGCCGAACTGCCCGCGGCCGGGGCCGCCCCACGCGCCGCCGACATCCCCAGGCCCACCACCTCCGCCAGGGAACTGGAGCTGGCCAGGCGGCAGACCAGACGGCGGCTGACCCAGGCGGTCCTGACCCCGCTCGCGGTCCTTGCCGGAATCCTGTTGCTCATGATCCCCCTCAGCCTGATCAGCTCCGTCTTCTCGGTCCTGGACCGGAAGGTGTACGACGGCCTGCGGACCGGGCAGCCGCGCGACGAAGTCGAGTCCCGCCTTCCGGACTTCACCATGGACGGATCGCCCGACGGCGCACCCGCGACACCGCGCGGCCAGGACTGCGCGTACTACAGCACCCGCTTCATGTCGGGCGACGGCTACCGCCTCTGCTTCGACGACGGGCGGCTCGTGTCCAAGTCGGTCGTGGGTGAGGGCGACTGAAGCGACGTGCCACGTGACCGTACAGACTCAGACAGCACCCGCGAACCCAAGAGAAGAAAAGTAGGGCAGTGATGGCGACGACGCACCACGAACCGGCAGGTCAGCTCCCCCTGGAGGGCATCACCGTCGTCAGCCTGGAGCAGGCCGTCGCCGCTCCCTTCGCCACCCGCCAGCTCGCCGACCTCGGCGCCCGTGTGATCAAGGTCGAGCGTCCCGGGGGCGGTGACTTCGCCCGGCGTTACGACACCACGGTGCACGGCCAGGCCAGCTACTTCGTCTGGCTCAACCGCTCCAAGGAGTCCCTCACCCTGGACCTCAAGTCCGAGGAGGGCAGGGCGATCCTGCACGAACTCCTCGCGGGTGCCGATGTGTTCGTGCAGAACCTCGCCCCGGGTGCCGCGGACCGCCTCGGCCTCGGCGCGGACGAACTCCAGGCCCGCCATCCGTCGTTGATCCCCTGCACCGTCAGCGGGTACGGCACCAGCGGCTCCTGGTCGCGGCGGAAGGCGTACGACCTGCTCGTGCAGTGCCAGACCGGGCTGCTCTCCTTGACCGGCACGCCCGACGAGGCGGTGCGGGCGGGGATCTCGGTCGCGGACATCGCGGGCGGGATGTACGCCTACAGCGGCATCCTCACCTCGCTCTTCACCCGGGCCACCACCGGGCGCGCACCGGCCGTCGAGGTCTCCCTCTTCGACGCGCTCGGCGAGTGGATGGGCCAGCCCGCGTACTACACGCGTTACGGCGGCACCCAGCCGCCGCGGGTCGGCGCCCGGCACGCGACGGTGGCGCCCTACGGCCCGTTCACCGCGTCCGACGGCAAGGATGTACTGCTGTCCGTGCAGAACGAGCGCGAGTGGGCCGCCCTGTGCGAACAGGTCATCGGGCAGCCCGAGTTGACCGACGATCCGCGGTTCGCCACCGGCTCCGACCGGGTCGCGCACCGCGACGAACTCGACGCGATCATCTCCGCGCGGTTCGCCCGGCTCGGCAGCGACGAGGCGATGGAGCTCCTGGACCGCGCCAACATCGCCAACGCGGGCGTGAATTCGGTCGCCGAGTTCCTGGACCACCCCGCGCTCGTCGAGCGCGACCGCTGGCGGGAGGTCAGCATTCCGGGCAGCTCGTCCCCGGTGCAGGCGCTGGTGCCGCCCGCGGACCTGAAGGGCGTGCCCCCGCGCATGGACCCCGTACCGGCGGCGGGCGAGCACACCGAGCTGATTCTGGGCGAGCTGGGGCGCGGCCCCGACGACATCGCCCGGCTGCGCGAGGAGGGAGTCTGCGGGTAAGCGGGGGCAAGTCAGGCGACGCCGAGCCCTTCGAGCACCACCGCGTTGGGCAGCTCGGCGAACGCCTTGCCGGGCACGATGAGCTTGCCCCGGCGGCTGCCGCTGCCGATCAGGACGTACGGAAGGTCGACGACGGCGGCGTCCACGAGCAGCGGCCAGTCGGCGGGCAGACCGATCGGCGTGATGCCGCCGTACTCCATGCCGGTCTCGCCGGTGGCCGTGTCCATCGGGGCGAACGAGGCCTTGCGCGCGCCGAGTTGGCGGCGCACGACGCCGTTCACGTCGACGCGGGTCGTGGAGAGGACCAGGCACGCGGCGAGCGAGGCCTCGCCGCCGCGCTTGCCCGCGACGACGACGCAGTTCGCCGACTGCTCCAGGATGTCCTGGCCGTAGTGCTCCACGAAGGTGGCGGTGTCGGCCCACCGCGGGTCGGTGTCGACATGGACGACCTGCTCGGCCGGGACGCTCCCGCTCCATCCGCGCACGGCGTCCGCGACGGGTGCGACGAGGAGGTCGAGGGCCTCGGGCGCGGGTCGGACGTCGTCGAAATCTCCCATGGGTGCACGCATGGCCGCACGCTAACAGGCCGCCCCCGCGGCTCGGCCCCGCGTCTCAGTACGAGGAGGCGTGCGCCGGTGGCACCGACACCGACATGGTCATCTCGACCGGCTCGGCACCCTTGTTGTGATAACCGTGCGCCACGTTCGCCTCGAAGGACGCGGCCGACCCGGCGGGCACGAGATGCTCCACGCCGTCCACGAGCAGGGTCAGTTCGCCCGCGGCCACGTGCAGGAGTTCCATCGTCCCCGGCGGGTGCGCGTCGGAGTCACTGCCGTCGCCCGGCATCAGCGTCCACGCCCACAGCTCGAACGGCCCGCGCGCCTCGGTGCCGACCAGGAGCGTCGTGCTGCTGCCCGCCTCCGTGGACCACATGCGCACCGCCTGCTCCGGAGGCACGAGCCGAACGTGCGAGCCCTGTTCGTAGTCGAGGAGCGTGGTGATGCTGACGCCCAGGGCATCGGCGAGCTTCACCGTGATGCCGACGCTGGGGTTGGTCCTGGCCTGCTCGATCTGGATGATCATGCCGCGGCTGACGCCCGCGCGGGCCGCGAGCGCGTCGAGCGTGAAGCCCCGTTCCGAGCGCCAGCGCTTGAGGTTGCGGGCGAGGGACTGGGTGAGCTGATCGAGGTCCGACACATTCCGTCCAATATATTGGATGACAGAGTTTAGGATGTTGAACTACGGTGTGGTGCACCTGAAGGTTCACCACACTGTACTGCGAGGATTTCCGATGACGGCACTGTTCGCCCTGGCCACCAGCCTCCTGTGGGGCCTGGCCGATTTCGGCGGCGGGCTGCTGACCCGGCGCCTGCCCGCGCTCACGGTGGTCGTCGTCTCGCAGACCATCGCCGTGGTCGTCCTCGGGGCGATCGTGGTCGCCACGGGCGGCTGGACGGAGTGGGGACCGCAGCTGTGGTTCGCGGTCGGCGCGGGGCTCGTCGGCCCCGTCGCGATGCTCGCCTTCTACAAGGCCCTGGCGCTCGGCCCGATGGGCGTCGTCTCGCCGCTCGGTTCGCTGGGCGTCGTCGTGCCGGTGGGCGTCGGGCTTCTCCTCGGCGAGCGGCCGGGAGTCCCGCAGTTCGCCGGGATCGCCGTCGCCGTGGTCGGCATCGTCCTCGCGGGCGGCCCTGAGCTGCGCGGTGCCCCCGTACAGCGGCAGGCGGTCCTGCTCACCCTGGTCGCGGCCTTCGGCTTCGGCGGGGTGATGTCGCTCATCGCCGAGGCGTCGAGCAACCTCACGGGCCTGTTCCTCGCCCTGTTCGTGCAGCGCGTGACGAACGTGGCCACCGGCGGCGCGGCCTTGTTCGTCTCGGTCAAGCGGGGCGGCAGGGCGCTCCCCGAGGGCAGCGGACCGCACGTCATCTGGGCGGCGGTCCCGGCCCTGGCCTTCGTCGGCCTCGCGGACGTCGCGGCCAACGGCACGTACTCGGTGGCCGCCCAGAACGGCCCGGTCACCGTGGCCGCCGTGCTCGCCTCCGTCTACCCGGTGGTCACCGCACTCGCCGCACGCCTGGTGCTCAAGGAACGGCTGCGCGGGGTGCAGGCGGCGGGCGCGGGCCTCGCGCTGGTGGGCACGGTACTGCTGGCGAGCTGAGCGGCCGTGCGTCAGACCTGCTCACCGAGGTCGAGGTCGTCCAACTCCCCCAGGGCAAGCAGCTGTTCCGGTGTGACCCCGTCAGGAATCGGCACGGGCGCGGGCGTCCGCAACGGCGGCTGCCACCCCGCATCGGGGTCCCAGGTCCGCACCACGCGGGCCGGCGCTCCCGCGACCACGGCGTGGTCAGGGACATCGCCCCGGACAACCGCCCCCGCGGCCACCACGACATTGCGCCCGATCCTGGCGCCCGGCAGGATCACCGCGTTCGTGCCGATCCAGCAGCCCGGCCCGATCTCGACCGGCTCCATCCGCGGCCACTGCTTGCCGATGGGCGTGTGCGGATCGTCGTACGAGTGGTTCGTGGACGTCACGTAGACCGTGGGCCCGAAGTAGCAGTCGTCGCCGATCGTCACCGTGGTGTCGGCGATGACATGGCTGCCGCGGCCGAGCACGACGCCGTTGCCGATGCGCAGGATCGGGTCGGGGCCGAGGTCCAGGTCGGGCATCATCCCGGCGGTGAGCGTGACCTGCTCACCGATGATGCAGTGATCGCCGATGCGGATCCACGGTTCACCGAAGACGGTCCCCTGCGGGAAGGACAGCTTCGTGCCGTGGCCGATCGCGCCGAACCGCAGCCTGCCGGGCCGCTGGGCGGTGACGGCGCCCGTCCGCTGCACCCAGGCCCAGCCCGCGTGGACGGCGCGCTGGGTCGCGCGGCGCCGCCAGTCGGCGGCCGCGGATGAGAACGTGTTCCTGTTCTTCGGCACGCGCTCACGTTACTCAGCCGCGCGCGGCCCGGTGAGCCCGGACCCCTGTGATCTTCACCCCACAGGGCCGCGGCCCCCGCCCCGTCCCGTACGGTTCCGCCAGGCGCGAGACACGTACGAATGGAGAGTTCCGATGAGCCACGAGGCACTCATCACCGGTTTCGGCGGCAAAAGCCCGCAGATCGATCAGGACGCCTTCACCGCACCCACCTCGGTCATCATCGGCGAGGTGACGCTGCACGCCGGTGCGAGCGCCTGGTACGGGGCGGTGCTGCGCGCGGACGGCGGGCCCATCGTCGTCGGCGCCGACAGCAACATCCAGGACAACTGCAGCCTCCACGTCGACCTGGGCTTCCCCATGACGATCGGCGAGCGGGTCTCGGTCGGCCACAACGCCGTCCTGCACGGCTGCACCGTCGAGGACGACTGCCTCATCGGCATGGGGGCGACGGTCCTCAACGGCGCGGTGATCGGCGCCGGTTCGCTGGTCGCGGCGCAGGCCCTCGTGCCGCAGGGGATGGTCGTGCCGCCCGGCTCACTGGTCGCGGGCGTGCCCGCCAAGGTGCGCCGCCCGCTCACCGACGAGGAGCGCGCGGGCGTCACCCTCAACGGCACCATGTACGTCGAGCTCGCCAAGGCCCACCGGAACGCCCACGCCGGGTGACGTCAGTCGGCGGCCGGAACGGGGACCGGCTCGGCCGCCGTCTTGGCACCGCTGTCGGCCTGCGCCGCCGAACGCGCCTCCGCGGACTTCTTGGCGCGGCGCTTGACCAGCAGCATGGAGCCGACGCCGATCAGGACGGCGATGGCCAGGCCGAAGTACGAGAACCGCTTGAGCCAGTCCTCGGCGACGACACCGATGTAGTAGATGACGGCGGTGGTGCCGCCCGCCCAGACGATGCCGCCCAGGACGTTGGCGATCAGGAACTTCCAGTACGGCATGCGAAGGACGCCGGCCAGGGGTCCCGCGAAGATCCGCAGCAGGGCGACGAAGCGGCCGAAGAAGACCGCCCACATGCCCCACTTCTGGAACGACTGCTCGGCGCTGCCGACGTTCGCGGCACTGAAATGCTTGGGGAATTTGCGTTCGAGCCAGGCAAGAAGTGGCCGGCCGCCCTTGCGTCCGATCGCGTACCCGATGGAGTCGCCGATGATGGCGCCCGCGGTGGCGCAGATCCCGAGGATGACGGGGTTCAACTCGCCGTGCTGCGAGGAGAGCAGTGCGGCGGAGACGAGGACGATCTCACCCGGCAGCGGAATGCCCAGGCTCTCCAGACCGATGACCACGCCCACCAGCGCGTAGATACTGACGGCCGGTACGGTCTCCAGCCATTCCTGGACGTGCAACGCCGGTTCCTCCTGTGCTGATGTGCGTGTACCCGGCGTGCGCGTTCCCCCCAAGGTCGCGCACGCCGGGCAGCCTACCCGCTCACCCGGCGTCGGCCGGGGCGGCATCCCAGAGGTCGCACCTGTGCTCACGGGCCACGGAGGTGCTCAGCTCGTTCCCGCCCGCCGATGCGGTGCGCAGCGAGAGCACCTGGCCGGGCCGCGTCCGCTGGTCGGGCGCGGCCGGCTGGCCGTCGGCGCGCGGCACGCCGCCGTGGACGAACGAGCCCCAGTACTGGACCATCTGCCGGGCAAGAACGCGTTGCTCCGCGTCGAGGGGTGACGCGAGCCCGAAGTGCTTGAAGAAGTACTGCACCTCGTTGACGTGAGTCGCCCCGAAGTCGAACGTCTTGCCCGCCTCCCGGATCGAGGCGAAGGGCGGCGAGGTGCGGTCGGCGAACTCATAGGCGTAGACCGGGCCCCGCCCGGCGAGCGACCTGTCCATGCGCAGCGCCGGGCAGGCGAACATCTGGTCGCCCTGGGCGGCCGCGTAGGCGTGCGTCGGCGAGGCGTGCTCGGCGAGCGGATAGCGCTTGAGCACCTCGGCGCCCAGTTCCGCGCCGTACGCCCGGGTGAGCGCGCCCGGGTACTGCTCCGCTGTCAGCGGTTTGCCCTGCCCGTCGAACTGGCCGTAGGCGAAGAGCCGCCCCTCGTCGCTGTTCGCGCCGTTCAGGACCGGCACGCGCGAGGCGCTTCCGTTCCCGTACGCCTCCTCCGGCTGGACCGGCAGGAAGTCGCCGCCTGCCACCGGGCCCCAGTCGAACCCGGCCTGCGCCGCGAGGATCTTCTCGGCGGGCTTCTCCCGCAGACACGCGAGGGCGGTCGCCAGATCGGGGCAGCCCGCCTTCTTCGCGAACGCCGCGCCCTGCGTGCGGGCCTCCTCGCGCTCGCGGGCGGCGCAGTCCCCGTAGGCGCCGCTCTGCACGATGCCCGCGCGGAAGAGGCCCTTGGCGGTGGGCGAGGCCAGCTGCGTACAGACGGAGCGGCCGCCCGCGGACTCGCCCGCGATGGTGACGCGCTGGCGGTCGCCGCCGAAGGAGCCGATGTTGGCGCGCACCCAGCGCAGCGCGGCCTGCTGGTCGAGCAGCCCGTAGTTGCCCGAGACATGGTCGGGCGCCTCCGCGTCGAGCCCCTTGCCCGCGAGGAAACCCATGGCGCCCAGGCGGTAGTTGACGGTCACCACCACCGTGCCCGTGCGCCGGGCGAAGGTGTCGGGCACGATGTCCTCGCCCGCGCCCGCGGTGAGCCCGCCGCCGTGCAGCCAGACCATGACCGGGCGCTCCTCATGCGCACCGTGACCGCCTTTTGGCACGTAGACGTTGAGGTCGAGGCAGTCCTCGGTGTGGCTGGGGTTCTCGTATCCGGGGTCCCAACTCGACGTCTGTACGCAGCGGTTGCCGAAGGAGGTCGCCTCGCGCACGCCCGGCCAGGACTTGGCGGGGCGCGGCTCCTTCCACCGGAGGCCACCGACGGGCTGCCGGGCGTACGGGATGCCGAGGAACTGCCGCCCCTCGGCGGTGGATTCACCGCGCAGCCACCCCGCGTCCGTGCGGACGAGCGCGCCGCCGCCGGTCCGGGACGGGTCCTTGAGGGCGGGTTGGGCCTGGGCCTGTGCGGTGTACGGGGTGAGCAGGGCCGCGGCGGCGGCGATGACCGTGAGGATGGTTCGGGTGGTGCGCTTGCGTCCCGTTCGACCCGTTCGACCCGTGCGTCTCATGCGGCGACTCCTCTGACGACGTCAACCCTGGCGGCCGGAAACTATGACCACTGGTGACTCGTGTCAATGAGTTGAACAGAAGGCGTGCCGAAACGGCTTGATGGAGTCAGAGCATGGGGTCATGACGAACGGCGCCGCGGCGGTCGGGACCCCCGTGGCCCGGCCGACGCGACGCCGCTGTGTTCAACGAACGTACGGAAGCGAACGCCCGTACGCGACTCAGTTATTGGGGCGCAGGGTCCAGACGACGGTCATCTCGCCGGTCACCGCGCCGTCCTCGCGCTGGATCGCGATGGCCACCGGGAACTCGGGGCGCTGCCCCGCGTCCAGCTCGGCGACGACCTCGGCGGCCGGGCGGCCGAGGGTCGCGGTGGCGGTCACCGGCCCCATGGCGAGCTTCTTGTACGCGATGTCGGCGCTGACGGCGAGCGGCACGGCGCGCGAGAGCTGGTCGCCGAACGCGGCGAGCACGATGGCGCCGCTCGCCGACTCCCCCAGCGTGAACATGGCTCCGGCGTGCGGCCCGCCGACGTGGTTGTGGTACTCGGCCTGGTCGGGCAGGGCGACCACGGCCTTCTCGGGGGTGGTCTCGCGGAACTCGAGGTTCAGCGTCCGGGCCATCGGCACGGTGGCGGCGAGCATCTCGCCTATCGACATCTGGTCAGTGCTCATGGCCGGGATGTTACCCATCAGTAGCGTTCTTTGGCCAGGAGCCTGCGAGGGGTGGATCACGGTCACCTATCGTTGCTGCGCATGTGGCCAGGAGAGCAGCAGCCCGGAGCCGGGCCGAACCAGCCGAATCCGTACCACCAGCCGGGATATCAGCAGCAGGCGCCGTGGAACGCGCCCACCGTTCCCGGCGGCACACCCCAGTCTCCGCAGGGCGGCGGGGGCGGCGGGGGCGGCGGGGGCGGCAACAGGACCAAGGTCATCGCTGTCGTCGCCGCGGCGGCGGTCGTGGTGGCCGCGGGCGTCACCGCCTTCCTTGTCCTCGGCGGCGACAAGGACGACGCCGCGCAGCCGGACCCGACGCAGTCCTCGACCGCGGCACCGAGCACGGCGGGGTCCGACGACTCCGACTCGCGCGGCAACGGCGGCAACCCCGATCCGACGATCCCGGGCTGGCAGACCGTCGTGAATCCCAAGCGCGGCATCGCCTTCGACGTGCCCGCGGGCTGGAAGCTGAAGTCGACGGACTGGGTCGGCTGGGTCTCGGAGGCGGACGATCCGGACGACAAGCCCCTCGTCGCCATCGCCGCTCCGGCGTACCTCAAGGAGAAGTGGTGCGGGGCCGACGAGGACAGGGACGGCAACAAGGACTACTCGCCCCTCGCGGCGGCGGGCACCAAGGGCAACAAGGGGGCCAGGAGCACCGAGGAGGCCGCGCGCAAGGACGCCGAGCTGTGGATCTACGGAGCCTTCACCCAGCCCGACAAGTCGAAGGTCAAGGCCGGGGCCGCCGAGCCCTACACCACGAAATCGGGCCTCAAGGGCAGTCTGGTGACCGCCTCGTCCTCGGGCGTCGAGAAGGAGGGCAAGTGCGACTCGGAGGGCAAGGCCACGGTGTTCGCGTTCAAGGACTCCGAGGGCGCGTTCGCCTCGTGGTCCTTCCACGGCGCGACGGGCGTGGGTGACGAGGTCCCGGACGCCACGGTCAAGAAGATGCTCGGCACGGTGCGCGAGATCAAGTCGCAGCCGTAGTCCTGAACGACCGGGACCCCATGGAGTCCTGAGGCGTTTCGTGCGCTGCGGGGGCTTATGGTCCGATGTGCCGTCCCCGCCACGGGGGCAGCGATGACATCAGGCCACAAGCCCCTCTATGGTTACTGCCCATGTGGCCAGGACAGCAGCCGCCCGGGGGCGAGCAGAACCCGCAGGACCAGAATCCCAATCCGTACCAGCAGCCGGGGTACCAGCAGCCGAACCCTTACCAGCAGCCCGGGTATCAGCAGCAGCAGCCGCACTCCGGCTCCTTCTCGCAGCCCGAGCAGCCGCAGTGGGCGGCGCCCACGCCACCGCCGATGCCGTCCCAGCCGGGCGGCGGCGGTCAGGGCGGCGACGGAAACAAGACGAAGATCACCGCGATCGTCGCGGCGCTCGCCGTCCTGGTGGCCGCGGGTGTCACGGGCTTCCTGGTGCTCGGCGGCGACAAGGACGACGAGGCGGACGGCAAGCCGGACAAGAAGTCACCGGCCAAGTCGGCCTCGCCGAAGCCGAGCCCCAGTGAGTCGGAAGGCGGCTCCGAGCGCGGCACGGACAATGGCCCGAAGCCGACGGTCGAGGGCTGGCAGGTCGTCGTGAACCCCAAGTGGGGCACGGCCTTCGACGTCCCCGCGGACTGGGAGGTCGACACCCCCGGCACCTTCATCGGCTTCGAGGACCGGGAGAAGGGCGACGGCAGCGCGCTCATCGGCATGTCCGCGCCCGCGCACTACAAGCCGAAGTGGTGCTCCTCTGACGACGACAAGGACGGCACCAAGGACGACGTCGCCCTCGGCGCCGTCGGCACCAAGGGCCAGAACGGCGCCAAGAACACCAAGGACGTCGCGCGCAACGACTCCGCGTGGTGGGTCTTCGCCGGGTACACGGGCCAGAAGAAGGCCGACAAGAAGAAGATCAAGGTCGGCAAGGTGGAGTCGTACACCACCACCTCCGGCATCAAGGGCAGCGTTGCCACCTCCACGACGTCGGGTGTCGTCAAGCAGGACAAGTGCGACTCGGACGGCAAGGCCACGACGTTCTCCTTCAAGAACGCCGACGGCGAGTACGTCGCCTGGTCGCTGTACGGCGCCAAGGGCGTGAAGGCCGAGATTCCCGACGCCACGGTGAAGAAGATCCTGAGCACGGTACGGCTGCACGGCGACCCCGAGGAGTCCTGAGCCGCTGAGCCGCGTGCGGGCACCTGACCCCGCGCGGAAACGGTTTGGCAAGTCGGCGTCCCGGCGTGGATAGTCCCCTGGTGACCACTCCCCCCGCCGTGCGCCGCCCCGCCTGGGCCGGCCGCAACTACAGCCTGCTGACCGCCGCCGCGATCGTGACCAATCTGGGCAGCCACGGCGCCCTGATCGCGGCGGCGTTCGCGGTGCTCGACTCGGGCGGCGACGGCGGAGACGTAGGTCTGGTGGCGGCGGCGCGCACGCTGCCGCTCGTGCTGTTCCTGCTCATCGGCGGGGCCGTCGCCGACCGGTTGCCGCGCCACCACGTGATGGTCGCGGCCAACGCGCTCAACTGCGTCTCGCAGGCGGTCTTCGCCGTCCTCGTCATCTCCGGCGCGCCCCCGCTGTGGTCGATGATGCTGCTGACCGCGCTCGGCGGCACCGGTCAGGCCTTCTTCGGCCCGGCGGCCGAAGGCATGCTGATGTCGACCGTCAGCGGCGAACAGGCCAGCCGTGCCTTCGCGATGTACCGCATGGCGATGCAGGGCGCGGGCCTCGGCGGCGCGGCGCTCGGCGGTCTGATGGTCGCCGCGATCGGGCCCGGCTGGGTGCTCGCGGTGGACGCGGTGGCGTTCGCGGTGGCCGCGGCCCTGCGCTCACTCCTCGACGTCAGTCACATCCCGGTGCGGGCGCCCGGCGGCGGGCTGCTCTCCGATCTGCGGGAGGGCTGGCGGGAGTTCGTGGGACGGCCCTGGCTGTGGGCGATCGTCGCGCAGTTCTCGGTGGTGGTGGCGGTGGTCGGCGCCGCCGAGGCGGTCTTCGGGCCGCTGGTCGCCCAGGACGAACTGGGCGGCGCGGGCCCCTGGGGTCTCGCGCTAGGCGCGTTCGGCGCGGGCACGGTCGGCGGCGCGTTCCTGATGATGCGCTGGAAGCCGCGGCGTCTGCTGCTCGCGGGCACCCTGTGCGTCTTCCCGCTGGCCGCCCCGTCGGCGGCGCTCGCGGTGCCGTTGCCGGTGTGGGGGCTCGCGGCGGTGATGTTCGTCAGCGGCGTCGCGATCGAGGTGTTCGGCGTCTCCTGGATGACGGCGATGCATCAGGAGATCCCCGAGGAGAAGCTGTCGCGGGTCGCCGCGTACGACTGGTTCGGCTCGGTCGCGATGGTCCCGCTCGCCACGGCGCTCGCGGGCCCGGCCGAGCTCGCCTTCGGACGTTCGGCGTCGCTGTGGGGCTGCGCGGCCCTCGTGATCCTGGTGACGGCGCTGGTGCTCTTCGTCCCGGACGTACGCAATCTGACGCGCCGCACGGCGTCGAAGGAGATAGCCATGGACCTCACCAAGGCAACCGCCCCCCTGGCCGGCCCCCCGACCACACCCTCAGCCGACGCGGAAGACCCCGTCAGACGGCTCGGGTAAAGCCCCCGCACCCTCACCCCGCACAGGCCACCCACCCCGCCAAGGCAACCGCACCCCTGGCCGGCCCCCCGACCACACCTTCAGCCGACGCGGAAGACCCCGTCAGACGGCTCGGGTAAAGCCCCCGCACCCTCACCCCGCACAGGCCGCCCACCCCGCCAAGGCAACCGCACCCTCAACAGCCCTCCGCAGCCAAGCCTCAACCGCTACTCAAAGCCCCGTCCGGCGGCTCGGCTGAAGCCACCGGGGTCCTCGTCCCACACCGGCCGCCCACCCCACCAAGGCGGCCGCCCCCCAGCCGCGCCAAGCCTCAGCCAATACCGGAAGCCCCGCCCAGCGGCTCAGGTGTAGCCACCGCACCCTCATCCCGCGCCAGCCACCCACCCCGCCGAGGCAGCCCCGCCCCCCCCCGACCGCACCCTCGACAACCCCCGCAACCAACCCTCAGCCGATGCTGAAAGCCCCGTCCGGCGGTTCGGGTGAG
The DNA here is from genome assembly GCF_040655335.1 of Streptomyces sp. NPDC050439. NCBI lineage: Bacteria > Bacillati > Actinomycetota > Actinomycetes > Kitasatosporales > Streptomycetaceae > Streptomyces > Streptomyces sp. NPDC050439. Next base: position 1,541,132 of record NZ_JBFAJT010000001.1, read on the forward strand.
GCCACCGCGTCCTCGTCCCGTACCGGCTTCGCGTCGGCGGTGAACAGGCGTAGTGCGGCGCCGTGTTCGACGCGGGCCGGGAAGACGTCGGCCGCTGTTCGCCGGGCCAGCGCCTCGATGTCGATGGCCTCGTGCGAGGCGACGAGCACCGCGTTGCCGAAGCGGCGGCCGCGCAGCACGGTCGGTTCGGCGATCAGCGCGACCTGCCCGAACACCTCGGCGAAGGTGGCGAGCTGGGAGCGCAGGAAGGCGAAGGGCGCCCCGTCGGCCAGGTTCGCCGCGTAGAGGCCGCCCGCGCGCAGCACCCGGTCCGCGGCACGCGCGTAGGCCACCGTCGTCAGATGGGCGGGCACCCGCGAGCCACCGAACACGTCGGCGACCAGGACATCGGCGCTGTCGGCAGCCGCCTCCTCGATCCACTGCCGGGCGTCCGCGCCGTGCACGGTGATCCCGGAGCCCTCGGCCAACGGCAGCCGCTCGGTGACCAGTTCGAGCAGCCCCCGGTCCGCCTCCACCACGTCCTGCCGCGAACCGGGCCGGGTCGCGGCGACGTAGCGGGGCAGGGTGAGCGCGCCGCCGCCGAGGTGGAGCACGTCCAGGGGGCGGTCGGAGTCATCGGCGGTGTCGATGACGTGCGCGAGGCGCTGCGCGTACTCGAACTCCAGGTACGTGGGCGCGTCCAGGTCGACGTACGACTGGGGCGCTCCGTCGACCGTGAGCAGCCAGGCGCGCGGCCGGTCCACGTCCGGCATCAGCTTGGCGGTGCCGTGGTCGACGGCCTTGATGACGGCCATGGCCTCGTCCGCGCGTTCGTCCTCAGTCACCGCTCCATTGTGCCCGCCTCCCCGGGGGGGTGGATCCCCCGCGGGAGGCGGGCGCCGGACGTCAGACGACCTCGGTCACCGTGCCCGCGCCGACGGTCCTGCCGCCCTCGCGGATCGCGAAGCCGAGGCCCGTCTCCAGGGGCATGTCACGGCCGAGCTCGACCGTCATGGTGACGGTGTCGCCGGGCCGGGCGACGGCGGCCTCACCGAGGTCGACGTCGCCGACCACGTCCGCGGTGCGGACGTAGAACTGCGGCCGGTAACCGGTCGCGATCGGCGTCGACCGGCCACCCTCCTTGGTCGACAACACGTACACCTGCGCGGTGAAGCGGCGGCTCGGACTGACGCTGCCCGGCTCCGCGACGACATGCCCGCGTCGTACGGCGTCGCGTGGCACACCACGCAGGAGCAGCGCCACGTTGTCGCCCGCCTGCGCGGACTCCATGGGCTTGCCGAAGGTCTCGAGGCCGGTGACGACGGTCTCCGTCTCCGCGCCGAGCACCTCCACCCGGTCGCCGATACGCACGGTGCCGCGCTCCACGGCCCCGGTGACGACGGTTCCGCGTCCGGTGATGGTGAGCACGTTCTCCACCGAGAGGAGAAAGGGCGCGTCGACGTACCGCTCGGGCATGGGCACATAGGTGTCCACCGCGTCGAGCAGCGCCTCGATGGCCGCGGCCCACCGCGGGTCGCCCTCCAGCGCCTTCAGCCCCGACACCCGTACGACGGGGACGGAGTCGCCCCCGTACCCGTGCGAGGACAGGAGGTCCCGCACCTCCAGTTCGACGAGGTCGATGAGCTCCTCGTCACCCGCGTCGGCCTTGTTGAGCGCGACGACGATGTGGTCGACGCCGACCTGCCGGGCGAGCAGGACGTGCTCGGCGGTCTGCGGCATGATCCCGTCGAGCGCGGAGACGACGAGGATCGCCCCGTCGAGCTGCGCGGCCCCGGTGACCATGTTCTTGATGTAGTCGGCGTGGCCCGGCATGTCCACGTGCGCGTAGTGGCGGGTGTCGGTCTCGTACTCGACGTGCGCGATGTTGATGGTGATGCCGCGCTGCGCCTCCTCGGGGGCGCGGTCGATGCGGTCGAAGGGCACGAACGTGCCGGTGCCGCGCTCGCTGAGGACCTTGGTGATGGCGGCGGTCAGGGTGGTCTTGCCGTGGTCGACGTGGCCCATCGTGCCGATGTTGAGGTGCGGTTTCGTGCGGACGTAAGCCGTCTTGGACATGGCGGTTCCTTCTCCGGAACTCGAAAGCTGAAGTCCTGGGCGCACGTCGTCGCGTGCACGCTCGGGACGGGGACCCCGGGGCCGGACCGACCCTCCCCCTATGGGGTCCGCCGGAGTGTCCGGGGAGGGTCAGCGTCGGGCGCCGTCGACAGGAAATGCTGCGCAGAGGAAAACGGCAGCCTTCGCGACGTCCGCGACTGCGGACGTGTCTGCGGGAAAGGCGTACCGGAACATGTCGCAGATCATTGCCGACGGGCAGGGGTTCGTCGAATGGTTTTCGCCGGGGACGCGGCGGGCTCGTGACGGGAGTGGCCCGTGAAGTCCGCCGTGCGCAGAGGTATTTCAGAGGTTCTTCAGGGCCTCACGCACCGAGAGCGGCGCGAGGCGCCCCCGCTCCCGCTCGACGAAGGCGCGTACGGCGTCCGGATCGGTCTTGGCGTACTCCCGCAGACACCAGCCAATGGCCTTGCGGATGAAGAAGTCGGGGTGCCCCGACCGGCGTACGCAGTAACCGAAGAGGCGTTCCGTGTCGGTGGCGTCCTTGTACCGGAGCTGGTGGAGGAGGGCGGTGCGGGCCACCCACAGATCCTCGTCCTCGATCCAGGCGTCCATCTCGGTCCTGAGCCCCGGGTCGGCGGCGACCAGACCGCCCACGACATGCGCGGCGAGCGCGTCGACCGTGTCCCACCAGGAGACCGTCGTCACGAGGTGGCGCACGACCGGGAGGAAGTCCGAGGGGAGGCGCGTCACATGGCGGCGCAGATAGTCCACGGCGAAGTAGGCGTACTCGCGCTCCGGAAGTTCCCAGCAGCGCAACGCGATCGCCGCGCAGTCGGCCGCGTCGGGGCGCGGAAGTCCGGCGAGCACCGCGCGGGACAGTTGGCGGCGCAACGGCGTGGGCAGGCCGAGGAAGGGGGCGACGTTCCTTATGTACGCCTGTGCCCGCGAGGCCCACTCGGGATCGGCCGGCGTCGTGTAGGCGGCGGTGAGCCGTGCCATGACGGTGTCGGCCAAGTCGCTGTGCGGGACGGTGACACTCATGGACGCACCCTAGAACTGTGACGCCCGTGAGACGTCCCATACGGCGATCACACACATTTGTCAGTTAGTCTCCCCGGATGTTCGACTCAGCCGCCGTCCGTCCGCAAGGCTTCGCCGAGCGCTGCACCAGGGTGCTGTTCTCACCGTGGTCGCGGCTGTCGCTGCTGGTGGCGCTGCTCGCGGCCGCCGGGACGTGTGTACTGCTCTTCGAGCCACAGCGCATCCTGTCCGACGGCTGGCCCGCGCAACTGGGCGGCGCCGCCGCTGTCGTGGTCTTCGCCGTCGCGTACGGCCTGTGCACCACGGCGTTCGTGCCGCGTCCGTTGCTCAATCTGGCGGCAGGCGCTCTGTTCGGGTCGCAGTTGGGCCTCACCGCGGCGATCGCGGGCACGGTCCTCGGCTCCGGGATCGCGTTCGGGCTCGGCAGGATGCTGGGCCAGGACGCGCTGCGCCCACTGCTCCGGGGGCGCTGGCTGAAGGCGGCCGACGGGCAGTTGAGCAGGCACGGCTTCCGCTCGATGCTGGCGGCGCGACTGTTCCCCGGGGTGCCGTTCGCGGCGGCCAACTACTGCGCGTCGGTGTCCCGCATGGGATGGCTGCCGTTCCTGCTCGCCACCGGCCTGGGGTCGATCCCGAACACCGCCGCGTACGTCATCGCGGGCGCCCGCGCCTCCACGCCGACGTCGCCTGTCTTCCTCATCGCGATGGGCTTCATCGCGGTGACGGGGCTTACGGGCGCGGTGGTGGCGTGGTGCAAGCGCCACCACCTGCGCAACCGGTAGGCCGCCGACAGGCGGTGTGCGCCGGACGGCGGCCCTCCGGCGGTCTCGTAACCAAGTGACGCTACGCTGCCCCACGGCAGGGGAGTGATCACCCCTCGCCCGCACACCTCCCGTGTCCCATCACATGACCGCACCCGCAGCCCATGATCCGTACTTGGACGGCGCAGTTTCCATGTCTTGGCTTGAATCCTTCATCCTCGGGCTCGTCCAGGGACTGACCGAGTTCCTCCCGATCTCGTCCAGCGCGCATCTGCGGCTGACCGCGGCGTTCGCGGGCTGGCACGATCCGGGAGCCGCGTTCACCGCGATCACCCAGATCGGCACCGAGGCCGCCGTGCTGATCTACTTCCGCAAGGACATCGCGCGGATCATCTCCGCGTGGACCGGCTCCCTCTTCGGCAAGGTGCCACGCTCCGACCACGACGCGCAGATGGGCTGGCTCGTCATCGTCGGCTCCATCCCGATCGGCGTCCTCGGCGTCACGTTCAAGGACCAGATCGAGGGCCCGTTCCGCGATCTGCGGCTCATCGCCACGACACTGATCGTGATGGGCATCGTCCTCGGCATCGCGGACCGTCTGGCGGCCCGCGACGAGGCCGGCGGCAAGCACCGCGCCATCAAGGAGCGCAAGAGCCTGAAGGAACTGGGCGTCCGCGACGGCCTGATCTTCGGCATGTGCCAGGCGATGGCCCTGATCCCGGGCGTCTCCCGCTCCGGCGCCACCATCAGCGGCGGCCTGCTCATGGGCTACACCCGCGAGGCCGCGGCCCGCTACTCGTTCCTGCTCGCCATCCCGGCGGTCCTCGCCTCCGGCGTCTTCGAGCTCAAGGACGCGAGCGAGGGCGGCCATGTCTCCTGGGGCCCGACGATCTTCGCGACGATCGTCGCTTTCCTTGTCGGTTACGCCGTCATCGCGTGGTTCATGAAGTTCATCACCACCAAGAGCTTCATGCCGTTCGTGTACTACCGGATCATCCTCGGCATCGTGCTGTTCGTGCTGGTCGGGATGGGTGTACTGAGCCCGCACGCGGGAGAGTCGGCGGGATAGCGCCGGGCGCTGACTGAGGGCCCGTATCCGGGGAAGCCGGATGGCATGGCTGTTCTCAGGAAATGCGCACGCCCGTTGCTCGCCTCGGTCTTCCTGTCGGGAGGCTTCAGTACCCTCCGGAACCCCAAGCGCGTGGCTCCGGCGGCGGAGCCTGTCGCGGTTCCGCTGAGCTCCAAGATCTCCCGGCTGCCGCAGGACCCCGAACGCCTGGTCCGCATCAACGGCGCGGTGCAGCTCGGTGCCGGCGCGATGCTGGCCACCGGGCGGGTTCCGCGTGTCGCCGCGCTCGCCCTTGCCGGATCCCTCGTGCCCACGACGCTGGCCGGGCACGCCTGGTGGAAGGAGGAGGACCCGGAGCGCCGAGCGGCTCAGCGCACCCAGTTCATCAAGAACCTCTCCCTGCTCGGTGGCCTGCTGCTCGCGGCGGCCGACACCCACGGCAAGCCCTCCCTCGCGTACCGCGGCCGCAGCGCCGCCAAGTCCGGCGCCACCCGCGGCCGCTCCGCCGTGAAGTCCGGCGCCCATCGCGGCCGTGGCGCTGCGGAGGCCGGGCGGCGGGTCGCCGGCAACGCAGGGCGCGATGCCAAGGGCGTGCTGAACGACGCCAGGGGCGCGCTGAACAAGGTGGCCGGGTCGTTGTGACCAATGGCATGCCGAAAGACCCTCTTCAGGAGGGTTTGGCCGTCCTACGGTGAAGGGATGTCGCCCCTCGCCCGCATCAGCGCCTCGTACGCCCCGCGCTTCGCCGAGTTCGCCTTCGAGCCCGGATTCACGGCCGCCGTGGACCAGCACGTCGCGGAGCTGCGGGACCGTCTCGAGATGGGCGGGGCCGGGCTCGTGCCGCCGGCGCCGGACCCGGAGATCCTCGCGGACTACGCCCTGGGGTTCCTCGACGCGCTGGCCGAGAACGGGTGGCGGGAGCCGGTGGGCCACGACTACGCGGTGTGCCGCCTCACCGCCATCTCCTGGCTGGTGAGGCGGCACGACCTGGTGCCGGAGTCCTCCGGGGCCTGAGGCAGTCCGAGGACGGCCCCGGACCCCGGACCGGTCACATGCCGTCTCGCATGTCGTCGTCACGCAGGTGGCTGCCCGTGTCCGTGCCCGTGCCGGGGCGCGTGCGCTCCCGCGCGGGCTGGTTGGTCATCGCGTCCTGACGCCCCGCCTGGTAGGCGCTGACGCTGCCGCGGGCCTTGGCCGTCTCCTGCTCCGCCGTGTTCAGCCAGCGCTCCCAGCGCTGCCGCATCGGGCCGATGAGGCCACCGCCCACGCCGACGATCAGGATGCCGGCCCCGGCCGCGAGCGCCGCGTAGAGCACCGGCTGGGTGACCGTGGTGGCGATGCCCGCCTGACCGAGGGCCGCGAACACACCGAGGACCACGATGCAGGCCCACGCGATCGTGCCGATGGTCTTCCCGTACGACATCGAGGACAGGGCGCTGCTGACGATGTCGCGCACGATGTTGGCGACCGCCATGGCGACGACCATCAGGACGATGGCGACGACGCCGCGCGGGATCCAGGAGACGATGCCGTCGAGCATCGTGGAGACCGGGTTGCTGCCGAAGACACCGAAGCCCAGCTGCAGGGTGATCAGGAGCAGGGCGAAGTAGATGACCTTGCAGACGATCCCCGTCATGTCGTACTTGGAGTTCGCCAGCATGCGGGACGCGCCCGCCCGTTCGGCGAGCTTCTCCGAGCCGACCTTGCGCAGGACCCGGTCGAGGACCCGCGCGATCATCTTCGACACGAACCAGCCGATGACCAGGACGACCAGGAAGCCGATCAGCTTCGGCACGAACTGAGCGACCTTCGACCAGGCGTCGTCGAGGCCTTGGGTGAAGTCCACGGAGAGACTTATGTACTGAGACATGAGTGGTCCTCCACTCGGTGGGCCCCGGCCGCCACAACGGCGTCAGGGCGATGAATCCCCCACGGCGCGCGGCTTCCGGCGCGTCCCTTCTCCCCTGGATATCAGGGGTCACGGCCCGGGACGGCGCGGTGATGAGCCGTACGGGTGACGGCGTGCGACGGGCCGCTTCGCTGTGCGTCCGCTCACTTGGCGGAGGTGAACGGTAGCTGAGAGTTCCGATTGTCGTAGGCATCCCCTAGGCTTGACTCATGCCCTTAACCCCTCAGCCCCTTGGTTCCGCACGGTCTGCCGCGGAACTGAACGAGCGGATCCGCGGCCTGTGGATGCGCGCCGGCGGACGTCTCTCGGCCGAACAGCGCCGTGAGTACGAACAGTTGGTGACCGAATGGGCTGCGGCCGTACGCGAAGAGGTCGTCAGGGCGGCCTAGTACGGTCCGTTGCAGGTCCGCAGCAGGTCCGCAGCAGCCCCCCACCCCTGAGATGCTCACCCCGGAGATGCTCACACCCGAGACGTGAACTCCCTTATACGAGCGAGGGTTTGCGCCGTCTCGGTGTGTACGTGACCTGCCGTACCCAGCGCCCGCGCCGCCGCGACATTGCCGGAGGTGTCGTCGATGAACAGTGCCCGCTCGGGCTCGACGGCGAGCAGCCGCAGTGCGATGTCGTAGATCCGCCGGTCCGGTTTGGCGCATCCGACCTCACAGGACAGGACGAGACGGTCGGCGATGTCCGTCAGGCCGCCGTCCTCCATCCGCTCGCGCAGACCGGGCCAGGTGTTGCTGACCACGGCCGTGCGGACGCCCCGCTTCCGCAGGCCGCGCAGGCACGCCACGAGCTCCTCGTCCCAGCTCTCCCTGGCCGCCAGGTCCCGGCGCAGCTCGGCGATCACGTCCGGTTCCGTGCGCAGCCGCCCCCGGACGGTCTGCCACCAGGCGTCCTCACTGACGCGGCCGATGAGGACCCCGGAATCGTTTCCCTCGTAGAGGGCGGCCATGAAGGCGGTGGGCGTGAGGCCAAGACGCCGTCCCCAGGCTGTCGCGACGGCGGGCAGGTACTCGCGGACGAGCACACCGCCGACGTCGATCAGTACGCCGCGGGCGTGCGGGCTCATGTGCCGTACTTTCGCCGCGGCACGCCCCCGCCGTCAACGGTTGCCGCGTCAGCCCTTGCCCTGGCGCGCCTTCCTCGCCACGCGGCGCTTCTGCCGCCCCGTCAGTTCCTTGCGATTGCCCTGCCGCTTGTACGCCGCGATGCGCTGCTCGTTCTTCACCGGTTCCCCCAGCTCGGAGTGTTCCTGCTTGCTTCAACGGACCTTGTACGGAGGTGGAACTGCCGTGCATAGTAAGTCAGTTGGGCCGACTTCGACCCCCTTCTGACCGCGCCGCACGTGCCACGTGCCCACGCCCGTCCTGGCACGTTCCTGCACGCCTCTTGGCTGCGCACCCCCCGTGCCCAACACTGACCCGATGACGCAGCGCGTGGAACTCGCCGCCGTGATGGACCGGTTGGCCATCGACTCCCTCATCACCGAGTACGCAGTGACCGTCGACGACGGCGACTGGGACGCCTATCAACGGCTCTTCACCCCGGACGGCCGCGCCGACTACAGCTCGGCGGGCGGCGTGGACGCGAGCGCCGCGGAGGTGGCCGTATGGCTGGCCGGGACGATGCGGCTCTTCCCGATGCGGCAGCATCTGATCGTCAACCGGCGGCTGCGCTTCGGGACACTCGATCAGGACGTCGGTGACGTGGCGCAGGTCCAGGCGGACTACGTGAACCCCATGCGCTTCACCTCGGGCGAGGGCGGGGAGAAGGGCGAGGCCGGGGAGAAGGGCGCGGGCGGCGCGGAATCCTCGGCGCCGGACTTCATCTGCGGCGGCCGCTACGCCTTCACGGCCCTGCGTACGGAGCAGGGCTGGCGGCTGAGTCAGGTGACCGTGCAGGAGAAGTGGCGCCAGATGAAGGAACGGTCCACGACCCGCCCGGCCGGCTAGGGCCCTTCTGACGGATCTCCGTGGGAGAAGGAGCGGCGTTCGGTGCGTGCGCTCGGCGCGCGGTGTGAAGGGTCATGTGGCGGAGCCACCTGTCCCTT
>NZ_JBFAJT010000002.1:0-122844 GCF_040655335.1 Streptomyces sp. NPDC050439
TACTACGGCGACGAGATCGGCATGGGCGACAACATCTGGCTCGGCGACCGCGACGCCGTCCGCACGCCCATGCAGTGGACGCCCGACCGCAACGCCGGCTTCTCCTCCTGCGACCCCGGACGCCTCTACCTCCCCGCGATCATGGACCCGGTCTACGGCTACCAGGTCACCAACGTCGAAGCATCCATGTCATCCCCCTCCTCACTCCTGCACTGGACCCGCAGGATGATCGAGATCCGCAAACAGAACCCCGCCTTCGGACTCGGCTCCTACATCGAGCTCGCCTCCTCCAACGCCGCCGTCCTCGCCTTCCTGCGTGAGTACAAGGACGACCTGGTCCTGTGCGTGCACAACTTCTCCCGCTTCGCGCAGCCCACCGAGCTCGACCTGCGGGCCTACGACGGCCGCCACCCCGTCGAGCTCATGGGCGGCGTCCGCTTCCCCGCCATCGGCGAACTTCCCTATCTCCTGACCCTCGCCGGGCACGGCTCCTACTGGTTCCGACTCTGCGAAAGAGCGCCTAGGACCGTGCGTTCCACAAAGTGATCGGACGTGACGTCATGTCTTCGCCCCTGCTGCTGTCGTACGGCACCAAGCCTCATCCGCTCGCCGGCCCCACGCTGACGACCCTGCTGAGTCGCTGGCTGCCACGGCAAAGATGGTTCGCCCACCGGGAGCGTGCCGTCACCGGCGTCTCCGTGACGGCCGCGACGGAGCTGACCCCCGACGTCTTTCACCTGCTGGTGCGGGTCGAACAGACCGGACTCCCGCAGGAAACCGCCTGCTACCAACTGCTGCTCGGCGCCGTCACCGACCTGCCGCCCCGCCTGAAAGGCTGCCTCCTGGGCCGGATGGAGGGCTCCCAGGGCCAGGATCTGTGGGTCTACGACGCGCTCTACGACCCGCGCGCCACGATCCTGCTCCTCGACCGGATCCGGCGCGGCGGCGTCATGGGGGACCTGCGCTTCGAGTCGTTCCCCCGCTCGGCGGTCCCGGCGGGCCTCATGCCGCGTGTCCTGGACGTCGAGCAGTCCAACACGTCCATCGTGTACGGCGACGAGATCATCCTGAAGCTGTTCCGCCGCATCCAGCCCGGCATCAACCCCGACCTGGAGATCCCGGGGGTGCTGGCCCGGCACGGATACACCCGGGTCCCGGAGCCTGTCGCCTGGTTCCACACCTCCCAGCCCTTCTGGGGCACCCTGGGCGTCGTGCAGCGCTTTCTGCCCGGAGCGACGGACGGCTGGACCCTGGCCATGCAATCGGCCGTCGCCCACGGCGACTTCTCCGAACAGGCCCACGAACTGGGCTGCCTGACAGGCGAGTTGCACGTGGCGCTGGCCGAGTCGTTCCCGGTGGCCGAGCCCACCGCGGACCATCACACGCGGCTGGCCGACCAGATGACCCACCGGCTCCTGCAGGCGGCGGCCAGTGTGCCTGCCCTGCGCTCGCACGTGTCCGGCCTGCGGGAGGTCTTCATCAGGCTCGCCGCGACGGACGGCGGTCTGCACCTGCAGCGCATCCACGGCGACCTCCATCTGGGGCAGGTGCTGCAGGCCGACAACCGGTGGCATGTCGTCGACTTCGAGGGCGAGCCCGCCAAACCCCTGGCGGAACGGCGCGCCGACCGCTCCCCGATCCACGACATCGCCGGCATGCTGCGCTCCTTCGACTACGCCGCCCACGTCGAGAAGGCGGCACGCCCGGAATGGGCCGCACGCTGCCGCACCGCGTTCTGCGACGGATACGGCGCGACGGGCCTCTTCGATCCGCAGGACATCCCGGTCTTGCTGCACGCACACGAGGCGGACCGGGCCGTCTACGAGGTTCTCTACGAGGCCACGCACCGCCCCGACTGGATCACCGTCCCCCTCCGGGCCGTCGCCCGGCTCGCCCGTCACCACTGATCGCCCCCCCACCACTGATCGCCCGCCACGGTTCTTCCGTCGGGTTCGAGGAGCAGTACATATGTCCGTCACCGAGGTGTCCCCAGCCGCCACCGCCGCAGCAGCCGTCCGCGGGGCAAGCGCGCTGCCCCCACTGGCCGCCGAGGACCGGGCCCGGCTGTTGCGCGGCGCACATCACGACCCGCACGCGGTCCTGGGTGCGCATCCCGTGCCCCATGGCGTACACCTGCGCTGCCTGCGGCCCGGCGCGCAGGCTGTCTGTGCGGTCCTTGACGGCGTGGTCTGGGAGCTGCACGACGAAGGGGACGGCCTGTTCTCGGGCGGCATCCCGATGCAGCCGGCCGTCCCCCACACGCTGCGGGTGCGCTACCCCGAAGCCGTCGTGGAGGCGGTGGACCCGTACGGGTTCCTTCCCACCCTGGGCGAACTGGACCTGCATCTCATTTCCGAGGGCCGCCACGAGGAGCTCTGGACGGCACTCGGCGCACACGTGAGCGAGCACCAGGGAGTGCGGGGCACGCGCTTCGCCGTGTGGGCCCCGAACGCGGTCGGGGTGCGCGTCTGCGGCGACTTCAACCACTGGGACGGAACCGCGCTGCCCATGCGGTCCCTCGGGTCATCGGGCATCTGGGAGCTCTTCGTGCCCGGCCTGGGTGAAGGGGCGATGTACAAGTTCGAGATCACCCGGGCGGACGGCTCCCGGACGCAGCGCGCCGACCCGATGGCGCGCGCCACGCAGACCCCTCCGGCGACGGCCTCCGTGGTCACGAGCAGCCACCACGTGTGGGGCGACGCCCACTGGATGGAGCACCGGGCCGACCGTCCGGTCCACGCGGCTCCCCTGTCCGTGTACGAGGTCCACCTCGGCTCGTGGAAGCCCGGCGCCACCTACCGCGAGCTGGCGGTGGAACTCACCGACTATGTACGGATGTTGGGCTTCACCCACGTCGAGCTGATGCCGGTGGCCGAGCACCCCTTCGGGGGCTCGTGGGGCTACCAGGTCACCGGCTTCTACGCCCCCACGGCCCGCCTCGGCACGCCCGACGACTTCAAGTACCTCGTCGACACGCTGCACCAGGCGGGCATCGGCGTCCTCCTTGACTGGGTCCCCGGCCACTTCCCCCGCGACGAGTGGGCGCTGGCCGCGTTCGACGGCCTACCCCTCTACGAGCCGCAGGACCCGCGGCAGGCCGAGCACCCCGACTGGGGCACCCTGGTCTTCGACTACGGCCGCAAGGAAGTACGCAACTTCCTCGTCGCCAACGCCACTTACTGGTGCCAGGAGTTCCATATCGACGGCCTGCGCGTCGACGCCGTCGCCTCCATGCTCTACCTGGACTACTCCCGCGAGGAGGGCGGCTGGTCACCCAACGCCCACGGCGGACGCGAGAACCTGGACGCCGTGGCCTTCCTCCAGGAGATGAACGCCACCGTCTACCGCCGCTGCCCGGGCGTCGTCACCATCGCCGAGGAATCGACCGCGTGGGACGGGGTCACCCGGCCCACGGACCACCCCTCGGCGGCCGGACTGGGGGGCCTGGGCTTCGGACTCAAGTGGAACATGGGCTGGTCCCATGACTCCCTGGCCTACATCGCCCATGAACCCGTGCACCGCAAGTACCACCACGACGAGATGACGTTCTCGATGGTGTACGCCTACAGCGAGAACTACGTCCTGCCGCTCTCACACGACGAGGTCGTGCACGGCAAGCAGGCACTGGTGTCGAAGATGCCCGGCGACTGGTGGCAGCAGCGCGCCAACCACCGCGCCTACCTGGCCTATATGTGGGCGCATCCCGGCAAGCAACTCCTGTTCATGGGGCAGGAGTTCGCACAAGGCGCCGAGTGGTCGGAGGCCGAGGGCCCCCAGTGGTGGGTCCTGGAGGAGAACAACCCCGCCCACCTGGAACACCGCGCGATCCAGCACCTCGTGGCCGACCTGAACCAGCACTACCTCACGGCACCGTCCCTGTGGGAGCAGGACACCTCACCGTCCGGCTTCCGCTGGATCACCGCCGACGCCGCCGAGGACAATGTCCTCGCCTTCCTGCGCCACGCCTCCGACGGCAGCCCGCTGCTTGCCGTCTTCAACTTCTCGCCGGTGGTGCGCCACGACTACCGGCTCGGTGTACCCCCCGAGGCGGGCGAGGCCTGGGAGGAGATCCTCAACACCGACGCCTCACGCTACGGCGGCAGCGGCATCGAGAACGCCCCGCTTCCGCAGGAACCCGAAGCGGGCCACGGCTTCGCCGCGTCCATCAGCCTGACGCTCCCACCCCTGACGGCCCTCTGGCTGCGACCGGTCGCGGCTAGCCCTGCGGGTCCTGCCCCTGCGGGTCCTGCTCCTGCGGATCCTCGCTCAGGAACTCCGTGACCAGCTCGGGCGGGTTCGCGGCACGGGTCAGGGCGAACATCGCGTCGCGGTCGAACATGTCGTAGAGGATCACGGGCACGGGCCGTCCGAGGACGGCGACGAGCCGGCCGTCGGCGTGCAGGCCGCGCGCGAGGTCGACGCAGAGCTCGTGGAACTGTTCGGCGAGCGCCTCGCCGCGCTCGTCCTCCTCCTGCTCGGTGAGGCCGTCGTCGCCTTCGCCGTCATCCTCGTCGTCGTCCTCGTCCTCGTACCAGAGGTCCTGGGCCACCGACTCGGCCCGGTGCAGCTCGGCGCCGACGGGATCATGTGCGGAATCGTGGCCGATGACGCGGATGCCGTCCAGCCCCGAGGGCCCGAAGTAGGCGTAGTGCCAGCGACTCTCCCACGGCTCCGTCCCGCCCCCCTGCACGAACTCCCGGGCCACGTCGGTCTCGGTGTTGTAGCCGATCGCCAGGTACGGGAACCTCGGGTCCTGGTCGACGCTGTCGATCCGGAACGTGACCGCGTAGATCTCGCCGGTCAGCTCCTGCGGAAACTCCGCCAGGACGCGGTCCGCCATCTCCGTCATGTGCTGCCGGAAGGTCGTCAACAGCTCTTCTCCTCACTGGGAACTCGCACCGATCACCCTAGTTCAGCGGGTGTTTCGGCCGAAGTCCCGGCCGGTGGTTCAGTCGATGACCGCGGTGGCCTCGACCTCCACCAGGTGAGCGGGGACGTCCAGGGCCGCCACGCCGATCAAGGTGCCCGGCGGCACCGGCGTGATCCCCAACTTCGCGGCGGCCCTGGCCGCACCCTCAAGGAAGAGGGGCATCTTGTCGGGGGTCCAGTCGACGACGTACACGGTCAGCTTCGCCACGTCGTCGAAGGAGGCACCGACTCCGGCGAGGGCGGTGGCGACGTTCAGATAGCACTGCTCGACCTGGGCGGCGAGGTCGTCCTCGCCGACCGTGACTCCCTCGGCGTCCCAGGCGACCTGCCCGGCGAGGAACACCAGCTTCGACCCCGTCGCGACGGACACCTGATGGTAGGCGTCGATCTTCGGCAACCCGTCGGGATTCACCAGAGTGATGGCCATGATGTGCTCGCTCCTCGTCTTAAGAACATGGGGAATTGGTGCCACCGGGGCAAGGCATCCTCGCTCTCCGGTGGTTACTTGAGAACCCTAGGAGAGCGTGCGCTGACGTGGAAGAACGCACTTTCCGGTGACTGAGGAACCCTTTGGTGACCATGGAGTCCGCGCCGCCTGACTCACTGCGGTGGACCCGAGGCCGAGATCCGTACGCGGTCGCTCGCCTTGTCGGAGAGGAACGCCGCCAGCGCCTGGCCCTCCTCGGTGACCGCGGTGCGCTCGGCGCGTGAGAAGCGGCCCAGCGGGACGACCGTCACGGTGTCCGCCTCCACCGTCCAGGTGGCGGCGACCCGGCCGTCCACCAGGACGACGCGCGCTCCGGCGACGGACAGACCACGGTGGGCGTCGTCGATGATGCGGGTGCGGTCCTGGTAACCGAGGATCGCGTTGTCGAAGGCGGGCAAGAACCGCACGGGGGCAGGCGTTTCGGGGTCCGGGCGCGGTGCGTCGGGCAGGTCGAGCAGCTCCCGGCCCCGCTCGTCCCTGAAGGTGATCAGCTCCTCGCGCAGCGCGGCCACGGCTTTGGGCAGACCGGCAAGACCGCACCAGGCGCGCAGGTCGGCCGACGCGGCGGGTCCGAAGGCCGCCAGGTAGCGGCGCAGCAGCGCCTGGCCCACGGGGTCGGAGCCGTCCGGGGACAGCGGGGCGACCTCGCGCTCCAGCCAGGCCGACAGCGGGACGTTGCGTACTCCGGCCTTCGTCCGCCACAGCCCCCGCGGCGGCAACTGCACCATGGGTACGACGGCCATCAGCATCTCCCCCAGCGCCCGCGGCCCCGGCTGCGGCCAGCGCTCGGCGAGGGCACGCGCGAGCTGGGTCATGGAGCGCGGCTCCCCGTCGGCCATGACCGCCCGGCCCGCTGCCGCGAGCTCATCGAGGTCCACCCCTTCGAGCTCGCCCCGGTAGACGCCGAGCACCCGTTGACGCAGCATCGCCTCGTGGCGGGCGCGCCAGGCCAGGGCGTCGTCGGCGGTGACCAGGTGGACGGTGCGGCGCATGAGGTGGGTGCGCACCACGCGCCGCCGTACGAGGTGATCGGAGAGCTCCGCCGGGTCGAACGCCCGCAGCCGCGACCAGAGGCCGAAGAACGGCTCCTGCGGCTCCTGCGCCTGCAGACCGCCGAGGTGCGCGACCGCGTCGAGGACCGGTACGTCGGCCCGCTCCAGCAGCAGTTGCCGGGCGAGCGTCGCGCGGTTGAGCGCTCTGGTGTCGAGAACGGTCATCGGATGCCTCCTGCGGCGGGTTTGACGATCACGCTCAACTCGACGTCCGACCGTCGAGCGTCTCACGGAGGATGTCCGCGTGCCCGGCGTGCTGGGCGGTCTCGGCGATGACATGCATCAGCACCCTGCGCACGCTGCGTACGGCTCCCGGCTCGTGCCAGGGGGCTTCCGGCAGCGGGTGCGTCACCGAGAGGTCGGGCACGGAGGCGATGATCTCCTCGCTGCGGGCGGCGACTTCCTCGTAGCGCGCGACGATCCCGGCCAACGTTTCGCCGGGAAGCATCCGGAAGCCGTTCTGGTGGTCGATCGCCCACTGCGGGAACTCGCGGGCGGTACCGGCGGCGAGGTCCTCCCAGGTGACACCGTCGGGCAGGTCGTAGCGCATGGCCGACGGGCCGTCGAGGACGAAGCGCAGCCAGCCCTCCTCGATGGACGCGACATGCTTGACGAGCCCGCCGAGGCACAGCGCGCTGACGGTCGGCTGTCGGCCCGCTTGCTCGTCGCTGAGCTCACGCACCGTGTTGATCAGGGCGGATCGCGCGTGGGCGAGTCCGGCGAGCAGGTCGGTGCGCTCGGCGTCGAGAGTGGGGGTACTGGGGGTGGTGGTCACTGTGGTCGCGCCTTCCGGTCGGTGGTGCTCGTTGTCTGGCAAGCACGACCCTCGCAAGAGAAGCGGTCAGGTTGTGTCCGCTTCTCGGGGCACCATGGAGACATGCCGAAAACCTCGGGGCGACTGCTCGCGCTGCTCTCTCTGCTCCAGGCGCGGCGGGACTGGCCAGGGGCGCTGCTGGCGGAGCGTCTTGGCATCAGCCCGCGCACCGTACGCCGGGACGTCGACCGCCTGCGCGAGCTCGGCTACCCCGTCGCGGCCGTCAAGGGACCCGACGGGGGCTACCGCCTTGACGCGGGCGCGGACCTGCCGCCGCTGCTGTTCGACGACGAGCAGGCCGTGGCCCTCGCCGTTGCCCTCCAGATCGCCACCACTTCCGGCGCCGGCATCGAGGAGGCCGCGGCGCGTGCGCTGACCACGGTCCGCCAGGTCATGCCCGCCCGGCTGCGTCGCCGCATCGACACCCTCCAGGTGACCGCCGTCGAGCGGCCGTCCGTCCCGCCGAACCCCCCGGTGGCCGGCCACGTGCTCGTGGCGCTCAGCGCCGCCGTGCACGCCCGCGAGGTACTGCGTTTCGACTACGCCCCCGTGTCCCCGCCCGGAGCCACCGGAACCGACCGCACCGGGCCCCCTCCGCGCCGGGTGGAGCCCCACCACCTCGTCACCTGGGGCTCGCGCTGGTATCTCGTCGCCTGGGACCTCGACCGCGAGGACTGGCGCACCTTCCGCGCCGACCGGATCACCCCGCGCACTCCCACGGGCCCCCGCTTCACGCCGCGCGAGGTGCCCGGCGGCGAGGTGGCGGCCTTCGTCGCCGCCAGGTTCCAGGGCTTCGACGGCTCGGGGGACTGGCCCTGCCGCGGCGAGGTGATCCTGGACCTGCCCGCGGCCGAGGTGTCCCGCTACAGCCGTGAGGGAGTCGTCGAAGAACTCGGCCCCGACCGCTGCCGACTCGTCCTCGGCTCGTGGTCATGGGTCGCCTTGGCCGCCGCCATCGGCAGATACGACGCCGACATCGAGGTCATAGGCCCCATCGAACTCAAGGCCGCCTTCGCCCACTTGGCGCACCGCTACGGCAACGCGGCCTCCCCGACGCCCAGTTGCGAAGACCGCCCCGCGTCCGGCGGTCAGGCTCAGCCGACAGGGTGATCGCCGGTGGCGCGTCGATGAGTTCGCGCACGATGTCCATGTGGCCCGCGCGCCGGGCCGTCTCCTCGATCATGTGGATGAGCACCCAGCGCAACGAGGGGTTCGCACCGAAGGGCGTCGTGCCCAGGTCCTCGATGCCGACCTCGGCGATCGCCTCGTCGGCGGCGGCCCGCGCCCGGGCGTAGTACGTACGCCACGATGTCGGCCGTGGTCTCGTGCGGCTCCACCCGCAGATCCGCGCCCGACGGCGTCATGGGTCACCGCAACTCCGCGTCGTCGAGGCCGGCGAGCGCGAGGGCCCACGTCCCCGCGTCCCCCGCCGCCTACTTGTTCGGGTCGCGGAAGCGGCCGAACGCCTTCGTCAAGGCGCTCAGAGGTGAGCCGTCCGCCTTGTCGTGACCGGAAGCGGAAGGCCGGGGCACGCCGTCGCCGCCGGTCAGCTCGGCCAGCGCGGCCTGCGCCGCCTCGGCCGCCTGCTGGTACAGGTCGCGGGAGGTCGTCATGGCCTCGAGGGCCTCGGCATACCTGGTGACCATGCCCTGGGCGTGGGTCAGCTCCTCGTCCGGGGTGAGCAGGTGCCAGCCCTGGCGCAGCCGGGTCAGGGCCTGCTCGGCCTCGGCGCTCAGCGGTCGCGGAAGCGCCGCGAACTCCTTGATCCTGTCGAGGAGTTCGGTCGGTTCCGAGCCGTCCAGGAACACGCTGCGCACCGTGAAGCGCTCCGCGTCGTAGTCCGGGGTGGGCGGCGCCGTGGGCAGCACGACGGCGCCGCCGCGCGGCATCCGCACGCTCAGCTCCCGCTTCATCGCGAAGTCGGCGATCTGCGCCTGTTCCGGCGTGCCCCGGTGTTCGACCACCTGATGCCGCAGGCTCGGCGGCAGAAACACGGAGAGCGGGCGCTCTCCGATGGCGTCCGGCGTCATCGCCTCATGCACCACGAGATGGATGAACCAGCTCTGCCGGGTGCAGTCACGCAGCCGGTGGCGCAGTTCGTCGTCGTCCTTCGGCAGGTGGTTCGCCGTCCGCAGGCGCACGCCAGGCACCGTGTCGTGGTCCCAGGCGACCCGGTCGCTGTCGGGCCAGAACATGAGGGCGGGCGACGGCCAGTGCATGTCCCACACCGCCTCCGCCTCGGCGGCGAGGACCCAGGTGACGCCCTCGCCTTCCTTGCGGCGGCTTTCGGCGTCGTACAGGGTCAGCTGCGCGCGCACCGTGACGTCGTCGGCCACCTGCCAGCGGGCCTCGAAGAGGCGGCGGGCCGAGGGGCCGAGGTCGGCGGACTCGTCCCGCGGGTGCAGGACGGTGGAGCGGGCCGCGTCGACGGGGTCGAGGTCCAGGAAGTCGTCGAGCACCCCGGCCGCCTTGAGGGCGATCAGGTTGCGCCGGACATCCTGCTCGGGCTCGGGCCCGAGGTGGCGCCCGCGCCCCAGCCACGCGGTGTCGGGGACGGTGGTCGAGGAGCTGCTTTTCTTGGCCATAAAGTCGTTCTGTGAGTGATCGGGGCCCGACCAGTATGGACCTTGAACCTCAAAGGGGAAGCGGGACCCCGCCCGCGGCCGCGTCACGCCGGACGGACCGTACGTAAGGCGTCAAGCCGCTCCGATCCCGCCATCGCGGGTCAAACAGGGGCGGGAACAGCGGGGCCTCCGGGAACATCAGAACGGCGTCGCCCGGACCGATGAGTCTCAGTGCGGCACGCTGTCTGAAGGGGGAGAAAGACAGACGGTCCCCGATCACGAAAGTGGTGCGCGATGAGGTTGGTACTGCAGGAGTTCCTGTCGCTCGACGGCGTCTACCAGGGTCCGGGGGCGCCGGACGAGGACACCAGTGACGGGTTCACCAGGGGCGGCTGGTTCGTGCCGCATCTCGACGAGGAGTTCGAACGGCTGGCGGGTACGTGGCTCGGTCAGGCCGACGCGTTCCTCTTCGGCCGCCGTACGTATCTGAACTTCGCGCGGGACTGGCCGAAGATGACCGAGCACCCGTCGGCCGCCCTCTTGAACGGGCTGCCGAAGTACGTGGCCTCCCACAGCCTGACCTCGGCCGAGTGGGACCCGACCACGATCCTGTCCGGCGACATCCCCGCCCAGGTCGCCGAGCTGAAGCGGCAGCCCGGCCGCGAGCTGCAGATCCACGGCAGCGGGCGCCTCGGCCAGTCCCTGCTGGCCGCGGGCCTGGTCGATGAACTGCGCCTGGCCGTCGCGCCCGTGGTCGTGGGCACGGGCCGCCGCCTGCTGCCGGACGGCGGCGCGCCGGTCGGTCTGCGGCTCCTGAGCAACGAGACGACGCCGGGCGGACTGGCGATTCAGGTCTACGAGGCGACGGGACGACCGGAGTACGGGACGTACGGGGCCGACGCGTAGCCCTCCCGGCGCCGCTCGCTCGGGTCAGCCGGCTCGCTTGAGGCGTACGACGACGGGGGCGCCGAAGGGGTCGCCGGACTGGTTGACCTGGACGTGCCCGGCGCCGAGCCACTCGCCGGTGCCCGGCACCCGGTGGATCTCCTTCAGCCACAGTGACTGGCTGGACTCCTTGCGGGCTCCCGTCGACAGCGGCAGGCGGTGGCGCTTGATCTTCACGCACCGGCCGTCCTCGGTCATGTACCAGTTGCCGTCGAGGAACAGGCCCTTGTCGTCCTGACCCACCGGGGTCCGCAGCTCGCATCCGCCGGGTGCGGCCTCCTGTTCGGTCCATTTCGAGCCGTCCCAGCGCAGCCGGATGTACTGCTCCGCGGGTTCGTTCTCGACCTCGCCGTGGTTGAAGGAGTTGATGCCGTACGCGCGCACCTCACCGCTGTCCAGCGCGAAGACTTGGCTGAGGCCGGCGCCGGGCTCCGGCGGGAGCGGCTCCTCGAAGCGGAACTCCGGAGTCTCCACCGCCTTCCAGGAGGTGCCGTCCCAGTGCATCGACGCGGGCTGGCTGTACCCCTCGCCGGAACTCCCCAGCTGGGTGCCTGGCCCCGTCGAGCGGCTGCCGACCGCCCAGACGTCGTCGGGTCCCACCACGGCGAGGTCGGACGCCTCGTACGGCAGCTGGGTCGCGACCCAGCGGGTGCCGTCCCAGTGCTGGGCGGTCCGCTCGCCTGAGAGGGCCCAGATGTCGTCCGGGCCCGAGGCGTCGAGCTCCCCCGGGTTGCCCGGCGGGGGGCCGGCCATCGCTGACCAGCGACTGCCGTCCCACTTGGCCCAGCGGCTCACGGCGGAGGCATCCTCCGAGGCCTGCGGCCGCAGCCAGAGCTCTTTTTCCGCTGCCTCTTCGAGCAGCGGCGGGTAGACGCTGTCGCCGAGGGCTTCGGGGAGGGGTTCGCGCTTCCACTTCGAGCCGTCGTAATGCAACAGGTGGGCGTTGGCCCGGCCGTTGTTCTCGCTCCCGACGGCCCAGATGTCGTCCTCGTCCAGGACAGCGACATCGGAGAGCTCGCCACTGAAGTCCGCGATGTGCTCGAACTCCCAGGTGAGGGAGCCCTTGGGCCGGTCGTCCTTCCCGGCGGTGCCGGCACCCCGGGACTCACCGGGCTCGGCCTCCGCCCCACACCCCACGGCCCCGAACACGACGCCCAGCACGACGCCGACCGCCATGCTCCTGCCCCTGATCCCCACCACGCCGCTAATGATCGCTCCCCCTAGTCCCACTTCAGCGAGCGGGCAGCGTATCTGGTCGGTCCCCGAGCACTGTCAGCCCGTCACCCAGTCGGTCAACCAGCCGCCGACACCCCACCAACACGCCTGCCCCACCCGACCCGCCCCATGGCGCGACACTAGTTGCCCGGCACGCGCGTGGCGTCCCGGCCTCAGGGCCGGGTCTCGCCTAGAAACAGGCCATGTGCCACTACTGCGGTTGTCGGGAGATTCCTTTGATCAAGGAGTTCATCGCCGAGCACGAGCGCGTCACCGATGCCGCGGGGGACGCGGTCCGTGCTCTGGAGCGGGGGGACACCGAGCGGGCGCGCGCACTCTTGGATGGAATGGCCCGCGAGCTGGAGACGCACTGGCGCGGTGAGGAGAACGGGCTGTTCGCGGTGATGCGCAAAGATCCCGAGTACGCGGACTACATCGCGAACCTTGAGCTCGAACACCGCGAGCTGGCAGCCCTGTTGCCCGCTCTCGACCTGTCCGATCCCGACGACGTACGCACTCTCGTCGAAGCCGTCGACGAGCTGCACCGGCACATCGCCAAGGAGGAGGACGGCCTGTTCCCGGCCTCGCTCACCGCACTGGACGGCGAGGAGTGGAACCTCTCCATGGCGGCCTGGCGTGCGGCGCACCCCGCCTGAGCCTCGCAGGAGGCGAGGCGGGTTGGTCCCTTCCCGTGGACCGGTGGCGCGTCCCCGCCGTCCTGCGGCCGTCGGGCCGGCGCCCCGGATAGCTTCCGCGGCCATGGACACCCTCATCTTCGGCGGCCTTCTGGCCACCCTGTACGCGCTTCACCGGCAGCGGTCACGAGCCATGATGCTCGGCGCCTGGTGGATCATGCTCGTGCTCACGATCGTCCTCCTCGCGCACCACATCACCAGCGGCCTCAAGCTGGGGCTGAGCTACTGATGAGCACGCTGACGACCCCGTTGCCGGGCACCGAGCGCTACCACGTGCTCGGCAGGGCCCAGTACTGGTTCGCCTGTTTCTTCGCCGTCGGCTGGACCGGCGTGGTCTGCGGCGGGCTCGGCGTGCAGTTCATCTCCTGGGACTACCCGTGTCCGCTGTGCATGGTGCAGCGCATGTTCATGCTCCTCGCCGCGCTGGGGGCGGCGTACATCGTGCGCCGGGGCATGACCGGCACGATCACGGGCCGCGACTACATGACGGGCTGGGGGCTGGCTCTGGTCGCCGTGATGTGCGGCGCCTTCACGTCCTGGCGCCAGACGATGCTGCACATCCTGCCGGGCGACAAGGGTTACGGCTCCCCCGTGCTCGGTCTGCACATGTACGTGTGGGCCTGGATCCTCTTCATGGCCTCGGTGGTGGCGATCGGCGTCGTGATGTCCTTCGCGCACACCACGGCCGCCACCACGGTGCCCGTCTCAGGGGTCCATGGGATGGCGGGCCGGGTCGTGCTCGGCTTCCTCGCGCTGGTGATCGCGGTGAATCTGGTCGCGGTCTTCCTCCTGGAGGGCTTCCACTGGTTCCTGCCGGACGACCCAAACCGCTACCGCTTCTTCTACGACGTGGGGCTCAAGAGCTGACGCAAGCGAAGGTGAACATGATCGCGGCGCCTCACTGAACCCCTCGGGGTTCCATTGAGGCGCCGCGTCCAGGCCCTGGGCCTAGAAGTCCATGTCGCCGCCCGGCTTGCCGCGCTCGGGGCGTCGGTGCTCCTCGACCCTCTCGACGTCGGTCTGCTCGTCCTGCCTGCGGGGCTGCTGCTTGCTGCGCTCCTGGTCGCGAGCGCGGCGCTTGTCCCGGAGCGTGGATGGGCGCCCATCAGTGCTGGTCAGGGCCTATGCACCGCCAGTGACCGCTCCCGCCTGGAACGTCTTTCGGTATACCTGCGGCGACACCCCGATCGCCGCGTGCAGATGCTGCCGCAACGATGTGCCGGTGGCGAAGCCCACCTCCGCGGCGATCCGGTCGACCGGCAGGTCACTGGACTCCAGCAGGTGCCGGGCCCGGTGCACCCGCTGCTGGATCAGCCACCGGCCGGGGCTCGTGCCCGTCTCCTCCTGGAAGCGGCGGGCGAAGGTGCGCGGGCTCAGCCGGGCGTGCGTGGCCAGCTCTCGCAGGGCCAGCGGCCGGTCGAGGTGCTCCAGGGCCCAGGCGCGGGTGGCGGCGGTACCGGTGGCGCCCTCGTCCGGGATCGGCTGCTCGATGTACTGGGCCTGGCCGCCCTCCCGCCACGGGGGTACGACACAGTGCCGGGCGACCCGGTTGGCGACCGCGCTGCCGTGATCGGAGCGCACCACGTGCAGGCACACGTCGACCCCGGAAGCGGCCCCCGCCGAGGTGAGAATGTCGCCGTCATCGACGAACAGAACGTCGGGGTCCAGGTCGACGCCGGGAAACATCTTCCGGAAATGGTCCGCGAGCGCCCAGTGCGTCGTCGCGGGCCGTCCGTCGAGGAGCCCGGCCGCGGCGAGCGTGAAGGCCCCCGTACAGATGGAGACGAAGCGCGTGCCCGGCCTGATCCGCGACAGCGCGTCGCGCACCGGCTCCGCCAGCTCGGCGGTGATGTGCCGCAGGGAGTACGGCGGCAGCACCACCGTGTCGGCGCTCGCCAGCGCCTCGGGGCCGTGCCCGACGGTGATGCTGAAGTCGGCGTCGGTGGCCACCGTTCGGTCGTCCGTCGCCGTGCAGGTCACCACTTCGTAAGCCCCGGGGACCAGCGGGAAGACCCTGTTCGGGATGCCGAGCTCGAAGGGGTAGACGCCGTCGAGGGCGAGCACGACCACGCGGTGCGGGCGACCAGGAAGAAAGTCCATCGAAGCCATGGCACGATTCTATCGCTTACTGGCAATCTTGCCATTGCCCAGGTCAGGCCCTTGCCGCAGGCTGGAGTCATGACCAACGACACCGTGACCATGAAGGCCATCAGCCAGGACGCCCTGGGCGAGCCCGACGTACTCAAGGAGATCGAGGTGGCCCGCCCCGAGCCCGGAGTCGGCCAGATCCTCGTCGCCGTGCACGCGGCGGGCGTGAACCCGACCGACTGGAAGCACCGCAGGTTCGGCGCGTTCCTCGGACAGCCGCCGTTCACACTCGGCTGGGACGTGTCGGGCGTCGTCGAGGCGGTCGGCATCGGCGTCTCGCTGTTCGAGCCGGGCGACGAGGTGTTCGGCATGCTGCCGTACCCGTACGGGGCCGGTTCGCACGCCGAGTACGTGACCGGCCCCACCCGCGCCTTCGTGCCCAGGCCCGCGGGCTTGAGCCACATCGAGGCGGGCGCCCTGCCGCTGGTCTCGCTGACCGCCTGGCAGGCCCTGGTCGACAACGCGCAGGTAGAGGCGGGCCAGCGGGTGCTGGTGCACGCGGCGGCCGGCGGCGTGGGCCACGCGGCGGTGCAGATCGCCAAGGCCCGCGGCGCCCACGTCATCGGCACGGCCTCGGCCGCCAAGCACGACTTCGTGCGCGGCCTGGGCGCGGACGAGGTCATCGACTACCGCACCGCCGACTTCGTCAAGGAGGCCCGCGACATCGACGTCGTCCTCGACCCGCTGGGCGGCGAGGACCGGCTGCGCTCCCTGGAGGTGCTGCGCCCGGGCGGCATCCTGGTGTCGATCCTGCCCGGCAACTTCGGTGAAGTGGCCGAGCGTGCCGCCGAGTTGGGCGTACGCGCCACGGACATGCTCGTGGAGCACGACCAGGCGGGCATGAAGGCCGTCGCCGCGCTCGCCGAGTCCGGGCAACTGCGGGTCCACGTGTCGCAGACGTACCCGCTCTCCGAGGCCGCCAAGGCACACGCGGAGGGCGAGACGGGTCGCGTCACGGGGAAGCTGGTGCTCACCGTCCGCCCGTAGGCACATCTGATCGCCACGGCACGAAGCCATCGGCATCGGGACGAAGGCGGGGTGGGCGGCACCGGATCGGTGCCGCCCACCCCGCCTTGCCGCCCTTGCCGTTCAGTCCTGCCGAACGGCCCGCCCGTAGAAGTCGGGCCGTTCGACCAGCTCCACCTCCACGCGGCCGCCCTCCCGCTGGGACACCACTCCCGCCTCGCACACCGCCGCGGCCGCATAGCCGTCCCAGGCACTCGGTCCGGTGACCTCACCCCTGCTGGTGGCGTCCACCCATGCCTGCACCTCACGGTCGTACGCGTCCTCGAAACGCTCGACGTAGTCCGGGGGCACGTGGCCTCCCCACCGGCCGTCCACGCTCACCCGGGGCCCTTGCTCCTCCCCGATCCGCACGGTTCCCCGCTCGCAGACCGCCTCGGCCTGGACCTGGTAGCCGTAGCCGCAGTGGCCGAAGATCTCGACGTCGACGAGCGCGCCCGCCGCGGTCTCGAACAGGACGAGCTGCGGGTCGTTCATGCCGGCCGGGGCGAGCGACGAAGGCGCCGCCTTGTGCACGGTGATCGCCACGATCTCCTGGTCGAGCAGCCAGCGGGTCGCGTCCACCTCATGGGCGACCGAACTGGTGATGAGCATGTCGTCGGTGAACCCGGGCGGCATGGCCAGGTTGCGGTGGCGTTGGTGCAGCATCAGCGCCCGGCCCAACTCGCCCCCGTCGAGCATCGCCTTGAGCTTCACGTACTCGGAGTCGTAGCGCCGCATGAAGCCCACCTGGATGCGCCGGTGCCCGAGCCGCTGCTCCGCCTCCAGGATCCGCAGGGAGGAGGCCGTGTCCGGAGTCATCGGCTTCTCGCACAACACCGGCAGGTCCTGCTTGAGCGCCTCGACCAGGGCCGCCTCGTGGGCAGGACCGGGAGAGGCGATGAGTACGGCGTCCACCTCCCCCGAGGCCATCGCGGCCACCGGATCCGTATAGGCCGTACAGCCGTCGATCGTGGCGGCCAGGGACTTCGCCCGTTCCGCCTCGATGTCGGCGACGGCCGCCACCCGTGCCCCGCTGATGACGTCGTGGAGCCGACGCACATGATCCGCGCCCATTTTCCCGGTGCCGATGACGGCCACACCGAGTCCTCGTTGAGATGGCATGACGGTGGTGTCTCCCCTCCTGGTGGCGGGCTCTCCCGCACTCGTCTCCGGCGAGAGAACCCTCCCTCGCGTCACACCGTCGACGCCAGACCCCGGTTCACCGCCCCGCCCCGACGGTCAGGGGTGCGGATGCCCCTGGTCGGGGTCGTCGTCGGGGGTCTGCCAGGTGGTGCCGCGCTGGGCTTCGCCGCTGGGGGGATCGACGTTGTGGGCGGGGGTGGTGGGCTCGGTGCGGCGGGCCGCGCGGCGCCGCCCGCTGATGAACATGGCGAGCAGACCGATGACCACGGCGACGCCGACGATGATGAAGATCAGCGAGCCGCCGCCCTCGACGGCCAGAACGGTATAGCTGTGAGTGCGCATATCACTCATGTACCCCATCTGGTGAGAAAACGCGCCCGCCAGTCGCCTGATGCGTGCCGACACCGCGCTCTCGGCCCGGGTTCCCCGTTCACCGTCATCCATGTGAGGGCATTGGCCCGGGTGCCTGGCGCGACGTGCGGGCCCTCTCTGGGGATGATGGAGCCGACAGGGATCACGGGCGCGGGCCGCCGATGCGGGTCGCCTCCCGGCCGCACAGGGTCGGGCGCCAGTAGCCCGAAGAGGGTGGGGCGCCCTTCGACCTCGGAACGGTACAAAAAGATGAGCAGCCAAAAGGCATCCGCAAGCCGCAACGTACCCAGCAGCTCGGTGTTCGGCGCACCCTGTTGGGTCAGCCTGACCACGCGGGATCTGGAGACCGCGCAGGCCTTCTACCACGCCGTGCTGGGGTGGGACTGGCGCGTCGGCAAGCTGGGCGACCAGTACAGGTTCGCGAGCGTGAACGGAGTCCCGGTGGCGGGAGTGTCCGCCGTCGAGGCCGTCGGGCAGGCGGCCGTGGCCTGGACCCCCTTCTTCGCCGCGTCCGACGCGAACGAGACCGTGGCCCGCAGCCAGGAGCGTGGCGGGACGACCGCGGTGGGGCCCATCTCGTTCCCTCCGGGCCGGGCGGCGCTGCTCGCCGACCGCGAAGGAGCCGTCTTCGGCATCTGGGAGGGCGAGCTGGTGTCCGACTGGGAGGCGTGGCGCCGCGCGGCCCCGGTCTTCGTGGAGCTCTACACCCGGGACGCCTTCGACGCGGCCATCTTCTACGCGGAGGTCCTCGGCTGGGCGTCCTCCTCATCGGGATGCTGCGAGGTCCACTACGAGGACGAACGGGTCGTGCTGCGCAGCCAGGGCGACACCGTGGCCCGCATCCACTCGGGCGCGGTGGAATCAGCGCCCGATCCGGAGATCCGGCCCCACTGGCAGATCCACTTCACGGTCGACGACGTGGACGCCTGCGTCCGGGCCGCGCGCGCCCACGGCGGCAGCGTGCTGCACGGCGCGCAAGGAGCCACGGAGGCTCTCCTGAGCGACCCCGACGGGGCGCACTTCGTGGTGAACTCCAAACCGGCACGGTGAACTCCCCCCTGGAACACCTGGCACGCCTTGGGGCGTTGGGGCCCTCTTCGAGCGCCATGTGATGCGCGCACTGCCCGCGGGAGAGGGTGAGCGGCATCATCACACGGTCACCGGCCGCCAGTTCGGTGACGCCCGGGGCGACTTCATCGACGATGCCCGTCTCCTCCAGTAGCGGTGGCGCTCGGCCCCGCGGGTCTCTTGCGAGGGTGTCGCTATGCCTGTGTGCGTCCTCGCAGCCGCTTGGCGGCTGCGCTCACGCCGCGCGCGCGGCGGGCGAGTCCGGCCCAGGGGTCCTTGTCGAGGCGGTCCCCGAGGTCGGCCACCGTCCAGCGGCGGGCGCTCAGCCCCGGTGTGTCCAGTTCGTCCCAGCCCAGCGGCACGGCGACGGGGGCGCCGGGCCTGGACCGGACGGCGAACGGGGCGACCACGGTCTGGGCGTAGCCGTTGCGCGCGACATCGAGGTACAGCCGACCCTTGCGCGCGTCCTTGCGGGGTTCGGCCGTCAGCTCCTTGTCATGCCGCGCGGCCAGGGTCTCGGCGGCGGCGCGGGAGAACGCGAGCACGTCGTCGGCGTCGTCGCGCCGGTTCAGCGGCACGACGACGTGCAGACCGCGTGAGCCGGTGGTCATCAGGCCCGACGGCAGGTCGAGCTCTTCGAGCAGCTCGCGCAGATGGTGGGCGGCCCTCCGCACGGGTTCGAAGTCGTCGCCGGGCGGGTCGAGGTCGAAGACCAGGCGGTCGGGGCACCGAGGCCGGTCGGCCCGGCTCAGCCAGCGATGGGGGGTGATGCAGGCCTGGCCCGCGAGATAGACGAGCGTCGCCGTGTCCTCACAGACGACATGCGTGACCTTGCCGCCCTCCTTGGCCACCGTGGCGCGCTGGATCCAGTCGGGGAAGTAGTCGGAGACCTCCTTCTGGTAGAAGCGGTCGCCGTCGATCCCGTCCGGCATCCGCTCCAGCATCAGGGGCCTGCCGCGCAGCTCGGGCAGCATGCGCGGTGCCACACGCCGATAGTGCTCGGCGAGGTCGGCCTTGGTGATGCCGTCCTGCGGGAAGAGCTCCTTCTCGGCTCGCTTGACCTCGACCTTGCGCCGTCCGACCTGCAGCTCAACTGTGGGGCTCACGTCACCGCCTCCTTCGCACCGATGCTTCCGCGGTCCTCTCGCTCCCCCGGCCGGGTCACGGCAGCGGCGTGCCTCCGGTGGCGTTCATGATCTCGGCGGTGATGAAGCTCGCCTGCTCCGATGCCAGGAACACATAGGCGGGTGCCATCTCGGCGGGCTGGGCGGGACGTCCGATGGGGGCCTGCTTGCCGAACTCCTTGGTGTCGGGCAACGTGGCCGGGATCAGCGGCGTCCACACGGGGCCAGGAGCGACGGCGTTGACGCGGATCCCGTCCTCGACCAGCATCTGCGCGAGGCCCTGGGTGAAGGTGACGATGGCGCCCTTGGTCATGGCGTAGTCGAGCAGGTGGGGGCTGGGCTTGTAGGCCTGCACCGACGTGGTGTTGATGATGGATCCGCCCGACGGGATGTGCGGCACGGCCATCTTGCACAGCCAGAACATGCCGTAGAGATTCGTGCGTACGACGCGATCGAACTGCTCCGTGGAGATCTCCGTGATGCCGTCGGGCTGGGACATCTGATAGGCCGCGTTGTTGACCAGCACGTCGATGCGCCCGAACTCCGCCACCGCGCGTTCCACGAGGCGGCGGCACTGCTCCTCCTCGCGGATGTCGCACGGCACGGCCAGACCGCGCCGCCCGGCCTTCTCGACGAGCCGCACCGTCTCCTGGGCGTCCTCCGCCTCCGAGGGCAGATAGGTGAACAGGACGTCGGCACCCTCGCGTGCGTAGGCCAGGGCCACGGCCCGGCCGATGCCGGAGTCGCCGCCGGTCACGACCGCTGCCCGGTTCCGCAGCAGTCCGCTCCCCTGGTAGGACTCCTCGCCGTGGTCCGGGGGCGGGTCCATCGGGCCGGTCCAGCCCGGCGGCTCCTGGTCCTGCGAGGCGAACTCGGGCTGCGGGTGCTTCGTCGTCGGGTCCTGCGGGGTGTCACCCATGGGTGCTCTTCCTTCCTCGGATCCACTCATCCCAGCTTGCTCCGCACCTCTCGGAGGCGCGAACGCCTGACACCGCTCACGGTGTACGACCTGCGCGAACGCAAGCCATCCGTGCATCGGGTGTCCCGCGGGCCGCGGTCCCACACATACAAGTGCGCACAGAACGCCGACCGGGGCCACAGGACCGACGACCGGGGAGCACTCGCCGTGCGGGTGGGAACGGGGGTGCATAACCTGGCCGGGGCCGAGCCAACCCATGCCCGAACGGATCAGCGACCCGACGGAAGGGGCCCGCCGTGAGCGAGAAGGACGGTCTGCGGACCTACCGCGGCAAGCGGCACTTCGACAGGACGAGCGAGCCGAGCGGCGAGCCCTCGGCGCGGGACGCGGCCGCGGCGGACCCGAAGACGGACGCGGCCGATGAGCCCACCTTCGTGGTGCAGATCCACGACGCGAGCACGATGCACTTCGACTTCCGCCTGGAGGTCGACGGCGTGCTGAAGTCCTGGTCGGTCCCCAAAGGGCCCTCCACCGACCCGCACGACAAGCGGCTCGCCATCCCCACCGAGGACCATCCCCTGGAGTACCGGGACTTCGAAGGGGTGATCCCCTCCGGCGAGTACGGCGGCGGCACCGTCATCGTCTGGGACCGCGGCACCTACCGGCCCACCAGCCACGACAAGCGCCACCGGCCGGTGCCCTTCGGCGAAGCCCTGGAAAAGGGCCACGCCACCTTCGATCTGCACGGCGAGAAGCTGCGCGGGCAGTACGCGCTCACCCGCTTCCACGGCCGCGAGGAGAAGAGCGGAGGCTCCGCGGCAAAACCGACCTGGCTGCTCGTGCGGACCGGGCACCGCTCGGGCGGCGGAACCCCCGACCCACGGCGGGCGCGGTCAGCACGCAGCGGCCGTACGCTGCGCCAGGTCGCCGAGGCACCGGACGCGCCCACCTGGCACTCCGACAGCGGTGAGCAGGTATGACCGGCCTGCTCGACGGCCTGCCGCCGGGCCTTGACGGCCGCGTCCGCGAGGCAAGGCCCGGCGTCGAACTGGCCGCTTCCCCGATGCTGGCGACCCTCACCGACCTGCGGAACTTTCCGGACGGCTGGATCTTCGAGCGGAAGCTGGACGGCATCCGGGCACTCGCGGTGCGCGAGAACGGCAAGGTGACACTCCGGTCCCGGTCCGGGCGACGGCTCGACGCCACGTACCCGGAGATCATCGAGGCCCTCGCGGGACAGGACACCGAGGACTTCACGCTCGACGGCGAGATCGTCGCCTACTCCCACGGCAGGACCGACTTCGGACGGCTGCAGCAGCGCATGGGACTCACCCGGCCCGCCGACGTCGCGGCGAGCAAGGTCGCGGTCACCTACTACGTCTTCGACCTGCTGCGCCTGGACGGCAGGGACGTACGGCGGCTGCCGCTGCGCACCCGTAAGTCCTTGCTGCGACGCTCGATCACGTTCACGGCCCCGCTGCGTTTCAGCACGCATCGCAACGAAGGCGGGCCCGAACTTTTGGCCGACGCGTGCCGCCGCGGCTGGGAGGGCCTCATCGCCAAACGGGCCGAAAGCACCTACCAGGCGCGCCGCTCGGGCGACTGGCTCAAGCTGAAGTGCTCCCGGGGCCAGGAATTCGTGGTGGGCGGCTTCACCGAGCCCACGGGCAGCAGAGAAGGCATCGGCGCACTGCTCATCGGCTACCACGAAGGTAAACGGCTGCGCTACGCGGGCAAGGTCGGCACCGGTTTCGACCGGCGTACGCTCCTGTCCCTGCGCCGGCAACTCGACGAACTGCGGCTGCCGGGCTCGCCGTTCGTCGATCCGGTGGCGGAACGGACCGCGCACTGGGCACAGCCACGTCTGGTGGCTCAGGTCGCCTTCACCGAATGGACGCGCGACGGCATGCTGCGCCACCCCCGCTATCAGGGACTGCGGGACGACAAGAACCCGGCCGATGTCGTCAGGGAGCAGGCCTGATCTTGAGCATCGCGTTGAGCCGCGCGGCCTGACGCGTCAGATGGTCGCGCTCGGGCAAGTTGGGCGCCTTGCGGGCCGCCTCGGCGTACAGATCTGCCGCCGTCGCCAGGTCGCCGTCCCGCTCATGGAGGTACGCCGCCACCGCGGCGTGGCGGGGCAGTGTGTCGTCGAGGGGTGCGAGCGCCGCCAGGCCGGCGCGCGCTCCGTCGGCCTCGCCGACGGCCACCGCGCGGTTGAGCAGGACGACCGGGTTGTCGGTCAGGCTCGCCAGTTCGTCGTACCACTCGACGATCTGCACCCAGTCGGTCTCCTCGGCGGTGGGCGCGTCGGCGTGGAGTGCCGCGATGGCGGCCTGCGCCTGGAACTCGCCGAGGCGGTCGCGGGCGAGTGCCGCGTGCAGGATCCCGATGCCCTCGGCGATCGCCTCGGTGTCCCACCGGCCGCGGTCCTGCTCGGCGAGCGGCACCAGGCTGCCGTCGGGGGCGGTCCGGGCGTCGCGCCGGGCGTGGTGGATCAGCATGAGGGCGAGCAGGCCCGCCACCTCGCCGTGGTAGAGGTGGCGGGCGTCGATCGCGGCCGCGAGCTGCCGGGTGAGCCGGATGGCCTCGGCGACGAGGTCGACGTCACCGGAGTAGCCCTCGTTGAAGACCAGGTAGAGGACACGCAGCACGGTGGCGACGTCGCCGGCCTTGTCGAGCCGCACGTCGGAAACAGTCCGCTTGGCGCGGCTGATGCGTTGCGCCATGGTCGCCTCTGGCACCAGATAGGCCTGGGCGATCTGCCGGGTGGTGAGACCGCCGACGGCACGCAGGGTGAGCGCGACCGCCGAGGACGGTGTCAGCGACGGGTGGGCGCACAGGAAGTAGAGCTGCAGCGTGTCGTCCACGGAAGGGGCGGGTCCGGGAGCCGGTTCCTCGTCGACGCGGTCCTCACGTCTGCGGCGTGCGGTGTCCGCGCGCGTCGCGTCGAGGAACTTGCGCCAGGCCACGGTGACCAGCCAGCCCTTGGGGTCCCGGGGCTGATCGGCGGGCCAGACGCGGACCGCCTCGACCAAGGCGTCCTGCACGGCGTCCTCGGCCGCCGCGAAGTCGGCTCCGCGGCGGACGAGAATGCCGATCACGCTCGGCGTGAGGCTTCGGAGCCGGACCTCGTACCCTTCGTCCATGTCCGGGTTCACTCCGTGACGGTGTGCTGCGCGCCCAGGAACGGGCGGACCTCGAGCCACTCGTGGATCGGCTTGCCGCCCGCGCCGGGGGCCGCCGACAGTTCCCCGGCCAGTTCGAGGGCACGGTCGTGGCTGTCTACGTCGATCACCATCCAGCCGGCGATGAGGTCCTTGGTCTCGGCGAAGGGGCCGTCGGTGACCGGCGGCCGGCCCTCACCGTCATACCGGACGAAGCTTCCCTCGGGGGCGAGCGCCTGACTGTCGACGAACTCACCGCTCTCCTCGAGCCGCGCCGCGAAGTCGTTCATGTACTGCACGTGCGCCGAGATCTCCTCGGGCGTCCACTGCCCCATCGGAACGTCGTTGACCGCAGCCGGAGCGCCACGGTAGTGCTTGAGCAGCAGGTACTTGGCCATGATGTTCTCCTCGGTGCTGATGCGACCCATTGTGGTCACGTTCACCACGGGGACGGAGCCGGTCAGGAGTTCTCGACATCCTCGTGCGACTTTTTTCGGATACGAGGGCTGGTTCGCCCCGCGACCCCGCCCGGCCTGGAGGAACGGACTTGACGATCACCACCCGGACGGTGCCCTATGCCACCGGCGGCGGCAGCAAACTGCTCGACGTCTACTCCTCCGGACAGCAGGACGACCGGTGTGTGCTGCTGTGGCACGGGACGGGGCCCGATGAGCGGCACGTGATGGCGGTACTGGCCCGGGATAGCCGGGCTCGGGCCCACCGTGCTTGTCCCGGACTGGCGCTCGGACCAGCCCGACGGCGGACAGGAACATCTCGTCGACTCCTTGCGGTACGCCCACGAACACGCCCGCCAACCCGGCTTCGGCGCAAGCCGGTTGATCCTCGCGGGATGGTCGGCGGGCGCCGGCGCCGCGATGGGTGTCGCCCTCCAGCCGAAGGAGTTCGACGGGCCGCCGCCCGCCGCGGTGGTGGGCATCGCGGGCGGCTATCGGCGCCCGGCACGGACCACGGGCATCGTGCCCCTTCAGGCAGTGGACCGGGCGGTGGCACCGATACCGGTCCGGCTCGTGCACGGCACCGCCGATGAGGCCGTCCCCGTCGAATCCTCGCGCGAGCTGCACGAAGCGCTGCTCTCCCACGGCTGGGACTCCCGGTTGTCCGAGCCGGTCACCAACCACGCCGGGGTGCTCGGCTGCGTGTACGACCCCACCGCGGGGCACTGCGTGCCGGCGAACGAGCCCGCCGTGTCGGCCCTCGGGCGCCAGACGGCGCACGCGGTCGCGCATGCGGTGCCCTCGCCGGGGCGGGCGTGAGGCAGCTCGACTCGGCGTGGGCGGCGCTCGCCGGCGCTGACGTGCGTCGGCGCGAGGTCTGGGCCGACGAACTCGGCGATCTTCTGGCGTCGGGGAGCTTGGCGCGGGCCGACGCCGAGCGAGCCGTCGGCCGGCTTCCAGGTGGCGGTCGCCGACGCGGAACACGCGGTGCGGGAGGCCGCCCTGCACGCCGTCGGTGAGGCCTGCGCGCGTCACAAGATCCCCTTCGAGGTCCTCGTTCCGCTGGCCGCCCCTGTCGACGCCTTCGCCCCTCAGCTGTTGGAGTACGTCCTTTTCAGTCTGTCGGCGACGCACGACAGGCGTGCGCTGCCGTCGATCGAGCCGTTCCTGACTCACCCCGATCCCGGTGTGCGCGAGGAGGCCCGGCGCGCGGTGGCCGAGCTCCGCGCGGCCTGGGGCGATTCGCCTCCTGCCTGAGACTTTGGCACCGGCCAGGTCAGGCCCTTGGTCCCCGGGATGGGTGAGGAAGGTCCCGGTATGGCGCCTCCCGTCTGCGGAACCACTGGCGAGACCGCCGGAACCAGATGGGGAGAGGGCGCTGTGCCAAGGGACATCGGTGTGAGCAGAGAGCGTGAGCAGCAGCAGCGGCGAGAGGGGGCCGCCCCGCACGCGAGAGTCCGGGGCCGGGAGGCGGGGCGCGCGGGGACCGGCGTCAGGCCGTTCCGCCGGGCCGGAGGGCTGCGCCTGGTCCCGCAGCCGGGCGAGTCGCGGACCGCCCCGTACGCCAACGTTCCGCAGCCGGGCGCTGCGGGGACCACAGGAACCACGGGCAGGAAGCGGGGCGCCCCGTGCTGGCTGAGCCTGGCCTCCGGTGACGTCCTGGCAGCCAAGGAGTTCTACGCCCGCGTTCTCGGCTGGTGCCACGTCCCGCTGCTCGGCCCACAGGGCAGGGCGCGGTTTCTGGCGCTGCGGGCCGGCGCCCCGGTGGGAAGCCTCAGCCAGGCCACGTGTGACCTGGGCGGCTCGGCCGGGTGGATTCCGTACTTCGGCGTCGATGACGTGGACGCCACGGTGGGCCGGCTGCGTGAGCGCGGTGCCACCGTCGCCGTAGGGCCGCTGAGCACCGAGACCGGGCGGCTCGCGGTGGCGGCGGGCCCGCAGGAAGCGGTGTTCGGGCTGCGCCGACGCGCCCCCGACGACCGCTGGAAGGCGGGCGCGGGCCCGGTCGCCCGGCTTGAGCTGCGTACCCGGGACATCTTCGCCGCCGCCTTCTTCTACGGGGACGTACTGGACTGGGCCGGCACGTCGGGTGACTGCTGCGAGGTGGAGTACGCCCACGGGCAGATCGAGGTGCGCGACGGGCTGCGCACGGTCGCCGCGTTCAGGGACGCCACGCCGTCCGGCTGGCACCCGTGCTTTCGCGTCGCCGACGTCGACCTGGCCGCGATGGCGGCCATCGGCTGGGGCGGACGTGTCATCGCACCCCCCGAGGGGGCCCGTGATCGGCGCGCGGCCGTGCTGGCCGACCGTGAGGGCAACGCCTTCACGGTCACCGCGAGCTGAGCAGTGCGGAACGAGAGAGAGCGAGGAGTCAGAGGATGTTTCTGCAGGCAGCGGCGGACGTGGACGAAACCGCCGAGCCGGCCGCGTGGGCGCGGGGCGAGAGCGACGGGCCGCGGGCGCGAGGCAAGAGCGATGGGCTGCGGGGGCGGAGCGAGAGCGATGGGCTGTGGGTGCGGGGCGAGCGTGACGGGCTGCCGTGGATCGAGGAAGCCGACCAGGTCGCGCCGAAGGACGCGCGGGAGCTGTCGAAGCTCTTCTTCGAGGAGCTGCGGACACTTGAGGACGGCTCCCCCGCCTACCTCTACACGCGCAGCACCCTGATCGAGATGAACCTCTCCCTGGTGCACTACGTGGCCGGCCGCTACCGCAACCGCGGCAACGGCCAGCTTGAGGACATCGTCCAGGTCGGGACCGTGGGCCTGATCAAGGCGATCGACCGGTTCGACGTCGACCGCGGCTTCGAGTTCGTCTCCTTCGCCGTCCCTTACATCCTCGGGGAGATCAAGCGCCACTTCCGTGACACGAGCTGGGCCGTGCACGTACCGCGCAGACTGCAGGAGTTGCGCCTCCAACTGGTCAAGTCCCAGGAGCGGTTGTCCTCGACGCTCGGCCGCGAACCGACGGTCGCGGAGCTCGCGACCGAGCTCGCGGTGACGCAGGAACAGGTCCTGGAAGTGATCGTGGCGGCCAATGGCTACGCCGCCGGGTCACTGGACAGCCCGCGCAGCGAGGGCGAGGAGGGCGGGGCCCCCACCAACGGCCGCTCCCTCTCCGACACCATGGGCCAAGAGGACCCGGCCATCGCGGTGTTCGAGGATCTGCACGCCCTGGCGCCGCTGCTGGCCGGTCTCGACGAACGCGAACGCCGCATCATCGAGATGCGCTTCGGCCAGGAGATGACCCAGGCGCAGATCGGCGCCGCCCTTGGCCTCTCCCAGATGCACGTCTCACGCCTCCTGTCGAGCACGCTCGCCGCTCTGCGCACCGGCCTCCTGTGCCACGAATAGGCGGGAACAACCCAGCACCTGGGGCCGGGCAGCATGACTGCCCGGCCCCAGGTGTTGGGTCCACACGGCAGGGCGGCAGGGGCTGGCAGGGTGGCCGGTCAGGGCCGCGTTGCCGGGGCGGCCAGCTCGGCCAGGTGCCGCAGTGAGTTGGTCAGATGATCGGGGCCGAACATCGGGAACTCGAGGTACTCCCGGATGAACTGCGGCACGGCCGTCCAGTCGTAGGTGAGCGTGACTTCGGTTGCGGCCGGGCCGAGGGGCGCGAGGTCGTAGCGCCAGATCCAGCCGCCGAACTCCAGGCGGCCGCCTTCCTTCTCCTCACCCGTCAGCCAGCTGATGGACCGGGGCGGGTCGAGCACTTCGACCTGGTTGGCCACCTGGTAGTCACCGTCCGGGTGGTCGGGGTGGTACATGGCCATCCGGAAAATCTGCCCCTTCTCGGTCAACGGGGCGCGGTCGACGGGCTGTTGGACCCATCCGGTGCCGTCGATCGCGGCGTGCGTCGTCGGGTCCGCCAGCACCGCGAACACTTCGGCGGCGGGCGCCTCGACGGTCAGGGTGGCGCTCACGTACTCCTGGTCCACGATGTGCACGCTCCTCGTCATCTCATCGGGCCTCCGCGGACGCGGAAGGGGTGCTTCCCCCCATGCAGACCACCCGGCGAGGCGGAACTCATCGGTGCCCGGCCTACACCACCGCCGCGGCCCCCACGGACTCGGCCGCGGTGTAGGACGAGGCGAAGGTGAACGCGCGCGGCGACGGCCCGTGCGCCCGCAGGTCGGCCAGCCGCTCCAGGGCTTCCCCGACCGTCGGCACATGGCCGGCGGGAACCCACCACAGGACCATGTGCGACTCGATGTGCCGCTCGAACCACTCGCGGCGCCGCCGCATCACCTCCAGGTGCCCGCTGCGGTAGGTGAAGTCCCACAGCGCTTCCTGGGTCTCCCACACCGACAGGTTGACGATGACGTCCTCGCCCGCCGGGCGCATGCCGGTGGCGTCGGCCGCGCCCTCCTCCACCAGCCGCCACACGAAGCCGGGGGCGTCGTCGGCTGCGGCATTGATGGGGTTGAGCAGCTCGACGAACGGCGCGATGCGCTCGTCGTCGAAGGGGTGGAGGAGCGTGGCGACATTGAGCTCGGCGAGGTGGGCGGCAGCATGCTCGGATGCGGTCATGGCCTCATCCCAGCACGCCCGGCTTTTCTATGTCAATCGTCATTGTTTTTAGAAGAGTCGAGCACCACGCAGCACTCCCCCGGCCGCGCGTCCATACGAGCGTGAACGGGCCCGTCCGCACCGAGCAGCCCCTCCAGCAGCGCGAGGTTCATTCCGCAGACGAGGGGCGGAAAGCGCTCGGCCACGGCATGGAAGGGGCAGTTGCGCATGCGAACGACCGGCGCCCCGCCTTCCGGCCCCTCGACATCCTCAAGGTGCGGTTCGTAGCCGCGTGCGGCCAGCATCTCCATGGCCTCGTCGAGGCCGCCGCAGGGCGTCGCCGCGCCGCGCAGGGCCTCGCCCCGGCGCCGCGCGGCCGCACAGAGCCCGGCATCGAGTCCGGCCTGCTCGGCGGCCTCGGCGAGCAGCTCGGCGGCAGTGCGGTAGTCGCGGGCGGGCAGCGAGACCGACCGTTCGCCCGGCGCCCGCGTGTAGACCTTGGCGGGACGCCCCGCGCCCGGCCCGGAACGCCCCGTCAGGCGGCGGCTGCCGCTCTCCAGCAGCCCGGCGTCCGTCAGCTTGTCCAGATGGTGCGCGGCGAGCGTGCGCGCCACCCCCGCCGCCTCGGCGGCTTCGTTCCGGCCTACCTCCCGGCCTTGCGCCGCCACGTACTCGTACAGTCGGCGCCGCACAGGATCCTGCAGCACCGCGATCGCATCGATGTCCTCCACCCGGCCATTCTAGGAACAACACAGGTTGGAGATAGAAAGCCGTGGCCGTCGAGCCGAGCACCGCGCTCGCGCTCAGCGCACCTGAGGGCACGGTCGGGCTCAGCGCACCTGAGGGCACGTCCGACCGTACGTCCGGCACTTGGTCTCGAAGTCCGGCGGCAGCCAGTTCCCGCCCAGGAGCCTCGGGTGAGCCGGGAAAGCGGCGTGGGCGGCCAGGACGAACATCAGCGATGCCCATGGGCCGTGGAGCTGGATCAGCTGGGGCGAGCCGTTGTACATGTCCCGGAAGGAACACCGGAAGACTTCGGGTGCGACGAGATCCGCGGTGTCGAGGCCGCCCCATTCCAGGTCCAGCGAGCTCTGCGGATGTCCGAAGTAGGCCCGGCGGTCGGTGACCGTCACCTCTCCATGACCGTCGGCCACCCAGCGCGGCCGGGCGTCCGCGGCCGCCTGACGCCGACGGGCCGCGTTGCCGAGCGCCGAACCGACCATGCTCCCGATCACGAATCCGGGCCGCCCGACGGCCAGCGTCGTGTTGTACGCGTACGAGCCGTCCCCGACAGCACGCCAAGTGGACCGGGACGCGGGCCCCACGGCCACCGATGTCTCGCCGGGTGACAGGCGGGCCATCGAAGGCACCGGCGGCCTCTCGCCGAGCTTGCCCTGCGTGAGGTCCATGACGACGTGGCATGTGTAAAGGAGGTGATCGTCCAGGGCAGTCCAGGGAGTTGGTCCCCCGATGCGCGGCCACGCCGCGTATGGAACGTCGTTCACAACCCACCCCGTCCGTCACCCCACATCGATGATCGACATCCTAAGGACCGTCGGAGCGCTGAGTCGACGCGTCGTCACGAATAGTTGCGGGCACGGTGACTCCGTACAGTTGACGAAGTCCGTCAACCGACGCCGTCACGGGCCGTCCGGCCAGCGATGATGAGCGGATGACGCTGCGCATCGACATCACCGGCCTGCCGCCCGACCGGCTGCGGTTCGCCGCGTCTCCGCTGGCCGAACTCACCGCGATGCTGCACGCGTTGGCCGCCCCCGGGCACCACCCGCATCTCGCCGACTGGGTCGCGGACGTCCGGGCCCGGCTGCGACCGGAGCTGGCCGAGCGGTTGCGGGAGGCGGAGTTCCTCTGGCGTTCCTCCCAGGCCGATTTCCTGTTCCCCGCCCGCCCGCGGCCGGCCCTCTGCCAGGAACTGGACGACGTGGACCGGCTCGACGACGAGACGTACGTGACCGCCGCGCTCGCCACCACGTGCGGTGGCAACCGGGCCCCTTGCACCGCGCCCTCACCGCTCACCGACGCGAAGGCGCGCGAGCGGGCCCTCGACCTGGCCCAAGCTCGTGGCGCCCGGCAGGGGGCCTTCGCGGAACGGCTGCTCGCGGACCCGGCCGCCGTGCGGGCGCGCGTGCGTCACACCCTCGAACAGTGTGCCGCGGCCTTCTTCGACGCCGCCTGGACCGGCGTGGCCGAACGGCTTGCCGCCGATCTGCGCCTGAAGAACGACCTGCTGAAGCACCAGGGCATCGGCGCGGCACTCGCCTCGGTCTCCGGCGCCGTCGCGCTGGCGCCCGACGGGACCCGCATCACCGTGGACAAGCTGCAGGACAAATCAACCGCCGCCCACGGCGCCGGGGTCACCTTCATCCCCAGCGTCTTCGGCAGCCCGCACCTGGTGGTGGTCCACGCGCCCGGATGGCAGCCGGTGGTGCAGTACCCGGTGGCCGAACCGAACCCGCCGGAGCCGGTGCCCCTGGAAACGGTCGAGCTACGGCTGGAGGCGCTCGCCCACCCGGTACGGCTGCGCCTCCTGCGCACCCTGGCCCGCGGCCCGCACACCACCGGCGAACTGGCCCACATATGGGAGCTGACGCCCCCGGAGGTCTCCCGCCACCTCGCCGTACTGCGGCGCGCCGACCTGCTGACGGCGCGCCGTCAGGGCCGCTACATCCACTACACCCTGAACGTGTCCGCGATGGCGACACTGGGCTCGGACCTGCTCTCCGCCGTGCTCCGCTAGGACGCGCGCCCCGCCCACACCCCCGGGGCCCTGCCCGACCACGGGCTTGCCTGTTCGAGTTGTCCCGCGAGGCGGAAGAGTCGGTCCTCGCGTCCGTAACCGGCGGCGAACTGCATGCCGACCGGCAGCCCCGTCCCGATGTCGGCCGTCACGGGCACGGACATGGCGGGGGTGCCCGCCACATTGAACGCCAGGGTGAACGGCGAACGGTCGTTGAGCCGGTCGATCCAGCCGAGGCCGTCAAGCATCCGCGCACCCTCGCCCTGGGCGCTCAGGGGCATGGGAAGCTCCGGCAAGGTCGGGGTGAGCAGCACGTCGTACGCGTCGAAGTGCCGTGCCAGGCTGCGCGCGACCCGGTTGCGGAGCGCGAGGGCGCCGAGGAGTTGAGTGCCGGTGACCCGCTGCCCGTAGTGGTAGCCGGCAAGGGTCTCCGCTTCGAGGGTGGAGGTGTCGACGGGCCGGCCGAAGGCGGCCGCCAGCTCGTCCACCAACGCGGTGAGATTCGCCGTCATGAGGCGCGCGCAGGCCAGGACGAACTCCTCCCAGTCGACCCCGATGCCGACCTCGGCCTCCTCCACCCGGTGACCGAGGTCTTCGAGCAGACGCACGGTCCGCGCGAGAGCGTCGGCCACCGGCGGGGTCGTGCGGCGCCCGCCCCACGCCTGGCCGAGGACCCCGATCCGCAAGATGCCCGGGTCGCGGGTAACTTCTTCCGCGTAGGGCCGGGCCGGCTCCGGGGCGCAGTAGGGGTCGCCGGGCTCAGGTCCGCGTATCTGGTCGAGCAGTACGGCACTGTCACGTACGGTCCGGCTCACACTGCCCTGCACGGCCAGGCCGTTGAAGACCTCGTCAGCGTCGGGGCCCATGGAGACCCGGCCGCGCGTCGGCTTGAGACCGAAGAGCCCGTTGTAGGCCGCGGGGACACGAAGCGAGCCCGCGGCGTCGGTGCCGTGCGCGAGCGGAACCACTCCGGCAGCGACGGCCGCGCCCGCACCCCCGCTGGAACCGCCCGCACTGCGCTCCAGGTCCCATGGGTTGCGGACCGGCCCGTACAGCTTGGGTTCCGTGGTGATGCTGTACGCCATCTCCGGCGTCGCGGTGCGCCCGAACGTCACGAGGCCCGCGCGGCGGAAGCGACGCATCAGGAAGGAATCGGCCCGGGCGACGTTGCCGGCCGCGAGGCGGCTCCCCAGCTCCGTGCGCCTGCCTGCCATGGAGACTCCGATGTCCTTGATCAGGAAGGGGACTCCGGCCAGCGGTGAGCTGCCGGGTGTGGGGCGGTCATCGGACGGCCACGTCTCCACGACGGCGTTGATCCGCGGATCGACCGCCCGCGCGGCCTCGCGTGCGGCCGCCTCCAGTTCGGCCGGGCCCACCTCACCCGCGGCGACCAGGCGCGCGAGCCCTACCGCGTCGAAGTTCACGTACTCGCTGACTTTCACTGTCACTCCCAGCGGAAGAAAAGATACCGTTGAGTTCCAGATGATACCCATCGGTATCGTTCGGAACGGACTGGTACCGTAGCAGGGGATGGGGCAGCCAATGTGGGCTCCGACGCCCCACAACTGACCGGACGTCACGGAGTAGTCATGGCATCGACCGCCGGCAGGCCGAGCAGGGTGGCGAAACTGCCGCCCCGCGAGCGCATCCTCGACGCGGCGGAGGAGCTCTTCCAGCGCGAGGGGATCCGGCGGGTGAGCGTCCAGGCCGTCGCCGAGCGGGCCGAGACCACCAAGATGGCGATCTACCGGCACTTCGAGACCAAGGACGCACTGGTCGCGGAGTGGCTGCGGATCGTCGCGGCCGACTACCAGGCCGCCTTCGACCAGGTCGAGGCGGCGCATCCCGGCCGCCCCAGGGAGCAGATCCTGGGTCTGGCCCGCTTCATCGCCGAGGGCTTGCCCGCGATCTCGCACCGGGGCTGCCCGTTCATCAACTCCCTTGCCGAGCTGCCCGATCGCGACGATCCCGCGCGGCGGGTGATCGAGGAGCACAAGGCGCACCAGACCCGCAGGCTGGTCGGGATGTGCACCGAGGCCGGGCTGCCCGATCCCGTGCAGACCGCGGCCGAGATCACTTTCCTGCTCGAAGGTGCGCAGGTCAGCACGCAGAACGGAAGCATCGACCTGACGGGTGACCGGCTGATGAGAAGCATCGAGGGGATCGTCGACGAGCGGCGGTCTCGATGATGACGGCCACTCGG
Source organism: Streptomyces sp. NPDC050439 (assembly GCF_040655335.1). Lineage (NCBI taxonomy): Bacteria > Bacillati > Actinomycetota > Actinomycetes > Kitasatosporales > Streptomycetaceae > Streptomyces > Streptomyces sp. NPDC050439. The sequence continues at coordinate 33,566 of NZ_JBFAJT010000002.1, forward strand.
CCTCCCACACCCGCCATGGCGTACGGGGTGGTGGTCAAGTGAGCGACTGGTGGGGTCAGTTGGCGGAACAGACCCGCCGCGAGGTTGACGCCGACGTGCTGCGTGACCGCCGGATGGCAGCGGTCAGGTCCGTCTGGGAAGCCTTGCGCCCGGTGGGGTTGGGGCTGCTTGAGGCGCAATCTGTGGTCCATTCGCGGTACGAGGCTCTCGGCGACCAGGTGCGGCGCACGCCCCCCGACCCGCTGGACACACCCGCACTCGCGGCCCGCGCCGCGGCTCTCCCCGGTCGCGTGGTCGCCGTCGAGGCACTCTGGGACGGCGACACCGTGCACGACTGGTTCGTGGATCTGTTCGCGGTCCTGGACGAACCGCAGGGAGAGGGTCGGTTGGCCGTCATCTATCACCTTCCCGACCGCTCCCCCGCCGACGCTGCCACCGAGGCCGGCCAAGCGCTGGCCGATCACCTCGGCGTGCCCTTCCACTTCGCTTCACCGGACACTCCTGACGACCAGGCCCCGCGCTGGCGGAATCCTGAGTGACGCCCTCGTACGGGGGCACTGTCGAGGCACCTCGGCCCGCGATTACTCTGCGTTCTCATGATGCGCGCCTGGATTACTCCCCTGCTGCTGATGATCTGCGGCTCATTCGCCGCGGCCGGCTTGGCCTCCGGGGGCAATCCCGGCGCGGCCGCGGCACTCCTGCTGGTGTTCGTGCTGCTCGCGGGGGTGCACTCGCCGCTGTTCTTCCCGAAGTCGACCGGTGCGCTCGAGGCACAGCGCCGCGCCGAGGCCGATGGCCGGCCGATCGTCTACTGGCGGTCGGGCTGCCCGTACTGTCTGCGGCTGCGCATCCGGTTGGGGCTCGGGGCCCGTCAGGTGCACTGGGTCGACATCTGGCGCGATCCGGCCGGGGCCGCCGCGGTGCGGGCGGTCAACGAGGGCAATGAGACCGTGCCGACGGTCTTTGTGGCGGGCCAGGCGCACGTCAACCCTGATCCCGCGTGGGTACGCGAGCAGGTACGTCCTTCCCCGTAATCCCACCCCCCTCCCGTGACGGGGGGCGGCGCCCTGCCGGGCAGGGACCCCCGACGCCGGTTCGAGGGCGACTCGTTCGGGATTGGACCGGCATGGGGACAGGCCGCCCTCGCGGTGGGACGCTGTGAGTGCCCGGCCGCCGCCGCTCGAGTGCGGCAGCGTCCGGGGGTGCGAGGACCGAGGCTCCCCCTCGATCGGCTCTCGCGCGAAATGCCCCCGGCGGTGCGAGGTCGCGGGAGTTGCCTCGCCGCCGCGCACGGAGGGCGGAGGCTGGGGCCGCGTGGTCGGCGATGCGGCCCCAGTCGACCCCGGCGGCGCCGGTGTCAGTCGGTGGAGAGCGCGTCGAGGAGCTGCCCGGCCTTGAGGTCCTGCAGGGCCCGGGCGGCATCGGCGAGGGCCACCATGCCGACGTACCGGCGCCGTCGATCACGGGAAGCCGCCGCACCTTGTGCTGCGTCATGGTCGCCACGATCTCGTCCGCGCTGCCGTCGGCGCCGATGGTGACGGCCTCACCCTGGGCGAGTTCACCGGCCAGGACGGACGCGCGCGTGGAAGCACCGGAGGCACCGGAGGCACCGGAGGCACCCATGCCCAAATCCGGCACATCACCCCCAACCGTCACCGCACGCGGCTGACTTCCGGGGCCGGTCGTCACATCATCCACACCTCGGGTTAAGGTCACCCCTGGTGTGTGAGCGGGGGTCCGCTTCAGCGAACGGGGCTGGGGTGGGCGGCGTCAGCGACGTCGCGCTGCTCACGATCGACGAGGAGTGCGGACCAGGGTGCCGCCATGGGAGACAACATGACGAACATTCCCTCTGCGCCCCCGCCCGAGGACCAGCCCTCGCCCCACGACTCCCCCGCCCTCAGGGCCGAGACCGAAGAGCTGAGAGCCACCGCCGAGCAGCTGCGCGGCCAGGTGTCCGGCCTTGAGGTCCAGGCGCGTACGCGCCCCAGGATCGCCATGGCCGAGGGTGTCCTGGTCGAGCGGTATCGCCTGGAGAACGCGGAGGCGGCGTTCGCGCTGCTGCGCCAGGCGTCCCAGCGAGCCAACATCAAGCTGCACCAGATGGCCGCCGCGGTGGCCCGGACGCCGGGGCCGGCGCCGGGCGCCAAGTCGTGGTTCGGCGGACGGCCACACCAGCCGGCGCCCGACCTGACCACGCTTGAGGCGGGCACGCTCGACCCCGCCAACCAGGGCGAGATCCTCGGCGCCGCCCTGCAACGCGTCCTGAACATCACCGGTGCGCACATGGGCAACGTCCAGCTGATCGAGGACGGTGTCCTGCGGATGGCGAGGCACACGGGCCTGCCCCGTCAGTTCACCGACTTCTTCGCGTTCGTCGAGGGCAAGACCTCCTGCTCCCGGGCGGCCGTCGCCAGCCAGCAGGTCACCGTCAAGGACGTGGCCTTGTCGGCCGGATTCGACGAGGAGACGCGGCGTGTGATCCTCGCGGCCGGCAGCCGGGCCTGCCACAGCATTCCGCTGATCGACGAGCAGGACACCGTGCAGGGTGTCATCTCCTCTCATCACGCCGGGCCCTTGGTCGGCTTCACCCAGGCGCAGTTGCAGTCCCTGGAGGCCACCGGCCGCGCCGTCGGCACCTGGGTCAAGTGGCACCGGCACACCGTCGTCGTCGATGCCCTGGAAGACCTTCACCGCCTTGCCCGCGCCTCCCGCCCGTAGCGGCCGGAGGCGTCGGGGCGGGTCGACCGGTCAGTCGACGAGGGGCTTGACGAACTCTTCGATGAGTACGGGATATTGCTCGCCACCATGTCCGGCCGCGATCGCGCGGTCGGCCATGGCCTTGATCAGCCGAGGCAGTTCGGCGTTGACCCCCACCGCCTCGCTCTCCTCGATCAAGTGCGTCATGGCCCGTACGTCGGTCTCCAGGGCCGACACCTCGGCCGGGAAGGACCCCTTGTCGATCTGCTCGGCGTAGCCGGGCAGCCATGTGGCCACCCCGGCGGCGATCTGCTGCGCGAACGGCGCGTACGTCGCGGCGTCGACCCCGGCCGTCCTGAGCATGGCGGTGCCCTGGAGCCAGGCGTTCAGGACGCTCCACATCATGGCCAGGCCCGCCACGTCGTACAGGGACGCGAGACCGTGATCGGAGCCGAGGTAAGTGACGGTGCCGAGCGCGTCGAGGGTCGGCTTGTGCGCCTCGAAGTCCGGCTGGGGTCCGCTGTGCAGGATCACCGCGTCGGCGGTGCCGATGCCTGGGGGGACGGCCATGATGGCGCCGTCCAGGTAACGCGCGCCGCGCTGCTCGGCCAGGCGGGCGGCTTCCCGGGCCTGGGCCGAGTCGCCCGAGGTCAGGTTCACCAAGGTCGCGCCGTCCAGGGTGACATCGCTCGCGTCGAGCAACTCGTGCATGGCCTGGTAGTCGGTGAGGCAGATGACCGTCAGGGGGCTCGCCTTGAGGGCGTCCCCGACGGTGGGCGCCAACTGCGCTCCCTGGACGACCAGTTGGTCGGCCTTGGAGGCCGTGCGGTTCCATACGGTGGTGGGGTGGCCTGCTTTCAGGAACGCGCCCGCGAGGGCCTGGCCCATCAGGCCGAGTCCGATGACGGAAACAGGTGCTGCGGTTTCGTTGTTCATGGCAGCATCGTCAACGTTCACACCGGTATGAAGGTCAAGTGAGGTTCGATGCGCATCGGGGAACTGAGTCGTCGTACGGGCGTCAACGCCCATCAGTTGCGCTACTACGAGGCCCAGGGCCTCCTGGAGGCGGACCGCAGGGCGAACGGCTACCGCGACTACGACGAGAGCGCCTTGCTGCGGGTGAAGCAGATCCGGCACTTGCTGGGTGCGGGCCTGTCCTCCGAGGACATCGCGTACGTACTTCCCTGTGCGGTCGGCGAGACACCTGAGCTGCCCGGATGTTCCGAGCTCCTGACCGCGATGCGCTCGCGGCTGGAGCGGCTCGAGGACCAGATGCACCGCCTGGCTCAGTCCCGTGACGCCCTTGCCGTCTACATCGAGGCCGCGGAGCGGGGCAGCGAGAGCTACCCGCCCTTCGACGAGGTGTGCCAGGAGCCCGTCCCCGCCTGAGGCCTTTCGCGGCCGGGGTGAGGACGGGCGGCCACAAGGTCAGGGCTGGAGCGGCACCTTCCAGCAGGTGGAACTCGCCGGCTTGCCCGATATCCGGTCGGTCAGCCAGGAGATGGCGTCGCCCTGGTCGGTGATGAGAGGCACGAGGTGGTTGGTGAGGATCTTGTCGCCGAGGTTCGGCAGCGCGATGGGTTCGTAGGTGACGTTGCCGCCCTTGCGGCACCAGTCCACGGCCAGTTGCCGGGCCTGGCCGTGCGGCACGATGTCGTCCTGGATGCCCGTCGCCAGGCGCACCGGCCCGTTGGGCTTGAGCGTGCCGATGCGCTGCTTGTCCAGGGCCGCCTTCGCGCGGGGATCGGCGGCGATGATGTCCCCGACGGACTTGCCGTCATTGGTCCACTTGTTGCTCTTGGTGAAGCCGTAGCCGAACAGTGCGTCGCCGACGCACATCGTTGAGGCGTCCTTCAGCGCGGCCTTCCCGGCGGTGCTGATGTGTTTCTCGACGACCGCGCGCAGGTCGGGGTCGGCCTGGGCGAAGCCGGTGATCGACCAGGCGAGGGCCCCGGCCAGCGCACTGCCGTCGATGCCCTTCATGACCGAGGTCAGATCCGCGGGCGGTGCGCCGGCGTAGGTCCCGGCAAGGCGGACGTCGGGGGCGTAGGACGACTGGAGTTCGGCCGCCGCCGCGCTGGCGCCACCTCCCTGGCTGTAGCCGTACAGGCCGGTGCGGGACTCCGCGGTGACCGATGCCCCGGGTACCGAGCGGGCGGCTCGGGCCGCGTCAAGCAGGGCGTGCCCCTGATCGAGCCGGTTGACATAGGTGTGTGCGCGGTCGGTGGCGCCCAGGCCCACGTAGTCGGTGATGACCACGGCCGCCCCGGTGGCCAGGATCCGGTAGACGGCCAAGGCCTCGTACCCCACGGACACGGTTTCGCCGTTGAGGGTCAGGGGGTGCTGGAGGGCGAAGGAGGGAGCGCACTGGTCGCCCTGGCCCATGGTGCCCGAGGCCACCGCGACCAGCGGGCGCGGCCCGGGTTTCGTCCAGGCGGCCGAGGGCTCGATGTAGGCGCCGGTCACCGCGACGGGCTTCCCGGTCGAGTCGGTGGACTTGTACATCAGGCGGCTCGCGGTGCCCGGCATGGGGCGCCCGTCGAGGCCCGGGATGCTCAGCCCGAGCGGCATGGGTTCGGTGCGGATCAACGCACCGTTTTCGGCGGGGAGTTCGGCGGGCGGGTTGTAGAAGGTGGGGATGGTGACGCCCCGGGAGACGACGGGCTCATCGTCGGCCGCGGTGGCCGGTGCCCCCGACAGGCCCACGCAGACGGTGCCGACGACGACGCCCGCCGCCAGCGAACGGGATGTGCGCGAAGGATGTCTCTTGCGGCTCATGGTGTGCTCCTCGCTCGGGATTCAGATGATCGAGTCGATGTCGTGGGCTGTGATGGCGTCCATCGCGCGTTCGGCCACGGCGGCGATGGTCATGGACGGGTTGCACGCTCCCGTCGTGCCGGGGATGAGCGCGCCGTCGAGGACGTAGAGCCCGCGTTGGCCCCGTACGCGGCCGTCGATGTCGCACACGGCACCCATCGCCGCGCCGCCCAGCGGGTGCCAGGTGCTGTTGACCAGGGAGTTGGTGTCCGTGAGTACACCGAGCCCCTTGGACATCTCGGTGACCCGCCGGTGGATGTGGCGGTGGCTGTCCGCGTCGCCACCCGATGGCCAGTGCAGCGACACGGAGTCGGTGGAGGCGTCGTACCGGAGGCGGCCGCGGTCCGGGCTCACCCCGAAACCGACCAGCATGGTCGTCCTGGTGTCGAGGCCCAGGGGCGGCAGCGACGCCTGGATGATCGTGTGCGCGGTGTCGGGGTTCTCCCACGCCTTGCTGCCGTAGACCACGGGGCCGCCCTGCTCGCTGCCGAAGTCCTCCCGCAGGTTCGTCCACGCGTAGATGCGGTCGCCGTTGGTGCCCCACCCTTCGCCGAGCCCGTCGGGCAGGTCGGGGATGGTGCCGGTGGCCGCCGCGCGCACGAGGAGCTTGCTGGTGTTGACGCTGCCGGCCGCCATGACCAGACCGCGCGCGGTGAGGATCTTCCGCTCCCGCACCCGCCCCGAGTCGTCGGTGCGGTCGACCCGCACCTCCCAGCGGCCGTCGGCGGCCCGCGCCACCGAGGTGACGTTGTGGTGCGTCGCGACGGTGACCTTGCCGGTCGCCTCGGCTTCCCGCAGGTAGGTCACGTCGACGGAGTGCTTGCCGCCGTTGTTGACGCCGAGAGCGCAGTCGCCGTTCGTGTACGAGGGCTTCATCTCCCCGCGCAGTTCGGCCAGGGCGTAGTCCCAGTCGATCGGCATCGGGATCTTCTCGAGGTCGTACCCGGCCCCGCGCACCCGCTCGGCGAACACCCGAGCCGCCGTGTAGTTGCGGCTGGCGATCAGCGCGTCGGGCGCCGTTGCCACCTGGAGCATCTTCGCGACCCGCGGGTAGTGGATCTCGTTCATGCGGCGGTAGTCGAGCTCTTCGGGCAGCCAGGTGTTGAACACCGCCTCCGACGGCTGCAGGGTCATGCCCTGGTAGACGAGCGATCCGCCGCCGACCCCGGCCGCGCAGACGCTGAGAATGTTCTCGCCCAGGACGGGTTCCAGGAGCCCCGCGTACGGCGCGAAGTTCAGCGGGGTTCCCAGCAGCCTGGCGAGGGGCCTGACCGCGGCCGGCAGGGTGCCGTACCAGAGCATCCGCTTGTCGAGGCCCGACACCCTGGGGAACGTCTCCGCGTTCGGCCCCGTCGGCCAGCGCCGGCCGCGTTCGAGCACGGTCACCGGCACGCCCGCCTGTGCCAGGCGGAGCGCCGCCACACCTCCTCCGAAGCCTGAGCCGATGATGACGACCCGGTGTTCTTCCCGGGTCAGGCGTACTGCGGCCGGCGCGGCTGAGGCGGTTGGTAACGGCAGGGCACTCGCGGCCGCGAGGCCGGCGGCGCCGGTGAGCAGGGCTCGTCTGCTGGGCGGGGGCATGAGCGGCTCCTTGACGGGCGGGGCGTGAGGAGGGAGGAGGGAGGAGGCGCCTTCGTCGATGGCGCGTGCACATCGGCGCATGTTTTGACGCGCACATGACATAGAGACCAACGCGGGTTACCCGCTGGTTACTTACGGGAGAGTAAGGCTGGGTGTCAGTCTGTGACAAGGAGTCTGCGTGAGTCATCTGGTGGCTCGCTATGCTGCCGTGATCCAGGCAGAGGAGAGTCGAGAGTGCGCGAGGCGCCATTCACAGAGCGCTGGCGGACGGCGGAAGCCGACGTCAGACCGTCGCTCGTCCAACGGCGGAAGGCAGCTCTCCGCTTCGAGATAGCCCGTGAGGCCGTCCGCCTGTTCACCTCACAAGGCGTCACCGCCACCACAGGGGAACAGATAGCGCAGGCAGTGGGAATCTCCGCCCGCACGATGTGGCGCCACTTCCCCACCAAGGAGAGCTGCGTACTGCCCCTCCTCTCGGCCGGACTGGACTTCGCGGTCGAGCAACTGCGCCACTGGCCACCGGACATGAGCCTGCTGGACTTCTTCACGGAGTATTGCCGGATCGGCGAGCTGCCCGCCGACACCCCCGTCATCCTCGACCTGATCCGGATGACCTCCACCGACCCGGCCCTGCGCTCCGTCTGGCTCCAGGCCCACGACGAGGCCCTGCCCGTACTCGGCAGGCTCCTTGCCCAGCGGTCCGGCGGCAACGCCGACGACCTGAGCGTGAAGGTCCACGCGGCCACCCTGAACGGCGCGCTGCGCGCGGCGGCGGAGGACTTCGCCCAGCGGTACGCGGACGACCCCGAGGCGTCCGGCGCGGAAATCACCGCATGCCTGCTCGCGGCCCTGCATGCGGCGGCGGAGGGACTGCCTTACTGAGGCTCGACAGCCCCACAGCCCCGTTATCCGACGGGAGGCGAGAGACGACGCCCCCGGGGCCGTGGCGCACAAGTGCTGGTTGTTGCTTCCGCATCCGGCATGCGAGTGTGAGCGGCCGTGATCCACATGGTCACGCGCCCGGAAGGAGTCTGGACCATGCTGGACGGCTGCACCCCGCACCTGCCCGAGACCATCGGCCGCCACTACGACCGGGGTTACTACCGGGGCGCCGCCCTGCCCCAACTCCTCGCCGAGCACGCCCGCATCCACACCACCCGCACCGCCCTCGTCCACGGGGAACGTCGCCTCACCTACCGTGAACTGAACCGCGGCGTCGACCGCATGGCCGCCGGGCTGACACTCCGTGGCGTCCGCGCGGGCGACCGTGTCATCGTCCAGCTCCCGAACGTGCCCGAGTTCGTCATCGCCGTGTACGCCCTCATGCGCGCCGGAGCCTTCCCGGTGCCGGCGCCCACCTCCCTCCGCGCCGACGAGATCGGGCACCTCGCCCAGGTCACCGAAGCCGCCGCGTACGTGGGACCTGGCGTCCACCACGGCTTCGACCACGCCAAGATGGTCTCGATGCTCAGCGACGACCACCCGCGTCTGCGCCGCGCCTTCACCCTCGACGGCCCCGACGGCGCTCAAGGCGGCTTCTCCACCGCCCCCAGCGGATGTCTGTTCTTCCCCCTCAACTCCTTGGACGCCCCGCGGGACCCGGACCGCCCGTACGACCCGAACGACGTCGCGTTCCTCCTGCCGTCGGACGCAGCCGCATCCCAACTGGTCCCGCGCACCCACAACGACTACGCGTATCAGACGCGCGCCGCAGCCGAACTCATCGGCCTCGGCCCCGAGGACGTCTACCTGGCGGCCCTCCCGGCCGCGACCAACTTCGCCTTCGGCTGCCCGGGCATCGCCGGAGCCCTCGCCGTCGGCGCCACCGTCGTACTGGTCGACGAGCCCGCCGGCACGTCGCATGCGGCCGAAGCGGCCTTCCGCGCGATCGAGACGGAAAAGGTCACGGTCACCTCGCTCACCCCCGCTGACGCACGGCTGTGGCTCGACACCCTCCCTCACGTCCCGCGCGGACAGGGCCTCTCCAGCCTGCGCCTCGTCCAGGTCGGCGGCGCGCCGCTCGACGCCGACCTCGCGGCCCGCGTCCGCTCGACCTTCCACTGCCATGTCCAGCAAGTCTTCGAGATGGCCGAGGGACTGCTGTCCCTCACTCGTCTCACCGACACCGACACCGACACCGACGACGCCATCCGTCATACACAGGGCCGCCCCCTCTCGCCGGACGACGAGATCCGCATCATCGCCCCGGACGGCACCGACGTACCGACAGGGACTCCCGGACAGCTTTGGACACGCGGCCCCTGCACCCCGCGCGGCTACTACAAAGCCCCCGAGGAGAACGCCCGCGCCTTCACCTCCGACGGCTTCCTCAAGTCCGGCCACATCGCCCGCCTCACCGAAGACGGACATCTGGTCGTCGAGGACCACGCCTAGAGATGCGGCACTGAGCACCGGGGTACTGAGCCCGGGTGCTGAGCCCTGGGGTCCTGAGTCGCAGGAAAATAGTAGCCATGGATATAGTAGCCATGTACCGTACTTTGCTGTGAGTACATCAACTGAGGGCGCCACAGCGGGATTTCTGGTCTGGCGCCTGTCGATGAAATGGCGGGTGGCCGTCGACCGGGCGGTCGGGCCCCTGGGCCTCACCCATGCGCAGTACGCGTTGATGGCGTCGCTGTACGGCATGTCGCGCTCCGGGCAGCAGCCCAGCCAGCGTCAGCTCGCCGACCACACGGGGCTTGAGGCGCTGTACGTCTCCAAGCTCGCCCGCGCCCTGGAAGCCGCCGGGCTCGTCGCCCGTACCCGCGATCCGAACGACCCACGCGCCATGCGGCTTTCGCTCACCGAGCAAGGACGCGAGGTCACACTCCGCGCGATCAAGGTGGTCCAGGGCCTGCTGGACCAGTGGCTCGAACCGCTCGGAGGGCAAAGCAGCCCGCGTACACGGCAGTTCACCCGCGAGCTGGCGATCCTGCTCGACGCACCTCTTGATCCACACACCGAGAACAACGAGGAGCAGACATGACCACCACCGCGCCCACCACCACAGCCACCACCGCACCCATACCGGCGTCAGCCCCCGCACCCACGGCCAACGGCCGGGTCGTGGCCCTGGCCCACTACGCGTCGCGCGCCCTCCTGGAGCGCGTGCTGACCCGCAATGGCACGACGTTCCCGCAGAACGTGACGCTCCAGGTCCTCGCGACCGCGGGCGAGCCCATGAGCCAGGACGAACTCGTCGGCAACGTCACCGGCTCGCTCAAGGTCGACGACTCGGTCGTGCACGGCGTCATCGAGGAGCTGACGTCCACGGAGCTGCTGGAGAAGGACCCGGCGGACGCGTCCCGGATCCGCCTGACGGGCGCCGGACGGGAACTGCACGCCACCACCAGTGCCGAAGCCGCACAGATCGCCGCCCGCCTGTACACCGGCATCCCGGCCGAGGACCTCGCGGTCGCGGGCCGTGTGCTGACCCTGGTCACCGAGCGCGCGAACGCCGAACTGGCGGAAGCCTGAGGACTTACTGGGCGAGCAACTCACCTACTACCGGGCCGGGGCGGCCGAGTACAACCGCGCCTATGTTCGGGTGGCGGCCGCCACGCCGCTACGGCACGGTGTTCTTCGCCTTGTTCTCGCAGGTCAGAGCGTCCCCGCGGTGAGGCCGTGACCGTACTCCTGGCCGGTCCGGGTCCTGCCGGGTTCGTCGCGCGTCGCCTGCGTGCACCACATGCACGCGTCTCCCGCGTAGACGAGGGAGTCCAACCAGTAGGCGCCGGTGAGGAGTTGACCTTGGGGCTGCGCGAGATGCGTGTCTCGCGTGTCATCGTCCATGTTCCGCTCAACGAGGCCTGAGGGCAGGGGTATTGGGGGCGTGATCGCACTGCTTCCGCAAGCCGTCCATACGCCTGAAGTTCCCTGTGTGCTGTCTTCAGCCGGGGAGGAGTGGGTAGAAGGGGGCCTTCCCGCGCCGACCCGCCGGTTCGAGGGTGATTGTGGCCCTCGCCGGGGTGTCGTGAGGCCGGGCGCGCCGATTCGCGGCCACGCTGGCGGGAAACCGCAGAGTGACCATGAAGAGATGGTCGGCGCAGGCAGAACACGCACGATCCAACGAGCACACGAAGGAGCCAGCAGATGCTGTTCGGCAAAGAGCACGTCGAGCGTTACGTCGAGACCGATGGCGAGGTGGGCCACGACTGGCAGAACACCACGGTGCTGATCCTCACCACCGTCGGCCGCAAGAGCGGTGAGCAGCGCAGCACTCCCCTGATCTACCAGCCCTACGGCGACGACGTGCTCGTGGTGGCCTCCAACGGCGGAGCCGACCAGCCGCCCCTGTGGTTCCGCAACATCGAGGCGAACCCCGAGGTGCAGGTGCAGATCAAGGGCGACCGCTACACCGCCCGTGCGCGTACGGCGACGCCGGACGAGAAGCCGGACATGTGGCGGACGATGGCCGCGACCTGGCCGGCCTACGACGAGTACCAGACCAAGACCGACCGGCAGATCCCGGTGGTGGTCCTGGAACGCGTCTGAGGCGCGGGCCGACAGGGCGGATACGTAGGCGAGTTGCCGGAGACGCGCGGGCGCGGCCCGGTCTTTCCTACGTATCCCCCTGCTGTCCGTCCCCGGCTACCTCAAGTGGGCGAGCAGGCCGTCCAAGGCCTTGTCGAGCGCTGCGGAGTTGGCCGGGTCGAACCAGGTGGTGCGGATGCGTTCATTGTTTCCGCCGGGGGTCTCGTGGTCGGCGGCGAGTTGGTGCAGGGTGCGGCTCTCGTCGCTCAGAGCGCGGCCGACGGCCTGGAAGAGCCCGCGGACGTAGCGGTCGGCGTCGTCGGAGGCGATGCCGTGGCCGACGGCCCACGAGGTGAGCGTGGCGAGGTAGGCGTAGTGGGTGGTCAGCGTCCCCGTCAGCGCGGAGAAGACGTTGAAGGCCTCCTCGTCCGCGACCGGCTGCGCCCCGCCCAGCCGTTCGAAGAGCGCGTCCGCCACCGGGTGGGAGGGGAACGTCACGGTGACGGAGCGGCGTTCGCGTATGGAGGGCAGGGGGATGGCCCGCACCAGCGCGGCGTCGGTGGCGAGTGTCTGGCGCAGGTCGTCGTTGGCGACGCCGGCCATCACGTTGATCACCGTCTTGCCGTCGTCCACGCGCAGGCCCGCGAGTGCTTCGTGCCGGTCCTTCGCGCGTACGGCGACGATCACCACCTCGGAGCGGTCCACCACCTCCTGGTTGTCGGCGCAGACCTGTACGCCTTCGTGGCGCGCGGCCAACTCCGCTGATGTGCGGGCCCCGCGCGGGGAGAGGTACACCTGCGGCGACTTCTCGGCGCCGTCACGCAGACCCGTGTCGCACAGACCCGTCACGATGGCCCGGCCGATCTCGCCGACCCCGATGATGCCGATGCTCTTCACTGCGTCTTTCTCCTGTCCGGTCACGTGGCGAGGGCGGTGCGGAGCACACCCGGGTACTCGGTGAGCCTTGCAGGTGTCCCGGCCGCTTGCAGGCGTTCGGCGTAACGGCGGCCGTGATCGGCCGGCGGGTCGCGCGTGGGCACCACCACGAGCGCCCTCCGGCAGCCGGCCAAGTCAGCCTCTCAGCCCGCTTGTTGTCGGCGCACCATCTCGGAGATCCAGGTGGGCGCGAACGGTGACGTGCAGCCCGGGGAGGTGGGGTAGTTCTTGAGCACCTCGAGGCGCTCGCCGATGTCGACGGCCCGGGCGCGGTGCTCGGGGCGGTCGATCCCGATCTGGGCCAGGCAGTGGTTCATCGCCCACCGCAGACGCTCCGGCGCGTCCCTCATCTCCGCCTCGATGACGTCGAGCAGCACCGCGAGGTCCAGGTCCTCGGGCTTCTTCGCCACGCGTTCGGTGGTCAGCGCCCAGCCCGCACTCGCGACCACGGGATCAGGATCGGCGAGCCAGGTCAGGCGCAGCTCTTGCGCGTGAGGGTTCTTCTTCACCACGTAGTTCACGAGCCAGTCGTGCACCTTGGGTGCGCGCGCCTCGCGCAGCATGGCGTCCAGCTCGTCGCGCTCGAATGCCTTCGGGCGGCAGATCAGGAGCGACAGCAGTCTCGCCGCGGTGTCCTCGGTCCCCCAGAGTTGGCGCGCGAGTTCTTGCTGGGTCTTCAGCCGTTTCGCGAGGGCGCGCAGCTTGCCGAGGTTCACGCCGTGATCGTCACCGCGCTTCTCGTTCGCCTCGCGTACCCGCGAGTCCTCGAGGTCGGCCAGCTCGGCCAGCACCTCGGCCAACGCCGTCCCGGCCACCTCAGCCTCCCGTCGGTCACGTACGAGAAAGCAGCCTAGCCGCCCGCCGTGAGCAGGGCCTCCGCCACGCTCGTCCGCGCATAGAGCACGAGCCGTCCTGTGCGGTGCGCGGTCACCAGGCCCGCGGCCCGCATCGCCGTCAGGTGCTGCGATACGCCGCCGGGGGTGAGGCCGGTGCGCGCGGCGAGGTCGGTCGTGGTGGCGGGGGCCGTGAGGTGGGTGAGGAGAAGAGTCCGGGAGCGGCCAAGGACGGCGGCCAGGGCGGTGGAGGGCGCCACGGCGCGGGGGTGCCACAGCGTGCCGACGCCCCGGGGCGGATACCGCAGGGTCGGCTGCCAGGAGTCGTGGCCCACCGTGGAGAAGATGCGCGGCCAGATGAACGCGGAGGGACAGAGCAGGAGGCCGCGGCCGTCCAGGGTACGTTCGCCGCGGACGAAGCGGTGCTGCAGGTTCAAGGTGCCCGATTCCCAGGCGAGTTGGGGGTCGAGGTCGTCGAAGAGACGCCGGGCGCCGCCCTCGGCCAGGCGTGTGGCGCGGTGCAGGATGTCGCCTTCGAGCAGGGCACGGATGCGCGGCCAGTGCGGGGCGATCGCCACTTCCCAGTAGGCGGCGATGGTGTCCGCGAGCCGGCCGAGGCCGCGCCCGGGATCCGCGCGCAGGGCCTGGACGCCCGGTTGAGCCGCTTCCGACGTGGTGCGCAGGAGTTCCAGGGGGGTCGTGCGCAGCGCCGCGAGTTCCACGTCGAGAGAGGGCTGCGGGGTGGTCGGCGGAGGAACCAGAAAGCCCGGGATGCCATACGTGGGGACCTGGACCAGGGCAGAGAGCGGCGCCAGATCCAACTTGGTGGCCGCGAGGCGGGGGCGGACCTGATCGGCCCAGTCGCGGTGCAGTCCCTGTTCGTCTGCGCCCTTGAGGACCCGCACGCTGGCCACGACCTCCCACAGCGGAGAGACCGCGAAGCGGGTGCGGGCCACGTCCTCGGCCGTGAACTCGATCTGCAGCATTCAGCTCACGCTAAATCATTAAAGGGCTGCGCAGGTCATGGGGCAGCTTGTGCGCCATGCACCGACGACCGGACCGCCCCTCGGGCAGCACGAGCTCCCTGTGGACAGCCGACTTCCGCGCCCTGTTCACCGCGACCGCGATCAGCCAGCTCGGCACGAACATCGGGTACGTCGCCGTCCCGCTGCTCGCTGTCACCGCGCTGGACGCGAGCGCAGGGCAGGTGGGGCTGCTCGCCGCGCTCGGCACCGCGGCCTTCCTGCTCATCGGACTGCCCGCCGGGGCCTGGGTGGACCGGATGCGGCAACGGCGGGTGCTGATCGCCGCGGATGTGGTGCGGGCGGCGCTCTTCGCCTCGATCCCGGTGGCCTGGGGACTTGGCCACCTCACGCTCGGCCAGCTCTATGTGGTCGTGCTGCTCAACGGCTGTGCGACCGTGTTCTTCGACGTCGGCTCGCAGACCGTACTGCCCCAACTGGTGGGCCGGGACGGGCTGGTGGGGGCCAATGCCGCGATGGTCAGCCTCCAGGCCGCGGGCAGCGTCGCGGGCCGGGGAGCGGGCGGCGCACTCGTCCAGCTGCTCACCGCCCCGCTCGCGGTGGCCTGCAGCGCCGTCGGATACCTGGCCTCGGCGATCAGTCTCACGGGCGTGCGCCCGTCACAGCCCGCTCCGCGCGAAAAGGACCGCGCCACCGGTCTGCGCGCCGAGATAGGCCAGGGCCTTCGGCACGTACTGGGCAATCCGGAGCTGCGGGCCCTTGCCCTGACGGCCGCCGTGCTCAACTTCGGCGCGGTGATCGTGAACACCCTGCTCCCGCTGCTCTTCGTACGCGACCTGCATCTGCCCGAGGGCGTGTTGGGTCTCTACTGGGCGGTCGGCGGGGTCGGCATCTTCCTCGGCGCCCGCACCGCGCGCCCCATCGCGGGACGCGTCGGTTATGGCCGCACCCTCGGCCTCGTCGGCCTCTGCCTGGCGCCCGCCGCCCTGCTCGTACCGCTGATCGGCCGCGGTGTCTGGCTGTATGTGGCCGCTGCCGGCTGGCTGATGGTGACCTTCAAGATGGGTGTCGACAACGTGCTCGGCGTGAGCCTGCGCCAGCAGCTGACGCCGAACGCCCTCCTGGGGCGCATGAACGCCACCTTCCGCTTTCTTCTCACCGGCGCCATCGCGGTCGGCTCCGCCGTGGCGGGCGTGCTCGGTGAGTTCGCCGGGCTGCGGGCAGCGCTGTGGGTGGGCGGGGTCCTGATGTCGGTCGCGTTCCTGCCGGTCCTGTTGTCCCCCGTGCGCACCCGGCGGGAACTGCCGCAGACCGCCGTCGCGAACGAGGCCCGCCCCACCCCCGTGCAGCGGCCGGCCTGAGCACCGCCGGCCCCTTCGCCTCTGCTTGACGCGATCTGGCCCGTCTACCTGCCGCCGACGAGGGCAGGCATGGCAGCGAGGGCAGCCTCTCAAGTGCCGCACCGACCGGGAGTCGCGCGGGCTCCTGTGCACTTGGTCGAGGGAGCGGGCCTCGCCTCTCGAGGAGGGAGCACTCCAGGCGAGGCCCGCGCAGACGCACCGTATGATCCGGAGGTCTGCCCACCCCAGCACGGCACCGACTCCGCCCGGGGTGTTCCTGCAAGCAGCGTTCCACTTCTGCCGTGCGTGCGGCGCAGCATTTCGGGGCATATTCATGCGCGACGGAGGAGTAGCCACCGACCGACCGGTCCATGTACCTGAGGAGACCACGCAGCATGGCTCCCGCTTCACCTCAACCCCTGCATGTGGATGCGGTCCTGGGCCTGGAGCCCGTGCTGATCCGGGTGTGCGGGGACCTGGACATGGACAGCGTGCCGTCGCTGACGACGGTGCTGGAGCCCTTGCTGGGCAAGCGGGTCGAGCTGGATCTCGCCAACGTCACCTTCATCGACTCCTCCGGGGTGAACGCGCTCCTGTCACATCACGAACGGAGCAGGGCGGCGGGCGGCCGCCTCGTCGTGCTCCACCCCTCCAAGGCCGTACGGCAGATCCTTCAGCTCCTCGGCGTGGACCGACTGCTGGCGGAGCAGCCCAGGACCGAGGGCAGGCGCAACCCGGGGGAAGGTCTGTCGTAGTCCCCCTCCGCGAGCCGCCGGCCGACGGTGCCGTTCAGGACAGCACCTTGCCGGGGTTCAACACCCCGTACGGGTCGAGGGCCTCTTTCACGGCCCGCTGCATGGCCATCACCTCCGGCGTCACCTCCGCGGCGAGCCCCGGGCGCTTGAGGAGGCCCACTCCGTGCTCGCCGGTGACCGTACCGCCCAGGGCGATCGCGTCGGCGATGATCTCCTCGAAGGCGGCCTGGGCGCGCGTGCGTGCGCCGTCGTCGCCGGGCTCCGTGATCAACAGGGGGTGCAGATTTCCGTCACCCACATGCGCGATGTTGGCGATGAGGATGTCGTGCCGGGCGGCGGTCTTCTCGATGCGGCCGAGCATCTCCGGGATGCGCTCCTTGGGCACGCAGACGTCCTCGGTGAGCACCGGGCCCAGGCGTTCCAGCGCGGGATAGGCGAGCCTGCGGGCCGCGAACAGAGCGTCGGCCTCGTGCTCGTCGGTGGACCGCTCGGCCCAGGAGGCGCCCGCATCGCGGAAGCAGTCGACCATGCGCTCGGCCTGGGCGGCGCCGGTATCGCCCGGCTCGTCGATCCGGCCGAGGAGCACCACGTCCGCGTCGAGCGAGAGGCCCATGTTCTTCCACGCGTCCACGGCACGCAGGCAGTGCCGGTCGATCAGTTCGAGCGCCGAGGGGGTCAGCCCCGCCTCGGCGACCGCGCGTACGGCGGCTCCCGCGTCCACGACGGAACCGAAATGCCCGGCGACCGTGACCGCGGACGGCGGCAGGGGCCGCAGGCGGACGGTCACCTCCGTGATGATGCCCAGCGTCCCCTCCGACCCGACGACGAGCCCCGTGAGGTCGTAGCCCGCCACGCCTTTCGCGGTACGCCGGCCGAGCCGCACGACCTCGCCGCGTCCGTTGACCATCTCCAGGGCCAGGACGTAGTCACCGGTGACGCCGTACTTGACGCAGCAGACGCCGCCGGCGTTGGTGGCCACATTGCCGCCGATGGTCGACCACGGAGAACTGGCCGGATCGGGCGGGTACCAGAGACCGTGCTCGGCCACCGCGTCCCGCAAGTGGTCGTTGATCACCCCGGGTTGGACGACGGCGAGCCGCTCCAAGGGGCTCACCTCGACGATCCGGTCCATGGCGTCGAGCGCCACGACCACGTGCCCCTCGCCCGAGTTGGCTCCCCCGGAAAGGCCGGTGCCCGCCCCGCGGGCCACGACCGGGGTGCGGTGACGGATACAGGCGCGGACCGTGTCGGCGACTTCTTGGGTGGAGGTCGCGCGGACGACGGCCGCGGGGCGACCGCTGGGCGCCCATGCCGCTTGGTCACGGCGGAACGCCTCGACGCTGTCCGGATCGGTGAGCACCCGGTCGGCGGGAAGGTGCTCGAGGATCGCTCGAACGACCGTGGTGTTCATCGTGTGTCCTCTCGGTGGGTTCGCCCCGAGGCGGGCCTTCCGGTGGCGTGCATGCCTGTATCCGTCCCCTCGGCGCAGAACCGCCGGGCCGGCGCGGGCGGTGCTGCTGATGTCGATCGAAACACGGCGGCACGGCGATCCGTACGGAGATGATCTCCATGCTCCGGCCCCTGCCACGGAGAGACCCTCCACAGTGGGCTCGCGGGGCTCCCTGCATCATGAGGGGGTGCACATGGGTGAGAACCGCTGGCTGCGGCTGCTGTCCGAGGCTCCGTCGCCCGACGAGATCGACGCGCTGCGCCGCGCGCTGCTCGCCGAGGGCCGGCCCGCCGCGGAAGTCGAGGACTCCGCCGCGCACGCCCGCGAGATCCTGCGGCGCATGAACCGCCAGCAGCGCGAGTCGGCCGAGCTCGCGGCGCTCAACGACCTGGCCCGGCGCCTGGGGGCACTGACCGCGTCCAGCGGAGTACTGCGGGAAGTGGCGGCGCACGCGCGGCGCCTGCTCTCCGTGGACCTCGCCTACATCATGGTGCTCCACGACGACCGGCGGCTGCGGATCGAGACCGTCGACGGCTCGATGGGCTCGACCCTGCGGGGCATCGAACTCGATCCGGGCACGGGCCTCGGGGGACTCGTCCTGCGCAGCGGTGCTCCGCAGTCGACCGTCCGCTACCGCGAGGACCCGGCCATCAACCGCTCCCCCGCCGTCGACAGTGCCGCGGCCGCCGAGCAGCTCGGCGGGATCCTGGGCGTGCCGATGATCGTCGACGACGAGCCGGTCGGGGTGCTGCTCGCCGCCGACCGCAGCCCGCGCCGGTTCACCGGCCGCGAGGTGGAGCTGCTCGCCGCGCTGGCGGCCCACGCGGCGGTGGCCCTGCGCAACGCCGCGCTCATCGCGGACCTGCGCGAGGCCAACCTGACGCTGCGCGCCAGCGATTCTCTGCGCCGGGCCGAGGCCGAGCTGCGCGAACGGCTCACCGACGTCGTGGTCGGCGGGGGCGGCTATCGCGAGGTCGCGCAGGCCATCACCGGCGCCACCGGTCTTACGGTGTCGGTCCTCGACTCGCACGGCGAACTGGTCGCCGGGCCGCGGTGCGAGCGCCCGCGGCCCTGGACGGGCGACGAGCCGCAGTCCGCACGCCGGTTCGAGCACGACGGCCGCCACGGCGTGGCCCTGCCCGTGGTCGTCCGCGGCGGGCACACGGGGTCACTCGTGGCGACCGGGGAGCGCGCGTTCCACGACGAGGACGTACGGCTGCTTTCGATCGGCGCGGTCACCGTCGCGCTGGTGGCCGCGCTGGAACGCTCGGTCCTGGAGACGCAGTTGCGCACCCGCGGCGAGGTGCTGACCTCGCTGCTCTCCGCCGAGGCCGACGAGGCCGGTGTACGGCGCCGGGCGCTGGGCGCGGGCATGGACGTGGACTCCGTGGCGGCCGTGGCCGTCGTGGACGTCCGCGACACCGACCACACGGCCGACCAGATCGCGCGGCTCGCCCAGGAGACAACGGGCTGGAGCGCCCAGCTCGGCGACCAGATCACGTTCCTGGTGCCGGGTCTCGACCTGGCCGCGCTCAGGGCACTGGTGGAACAGCGCGCTCTCGCCGGGCCCGTCGGCCTCGCCGCGTGCGGGCAGGGCGTCGGGGAGATCCGCCGGGCGCACCGGGAGGCCAGGCAGACGGCGACGATGCTGCGGGCCCTCGGCAGGCAGGGCGTGGTGGCCGAGCCGGCCGAACTGGGCGCCTATCGTTCCCTGTTCGCCCAAGCCGGGGCCGACGAGGCGCAGGTCTTCGTCCGGACGACCGTGGGCCCGCTGCTCGATCACGACCGGGCTCGGGGGCGGGGCGGCGACCTGGCGGCCACGGTCGGGGCGTACCTGGCCAACGCGCAGCGCAGCGCCGGCCTCCCTGTCACCCCGCAGCGCGCCGCCGCCGTCACGCTGGCCCTGCACGCCTCCCTCCCCCATCTGGTGGCCGAGGGCCCCGCCACGCAGGCGGCGGCCGGGCTCGACGACCTCGACAGCTTCGTCACCAACCTCCTGGACACGGTGTACGGAGCAGCGTGAAACACCTGGCCGGGCTGCTTCAGGGCACGAATACGCAGAGCGAGACGATGACTCCCTCGTTTCCGCCGCCAGTGAAACGGAAGGACGCGATATCCCCCCTGGGGAAATTCGCGAAGTAATAGGAGTTGGGTTTGTTGGCGGAATACGTGTGCACTGTGGTGCCGTTCGGGTCGATGGCTTCGATGGTGAACGCGGTGTTGAACTGACCCACGTGCATACGTGCCCACGGGACGATGGTGGGCAGGGTGACCTCGAGCCCGACGTCACCGAACTGCAGGCCGTTCAGCCCGGCAGTGCGGTTGACGAAGGAGGTGAACTTGCTGCTCGGGGCATCCTGGAAATCCATTCCCGACAGGGTGAAGATCGGCCCCAGTTGCAGGTCGTCGGGAAAGATCGTGAAGTCCGAGCACAAAACGAATGGCATGGCACTCTCCTCACGCCTCCGATGGTGCGGGCACGCTATCGGAACGGGCATCGGCCAGCAATCCTTGTTTCCAGGAACAACCCACTCCAATTCCCGGCAGGAATAGGGCGCAACATGGCCTGTCGACGACCTCTCCGGTGCCGGTGGCGGACCCTTTCTCGCCGAATGGCAGGCTGGGCACCGCACCCGTACAGGAAGGTCGGCCCGAACCTCCATGAACAGCAGCACCGCCAGCACCGCCAGCGCCGCCGGCGCCTTCGAGCGTGCCGCAGGCCACCGGCGGCGCTTCGACGCGGCCTTCGAGAAGTACTTCGCCGAGCTCTCGGGTGACCTCAACGGCGCACATCTCGGCCGCTTCCCGTCCCGCTGCCTGGAACTCCTGGCGCAGTTGTCACTGCGCGGCGGCAAGCGGATCCGGACCACCCTGCTCTACGAGGCTGCCGCCCTCGCCACCCGGGAGGAGATACCGGGGCTCACGGAAGCCGCGCTGAGTCTCGAACTGCTCCACAGCCACGCGCTCATCCTCGACGACATCATGGACGACTCGCCGCTGCGCCGTGGCGGCCCCTCGACGTACTACGCGTGCCGCGCAGACCTCCCCGACCACCCGCAGGCCGCGCTGGGTCTGGCCATGATGACGGGGGACCTCGCCGGCTTCCTGGCGCTGCGCGTCCTGTTCGATGCCGACCTGCCCGCCGACCGCAAGCAGGCCATGCTCGACGTCCAGCTCGGGGTGACGACCGACACCGTCATCGGCCAGGTCCTCGACCTCGAACGCGACGTGCACCCCTCAGCCGCCGAAGGCGATGAGGGCGAGGAGGGCGAGGAGGGCGAGCAGGCGCTGCTGGAGACGGTGTGCGAGTACAAGACCTCTCGCTACACCATCCTGGCTCCCATGCGCCTTGGCCTCCTCGCCGCCGGCCAGGACCTGGCCGAACATGAGGAGAGCCTGCACCGCTATGCCCGACTGGCCGGTCTCAGCGGCCAGATGCGCGACGACTACCTCGATCTCTTCGGCGACCCCGGCCTCACCGGCAAGCCCAGCGGCGCCGACCTGCGGGCAGGCCGCCACACCTACCTGACCCGCGAACTCCTCGCCGCCACCGACGGCGACGATCACGAGACGGTCAGAGCCGCCCTCGCCGACCCCGGCTGCACCCCGGAGGTCATCGACCGCGTCCGGAGCATCGCCCACCGGCACGACATCCCCGCCCGCGTCCAGGCAGACATCGACCGGCACGCCCACGCCGCTGCCGCCGAAGCCGCCTCCTGGCACCGGCACTGGAACGGCGAGGCCGTCGCCCTCTTCGAGCAACTGCCGCTGTGGAACACCCGCAGGACCCGCTGAGCGGCACACGAGCCCGCACACCATCGGCGGCTACAGCATCCGCACCTCGCCCGCGGTCTCGGGACGCTTCGCCCACCAGTGGTGGTATCTGCTGTAGACCGTCACCTCACGCTCACCGAGAAAAGCCGTCAAGGCCTGGGCCTCCACGGCGAGTTGATCCCAGGTCTCCGGTGGCAGCGGGTGGAAGGCCGTGGCCTCGATGCCGTCGTCCAGCGGACGCCACACACCGGCGACATGACCGTCGACCAGCAACGTGGGCAGTACGTCGCCGTTGCGCCGGATGACCCACGGCCGGTAGGCCGGGGGTATCACCCGGCCGCGGTCGGAGTAGGCCAGCAGAACGCTGTCCCACATGGCCATCAGGCGGGCAGGAGCGGGAGTTTCGGCGGGCGGCCGGGAGGCGCCCGGGATGTCGAAGAGCACGTCCCCGTCCGGTCCCTTGAGCTGCTCGACGGTGTCGCCCAGCGCGAGCAACGCCGCGCGGACGGGCGCCCTCTGCACCATGGCGAACTGCGCCACGTCCGCGACCGACGCGGGCCCGAACCCCGCCAGATAGCGCAGGATCAACGTCCGCAGCGCCTGCGGGTCCGCCGCCCGGCCCGTAGGGACGAATCCGTGCGGGGCCGCGACAAAGGACGGCCGGTGACCGAAGGACCAGGGATGTTCCGTCGGGGCGTGGTGCAACGGCGCGTACCCCTTCAGCCCCCACCACGCCCCTTCCTTCTTCTCCGCGCCGAGGCGTTCCTCGACCCACGCCTGCATCTGTGCCGAGGTCCGCGGCCGTGCGGCGAAGTCGAGGAGCTCCGGCACCAGTGCGTCGGCGTCGTCCGGGCTCAGCCCCGAGGCGGCGAAGCGGGAGCCGAGCCGGGAGGCGTACAGGGTGGGCTGCAACGCGGCACGGAAGGCGGGGTAGTCCTCGGCGTGTACGGCGTGCAGCGTGATCCGCATCAGGGTCGCCTTGACCAGCGAACGCTCGGCGAACGCAGCGTCGAGGTCCGCCGCGGTGAAGCCGGTGAGCCGGTTCCACAGGGCGACGTAAGGAGAGGCAGGTTGCTGTGCCTGGAGCGCGACCACGCGCCGCATGCCTTCTTGGACGGTCAACGGCTCACGTTCAAGAAGCAGTTGACGGCTGAGGGTGGCCCGGTTCAGTTCGCGCGCGGTGATCGTCACAGTGAAGGATTGTGCCCTTCCCGCGCTCGCGCGTCGTACGCGCTCAGCGCGGCCCGCAGCGTCAGCAGATCGGTGTGTGCAGCGAGGTCGAGGCCCGTGAGGGCGGCGATGCGGCGCAGGCGGTAGTCGACGGTGTTGGGGTGCACGTGCAGGCGGGCCGCCGTCTCGCGGCGGTCCAGGTTCGACGTGAAGTACGTGCGCAGGGTCGCGGTCAGATCGGGGCCGTCCGCCAAGGGGGTCAGCAGGGCGGCCAGGTGCGCGCGGGCGGGGCTCGCGCGGGTGAGCTGGTAGTCGAGGAGCAGCGCGGTCAGGGGATAGACGCCCGGAGGCCGACCGGTGCCCGTCGCGGTGTCGCGCAGCTCGGTGGCCAGGCGGACGGCGTGCGGGACGTCGGCCGGGGTGCTCGCGGCGGCACCCGCGACCAGGGGCACGCCGCTGGCGGTGATGAGGGATGTGGTCAGCCTCTCCAGGCGGGCTCGGTCGCCGTCGGCGGCGCGGTCCGGCGCGAGGTCGGACGGAATGAGCGCGAGCCCCTCGTCGGCCGAGAGGCGGGAGAGGACAGGGTGGCCGAGGGCGCGGTCGAGCTCCGTACGCAGGCGTCTGATCTTGCGCCGGGAGGCCACGGTGGCGTCGACGTCCGCGCGGTCCTCGTCGGGGTGGCGGCCGATGGTGAAGGCGAGCACCAGGTAGCACGGCGGGAGGCGTATCCCCGGCTGGGCGGAGTCGAGTTGTGGGCCTCTGCCGTCGAGCAGGGCGGACAGGACGGTGTGGCGGGCCGCGTCGCGCTCCCCGATCAGCGACTGGCTCTCCTCCACGTACCCCGACGTGACGGCGGCCGTGATCTCCCGCAGGCAGTCGAGCAGCAGCCGGTGGGCCTCGATCAGGTCCTGCGGTTCGGCCCTCGCCGTCACCTCCTCCACGCAGATGCGGGCCCCGTAGTAGTAGGCGCTGACGACCGCCTCCACCGGGATGCGTTCCTCCGCGCGCCTGGCCGCCGAGCGGCGCACCGTCCGGAGGAACTCCGGGGGCGGCATGCGCTCCGTGCGCAGCACGTCGGCGAAGACCCGGATCGTCATGTCGACGATGGCGCGGACGTCCCCGTGCAGTTCCTCGGCGGGCAGCCGCCCGTAGACCGGCAGGTCGTCCGCGAGGCGCCGGGTGACCGTCGCGGCCAGCCCCGGTACGTCGGCGATCAGGAAACGGCCCACGCTTTTGTCACCGGTCACAACTGACCCCCCGGAAAGTCTGGTTGCGCGCCTAGAACACCAAGGCGTCGATGGCCCGGATCATAAGGGCGTCCGTTACCCCCGGTACACCCCACCCAGGAGAGCCCGTGCGCCCCACACGCGCCCGCACCACCGCGGTCATGGCCGCCGCCCTGTCCGCCTGCGCCCTCGGCGTGTCCCCGGCCGGCGCGACCGCCTCGCAGGCCGAGGAGCCTTTGGAGTACGTCGCCATCGGCGATTCCT
This sequence comes from Streptomyces sp. NPDC050439, assembly GCF_040655335.1. NCBI lineage: Bacteria > Bacillati > Actinomycetota > Actinomycetes > Kitasatosporales > Streptomycetaceae > Streptomyces > Streptomyces sp. NPDC050439. The sequence continues at coordinate 57,868 of NZ_JBFAJT010000002.1, forward strand.
TCGCGGCGGGACCCCTCATCCCCGACCAGAGCCAGTGGTCCTGTCTGCGTTCCGCACGCAACTACCCGGCCGTCGTGGCCGAGGCGCTGGACGCGCGGCTCACCGACGTCAGCTGCTCGGGCGCGAAGGTCGGCGACTTCTCCGGCCGCCAGTTCGGCCTGCTGCCGCCCCAGTACAACGCCCTCAAGCCGAGCACCGACCTGGTCACCCTGACCATCGGCGGCAACGACGTCAGCCTTGTCGGCACCGCGCTCGGCTGCGTCAATCTCCTGCCCAAGCCCGCCGGCATCTCCTGCGCCGACACCGCCGCGGCCAAGGGCGACCCCACGGCGAAGGCGATCGAGGCCTGGCGCGCCTCCTTCGGGCAGGCCCTCGACGAGGTCCACCGGCGCGCCCCGAACGCCCGGGTCGTCGTCGCGGGCTACGCCACCTACATCCGCAAGGACGGCTGCTGGCCCACCCAGCCCATCTGGGACAAGGACGGCAACTACCTCCAGGCACGCGTGAACCAGCTCAACGGCGTGCTCGCCGAGCAGAGCAAGGCTCATGGCGCCACGTACGTCGACACCGCTGCCGTCAGCGCCGGGCACGACACCTGCGCGGCGCCGTCCGAGCGCTACATCGAGGGTCTGGTGCCCACCAGCGTCGCGGCACCCCTGCATCCCAACGCCCGCGGCATGGCTGCCTTCGGTGAGGCCATCGCGAAGGCGGCGGCGCGCCCGTGACGGCCGGTGTCCCGGGACGCGAGAACCCCATGCCGATGAACCACCGCACGCGGCGGTCCTCCGCCGCATCGGCCGCGTCCGCAGTACGTCGATATGCCACCGTGCTGGCCGCGTCACTCACGCTGTCCCTCGCGCTCACCGGCCAAAGCTTGGCGCAGTCGGACGGCACCGGCCCGGCAACGGCCGCCCGCGCGGCCGGCAGCTGTCCGTCGGTCGGCGGCCACTGGGCCGACGAAGGACCCTTCACCGTGACCAAGGAGCGCGCCGGACTGAGCCACACCATCCTGCGCCCCACCGCGCTCGGCAGCCGGGGCTGCGCGAAGCACCCGGTGATCATCTGGGGCAACGGCTCGTTCGTGACGCCGGTCATCTACGACGGACTCCTGACGCACTTCGCTTCACACGGGTTCATCGTGATCGCCGCGAACACCACACAAGCGGGGTCCGGCAGCGCCATGCTCGACGGCATCGACGTACTGAAGAAGGCCGACGCCGACCCCCGAAGCCCGTATTACGGCAAGGTCGACCTGGACAAGGTCGGGGCGTCGGGGCACTCGCAGGGCGGCGGCGGCGCGATCAACGCCGGCGCGGACCCGCGCGTCGACGTGACCGTCCCCATCGAGCCGGGCCCCCAGGGCAGGATCGGCGACCTCAAGGGACCCATGTTCATCCTGGGCGGTGAGCGCGACCTCGTGGTCATCCCCGAGCTCCTGGTGATCCCCCGCTACGACAACGCCGATCACGTCCCCGCCGTCTACGGCGAGTTGGCGGGTGCCTCGCATGTGACGCCCGCGGGAGACGGCGGCGGATTCCGCGGCCCGATCACCGCCTGGTTCCGGTACTTCCTGATGGGCGACCAAGAGGCGCGCGCCGAGTTCTTCGGCGCCGACTGCGGCGCCTGCTCCTCACCGGTCTGGTCGGACTTCCGGCGCAACGCCAAGGCGATCGGCCACCGGGGCATGGGAGGTGGCGGGAGCGCCTGACGCCGGGCCGGTTGTCCGGAGTTACGGAGAACATGACTGATCTTGGTCTCCTCCTACGAACCGCGCCCCTCCAAAGTCGCATAGCGTCGCACGCATGCAACTGAGGAGGAGTCGAAGGTGACCGAAGATCTGCACAGCCGAACGGTCGTCGCCGACACGCACAACGATCTGCTCATGTCGGTGGTCGAGCGGCCACCGCACCGATGGGCGGAGTTCTTCCGCGAGCGCTGGCTTCCGCAGCTGCGCGAGGGCGGCGTGAACATCCAGGTCCTGCCGGTGTTCGTGGACGACCAGTTCCGGCCGGAAGGCGCGCTGCGCCGCACCCTGCGGATGATCGAGTGCGCGCACGCCCTCGCCGAGGGGAACCCCGAGCACGTACGCCTGTGTCTGGACGGCGACGACATCGACGCCGCCCTCGCGGCGGACCGGATCGCCCTGGTGCTCGCCCTGGAGAGCGCCCCCGGCGTCGACGCGGACGTGGAGCTGTTCCGGACCCTGCACCGCCTCGGCGTACGGATGGTCTCGATCGCCCACTGGGGGCGGTCCGCGCTCGGGGACGGCAGCGGGGAGGACTCCACCGGGTCCAGACTCACCGGGGCCGGTGCCGAGGCGCTGCGCGAGCTGCAGCGCCTCGGCATCGTGTTCGACATCTCCCATCTGGGCGCGTCCGGTGTGGCTCACGTCCTTGAGCTCTCCACCCGGCCGCTGATCGCCTCGCACTCCTCCGTACGCGCGTTGTGCGACCACCATCGCAACCTGACCGACGAGCAGATCCGCGGCGTCGCGGCCACCGGCGGCGTCGTCTGCGTCAACTTCTTCCCCGCCTTCCTGGCCACGGAACAGGAGTCGCGGACCATCGAGCGGGTCGTCGACCACATCGAGTACGTCATCGGGCTGGTCGGCGTCGACCACGTCGGCATCGGCCCGGACTTCCTGCGGGAGGTGGCCAAGGACATCACCCCGCCGTGCTGCGACGACAGCGGCTATGACGGCATCGCCCTCGACGCCTCGCTCCCCGGTCTGGACGGACCGGCACAGCTCCCCGCCCTCACCGAGGTCATGGTCGAGCGGGGCCTTGACGAGAACACCATCAGCGCGGTCCTCGGCGGCAATGTCCGGCGCCTCTTCCGCGAGCAACTGGGGAGGACCCGATGAGCGGCGCGACACAAGGACAGCAGATGCCCCATCTTCCGGCGATGCTCGCGGACCTCGAGGAACTGGTGGTGTGCGAGTCCTTCTCCTCCGACCTGACCGCGGTGGCGCGCAGCGCGGACGTCGTGGCCGCGCAGGGGACCCGCCACCTGGGCGTCCCGCCCGAACGCATCGTCGTCGACGGCGTCACCCACCTGCGGTGGATGTTCGGCACGCCCCGGGTGCTGCTGCTCGGTCATCACGACACGGTGTGGCCGATGGGCTCACTGGCCACGCACCCGTGGTCGGTGGCCGACGGCGTCGCGCGCGGTCCTGGGATCTTCGACATGAAGGCCGGGCTCGTGCAGATGTTCCACGCGCTGGCCTCGCTGCCCTCCCTGGAGGGGGTCTGCGTCCTGGTGACCGGCGACGAGGAGACCGGTTCGGACGCGTCGAGGCCGCTGATCGAGGAGGTGGCGCGGCAGTGCGCGGCGACCTTCGTCCTGGAGGCCGCGGCCGACGGCGGCGCGCTGAAGACAGCCCGCAAGGGCACCTCCGCCTACGAGTTGGTGGCGCACGGCAAGGCGGCCCACTCCGGCCTGGAGCCGGAGAAGGGCATCAACGCGGCAGTGGAGGCCGCGCATCTGACCCTCGCCCTCGAAGGACTGGCCGAGGAGATCAACGTCGGCGCCCCGCAGGACTGGCGCACCACCGTGGTCCCCACGGTGGTCGGCGCCGGCACGACGACCAACACGGTGCCCGCGGAGGCACACGTCTCGGTGGACGTCCGTGTCCCGACGCTCAGTGCGCAGGAGCGGGTGGACGCGGCGATGCATGCGCTGAAGCCGACCGTGCCCGGCGCCCGCCTCGACGTACTGGGCGGCCCCAACCGGCCGCCGCTGGAGCTGACCTCCTCCGCCGAATTGTTCGAGCGGGCCCATCGCCTCGCCACGCAACTGGGTCTGGGGCCGTTGTCGTCGGCGGCGGTCGGCGGAGCGTCCGACGGGAACTTCACCGCCGGGCTCGGCTGCCCCACCCTCGACGGCCTGGGAGCAGTGGGCGGCGGGGCACACGCCGACCACGAACACCTGATCGTCGCCGAGATGGTCCCCCGCGCCCGACTGCTGGCCGCCCTCGTCGAGGAGGTCGCCCGATGAGCGCCACCACCGCGAGCGAGCCCACAGCACACGGTCTCGTCGTACAGGAACTGCACGACCTGGGTGCGCTGGAGGGCGCCAACGCCCTGTTCGAGGAGATCTGGGGCAGCGCCCCCGGCGCCTCCCCCATGGGCGTCGAGCAGATGCGGGCGCTCTCCCACGCGGGCAACTACGTCGCCGGAGCCTTCGACGACGGCCGACTGGTCGGCGCGTCCGTCGCGTTCTTCGCGGCCCCGGTCGGCGAGACCCTGCACTCGCACGTCACCGGCGCCCTGCCCGGCCACCGGGCGGGCCTGGCCCTCAAGCTGCATCAGCGTGAATGGGCCCTGGACCGTGGGCTGCGACGGATCACCTGGACCTACGACCCGCTGGTGCGCCGTAACGCCCACTTCAATCTGACCAAACTGGGCGGGCGGCCGGTGGAGTACCTCACCAGCTTCTACGGGCCGATGGACGACGTGATCAACGGCGGTGACGACACCGACCGGGCGCTCGTCGCCTGGGAGTTGAACGGTGCCGGGGCGATCGCCGCCGCAGCCTCGCGCCCCGTGTCCGTGACGGTCCCCGACGACGCCGCGATCGCGCTGTCCATGCGCGACGGCCTGCCCGTCGTCGGCCGCACCGACGCCGCCACCCTGCTGGTCGAGGTTCCGCCGGACATCGAGGGGATGCGTCGCACCGACCCCGGCGCGGCCAAGGCCTGGCGTCTCGCGATGCGCGACGTGCTCGGCGGCCTGCTGGCCGACGGCGCCCGCGTCACCGGCTTCCACGACCGCAGTTTCTACGTCGTCACGCGCGCCACCACCGCGTGACACCCGAACCACTCCACCAGGAGCCAAGCAGCATGAGCAGCATGAAGATCAACGGAATTGAACTGCGCCGGATCGCGATGCCCCTGCGGGCGCCCTTCCGGACCTCGTTCGGTGTCGAGACCGCACGCGACGTCCTGCTCGTCCGCGTGGTCACGCCCGACAGCGAGGGCTGGGGCGAGTGCGTCGCCATGTCCGAACCGCGCTACTGCTCCGAGTACGTCGACGGGGCGGCCGACGTGCTGCGCCGCTTCCTGATCCCGGCGCTGCCCGCAGCGGCGGACGCCCACGCGGTCAAGCGCGCCATGAAGCCCTTCAAGGGCCACAAGATGGCCAAGGCGGCCCTGGAGACGGCCGTTCTCGACGCCCAACTGCGCGCCGGTGGCCAGTCCTTCGGGTCCTACCTCGGCGCCGAGCGCGAGCGCGTTCCGTGCGGTGTCTCGGTCGGCATCATGGACTCGATCCCCGAACTCCTCGACGCCGTCGGCGGGTTCATCGACGAGGGCTACGTCCGCATCAAGCTCAAGATCGAGCCGGGCTGGGACATCGAGCCGGTCCGCGCGGTGCGGGAACGCTTCGGCGACGACCTGCTGCTCCAGGTGGATGCCAACGCCGCCTACACCCTGGCCGACGCCCGTCAGCTGGCCAAGCTGGACGCCTTCGACCTCCTGCTCATCGAGCAGCCGCTGGCGGACGACGACCTGGTCCAGCACGCCGCGCTCGCCAAGCAGCTGCGTACGCCGGTGTGCCTGGACGAGTCCATCGAGTCCGCCGAGGACGCCGCGGCGGCCATCACCCTGGGCGCGGGATCGATCATCAACGTCAAGCCGGGCCGGGTCGGCGGCTACCTGGAGGCCAAGGCCATCCACGACCTGTGCGTGGCCCACGGCGTCCCGGTGTGGTGCGGAGGCATGCTGGAGACCGGGATCGGCCGCGCCGCCAACGTCGCGCTTGCCGCGCTGCCCGGCTTCACCCTCCCCGGCGACACGTCGGGCTCCAGCCGCTACTTCGCCACGGACATCACCGAGCCCTTCGAACTGGCCGACGGCCATCTCGACGTCCCCACCGGGCCGGGACTCGGCGTCGAACCGCTCGACGACATCCTTGAGCAGGTGACCACGGCCAAGGAATGGATCCAGCTGTAGCAGCGACGATCGGCCGGCCCGCGTGCTCCCGTCCTACTCCCGCGCGTCCGTGCCCGAGGAACGCATCAACCGCAGCTGCAGCATGAGCGCGAACCGCACCGACGGGTCCTGCAGGTCGGCCTCCGCCACCTCGGCGACCCGTCGGATGCGGTAGCGGAAGGTGTTGGGGTGGACGAACACGCTCGCCGACGCGGCGATGATGTCGCCGAAGGCGTCCAGCCACGCGCGCAGCGTCTCGACCAGGTGTGAGCGGTGCCGTGTGTCGTACTCCACCAGCCGGGCCACCGGGCTCAGCAGTTCGTCGCCCTGCACCGCGGCCAGGTCCCGCAGGTCCAAGAGCAACGCGTCGATGTATACGTCGCCGATCGACGCCACCCGCCTGCTGCCCAGGTCGCTCATCAGCGCCCGCAGCGCACGGTCCGCCCTGGTGCGTGAGCGGCCAAGCGCCGACGGGTCGGTCGCCACCGAGCCGATGCCGATCACCACCCGCGACCTCTTGCCGGCCCGCTCCACGAAATTGGCCGCGATCTGCTCCGCACGCTCCCGGCCCGCCACCGGGCCCGCCGGCACCGGAACCACGGCGTAGGCCACGTCCCCGAGGAGCGCGAGCGCCGATCGCGGCTGCACCGCGTTGAGGTGAATGCCCAGGGCACTGGTCAGGCGTTGGCGTTCCGCCGCGAGCTGAGCGTGATCACCCTTCTCCCCGGCGAGGCCCATGGCCATCACCACCGTGGGTTCCCTCACGAGACCGAGCCGGTCCAGGGCGTCCACCGTGCCCGTCCCGCCTTCGAGCACCGTGCTCACGAGGTCGGCCCGCAGCCGGTTCTGCGCGTCGGCGCCCGCCCGGTGGCGCAGCAGGTGCAGGGCGACGAGCTTCGCCGCGTCCTGGAACGCCTGTTCACGGTCGGGGGTCAGCGGCTCCTCGACGGCGGCCCACACCGACCCCAGGAACTCGTCACCGGCGCGCACCGCGACGGCCACCCGCGGGATGGCCGTCTCCCCCTCCTCGACCGTCGCCGGGGCGATGTGCACCGGGCGGTCACTGCGGTACAGCTCGCTGAAGACGCCCCGGCTCTCCAGGATCCGCAGATACCGGTCCGGCACCTGGCGGGCCAGGATCGTGGCGACGCGCGACTGGTCGGCCTCGTCCTGACGACCCGAGAAGGCCAGGATGCGCTGGCGACGGTCCTCGATCGTGATCGGCGCGTCCAGCAGGGTCGCGACGGCGTTGGCCAGCGCGAACAGATCACCGGACGGGACTCCCCCGAGCGATTCGACCCCCGCGTCACCGATGTCCCCTTCGGTGAGCAACGTCCGCAGGAGCTCCGTGAGCTGCGACCACGAGGCACCCTGGGTGAGGCTGATCAGGACCACCGAGGAGGCCGCCGACGCCTCGGCCAGCGCCTCGTCCTGTTCCACCGGGCCACGCACCACCAGGGCCGCCGCACCGTCCTCGCCCAGCTCGCGCAGAAGCCGGGCGATCTCCTTCACCCCGTAGACGCCGACGCCCAGCACGATGGCGCGCGGCGGGTGGGCGACCGCGTCCCCCGGGTCGTGGATGACGACCCCGCCGACCTCGTCGGTCGGTCCGGGGCTGCCGTGCACGAGATCGAGCAGGGCGGGACTGAAGTCCTCGAGCACGCGGGCAAGACTCGTGCGAAGGTTCGCGGGCACGTCACTGATCACCACCTCAGACTAAGAGGGTGACTGTCACTGACGTGCTCAGCGGCCGCGCAGGGCCTTCCAGTCGTCCTCGAGAATCGAGTACTGGACGATGTCGTGCCACACCCCGTCGACATGGCCGTAGTGGCGCAGTCGCCCCTCTCGGACCATGCCGGCCTTCTCGATGGCCCGCTGCGCGGCGACGTTCGACGGCATGAAGCCCGACCAGACGCGGTGCAGGCCGAGCCGGTCGAAGCCCAGGACGCCCAGCAGGAAGCCGATCTCGACGCTGTGGCCCACGCTGACCCGGTCGGCGCGCAGGGCCAGGCCCACCTCCGCGCTGCGGTAGCCGACGCGCACCATCCCGCCCTCGCCCGACTGGTCCTCGACGATCAGCTTCGCCGAGCCGATCAGTTCACCCGTGGCGATCTCGCTGACGCCCAGGCGGTAGTGCGTGCGGGGAGTCCGGCGGGCACCTGCCCGTGCCTGCTCGACCAGCGCCGCGGCGTCGGCGTGCCGGAAGGGCGGCATGCCGAACTCCCGGGTCGTGCGGGGGTCGCCGAAGATGCCGAGCACGCCCTCGACATCGCCGGGCAGGAACTCCCGCAGGCGCAGCGTGCTGCCTTCCACGAGGACCGCACGCTGCTCCGGCACCGGCGGCGGCCGCTCGTCGACCCGCGCCTGGGGCGATGTTCGCGGCGGCCACAGGTGGGCCTGCTCCCGCGCGGCTTCCAGGCGTTCGGTCATCGGTTGACTCCTTGGGGCTGATTCGGGCCGAACGACACGCGCGTGACCCAGAGTGGTTTTCGCGTACGGATCGCAGGAAGGAAGTTGGCCAGCGGCAGGAGCCATCCGCAGAGGAATCCCCGGCCCCGTGGTTCGCGGACCGCCCGCACGGCGGTGATGTTCGGGTGGACCGTGCGCAGCTTGCGCTGTTCCGTCGGCGTCATCCCCCAGAGCATGGGCGGCGGGCGGTACCCGGCGGGGTACTTCCAGCGGCCGGCTACGGTGCGGGCCGCCATCCAGGCGGGCGGGGTGTCGAACACCAGCTCCGCCTGGGGGAATCGGGCGGCGCAGGCCTCGATGAGCCGGTGGACCACATCGCGCGGGAGGTACATCAGCATCCCCTGGGCGATGATCAACACCCCGCGCGAGGCGTCCACTTCGTCCATCCACCGTGTGTCGGTGGCCGAACAGGGCAGCGTGCGGTGGCGTGGCGCGTCCGGCAGCAGCCGTTGGCGCAGCTCGGCGACCTCGGGCAGGTCGACCCCGAGCCAGCGCACCCGGCCGTTGTCCACCCGCCAGAACTGCGTCTCCAGACCCTCCCCGAGCGAGACGACCGTGCCGTCGGGGTGGTCTTTGAGGAAACGTCCCACCTCGCGGTCGTAACAGCGTGCCCGTACGGCCATCCCTTGCGCGTAGCCCCAGTTGCCGGTGCCGAACCGCCCCTCGAAGGGGTAGTCGACCGCGTCGATCACCTCGATCGCCTTCGGGTCCCGCAGTGCCGAGCCGGGGTCCTTCGCGGCCAGAGCGCGGTGGTGCAACGTCCATAGCGTCGTCTCGGCGACGCCATCCAACTCGGCCTTCCGCTTCTGTCCGTTCATCCGGCGATGGTCACAACACTGTCGGCGCACCAGCAAGGAGCGTCACTCCTGCGAGCGCATAGATCACTCCTTCAGTTGGGATTTACCGGATGGAGCCCCTTTCTAGGCCGCGAGTGCGGCGCGGAGGCACCGTGTTGACCCCCTCACGCCCGCCGGTCCCCCTCAACTACCGGGCGCCGCGGCCCTCTCGCCAGGATGTAGAGGAACAAGGCGGCCATGACAACGACGCCCGCCCACATGGCCTGCTGCCAGCCGTCGACGAACGACTCCTGGGCGGCGCGGACCAGCGCCTGTGCGTGGGCGCCGGAGCCGTCCGCTGCCCCGATGGCGTTGGCGACGCCCTCACGTGCGGTGTCGGCGACGCCGTCGGATTGGCCGTCGAGTCGGGCGTCGATGGCGCTGCGGTAGCCGGCCGAGAGCAGCGCGCCGAGCAGGGCCACACCGAGCGCGGTACCGAACTCCCGTGTGACGTCATTGAGTGCGGAGGCCACGCCTTGGTGCTCGCGCGGCAGCGAGTTGGTGATGGCCTCGGTCGAGGGCGTCATCGACAGGCCCATGCCGGTGCCCATGGCGAGCATGCCGGGGAGGACGGAGAGGTAGCCGCCGTCGACGGAGACGAAGAGCGCCATGAGCGCCAGACCGGCCCCGGCCAGCAGGATGCCCGCCGCCATGGTCGAGCGTGCGCCGATCCGCACGGCCAGCTTGGGGGCAAGGCCCGAGGACGCCATCATCAGCACGGCCATGGGCATCAGGGCCAGCGTGGACAGCAGGCCCGACCAGCCGAGCACGGCCTGGAAGAACGGGAAGAGCACGACGAAGATGCCTGCCTGGACACCGAAGACCACAAGAAGCGTGAGCGAGCCGCCGCCCAACGAGCGCTCGGCGAACAGGCGCACGTCCAGGAGCGCCGCGTCCCTGCGGCGCAGCTCCCAGACCACGAACCCGACGGCGGCCGCGGCACCCACGACGAGGCCGAGCAGGGTCGCGGGGGCGGTCCAGCCCCGCTCGGATCCCTCCTGCAGGACGAAGATGAGCCCGACGACCGCGACGACGGAGGTCAGCGCGCCAATGGTGTCGAACCTGCGCCCTGACTCGTCGCGGGAGTTGGGCACGGACCGCAGCGCCATGGCGAGGGCCACGACGACCAGCGCGATCGGCAGGACGAAGAGCCAGCGCCAGCTCGCCACGTCCACCAGCGCGGCGGAGAGGAACATGCCCAGGATGCCGCCGCCTCCTGCCACCCCGGTCCATACGCCGATGGCCCGCCCGCGTTCCTCGGCGGGGAACGTGGAGGTGATGACGGCCAGCGTGATGGGCATGATCATCGCCGCGCCGACGCCGCTGAACAGGCGCGCGCCCAGCATGACTTCGGCCGACGGGGCGAGACCGGCCACCACATTGGCGACGCCGAACACGGTCAGACCGGTCAGCAGCATGGGCTTGCGGCCCCAGCGGTCACCGAGCGCGCCAAGGGGCAGGAGCAGGGCGGCCAGGCTGAGGGTGTAGATGTTGATGATCCACAGAATGGTGCTCTGCGAGGCGCCGAAGGCCATGGCGAGGTCGGGCTGGGCGACGTTGAGCCCGGACACCGAGGCGATCACGGCCATCAGGGCGATGCAGACAGCGACCAGGATCGTACGGCGCTGTCGCGCGTCCGGCGCCCCGACGTCATGGGCGCCGACGGGAGCGGGAGGTGGAGCGGCAGCGCTCGACTGTGGAGGCCGGGGGTGGTTCGTGCTCATGGGTCCCTCTCCAAGGGCGAGCGTCAAGGGGTGTGTCCGAGGGCGTGCAGGATCAGCGCCGTATCGGACGAGGGGCGCGAAGGGGCGGGGCAGCGCCCCGCGCGCGGTGCCGTGTGACGGCGCCGGCGGTTCAGGGGCTACGTCACGAAGATAGGCACGCCTTGCGGACCAGGCATACGATGTTGCCCATGACGCAAGACAATGGCGAAATGGACAGCCTGGTGCGCAAACGGATCCGTGCCCTGCGCGTGGCGCAGGGCTGGTCCCTGGAGGAGCTGGCCACCCGCGCCTCGGTCAGCCAGTCCACGCTCAGCCGCATCGAGAACGGTCAGCGCCGTCTGGCTCTTGACCAGCTCGTCACCCTCGCCCGGGCCCTGGACACCTCCCTGGACCAACTCGTCGAGACGGCCACCGACGACGTCATCGCCAGCCCGACCATCGACGCGGCCCACGGACTCATGCGCTGGCCGATCAAGGCAGAACCCGGCATGAGCGTCGTACGCCAGCGGATGACGAACCCGCCGCCCGACAACCCCGCCCGCATGCGCGCGCACCCCGGCCGCGAATGGCTCGTCGTGCTGTCCGGCACGGCGGTCCTGCTGCTGGGCAACCGGCGCTTCCGCATCGAGACCAACCAGGCCGCGGAGTTCCCCACGATGCTTCCGCACGCCATCGGCGCCGAGGGTGGGCCGTGCGAGATTCTGGGCATCTTCGACCGCGACGCCCGCCGTGGTCATCAGCGCGCGGAGAAGGCGGACGAGGCGGTCAAGGACGACGGTAAGCACTCCGGCCTGTAACGCTCCGACGCGAGGGGCAGGTGATTGCGCGTACGGCAGCGCAGCGCGCCATCTTCTTGCGCATCCGGGGATACTTGCTGCCCCCAACGCATGACCGGCTTAGCGTCGGGTGCATGAACCACGCTCCCTCGCACGCAGGCCACCACGGCACCGACCACCACCCCCAGCACGCACCGGACACCGACAGCCAGGCCGAGATCCTCGATCTGGACGCGGAGGTGCTCGCCGAGCACATCGCGTCGATCACCGCATGGCTGCCCGTCGGGAAGACACCGCGGCACATCGTGGACCTGGGATGCGGGACCGGGGCGGGCACCTTCGCCCTGCTGGCCCGCTTTCCCGAGGCGGAGGTGACCGCCGTCGACGCGTCGGCCGATCACCTGCACCGTCTGCGAGCGAAGGCTGAGGAGCTGGGGACGGCCGACCGGGTGCGCACGGTGGCGGCCGATCTCGACGCGGACTGGCCCGACCTCGGCCGGCCCGAGCTGGTGTGGGCGTCGGCGTCGATGCACCACATGGCCGACCCCGACCGCGCCCTGCGCAGGGCCCACGATCTGCTCGCGCCCGGCGGCCTGTTCGCCGTCGTCGAGCTGGCGGGCTTCCCGCGCTTCCTGCCCGCGGACGCTCCGGAGGACCGGCCCGGCCTCGAAGAGCGCTGCCACGCCGCGCTCGATCATCACGCGGCCGAGCGCGTGCCGCACCGCGGCGCGGACTGGGGTCCCAAGCTGGCGGCCGCCGGATTCACCGTCGAGGCCGAGCGCACGATCAGCGTGCACGTCGACGGCACCAACAGCCCGGCGGTCGGCCGGTACGCGCTGAACAGCCTCAAGCGCCTGCGCGCCGGCGCCCAGGCGCTGACCGCCGAGGACCTCGCCTCCCTCGACCGGCTGCTCGACACCGAGGGCCCGGACGGCGTCCTGCGCCGCGATGATCTCGCGCTCCGCACCGAGCGCACCGTATGGGCCGCACGCCGCGCCTGAGCCGAACACCCGCATGAAAAAGGGGCGGGCCCGTCACGTGCGAACGAAGACGGGCCCACCCACGGCGTCCTCGGGAACGCCTTCGGCCACCGTACGGTCACTCGCGTTCCCGCGCCCGCTGGGCGGGCCACTGGGGCGGGCCGCACCCTTCCGTGTGTCAGGCCACCGGCACGGGTGCTTCTCCTGTCGGACCGCTGTCCTCGGGCGACTCGCCTTCCGGGCCCAGCGGGCGCCCCTCCCACACCAGGGCCTGCCAGCCCTCGTCGGGTGATCCTTCGAGGATCACCACGCCCGTGTTGGCCAGCGGGTGGTTCGCCGCGTACTCCACGTCGACGTTGACCGCCCGGGCCGCCACCCACGTACGGATCACGGCACCGTGGCTGACCAGCGCCACCGTCTCGGCTCCCGTCGCGGCAGCCTCTGCGACGACGCCGTCGAAGCGTCCCAGAGCCTCCCGGCCGTTCTCGCCGCCGGGCATCCGGCGCTCGACGTCTCCCCCGGACCAGGCGAAAGCGGTGGACATGTAGACGGCAGCCGCCTCTTGGTCACCCCGCATCTCCAGGTCTCCGGCGGACAGCTCCCGGATGCCGTCCCTGATCCGCGGCTCGAGACCCCTCGCGGCGGCGAGCGGCGCGGCCGTCACCTGGGTGCGCAGCAGCGTGGACACGTACAGGGCATCGATCTTCTCCGCCGCCAACGCCTCCGGCAGCGCGGCCGCCTGGTCCTGCCCCAGCGGCGTCAGCGCCGGGCCCGGGACCCCGGTGTCCAGGAGGTGCTTGAGGTTGGACGGGGTCTGGCCATGGCGTATGAGCAGCAGGCGCATGCGGGGACTACCTTCCCTGGGCGGCGACGGAACAAGCTCTTCCACTCTGCCACCGAAATCCGGCAGCACGGCACCGCGGCATCACCGCACCACGGCACGCTCGTCCCGACGCCGTCCGGGCGGGCTCGCTCACACCCTCCCGGACGGCTCGGCCGCATCGTGTGCGGGGCGGGACCTACCCGCGGGCGATGCGATAGACGCTGCCGCCGATGTCGAGCACGTACAGCTCGCCGTTGCCTCCTTGCACGAACGAGACGACCTCTCCCGCGCTGACGCCGAGGTCGTTCACGCCGGTCACCTTGCCGTTCTGCATCCGCAGGGAGCGGATGGTGCCGTCGCAGTAGTCGGAGAACAGGTACTGGCCCCTGAGTTCCGGGATGGCCTTGCCCCGGTAGACGTATCCACCGGTGACCGAGCAGCCGAGGCCCGTGCGGTCATACTCGTGGACCGGCGGCACGTGATTGGCGGGCTCCGTGCCTCCCCGGAAGGGGTGGGTGCCCTCCATCTGGGACCAGCCGTAGTTCTCGCCGCCCTTGCTGTCGGCCGGGGCCCAGTCGATCTCCTCCCACGCGCTCTGGCCGACGTCGCCGATCAGCAGGTCGCCGGTGCCGGCGTCGAAGGAGAACCGCCATGGGTTGCGCAGCCCGTACGCCCAGATCTCGTCCCTCGCCTTCGGGTCGCCGACGAACGGGTTGTCCCGCGGGATCGCGTACGGCTCACCTCCTCTGGGGTCGATGCGCAGCACCTTGCCGAGCAGGGTGTCGAGGTTCTGGCCGTTGCCGTGCGGGTCGCCGCCCGCGCCGCCGTCGCCGAACGCGATGTACAGGTAGCCGTCGGGTCCGATCTTGATGTCGCCGCCGTTGTGGTTCGGGTAGGGCTGTGGCTGCGTGAGGACGGCGCGTCGGGTGTCGGTCCGGATCTTGCCGTGCCGTACGGCGAACTCGTCCACCGTGCTGGTGCCTTCGAGGTTCGTGTACGAGATGTAGAAGTGCGCGAACTTCTTGTCGAACGCGATGCCCAGCAGGCCGCGTTCGCCGTCGGTGGTCGTTTCCTTGGATATGTCGAGGACGGGCTTTCCGAGCCCCTTGTGGTCCAAGATCCTTACGGTGCCCGCGCGTTCGGCCAGCCAGACCGTGCCGCCGGGACCGGCGGTGCCCGCGGTCGGGTTCGTGGCCGTGGTCACTTTCTTGAGTGCGACCGTGGGGGCCTGTGGTGGGGTGGGCTCGTCGGCGGATGCGTCGGCCAAGGCGAGGGAGGCGACGAGGCAGAGGGTGCCGATGATCGCCGAGCTTCTGGTGCGAACTTTCACCGTGATCCTCCTGGAGGCGGCGAAGGGGGAGGTCACCCGGCTGCTGAGGGCAGAGTTCGAGGGTGTTCGCCCGCGCCAGCACGCAACCTGGGTGGGGGGTGGTGTGCCACCGGCACGCATGAGGATACTGGGGCAGCGGTTGTTGGTATAGACCAAGAAGTAGCCTTCTGGAGGCGGATGTTGAAGGCCGAGTCGAAGAGCGGGCAAACTCTTCTGTCCCCTCTTCCGCACTGCTCCGCTAACATGATCGAACTCACGACGAGTGCCCTGATCGCCCATACTTCACCAGGAAACAACGCCATTCAGCACGAAGAGTGAGTTATTACCCGCAACTAACAAATCGGCCAAAACAATTGATATCTAGAGACTCGCGAAGCTCTTCGCGCATCGATTACAGGGCAGTGCTCGCGGCATGGCGCCGACCCCGCGCGATGGCGTGGACCGCGGCGGCCGTGGTGGCCCTCGGGTTCCTCGTCGCGCTGGAGATCGCCGCGCGCCATTACGGCGTGGCCGGGCCGATCACCAACCAGGCGCGCGAGGTGATCTTCGCCCCCAAGTCAGGGCCCCTGCTGTACGCGGGCATGGCGTTGATGATGGTGGTGTTCACCTGGCGTCAGCGATTCATCGCGCTGGGTGTCGCGGTCGGCATCGATGTCGTCTTCTTCCTGGTGCGATGGGCAGTCGACGCCAAGATGATGTTCGGCAACGGCGCGTTGTGGGTGATCCTGGGCTGTGCGGTCATCGCTTTCACGCGCCGCACCGGACAGGAACGTGTCCTGCTGCTGAAGGGCATCGGTCTCAGCCTGCTCCTCGTGGCCGGCCGCAAGACGGGCGACACCTGGCTGCTCATCACGTCGAAGACCCGCCCTGCGGTGCTCGACCAGTACGTGGCCACCGCGGACCACGCACTGGGCAACCCGTCGTGGCTGGTGGGCCGGATGGTCTCGGCCACCGGGTCCGTCGGCGCCCACGTGCTCGACTACGTCTATATCCAGCTCGCGGTGGCCGCGGTCATCGTCGCGCTGTACCAACTGCGCAACGTGTCGGTCGAGCGCCGCTTCCCGGCCCACCACCTGGTGCGTACGTTCCTGGTCATCGGCCTGCTCGGACCGGCCATCTACATGATCTTCCCGGTGGTCGGACCGATCTTCACCTACGGCGACGGGGCCTTCGGCACCGGTGGCGAGCAATGGGCTCTGGCCAACCTGTGGCCGCACACGCCGCCGCCGATCGCCACCCCCGAATCGATGCCGTTCGACGAGATCACCCCGCGCAACTGCATGCCCAGTCTGCACACCGCGTGGGCGACCACGATCTTCATCCATTCCCGCCAGGGCCCACGGGCGCTGCGCTACGCGGGCGTCTTCTGGCTGCTCGCCACGCTCGGCGCGACCCTTGGATTCGGCTACCACTACGGCGTGGACATCATCGCCGGCGTGGTGTTCGCGTTCACGATCGACGCGGCGCTGCGCTCGCTCGCCCGTGGCTGGGACCGGGCGGGAATCCAGCTCGTCGCCTACGGCACGACGATATTCGCGCTGCTCCTGGTGTCCTACCGCTATCTGCCGATGCAGATGGCCGAGCACCCGTGGATATTCGGTCCGCTGCTCGTCCTGGCGATGATCTCGGTGGTCCAGGGTTACGTGCGGACCACCAAGCTGTGGGAGCCGAAGGCCGTGCCGGCACAGCAACCGGAACCTCATCCCGAACCGGTCTGAGGTCGGTCGCGGGCGATTGATCGGCGGGTCACGGGCTGAGCGCGTTCAGCGGCCTGTGGACCCGTCGATCTGTTCGCGGAGGATGTCGGCGTGACCGGCGTGTCTGCCGGTCTCCTCGATCATGTGCACCAGGACCCAGCGCATGGACGGCGCCGCCCCTCGGCGCGGGGCTCGTGGGGCGGGCTCCCGTAGGTCCGGGCAGGCGTCGATGACCTGGTTCGCCCGCTCGGCCGTCTCCCGGTAGTCGGCGAGCAGGCCGTCGACGGTGTCCTGGGCCGTCGGCCGCAGGGTCGCGGGCCAGTCGTCGGCATCCTGGCCGAGGAAGTAGAAGCGTTCGACACACGCCAGGTGCTTGAGCAGCCCGAGAAGACTGGTGCCCGAGGGCACCATGGCCGCTCGCACCTGCGGCTCCGGCACACCCGCGACCTTGTCCGCGACCGAGTTCCGCAGCTGGTCGAGGAAGCCTCGCAGGGTGTCCTTCTCGTTTCCGGACATCGGGTCACTCCGTTCCGGCGTGCTGTACGGGGGCGTGCTGTACGAGCAGCACGTTGTCGATGACGGTGGCGCTCTCACCGGCCGGTCCGGTGGCCCGGCGCTCGGGCATGTCGGCGCGCAGGACGGACCAGCGCGCCGGGTCGAGATCCAGTTCGGCGGCGATCTCGCCAGGGGTGGGGTGGTGGATGTCGGGGTCCTGGTTCCAGGACCAGGGCGCGGTGGAGCCGTGATCGACGATCAGCAGGAGCCCGCCTGGCCGCAGGGCCCGCGCGGCGGTGCGCAGGACCCGGGCGCGGGGCAGCTGGAGCGGGGTGTGGAAGTACTGGGCGGAGACGAGGTCGAACCGCCCGGCCGGGAAGCTCTCGGCCAGGTCGTGCCGTTCGGCGGTGACCCGGTCCGCGATGCCGAGCTCCCTGGCGCGTTCCCGTACTCGTTCGACGGCGGTGGTGGAGATGTCCACGGCGGTGACCTGCCAGCCCTGCCGGGCAAGCCAGATGGCGTCCCCGCCCGCGCCGCAGCCCAGGTCCAGGGCGACGCCGGGGTTCAGCGGTGAGACGGTCTCGGCGAGCAGCGGGTTGACGCGTGCGGCCCCGGGGCGCCGGGAGCGGTAGTGCCGCTCCCAGAACAGTGCGGCGCTCTCGTCCGCCGCGCCTTGGTCCTGGTCGCCCCCGGCGGCTGTGTCCGTCATGGCCCGGCGGTCTTCGGTGGAATCCATCGCGGTACTCCTTTGTCGGTGGTGTACCGACAGCATCGATAGGGCCGTTCCCCCCTTGCAAGAAAAGTTGCGGATCCGCATGATCGGGGCATGGACACCACGGACAACGGGAGCAACACCGCGGAAGACGTCCTGGCCGGGGTGGGGCCGCGGCTGCGGGCCCTGCGCCAGGCCCGGGGCGCCACCCTGGCGGCGCTGGCGGACGAGACCGGCCTCACGGCGAGCACCCTCTCCCGCCTGGAGAACGGCAGGCTGCGCCCCACGCTGGAACAGTTGCTGCCCCTGGCGCGGGCGCACGGCGTCCCGCTCGACGATCTCGTCGCGGCGCCGCCCACCGGCGATCCCCGCGTCCATCTGCGGCCGGTCAGGCACTCCGGCCTGGTGATGGTGCCGCTGACCAGGCGGGCCGGGGGCATCCAGGCGTACAAGGTGATCTACCCGCCCGCCGGCCGGGCGCCCACTTCGAGCCTCCAGACCCACGAGGGGTACGAGTGGTTCTACGTCCTCAACGGCAGCGTCAGATTCATCCTCGGCGAGCAGGAGTTCCAGCTCGGCGAGGGTGAGGCCGCGGAGTTCGACACCCGCGTACCGCACTGGATCGGCAGTGCCGACAGCCGGCCGGCGGAGCTGCTCGCCCTGTTCGGCCCGCAGGGTGAGCGCGCGCATCTGGCACCGTCGGGCCACTGACCGCCGCGGCTCCGCGGACCGGCGGACCGGCGGGGCCCGCGGCTCAGGCGGTGCGCCTCGGCTTTCGCGCGGCAGGCTTCTGGGCGGCGGTCGCTTTCTTGGCGGACGTCTTCTTTGCGGTGGTCTTCTTTGCGGTGGTCTTCTTGGCGGTCGCCTTCGTGCTCGCCGTCTTCTTGCCGGCGGTCTTCTTCGCCGCCGCGGTCTTGGCCGACGAGGACTTGGCCGT
Organism: Streptomyces sp. NPDC050439; assembly: GCF_040655335.1. Lineage (NCBI taxonomy): Bacteria > Bacillati > Actinomycetota > Actinomycetes > Kitasatosporales > Streptomycetaceae > Streptomyces > Streptomyces sp. NPDC050439. Next base: position 76,576 of record NZ_JBFAJT010000002.1, read on the forward strand.
CGACTTCTTCGCGGCCTTCTTGGCTGCCGCCGTCTTCTTCTTGGGCATCTCGTGGACAGTGGCGTCCTTGCCGGTCTCGCCCCGGGACGACCGAGCCTTCTGCACGGACTCCTGGAGCGCGGCCATCAGGTCGAGGACCTGCCCGCCCGACGCTTCCTCCTCGTCCGGCTTGGGCGGCTTCTTTCCGTCTGCCTTCGCCTCGATGACCTGCTCAAGGGCCTCGGTGTAGCGGTCGGTGGCCCAGTCCTGGCCCGCGATGCCGTCCGTGGTCATGGAGTCGATGAGGAGGATCGCCCGCTCGATCTCGTCGTCGTCCAGGTCCATCGCCTTGGGGGCAAGCTCCTGGGGGCTGCGGACCTCGTCGTCCCACTTCATGGCGTGCAGCAGGATCACGTCGTCCTGCACGCGCAGCAGGCCGAGGCGCTCACGTCCGTGCCAGGCGAACTTGGCGACTGCGGCCTTGCTGTTGCGCTCCAGGGCCTTGCGCAGGAGCGTGTAGGGCTTGTTCGCGACCTGCCCGTCGGCCTGCAGGTAGTACCCCTCGCCGATCCTGATCGGATCGATCGACTCATAGGGCACGAAGCCGGCGATCTCGATCGCCTTCGCGGTCGGGAGCGGCATCTCGTCGAGCTCGTCGTCGGTGACCTCGACGATCGTGTCCTTGCTGACCTCGTAGCCCTTGCCGATCTCGGCGTTCGTGAGCTGCTTGCCGTCGAGGTCACAGATCTTCCGCGTACGGACCCGGCCCATGTCCTCCAGGTGGTACTGGTGGAAGCTGATGCTGTGGTTCTCGGTGGCGGGCAGCACCTTGATCGGGATCGTGACCAGGCCGAACGAGATCGCGCCTGACCAGACGGGTCGGGGCATGCGGTACCTCCGTGACAGCCCCGAGGACACCAGCGTAGGAGCGACTCCGGCGGGCGGCACGCGGAGCGCACCCACAGGCGTGGCATGGAGGGATCTTCAGGTCGTTGATCTTGGGCACACGGAGACGAGTGATCTTCGTTGTCGTCCTCCGTGAGGGAGAACAATGACCGTACCCACGCGCCCGGTTCGACGTGTCGACCGTGAGCGGCGCTTCAATCTGCGGGCGACCGCCCTGTTCTTCGTCCTGCTCGCGATCATCCTGTGCGTCCTGGCGTTCGTGGTCCGCACAGCGGCGGACATCGTCGAAAGCCGTCCGCTGTGGGCGGGCTCGATCATCGTGGTGGCCGTCGCGGCCGCGCACCTGTGCCGCTCCAGGTGGCGGCGCTTCTCCGCGGCGAGATACGCGCGCCGCGCGGCCGAGGCACTGGAGGAGGCGGCCGAGCGGGCCTCCGAGAGCCTCGACGCCACGGCCGCCTACGGCGGGGCGCAGTCCGAGGCGATACCGGCGGGCCCGCCGGAGCGGGAGATCCCGCTCGACGTGCCCCAACCCGGCTCGTTGACAGAGGTGTTGGACGGGGAAGAGGCCACCGTCGTCCTCGACGCTCCGGACGACTTCACCGAACTCGATCCCGACGGCTTCGAGGAGGCCATAGCCGAGCTGTGCGCCCGTGACGACTGCCGCGAGGTGGAAGTGGTCGGCGGCGCCTGCGACTTGGGCGCCGATGTCCTGGCCATCACCCCTGACGGACTCCGTGTCGTCATCCAGTGCAAGCGCTACGGCGACGACAACAAGGTCGGCTCGCAGGACCTGCAGCGATTCGGCGGGACGTGCTTCACCGTCCACGAGGCCGACATAGCGGCGCTCGTCACGACGAGCGACTTCACGGCTCCCGCCCTGGAGTACGCGCAGCAGTGCGGCATCGTGTGCGTGAACGGCGACGACCTGCGGGCCTGGCTCGACGGCACCGGACCCAGCCCCTGGGAGGCAGCAGGCGTCGAGGTCTGACCGGGCCGGGGGAAGCCCCCCGGCCTGCTTCCTGTCCTGCCTGCCTGCCTGCCGTCGCTAGCGCAGCTTCACCCTGCTCAGCGCGGCGACGCCCAGCGCCGCCAGACCGATCTGGATGAGCCACTCGACCCAGTCCACGCCGTCGGTGTTCGCCACGCCCAGACCCGCCGCGACCGCCGTGCCGATCAACGCCGCCACGATGCCGACGACCAGTGTCCAGAGGATGCCGATGCGCTGGCGCCCGGGAACGACCAGCCGCCCCAGTATCCCGATGATGATTCCGATCACCACAGCACTGATGAGACCCGAAATCTCCACGATTTCCCCTTTGTTGGCGTCCTGTCACCAACCGAGTGCCCCTGGGCCGGAGGGATAGGCCCCGCTTCCTCGTCGCCCTGTCATCGGTTGCGGGAGCCGACCTTGTCCAGGCGCCTGAGCACGGGCGAGGCCGCGGTTCCGTGCAGCACCACCGACAGCAGGACGACGAACGTCACCACCGCCCACAATTCCTCCTGATACGCCTGGAGATCGCCCTCCCCCAGCGCGTAGGCGAGGTAGAAGACGGAGCCGATCCCCCGGATGCCGAAGAAGGAGGTCACCACACGCTCCTTGGGGGTCGTGCGTCCCCGCAGCTGGCCGATCCAGCCGGTGAGCGGACGGATCACGAGCAGCACCAGGAGGGCCGTCACCGCGCTGCCCCAGGTGAGCGCCGAGAGCCCGCCGCAGGCGATGAACCCTCCGATGAGGAGCAGCACACCGGCCGTGAGGAGCCGCTCCACCTGCTCCATGAAGGTGTGCATCACCACTTGGTAGCCGTGGGCGCGCTCGGCGGCCCGGATCGCGCAGGCCGTCGTGAACACCGCGAGGAATCCGTAGCCGTGCAGTACTTCCGTGAGGCCGTACGAGATGAAGGTCGCCGCCAGCGCAACGAATCCCTCCCGGTGCTCGGACAGCCGCAGCGCTTCCCAGCCGGCCCGGAAGAACATCCACCCCAGCAGCCGGCCGACCAGCAGACCCACCGCCACACCGACCGTGACGCGTACGATCACGTCGCTCCACAGCCAGTGGCCCACCCACTCACCGGACCAGCCCGTCTGTGAGGCGGCGAACATCGCGAGGGCGGCCATGACCAGCGGAAAGGCGAGGCCGTCGTTGAGGCCCGCTTCTCCGGTGAGGGCGAAACGCACCTCGTCCTCGTCGTTCTCGGCGTCGGTCGGCTCACCGACCCGTACCTCCGCCGCGAGCACCGGGTCGGTGGGGGCGAGGATCGCGCCCAGGAGCAGCGCGACGGCCGGCGGCCAGTCCACCAGGCCCCAGGCGACGAGCGCGGTGACCACGACGGTCAGCGGCATGGTGATGCCGATGAGACGCCACGCGGTGGACCAGGACCGGCGGCCGAACGGCCGGTTGATCGCGAGTCCCGCGCCCATCAGGGCCACGATGACGCACACCTCGGTGAGGTGCTCCAGCCAGGCCCGGTGCTCGTAGGGGTCGAGGTCGGGCAGCCCGGTCGGCAGCAGATAGACGAGGAAGCCGACGGCGAGGAAGACCATCGGCATCGACATGGGTTGCCGCGCCACCAGGCGGGGCAGCACGGCTGCGAGCAGCGCGCCGATGCCCATGCAGGCGTATCCGATGTCCGCAGCAGTCACGTCCATCTGTCGGCGCCCGCCTTCGTGCTCATCTCACGTCCTTCCGCCGCCTGGTCCGCTTCGCCCCGCTCCGGCCGGGGCCGCCCGGTGAGGGGGTGTCAGGGCGCCGGGTAGGGCTTGCCGGCGAGGAGCTCGGCCAGGTGGAAGGCGTTGACGGCGAGGGCGTGTGTGGCGGAGGCGACGGACTCGGGGGTCTCGTCCAGATCCTGATAGTCGGTGCCCTGCTTCGCCTCGCCCACCCAGTAGGTGACGGCGTACGGCGCCAGCGAGAAGCCGAGGTCGTTGAAGCCCTGGAAGACGTCCGCGCTCACCTTGTGGGCGCCGTCCTCGTTGCCGACCACGGCCACCGCCGCGACCTTCCCGTACATAAGGGGCCGGCCGTCGTCGCCGGTCTCCGACATGTCGGCGTTCAGCCGCTCCAGGACGCGCTGGCAGACACTCGACGGGTGGCCGAGCCAGATCGGCGTGGCCAGGAGCACGATGTCGGCGGCCAGCACCTTCTCGCGCAGGGCCGGCCAGCCGTCGCCGTTGCCCAGGTCGGCCGAGATGCCGGGGTGGATGTCGTGGTCGGCCACCCGGACCGTCTCCACCTCGACCCCCAGCTTGTCGAATTCGGCCATGACCTGATCGGACAGGGTGTGGCTGCTGGATGCGGTGGGCGAGGAATTCAGCGTGCATACCAGGGACAGCGCGCGCATGGGGTGCTCCATTCTTCGGTGCCGGGGGCGGGTGTATCCCTGGAGGCGTTCCCGATTGGATCAACCCTAATCAAGCGCGTTCTGCAGAACGGACCCTTCGCGGCATGCGGACCTCGTGGAAAGCGGCCCATGTTTTCGTCGCCATTCGCAGGGCAACCGGTGAAGAACAAGCCGTACGGCAGTTAATGATCTGGCGGCCAGCAAGAAGCTCGACACAACGGCAAGACGAGCAAGTAAAGACGTTCTTTGGAGGTCCCTCATGCTGAAGGCCATTGCAGATGTTCTTCGATCCATCGGTGGAGCCATCGCCACGGTGGTCACCCTGCCCTTCCGCGCCGTCGCGCGGCTCTTCGGCGGCGCCTCCTCCAGCGCCCACGGCCACCACTGACCGCAGGGGCTGCGGTGCGCGAAGGGTCCGGTCACGTCTCCCGGTCGCCCTGGTCGACGTACCGCTGAAGCACGTCACAGGCGTACTGGAACTCCTCCATCAGACGGGTGGACTCCACGACGAGGACCCCGTACGGACGAGCCGGGTCGGCCAGCGGAAGGCCGGCCCGGCTCGCTCCGTCCCGCACCTTCCGGCAGGCCTCCTGGGCCTCGTCGGCGAGCCGGCACAGCTGCTTGGCCTGCTCCGTCAGAGAGTCCTCGTCCAGCTGGGAAAGGACCTCGCCGATCTTCGCGAGGGATTCGAGGAAGCCGGCGTAGTCGTCGAGAAAGGCCCCGTCGTCGTGCCGGCCCTCGTCGTCCTCCTGCCACTGGTGCAGGCCGCGCGTCAGTGACGCCACTTGGTACAGCGAGCGTTCGAGGGCTCCGAGCACCGCGCCGTACCCCTCGAACGAGGCGCGGCCCCGATGCCTGCGCAACAGACGCCGGGGGTTGAAGTAGAGGCTCTCCTCCGCCGTACGCAGCCCTTCCTTGGCCTGTGTGATCTGTCCACCGGTCTGCTCGGCCCGTCGGCGCCACTGACTGCAGCGCTCCTCGTCCACCTCGCCCTCGCGCAGCGCCGGATACATGTCGCTCACCAGCTCGTACAGAGCGGAGGACAGCGTTCGGATCCCGTACTCGGCACTGCGGTAGCGCATCGGCGGGGCCACCGTGACGTTGACGACGACGCCGATCCCGCAGCCGATGAGGACAAGCAGGATGATCTCCCCGAGCTGGGTGATCTTCTGCGTGGCGGACGTGGCGGCGGCATACGTGGAGAAGGCGAAAAAGGCCGCAGTGGCGACCTGTGAACCTTGCGCGCCGAGCGCGGGCCAGCGTCCGATGGACAGGCCCACCAGCGCGACCAGCACGAACGTCAGCAGGTCGGGGCCGCCCAGGAATCCCAGGGCGGCCACCATGGCCACACCGACGGCCACCGCGCCGAGGTAGCGCAACGACTGCAGCAGGGACTGGTACACCGTCACCTGCATGATCAGCACCGCGGAGAACGGCGCGAACGCCGGTGACGGCGCGTCGAGCAGGTAGTAGGAGACCACCCAGGAGAGCGTCGCGGCCAGGGTGCTCTTCAGGACGAGGAGCAGGGTGTGGCGTTCATAGCCCGGTGTGTCCAGGGCCCTCCGCCACCACTGGTGCACACGGTCCAACCACCCCTGGGCCGCGGACTGCGTCCGCTGCCCTCCGCCCTTGCCGGCCATGCACCGACTCCATTCCGTCCAACAGGTTGATCGAGTTCAGCCTGCTACCCGGAGGAGCCGTCCGCATGCGCACTTCGGGCCATGGGGCCCGCGGGGCACATCGAGGATGCGCCTACCAGTAATGCTTTCGCCCGCCCACCGCGTGGCCGACAGATCCGAGAATCCACAGGACCACACCGATGACGAGGAGAATGACACCGATGGTCCACAGGATGGAGATGCCTGCCACTAGACCGATGATGAGCAGGATGATTCCGAGTGCGATCATTGCGCCTCCGACCCTCAGAATTATTTCAAGTATGCACCTTCCGAATGCCGATGACAGCTTCGGCGCCGGCGCCGCGGAACGGCCGAACAATCCCCGCCTCGCCGACCATTCGGACATCATGTGACGGTGTGTGATGCCGGACCACCCATTCGTGCATCCACATCCGTGTCGATCTTGTGCATCTTTCCGGTCCGTGGCGCCGAACCCGGACGAGACCTCCCATCTCGCTGAGTGGCCTTTCCCCTCGGCGTGATAACACGGAGTGATCAATTCCGAAGGAGACGACGCGACATCATGGGTATCTTCAGCCGTCGCCAGACCCCGACCCTCGAGCCGATGCCGGCGGTCGGCCCCAGTACGCCCTTCTCGGCATCCTCCGGCGCCGCTCTCGACCCGGCGCTGCGCGCACTGACCGGGGAGTGGACCATCGACCGCCCGCACAGCCGCATCGGGTTCTCCGTGCGGCACGCGATGGTGACGACGGTGCGAGGCGCCTTCGGTGACTACGACAGCACGCTGTACTTCGACGGCGCCCGGCCCTCCGAGTCGCGGGCCGAGATCGTCATCCGGGTCGGCAGCGTCGACACGGGCGTGGAGCAGCGGGACGCGCACCTGGTGGGCGGCGACTTCTTCGACGCGCGCCGCCACCCGGAGATGTCGTTCCGCAGCACCTCCACGGTCCATGAGGGCGGGGAGACCTTCCGGATGGCCGGGGACCTGACCATCCGCGGTGTCGCCCGGCCCGTCGAGCTGCAGCTCGACTACCTCGGTTCGGTCGTGGACCCCTTCGGCTTCGAGCGGGCCGGCTTCGACGGCACCACCACCATCGACCGCACCGACTGGGGCCTCGTCTACAACCAGCGTCTGGAGACAGGTGGCGCCATGGTGAGCGAGAAGGTCCGCCTGCAGTTCGACATCTCCGCGATCCGGGCCACCCCGCTGAGCTAGCCGCGCCGGGTCGGCCCTCCGCCGCGAAGGAGGGCAAGGAAAGCGCGGGCGGACCCTCCATGGGCCCGCATGGCAGCCTTGTCCCCCTTCGCCGCGCCGCACTACCTTGACGCCGTGGATCTCTTCTCGCGCTCATGGACGGCCTTGCGCACGGCGGTCGCCGAACTCCCCGACGAGGCCTTCGCGCGGCCGTCCGGCTGCACGGGCTGGCTCGTGCGTGACCTGGTGTGCCATCTGGTCGTCGACGCCCAGGACGTCCTGATCACCCTGGTGACCCCCGCCGAAGGAGAGCCGACCCGCGACGCGTTGACCTACTGGGACGTCTCCGCGACGCCGCCGACCGGCGAGGACCCGCTCGACGCGCTGACCGTCCGCCTTGCCGCCGCGTACGAGGAGCCCTGGCTCCTCAAGTTCCACCTCGACGACGTGGGTTCGGCCGCCGGCCGCGCCGCCGCGCTCGCCGACCCAGAGGCCCGGGTGAGCACGCGCGACGAGGTCCTCACCACGGCCGACTACCTCACCACGTACGTCATGGAATGGACCCTCCACCACCTCGACCTGGTCGCCGACCTCCCGAACGTGGCCCGGCCGCCCGCCGAAGGGCTCGCCCGGAGCCGCGAGATGCTGGAGCAGATCGCCGGCGCCGCCTTCCCCGCATCGTTCTCCGACACGGACGCGCTGCTGATCGGCACCGGGCGGCGCGCCCCGACTGAGGCGCAGAGGGCGGACCTGGGTGAGCTGGACGGAAGACTGCCGCTCGTCCTGGGCTGATCACCTCTCCCAACTGCCGCCATGCCCTTGAGTGTTCGGACACGGCCGTGCTAGAAACCGCTTACCACGCGAGCCCCTCCCCCCACTCGCAAGGAGCTCCCATGCGCAAGCGAACCGGCACGCTCACGGCCGCCGCCTCCTCACTGGTCCTGTTCACCGCGGCGCCCGCCGACGCCTCCGTCATCTGGGACGGCGACGCATCCGGTGGGACCGGTGTCTTCTCCTCGACCTTGTGCGAGTCGCCCGGCAGCGTCACCGCGCAGGACAACAGCGACGGCCGCGGGCAGGTCTTCAAGTTCAACAAGCCGCTCGGCCTGGAACGGTGCGAGGCGCACGGGATCAGCGTCGGCGGATCGCGGTACACCTTCAAGAACAACTCGACGTACTGGATCGGCTGGGACACCTCCACCAACACCCCGGACGCGGGCACGATCTTCCAGTGGAAGTCGTACGGCACCAACGAGCAACACCAGCAGAACTACCCGGTGTTGATGAAGGTCGAGGGCGGCGCGCTCAAGCTGTTCCACATCGAGACCGGCGAGAAGTGGACGCTGAAGTGGTCCACTCCCGTCACCACCAGCACGTACAAGCGCATCGTGCTCGGCATCCACACCTCCTCCGACGCCTCCGCCGGGTGGGTGTCGGCCTTCTACAACGGCACCAAGGTCGCCGAGTTCTCCGGCCGCACCTGGGACGACCTGGGCAACGACACCCGGTTCGGTTCGTACGGCTCCGAGGTCGAGGACAAGCGTGTCATCAACTGGATCGACGGGCTCAAGGTCGGCACGACGTACGGAGACGTGGACAACTGACCCTTCTGAGGGAGGCGCCGGGCCGGCCCCCGTCAGGCCTGCTCGACCAGCCGCCCCCCGGACAGCTCCAGCAGGCTGCCCCGATGACGTTCGCGCAAAGCCCGGTCATGGGTGACCATCACGACCGGTCCGGTGAACTCCTCGACGGCCAGCTGGAGTTGCTCGACCAGCGCCAGGCTGAGGTGGTTGGTCGGCTCGTCGAGCAGCAGGAGATGAGGCTGCCGCGAGAACAGCAGCGCGAGTTCGAGGCGTCGCAGCTGGCCCACGGAGAGCCGGTTGACCGGGACATCGAAATCCGAGGCCGCGAACAGCCCGAACCGGGTCAACTCCTTCTCCGCGTCCTCGACATGAGCCGCGCGGTGGGCGGCGAAGGTGGCCAGCACGCCGCGCTGCTCCTGGGCGAAGTCACTCTCCTGCGGCAAGTAGCCGACGCGCAGCCCCGGTTCACGGACCACCGCCCCGGCGTCGGGCTCCCGTAGGCCTGCCAGGACGGTCAGGAGGGTGGTCTTGCCCGCGCCGTTGGCTCCGGTGATCACATGCAGCGCACCGCGAGCGAGCTCCAGGTCCACGCCCCGCACCACATCGCCGACGACCAGGCCCTCGGCCCGCAACAGCACACCTTTGGTCTCCGAGGCCTGATCCGGGGCCTGACCTGTCTCCGGGAAAGGTGGCCTGAAGGCCAGCGGCTCGGGCGGGCGTCGCACTTCCTCGTCGAGGAGCCGCCCCAGTTGCTGCCGGGCCGCGCGGGTGGCACGGGACGCGGCGGCCTGGGCGCCGCCTCCGGCAAGGTTGTACGACAGCTTGTCGCTGTCCCGCATCGCGCCGAAGGTGCGGCCGGTCCGGCCCGCCCTGTCGAGGCGGCGGCGCGCCTCGGCCAGTTCCTGGCGCCAGTCGCGGTACTGCTGCCACCAGCGCGCCTGGGCCGCAGCCCGTTCGTCGAGATAGTCGCGGTAACCGCCGCCGTAGCGGATGGTGGAGCCGCGGAAGCCGTCCAGGTCGACGATGGCGGTGACGGCGGTGTCGAGCAACAGGCGGTCGTGCGACGCGATGAGGCACGGCCCCTGGTACTGGACCAGCCACTGGACGAGCCAGTCCACCGCTCGGTCGTCGAGGTGGTTGGTCGGCTCGTCGAGGAGCAGCCCGGCGGGTTCGGCGAGGACCAGTTCGGCGAGCGTCAGGCGGGATCGCTCGCCTCCCGACAGTGTCTCGGTGGGCCGACGCCGGTCCAGGCCGCCGAGGCCGAAGACATCGAGGACCTCGCCGACGCGGGCGTCGAGTTCCCAGCCGCCGCGTCGGGCGAACTCGTCCTGGAGGCGGCCGTAGTCGCCGAGCACCTCGCTCAGGTCCTCCGTGCCGGACGACATCAACTCCTCGGCGGCCCGCATCCGTTCGGCCATCTCGGCGAACTCGGCGGTCGCCCGCGCGACGACGGTCTCGATGGTCGCCCCCGCCGGGAAGCCGGGCTGCTGCGGCAGGAATCCCACTTGGCCCGCGACCGCACGGACGACCTGGCCGCGCTGCGGCACCAGGTCACCGGCGAGGGCGCGCAGCAACGTCGACTTGCCCCGGCCGTTCTCGCCGATCAGGCCCACGCGCTCGCCGCGGGAGACCTTCAGGGAGACATCGCGCAGCACCATGCGGTCCCCGAGGACGCAGTGCACGTTCTCGGCGAGGAGGTGCGCGGAGCGGTGGTCACCGGCCAGGACGTCGTGCGCACCGGGCTGTTCCGGCCGGCCTGCCTTCGCTTGCGGCATCGGTCAGTCCGCCAACGGCGTGCCGCAGCGGGCGCAGTACCGGGCGTCACCCTCGGTGGCGAGGCGGCCGCAGCCGGGGCAGACGCGGCCGAGCAGGCAGACCGGCTCACCCGCGTCGGAGACACCGTCCGGACCCACACCGAGCACCGGGCGCCGGCGATGGGAGGTCGTGTAGACGAGCCCCTGCTCCCCCGCGTCCACGCACCGGATGTGGCTCGCGGGGAGCCAGGCCAGGGCGCCCGGTGCGAGCGGCCAGGAGTGGCCAGGCGTGCGGAGTTCACCCGTACCGGACAGGACACCGAACAGGACCCCGTACTCCTCCATGTGGTCGCCGAGGCTCGCGCCCGGGGCCAGCCGGACGACGGCGGCGTCCAGATCCCTGCCCTGTTCGCCGAGCGACCACAGGACGCTGATCTGCCCCCGCCCGACGGCCGCGGTCTCCTCCGGTCCGACGAACACCACGGCGGCGGGGACGGGCGTGCTCATGCGAACTCCAGTCAGCGGAGGCGGACGTGCGGCTCTGACACGGGTCGGCTGCGACACCGGCGGGATTCGAACCCGCGGAGGAGGAGAGGCAAGGCCCGCCCGGCTCCCCTCAGTCGGCGTGCGGGGGGCTTCCCGCACGCCGATCGCATTGGGCCGCTCTGCCACGGCGCCGCAACCTGCGGGACCGCGCGGTCCCGCTTCGCCGAGGATAGGTTCGGGGCGCGGCGGGAGCGAGTTGATTTTCGCGTCGGACCCGGCTCGGCAGTCCAAGATCATCGGGTGGAGAATGACCCGTATGTCAATGACGACTACGCCCAAGACGGCCACCATCGACGATGCTTCGCGAATCGGCGGGACCCTGGCCCGCGCCTTCGACGACGACCCGATGATGCGCTGGTTCTTCCCCGACGACGCCACGCGCGAGACGGGGCTCGGCCGCTATTTCTCGACGCTCTTCACCCGCCAGTACGTCCACCACGGCGTCTGCGAGCACACCGCGTCGGCGGCCGCGTACTGGGTGCCGCCGGGCGCGCAGGACAAGGCCGTTCCCGACGCGGAGACGATCCAGGAGCTCGTGGAGATCCTGGGCGACCGGGCCGCGTTGTTCCAGGAGGCCGCGGCGGCCGCCGCCGCGCACGGCCCCCAGGAGCCGCACTGGTACCTGGCGGTGGTCGGCGCCGACCCGGCCGCCCAGGGCCAGGGACAGGGCGCCGCGCTACTGCGCTCGGGCCTCGCCAAGGCCGACGCGGACGGTCTGCCCGCCTACCTGGAATCGTCCAAGCCCTCGAACCTGCCCGTCTACGAGCACTTCGGCTTCACGGTGCTCGGCGAGGTCCAACTGCCGGGCGGCGGACCGACCTTGTGGTCCATGCGCCGCGCGCCCCGCCACCTGGCCGGCGCCTGAGCCAGGGCCCTAGGGCCCTAGTCGCCCGCGCGCATCAGGAGGTGGCCGCGGCGGAAGCGTTCGTTCTCGCCCGGCTCGCGCAGCATCCGTCCGATCTCCACGAATCCGGCCTCGCGGGCCAGTTCCGCGAGGCCGTCCACCGGCCAGCGGTAGCCGGTCGTGACCTTGTGGTCGAACGCCGTGACCGGCCCGCCGTCCGCCTCGAAGAACCCGAGCAAGAGGTGGCCGCCGGGGGCGAGGACCCGCCGGAACTCGGCGAAGTACGGAGGCAGGTCCTTGGGCGGGGTGTGGATGACCGAGTACCAGGACACGATGCCGCTCAGCTTGCCGTCGGCCAGGTCCAGGGCGTCCATGGAGCCGACCTCGAACCTCAGGTCCGGATGGTTCTCGCGCGCGAGGTCGACCATCACCGGCGACAGGTCGATGCCGAAGACGTCAAGGCCCAGGTCCCTCAGGTGGGCCGTCGTCCGCCCGGGGCCGCAGCCCAGTTCGGCGACCGGCCCGGCGCCGGCGGACGCGAGTTCGGCGAACGCCGCGAGCACCGCGCGATCCAGCGGGAAGGCGTCGAGCGCGCCGCGGGCCAGTTCGTCGTAGAGGGGGGCGATGGCCCCGTAGGCGTCCGCCGTCGTGGCGAGATAGGAGGGGGAGCTCTCAGTCATGAACGAGGAATCTACTGGCGACGTGGCAGGCGTACCACCTGGACGAAGAAGTCATCGATCTGCCGTACCGCGGCGATGAACTGGTCCAGGTCGACCGGCTTGGTGACGTAGGCGTTCGCGTGCAGTTTGTAGCTGCGCAGGATGTCCTCCTCCGCTGCCGACGTGGTGAGCACCACCACCGGGATGTCCTGCAGGTCCGGGTCCGACTTGATCTTCTCCAGGACCTGGCGCCCGTCGTACTTGGGCAGGTTCAGGTCGAGCAGGATCAGATCGGGACGCGGCGCCGCCGTGTGCTCACCGCGCCGGTAGAGGAAGTCGAGCGCCGCCTCGCCGTCCCGGACCACGTGCAGGTTGTTGCGGATCTTGTTGTCCTCGAACGCCTCGCGCGTCATCAGCTCGTCGCCCGGGTCGTCCTCCACGAGGAGCACGTCGATCGGCGCGGCATCAGGGGTGTTCATGTCAGGGCCTTTTCCTCGTTGCGGGGTGCGGTGTTCTCGGTGGCGTTCTCGGCGGTGTTCTCGGCCGAGTCATCGGCGGCGTCGGTGTCGGTCCCGGCGTCGGACGGCAGAGTGAAGCACAGGCGGGTTCCCTCGGCCTGGCCGCTGTCGATCCAGATGTGTCCGCCGTGATGCTCGACGATCTTCTTGCACAGCGCCAGGCCGATGCCGGTGCCTCCGTAGGCGTCCCGGCCGTGCAGGCGCTGGAAGATCACGAAGACCTTCTCCGCGAACTCCTCGGGGATGCCGATTCCGTTGTCGGTGACGCTGAAGTTCCAGTTGCCGGAGCCCTCGTCCTCCTCGCACGTGATCCGGATGCGCGGGGTGCGGTCGGGGTGGTGGAACTTGACGGCGTTGCCGACGAGATTCTGCCAGAGCATCGTCAGGAGCGTCGGGTCGCCGACGATCTCGGGAAGATCGTCGGGACGTTCGACGACCGCGCCGGTGTCACGGACGGAGGTCTCCAGATTGGCCAGCGCCTTGCCGAGGACCTGGCCGAGGTCGACGGGCACACTGGCGTCGTTGAGACGCCCGACGCGGGAGAAGGTGAGCAGGTCGTTGATGAGGACCTGCATGCGCTTGGCGCCGTCGACCGCGAAGTCGATGTACTGCTTGCCGCGGTCGTCGAGCGTGTCCCCGTACCGCTTCTCGAGGAGCTGGCAGAACGAGGCGACCTTGCGCAGGGGCTCCTGCAGGTCGTGGGAGGCGACGTAGGCGAACTGCTCCAGTTCGGCGTTGGAGCGGCGCAATTCCACCGCCTGGGCGTCCAGTTCGGCCGCCTGCTGGGTCAGCGCGTCGCGCCGGCTGCGCGAGGCTCCCAGTTCCTCCACTATCTGCTGCCGCATGCCCTCGACGTCCGCGGCCACCGCCCTGAGGTCCGCAGGCCCGTCGATCGTGATGACGTGGTCGAAGTCGCCGCGCGCCACCTGGCGGGACGAGACACGCAGCGCGTCCAGGGGCCGGGCCACCAGCGCGCGCACCAGGAACGCCAGGATGATCCCGGCCAGCACGAAGACCACGACCATGGCGCCCAGGATCACGGTGCGCACCGTGCGCGAGCTGTCCAGCTCGTCCTTGCCGTCGTCGACGGCCTCGGCCAGGTCGGCGTTCTGCGTGGCCCACGCGGTGCGGATATGGTCGAAGACCTCCTTGCCGCGCTTGGTGTCCGTCTCGGCGACGGCGCGTGGCCGGCCAGGTGTGACGTTGTCCACCAGAGGTTGGGCGTAGGCGCGCCGCCAGTCCGCCGCCTCCCGCTGGACCGTCTTGAGGTCCGCCAGGAGTCGGGGCTGGTCCGCGAGGAGCTTGCGGAGTTCGGCGGCGGCGCGGGCCTCGTCCCGCTTGCCCTGGGTGTAGGGCTGCAGGAACTGCCGGTCGGCGGTGATGGCGTAGCCCCGGACGCCGGTCTCCTGGTTCACCAGGGCGGCCTGCAGGCGGTAGGTCTGCGTGCGGGCCGGCTGCAGGCGGTCGACCAGCTCGTCGGTCACGTCCGCGGTCTGCCCCAGCAGGCGGGCGCCGATCACGGTGCCGACCACCACCAGGAGCACCATCAGGGCCAGCACCAGCTGGAACCAGCCCTGTACGGTCAGCCGCCGGCCGAACCTTGTCCTGCTCGTCGTCTCAACCACGGCGCTGTTCTCCGATGCTGCTCTTGTACCGGCCCTCGACGACTGATCTCGTCGGGCCTTCCTTGTCCCCGTGCCAGTGCAGGTGCACCACGGCCACGTCGTCGGCCAGGCCGCCCTGCTCCTCGGCGAGGTCTTCGGCGCGCTGGATCAGCGTGTCGACGAATGCCTCGGGTGCCAAATCGCCCAGCTCACGCGCCAGGCCCAGCAGTCCTTCTTCGCCCAGCCGCTCGCGCCCGTTTCCTATGTGCCCCTCGAAAATGCCGTCGGTGAACAGCACCAGGGCCGATCCCGCGGGCAGGGCCACTCGCTCGACCGGCCAGTGCGAGAGACCGGGTGCGACGCCCAGGGCAGGACCGCCGGGCGTCTCCACCCACTCGACCCCGCCCTCCGCGCTGCGCAGCAGCATCCCGGGGTGACCCGCGCGCGTCACGTGCACGTGCGCCGCCCCGACCGGCACGGAGAGGCTCGTCAGCGTGGCGAAGACGTACGGCTTCACCCGCTCGGCCAGCATGATCTCCTCGAGTCGGCCCACCTGCTCGGCGCCGGTGACGCCGCTGAGCACCAGGGTGCGCCAGGCGATGCGCAGGGCCACGCCGAGGGCGGCCTCGTCGGGCCCATGGCCGGAGACGTCCCCTATGAGGGTGTGCACGGTGCCGTCCGCGCCCTGGACGATGTCGTAGAAGTCGCCGCCCAGCAGAGCCTGGGCGCGGCCGGGGCGGTAGCGGGCCACGACGTCCACGCCCGCGCTGTTCAGGAGCGGCCTGGGCAGCAGTCCGCGCTCCAGGCGGGCGTTCTCCTGCGCCTGCATCTGGCTGGCCTGCAGGGCGACGGCCGCCTGCTCGGTCTGCTTGCGCTGGATCGCGTAGCGCACGGCCCGGCCGAACAGCTCCGGTTCGACGCGGCCCTTGACGAGGTAGTCCTGGGCTCCGGCGGCCACGGCGGCGGAGCCGGTCTCCTCCTCGGCGAGGCCCGTGAGCACGACGATCGCGACCTGTTCCGCGCGGGAGCGGATCATGGAGACGGCTTCGAGGCCCTGGGCGTCCGGCAGATGCAGGTCGAGCAGCACGCAGTCCGGGACCTCCACGGCCAGTGACTCGCGCGCCTCGGCCATGGAACGCACCCACTGCAGCCGCATCTTCAGGGCGCTGTCGGCGACGAGCTCCTCGACCAGGAGTGCGTCGCCGGGATCGTCCTCGACCAGCAGCACCAAGGGCGGCGACAACTGACGGGCCGCCGCAGAGTCACTTGCACCGGCCGCACGCACGCCGGAAGTCCATGGCTGTGACGCCACCGCAATTCTCCCGCCCTTCCCACCCGGTAAGTTCGCCTGGCCATGCGGCTGTTGCCGTTGGCACTTCCACTGTGACTATGCCGCAACGGCTGTCAAACAGTCTCCGGATCTTCGCACAATGCGCACACAGCTCGGTAGCCGACCGTCAAGGACGAGCAGCTGTCACCGAGCGGCACATGCAGGCGAGACCGGGCCAAGAACGGATGTAAGCGGGCGTATGGGGCGAAAAGTTACAAGAGGGGCAAATCCATCACTGACCCACCCTGCCGTCGATGCACTCGCGCAACAGGTCGGCCTGCCCGCAGTGACGGGCGTACTCCTCGATCCTGTGCACCATCAGCTCGCGAACCGCGAAGCCGTCCTTCCCCAGGCGCTCGCCCAGGTCGGGATGTTCGGCCAGTTCTTCGTCCAGTGCCGCCTGCTCGCGCGCCAGGTCGGCGTACGCGGCATCGACCACGGCCTGCTCGCCGACAGCGCCGTGGAAATCCGCGTCGCGCTTCCCGTACAGCTTCGGCAGGGGGTCGCCCTCCCTGATCCAGTTGCGCCAGTCCCGTTCCACCTCGGCGAGGTGCCGCAGCAGGCCGAGCAGCGAGAGCGTCGAGGGCGGGACCGAGCGCCGGGCCAGTTGCTCCGGGTCCAGGCCCTCGCACTTCATCTTCAAGGTCATGCGGTAACTCGTCAGGAAGTCCTGCAGGGTCGCCAGCTCACCGTCCGGGCTGACTCCGTCGCTGTTGCGGGGGTCGTCCTCCGGGTCCGCCCACATGTCGGGGTAGGTGGTGGCCTGGGTCCAGCGTTCGGGTTGGTCGCTCATGCGGGACATGGTCGTCCGTGCGGGCCCGGCACGCCACCGAGTTACCCGCCCTGCTGGATCTGGATGAGGTTGCCGCAGGTGTCGTCGAACACCGCGGTGGTGATGGGGCCCATCTCCAGCGGCTCCTGGGTGAAGGTAACGCCGAGCCCGCGCAGCCGGCCGAACTCGGCGTTCACGTCCTCCACGGCGAAGGAGGTCACCGGGATGCCGTCCGCGACCAGGGCCGTCTTGTACGGCTGCACCGCGGGATGGCCGGAGGGCTCGAGGAGCAGTTCGGTGCCGTCCGGGTCCTCCGGCGAGACCACGGTCAGCCAGCGGTCCTCGCCGACGGGGACGTCATGCTTCTTCACGAAGCCGAGCACGTCGGTGTAGAAGCGCGCGGCCTTCTCCTGGTCATCGACGAAAACGCTGGTCAGGTGGATCCTCATGGGGTGCGCTCCGGTGCTTGGGGCCTGAGCCATCGGGTCACGATGTGCTCAAGCGGTTCGGTGTTCAGGTCGTGGAACTTGTAGCGGCCCTCGCGTCGCGAACGGACCAGGCCGGCGGCTTCCAGCACGGCCAGATGCTGGCTGATCGCCTGTCGGGACAGCCCGAGACCGTGTTTGTTCGTCAGCCTCGCGCATATCTCGAACAGGGTCTGACCGTCCCGTTCCACCAGCCCGTCGAGGATGTACCGACGGGTGGGGTCGGCCAGCGCCTTGAACACATCGTCCGACATGACCACCACCATAGGCAAGTCTTCGCTTGCCTATCAAGTCGGAGCTCTGCCGCCGCCCACCGGACGGCGGCAGGCGATCAGCGCCAGTCGGGAGCGCCCGAAACGGGTGACAGCAGTCTTTCGATCTTCGTCTGGATCTCTCGCATGACGGCCACGACGCGGCTCTGGTGTTCGTCGGTGAGCCGGGCCACGGGCACCGAACAGCTGATGGCGTCGACGGCCGGGACGTCATACCGCAGGGCGAAGCCGAAGCCCGCGATGCCGGTCACCGTTTCCTCGCGGTCGATGGCGTAGCCGCGCTCGCGCACCCGGCCGAGGTCGGCGATCAGCGCGGCGCGGTCGGTGTGCGTGCTCGGGGTGCAGGACTCCAACAGGCCGTCGGGGAGCGGAAGTTCGCCGTCCAGGCGTTCCGCGAGCAGCGCCTTTCCCAGGGCTCCGGCGTGCGCGGGAACACGGCGGCCGACGCGGCTGATGGTGCGCAGATACTCGTGCGACTCACGGGTGGCGAGGTACACCACGTGCGGGCCGTCGAGCCGCGCCAAATGGATCGTCTCCCCCAAGGCGTCCGACGCCTCGTCCAGATACGGGCGGATGGCGGACACCCGCGCGTCGCCGTCCAGGTAACTCGTGCCCGTGAGCAGGGTGCGGATGCCGATGCCGTAAAGGGATCCGGTGGTGTCCGTGCGCACCCAGCCGCAGTCGATCAGGGTCCGCAGCAGTTGGTACATGCTGCTGCGCGGCACACCCAGCTCCTCGGCGAGTTCGTCCAGGCGGGCGGGCCGGTCGGCGCGCTCGGCGAGCAACTCAAGGAGCGCCACGGTGCGCAGCGCCGACTTCACCCCGCGAACGCCCGCACCCGTCCCGGAGTCCACCCCAGAGCCCGTCCCGGGGGCCACTGCGGGGGCCGTCTCGCTCTGCGACATGCGCCCATCGTAGATCCGCGGTGTCCGGCCATTGACCCCGATCGTTCATGACTCTAGCCTCCATTCTCATACGTGGACGCCATCTGCATATAGAGATGAGATTCGTGAGCGAGCTCAGCATGGACCAGCTCAGTACGACGCCCCAGGACATCGCCCGCCGACTGCGGGAAGGCATGGCACGCGGCGTGCTGTCCTTCCCGCTCACGAGCATGGGAAGTGACGGCAGCCTCGACGCGGAGGCCTACCGGACCTATCTGACGGCCCAGTTGGCGACGGAGCCCGGTGCGGTGTTCCCCGCCTGCGGGACCGGCGAGTTCTTCTCCCTCGACGAGGAGGAGTACCGCACGGTCATCAGGGTCACCGTCGAGGTCGCCGACGGACGCCTGCCGGTGGTGGCCGGCACCGGATACGGGTGGGCCCAGTCGCTGCGGTTCGCCCGGATCGCCGAAGAAGAGGGCGCGGACGCCCTCCTGGTGATGCCCCATTACCTGGTCGAGGCCCCGCAGGCCGGCCTGGTGGAACAGCTGCGCCGCATCTCCGCCGGCACCCGGCTGCCCCTCATCGCCTACCAGCGTGGCCAGGTCACCTTCACCGCCGACGCCCTGCGCGAGATCGCCGACATCCCCACCGTCATCGGCCTCAAGGACGGGCACAGCGACCTCGACCGGCTGCAGCGTCTGACCCTCGCCGCCCCCGACGACTTCCTCTTCTTCAACGGCGCCGCCACCGCGGAGATCCAGGCCCGCGCCTACGCCACCGTCGGCGTACCCGCCTACTCCTCCGCCGTGCACGCCTTCGCCCCCGAGATCGCCGACGCGTTCTTCGCCGCGCTGCGCCGGCGGGACGACACGGCGGTGGACCGGCTGCTGCGGGAGTTCTACGTCCCGCTCGTCGAACTGCGCGACCGGGCGCCGGGATACGCCGTCGCCCTGGTCAAGGCCGCCGCCCGGCTGCGCGGCCTGCCGGTCGGCCCGGTGCGCGCCCCCCTCACCGACCTCGGCCCGGCCGACATCGCCGACCTGGAGAAGGTTCTCCACGCCGGCCTCGACCTGGTCTCGGCCCCTCGCAACAGGGCCTGAGCGCCCCGCCCTTCCTGACTTCCCCACCCCCCACACCGACTTGACCCACAGTTCAAAGGGGAACTGAAATGCCGCTCGTCGTAGTCGGGGTCAGCGTCTTGATCCTGTTGTTCCTCATGACCCGCCTGAAACTGAACGGCTTCGCCGCCCTCCTCTTCGTGGCCGTCGGCGTCGCGCTGGTGCAGGGGATACCGGTGGCCACGATCCCCGACGTCCTCTCGGAGGGCATCGGCGGCCAGATCGGCGACACGATGCTGGTCATCGGGCTCGGCGCCATGGTCGGCCGCGTCATGGGGGACTCCGGTGCCGCCCAGCGCATCGCCAACAAGATGCTGGACGCGTTCGGACCGCGCTGGGTCCAGGTGGCCATGGTGGTCACGTCCATGCTCATCGGCGTCACCATGTTCTACGAGGTCGCCTTCATCATCATCGTGCCCATCGCGTTCACCCTCGTACGCGTCACCGGCGCGAAGCTGCTGTGGATCGGGCTTCCGATGTCGATCACGCTCTCCACGATGCACAGCTTCCTGCCGCCGCACCCCGGCCCCACCGCCGTGGCCGCCACGTTCCACGCCTCCGTGGGACTGACCCTGGTCTACGGCCTGTTCATCGCGATACCCGCGGGGGCGCTCATCGCGCTGACGTGGCCCCGGCTTCCGTTCGTCAAGGCGATGAACCCCACCATCCCCACGGGCCTGGTCAGCGAGCACGAGTTCACCGACGAGGAAATGCCCGGCATGGGCTGGTCCCTGGCCGTGGCCCTCTTCCCCGTCGTACTGATAGCGGGCGCCTCGGTCACCGAGATGGCCACCTCCGCCGAGAGCCCGTTCCTGCACTTCGTCACCTTCATCGGCTCGGCACCGATCGCCCTGCTCCTGACCCTCCTCCTGGCGATCTGGGCGTTCGGGCCGCGCATCGGCCGCAGCCTTTCCGACGTCAGCGCTTCCTGTACGTCCGCGGCCAAGGCCATGGCCATGATCCTGCTGGTGATCGGCGCGGGCGGCGCCTTCAAGAACGTTCTCGTCGAAGGCGGCATCTCCGACCACATCAAGGACACCACCGACGGCTGGGCCATCTCACCGCTCATCCTCGCGTGGCTGATCGCGGTGATCCTGCGCATCGCCCTCGGCTCCGCCACGGTCGCCGTCGTCACCGCGTCCGGTGTCGTACTGCCGCTCCTCGCGGGCAGCGGCGTCCACCCCGAGATGCTCGTGCTCGCCGTCTCCTGCGGATCGATCGCCTTCTCCCATGTCAACGACCCCGGATTCTGGCTGTTCAAGGAGTACTTCAACCTCTCGGTCATCGAGGCGATCAAGGTCCGCACCACCTATACGACGGTGCTCGCGATCCTCGGCCTCGGCGGCGTCCTCGCGATGGAGTGGGCGCTTGACGTCCTGAGCCTCTGACCCTCGCGCCCCCTTACATCCCACACCCGCTCTCACACCCGCTCTCACACCTGAGGAATCGCCGATCATGAACAGGCAGCCGACCGTCACCGCGTTCAGCGTCTATCCGGTCGCCGGCCGGGACTGCATGGAGCTCAACCTCTCCGGCGCCCACGGCCCCTACTTCACCCGCAACATCGTGGTCCTCAAGGACTCCGACGGCCGCACCGGCCTGGGCGAGGTACCGGGCGGCGAGAAGATCACCCAGACCCTGCGCGACGCCGAGTCCCTCGTCGTCGGCGCCCGCGTGGGTGACTACAAGCGCGTCCTGCGCGAGATCGGCGACCGCTTCGCCGACCGCGACTTCGGCGGCCGGGGCGCCCAGACCTTCGACCTGCGCACCGCCGTCCACGCCGTCACCGCCGTCGAGTCCGCGCTGCTCGACCTCCTGGGCCAACACCTTGAAGTGCCCGTGGCCGCGCTGCTCGGCGACGGACAGCAGCGCGACTCCGTGCGCGTCCTCGGCTACCTCTTCTACGTCGGCGACCCCGACCGCACCGACCTCGACTACGTCCGCGAGCCCGACGCCTCCGTCGACTGGCACCGCGTCCGGCACGAGGAGGCCCTGACCCCCGAGGCGATCGTCCGGCAGGCCGAAGCCGCCTACGACCGCTATGGCTTCCGCGACTTCAAGCTCAAGGGCGGCGTCCTGGCAGGCGCCGAGGAGGTCGCTGCCGTGCGCGCCCTGAAGGACCGCTTTCCCCAGGCCCGCATCACCCTCGACCCCAACGGCGCCTGGTCCCTGCGCGAGGCGATCGAGCTGTGCGCTCCGCTGACCGACACCCTCGCCTACGCCGAGGACCCCTGCGGCGCCGAGGGCGGCTACTCGGGCCGCGAGGTCCTGGCCGAGTTCCGCCGGGCCACCGGACTGCCGACCGCCACCAACATGGTCGCCACCGACTGGCGCCAGCTGACCCACGCCCTGGCCCTGCAGTCGGTGTCCATACCCCTGGCCGACCCGCACTTCTGGACCATGCAGGGCTCCGTGCGCGTGGCGCAGCTGTGCAACGCGATGGGTCTCACCTGGGGGTGCCACTCCAACAACCACTTCGACATCTCCCTGGCCATGGTCACCCACTGCGGGGCCGCGGCCCCCGGCGACTACAACGCCCTGGACACCCACTGGATCTGGCAGGAGGGCCTGGAACGCCTCACCACCGCCCCGCCCCGCATCGTCGACGGAGAGATCGCCGTACCCCAAGCCCCCGGCCTCGGCGTCGAGCTCGACATGGACCGGCTCCTGGCGGCCCACGACCTCTACAAGGAGAAGGCCCTGGGCGCACGCGACGACGCCACCGGCATGCGCTACCTCATCCCCGACTGGCAGTTCGACAACAAGCGCCCCTGCCTGGTGCGTTGACGTCGACAGCTCCGCTCACTGCTCGGCGATGAGTGCCTCGACCCCGTCCAGGAAACGCTGGAGCCCGAACTCGAAGAGCGTGCCCAGTTCGAGATCGAAGTCGTCGTCGCCGAAGAGGTCGACGAGCACCGGATAAGCGCCGCTGGACTGGATCGCGTCCATCCGGGGCTCGTTCGACGCCATCCACTCCTCGGGGGTCATGCCGGTGTCCTGCCGAGCCTGGGACTCCAGCTCCATGGCCAGCGTGACGCCCTGGGCGTACCCCAGCAGCGTGAGATGGACATGGATCATCTGGTACGGCGAGAGCCCGAGCCCGCTCAGGGCGCCCAGGACCCGCTCCGTGTACCGCATCGCATGAGGTGAGGCCATCGGCCGGGTCAGCCCGGCCATGGCCCGCCCCAGCCAGGGGTGACGCTCATAGCGTTCCCACAACCACCGCGCCTCCTGCGCCAGTCGGGCACGCCAGCCGTGGGGCCGCGGACCCGACGGTTCCTCGCTGAACACCGTCTCCGACATCAGCCGCACGAGCTCACCCTTGCTCGGGACATGCCGGTACAGGGCCATGGTGGAGACCCCGAACTCGGCCGCGACGCGCCGCATGGACAGCGCCGCCAGACCCTCCGCGTCGGCGAAGGCGATCGCGGAGCGGATGACGCGCTCGCGCGTCAGCCCCTGCCCCGACGCGGCGCGGCGTTCGCGCACGGGCTCCGCCACGACCGTGCCGACACCGGGCACGGCGCGCACCAGACCCTCCTGCTTCAGCGCGGCGAGCGCCTTCGTGGCGGTCGCCATGGCGACCCCCCATTCCTGGGTGATGTGCCGGGTGGAGGGGACACGGTCACCCGGGGCGAGAGCGCCGGAGTCGATCCGTCGGCGGATGTCGCGCGCGATACGGAGATAGGGCGGGTCGGCGGTCATGACAGAACTGTACTAGTGCACTTCCTCACCACTCCCCCGGTTCAGCAGGGCCCCCGGCGGAGGTGCACTAGGCCATTGTTTGCGGCGTACACGTCGACCCGATTCCGTGTCGGTCATGGAGAACACACCCGGCCCCCTCGCGGGCCGCAAGGAATGGTCCGCCCTCGGCGTCCTGATGCTGCCGCTGCTGCTGGTCTCGATGGACGTCTCGGTCCTCTACTTCGCGATTCCGTACATCAGTCAGGACCTGGAGCCCAGCGCCACACAGCAGTTGTGGATCCTGGACATGTACGGCTTCGTCCTCGCCGGGCTGCTCATCACCATGGGCGCCCTCGGCGACCGGATCGGCCGGCGCACGCTGGTGCTCACGGGCGCCGCCGTCTTCGGCGCCGCCTCGGTCGCCGCCGCGTACGCGCACTCGGCGGAACTGCTGATCGCCACAAGGGCGTTGCTCGGGCTCGGGGGCGCCGCCCTGATGCCCTCGACGCTCGCCCTGATCCGCAACCTCTTCTGGGACGAGAAGCAGCGCCGCAAGGCGGTGACCGTGTGGACGGCCGTCATGACCACCGGCATCTCCCTGGGCCCGGTGGTCAGCGGTCTGCTCCTGGAACACTTCTGGTGGGGCTCGGTCTTCCTGATCAATCTGCCCGCGATGGTGCTGCTGCTCGCCCTGGTGCCGTTCCTGGTGCCGGAGTTCAAGTCGCCCCAACAGGGCCGCTTCGACCTCTTGAGCGCGGCGCTCTCGCTCGCCGCCCTGCTCCCGGTCATCTACGGCATCAAGGAGATGGCCCAGCACGGATACGAGCCCCTGCCCGCCCTCGGCGTCACCTCGGGTCTGGTGCTCGGCTACGTCTTCGTGCGCCGCCAGCAGCGTATGGCGCACCCGATGATCGACCTCGGGCTCCTTGGCCGCCGTGCCTTCGGCGGGCCGATGGTCGCCAATCTCCTCGCCATGTTCGCCACGGTGGGCATGGCCGTCTTCCTCACGCAGTATCTGCAGTCCGTCCGCGGCATGAGCCCCTTCGAGGCCGCCTTGTGGAGCATGGTACCGGCCGCGGGTATGGCCGTGATGGCTCCCACCGCGGCGGTGTTCGCGCAACGTGTCGATCGCGCGTATGTCATGGGCGGCGGCTTCCTCGTCTCCGCCTGCGGCTTCCTCTGGCTGACCCAGGTGCACACCGACACGGCTCTCTGGGTCACTTTGGCCGCGGCCTCGGTCTATGCGGGCGGCCTGGTCGCCGCCATGACGCTCGCCAACGAGCTCGCCCTGGGAGCCGCCCCACCGGAGCGTGCGGGCTCGGCAGCGGCCGTCCTGGAGTCGGGCCAGGAGCTGGGCGGGGCCCTGGGCATGGCGATCCTCGGCTCCATCGGCGCGGCGGTCTACAGCCGCGACATGGCCGACGCCCTGCCGGCCGGCGTCCCGCAGGCCGACGCGGTGCGCGAAACCCTGGGCGGGGCGACGACCGTGGCCTCGCACCTCCCGGCCGAGACGGCGCAGAGCGTGCTGTCGGCCGCGCGCGACGCCTTCACCCACGGGATGGGCTACGCCGCGATCGGGGCGGCCTGCGTCATGGCGGCCGCGGCCTTCTTCTCCTTCGCACGGCTGCGGGGCGCGGGCAGCACCGGAGCTGGTGCCGGAGCTGATGCCGGAGCTGATGCCGAGGCTGGTGCCGGAGCTCCCGGCGAGCCGCACCGTGCGCCCGAAGCCGCGGAACCGGCCGGGACGGCACCCCACCGATCCCGTGTCACGCCTGGTCAGAACGGTGCTCGCGGGACCTGGCCGCAGGTCCCGTGACCGGACTTCGTAGGATCTTGGGTGAGTACGCGGACGCCCCGACCCAGGGCCGCCGACACTGCCCGCGCTCCCTGCCGACCGCAGGGGCGGCCGTGGCGACTCCTGCCCTTTGTCATCCCGCCGTCCGGGTTTCCCGCCGGCTGAAGTCCGGAACGTCCTTACTTGAGCACCGACGAAATAACCGAGGCGCCGCCCGCGCCTGCCCCGCCGCACCCCACTCCCGCTGTCCGCCCCCGCATCCTGCCCCGCCTCGCGGGCCGCGCCCCCGCCCCGCCGCCGACGAGCCACACCCTGCACAACATCAGCGCTGTCACCGCGGTGCTGCTGGCCCTGGTGGCGGTCGGTTCCGTCGTCCACGAGCCGGTGCTCATCCCCCCGCTGGCGGCATCCGCTGCCATCGTGCACAGCGCCCCCGGGCTGGCACTGGCCCAGCCGCGCAGTGTGATCGCGGGCCACCTGCTGTGCGCCGGCGTCGGCTACGCGGTTCTGGCGGCGCTCGGCAGCGCCCCCTGGGCCGCTGCGCTGGCCGCGGGCATCAGCCTCGCCGTGATGACCGCGGCACGCACCCCGCACTCGCCGGCCTGCGCCACCGCGGTCGTCATCGTCCTGCACCACCCCCGGCCGGCGACGTTCGTGCCGCTGCTCGCCGGGGCGGTCGTCGTGGTCGTCCTCGCGGGGTGGGCGGCCTCCCGCGCCCGGCCCGGCGCGCAGCGCTACCCCGCGTACTGGTGGTGATCGCTTGTGCGTCGGCGCGAAGCAGTGTGAAGTTCTCTGCGTGACGTCCGTGGCCCGCACCCGCGGACGTACACGCTGAGACACGAGAAGGGACATGCGATGACAGCGGCCAAGACGGTGACGTTCCCCTCCGGTGTGAGCGTGCCCGCCCTGGGCCAGGGCACCTGGCGCATGGGCGACGATCCCGCCCGCCGCGCCGAGGAGCTCGCCTCCCTCCGCAGAGGCCTGGACCTGGGCATGACGCTGATCGACACCGCCGAGATGTACGGCAGCGGCGCCTCGGAGGAGCTGGTCGGCGAGGCGATCCGCGGGCGGCGCGACGAGGTGTTCCTGGTGAGCAAGGTGCTGCCGTCGAACGCCGACGCCCGCGGCACCGTCGACGCCTGCCGGGCCAGCCTGCGCCGCCTGGGCACCGACCGGATCGACCTGTACCTGCTGCACTGGCGGGGCGGGGTGCCTCTCGCCGAGACCGTCGAGGCCCTCGAAGGCCTGGTGAGCAGCGGCAGCATCGGCGCCTGGGGCGTGAGCAACCTCGATGTCGACGACCTCTCCGAACTCCCCCGGGGCGCTCTCCCGCAGACAAACCAGGTGCTCTACAACCTCACCCGCCGCGGCCCCGAGTACGACCTCTTCCCCTGGTGCCGTGAGCGTGCGGTGCCTCTGATGGCGTACTCGCCGCTGGAGCAGGGACGCCTGCTCGGTCAGCGTGCCCTGGAGTCCGTGGCATCGGAGCACGGCTGCACCCCGATGCAGGTGGCGCTCGCCTGGGTGCTGCGGCACGACGACGTCATCGCCATCCCGAAGGCTTCCACCCCGGCGCACGTGGAGGAGAACCACGGCGCCCTCGACGTCAGCCTCACCGAGGCGGACCTCAAGGCACTGGACGCCGCGTTCCCGGCCCCGGTGCGCAAGGAGCCACTGGAGATTCTCTGATCATCCCGGGCGGGGGAAGTGTGCGCTCCGCATGTCAGGGCACCCGCAAGTCCTGCGCATGCTTCCCCGCGCAGGTCGCTCTAGGGTGAATTCGGAGGCCGTACATGACCCTCGCCGCAAGCGGATCCTCGTCACTGCTGCTGATCATCGGCGTGGTGATCGTCCTTGTGCTGCTCGCCCTCTTCTGGTTCGGACGGCGGCAGGTCACCCGGCGCCCCAACCCACCGCAGGAGCCCCAGCCGCGCGCGAATTCGTGGGAGGAGCCCCACCAGGGCCCCTCGCAGTCGCGTTAGGCGTCCCGAGGAGGAACGGCATGCCCATCGCCACGGTCAATCCCGCCACCGGCGAGACGCTCGAGACCTTCGAGCCGCTGCAGGACGCGGAGGTCGAGCGCCGGGTGGCGGCGGCCCACGCCGCGTTCGGCCGGTACCGCACCAGCACCTTCTCCGAGCGGGCCCGGCTCATGAACCGGGCCGCGGACCTGCTTGAAGAGGACAACGCGTCCATCGCGCGCACCATGACCACCGAGATGGGCAAGCCCATCAAGGCGGCCAGAGCCGAAGCGGCCAAGTGCGTGAAGGCCATGCGCTGGTACGCCGAGCGCGCCGAGGGCCTGCTGGCGGACGAGCACCCCGCGCAGGCCGACGTCGAGGACTCCGGGGCGAGCCGGGCCATCGTCCGCTACCGCCCGCTCGGCGTCGTGCTCGCGGTGATGCCGTGGAACTTCCCGCTGTGGCAGGTCGTACGGTTCGCCGCTCCCGCCCTCATGGCGGGCAACGTCGGTCTGCTCAAGCACGCGTCGAATGTGCCGCAGACCGCCCTGTACCTCGAAAACCTCTTCCGCCGCGCCGGGTTCCCCGAGGGCTGCTTCCAGACGCTGCTGGTCGGCTCGGGCGCCGTCGAGGGCATCCTGCGCGACGAGCGGGTGGTCGCCGCGACCCTCACCGGCAGCGAACCGGCGGGACGCTCGGTGGCCTCCACCGCGGGCGACGAGATCAAGAAGACCGTCCTCGAACTGGGCGGCAGCGACCCCTATCTCGTGCTGCCGAGCGCCGACGTCGAGCGTGCCGCCGCGACCGCGGTGACCGCGCGGGTGCAGAACAACGGACAGTCCTGCATCGCCGCCAAGCGCTTCATCGTGCACACCGACGTATATGACGCCTTCCGGGACCGTTTCGTCGCGGGCATGCGGGAGTTGACCGTCGGCGACCCGGCGAGCGAGGACACGGACGTCGGTCCGCTCTCCACCGAACAGGGCCGCGCCGATCTGGAGGAGCTCGTCGACGACGCGCTCTCCCATGGCGCCACCGCCCTGTGCGGCGGGCAGCGCCCCAAGGAGCAGGAGCGGGGCTGGTACTACTCCCCCACCGTCCTGGCCGACGTGACCGAGCACATGCGCATCCACCGCGAGGAGGCGTTCGGCCCGGTGGCCACGCTCTACCGCGTGGCGGACCTGGACGAGGCCGTGACCCTGGCCAACGACTCACCGTTCGGGCTCAGCTCGAATGTGTGGACGCGCGACGACGCGGACATCGAACGCTGCGTACGAGACCTCCAGGCGGGCGGCGTCTTCTTCAACGGCATGACCGCCTCCCACCCCGGCCTGCCCTTCGGCGGCATCAAGCGCTCGGGCTACGGACGTGAACTGGCGGGCCACGGCATCCGCGAGTTCTGCAACGCCACGACGGTCTGGTACGGCCCGACCGATCAGTGACCGGCGGTGATGCCGGTCAGGATGAGGTCGATCCCGGCGAGGAACTCCGTGCGGTCGTCGTGCACGCGTAGCTGGTCCGCGACGCTGCGCAGGAACGCGAACTCCTCGGGGTCGAGGTCGGACCACGCGGCCGCGGCGGCGTCGAGGAAGTCGCTGCGGCTCGTGTCGGGCCGGCGTGCCTGGTGGGCGCGGGCGTCGGCCGCGTTCTGGCCGCCCACTCCGAGGATGTAGTTCAGGAACGCGGACGCGGCCGTGAACTGGGCCTGCCGGGGTACGCCGAGCGCCTGGACCTGGCGTCCGATGTGTTCGAAGACCCGCAGCATGGGCGACTGCCCCGGGGCGCGGGAGAGCTGTGTGCCGACCCACGGATGCGCCTCGATCGCGTCGAACACACCGAGCGCGAGCGCGCGGATCGCCTCCCGCGGCGTCGCCTCGGTGGTGCCGGCGGCCACGGTCCGGGCGATGACGGCGTCGGTGGCGGCGTTGAGCAGTTCTTCCTTGCCCGCGATGTGCCAGTAGATCGCGCCGGGTCCCGTGGCGAGGCGCTCGGCCAGCACGCGGAAGGTGAGCCCGCCCTCGCCCGCCGAGTCGAGCAGGGCGATCGACGCCTCGACGATGCGCTCCCGGGAGAGCGGTTCCTCTCGTCGCTCCGCACGACGCGTCCTCGTTGCCATGCACACATCCTGGCACAGCTCTGGAACCTCGTTCCAGCTTGACATCTCTGGAACGAGGTTCCAGTGTGTTCATGGAACGTCATTCCAGAGGTGCCCGTCGGGCCCACCCGGGAGGCGCATGACCAGAGGAGCCACCATGAAAGCCACCACCAACACACACACCACGAACACGCACACCACCGACATCGCGATCATCGGCGCAGGCCTGGGCGGACTGACCCTCGCCCGCGTCCTGCACGTCCACGGCATCACGGCCACGGTCTACGAGGCGGAGGCCTCACCCACGGCCCGGTCACAGGGCGGGATGCTCGACATACACGCCGACACAGGACAGTCGGCCCTCCAAGCCGCAGGCCTCATGGAGGAGTTCCAGGACCTCATCCTGGAGGGCCGCGAGGCAACACGCGTGCTGGCCACGGACGGCACCGTCCTGTACGACGACGACAGCGCACGCGGACGCCCCGAGGTGCAGCGCGGGGCGCTGCGCCAGATGCTGCTCGACTCCCTCCCGGCCGGCACCGTCCGGTGGGGGCACAAGGTCAGCGGCGTCCGCGCGCTCGGCGACAGCCGCCACGAGGTGACCTTCGCCGACGGCGGCACCACCGTCACGGGTCTGCTGATCGGGGCGGACGGCGCCTGGTCGCGGGTGCGGCCGCTGCTCTCCGACGCCACGCCCGAGTACATCGGCCGATCGTTCGTCGAGACTTATCTGTTCGACGCCGACGCCCGGCACCCGGCCGCCGCGAAAGCGGTGGGCGGCGGGTCGCTGTTCGCGCTCGCGCCGGGCAAGGGCATCCAGGCACACCGGGAAAGCGGCGGGACGCTGCACACGTATGTGGCGCTGACCGAGCCGAAGGAGTGGTTCGCCGCCATCGACTTCACCGATGGCGCATCGGCCGCGGCACGGATCGCGCGGGAATTCGACGGCTGGGCGCCCGAGCTCACCGCGCTGATCACCGACGGTGAGACCGCCCCGGTCCTGCGCACGCTCAACGCCCTGCCCGCCGCACACCGGTGGGAGCGCGTGCCGGGCGTGACCCTGCTCGGTGACGCCGCCCACCTCGCGGCGCCGAACGGAGAGGGCGCCAACCTGGCCATGTACGACGCTGCCGAACTCGGCAAGGCCATCGCCACGCACCCGGATGGCATAGAGGCCGCCCTCGCCTCGTACGAGCAGGCGATGTTCCCCCGCAGCGCAGCCGCCGCCACCGACGGCGCCGAGCTCCACGAGCTGCTCTTCGGCGACGACGCGCCGCGCGGCCTGGTCGGCATGTTCGAGGGAGGCGAGTAGCCCCGGCGGACGTCTGCGCCGCCCGTCCGCGCTGCCGCTCTTTTCTCAGTGGCCCGGCAGCGGCGGCTCGCCCTCTTCGGCGCCCGTCAGGCGCAGTTGGACCTGCACCTCCTGGTCGCCCGACACGTTGCCCCGCGGCGAGACGACGAAGGCCGATTCGAGCGTGGAGCGCAGCCGGTCCACCGCCACCGGGCTGCCCTGGAGGTCGGCGGTGACGGGCCCCGCGAGCAGCACACCGCGGACGGGCCCCGGACTGTCGGCGGCGAGGAACCCGCCGGTCCAGACGGCGGGGCGGGGCTGTTCCGTGCGGTGGGGCGCGTCCTCGCCGCGGTCGGAGGGGAAGTGGGTGCGCAGCACCCCGAAGACGGCGTCCGCGTCGGCCGCGGAGCACTCGCCGAGTACCACCTGCACCAGGTCCGGGGAGTCGGACTGTGCGGTGGGGGTTGCCGGGTCGGGTGTGTCGTTCACGCTGTGCTCCAGTGGGATCGCGGGGCTTGCTGTGTGATCACGGGTACCCGATGTGCGGGCAGGTATCTGGCGGTGGCGGTACCCGAACTGCTCAGAGGTCGCTGCGTCAGCTCAGAGGTCGCGCAGGGCGGGCAGCAGTTTCTTCTCCGCCCAGTCGATGAAGGGGCGTTGCTGGTCGCCGCCCACCTGGACGAGGGCGACCTCGGTGAAGCCCGCATCGACGAAGGGGCGTACGGCGTCCACGAAGGTGTCGACGTCGTCGCCGCACGGGACCTGCTTCGCCATGTCCTCGCGGGTGACGAACTGGGTGGCGCCCGCGAAGCCGGAAGGACCGGGAAGTTCGGAGTTGACGGGCCAGCCGCCGACCGACCAGCGGAACTGGTCGTGCGCGCGGGCGATGGCCGCGTCCTTGTCGGTGTCGTAGCAGACGGGCAGCTGGCCGACGCGGGGCTTGCCGCTGCCGCCGTGCCGGTCGAAGGATTCGACCAGGTCCCCCTTGGGCTCGGTGGCGATGACCAGGTCGGCCTTGCGCCCGGCCAGCGCGCAGGACCGTCCGCCGGAAACGGCCACTCCAATGGGCGGCAGCTTGTCGGGGACATCCCACAGACGGGCGTTCGACACGTCGAAGTGGGTGCCCTGGTGATTGACGTTGTCGCCGGTGAACAGCGCCCGGATGATGTCCACCGCCTCCTCCAGCATCTCCAGGCGAACCTGCGGCGACGGCCAGCCCGCGCCGACGACGTGCTCGTTGAGGTTCTCGCCCGAGCCGAGGCCCAGCCGGAAGCGGCCCTCGGAGAGCAGCTGCATCGTCGCGGCCTTCTGCGCCACCACGGCGGGGTGATAACGCACCGTCGGGCAGGTCACGTACGTCATGAGCGGGATCCGCGAGGTCGCCTGCGCCGCCGCGCCGAGCACGCTCCACGCGTAGGGCGCGTGCCCCTGCGAGTCGAGCCAGGGGAAGTAGTGGTCCGAGGTGACGGAGAAGTCGAACCCGGCCTGCTCCGCCGCGACGAGGTCGTCGACGAGCGCACGGGGGCCCGCTTGCTCGGTCATCATCGTGTAGCCGATTTGCACCATATTTGTACGCTTTGCCGAACTGCTCCCGCTGAAACCTCACCGCTCGCGGGCGCGCGAGGCCGTCACCCACGCCGCACGGCAGTACTCGGGTGCCCTCCTGGTCTACTTCCAGTCGTACGCGTAGGCGGCGACCCAGGTGATCTCCAGCTGCGCGCTGCTGCCGGGCGCCGCGCCCGGGCCCTCCAGCGCGCTCTCGTTCTGCAGGATCCAGGACAGCGGCCGGTCGGGAACGCCCCGGGTGTCGTGTCCGGTCTCCCGTCCGTCCACGAAGAAGCGCACATGCCCCGGGGTCCATTCGGTCGACACCGTGTGCCATTCGGTCCACGTGTCGGCGCCGCGGAAGTAACCCTGTTCGCCGCCGCCGCACGGATGATGGAAGGCGGTGAGGGATCCGGACCAGTTGCCTTCGGGGTGGTCCATCTCGCAGCCTCCGCCGTAGTGCAGCCAGGCCGACTTGTAACCGGGGGCCGGCTTGGTCACCTTGATGCGGGCGCTGTACTTGCCGTACTTCATCTGCATGACGGCGCGCGGTACGACAGCGGCGGCGTGCACCGGGCCTCCGTCGGCGGGCCGCCACATCCGGATGCGCATACGGCCGTCGCCGTTCTCCGCAGGGCCCACGCTCACGGTGTCCTCCGGGTGGTAGACACCGACGACGTCACGGCCGCGGTCGTTCGAGGTGTCACGCCAACCGGTCGGGTAGGCCCACCAGTTGTCGCGATAGGCGCCGTCGAGCCCGTCGCAGTACGCGGCGGAGGTATCGGCATGATGGTCACAGTCGCTGAATGCGCCGAGCGGCACCCGGTCACCATTGAAGTCCTCGGCCACGACCTGCCAGAACGGCCCGCAGTCGCCACGCGGCAGCTCGACCCCGACGCTGCCACAGGCATCGACGGAACGCGGCGCTCCCCCAGCGCTCGGAATGGACAAGAGGGCAGCGAGCAGCGCCGCACCGAGCGCCACAACGATGACCGGCCTACGCCGCCGCCCGCCCGCCGCATGTACTCCCATGGCGATGCCCTCCCTACCGGGCACCCAGCCCCACGGAGCCCGGGGGCGCCCGCGCGAAGGGGTCATCCTCGCGGAGGGGGCGGGGTCCGACCAGAGGGCCGACACGAGGTCCTGCGGAGCGCAATGACTTCCACCGCTCTTCGGCCCGCAAGGCCACCGGACGCCAAGAGCCGCGTCTGCTCGGCTCTGCCTGGGGCGACGCCGGGCGGGATGCCCTGCTCGGCAAGGGCGCAAGGCGATGACACTCCGGCCGTTTAGGTGACAAGATCCCGACCAACGCCGCACAGGGGGGCACATTGAATATCGCGATAGCCATGGGGGCGCCCAAGGGGAATTTAGACTCTCTGGCCCTTGACGGTGCACGGTTCTGCGTGGAGATGGCGCACAGGAATTTCGGTGAACCGCCGACCGGTTTCTGGGTGTTTCAGCGGAAGCCGATCCGCGTGCCGGTGCCCGCAGAAGACGTGGGGAGCTGGGTCGAGGAGTGGTTCGCCAAGGGCGACCCGGTCGACGCCCTGCGGGGTGAGCGGAAGCGCAACGCGGCCGAGCGCCTGGTGAAGAAGAACAAGGCCTTCGGGCCGGTGGGTTTCACGCTCGCCTCGACGCTGGAAGCGATCATCCAGGCGACGGGTGAGCTGACCGGTCCCACGCTCGCTGTCATCGTGCTGACCTCATCGCCGGATGACGGCGCCGCCATCATCGCCACGCTGAAGAGAGCTGCCCGCTATCCCGTTTTCTGGGTATTCATCGGAGCGAACTGGGACCACGAGCGTGTTCTCCACGTAGGCGCACTGGACACCCTGGGCCGACGCCCCGGCGATCCGGAGAACGTCCTGGTCCTGAAGACACACGGATGGGGCTCGGAATTCGGCGACTGGTGGATGACGCGGCGGATCAGAAAGGCGTCGGCCCGGTGGCTCCGCCACATGCCGCTGGGTTGAGATACCGATGCTTGAGCTATCCGCAGAGTGGCGGTCTGACGGACGAGCCAGATGCCCGTATGCCGACCAGTTCATGAGGGCGAAGCCGTACCGGCGGACGAAATCGACGTGCTCCGCCTTGCTGTGCCAGCCGTACCCCTCGTAGTACGCCCAAGAAAGGTCACCGCATGCCGACCTGGCTGATGATCCCGGTTCTTCTGCTCGTCGCACTCGGGATCGTGCTGGCCTGGCGGCAGAATCGGAACAGATAGAACAGATGGAGAACGCGCCGAGCGCATGAACTGGTGTACGCGTCCGCACCGTTGGGACGTAGGTTGTGTGTTGAACAGTTCTCGCCTCGGTGGAAAGACGGACGCTACCCATGACCGACCATGCCACGACGCCCGGACCTGCGGCGCATCAGAAGATCGACTCATCGGTGCCGCACTCGGCCCGGATCTGGAACTACTGGCTTGGCGGGAAGGACAACTACCCCGTCGACGAGGAGGCGGGCGACGCCTACAGCGCCGTCTTTCCCGGCATCGTCACCGTTGCCCGCAGCAGCCGCGCGTTCCTGCGCCGCAACATCACGTATCTGGTGTCGGAGGCCGGCATCGGGCAGTTCCTGGACATCGGGACCGGGCTGCCGACCGTGGACAACACCCACGAGGTGGCCCAGCGGCTCGATCCCAGCACCAGGATCGTGTACGTCGACCACGACCCGATGGTCCTCGCGCACGCCCGCGCCCTGCTGACGTCCACGCCCGAGGGCGCGACCGCGTACGTGGACGCCGATCTCTCCGACCCCGACCGCATCCTGGCGGCCGCGGCCGAGACGCTCGACCTCTCCCGCCCCACCGCGCTGATCCTCAGCAACATCCTGGGCCACGTCGCCGACTACGACCAGGCGCGTGCCATCGTCACCCGCCTGGTGGACGGCCTGCCCTCCGGCAGCTACCTCTCCATCAACGACGGCTCCCGAGGCACCGACGCCACCTACGAACAGGCCCAGGACGCCTACAACAAGACCGGCGCCGTCCCCTACTTCCTGCGCCCCGTCGACCAGATCACGGCGTTCTTCGACGGCCTGGAACTCCTTGACCCCGGTGTGGTCTCGGTCCCCTTCTGGCGCCCCGCCCCCGACTCCCCCACCCCGGAGCCCATCGGTGAGCACGGCGGCCTCGCCCGCAAACCGTGACGTGACGTGTCGTGTCGCATCTGCGGGCCGCGAGCGGCGGCCCGCGGACGCGCACGACATGCCGGAACGTGTCTCCTGACTCAGGCTGGTTACGCGGTCAACCGCAGATCCCGCTTCGACGAGGGAGCAGAGCGCCATGGGGACCGATGTCTACCGGTCGGAAGTGCCCCTGACGGTGAACGGCACGCCCTGCCGTCCCACCGTCGACCACCGTTCGACGCTGCTCGACGTCCTGCGCGAACAGATGGGTCTCACCGGCACCAAGAAGGGCTGCGACCACGGCCAGTGCGGTGCCTGCACCGTCCTCGTCGACGGGCGGCGCGCCAACAGCTGTCTGCTGCTTGCCGTCGCCCACGAGGGGTGCGAGATCACCACCGTCGAAGGACTGCGCGACGGAGACGGCCAGGGCCTGCACCCCGTACAGCGTGCCTTCCTGGAGCGCGACGCCTTCCAGTGCGGCTACTGCACACCAGGTCAGATCTGTTCGACCGTCGGCGCCCTGGCGGAGGCCGCCGCCGGCCACGCCTCGCACGTGACCGATCCGGGCGCGGACACCGGCGTCCCGGTGGAGCTGACCCGGGACGAGATTCGTGAGCGGCTGAGCGGGAACCTGTGCCGCTGCGGCGCCTATCCGCACATTGTCGAGGCCGTCGAGGACGTGACCCGGTGAAGCCCTTCCGGTACGTGCGCGCCTACAGCGTCGAAGAGGCGACCGCCGCCCACGCGGGCCGCCCCGGCTCCTGCTATCTGGGCGGCGGCACCAACCTCGTCGACCTGATGAAGCTGGGCGTCGAACGCCCCGGAACGCTGATCGACGTCAGCAGGCTGCCGCTGGACGCGGTGGAGGAGCTGCCCGACGGGTCCGTCCGGGCCGGCGGGACGGTCCGCAACAGCGACCTCGCCGCCCACCCGCTGGTACGCGAGCGCTACCCGGTGCTCGCCCAGGCCCTGCTCGCGGGAGCCTCGGGCCAACTGCGCAACGTCGCCACGACCGGCGGCAACCTTCTCCAACGCACCCGCTGCCCCTACTTCCAGGACCTGGGAAAGCCGTGCAACAAGCGCGAGCCCGGCACCGGCTGCGGCGCACGCGACGGCGTCCACCGCGACCACGCGATCCTCGGCCACTCGCCGCAGTGCATCGCCACGCACCCCTCCGACATGGCCGTCGCACTCGCCGCGCTCGACGCGCAGGTGGAGCTGCACGGCGTACGGGGCCGACGCACCCTGCCCGTCGCCGAGTTCCACCGTCTGCCCGGCGGCCGTCCGGAGCAGGACACCGAGATCGCGCCCGGCGAGCTGATCACCGGAGTGCTGCTCCCGCCCACGACGGCGGGACTGCCCTCGGCCTACCGCAAGGCCCGCGACCGCGCCTCGTACGCCTTCGCGCTCGCCTCGGTGGCCGTGGTCCTGGACGTAGAGGACTCCGTCGTACGCGAGGCCCGCATCGCGTTCGGCGGCGTGGCCCACCGGCCCTGGCGCGCCCGGCGTGCCGAGGAGGAACTGCGCGGCGGCGCACCGAGCGACCAGGCGTTCGGGGCGGCCATGGACGCCGAGCTCGCCGCGGCCGAGCCGCTGCACGACAACGCGTTCAAGGTGCGGCTGGCCCGCGACCTCGCGTGTGACGTCCTGCGGCACCTGGCGGACTCGCCCCCCGCCGCGTGAACCCAGCCTCACCCGCGGACTCGCCCCCGTCGCCTGAACCCAGCCCCGACTACTGCCCTCCGCTTCCAGGGAGATTCCCATGCCGGACACCGTCAGCGCCCTCGGAGCGCCCGCCGAGCGCAGGGAGGGGCCCCAGAAGGTGACCGGGGCCGCCCTCTACGCCGCCGAGCACACCCCCGACGGGTGCGCCTACGCCTGGCCGGTGCCGGCCACGGTGGCGCGCGGCTCGGTCAGCGCCGTCGACGACGCGGCGGCCCGGGAGGTGCCCGGCGTAGTCGAGGTCCTCACCCACCTGAACGCGCCTCGCCTGGAGAAGCCGGACGACGCGACGCTCGGCGTGCTGCAGGACGCGCGCGTGCCCCACCGGGGCTGGTACGTCGCGCTGGTCGTCGCCGACAGCCTGGAAGCGGCGCGCGAAGGCGCAGCGGCCGTCCGCGTCACCTACACCGAGGAACCGCACGACGTCACCCTCAAGGCCGACCACCCCGAGGCCTTCGTGCCCGAGGACGAGGACGGCACGTCGGGAGAGCACGTCCGCGGCGACGCGGAGGGCGCCTTCGACTCCGCGCCCTCCCGCGTCGACGTCACCTACCGGGTGCCGCCGCTGCACAACCACCCCATGGAGCCGCACGCGGCGACCGCGCAGTGGCGGGACGGGCGGTTGACGGTGCACGACAGCAGCCAGGGCGCCACCACCGTCCGCGATGTCCTCGCGTCCCTGTTCGCGCTGCCCAAGGAACAGATCACCGTCATCTCCGAACACGTCGGCGGCGGCTTCGGCTCCAAGGGCACGCCCCGCCCGCACGTGGTCCTTGCCTCCATGGCCGCCCGCGCGACCGGACGGCCCGTCAAACTTGTCCTGCCGCGCCGCCAGTTGGCGGCCGTGGTGGGCCACCGCTCGCCGACCCTGCACCGGCTGCGCCTTGGCGCGGAGCGGGACGGCAGGCTGACGTCCGTGATCCACGAGGTGACCGCGCACACCTCCCGCATCAAGGAGTTCATGGAGACGGCCGCCGCCGCCACGCGTGTCATGTACCCCTCGCCACACGCCCGCACCACCCACCGTGTGGTGCCCCTCGACGTGCCGAGCCCCTCCTGGATGCGCGCCCCCGGCGAGGCGCCCGGCATGTACGCCCTGGAGTCGGCGATGGACGAGCTCGCGACGACCCTCGGCATGGACCCCGTCGAACTGCGCCTGCGCAACGACACCGACACCGAGCCCGACTCCGCCAAGCCCTTCAGCAGCCGCCACCTCGCCGAGTGCCTGCGCGAGGGCGCCCGCCGCTTCGGCTGGTCCGACCGCGCCCCGCGCCCCCGCTCGCGCACGGAGGGCCCCGTCCTGATCGGCAGTGGGGTCGCCGCGGCCACCTACCCGGTGGTCGTGGCACCGAGCCGGGCGAGCGCACACGCCTACCCCGACGGCAGCTTCGTGATCCGCGTCAACGCGACCGACATCGGTACGGGCGCCCGCACCGTGCTCGCCCAGGTCGCCGCCGACGTGCTCGGCGTCCCGCTGGACTCCGTACGCACCGACATCGGCAACAGTGACCTTCCCAACGCGCCGCTGGCGGGCGGCTCCTCCGGCACGGCCTCCTGGGGCTGGGCCGTCCACGAGGCCTGTACGCGACTGGCCGCACGCCTGGCCGGACAGCGGGACCAGCAGCTGCCCCCGGAGGGCGTCGGTGCCACCGCCGACACCAAGGGCGAAGCCGACGCGGACAGCGACTACGCCCGGCACGCCTTCGGCGCCCACTTCGCCGAGGTCGGCGTCGACACGGTGTCCGGGGAGGTCAGGGTGCGCCG
Organism: Streptomyces sp. NPDC050439; assembly: GCF_040655335.1. Lineage (NCBI taxonomy): Bacteria > Bacillati > Actinomycetota > Actinomycetes > Kitasatosporales > Streptomycetaceae > Streptomyces > Streptomyces sp. NPDC050439. The sequence continues at coordinate 114,989 of NZ_JBFAJT010000002.1, forward strand.
CCTCCTCGGGGTCTACGCGGCCGGGCACATCCTCAACTCCCGTACCGCGCGCTCGCAGTTCATCGGGGCGATGACGATGGGCCTCGGCATGGCGCTGACCGAGGGCAGCACCATGGACGCGGCCTTCGGCGACTTCACGGAGGCCGACCTCGCCGCCTACCACGTACCGGCCCACGCGGACGTGCCCGCCATCGAGGCGCACTGGATCGACGAGGACGACCCCCACCTCAACCCCATGGGCAGCAAGGGGATCGGGGAGATCGGCATCGTCGGGACGGCCGCCGCCATCGGCAACGCGGTGCACCACGCGACAGGTCTGCGACTGCGGGAACTGCCCCTCACCCCGGACCGGCTGCTGGCGGGCGGTCTGTAAACCGAAGGCGCCGGGGCCGTCGCGCCTGGCTCGGTCTCCAGGACACCGGGGTCTTCGCGCCGGACTCGGTTCCCAAGACATCGGTACCCAAGACACCAGGGCCGCCGCTCCCGGGTAGATCCCCAAGACACCGGAGCCGTCGCGCCCCGCTCAGGCAGCCGACCGCTTCTCCCTCGTCCAGTCCAGCAGTTTCTCCGCCGTCCAGGTCGTCACCACGCGGTCGGCGGGCACCCCGCACTCCTCGGCCCGCTCGCACCCGATCACCTGCCAGTCCAGCTGGCCGGGCGCGTGCGCGTCGGTGTCCACCGAGAACAGCACTCCGGCGTCCACGGCCCGGCGCAGCAGCCTGCGCGGCGGGTCGAGCCGTTCGGGGCGGCTGTTGATCTCCACCGCCGTGCCCGCGGCCGCGCACGCGGCGAACACCTCGTCCGCGTCGAACTGCGACTCCGGTCGGCCGCGCCCGGTGACGAGGCGGCCGGTGCAGTGTCCGAGCACGTCGGCCCGTGGGTTGCTGACGGCGGCGACCATGCGCCGCGTCATCGCGGCGGCGTCCATCCGCAGCTTGGAGTGCACGGAGACGACCACCACATCAAGCCGGTCGAGCAGCTCCGGCTCCTGGTCGAGCGAACCGTCGTCCAAGATGTCGCACTCGATGCCCGTGAGCAGCCGGAAGGGGGCCCAGCGCTCGTTCAGGTCCGCCACCACCGCCAACTGCTCGCGCAGCCGCTCCGGCGAGAGGCCGCGCGCGATGGTCAGCCGAGGCGAGTGGTCGGTGAGCACGGCCCACTCGTGGCCGATCGCCTGGGCCGCACGGCCCATCTCCTCGATCGGGCTGCCGCCGTCGGACCAGTCGGAGTGCAGGTGACAGTCACCGCGCAGGAGCGCCCGCAGTTCGGCGCCGCCCCCGGCGAGCGGGGCGTCCGCCTCACCTTCGAGCCGCTCCAGATATCCCGGCACGTCGCCGCCCAGCGCCTCGCCGATCACACCGGCGGTCTTGGGGCCGATCCCCTTGAGCGACTCCAGGGACCCGTCGGCGACACGCCGCGCCGCCTCGCCGTCGGCAAGACCGCCCACCACGGCGGCCGCGGTGCGAAAGGCCCGCACCCGGTAGGTCGGGGCACGGCCGCGCTCCAGCAGGAAGGCGATCCGTTCCAGCGCCTCGACGGGATCCATCAGCACCTCCGGCCGTCAGGGATCACGACGGCATACGTGTGCTTCCAGCGTCGCCCACAAAGGGCGGCGGGGCATGTGAAGGCCGGGGCTTGTGAAAGCCGGGGCCCTGTCCGCCCCGGAACGACGTCTACGCCGCAGGCTCGGCGGACTGCTCGTCGGGTACGACCGTGATCGGCCCCCTGAAGTCGAGCACGGCCTCGGCTCTCTGCTGGGTCTCCTCGGCGGCCTTGCGGGCTGTCGCGAGGACGTCGCCGTGCTCCTGGACGAGGGTTTCGTAGATCGGCGCCTCAGCGGCGTCATGGGCTGGCATGACCAGCGGCTCCTTGTTCGGGTGGCGGTAATGGTTCAGATCGGCCGCATGCGGCCGGTCCGCGACCTTACGCTGCGCCTGCGGGCCTCCGCGGACCGGGGTCGACCGCTGAGACGGCCTCCCCGGGGCGCCCGGGAAAGCCCGGGAAGGCCTGGAATCCGGCCGGTGTAGGCGAGATGGGCGCCCCGCACGCCCGAGGCCGGGCGGGATCAGCGGGCCGATGTGAGACTGCTGGTGAGGCGGTGATCACACATGGCGAGCCATTCCAGGGAGCCCGGACCCGGGGACCCGGGTGCGGGAAGTCCCGGGGACCGGGGTGCGGGAAGCCTCGGTCCCGGAGCGCCCGGCTCGGGGAAGTCAGGCCCTCGGCAGCCCGGCCCCGGGGAGCAGCTGTTCGAGCAGTTGCTCTCCTCGGCGCACGCGGCGGCGCCGATGGAGCTGCCCGCCCTGGCGCGGCGCTTCGCCGATGCCGTCGGGCTCGACCGGATCGACATCTACCTCGTGGACATCCAGCAGCGGGACCTGGTGCCGCTGGCCGACGGGCCGCCCACGCTCGGTGTGGACACCTCGGTCGCCGGTTCGGCCTACCGGGCGCACGCGCTGCGCGTCGAGGAACTCGCGCACGGCAGGATCGTCGCCTGGCTGCCGCTGATCGACGGCGCCGAACGCCTCGGCGTGATCGGCGCCACGGCCGCGGTCCTCGATGTCGCGCTGCTGCGCCGCTGCCGCATGCTGGCGTCCGTCCTGGCCATGACGATCACCTCGAAGCGGGCGTCGAGCGACAGTTTCGCGCGTCGGACCCGGTCCGAGCCCATGCAGCTTCCCGCCGAGATGCTCCGGGCCTTCCTGCCGCCCAGGACGATCGGCAACTCCCATGTGATCTCGACTGCCGTCCTCGAACCGGCGTACGAGATCGGCGGCGATGCCTTCGATCACTCGCTGACCCCGTCGACCCTGCACGTGGCGATCCTGGACGCCATGGGCCACAACCTCGCGTCGGGTCTGACGACCGCCGTGGCCATGGCCGGCTGCCGCAACGCCCGGCGCGCGGGCGTCGAACTGCCCGAGCTCGTCGACACCGTCCAGCACGCGCTGGCCGAGTGGCTGCCCGAGCAGTTCTGCACCGGCATCCTCGCCCAGGTCGACCTGGCCCGTGGCGTGCTGCGCTGGTGCAACTGCGGCCATCCGCCGCCCCTGCTGATCCGGGATCACCGTGTGCTCGACCGGGCCCTCGAGCGGCCGTCGCAGCCGCCCATGGGGACGCCCGCTCAGCTGGCAGGTGTGACGTGGGAGGTCCACGAGCAGGCGCTCGAACCGGGTGACCGGGTGCTGATGTACACCGACGGCGTCACCGAACTGCGTGTCGGTGGCGGGTCCCAGTTCGGCCTCGAACGGTTCACCGACAGCATCATCCGCGCGACCGCGGCGGGTGAACCTGCGCCCGAGGCCCTGCGTCAGCTCATCCACTCCATCCTCGACCGGCAGGACAACCAGTTGCGCGACGACGCGACGCTGCTGCTCCTCGAGTGGCGCCCACCGGACACGCGCTGACTTGCCGCTCTCCCCGCCGCTCTCCCGCGTGCCGGAACGTGTGTTCTGGATCAGGGTGGATACACGGCAGGACACCAGCGACAGTCGCGCATGAAGGAGGACGAGCACCGTGGGAAACGACGAGGTCATGGGCGACGAGGTCTACCAGCCCGACACGGACGAGGCCGAGGTCCGCGAGGACGAGGGCATCCTCGACGCGGAGGACACGCTCAGCGACCGCGCGGCGGACCCGTACGACGAGGGCTGGTCGCCTCCCGAACGGCCTCTTGGAGTGGGCCACACGGGTACCACCGCTCAGGAGCAGCAGGAGGGCGAGAGCCTGGACGAGCGCCTCTCCGAGGAGCGGCCCGACCCCGCGCTCGAGGTTCCCGACCCCGCCGAGGACGACGACGGCATCGGTGACACGACCGACACCGACGGCGAGCCGATCGAGGACGCGGAGGTGGGAGACGCCCGCGCCGGACGCCTGTTCGCCCCCGACGACGGGGCGAGCGTGGACGCGGAGGACGACGCCGAGCAGGACATGATCGGCGAGGACATGGGCATCGACGGCGGGGCGGCATCCGCCGAGGAGGCCGCGGTGCACGTCATCGACGAGGACGCCGACACGGCGAGGTGACCACGTCACGCACGGCTGACCGGCGGGGCGGTCCGGGCTCTCCGCCCCTCCCCGCCGCAGCCGGTGATGTTTGCCGGTGACGTTCCGTCAGCGGTCAGCGCAGGTCGAGTCGCATCAGTACGCGGGGGTGACCGGCCAGCACGGAGGTGGTGTCGGCGGCGTGGGTGAACCCGGCACGCTCGAAGTTCTTGCGGATCCCCGCGTACGCCATCGTCAGGTCGACCTTGGCGTCACCGTTGTCGAGTGGGTACGCCTCGATTGCCGGTGCGCCGTGGGAACGGGCGAAGTCGACCGCGCCGGCGATGAGGGCATGTGAGATCCCCTGCTTGCGATGGCCCGGACGCACCCGAATGCACCACAGGGACCAGACGGGCAGATCGTCGACGTGGGGGATCTTGCGATTGCGCGCGAAGGACGTCTCGGAACGCGGCGCCACGGCAGCCCAGCCCACGGGTTCGTCCCCGTCGTACGCGAGCACTCCCGGCGCGGGCTCCGCCCGGCACAACCCCGCGACGTACTCCCCCCGCTCCGGCCCGCGCAACGCGTTGTTGAGCTTGGACGGAACGCGATAGCTCAGACACCAGCACACATTGGCGCCGGGCGACTTGGGCCCCAGCACGGCACGAACGTCCTCGAAGACCGAGGCGGGGCGCACTTGAACGACCATGACAGCAGAGTGTCACGCGTGCCGGGGTTCCCGCTCATAGCGCCTGCAACGGAACATGAACGGAACCGCCTCTTGTGCTCCACATGATCTCCACGTGAACCCTTGACCAACGGTTGAGGTTTCGACTAAGTCGCAGCTCAGGGGCGCTTATTACTCAATCTTTGGCAGAATTTTGCTCTGTCATCCGAGGTTAATGCGATGGCAAAGTGAGAGACACAGCTGCCGTACAGGCTGTTACCGGGGCGACGCGGTGCCCGCTGTCCTTCAGCGGTCCGCGCCGCCTCACTGTCACCATCGACCCGACCACACCGCGTCCCGGCTCCGCCGCAGCGACGCAGGAGGCAGGCCAGCATGAAGTCCCTGATCGACAACGCCCGTTCCTTCGCCGCGACACACGTCGCGGCCCCTCAGAACGCCGCGGCCTTCGAGGCCCTCGGCGCCGGGCAGTCGCCCGAAGTCCTGTTCGTCACGTGCTCCGACTCACGCGTCGTACCGTCCCTGATCACCGGCGCACGCCCCGGCGAACTCTTCGAACTCCGTACGGCGGGCAACGTCGTACCGATCTATCCCTGCGGCAACGACGCCGACCGGGACAACCACCCCATGAGCGAGGCGGCCACCATCGAGTACGCGGTCTGCGTGCTCGGAGTCCGCGACATCGTCGTCTGCGGACACTCGCACTGCGGCGCGGTAGGCGCCCTGGTGCGGGGCGAGGACCTGTCGGCCGTCCCGGCGGTACGCGACTGGCTGAACCACTCCGTCGCCCCCGACGCCGCCCTGCGCTCCCTCGACGAGGCCTCCCAGGCCGCCGCCGACGTGGCTGAAGCCGTGCAGACCCACGTGCTCGCCCAGGTGCAGAGGCTGCGCGCCTACCCCTGCGTGAGTGAGCGCCTCGCCGACGGCTCACTGAACCTGCACGCCTGGTACTACGAGGTACACACCGGCGCCGTCACCGCGCACGGCCAGTCGTTCGACGACCGGCCGGCCTTCGGTCCGTTGTGAGAGCTGCCACGCCCCACCATCCGGCCCGCTCCCACGACAGGACCCCCCACCCTCATGTCCTCTTCCCGTTCCTCCCTCTCTCCCCTCTCCTCCCTCCGCTCCACCTTCAGCCCGCTGCGTGAACCCGGCGTCCGGCGCAAGGACTTCCTCGCCTCGCTCGTCGTCTTCCTTGTCGCCCTGCCGCTGTGCGTCGGCGTGGCCGTCGCCTCCGGAGTGCCCGCCGAACTGGGGCTGGTCACCGGCATCGTCGGCGGTCTGGTCGTCGGCTTCCTGCCGGGCAGTGCCCTGCAGGTGAGCGGGCCCGCCGCCGGACTGACCGTGCTCGTCTTCGAGGCGGTCCAGGAGTTCGGGCTCGGCATGCTCGGCGCCATCGTGCTCCTCACCGGCGCCCTGCAGATCATCCTCGGCCTGCTGCGCTGCGGCCGGTGGTTCCGCGCCATCTCCGTGTCCGTCGTGCAGGGCATGCTGGCGGGCATCGGTCTCGTGCTGATCCTCGGCCAGCTCTACACGATGGCCGGGGCCGAACAGCCACGCTCCGGGATCGACAAGATCGCCGGGCTGCCCGGACTGCTCGTCGACGTGCTCGGCGACACCGCCTCACTGACCGCAGCGGCCCTGGGCATCGGCACCATCGCCGTGCTCATGCTCTGGCCGAAGCTGCCCGCCGCCGCACGCGTGGTGCCCGCGCCGCTGGCCGCCGTCGCCCTGGCCACGGCCGTGGCCGCCGGACTGCGCCTGGACGTCACCAACGTGACGGTGCGCGGCCTGGTCGACGCCATTCAGCCGCCGGGGCTCGGTGACCTGGCAGCCCTGGGCAGCGTGGCCGTCCTCGGCACGGTCCTCGCGTTCACCCTCATCGCGTCGGCCGAATCGCTGTTCAGCGCCGCAGCCGTCGACCGCATGCACGACGGGCCCCGCACGCAGTACGACAAGGAGCTCGTCGCCCAGGGCATCGGCAACGCGACGTGCGGCGTCCTCGGCGCACTGCCGATGACGGCCGTCATCGTCCGCAGCTCCGCCAACGTCGAGGCCGGCGCGCGCACTCCGCTCTCCCGCATCCTGCACGGCGCGTGGCTGCTGCTGTTCGCCGTGCTGTTCCCGGCCGCGCTCGGCATCATCCCGCTGGCGGCGCTCGCCGGCGTGCTGGTCCACGCGGGCTTCAAGCTGATGCCGGTCACGGAGATCGTCCCGCTCGCCCGCGCCCACCGGGGCGAAGCCCTGGTCCTTGCCACCACGGCCATCGCCATCGTGGTGACCAACATGTTCGAGGGCGTGGTGCTCGGTCTGGTGCTCGCGGTGGTCAAGTCCGCCTGGGACACCTCGCATGTCAACCTGGACGTACGGGAGTTGACCGGAGGACGGCTGGTCGTCACCCTCACCGGCAACGCCACGTTCCTGCGGCTGCCGCGCATCCTGGAGACGTTGGAGGCCCTGCCCAAGGACCAGCCCATCGAGCTGGACCTGACGGCCGTACGGCATCTGGACCACGCCTGCCGCACGACGCTGGAGAACTGGGCGATGCGGCACAACGACAGCGGCACGGAGGCGGTCCGCATGAAGACCTCTCCGGTGGCCTCGTCCGGGACCGATGCCGTGGCCGATGCCGGGGCCGAGAGCTCCGACGCGCGGGCCGGCACGCGCCTTTGATGACGGGAGTCCGCCGGCACTGACGCCGGACGCCCACCCCTGAACGCCGTCTGCCGCCCGCCCCGGCGGCAGACGGTGCGGGCCGGTGGGCCCGTCGGCGTGCCGTTACGCCATCCAGCCGCCCCCATTGACACTCCCTTGACCATCTCTTTACGTTCAAGGGGATGGGGCGAAAGCTCATAAACCCATCGATTCATCAGCTATCGCCAAATAGCCACCATGCATGGAGGTTTCACCATGGAGCAGCTCATCAAGCGCATGACCGAGGAGTCCGTGTGGCAGAAGTGGGTCGCCGCCAACTCCGCCCAGGCAGGCTCCGGGCAGGGCTCCAAGGACGGCTGCATCAGCTCGGCGCCCAAGAGCGGCTGCATCAGCGCCACCGGCAAGAGCGGCTGCATCTCCTGAGCCGCTGAGGCCGCGGGGCCGCCGCCGCACCCTTCTCGGCGGCGGGCCCCCCCCCCCCCGCCCCCCCCCCCCCCCCCCCCCCCCCCCCGCCCCCGGGGGCCCGGGGGCG
>NZ_JBFAJT010000002.1:122854-293678 GCF_040655335.1 Streptomyces sp. NPDC050439
CCCGGGCTCCGGCCTCGGCGCTCGTCGCGCCGTCCACGCGGGCGAAGTCGCCGCCGCACCCTTCTCGGCGGCGGCCCCGCACCCCGCTCCCGCTCCCCCACCCCCACCTGCACCGGAGCCGCCGTGAACCGTCTGCCGAGCGCCGACGTCCTGGACCGCGTACGCGACATCCCCCTCTACCGCGCGCACGCCGAGCGCGGCGACTTCCCCGTCCTGGAGAAGCCGGACATCGCCCGGGGCTTCCCCGACAACTGGATGACTCCCGAGCTGGCCCGGGCCCTGGAGACGGGCGAGGCCGAGTTCGTGCTCTCCACCGGGACCAACCACGCCCGCATGCAGATCATCCGGCCGCCGTACTTCCTGCTCCGCTCCTACTACCGTCTGTGGAGCGAGCACCCCGACCTCGGTGCCTCCTGGCACACCGGAGCCCGGCGGGTGTCGCTGACCACCGTCCTCGCCACCGAACACGTCGCGCGCGTCAACGCCCGCAAACCGGGCGCGACTTCGGGCGAACGCTGGCTCGACGACCGCACCCTGTACCTCAACCGACGGCTCGACCCGGCCGATTGGGAGCGTCCCGAGGTCGAGCGGATGCTCGCCGAGATCCGGGAGGCCGGCGCCGCGCACCCCGAGGGCTCGTACCTCCTGGACTGCTCCGGCTATCACCTGGCGCATCTGGTCCGCAAAGTGACCGAGTGGGATTTGTGGGACGGCTTTCCGCAGCCGGCCGGCATCGTCCATGCCTACGAGTACACGCCGTCGAACGTCCGCGCCTACCTGCGCGCCCACTTCGACTGCCCCGTGGTCGACCTCTTCGGCAGCACGGAACTCGGTTACCTCTTCTACAGCGATGCCGAGGGCCGCTATCAGCCCTATCTGCACGACATGAGCGTGGAGTTGATCCCGGTGGAGGAGGGCAGCGGCATCCACAGCCTCATCGTCACCAGCATCCGCAACCCCTACATGCCGCTCGTGCGCTACCGCTCCGGTGACTGCGTCCGCACCCGCGACGGCGGCACCGACCCGCAGCAGATCGTCTCCTTCTGCGGCCGCGAGAAGGAACTCCTTCCCGCGCCCGGCGGCCCCGTAGCCCAGGCCGACCTGAACACCCGCATCGCAGCCGCCTGCCCCCGCGTCTTCCTGCACCAACTGCGGCTGACCGGCGAGGACCAGTGCCGGCTGTGGTGCACCACGTTCGACGGCGCGCCCCTGACTCCCGGTGAGGAGAGCGAGCTGGCGGCCTCCGTCAGCGCCCTGACCGGTCGCTCCTGTCACGTCGAGCACCGCACCCACGTACCGATCGGCCGCTCGGGCAAGTACGCCTGGCTGGCCACGCCCGACCCCGCCTGACGCTCCCGCTCCCTCACGCCCGCTCGCCCGCAGCGCCACCGCCAAGGACAACGCCATGCCCACACCTGCCGCCGCACCCTCCCCATCCTCTTCCTCCTCCTCCGCCGAAGACGGCACCGAAGCAGCCCCCACCGCCCGTGAGTTGCTCGGCAGCGCCCTGCACGACGAGGTGGTGGCGCACTTCGCCGCGAAGCCCGGCGCCCCGGTCGCCTCCGTCGTCACCCACCAGGTCCGCGAGTGTCTGCGCTACCTCTACTTGGTCTCGCGCCACCCCGACCGGCTCGGCGGCCTCTTCCTGCCCGTCGAGCAGGACATCGACGAGATCTGGCACTACCTCATCCTGCAGACGCGCGAGTACCGGCAGCTGTGCGAACAGCGGCTGCCCGGCGGCCACTTCATCCACCATCGCAGCATCTCGTACGACGCCTACCAGGCGGACCCGGGGCGTGAGACGGCCGCCGAGGAGGCCCTGCGGTGGATCCCCCTCTACACCGCCGCGTTCGGGCCCTTCGACGAGGCCGCGCTGCCGCACTGGACGGTCGTACGGTTCCTGCACGAAGAGCTGGAGCTGTCCCTGGCGCAGATCGCGGACCTCGACGTCGGCGAGCAGCCGCCCGCCCCCGGCCGTCACCCCCTCGGCACACCGTGACGACCGCTCCGGAGCGCGGAACGCCGGTGCGGGGAACGGCATGACCGCCACCGTCACGCGGACCGGAGATGAGGCCTCACCCCGCGTGCTGCGCCGCGTGTTGGCCGTACTCGTCCTCTCGCAGGCGCTGGGCGGCGCGGGCATGGCGGCCGGCATCACCGTCGGCGCGCTGCTCGCCGAGGATCTGCTCGGTTCCACCGGCCTCGCGGGGCTTCCGGTCGCCTTGTTCACCGCGGGCGCCGCCCTGGGGGCCGCGGTCATCGGGCGCGTCTCACAACGCCTGGGCCGACGCCCCGGTCTGGCACTCGGGCACGCCGTCGCCGCGCTCGGCAGCATCGGAGTCGTGGCGGCGGCCGCGGGCGCATGGGCGGGGCTGCTGCTGTTCTCGCTCTTCGTGTACGGAGCGGGCACGGCCACCGGTCTCCTTGCCCGGTACGCGGGCGCCGACCTCGCCCCGCCCGAGCGGCGGGGCCGCGCCACCGGCACGGTGCTCCTGGCGACCACGCTGGGCGCGGTCGCGGGACCCAACCTCGTCGGCCCGACCGGTGCACTCGCGCACGCCTACGGCATCCCGCGGCTGGCCGGCCCCTTCCTCCTTGCGGCATGCGCCTACACGGCAGCAGGTCTTGTGCTGCTGGTGTGGCTGCGCCCCGACCCCTTGCACCTGGCCCGCCACCGGCCGGCTGCCGTGGCACCGGCCACGGCACCGGCAACGGCACCGGGGGCGCAGGAGCGCTTCTCCCCCGGTGTCATCACCGGCGCCACCGTGATGATCACCGCCCAGCTGGTGATGATCGCCGTGATGACGATGACTCCCCCGCACATGACCGGGCACGGCCACAGCACACAGGCCGCGGGGTTCGTCATCGCCCTGCACGTGGGCGCCATGTTCCTGCCCTCACCGCTCAGCGGTCTGCTCGCCGACCGGCTCGGACGGCTGCCCGTGGCGGCCGCCTCCGGGGCCGTCCTGCTGAGCGCGGGTGTGCTCGCCGGTCTCGCCCCGCCGGACAGCGTGCCGCTGCTGTCCTGTGCCCTGGTCCTGCTCGGCCTGGGCTGGAACCTCGCACTGGTCAGCGGCACCGCCATGATCACGGACGCCGCCCCCGCCGACAGCCGTGCCTCGGTGCAGGGGCTGGCCGACGTGGGCATGTCCCTGGCGGGCGCGACGGGCGGCATGGCCTCGGGTCTGGTCGTGGCGGGCGGCGGTTATCCGCTCCTGGCGGTGGCCGCGGGCACGCTCGCCGTCGCGGTGATCCCTGTGGTGGCCCGTTTCGCCGCGGCGGCCCGTTGGGAGAATCGAGCAACCGTGCAACGATGCCCGCGAGTTGACCTCGATCACAGCGACAGACCGCGAGACGTGTGACGCACATCCAGGCCATCACGCATGGAGACGTAAATGCCGACCATGGTTGTCATCGGATACAGACCGGATCTCGACCAGGCGCTGCGACGCCGGGGCCTGAGCCCCCATTACCTCGCGCAGGCACCGTCGATTCCGCCCGCGGACCGACGATGCACGCTCGTCGCCGACATGGAGAACGCCCAGGAGATAGCACGCGCCGTCCTCGCCGCGCGCATCGATGACCTGGCGGGTGTTCTCACCGTCCACGAGATGGGTGTCTTCGGGGCGGCCTACCTGCGCAGGGAACTCGGCCTTCCCGGGAACGCGGACTCGACGTCCACGCTCGGTTTCCGGGACAAGTTCCTGCAGAAGAGCCGGCTACCGCCTCATGTGCGGCGCGCTCGCTGCCGGTACGTGTCACACGACACCTCCTTCGCGGAGCTCGCCGGTGATCTGGGCGAGGTCTTCGTCGTCAAACCGGCGACCGGAGCGGGCTCCCTTCGCACGAACATCGTCCGTTCCGCGGAGGAGTACGCACGGGCGCTGGAATTGTTCTCCGGCCGGTCGGACGTCGAGGTCGTCGCCGAGTCCTTCGTCGATGCCCCCGAGGTCTACATGGACGGCATCTGGCAGAACGGCTCTCTTCGATGGTCGTCCATGACCCGCTATCACCTGTCGCCGCTCAGCGCGGCACAAGGCGGCGTCCTGGCCGCGCACTTGCTGGACAGGAGACGGAACTCGGCCCTCTTCACGCGCATGGAGACGCTCACCGGTGACGTATTGGGAAGCCTCGGCGCACCCGACTGTGTCTTCCACCTCGAGGCCTTCGTGGAGGAAGCGGGTCTGACCTTCGGCGAGTGCGCCATCCGCCTCCCCGGCGCACTGTCCCCGCAGATCAACCAACTGACCTTCGGTGTGGACCTGTTCGACGCCGAGATCAGTCTCGCGCTCGGGGAGGAGCTCACCCAGCCCCTGGAGCACGTCCCACCAGAGCGCCTGCACGGCTACATACTTCTCCGCAGGCCTGCCGGCGGGAGGCTGACGCGGGAGGACTTCGAACGCCGCTTCTCCTTCGACGACATCGCGTACTCCTCGTCACCCCACACGCCGCCGGGGCCGTACGGCAAGGTGGGGCACGCGATCGTCTCCGACCCGGACGAGCTGGAACTCCAGAAGACGATCGAGGAGATCGTGCGCTTCAACGAGCTGGGCGGCTGATCGTCGGCGAACGCGGCGAAATCCAGGCGCAATCCGGATGCGTGACCCGCGTTTTCCGGGGCACCCGCCTCCTAGGCCCCGCCGCGTCCCCCCGTCGCGGCGGGGCCGCTGTCCGTCATCGGCGGCTGCGCACCAGCAAGTACACGAAGTACGGCGTACCGACGGCCGCCGTCATGAGCCCCGCGCCCAGCTGCGCCGGGGCGATCACGGTCCGGCCCAGCAGGTCCGCGAGGCAGACGAGCGTCGCGCCCAGCATCATCGCCACCGGGACCACCCGCAGATGGCGCCTGCCCACCAGCGCACGGGCCGCGTGCGGCGCCACGAGTCCCACGAAGCCGATCGTGCCGGCCGCGGCCACCGCGGTGGCGCTGAGCAGCACGCTCAGGACGAGGAAGCCGAGGCGTCCACGGGCCAGGTTGAGGCCCAACAGCCGCGGGGTGTCCTCGTCGAGGGACACGAGGTCGAGTTCCTTGCGGCGCGAGATCGCCACGACCGTCGCGGCCACGAGCACGGCCGCGACCGGCAGGACGTCGGTGGCGGTGCGTCCGTAGGTGGAGCCCGAGAGCCAGATCAGGGCCTTGGTCGCGCTGAACCGGTCGGTGAGCACGATGACCAGGCTGATCAGCGCGAGGGAGCCCGAGGACACGCCCATGCCGACGAGGACGAGCCTGCTGTTCTGGAAGCCGCCCCTCGCCGCGAGCCCGAAGACGATCAGGGAGCTGACCACGGCACCCGCGAACGCGGCGCCCGCGATGTCCCACGACCCGGAGCCCGGCGCCGAGGTGACGAGGATGATGGCGCCGAGGCCCGCCCCTCCGGAAACGCCGAGGGTGCCGGGTTCCGCGAGCGGATTGCGGGTCACCGACTGCACGAGCGTGCCGGACAGCGCGAGCGCGGCGCCCGCGAGGAGCGCGGCGTACACGCGGGGCACGCGGGTGTCGAGGACGAAGGTGATGGCCTGGCCCGACTGGCCACGGACCCAGTTGACGACGTCGCCGAGCAGGAACGTGCTGTCGCCGACGAGCACCGCGGCGATCGTGACGCCGACCAGGGTGGCGACCAGCAGTATCACGGTGATGACGTAGGCCGTGCGGCTCGGGATGCGCAGCCGGTCCGGCGCGGTGGCGTTGGCGCCGTCGCGGGTGCGCATCGCCATGACGACGAGGAACACGGCGCCGACGACGCTCGTGATGACGCCCGTGGGCACGGTGACGGCGGTCTGCGCGGACGTCACCGCGCGCAGGAGCACGTCGGAGCCGAGCACGAGGGCGGCGCCCACCAGACCCGCGACAGGGATGCGGATGCGGTGGCGTACCAGGGCGCGGAAACGACCGGCCAGCGGCCGCACGAGGGCCGGGGCGCACAGTCCCACGAAGGCGATCGGCCCCGCGAGGGTCACCGTCGCGGCGGCGAGCAGCGACGCGAGGACGACGGACGCGACGCGCGTGCCGCGGACCGGGACCCCGAGTCCGTGCGCGGCGTCGTCGCCGAGGGCCAGGGCGTCGATGCGGCGGGCGATCAGCAGGAGGCCGGCGAGTGCGGCCACGATGACGGGCGCCATCTGCACGACGCCGTCGAAGCCGTTCTGGCTGATGCTTCCCTGACCCCACTGGTAGAGGCCCTCGGTCCGTTCGGGGAAGAGCAGGAGCAACGCCTCGGTGATGGCGTTGAGTCCGAGGGCGAGCGCGCTGCCCGCCAGGACGAGGCGTACGGTCCCGGCGCCCCGTCCCGACACCGCAAGGACGACGGCGGCCGCGGCGAGACCGCCGAGGAACGCCACTCCCGACGAGGCGAGCAGCGGAGCCGTGGCACCGCTGGCGACCAGGATGGTCACCGCGAGGTAGGCGCCGGTGTTGACGGCGAGGGTGTCCGGTGCGGCGAGCACGTTGCGGGTGACGGCCTGCAGGGTGGCGCCCGCCGCGCCGAGCGCGACGCCGATGAGTATCCCGGCGACCATGCGCGGCATGCGTGAGGCGATGACGACGGAGGAGTCGCCCTGCTCGGCCTGGCCGGTGAAGGCCTTCCACACCTCGCCCGCACCGACGGACGCGGTGCCTTGCGTGATGTCGACGACGGCGAGAACGGCGACCAGAAGAACCAGACCGGCCGTCACCGCGACCGCGCCCGTCGGGGACGACGAGACGGCGCGCTCGGGTGTGGCTGAGGGTGTTGCGGTGACGGCCACGGTCTCCTACTTCTTCAGGCTGTCGATGAGGGCGTCGATGTACGCCTCCATCGCCTGCGGTCCGCCGAACATCCAGATGCCGTCGGGCAGACGGTGGACCTCGTCGTCCTTGACGAACGGCAGCGACTTCCAGACGGAGTTGTCGGCCAGTTCGTCGGTGAACACGTCGGAGCTGTCGTCGCCCTTGTTGCCGATGTAGACGAACTTGACGTCGTCGGGGAGCTCGGTGAGGCCCTCGACGTCGGTGGTGGCGAGGCCGTAGTCCTTGTCGCCCTTGATCTTCCAGGCGTTCTTCAGGCCGAGGTCCTCGTTGACGGCGCCGAGCAGCGAGTTGCTGGTGTAGCCGCGCAGGGAGACCTGGTTGGAGGCGGCGTAGCCGTCGGCCATGGCGATCTTCGAGCCGTCGAGCTTGGCCTCCTTCAGCGCCTTCTTGCCTTCGGCGACCTTCGCCTCGTACGACTCCTTGGCCTTCTTGGCCTCGGCGGTCGTGCCGGTGGCCTTGGCGATGACGTCGAGCGTGTCCATCATCTGGCCGACCTGGTCGGAACCGTCGGCGGCCTTGACCTGAAGGACGGGGCCGACCTTCTTCATCTGCTTCACCGCGGAGGCCGACATGTCGGTCGTGGTGACGATGAGGTCCGGGGTGAGACCGGCGAGCGTGTCCATGCTCGGCTCACCGCGGGTGCCGATGTCCTTGGGGTCGTTCTTGAGCGGGACGGCGGAGTCCCACGCCTTGTAGCCCTTGACGTCGGCGACGCCGACCGGGTCCACGCCAAGCGTGACCATGGACTCGACGACGTTCCACTCGGTGCCGACGACCTTCTTGGCCGGTCCGTCGAGCTTCACCTCGGCGCCGTTGGCGTCGGTGACGGTGATCGGTTCGGCCTTCTTGTCCGAGCTGGTCTTGGCGGGCTCGGAGGTACCGCAGCCGGACAGGACGAGGGCTACGGCGCCGGCGGCCGCCGCGGCGATGAGGGGGCGTCTCATGAGGAGTGGAGCCTTTCACTTCTGCTGTGGTGGCGGCCTATCGCGCGGGTGCGCAGCCGGCCGGTGAGGGGGTCTGTGTCGACCTCGATGCGGATGCCGTACGTCTCGGTGAGGCGCTCGGGACGCAGGACGTCCTCGGGGGCGCCGTCGGCGACGATGCGCCCGGCGTCGAGCAGGGCGATCCGGTCGGCGACGGCTGCCGCCTGGTCGAGGTCGTGCAGGACGACGCCGACGGCGATGCCGCCGTCGTCCGCGAGGTCACGCATGAGGTCGAGGAGTTCGATCTGGTAGCGCAGGTCGAGGTAGGTGGTGGGCTCGTCGAGGAGGAGCACGCCGGTCTCCTGGGCGAGACAGCTGGCGAGCCAGACCCGCTGCAGCTGTCCGCCGGAGAGCTGGTCGACGGCGCGCTCGGCGAGGCCTTCGACGCCGGTCAGGGTGAGCACGCGCTCCACCACGGCCGCGCCCCCGGCGTCGGCCTGGCCCCAGCGCCCCCGGTAGGGGTAGCGGCCGAACTCCACGACGTCACGGACGGTCAGGCCGCCGGGCGTGGGACGTCCTTGGGTCAGGAGCGCGACGCGCCGGGCGAACTGGCGCGCGGTGAGGTCGAAGCCGTCGGCGGCCTCGGTCGTGCCGGAGTCGAGGGTCAGCGTGCCGAGCCGGGCGCCCTGCAGCCGGGCGACGCTG
This sequence comes from Streptomyces sp. NPDC050439, assembly GCF_040655335.1. NCBI lineage: Bacteria > Bacillati > Actinomycetota > Actinomycetes > Kitasatosporales > Streptomycetaceae > Streptomyces > Streptomyces sp. NPDC050439. The sequence goes on from NZ_JBFAJT010000002.1 coordinate 131,270, forward strand.
CGCAGCAGGGTCGACTTGCCGCTCCCGTTCGGGCCGACGAGGGCGGTCACTTCGCCGGGCTTGAGCTGGAGGGCCGCGTCGTGCACGACGTCGACGCCGTCGTACGACACGGTCATGTGCTCGGCGGACAGTTCGTGACCGCGCGGACGTGTTGCGCTACCTGCGCGTTCACCTGATCTCACGGCGTGCAGGTTAGCCTAACCTTAGTCTGGCTGGAAGTAGGGGGTCCCGACCCGGGCGAAAAGCACGCACGGAACTTCTCCGGTCACGACCGCGTCCCACACTCCCTTTGCCCCTCAACCCACCTCCCCCGCCGCCCAGTTGCACGGCAATGCCGCCCATCGGCGGAGCTGATGGACGGCATCTGTCGGTGGCGCTGAGGCGCCCCTGCTCGCTCAGTAGAGCTTCGCGACGGCCTTGATGGTCGTGGTCTTGAAGTCGCCCACCTGCGCGTGGGCGAAATTGCCCATCTGTCCCCAGTGGACGACCGTCACCGTGTTGCCGTCACGGCCGACCGAGAACATGTTGATGTCGGAGGAGCCCGTCGTGGCCTCGGTGTGGACGCCGTAGACATGGGCGCCCTCCTCGATGTTCAGCTTTCCGTAGTACTTCTGGGTCGCGGTGACGTCGGGGTTCTCCTTCATCACCTTGTCCGAACAGCCCTGGAGGTTCTTGCGCAGCAGGGCCGCGAAGTCCTTGGCGCGCTGCTCGCTGCGCTCGACCACCGTCACCTGGAGGGCGCCGGTGTCGTACTCCGTGCGGTAGGCGCGGTGCACGGAGATCGAGGGCAGCGCCTCCCCCACACACATCGGCAGCGGGTCGGGCTGCCCCGCCGTCACCGGCCCCGCGGTCCACGCCGACGACGCGTGCGGCGGCAGTTCGGACGGAGCCAGAAACCGGGGCGAACCGGCGGCGGCCGCCGGACTCGTACCGGCCACCACACCCGCCACGGCCACCGCGGCACCCAGCGCACACAGTCCTCGGTTCATGCGAACACTCGTCATCGTCAACTCCCCGTTTCGAGAAGGTCAGCTTGCCTGCCCTCACACCACATACGACCCGCGACACCCCGTGCTCGTTGCCCCCGCCCACGTCACAGCCCTGTCCGTGATGTCACCGAATGGCTACCTCCGCTAACGGCCGGGCGTGCGCGGCCCCGCGGACCCGCGGACCCGCCGTGAGCCACGGGTGACGGGAAGGGGAGGATTGCTTTCCGCCCGCTTCCGCGTGACGGACCCGGGCAGCACGTGTCCAAGGGGTCGAACCGGGAAGACGGCGCAGTGCGCCGTCCGCAGGAGACAACGAGGAGTAGCCCCATGGACAGTTCCGCTGCGCCCGAAGGCGCGGGGCACACCCCCATACCGGGCGGGTCGGGCGCGCTTGCCGCCCCCGCCGGGCCGACCGGGGACACCTCGGCATGGGCGCGGCGGGGTGAGGCGCTGCGGCGCACCCCGGTGGCGATGTGGAACGACGACGTCTCGGACTGGGCCGCGGCCCTGACGTACTACGCGATTCTCGCCCTGCTGCCCGCGCTCCTCGTCACGGTCAGCCTGATCAGCCTGGTCAGCCCCGACACCACGCAGGAGCTCATCACCGAGGTCACCGACTGGGCGCCCGCGCAGTCGGGCAGCGCCCTGAACGAGGCGCTCACCGAGATGGCCGACGCCCACGCGGCCGCCGTGACGGTGGTGATCGGCGGCGGGGTCAGCGCCCTGTGGTCCGCCTCCAGCTACGCGGCCGTCTTCCGGCGGGCCCTGCACGCGATGCACGGCGTAAAGGACACCCGGCCCGTGTGGCGCAAGGCGCACCGGGTCCTGATGACCGCCCTCGCCCTGCTCGCGCTGCTGGCCGCCAGCGCGCTCCTGCTCGTGGTGAGCGGCCCACTCGTCCAGACGGTGGGGCAGCGCATCGGGGTCGGCGACGCGGGACAAACCGTATGGACCGTCATGAAATGGCCCGCTCTGGTCTGCCTGGTGGTCCTGCTGGTCCTCGTGCTCTTCCGCAACGCGCCCCCCGCGGAGCGCGGATGGCGCCGCAGCCTGCCCGGCGGCCTGCTCGCCGCGCTCCTGTGGCTCTTGTCCTCGGGCCTCTTCACCTTGTACGCCACGGGGTTCGGCACCTACGGCAAGCTCTACGGCTCCCTGGCCGGAGTGGTCGTCTTCCTGGTGTGGCTCTGGGTGTCCAACCTGGCACTGCTGGCCGGAGCCCAGTTCACGGTGGAAATGGCCCGCGCACCGGCAGCGGTGGCCCGGGCCTGAGGTCTGGCTCTGTCCGGTGGCCACCCGCTACCAGGGCGCGATCGGTTCCATGCCCGTGCGGCGGCCCTGGTCGTCCAGGAGGTGGCCCATCCGTTTGACCGTCCGCAGGCCGACGATGCGGTCGGTGACGGTCAGCGAGGGCAGGCGCGCGCACAGAGCCGTCTCCCGGCGCTGGATGTCCGCGATGTCGTGCACCCAGAGCGTGGCGAGGACATTGGCGGGGCCCGTCACGCCCGCGACCAGGCGGCATTCGGGGAGCGCGGCGAGTGTGCGGTGGACCGCGCCCATGTCGCGCGCCGGGACCTGGGCGAGCAGGGTCAGCGGCACCGGGTGTCCGGCCAGCGGGGCGGCGAGGTCGCAGCGGAAGTTGAGCACGCCCGCGTCCGTCAGGCGGCGCAGCCTGCGGCGGACGGTGGCGGGACTGGTGTCGGTGCGGTCGGCCAGTTCGGCGAGGGCCAGGCGGCCGTCGCGTACCAGGGCGTCGAGCAAGGTCCGGTCGACGGCGTCCAGTTCGAGTACCCGGATCTGATCGCCGGCCCCTGAGGCGGAGTTGCCCAGCGCGGAGAGCTGGGCGGGGTCCAGGGAACGCAGCCGCCAGCGGCTTCCCTCGACGTACAGCGAGGTGGCGAAGAGGCAGCGGACCGAGGTGATGCCGGGCAGCGCGTCCAGTGTCTCGGTCACGAAGCGGCCGAGCGAGGCGAGATCCGGGGCGAGCACGTCCAGGAACAGGTCGGCGCTGCCCGGCGCGGTGACCTCGATCGTGGCGGCCTCGGGGAACGCGCTGAGCTCGGTGATCAGCCGCGACCGCGCGCCCGGGGCGCAGCGCAGCAGCACGAAGGCGGTGCAGCGGCTGCGGGTGAACTCCCTGCCCGGCACCGCGTACACCCAGGCGAGTCCGGCGCCGCAGAGCCTCTCCCAGCGACGCGCCAGGGTGCTCGCCGTGACACCCAGGAGGGGCGCCAGCTCGGACCAGGAGGCTCGCGGGCGCAGCTGGAGAGCGTTCACGAGGGCGAGATCGAGCTCGCTGGCCGTCGTCCCCTGCCCCACCACGCCCCCGCTCCCTCACATGACCGTTTCTCGCATCGGACGCGCTTCGTACGTACGAATCCTTCGATCTGCACGGCCGCACGCGCCCCGGCCCGCACAGTAGCCACCACTTCCGGTTCCCGGCCACCAGATGAGGTGAGTCTTTGTCCACGCACACATCGCGGCCACGGCTGCGAGCAGCGGGTTCAGGCCCAGGGATGCTCCCGGCCATGGCCGTCGTCGTGGTGTTCAGCGGCATCGTGCAGGGCTACCTCACCCCCCTGCTGCCCGAGCTCGGCCGCCAACTGAACATCGGCGGCGTAGGCCAGAACAACATCTACCTGCTCTCCCAGCTCGCGTTCGCCGTGCTGACGCCCCTGCTCTCACGCCTCGGCGACCTCTACGGACATCGCAGGCTGCTCCGCGTGGCGCTCGCCATGGTCGCGGGCGGCTCGCTGCTGATGGCCGCCTGGCCGACGGCGGTCACGCTCGCCGTCGGAGTGGTGCTGCAAGGCGCGCTGGTCGGCTTCTTCCCGCTGCTCGTCGGGATCCTGCGCGCCCGGGCCCCCGAACGCAATCGCACCGGGATATCCCTTCTCGTCGGCGTGCTGCTGATCTCCATCGGGGTGGGCGGCCTCGTCGCGGGCACGCTCAGCGAGCAGCACGCGGCGGCCGGACTGTGGACGGCCGTGCCCGTCGCCGCCCTTGCCCTGCTCGCCGGGGCCGCGCTGCCCGACAGCGACATGCCGCGCGGCGGGCGCTTCCACTACGGGGCGGCCGCCCTGCTGACCGGCGGGCTCGTCGCGCTCGTCCTGGTCCTCGCGCAGGGCGGCTCCTGGGGGTGGTCCGCCCCTTCGACACTCGGGCTCGGTGCGCTGGCCATCAGCCTCCTCGCGGCGTGGGTGGCCGTCGAGCGGCGGTCCGCTCATCCGCTGGTGAGCGTGCGGATGCTGCGGAATCCGCGGCTCGCCGTGGTCAGCGGCCACACCTTCTGTGCCGCCTTCGGCACCATCGGCTTCCTCGGCGCCAACGCCCTCTTCCTGGGCGCCTCCCCGGCCGAGACGGGCTACGGCATGGACATGGGTCCGCGGACGATCGCCACCGTCTCCCTCGCCATGGTCGTCGCCGGGTTCGGGGGGTCCACGCTGACGCCGCGGCTCGCGGACCGTGTGGGTGACCGTGCGGTACTCGTCGCCGGGGGCGGTCTCATCGCGCTCGGCTTCGTGGGGATGGCGCTCTTCCACGACACGCTCACGCAGTATCTGGCCGCCGCTCTCGTCGTCGGCTTCGCCACCGGGCTCTTCGAGTCGATCACGCGCACGCTGTCGGCGGAGGTCGTCGAGGACCACGAGACCGCGCTCGCCGTCGGCCTCAACGAACTGGCCCTGTCTCTCGGCGCGGCCATCGGCGCCGCCGTGATCGGCGCGTTCTTCACCGCGCACGTGGTGCGCGACACCGGACACATCGGGATGTCCGGATACCTGTGGGGCTGGGGCGCGTGTGCGGCCGTCGCCGTCGCCGGCTCGCTCCTCGCGCTGCGCTATCGCGCACCGGGGGCGGTGGACAGCCCCGCCGTACGACCGTCCGAACGCGTGGCGGAGAAGGAAGGGATGGCATGACAGACGTGACCGAACACCGGGCGGAGAACATCAACGAGGCGCGCGAGGCGGTGACTTGCGCCGTGCGCCGCTGGAGCGACCGGCTCGTCGGCCTCAGCCACAGCCTGCACGCCGAGCCGGAGACCGCGCTACAGGAGCACCGCTCGGCCGCGAAGATCGCGGATCTGCTCGCGGAGGCCGGATTCGACGTGACCCAGGGCGTGGGTGAACTGCCCACCGCACTGGTGGCCGGCTACGGCAGCGGGGAGCTGGTGCTCGGGTTCTGCGCCGAGTACGACGCCCTGCCCGGCATCGGCCACGCCTGCGGGCACAACGTCAACGGCGCGGCGGCGGTCGGTGCCGCCGTCGCACTGGCCGCCGTCGCGGACGAGCTCGGCCTGACCGTCAAGCTGATCGGCACCCCGGCCGAGGAGGACATCGGCGGCAAGGTGCTGCTCCTGGAGGCCGGGGTCTTCGACGACGTCGCCGCGGCCATGATGGTGCACGCCGCGCCGGAGGACTCCGTCGGCGCGTCCTCGCTGGCCATCGGCGCCTGGGACGTCACGTACACGGGCAAGCCTTCGCACGCGGCCATCGCGCCCTGGGAAGGCGTCAACGCTCTCGACGCGATGGCCCTCGCGCACACCGCGATCGGACTGCTGCGCCAGCAGCTGCCGCCCGGCACGCTGGTGCACGGCATCGTCACGGACGGCGGCCAGGCCGTGAACGTGATCCCCGCCCGCAGCGCCGCGCGCTACGAGATCAGGGCCCCCTCCCTGGAACTGCTCTCCGAGGTGCGCGACCGGGTGCGCCACTGCTTCGAGGCAGGGGCGCTGGCCACCGGCGCCACCCTCGAACTAAGCCTCCACGGGCGGGACTTCGCGGAGCTGAGGCAGGACCCGTACCTGACCGGGGCCTACGTCAGGGCGGCCCAGGGTCTCGGGCGCACGGTCACCTCGCGCCAAGGCGAGACGCTGGCCTCGACGGACATGGGCAACGTCTCGCGGCTCGTGCCCACCATCCACCCGACGATCGGCTATGACACCGGGGGCGCCCACCAGCACACCCCCGCGTTCACGGCCCACGGCAAGAGCCCCGGCGCGGACCGCGCGGTGCTCGACGGCGCGACGGCCCTTGCCCTGGTGGGCGTCGAGCTCGCGGTTTCGGCCGAGCAGCGCCGCAGGCTGCTGGACGGGGTCGCTCGACGGCGTCTCTGAACGGGGCTCGGCGGGAGCGGCCGGTGCGGGTCCGCGTTGTGCGCCCCCGGGCGGAAAACCGGGGCGTCGCGCCCGCGTTCGTTCTTCCCTGCGCGCCGCGTGCGCTCCCCCCGCGGGGGTTCGGCCACGGCACGCACCGGTGATACGCCTGAAGGACGAACTACTCGTGTGCGTGTTCCCCCACGCGGCATCGAAGAGGAGTCATCCCATGGCCTCGTTCGACACGGGACGGTTGTGCGCGATCGTCAAAATCCTGGACCAGGCAAGCACCCACCTCCGACTGGCCGCCCGCGAGCACTCTCCCGCGGGCACCACGCCCGGCATCACGTCAGCCGGCCTGACCGAGTCCGGCATCACCACGCTCCTGAGCGTCTCGGAACAGGCATCGGGCAGTGTCCGGCGCGCTCTCGTCCACATCCGCAACGGCGAGGATCAGCGCGCCCAGCGTGAACTGGACCGGGCCCGGACCCAGCCCCCGTGCGTGGCAGCCCTCGCCACACCCGCCGGACTGCCGCGGCCCCTCCCCCGGCGCGTGAACACGGCGCTGCGTCTGATGCAGGGGATCACGAACTTCTTCCCCTCCGAGACGGAGCAGGTCTTGGTACGGGCGGCCCTGCCGTAGGGAGTGAGTCCGCGCCCCCAGGATGGGTCACCCGATTGGGCTAGTACACGGAGCAGTGGGCTAAATCGCCTCGATCGCCCCAAACAGCCCGTTCAAGAGCCTCGATCGAGCTCTCCGCACACGCTCAGTGACTCTCCTGGTTGCGGCACCCACCGGTCCGGAGCGGGATGGAGGCAACGCGTGCGGCGTCCGTGGCGAGATTCGATTCTGCCCGTCGCGCGCTGCGAGGGAGTGATCACCCATGACTCAGGGCGAGGCCTTCACCAGCGCCGACGGGCTCGCGGGCCTTACGGCCTACGACCGGACCGGCGAGAAGATCGGCAGCGTCGAGCAGGTGTATCTCGACGACCGAACTGGGCGTCCCGAGTGGGTGACCGTAAAGACCGGTCTCTTCGGCATGAAGCAGAGCTTCGTGCCGCTCGCCGGTGCCCGCCGCCAGCAGGACGAGCTGCACGTGACGGCCACCAAGGAGGCCGTCAAGGACGCTCCGCGCGTGGACGCCGACCAGCACCTCGAGCCGGGCGAGGAGCAGGAGCTCTACACCCACTACGGGCTCACCCGGCCCACCGGCACGCCCCGCTCCGCCCCGGCGGCCGGTGGCCGTGCGGGTGCCGCGGGCATGGCCGGAGCCGGTGCGGGTGCCGGGATGGGCATGGGCGCCGGCGAGGGACGCAACGCAGGCGCACGTGAGTTCGCCACGCGCTCCGGCATGGGCGACGACAGCAAGCGCGACGAGATGATCCGCTCGGAGGAGCACCTCCGCGTCGGCACGGAAGAGCACGAGGTCGGCCGCGCCCGACTGCGCAAGGTGGTCGTCAGCGAAGACGTGAAGACCTCCGTCCCCGTCTCCCACGAGGAAGTTCGCGTCGTACGCGAGCCCATCCGCGAGGGTGACCGCACGCGGGCCAACATCGGCGAGGAGCAGACCGAGGTGACCCTGCACGCCGAGAAGGCGGTGGTCAGCAAGGAGTCCGTGCCGGTCGAGCGGGTGCGCCTGGAGACCGAGAAGGTCACCGAGACCCAGGAGGTGTCCGACACGGTGCGCAAGGAGCAGATCGAGTTCGACGACGCCAAGGGCGAGCGCGGCGTGAAGGGCGAGAACATGCGTGACCGGAAGCAGGGTCCGCGCCACTGACGCCTTTCAGGCTGCCCCGTTCGAGGGCAACTGACGTGGAGGGAGGGAGCACTCACCCCAGTGCTCCCTCCCTTCACGTCCGGTTGCTCCGGCATGCTTTGCTGGGCCCGTGAGCCGCGCCGCCGAAGAGACCAACCGCCGCATGCTGCGGGCCCGGGACGCGATGGACCGCTCCTACGCGCAGCCGCTCGACGTCCCCGCCCTGGCCCGCATCGCCCACGTGTCGCAGGCGCATTTCACGCGCACCTTCCGCGCCACGTTCGGCGAGACCCCGCACCGCTATCTGCAGCGGCGCCGGGTCGAACGCGCGATGTTCCTGCTGCGGGAGACCGACCACAGCGTGACGGACATCTGCTTCCAGGTCGGCTTCGGCAGCCCGGGAACCTTCAGCCGCACTTTCCGCGACATCGTCGGCCGGTCGCCGCGGCAGTACCGCAAGGAGGCGACGGCCGTGAACGTGCCGACGTGCTTCACGATGGCCTGGACCCGCCCCAACACCTGACCGGCCAAGGCCCGTTCACGGAGCACCAAGTTCCGAGCACCGAGCAGTTCTGGATAAGTTTCCGTCCGGCAATCCCAGTAGCGTGATGGCCATGTTCAACGCCATCACGCACTCGCAGATCTACGTACTCGACCAGGACGAGGCCCTTGAGTTCTACGTCGGCAAGCTCGGCCTCGAGGTCAGCGCCGACGTCGACCTGGGCTTCATGCGCTGGCTGACCGTCAGCATCCCCGGGAACCCCGAACGCCAGATCCTGCTGGAGAAGCCGGGCCCGCCGGCGATGTCCGAGGAGACGGCGCAGCAAGTCCGTGAGCTGGTGACGAAGGGCGCGACGGGCGGTTCGCTCATCTTCAGCACCGAGGACTGCCGCAAGACGTACGAGACGCTGCTCGCCCGGGGCGTCGAGTTCACCGAGGAGCCCACCGACCGCCCGTACGGCATCGACTGCGGCCTCCGCGACCCCTTCGGCAACAGCATTCGCTTCACCCAGCCGAAGAGCTGACGTCTGCCTCAGCGTCGGGTGAGCGGGGTCGTCGCCACGACATGCGACAGCTTCTCCGGGTTGCGGACGTAGTAGAGGCCGACGATGCGGGAGCCCTCGACGACGACCGTCATCACGCCGTCGATCTCGCCGTCCAGGCGGACGAGAAGCGCCGGATTGCCGTTGACCAGGGTCGGTTCGGTGGTGGGCATGCCCGCGAGTTTGCCCATGCCCCCGGCGAACATGCGGGCCACCTGCCCGGCTCCGGTGACCGGCCGCAGCGCGGCGTGCTTGAGGCCGCCGCCGTCGCTCATCAAGACGACCTCCGGGGCGAGCACCTCAAGGAGGACCTGCGGGTCCCCGCTCTCGATCGCCCGCCGGAACGACTCCAGGACCGCCCGGCCCTCGTTCGGGGAGACCGCCCGGCGGGGGCGGCGGGCATCGACGTGGCGGCGGGCGCGGTGGGCGATCTGCCGGACGGCGGCGGGGCTCTTGTCGACGGCTGCGGCTATCTCGTCGTAGCCGACGTCGAAGGCCTCGCGCAGCACGAAGACGGCGCGCTCGGTCGGTGACAGCGTCTCGAGGACGAGCATCAGCGCCATCGACACGCTCTCGGCGAGCTCGACGTCCTCGGCCACGTCCGGTGCGGTGAGCAGCGGCTCGGGCAGCCACGGGCCGACGTATGCCTCCCTGCGGCGCTTCATCGTACGCAGCCGGTTGAGCGCCTGGCGGGTGGCGATACGGATCAAGTAGGAACGCTGGTCGCGCACTTGCTCCTGGTCGGCCTTGATCCATCGCAGCCACGTTTCCTGGAGGACGTCCTCGGCGTCGGCCGCCGATCCGAGCATCTCGTAGACGACGGTGAAGAGCAGGTTGCGGTGAGCGAGGAACGCCTCGGTCGCCGGGTCAGTGGTTTCGTCTTCGTCGCTCATCTCTCGTGCCTTCCCCTCGTCCTTCCACGGCAAGATCCTCGCAGCACCCACCGTTCAGGCGGCTCGGTCGGTACGGATGGCAGCGTCGGCACGGAGGGCAGGGTCGGCGCGGAGGGCACCGTCGGCGAGCAGCAGTTGACGACGCCTGGCAAGACCGCCCCGAATACGGTGCAGGCGGAACGAGCCGGGCTTGTGCGCCTCTTCGGTCAGGTGGTCGGGGATGCCCTTGCAGATCAACTCCTTGATGCGGGCGCCCAGGCCGCCGCCGATGTGCAGCCAGACCGCCGTGTCGGACCTGTCGGCGAGCTGGTAGATGCCGGCGCTGCGACCCAGGCTGACGCACTGGGCGTAGAACGACTGGTGGAGGCTCTCCGGCTGCTCCCCCGCGAGGCGGCTGAGCACGGTGTCGGCGGCCCGTGCGCCCAGCGGCATCGCGTTCAGGCAGCTCATGCGCAGCGGCAGTCCGGACGGTGCCGCCGAGTCCCCGGCCGCGACGATGCGCGCGTCGTCCACGCTCGTCAGCGTCTCGTCCGTGAGCAGCCGACCCGCGGCATCGGTGCCGAGCCCACTGCGTACGGCCAGGTCGGGGACGCCGAAGCCGACGGTCCAGACGGTGACCTCGCTCGGCAGCTCACGGCCGTCGGCGAGCCGCACGGCGTCGCGGGTCACCGCCGTCACCTTCGCGTCGGAGCCGTCGATGACCGTCACACCGAGCTTGGCCAGCCGCTTGGCGACCGAGCGCCGGCCCCGGGTGTGCAGATACGGGCCGAGCACGCCGCCGCAGACCAGGGTCACGCTGCGGCCCTGCTCCGCCAGTTCGGCGGCGGTCTCGATGCCGGTGGGACCCGCGCCGACCACCTTCACGGGAGCCGTCGCGGAGGCGGCGTCGAGGACCGGGCGCAGCCGTTGCGCCTCCTCCAGGGTGGAGATCGGATAGGCGAACTCCACTGCCCCGGGCAGGCTCGGCCGGGCGCTGCCACTGCCCACGGCGTAGATCAAGTAGTCGTAGTCGAGCGTGCCGCCGGACGTCAGCGCCACGCTGCGCCCGGCCGCGTCGATCCGGGTGGCGGTGTCGACCACCAGCCGGGCCCCCTCGGCCAGCACGTCCCGGTAGGCGACGACCGCGGCGTCGGAGCCGCCCACCAGCTGGTGCAGACGGACCCGGTGGACGAAGTCCGGGCGCGGGTTGATCAGCGTGACGGTCACGTCGTCGCGCAGCGTCAGGCGGTTCGCGGCCATCACGCCCGCGTATCCGCCACCGATCACGACCACATGCGTGTTCCCGGTCTCAGTCATTGCGCTTCCTCCGATGTCGGGTGTTCGGCCTCAAGACACCGCGCCATGGGCGGCTGTGACAGTTCGTGAGCCAGATCACTTCGGAAGGGTGCCGCGGTGCTGCACAGGCCCCCGCGCACTAACCGCGGCCGGCGTCCTCGCACGCGGGGCAGGCCGGCCTGCCGTCGATCAGCACCCCGTTCTGCGACGCCGCTTCGCAGATGCCGGGGCGGTCGGGGTGGTTGGCCTGGCAGTGGCAGGTGCAGGTGTCTGTGACGGCTGCCAGGGAGGAGTCACGTTGGGGGGCCAGGCCCATACGGATGTCGTGGCAGTTGCGGCACATCGGTACGTGCCGGGGTTCGCCGGTGGGCGAGTTGAGCACGCCGGTGCAGCCTGGCTCGGCGCGACCGCCGCACGTCCCGGGGAACTCGGGGTGCGCGTCGCACGGACAGTGGCAGGCGTCGGGCCGGGGGTGTGGGGCGGAGGCCGGGAACTGCTCTGTGCTCGGCTGGGACTGTTCTGCGTTCGTCTGGAACTGCTCTGCGTTCGTGGCGGGTGCAGGCTTGGTCATACGTTCATTGTCCGGCCAAGCCGCGACCGATCGTCAGGCGAACCTGTGGTGGTCCCCCCGAAGGGGCTGCCGGCACGCGATCCCGGGTGGCCGGTGCGGTGCCCCCGCCCGCCCGCGCGGGGGCACCGCAGGGGTCAGGCGCCGGTTTCGGCCAGGATGGTGGCGCCCGTCCGGCACGCCATCGCCGCGGTCGTGATGACCTCCTCGTACAGCTCGTCGTCGAGCAGGACGGTGAGCCCGCAGGCGATCCCCCACGCGACGTGTGCGACGTCCTCACCGAGGGTCTGTTCCCGCTCGTGGAGCTCCCGGCCGAGGTAGTGGCTGTGGAGGTCCTGCGGGCCCTGGCTTTCCGCGCGCCGCCGCACCGCTTCGACGGCGCCCTCCGTGAACGTCCCGTAGTCGGTGTCGCCGAGCAGTCTGCGCAGTTGCTCGAGCTGGGCGTGCGCGGCACGCAGCCGCAGCGGCCAGTCCCGGCTGTTGCCGAACCGCTCTTCCATGGCCTGCGTCAAGTCGATCCGCCGGAACATCTCGTCGAGTGGGTCGTAGGTCATGATCTCTCGGTAGCGGTTGCCGGGGCCCGGGCGGCGAAGGCTCGCTGCGCGCTCCCCCGTGTGGCTGCACATCGACCGGTCGGACGGCGCGTGCCCGACCGCACACCTCACGCACCCACCTCGCGCCGCGCCTCGCATCCCGCCGCGAAGACCACCCGTTCGAGTCCATGACTAAGAATCATGTACATGACCATTGACGCGCTCATGGCATGGCAATAGCTTCCACGAAAGCGCTTTCCACCGGCAGATGCAAGGGACGGCCGTCCGGCTGGTTCATCATGCCGAACCGCCGCATCCTCACTTGATCTGGTCAGACGAGCCAATCAACCTGGAGACCCCCGATGCGAACAAGACCCATCACCGCGTGCGTCGGCTTACTCGCCGGCACGCTCGTCGCGCTGTCCGGCCAAGCCGCACAGGCCGCGCCCATCCTGTACGAGGCCGAGAACTCCCCCGCGGTCTGCACCGGCAGCGTCGACTCCGACTGGTCCGGCTACTCCGGCAGCGGCTTCTGCAACGCCACCAACGCGACCGGCGCCTACGTGCAGTTCACCGTGAACGCACCCGCCGCCGGCACCGCGACCCTGAAGGTCCGCTACGCCAACGGCACGACCGCGGCGCGGCCCGCGGACATCACGGTGAACGGCTCGACGGCCGCCTCGGCGTCGTTCGAGAACACCGGCGCGTGGGGGACGTGGGCGACGAAGACGTTCACGGTGCCGGTGAAGGCCGGCGCCAACACCGTCCGGCTCAACCCCACCTCCTCCGCGGGGCTGCCCAACATCGACTACCTCGACGCCGACGCGGGCGACGACACCACTCCCCCGCCCTCGGCCTCCGCGCTGTACGTGGCGCCGAACGGAACCGACGGCGCGAGCGGCACGCAGGCGGATCCCACCACGCTCACCTCCGCCATCACCCGCATCACCCCCGGCGGAACGATCTACCTGCGCGGCGGGACCTACCGCCACTCCCAGACGGTCACCATCCCGCAGGGCAACAACGGCACCGCGAGCGACCGCACCGAGCTGGCCGCCTACCCGGGTGAGACGCCGGTCCTGAACTTCTCGGCCCAGAGCGAGGACACGGCGAACCGCGGCCTCGCGGTCAACGGGTCGTACTGGCACGTCAAGGGCATCGTCGTCGAGCGGGCCGGTGACAACGGCATCTTCGTCGGCGGCAGCAACAACGTCTTCGAGCGCACGGTGACCCGCTACAACCGTGACACCGGCCTGCAGCTCTCCCGCATGCTCTCCAGCACCCCCAGCAGCCAGTGGCCGTCCAACAACCTCATCCTGAGCGCGGAGTCGCACGACAACGCCGACTCCGACGGGGAGGACGCCGACGGCTTCGCCGCGAAGCTCACGTCCGGACCCGGGAACGTCTTCCGCTACGCCGTGGCCCACAACAACATCGACGACGGCTGGGACCTCTACACCAAGTCGGACACCGGTCCCATCGGCGCGGTGACCATCGAGGACTCGCTCGCGCACGGCAACGGCACCCTCAGCGACGGCTCCCAGGCCGGAAACGGCGACCGCAACGGCTACAAGCTCGGCGGCGAGGACATCAAGGTCAACCACACCATCCGGCGCAACATCGCCTACAACAACGGCAAGCACGGGTTCACGTACAACAGGAACCTCGGGTCGATGGCGGTGTCGGACAACGTCAGCATCGACAATGACGAGCGCAACTACTCGTTCGACGGCGGCACTTCGGTGTTCCGGAACAACACGTCCTGCCGCAGCGGCAGCGGGACGAACGACAAGATCGTCGGCAACTCCGACAGCTCGAACCAGTTCTGGTCCGGCTCGAACGGCTCGCGCTGCTCCTCGTACTCCGGAGCGCTCAAGTGGTCGTACGCGGCGGACGGGCGACTCGTCGTGACCTTCGGCGGCAACGCGATCACCCCGTAACGACTGACGGGTGCCCCGCGTGTGCGACGTGGTCAGCGCACACGCGGGGCACCTGCGTGCTCAGGCGCCCGGCACCGAACCGGTGGCGAAGTACGGCTTGCAGACCGAGCCGGACCAGTCCGTCGCGATCTCAAGGAGCCTGTTGCCGTCGGCCGAGGGCAGCAGGCTGGAGCTGTAGTTGGGGCAGTAGTCGACGGTCGTCGACTCGACCGCCACGGGCGCCGGGATCTCCCGCCAACTCCCCGCGCCACCCGCACTGTTGACCCAGACGGTGCGTCCGCTTGCGGCTGCCTTGCTGCCGTCGCGGTTGTACATGACCTGGCCGACGAGGAAGAGCCTGCCCTTGGGGTTGCCCGCCTCCGGCGCCCACGCCAGGTTCGGCGCGTGCTTGAAGTACTTGCCGTCGGCGGTCTCCGGGCGGATGCCCAGGTAGGTGGGTGAGCCCCAGTTCCAGCCGTCGGAGGAGGTCCGGTAGTGCACGACGCACTGGAACTGGCCCGCGGCCGCGCAGATCTCGAACGACATGAAGTAGACCCCGTCGCCCATCTTGCGCACCACCGCCATGCCGGGCCGGTCCGAGGCAAGGGTGCTGGCGACGGTGTCGTGGTGGCCCGTCCAGGTCACCCCGTTCGCGGTACGGGCGGCCACCAGCTTCTGGCTGTGCCCGGCGTCGGTCTCGTCGGAGTAGTGCGCCACGAGCTGACCGGAGGCATCGACGGAGAACTCCGGCTCCCACAGCCCCTTGTCGTTCGACGCCGTGGCGATCGTGGAGAGGTAGCTCCAACTGCGGCCCACGTCCGTGCTCTTGAAGACCCGCAGGGCCATTCTCCGGTTCGGCTCGTCCTGCCCGACCGACGCTGCCCACAGCAGTGTCCCCGCGGGCAGTTTGCCGATGCGCCGCGGGAGTTCGTACAGCGTCGAGCAGCACAGCCCCTGCCCTCCCGCGGCCTCGGGGTCGCGCACCGTGCCGACCTCACGGAACGAAGCGCCCCCGTCCGTGCTCTCGTGGATGGCGCCCAGTCCGTTGTTCCCGTCGAACGTGACCACGGAGGCCAGAATGCGGCCGTTGGCATCGCCGTTGTGGGCGAGCCTGACGGCGCGCGGGTACAGACCGGTGCCGTCGCGCAGCAAGGTGCCGGTCGCGGCGTCGGCCGGCGTCCCGGACTGCGTGACGAACAGCGCCGCCACGAGGGCGAGCAGCAGGGGGATCAGTGCGGTGGGACGGAGGACACGTGGTCGTGCGGGGTGGTGCGCTGACATGGGCCTCTCCTGACTCTGCGGGGGTGGGGAGCGGACGTCGGGCTGTCGTCAGTTCTGTCGGGGGGCGAGCCGGATGACGTTCCAGGAGACCGGCGGCAGCTCGGCCGTCAGAGCGCCCTCGGCGGTGATGTGTGTCCCGGACGCGGGGCGCGGCACCACGCGGTCCGGCTCCGCCTCGGTGTTGACCGCGTCCGGGTCCTGGTCGGCCAGGACGAGGTGCTCCACGACGCGGTATTTGGCGGCTTCCCCGCGCAGCGCGGCCTCCAGGAGCAGTGGCTGCTCCTGGTCGCGGTTGACGGCCAGGACGGTGAGCGCGCCGGTCTCCTCGTCGTGCGTCACCACGGTGTCGAGCGCTGACACGTCCCCGTACTGCGGTGTGTCGATGCGCGGGCCGGTGGCCTCGGTGCGCAGGACGCGCCCGGTCGCGAAGCGGGCCGCCTGGGCGAAGGGGTGGAAGATGGTCTGGCGCCAGCTGGCGCCGCCGGGCTCGGTGCGGATGGGCGCGATGACGTTGACCAGCTGGGCCAGGCAGGCGATGGCCACCCGGTCGGCGTTGCGCAGCAGCGTGATGAGCAGCGAGCCGACCACGGCGGCATCCGTCAGGCTGTACGTGTCCTCGATGAGGCGGGGTGTCTCGGCGGTCTCCAGGTTGCGCTCACCGACGAAACGGGCCGCGTACCAGACGTTCCATTCGTCGAAGGAGAGTTTGATGTGCTTCTTGGCGCCGCGCACCGCCCGCACATGGTCGGCGGTCGAGACCACGTCGCGGATGTACTGGTCCATGTGCGCGCCCGAGGCGAGGAAGCTGGCGCGGTCGCCGTCGAACTCCTCGTAGTAGGCGTGCAGCGAGAGGTAGTCGACCTCGTCGTAGGTCTGCTCCAGGACCTCGCGCTCCCAGGTGCCGAAGGTCGGCATCCGCGAGTTGGAGCTGCCGCACGCGACGAGCTCGATGGACGGGTCGACCTGGCGCATCGCCTTGCCGGCCTCGGCCGCAAGGCGTCCGTACTCGGTGGCCGACTTGTGGCCCGTCTGCCACGGTCCGTCCATCTCGTTGCCCAGGCACCACAGCTTCACGCCGTGCGGGTCACTCACGCCGTGCTTGATGCGCAGGTCCGACCAGGCGGTGCCGCCCGGGTGGTTGCAGTACTCGACCAGGGCGCGGGCGGCGTCGATGCCGCGCGTCCCGAGGTTCACGGCCATCATGGGGTCGAGACCCAACTGGCGTGCCCAGCCGAGGAATTCGTTGGTGCCGACGCGGTTGGTCTCGATGGAGCGCCAGGCCAGGTCGAGGCGGCGCGGGCGGTCGGCGACCGGGCCGACGCCGTCCTCCCAGTGGTAGCCGGAGACGAAGTTGCCGCCGGGGTAGCGCACCAGGCCGGTGCCCAGTTCGCGGACCAGGTCGGCGACGTCACCGCGGAATCCGTCGGCGTCGGCGGTGGGGTGCTCGGGGTCGTGGATGCCGGTGTAGACGCAGCGTCCCATGTGCTCGACGAAGGTTCCGTACAGGCGCGGGTCGACGTCGCCGACGCTGAACTCGGGGTCGATGACGAACCGTGCGGTGTGCGGCATGTTCGGGTGCCTCTCTGTTGCATGAGCAGATGTGCGATGGGGCGGGGGCTCTTGGAAAGCGAGGGTTATTTGAGGCCGGTGCCTGCGATGCCCTCGACGATGCGGCGCTGGAACAGCGCGAAGACGGCGAGCAGCGGGATCGCGCCGAGCACGGCGGACGCCATGAGCTGGGCGTAGGGCACGCCGAACACGTCCTGCACGGAGGTGAGTCCGACGGGCAGCGTCATCATCTCGGGGTCGGTCACCACGAGCAGGGGCCACAGGAAGTTGTTCCAGACACCGACGAACACGAAGATCGTGACCGCGGAGACGGCCGGGCGGGAGATCGGCATCACGATCTGCCAGTAGGTGCGCAGCCAGCCCGCGCCGTCCGCGCGCGCCGCGTCGATCAGCTCCCGTGGGATTCCGTCGAAGAACTGCTTGAAGACGAACACGGCCACCACATTGGGGACTTGGGGCAGCACGACACCCCAGTAGGTGTTCAGCAGGCCCGCCGACTGGAGCGCGAGGAACTGCGGGATCATCAGGACCTGGTTCGGAATCATGATCCCGGCGAGCAGCATCACGAACGCGACGCGACGCAGCCGGAACCGGGTCTGCGACAGGGCGAACGCCGCGAGCGACGCCATGATCACCGTGAGGACCGTGGTGAGGGTCGAGGTGATGAAGCTGTTGGCGTACCAGTAGGGCAGCTTGCCCGCGTCGAAGATCTCTCCGTACGCGTCCAGGGTCGGATGCGCGGTGAACCACCCGGTGGGATGGGTGACGACCTCCTGTGCGGGGCGTACCGAGGTGGCCAGCGCCCACGCGAGCGGCACCAGCCACAGCAGCGCGAGGGCGATGAGCGTGCCGAGCGCCACCCGGTTGAAGAGGCGCTCCGAGTCGCGGCGCCGGCCCTGCGGGGCGGTGGTGTCGCGGCGATCCGTCTCGGGGCGTGTGGCGATCGCGGTCATGGTCAGCTCTCCTTCTCGGCGCGGCGTACGAGGGCGAACCAGACGAGCGAGACGAACAGGATCACCAGGAACAGCAGCAGCGACACGGTCGAGGCGTAGCCCACGCGGCCCTCGACGAAGCCGGTGTCGTAGATGAGCTGCAGTGAGGGGCGGGTGCTGCCGTCGGGGCCGCCGTTGGTCATCATGTAGATCTGGTCGAAGACCTTCAGCGAGGCGATGACCTGCAACACCGTCACCAGCGTCGTCGTACGTCCGAGCATCGGCACGACCACGTGCCGGATGCGCTGCCAGGGCCCGGCCCCGTCGATGGCCGCCGCCTCGTGGACCTCGCGGGGTACGTCCTGCAGGCCGGCGAGATAGAGCACGAAGTTGAAGCCGACGGTCCACCACACCGTGGCCGCGGCGATGGAGAGCATCGCCCAGTCCGGGTCGCCGAGCCAGGAGGGCGGGGTGTCGACGCCGAACCACTTCACCACCTCCTGGGCCAGACCCAGTTGGTCGGCGTAGATGAACATGAAGAGGAGCGAGACGACCGCGGACGGCAGCACGAACGGCGCGAAGAAGGCGAAGCGGAAGAACCAGCGGCCGCGCACGAAACGGTCGGCGAGCAGGGCGAACACCAGGCTGAGCACCACGAGCGGCACGGTCGTCAGGACCGTGAACCAGAGCGTGTTGCCCAGGGTGCGCCAGAACTCCGCGTCCCCGAGGACCGCCTTGTAGTTCGCGAGGCCCGCGAAGTCGCCGAGGCCGCTCTTGAGCAGGCTCGTCTCGAAGAACCCGGCGACCACGGTGTAGATCAGCGGCCCCACCAGAAACACCAGGTAGAAGAGGGCGAAGGGCAGGAGCATCCCCGGTCCTGCCCAGCGGTCGCTTCTGCTGGAGGCCGGGGAGGGAGCGGTGGTCGTGGCCACGGTTCGGCCTTTCGGTCAAGGCGTACGGGATCCAGGGGCGGGTGGAGCAAGAGGGGTCGAGCGGCAGCCGGGAGCGGCCCCGCTCATACAGGGGCGGGGCGCGAGGCCAGGGTCTGCAGCTCGCGGCGCAGCCGCGCGGCGCCTGCCGTGGGGCTTGCGTCACCGGTGAACACGGTGTTCACGACGTCGCCCACGACGGTCTGCATGGTGCCGCCCGCGCCGCCGTACCAGGCGACCGGGTCGTAGACCGCGCCGTCGGCGGCGGTGGCGTAGTGCGACTGCGGCTCAAGTTCCTTGTACGCGCGTGAACGCTGGGTCGGCAGCCAGGCCGGCACATGGCCGCCCTCCGCCCACAACTTGCTGGAGTGCAGCATCGACGCGGCGAACCCCAGGGAGAGGTCGAGGCGTTGGGCCTTGGCGGAGGGTGCCTTCGGCAGCACCAGGGCGTGCGAGTCGGCGGCGCAGGCGTAGGGCGCGTCCTTGAAGATGCGCGGCAGGGGCCGCATGTCGAACTTCACCTTCGCCGACCGGACCGCGAGGGCCTGCCAGACTCCGTCCATCAGGAATCCGGCCTTGCCGGTGGTCAGCAGGGTGATGGCCCCCTTGCCGTCGGCGTTGGCGGGGATCACCTTTTCCTGACTGAGGCGGCGGATGTAGGCGAGCGCCTCGGCCGCGGCGGCGGTGTCGATGACCACCCGCTTGCCCTGGTCGGCGACGAGATCCCCGCCGCCGACCTGCCGGTAGAGCGACCAGAAGATACGGAACTGCATCGAGGCCTCCTTGACCGAGGCGATCGAACCGCCCCAGGCGCCGGTGACCTCCTTCGCCGCACGCAGTGCGTCGATGAACGCGTCGGGCCCGTCGACATCCACCAACTGGCCCTGTTCGTCGAGCAGTCCGGCCTTCTCGGCGATGTCCGTGCGGAAGTAGAGCACGAAGGGGTGGGTGTCCAGCGGCACGGCGTGCGGCTTCCCGTTGAACTGGGACTTGCGCCACGGCCGTGCGTCGAACTTGTCCTCGGTAAGACCGTGCCGGGCCAGATCCTCGGGGTGCAGCTCGCTGAGCAGGCCGGCCTCGGCGAGTGTGGGCAGCTTCGACAGATGGATGACCGCGGCCTGCGGGGGCCGGTCGCCCAGCGTGGCCAGGGTGAGCTTCGTGTAATACGGGTTGCCCCACAGGAACGTCGCGGACCTCAGGTCCACCGAGCGGTGCGAGGCCCGGTAGACGTCCTGCATCGCCAGCATCCGCTCGCCGTCGCCGCCGGTGAACGGGTTCCAGAAGTTCAGCCGCGACGGCGAGGGCGCGCCGCCGGTGAACCCCTGCGCGAGGGTGCTGCCGCAACCGCCGACGGTGAGTGCGGCGGCGCCGGTCGCACCGAGCGCGAGCCCTCCGCGCAGCAGACGGCGGCGGGACGGGGCGGGCGGCGACGGGGGCGGTATGCGGTCCCGCATGGGCATGCGTCCTTCCACGGCGAACAAGGTGGGCAGGCAAGGCGAACAAGGCTGCTACGAGTACAACGTTGGAATACACACCGACAGCAACCGCACTTCGTGGCTGCCCGCTGCGTTTACAACGTTGTACTCAGCTGGCAATACGGCGTCAACACCTAGGCACGCATTACCTGTTCACGTAGTGGTTCTCATACGTCTCGTACATCGTCGACGTACATCGACTCCTCCGGGTTACAACGTTGGACCATGACGTACGCTGCTGCTGTCGGGGGAGGTCAGGGGGAGGGAGAAACACCGTGGCAGGCACTCGCCTGAAGGACGTCGCGGAGCGCGCCGGGGTATCGATCAAGACGGTGTCCAACGTCGTCCGGGGCGAGACCAGAGTCGCCGACCGGACACGCGAGCGCGTCCTGCGCGCCATCGCCGACCTCGACTACCAACCCAACGCCTCTGCACGCCACTTGCGCACCGGCCGCAGCGGCATCATCGCCCTCGCCGTGCCCGAACTCGTCGCGCCGTACTTCGCCGAACTGGCCGCGCAGGTCATCGCCGCCGCGAAGAAACGCGGCTGCACGGTACTCATCGAGGACACCGGCGGCAGCGCGGACGAGGAGCTGCGGATCGCCTCCGGGCTCAGCGACCCGCTCATCGACGGCGTCCTGCTCAGCCCGCTCCGCCTCGACGAACAGGTCCTGGCCGCCCGCGAACACCGCGTACCCCTCGTCCTCCTGGGCGAACAGTCGTACGAGATCCCCGCCGACCACGTCCTGATCGACAACTCGGCTGCGGCACGCGAGGCCACCGACCACCTCCTGTCCCTAGGCCGGCGCCGCGTCGCCGTCATCGGACAGCCCTCTGGTCCCTCCCACGCGACGACGGTCCAGCGCATGCACGGCTACCTGACCGCACTGCACGCGGCGGGCGTTCCGCACGACCCGCAACTCGCCCCGGACACACGGTCGTTCACCCGCGCCTCGGGAGCCGACGCGATGCGCGCGCTGCTCACCCTGGACGACCCGCCGGACGCCGTCTTCTGCTTCAACGACCTGCTGGCCTCCGGCGCACTGCGGGTGGCCCACGAGCACGGGCTGCGGGTCCCGCACGACCTGGCCGTCGTCGGCTTCGACGACGTGGAGGAATCCCGCTACGGCGTGCCCAGCCTGACCACCGTCGCCCCCGACAAACGAGGCATCGCGGAACTGGCCGTGGACGCCCTGCTCCGCAGGATCGACGCGGGCGCGATGGCACCCCACACGCGGCTCACCGCGGGATATGAACTGGTGGTGCGGGAAAGCACGCGCCCGAGCGGCTGAAGCAGCCCGCCGGGACTACCGCAGGCCGATCGCATGGCCAGATCCTCGGTGGCCAGATCCTTGCACTCCCTGGCCATCTGGCCACTCGTTTCCCACCTGATCGCGGCGCAGGATCGATGGCATGAAGATTCTTTGGGTATTCGCACACCCCGAACCGCAGTCCCTCAACGGCTCCCTGCGCGCCGACGGGATCCAGGAACTGCGCGACCTCGGGCACGAGGTCCGCGAGTCCGATCTCTACGCGATGGACTGGAAACCCGTGGTGGACTCCGCTGATTTCCACCGCGAGACGGTCGGCCGGCTGCTGGTCGGTGCCGCACAGGAGCATGCCTACGGCGCCGCCAAGCTGACGGACGACATCGCCGCCGAGCAGGAGAAGATCGCCTGGGCCGACGCGCTGGTGTTCCAGTTCCCGCTGTGGTGGTTCGGGCCGCCCGCCATCCTCAAGGGCTGGTTCGACCGGGTGCTCGTGCAGGGCTTCGCCTTCGGGCTCCAGGATCACGCGGGGCGGACCCTGCGCTACGGCGACGGCGGACTCGCCGGCAAGCGCGCCATGGTCATCACCACGGTCGGCGCACGGGAGTCGGGCTTCGGGCCGCGCGGGATCCACGGACAACTGGACGAGGTGCTGTTCCCCGTGCTGCACGGCACCTTCTGGTACACGGGGATGGACGCACTCCCGCCGTACGTCGTCTACGGAGCCGACCGCCTGGACGAAGCCGGCTACGGCGACCGCGCGGCCGAACTGCGCGAGCGCCTCCGCGCGCTGCCGGTCACCGAGCCGCTCCCGTACCGCCACGAGCACCGCGGCGACTACGACGACGCACTCGTCCTGCACCCCGGAATCGAACCCGGCCTCACCGGCATCGCGGCCCACCGCACACGCACCTGAGGGCGCCGACACCGCCCTCCCTGACGCTGCCTCTCACCCTCGGATGCGTTCGATCATCTGCCGCATGACGTCAACGGGTAGGGCCGGATGCTGGGCCGCGTCCTGTGCGGTGTCCTTGTCGCCGAGGAGTCGCACCAGCACCTGTGCGGGCAGCCCCGGGTGCCGGGCGGCAGCGTGCCGTACGGAACCCTCCGGGTCGTCGAGCAGCCGTATCGCCGACACCGCCGTGAGGCGGGGGTCGGTGGCCGCTCGGCGGCGCACTTCCTCGCTGGGATCGCGGCTGAACCGCTCCACCAGCTCAAGCGTCGACTCCGGGTCGTCCAGGGCCAGTTGACGCATGCGGGGGTTCGTGTCGTCGGCGTGCCGCAGCAGGTCCCCGCGAGGGAAGTTGGGGTGCCCACGCGGGCGGTCGGGAGCGCTGAGGCTGCCGGTCCACCACTGCCATACCCCCAGGAGCATGTCGGCGGGCGCGTCGTCACAGGATTCGGCGAGGAAGAGGCGTACGACACGATCCTCGTCCTCGGCCAGGGTCTCGACGACGTCCGGTGGGAGGTGGCGGGCGCGGGCGACGCTTCTGCGCACGAGGGGGTGGGTGGAGGCGGCGAGGCGGCGCATGGCGGCGGGGTCGTGATGAAGCGCCCTGACCCAGCCGAGCGCGTGGTGGTGGCCGCCCGGATCGAAGGTGATGGGGATGGCCGCCCTTTGCTCCTCGGTGAGGTCGGCGCGCGTGGCCACCACACCGCGCACACCCTCGTCGGAGTCCTGGGCGAGCAGAGCGACCAGGTCAGAGTCCAGGCGCGGATTGCATGCGAGGGAGCCCCGCTGGTCCACATCGCCGTGGTGGACCAGACGTTCGGCCAGCTTACGCTCCAGCAAGCAGCTCTCCAACGCGCGGGCCGGGAGCCCCTCGCCTTCGAAGACCGCCCTGGACAGAGGGTGATCCTGGTGGTGACACAGCAACGCCGTGACGCGGACCGTGCCGTCGGGGTCGCCCAGGAGCTTGCGCCGGGCCGACTCGTCGAGGTGGGGCCATGCCTGACGGCAGGCGGCGGCGCGTACGGCCGGCTCAGGATCGGCGGCCAAGGCGGTCAGGAGGCGTACGGGAAGTCCGGCGAGACGCGCGGCCTCCTCGCGGACCTGGGCGGAGGGGTCGGCGGCGAGTGCCTGGTACGCGGTGTCGTCGAGTTCGTCGTTCCGGTCCGCCGCGATCATGGTGAGGATCCACCGACGCCGGGAGTCCTCCTCGCCCAGGATCAGCCGGGAGCGCTGGTCGGCCGTGAGGCCCGGATGCACCTCGGCCAGCCACTCCCGCACTTTGAGGTCCGGATGGACGAGGGCCGCCTCGACGACCGAGGTCGGCAGCCGACGCCACGGCAGATGACGTGAGAGTCCGAGCAGGTCGCCCAGCAGATCGTCGGGGGTGGCCGCGTTGCGGGCCAGCCCATGCGCCCACTCCTGCCGCACTTCCGCCGAAGGCCCCGGCGCCCGGAACAGCGAGGCCCAGGCCGCCGCCCGCTCGTGCGGCGTCTCCCGCGCCTGCGCCTCGGCAGCCGCCTCCTGCCGCTCTCGTACGCCGCTCATCGCAATGAACTGGAGGCCGGACTCCCCGGAGATCACCCCGAGCAGGGCGTTGCCGTCCAAGGAGAGCGCAACGAACCCCGGGCTCCTCCCCACCGCGTGCCCCGCAACCGCGGCAAGGCTCCAGTTCGCGCTGAGCCGTACCCGCGTCCAGCGCCGGGACGCGCAGCACATCCGCTCCGACGCGACAGCGAGCAGGAAGACACCGTCCTCGTCGACGATGCCGAGGTCGACGGCGAGCCGATGCCACTGCGCGTCCACCTCGATACCCGCGTCAGGGCCCTCTCCCTTGACGGGAACAATGCCCCGGGTCTCGCCCGCATGGACCCACCGCCACGCGGACTGAGGTGGCAGCACATTGCCGCCGCGCCCGTCCCCCACGACATCCCACCCGACGCGGCGCAACCACTCCCCGAGTTCGTCTCCCCCACACGTCATGGGACGTCATCCTGCCGCACCCACTACGTTCGACGACCATGCAGCTCTTCGGCCCCGATGTCCTCGCCCTCACCGACCGCCTCACCGACGCCTACGTCGAGGTCTTCACCGCCCCGCCTTGGGAGCACAGGGACCCCGCCGCCACCGGGAAGGCGTTCCGCGAGCGTCTGGAGACCGACACGCGACGCCCGGGTTTCCGTGCCGCCCTCGCCCTGTCACCTGACGGCGAGGTCGACGGCTTCGTCACCGGATGGATCACGCAGGCCCCATTCCCCGCCGACCGCGCCTACGGCAAGGTGACGCGGCTGCTCGGTGCCGATCGTGTGGACGAGCTGTTGGTGGGAGCTTTCGAGATCGACGAACTGGGGGTACGAGCGGCTGTTCGTGGCACGGGGCTGGGGCGGCAGTTGTTGTCCGCGCTGACCACCCCCGCCGCCGTTCCCGGCGGGCGGGCCTGGTTGCTGACGTGGGATCAGGCCCACGAGACGCTCGCGTTCTACCGCCGCCTCGGCTGGCGCGAGCCGAAGCCTCTGCCGGGTCCCGACACCGACGTCGTCGTGTTCCTGTCCCCGCCGGGACCCGCGTCCAGCGCCGCGAGCAGCGCGTAGGCGCATCGCGTCAGAAGGGTTGGGTCGGCCGGGGCCACCTCCTGGAACTCCAGATACGCCGTGCCGAAGGGGTTGCGGTAGAGGGGGTTCATCGCTCGGGGAGCCGCCCACGAAGTCCCGCGCGGGGTCGAAGGCGACTCCGGCGGTGAAGTACAGCTCGTCGCCGTCGTACCCGACGGTCATCTGCGCTTCCGCGTAACCGTCGTCGTAGAGGGTGAAGTCCGGTTCGCCCGACCCTCGTTCGAGGGTGTCAAGGATTCCTTCGGCAAGCGCGCGCACGTCGGCGGGACGCGCGACGCCCAGTAGATGGAGGCCCAGCTCGATGAGCCAGGTGCCCTGCGGTGTGCCCTGTTGAGTGCCCTGTTGAGTGACCTGTGGGAGGTGGTGCCGCACGGCGAAGCGGACCGGCTCGCCTCTCAGGTCCGCGAGCCCCGGGAACTCCGCGACGACCACGCTCGCATCCCGCAGCGCCTCTTTGGGCCGGGGCCCAAAGGTCACCCGGACATCCCCGTCAAGTATGCGTCCACCATGGCGATCTGCCGCTCCGCGGGAAACTCCCGGGGAGCGAACAGTGCCTGGACCACCAGGCCCAGCACGAAGCTCTGGGCCGCGGCGGCGGTGTCCTCGGGCCTTGCGCCTGGCGGCAGTTCCCCCGACTCCTGGGCTTGCGCGATGTGCCCGGCCATCCGTTCGCGCGCCCGGCGGTAGCGCTCGGCGTGCTCCTGGGCCAGCTCCGGGTCGGCGAGCGCGACGTCCCAGGAGGCCACCCAGATGCGGTTGCTCGCGGCACTTTCGGCGTCCAGCGGGAGGATGTCGAGCAGCGTCGCCCGCAGCATCACCATGCCGGACGCCTCCCCGGCCCGCTCCGCCGCGGGGCGCGGGCGGTCGGCCGAGTGCCGGTCGAGCACCTCGAGGGCGTGCCTCAGCAGCGCGCGCTTGCTGGGGAAATAGTGCGTGAGCAGGCCGGTGGTGGCCCCCATCTCCGCGGCGACGGCACGCAAGGTGAGGCCGCCGAAGCCATGGGCGGCCAGCACTCGCCAGACCGCCTGGGAAACCTCGGTCCTGCGGGCGTCATGGTCGGTACGGGCCGGCGGCGTCATAGCCGCTAGAGTACATACCCAACGTTCGTTACGTACCTGGTCGCGTCGGCCCGACGCCTGCGCGCGGCCGCCCGGACAACCGCATAGGACCAGCCATGTACGCCATATCGCTGACCGAGAATGCCGAGCTCCGCATGCTGGAGCCCTGGCAGGACGCCGAGTTCCTGGCCCACATCGACCGGGCCCGCGCCAACACCGACCCGTGGATCCCCTGGGCCTCGCGCTCCACCGACCTGGAATCCGCCCGCGCCACCCTCCAGAAGTACGCGGACAAGCAGGCCGCCGACGCCGGTCGGATCTATGGGATCTGGCGGGACGGCGTCCTGATCGGCGGCGTGATGTTCGTGCAGTTCGACGCCAAGGCAGGCACCTGCGAGATCGGCGTGTGGGCGGAGCCCGCGGGCGAAGGTCACGGCCTCATCAGCGCTGCGGTCCGGCACTTGATCTCGTACGCGTTCGGCGAGCGCGGCTTGCGCCGCGTCGAGTGGTGGAACAGCGCCGGAAACGCCCGCAGCCGGGCGGTCGCCCAGCGCATGGGCATGCACCTGGACGGCACGCTGCGCGAGCAGTCGCTTTACAAGGGCGTCCGCCACGACATGGAGATCTGGTCCCTGCTGGCGCACGAGTGGCGAGGCAAAGAGGGCGAAGAAGACGGTGGGGTCGGCGAGGGCGTGGCCACTCAGCAGGGCGCGGCCTGACGCGCGCCTCAGGCCGCCAGGCGTTCCGCGATCAGGAGCACGCCGATCACGATCATGGCGGCGCCCGAGACGCGGGTGACGGCACGCGCGGCCGCGGGGCGCGCCCGCAGGATGGTGCGGGCCAGTACGCCCACGCTCAGATAGATCGCGGCGCAGCTGACCGTGTGGACCAGGCCGAGCGTGCCGATCTGGGCCGCCAGCGGCCAGCTGCCGTGCGGGGCGGTGAACTGCGGCAGCAGGGCCAGGAAGAGCAACAGCGCCTTGGGGTTGAGGCCGCTGATCCCCACCCCCCTGAGCACCCGGGCCCCGACCGCCGCACCGTCCCCCTCCTCCGACGCGGTCCCGGCGACGGCGGGCCGGGCCAACGTGGTGGCACCGAGCCACACCAAGTAGAGGGCGCCCAGCAGGGTCAGGGCGGTGAGGACGGACGGCGTACTCGCCACCACCGCCGCCACCCCGGCGGCGACCACGGCGGTCAGTGCGAGGTAGCCGAGCAGCAGGCCGCCGACGGCCGGGACCACGGACCGATCGCGTAGCCCGGCGTTGATCGCATAGGCCCAGTCCGCTCCCGGCACGAGGATGAGCAGGACTGAGACCGCCCAGAAGGCGGTGATGGAGCTGACGGCCACGACGTACTTCTCCCTCTCAAACAGGTTCCGAGTAGGAGATTAGTTCCGAAGAGCCCAAAGGTGTTTCTAAGTATTGCCAGGTCAGACGCGTGCCGTGGCAGAATCTTCCCCATGGATGATGTGGACAGGAAGATTCTTGCGGAGCTCCAGGACGACGGCCGTCTGACGGTCACGGAACTGGCGGCCCGCGTGCGGCTGAGCCTCTCCCCCTGCCACCGCCGACTGCGCGAACTCGAACGCAGCGGAGCCATCCGCGGATACCGCGCGATCCTGGACGCGGGCGTCGTCGGTCTGAGCTTCGAGGCGCTGGTCTTCGTCACCATGCGCCAGGAGGACCGCGACACCGTCTCCGCCTTCGAGCACGCCCTCACCGAGATCCCCGAGATCCTGCAGGCCGAGCGCCTCTTCGGGGATCCCGACTACCTCGTACGCATCGTCAGCAGGGATCTGCCCGCCTTCCAGCGGCTCTACGACGACAAGCTGGCCACCTTGCCGGGCGTGCAGCGCCTGAGCTCCACGCTCGTCATGAAGCACGTGGTGAACGAGCGCGCGCTGCCCCTGTGAGCACCGGCAACGGTTCCGCGGTGGGGGTCATGGCTCACGTCCTGACGAAGGTTCCCCCGTCCGCCGGGTGTCCGCGGGCGGTCCCAGCGCCCCCGGTGTGCAGCCGGCGAACGCCAGGATGTCGCGATGCAGGTGGGACTGGTCGGCGTAGCCACACGCCACGGCGACCTCGACCGCGTCACGGCCCGCCGCGAGGCCGCGGACGGCGCGGTCGAAGCGTACGAGCATCGCGGCGCGCTTGGGCGTCAGGCCGACCTGGGCGGTGAACCTCGACCACAGGCGCTTGCGGCTCCACCCGCACGAGGCCGCCAGGTCAGCGACCCGCACCTGGCCCCGGCTGGACACGATGCGCTCCCAGCTGGCGATGACCTCCCCGTCCATCGACGGCGCCGACGCGTGGCGGCGTGCCAGGAACGCGTGCATCAGGGCGAAGCGGTCGTCCCACTCGGCGGCGCACGTCAACTGCTCGCGCAGGCGCGGCTCATGGCGCCCCCACAGCTCCTCCAGGCCGAAGACCCGACCGTCCAGCTCGGCGGGCGGGACGCCGAGCAGCGAGTAGGCGCTCACCGGAGACATGTGTACCTCCACGCAGTCCACGCGCTCGGCGCGGATGCGGGTCTCCCCCGGCGCGAGACCGGCGGCGAGACTCCTCAACGCCCGGCTGCCGCCCCTGTTCTCGACGGCCAGGGCGTTGTCCCCGAGTTCGACGACCACCGTCACGATGGGCTGCGGGATGACCCGCATGTCCAGGCCGCCCGCCGACCGGTCACGAAAGCCGGCGAGCAGCACGCCGTCGAGCGGCGCCGCGTGACGCGGGAAAGCGACTTCCCACCCGCGCATGCGGTCGCCCTCGTGCAGAACCACGTCCACGCCGTCCAAGGTACCGGCTCAACTCCCGCAGGGCCCGGCCGCCTTGACCC
Source organism: Streptomyces sp. NPDC050439 (assembly GCF_040655335.1). NCBI lineage: Bacteria > Bacillati > Actinomycetota > Actinomycetes > Kitasatosporales > Streptomycetaceae > Streptomyces > Streptomyces sp. NPDC050439. Next base: position 160,241 of record NZ_JBFAJT010000002.1, read on the forward strand.
CTCCCTCTCCTGCCGCGCTCACCACTCGGCGAACGAGCCGTCCTCGTGCCGCCACATAGGGTTGTGCCAGTCGGCCTCGCTGTCGTCGGCCGCCCGCACCGCCGCCTCGTCGATCTCGATGCCGAGCCCAGGCCCGGTCGGGCGCAGGATGTGCCCCTGATGGAAGCGGAACACCTCGGTGTCGGCGAGATAGGAGAGGACATCGGCACCCTTGTTGTAGTGAATGCCGATCGACTGTTCCTGGATGAGGAAGTTGGGGACGCTGACCGCGATCTGGAGGCTGGCGGCCAGCGCCACGGGGCCCAGCGGACAGTGCGGGGCGATGAGAGTGTCGAAGGTCTCGGCGAGGGAGGCGATGCGGCGGACCTCGGAGATGCCGCCCGCGTGGGACAGGTCGGGCTGCAGGACCGCGACGCCCGCCTGGAGGGCGGGCAGCACGTCCTGCCGCGAGTACAGGCGCTCGCCGGTGGCGATCGGCACGGGTGAGGAGTTGACCAGGGCGGGCAGCAGGTGCCCGTACTCGGGCAGGAGTGGTTCCTCGACGAACATCGGCGCGAGCGGGGCCAGGTGCGGCAGCAACTGACGGGCGTTCGCGGCGTGGAAACGGCCGTGGAAGTCCAACGCGAAGTCCCTGCGAGGGCCGAGGACTTCGCGGGCCGCGGCGGCACGGGTGACGATCTCGTCGATGTCGGCGACGGTGGCAAGACGGTTCATGCGCCCGCTCGCGTTCATCTTCACCGCGGTGAAGCCCGCCTCGACCTGTGCCGTCACCTGCTCGGTGATGTGGGCGGGGCTGTCCCCGCCCACCCAGCTGTAGGCCCGTACGCGCTCGCGGACCGGACCGCCAAGAAGGACGTGCGCGGGTACGCCGAGCCGCTTGCCCGCGATGTCCCACAGCGCCTGGTCGAGCCCGGCAACCGCACTGGAGAGGACCGGGCCGCCCCGGTAGAACGACCCCTTCGTCATCACCTGCCAGTGGTCCTCGATGCCCGAGGGGTCCTTGCCGATGAGCAGTTCGGCCAACTCGCCGACAGCCGTACGGACGGTTGCCGCGCGTCCCTCGACCACCGGTTCACCCCACCCGACCACTCCCTCGTCGGTCTCCACGCGGCAGAGCAGCCAGCGCGGCGGCACCGCGAACGTCTCGACCCGGGTGATCTTCATCGGATGAACCTCCTTGTGCGCTAGTGCGCTTGTGCGCCTGTACGGCACGGCAGATGACGGTCAGAGGGGGTGGGGTGGCGCGGGCGTTGGGTCAGGCGGACGTCTTGTACACGCTCCAGCCGCCGTCCACCACGAGGCTGGCCCCGGTGACGAAGGACGCCTCATCGCTCAGCAGGAACGCGGCGCTCGCCGCGACCTCGTCCGGGCGGCCGAGGCGGCCCGCGGGCGTCTGCTCGATGCTGCGCGCCCGGTCGTCCGCGCCGATCGAGTCCCAGGCCCGGGTCAGGATGGGGCCCGGCAGAAGAGCGTTGACCCGTACGACGGGCGCGTACTCCACCGCCAGCTGGCGCGCGAGTCCGGTCAGGCCCGCCTTCGCCGCCGCGTAGGCGGGCCGGCCGGGCAGGCCCATGACGGCGTGCACGGACGAGACGAAGACGATCGCGCCGTGCGTGGCACGCAGGTCGTCCAGACAGGCCCGTACGCCGAGGAACGCGCCGGTCAGCATGACCGACAACTGCAGGTTCCAGTCCGCCGGTTCGATCGCGTCGGCAGCGCCTCCGCGCACCGCGTAGGCGTTGCTGAGCAGGCCGGAAACCGGGCCGAAGCGGGTGCGGGCGACCGTCACGGCGCGCGCCCAGGACTCCTCGTCCGCCACATCACACGCCTCGAAGACCGCACGTCCACCGCTCTCGCGGATGGCCCGTGCGGTGCGTTCCCCCTCCTCGACGTCCACGTCGGCGATGACCACCCCGGCCCCCTCGGCCGCGAGACGCCGGGCGGTCGCCGCGCCGATCCCGTGAGCTCCTCCGCTGACGACGACGCAACGGTCGACGAAGCGCCGACCGGGACTCGCCGCCGCGCCGGTCGCGCTGTCCGAGGCGGGGACGGGGACGGGTACCCCGGGCTCGGGCGGCGCCCCGCCCGAGCCCGACCACTGCGAGGGCTCCCCTGGCTCCGGCTCCGACTCCGGCTCCGACTCCGGCTCCGGCTCCGGCTCCGGTTCCGGCTCCGGCTCCGGCTCCGGCTCCGGCTCCGGCTCCCGCGCACCCAACGACTCAGCGCCCACAGGCAACTCAACTCCCGCCCCTCGCACGGCAGACACGTCACAACAACATCAGGCACCTCCCCGCCAACACCCTCTCCCTAACCCCTCCCTGGCCCCGCCTTACGCGGGCCCAACCGCGGAACGAAAGGCGGTGGACGAGGCCGTGCCCCGTGCTGGACGATCACTGGGTGAAGCGACTCATCGATCTCGACCAGGCAGCCGCGCAGATCAGTGCCCGCCGCCGACAGTGGACTGCCGCAGGCCTCGTCGTCGGGCCGGTCACGTGGCGGGACGAGGCAGCGGCCTGGCCGCAACGGCTGGAGACGAGCCGCTCAGAGGTACGGGACCCGGACTCCGTCGGCATCCACGTCACCGGCCCCCAGGACGCCGAACTCCTCGTGGTCCTGTACCGGGGCGGCTGGGCTGACGTGGACTTCATCGCGGCCCTCGACACGAACGAGGAGCCGGTGTGCGAGGGCCCTGAAGTCCTTTCGCCGCAGGTGTTCGGTCAGCTCCTTGACGGCTATGTGCTGCGGGCGTTCGGAGTTCGGTGTTCGGTGAGTCACGGATTCCCGTGGAAAGAAGTCGCGGAGCGAGCGTTCGCGGAGGCCAGGTTCAGCGTGCCAGTCGACGCGGTGGGTGTGGCCGCCGCGGAACGGCGGCTGGGGAGCTCACTGCCCGCGGACCTCGTGAGCCTGCTGCAGGAGACCGACGGCATCGTGGGGCACTACGGCACGGACACCGTCTGGCCTCTGGAACGGATCGTCGAGGACAATCTGCGCTTCTGGTCGGACAGTTCTTTCGCCGACCTCTACATGCCCTTCGACGCGCTCCTCTTCTTCGGTGACAACGGCGGAGGCGATCAGTTCGCGTTCGTGCGGAAGCCGGCGCGCGCCGACATCTTCGTCTGGCAGCACGAGGACGACAGCCGCCGCTGGGTCGCCCGGGATCTGACGGACTACCTGAAGCGGTCGCTCACGGACGGGGAAGACAACTGGTACGAGTAGGCGTGCGCACGAGGCCAGGCGAGGATCACTCGGTGACCTCGACCTCGGGGTGGTCCCGCTGCTCGGCAAGGTCAAGCGTGAACGCCACCCGGTCGAGGCCGGGGCCGTCGTAATCCGGCTTCAAGGCCGAGACCGAGAAACCGAGCCTGCCATGGAAAGCCTGCGACGCGGAGTTCTGCGGGCTGGTGATGCAGTGCACGTACCGGCGGCCGTGTGACCGGGCGAGAGCGAAGAAGGCCCGGTACAGGGCTCGCCCCACGCCTTGCCCGTGCAGTCGCGGGTCGACGCCGACGAAGTGCACGTAGGCGGCGTCGGGTTGAGTCTGAGACAAGAAGCCGACCAAGAAAGCCGCGACCTGTCCCCCGTCGGCTGACTCCGCCTGCGCACCGCCACGTTCGACCACGAAGCTGGTGGTGGTGAAGTGCTGGAAGTACAGCCTGGGCAGGAGCAACGAACGCTCCAACGCACCCGCCGGTCCCTTCATGCCGCCCCACCACACGTCCAGCACCGCGAGCACCTGTGAGTGGTCGTCCTCGGCAAGGTGTCGAGCCGTCAGGCCATCAGGAAGATCGTCGATCATCAGTGCAGTCTGTCACCGGCGCCAAGCGCACCGCTACGGCCACGACCGCTTGACTCGCCCGCGAGGGGGGGGCAACACCCTGTACGAGACTGGCCACTGAGTGATTGGGAGGGGAGGGTGACTGGGGTGAGCTCGCAGGGACCCGTGTACCGATACGTGGGTCCGGCCGAACTGAAGGCCGCGGTCCGGCCCGGCGGGGGCGGTTGCCGGATCGGCTCGGCGGCTGACTTCGAGAGGTGGGTGGCCGCGCAGCCTGCGAAGGAGCTGGCCGAGCCGTTCACCTTCGTGGTCGGTCTGGACGGCGTGCTTCGGCTCGCGCCACGACGGAGCGAACATGTGGCCTGCGCGGGCGGCGAGATGGTCCTGAGCGCGGGTGAGATCGGCTTCATCCGCGAGGCGGGGCGGTGGGCCGTCGGCGACGTCAGTAACCAGTCGACCGGGTACTGCCCCGACGGCAGCTCTTGGCAGGCGGTCGCCCGGGCCCTCGACCACACGGGGCTCGACCGCCCCTCCCGCTTCACGCACGAGGTGGTGTTCCGGCGCTGCCCCGGCTGCCAGGAGCACAACATCGTGCGCGAGGACGACTTCGTCTGCGTCTTCTGCGACAGCGATCTGCCCGAGGCGTGGAACGTGTCCTACTGAATGCTCCAGCGATGCGGGTGGCCGGGGTCGGCGGGGCATGCGAAGACGTTGAGCTGGCCGGCGCGGCCCACGATGACCTTGGTGGGGGTGCCGAACGGGTGCGGGGGCAGGTCTGCTTCCTCCGTTGGTTTCCAGCTGCCGCTGCCGCCGTCCCACTCGGAGCTGGCGACAGTGAGGAGCAGGCGCATGGGTGTGGTGCAGGTCAGGCAGTCCATGGGGGAAGCGTCGGTGGTGTGCCAGGAGGCGAAGCCGCCGCCGCGCCAGCCGGGTGGGATGGACAGGTCGTACTGGTAGTAGACCTTCTTGTCGCCGCCGTTCTCCGCGGCGCGCTCGTCCTCGCCCTTCTCCCCGGTACGTTCACGCTCGTCCGCTTCCCACGGCGAGTCCCACTCCTCGTCGGTCTCCTCGTCGGTCTCCTCGTCGGCCTCTTCGTCGAGTGCCTCCTCGCGGGCGTAGATCCTGTCGCCCAGGTCCTCGGGCAGGAGGCCCGCGAAGGGGTACGTGACCACCTGTTCCGGATGCAGCACGCAGGGCTCGGGCACATATCCGTCGGCCCCGACGACTTGCGGCTGGGGCGGCTCGGCCAGCACCTCGCCGACCTCATCCGACCTGCGCCAGCGGAGGTGGAGCAGCATGCCGTAGCGGGTCGGGCCGTGCGCGTCGAAGGGGCAGCAGAAGACTTGGAGCAGGTCGCTGCCGTCCGGTCCGGCCGGCAGGTCGGGGATGTCGCGCCGGTACAGCTGCGCGAGCGCGACCAACGGCAGGGGGTCGGTGTCGGCGATGTCAGGGATCCGGTGCCGCCGGTTCAGCTCGTCCAGGAGCTCCCGTTCCGCTGCCGTGGGGCCCGAATGGGGTGCGCGGGCCCACGCGTCTGCCAGGATCTTGCGCCGTCGGCGGATGTCCGCGGGCCGTCGGCCACTCCTTCGACGGTGGGCCTCGGTGCACACCGGCCACGGCTCTTCCGCCGGCCACAGCAGGGGGCCGCCCACGGAGCTGGCCGACACGTCGGGGTTTCCCGGCCTCGGGTGCAGTCGGGTCGTGGTTCCCCGGTATGCGGCGAGCTCAGGGAACAGCGCCTCGACATCAAGCGGCCGTGGCGGAGTGGTCCTCGTCATGGGCACGACCCTAAGCATCCGGCGGCCTCGCTGAACCGGCACCCCCGCCCATGGCTGAGGAGACCACCCCCCACTGACACCAACTGGCTAGCGAGGCCAAGCCGGTGCGCCACCCGTCAATTCATCTCGCCCTACCGGGGATTCGGGTCGCTCATCAAAGCCCTCACCAAGGCTTCCCCGAGGAAGCCCCGGTCCGACCGGCGGCCTCGCGGCGGCGGCGCAGCAACCAGCTTCCGCGTACTGATCCGCGTCATCTCCGCGCCGGGGCGCGTCAGTTGAGTGCCCGCGGTGCTTGCCCTTCGCCCCGTGCCCCCTCTCCCTGGCGTCCATCGGCGGCCCCGGCTTCTGCTCACGGGGCGAGGACGGCTCGCAGGTCGGCTCGGTGCAGGCTTGGCCCCCGCCCCCACGCCCGCTCCGACTCTTACGAGACGCGTCACCGCCACCCTTGGAACCCCGGACACCCTTGACCTTCTTCTCGCCCTCCGAGCCTTCCGCACCCTCTTCGCCGTCCCTGCCGTCCTCGCCGTCCTCGCCGTCCTCGCCGTCCTCGCCCTCCTCACCCTCCCCGCCCTTCGCGGACGGCTCGCCCCCGCCCTTGATCGAGCGGGATTTCGGGTCCGCCGACGACGAGTCGAGCATCCATCGCTGTTCCGGAGAGCCGTCGCGCACCTTGACCACGACTTCCGCGCCCTTGCGCGCGGAGGCGGGCGTGACCGCCAGCCGTTCGTGCCACCGGGGCAGCAACTCCCCCAGCACGGTGAGGTCGTAGCGCACCTCGTCGGCGTGCGCGGCCGAGGGTGCGACACATGCGCCGAGGACGAGCACGCCGTCGTCCCGGTGGGAGTCGAGGCAGAGGTCGGGGCGGGCGAGGGTGCTCAGCAGCCCGTTCTTGTCGTACGACCACTGCTGGTCCGCCGCGGAAGAGCACTTCGCCAGCTTCGTCTCGGCGCCGGGCTTCGTCTTCCCCCGGATGTCGACGCACAGATCCGCCGCGGCATTGCGGAGCCTGCCCTGGTCTGACCTGTCGGGGTATCCCGCTGACGTGGGTGTGGGAGCCCCGGTGGGCGGCGTCTCGGGCCCCGCGCTCGGTTGGGTGTCATGACTTCCGGTCATGCCGGTCGGGGGCATCGCCTCGCCGCCGTCGCCGTCGCCGTCGCCGTCGCCCGACGTGAGGGCGATGACGAGCACGGTCGCGAGCAGGGCAGCTGATCCCAGGGCCGCTCCGGTGCGCAGCGCCCTGGAGTGTGCCCGCGCCTGCGCGAGCGGGCCGCCCGCCGAGGGGTTGGGTGACGACGGACGGTGGCGTCCGCCGCCGCCCGCGCGCCTGCCGCCCTGCGCGGGGGCTCCCGCGCCGCGCTTCACCACGCCTCCGCGCCCCGGGCGCGATTCCAAGTAGCGACGTGCGCCCCAGCCAAGTACCGCTTCGGCAAGCAAAGTCCCCAACTCGTTGTCCACATGGACGAGTTGGTCGGTCACGTCGCGACAGTGGCGGCACTCCGACAAGTGGTGCTGCGCATCGGGCAGCAACGTGCCGCCGCGCCGAATCGTGACATCGAGGATTCGGTTGTAAAGGGGGCATTCCTTGGTCGGTGCGAGTTCGCGGTGACCGCGGACGATGCCTGCCCGGAATTGTTCACGCGCCTGCGCGAGTGCGTCGGCCGCGGGATCGGGACCCAAGCCCGACATACCTGCGGGTATGGATATGTGCTCGGCCTCTACCGCCGTGTGCCACAGCAGACATTGGGCGTCCGCGGGAAGGTCCCAGAAGGAGCGCGCGGCGAGTCGCCGCTTTTCGGGTGTCATGGCGGTCGCCGCCCGCATGCCGCGCCCACCGGTCGGTTTGCGGAGTTCCGGCATGAGGGTGGATATGCGCTCGTCGACGGTCCACCCCCTGACCGTCTCCCTGACGGTCACCAGGAGGTACGGCCGCAGGGCGCCGCCCGGCTCGGTGCTCGCCAGGTGTTCGAGCATCTGGTGGAAGGACGCGGTGGCCACCATGGAGGCCGAACTCGACCAGGCGGCCAGGCAGATGGCCGCGTAGTCGTACGTGGCCTGCCAGTGCCGTGCGAGCAGCAGCGCGACGGGTTGGTCGGACTCACCCTCCGACCGGCCGCGCAGTCGGGCGGCGAGATTCATGTCTGATTCTTCGGGGGTCACACCGGGATGAGGGGCGTGGGTCGGACGTGGGGGGTGAGGGGATTGCACAGAACCTTTTCCTTCCGAGCCGAGAGACGGCACACGGAAAACACACCCACCGCAATGGTGCGTCTGATTGGTGCATACCTAAGGCTCACCGGGGCGGGAAAACAGATCGACAAACCGCGGGACCGCCTGAATACGGCCGGCTGAAGACCTTTTGGGTCGGCGGCACGAATCCCGAACGAGAAACCCGGACGAGAAAGGCGATCCTGATCTTTGCCTCAGCGCGCGAGGAAGCTCACCTTGGCACAGCCGACTCGCGGGAAACAAGAAGTTCGAGGGACTTCCATTCGGGAAGAGAGAGGAACCTCGGCGTTACCTGCGGTACTCGCACCTGTTTTCGAAGTCTACGGCGAATCATCCAGCTGAGCGGATACGGCGAAGCCCTCGTCGAGGGTCGCGACCAAGGCGCCCGCCACAGGCGCGAAGCCGCAAGAAGCCCACCGTTCAACGCACTTCAGGAAACCGGTGAGGTCGTCCTGGACAGATCTCAGGAGATCCCGCAACTGGTCCCGGGGGATCTCGATGGGCCGCCCCTCCTGACGGGCCGCGTCAGGCCACAGCCGGACGGTCGCGCCCACGTGCTCGGCACGCGGCCCGGGATCATGGCCCAGCCACGGCTCGTCTTCCCCCTCCAACAGAACCTGCCAGTCACGCCAGTTCTCCAGCCCGAAGCAGCAACCGGGCAGCACCGTGACGCCGCTGTCGGTGTCCCTGACCCGCAGTCCACCGGGCGCGACCACGCACTCGGCGGTCAACAGCCGGTTCACCTGCGCGAGGCTGTCCGTGGTGTGACGTTCGCTGCGCCTGCGCGGCCTGTTGTTGTATCCCGTCAGCACCGCCATGGCCGTGCCGACCTGACGTGGCGACAGATCACCGGACAGGCGCAGGAGCCGGTCGTCGGCGGGATCGGAGATGGGCCACAGCGTGAAGCCTCTGGCCTCGTAGGTCTCCAGCACGGCATCCATGATCAGCACGGCCCCAGTCTCCCGCACCGGCGTCCGCGTACGCCTGCCCTTTTCCTTCTGCCCGGCCCGGCCGTTGATGCCCGCGACGGCACACGATCCGACATGCTGTAGGGCAGGTGGGGAGGAGACCGCGATGACCGAGGGGCCTGTGTCGAGGCAGGAACTGATCCGGCGACGGCGCGGCGGTGGTTTCGTCGGGCGGCTGCGTGAGCTGGCGGTGTTCCGGGAGAACCTGGCGCAAGGAACCGGTGCCGACACCTATCAGTTCCTCTTCCACGTGCACGGTCTCGCCGGGGTGGGCAAGTCGACGCTCATCAGACAGTGGGAGGCGACGGCGCGCGAAGAGGGAGCCGTGACCGCCGTTGTCGGGGACGACGTACACAGCGCGGTCGAGACCATGGCGGCGGTCAGCGAGCAACTGGGGCGACAGGGCTGCCCGTTGAAGCAGTTCGACAAGCTCCTGTCCGCCTATCGGCAGAAGTGTCACGAGGCCGACGCCGCGTTCACGGAACAACTGATCTGCGAAGGAGCCGGCGGGCCGGAGCCCTCGCACCAGGCAGACCCTTCCCCCTCCAGCACGTTCGCGGCGCAGATCGGCGTGGCCGGACTCAGCCTCGTGCCGGGGATCGGCGCGTTCAGCGGTGCGGTCCGCCCGGAACACGTCGCCTCCGGCCTCGACCGGGCGCGTACGGCGCTCAGTTCACGACTGCGCAGCCACGAGGACGTACAGCTGGTGCTGTCACCGCTCAAGACGCTGACACCGCAGTTCCTCGCCGATCTGGGCGATGCAGCAAAACGCCGACCATGGGTGGCGCTGTTCTTCGACACCTATGAACGTACGGCGCCACTGCTGGATGTCTGGCTGCGGGACATGCTGGTCAGCGAGGCGTACGGGGCGGTGCCGGTCAATGTGCAGGCGGCGCTTGCGGGACAGGGGCCCCTGAACTCCGCGTGCTGGGGCGACAGCCTCGACCTGGTCACCGAGGTCGCGCTCAAGCCGTTCTCCGAGGACGAGGCGCGTGCACTGCTCACCGCCCGCGGTGTGACCGACGCACACGTGGTGGACGTGGTCCTGCGCCTGTCCGGCCGGCTCCCGGTGCTTCTCGACGCTCTCGCCAGGAGTCGCCCGCAGCAGGTGGACGCGGTCGGCGACCCGTCCGACACGGCCGTCGAGCGCTTCCTCAAGTGGGAGACGAATCAGGCCCGCCGGGACACGATCCTTGCCTGCGCGCTTCCCCTGCGCGTCGACGAGGACATCTACCGGGCGCTCGCGCCCGCCTCTGACGCCGACGGTTTCGGATGGCTGCGCGGGCTCCCCTTCCTCACCGGCCAGGCGGGACGCCACCGCTACCACGACGTGATCCGCACCCCCATGCTGCGATTTCAGCGCTCCCGCTCCCCCGTGCAATGGCGCCGCAGCCATGCGCACCTCGCCTCGGTCTTCCGCACATGGCGCCGCGAACAGGAGGAGAGGCTGTCGTCCGACGGCTACTGGAACGACAGCGCCTGGCGGGATCACCGGCTCGACGAGACGTACCACCGGCTCTGCGCGCAAGAACGCGGCGCACTGTCCGAAGCGCTGCGCGACGCTGTCCTCGCGTGCGGACACACCACCGAATCCCTGCGCCGCTGGGGCCAGTTACTCGTCCAGGCGGGAACGGACAGCAACGGCTCCGGCGAAACCGGCGACCTCGTCCGCACCGGGCAGCACCTGCTGGACTTCGCCGGACAGGATTCCGGCGACGCGGAGGCGCTGACCTTCCTGCTGACCACGCCGGGTCTAGACACGGCGGGACGGACCCTCGCCCACATGCTGCGTGGCTGGTTGTACCGCCGCGACGGCCTGTACAGCCAGGCGCTCGCCGACTACACGGCAGCACTGACCCTGGACCCGGATCTCCCCCGGGCCTATGCCGGCCGGGGATACACGCACCGGGAAATGTGTCAGTACGAAGCTGCGCTGGCGGACCACAGCCATGCCGTCCGGCTCGCTCCGCGCTCCCCGGCCCACCGGATCAACCGCGCCGCCGTCTACTTCCGCATGCGCCGCTACGAAGAAGCCATCGCGGATCTTGACCACTCCTTGGGCCTCGATCGCCACAACACCTGGGCCCTGGAGTTCCGCGGCTTGCTCCACCATCGCATGGGTCACCACGACAAGGCGCTGACAGACCTCACCGACGCGATCACCATCGACCCGCAGGCGGCGCGGGCCTATGGCGCCCGCGGGGACGTCCATCTCACCCTCGGCCACCTCGAATCCGCCCTCGCGGACCTCGACCACGCCCTCGCCTTGGAGCCAGAGGATCCTTGGCCACTCTCTTGGCGCGGCGAGACCTACCGAGCCCTGGGCCGGTACGCGGAAGCTCTCGCGGACTTCGACCGCGCCATGGAGCTCCGCCCCGGCTGCGGCTGGTTCCCCTACCAGAAGGCCCTGGCCATGCGGCTCTCCGGAGCGCCTGGCGAAGCAGTCATGTGGCAACGCGCGACGGACATTTACCAGGCCGACGTGCGCAGTGCCCCCGACTTCGCCGACCTGCCGCGCAGCAATCTCCTGGTGCTGTGGTGCGCGCTGCCCGACTGGGACCGTGCCGAGGAGCAACTGCGGGTCTTCTTGTCGTACGACCCCTCGCCGCACCAGATCGTGGAGGCGCTGGACGACCTGGCGGATCTTCAGCGGGCGGTGCCGGTCAGTCCCGGGAGGCTGGCGCCCGTCCTGAGAAAACTGCGGGATGCCTTGGGGACGCCCTGAGGTGTGCGTACAGGCCCGCGCGTCTGCCACTTACGCCAGCGTGACCCGCATGCCGCCCTTCGCCAAGACATCGAGCACCTCAGCGAACAGGTCGTAGCGGCGGCCGTCCGGTGTCAGGGAACGTGACAGGTGTGCGCGGGCCGTCTCGGCGTTCCGCCAGAGCAGCGTCGCGGGGGCCGTGTACCCGAAGGCGCCGCGCAGGCAGTCGTCGAGGGCCGCGAGGCAGCCGCCGAAGTAGCCGCCGGGACCGTTCACCGCCTCGCCGAGCGCCAGGTAGAGGCCCGGTTCGTCGGTGATGTGTCCGCCGTCCAGTTCGTAGGCGTGACCGGTAGGTCCGGCGGGGTGGGTGCGTCGGCAGCCTCGCTCCCGGACGAGGTCGAGCCAGGCACCTCGGTGGCGGGTGTCCAGCGCGGTCCAGGTGCCCGGAGTCTCCGGGGGCCCCGCGTACCACTGCTCCCAGATGCGCCGGACGTACTCGGGCTCGGCCGTGAAGTGCTCCGCGTCGAGTTCCAGGTCGATCAGGTCCGGGCCGAGGGAGGAGGGACGCCAGGCTCTGACCTCGGTCCACAGCAGTCGCTCGGCAAGCAACTCCCCCTGGTCGTCACGTATTTCCAGGGCAGCTTCTTCGAGATCGAGCGCCCGCCGGGTGCCCTTCGCCAGTGCCGCCCGCAGCTGCGCACTCTGCGCGAGTCCCCGCAGGACGAGTGGGGGCGCCGGTTGCTCGGGGGGCAGGACCAGGGCGAACTCACGGCAGGAACCCAGCCACCGGGACCCGTCGTGCACGCGGACGGAGCCCCGGTATCCCTCGGGTGGGCCCTCGTAGTCGTCCAGGCCCGTCAGTACGAGGCTGTCCGTGCCCTGCGGTGTCCCCAGGCTCTCCGCGTCCTCCAGCAGCCAGGGATCGAGTGTCCGGTCCTCGGGCACCAACCACACCCTGGCGCCGAGCCAGCCCCGCACCTCGACGCCCTCGGGGATCCAGCCGAACAGTTCGTACGTCCCGCGCAAGGGCTCCCCGAAGAGACCGTCCACAGCGGCGCACACGCCCCAGGCGCGGTCGTGCTCCGTCTCCGTCAGCGTGTATCGCCCGTACCCGCGGGATTCCTCGTCCTCATGCACGTTGGAATCATGCCCGAGCGGCGGCGAGCGCCTCGCGCCAGACGGGGCTGTCCACGTAGTGGTTGTCGTAGCGCTCCGAGGACTCCGCGATCTTCTTCGGGTCGGTCTCGCCGCGCATCACGCTGCCGAGCAGGCGCAGGTAGTCGAAGCGGGCCATGCCCGGGGTGAAGACGAAGAGGACGTCCGCCTCGCAGCCCGGGGCCGCGGCGAATGCGTGCGGGGTGTGCGGGGGAACGGCGAGGAAGTCGCCCGCCTGCAGGACGGTGATCTCCTCCCCCACCAGGACCTGGAGGGAGCCGCTGATCACGAAAAAGAGCTCCGTGGCCTTGGTGTGGAAGTGCGCGGGGGCGCCGACGGCTCCTTCGGTGAAGGTGGAGCGGTAGGTGGTGAAGCCGCCGCCCGGTCCGTCCGTGTCGGCCAGCAGGGTCATGACGCTGCTCGGGTCGGCGCTGGTCTCGGCCTCCGATGCGCGGGTGAGGACGGCGGCGAAGTCGGCGTTCTTGCTGTTCATGGTGGTGTTCCCCTCGGTTCTGCGGCGCTCTTCCGCGTCGTTGTGATCACCACTCTATGGAGCCGAAAGACCTTCGGAGGAGTGCAATTCAGAGCCGAGAAGAGGGGTCAATTTCCGAGCTGGTCGCGTTGGATCGCGTGGGCGAGAGCTCGGCGCACAGAGGCTGATCCCGTGACGGTGACGCCCGCGGTGACGCCCTCGGGGATGTCGAGCCGGCGAGCGATCGCGTCGTACGTTTCCCGGTGGGTGCGCGGCAGTTGGGCCTGATGCCGCCTCAAGTCCTCTTCGAGGAGCCGCCGCAGCTCGTCGACGCTCTGGGGCGTGAAGCGCTTCCTCCCGCGGCCGAGGGCATTCACGTGACGTGTGCAGTGGGCGGCCTCACCCAGGGCCTCCGAGACCATCTCGGCAAGGCCCCACAGGCGCCCTTCGAGCCATGGCGGATCCCGCTGGTCGAGGTGGAGCTCCATCGGCGGCGGCCGGTCGCCCGCCTTGTGTTTCGCCACCTGTTTGGACACGGCGGGCTGACTCATGTCCGCCAGCTCCGCGATCTTGTCCTGCGTCCAGCCGAGATCGACGAACAGTTTGATCATCTCGGCGCGGAGCTTTCGCATCTCCTCGCCCGCGCGGATGACCTCGTTCATCCCGGCGAGCATTCGCTCGGCCTGCTCCTCGGTCAGCGCACCGGCGCTCTCGCGAAAGCCCTCGCGAATGCCCTCGTGCGTGCCCCCATGGGTGCCCTCATGCGCGTCCTCTCCACCTGCCATGCCTCGGTTATACAGCTCGGCACGCACATCAGCATAACTGGGTTGTATAACCTGGTTATGTCATGCCAGGATCCCACCCATGCCCACCTACACCGCACCTGACGGAACCCAGCTCGCCTACCGCGTACACGGAGACATCCGCGAAGGCGTACACGATGGCGTCCCCCTCGTGTGCGTCCCCGGCGGCCCCGCGGACTCCCGCTATCTCGGCGATCTCGGCGGCCTGTCCGCGCACCGGCGCCTCATCGTCATGGACAGTCGCGGCACCGGCCGGTCCGCCATCCCCGAGGACCCCTCCTCCTACCGCTGTGACCGTCTGGTCGATGACGTCGAGGCCCTCCGCCGTCACCTCGGGCTTCACACGATGGACCTGCTCGGCCACTCCGGCGGCGCGAACGTCGCCACGCAGTACGTGGCCCGCCACCCCCACCACGTCCGCAGGCTCGCCCTGATCGGCCCCGGCACCCGAGCCGTCGGCATCGACGTCCCCGGCGCGATGCGACGTGAGCTCGCGCTGTCACGGAAGGACGAGCCGTGGTTCGCCCCGGCGCTCGCCGCACTGGAGGCGATCACCGCGGGCACCGGCACCGACTGGGAGGCCATCAGCCCCTTCTTCTACGGCAGATGGGACGCCGCCGCCCGGCACCACTACGCCACAAGTCAGCCGGACAACAAGGAGGCCGCCGCCGGGTTCGCGGCGGAGGGCGCCTTCGACGCGGAGGCCACGCGTGCGGGGCTCGCGGGCCGTGAGATGCCGGTGTTGCTGCTCACCGGAGAGTTCGACATGAACAGCCCACCACGGGCGGTGGCCGAGTTCGCGGCACTGTTCCGCGACGCGAGTTTCGTGGTGCAGCCGGCGGCCGGACACTATCCCTGGCTCGACGACGCCGAGCGATTCGTGGCGGCCACGGCAGCGTTCTTGGATCACGAGGAACGTGTGACCAGCTGAAATCAGGTCACACGACGTGCATGACGCGTTTCGTGACAGTGGGCCTGCTGATGGTCTGCGCAGTGGGCGGTGTGCTGCTCGCCCTCCTGGAGTCCCCCTGGTGGTGGATCGCCGCGGTGCCACTCCTGGGCGTGGCACTGACCGGTGTGTACGACCTGGTGCAGCGGCGGCACTCCGTGCTGCGCAACTACCCCGTGCTCGGCCATCTGCGGTTCCTCATGGAGACACTGCGCCCGGAGCTGCAGCAGTACTTCGTGGAACGCAACTACGACGGCAGGCCCTACGACCGCGACACCCGCAGCATCGTCTACGAGCGGGCCAAGGGCGTCGCCGCCGAGGAACCGTTCGGCAGCGAGCGCGACATGGACGCCCGCGGCTATGAGTTCCTCGTGCCGTCCATGGCACCGGTGGCCGTGCCCGTCGAGCCGCCCCGCGTCCGGATCGGCGGCCCCGACTGCACCCAGCCGTACGACATGGCGCTCCTCAACGTCTCGGCGATGAGCTTCGGCTCGCTCTCCTCCAACGCCGTCGTGGCACTGAACACGGGTGCCGCGCGCGGTGGTTTCGCCCACGACACCGGCGAGGGCGGCCTCTCCTCCCACCACCTGCGGCCCGGCGGTGACCTCGTCTGGGAGATAGGCACCGGCTACTTCGGCTGCCGCACCCGTGACGGGAACTTCGACCCGCGGCAGTTCGCCGAGAAGGCCGCCCACCCCTCCGTGCGCTGCGTGTCGCTGAAGCTGTCGCAGGGTGCGAAGCCGGGGATCGGCGGCGTCCTGCCCGGCAGCAAGGTCAACGCCGAGATCGCCTCGGTCCGGGGCGTTCCCGAAGGCAGGACCGTGGTCTCGCCGCCGTACCACCGCGTCTTCTCCACCCCTCGTGAACTCGTCCACTTCCTCGCCCGGATGCGGGAGCTGACGCGCGGCAAGCCGGTGGGCTTCAAGCTGTGTCCCGGTTCGCGGAACCAGTTCCTCGCCGTGTGCAAGGCCATGGTCGAGGAAGGCGTCACCCCGGACTTCATCGTCGTGGACGGCGCGGAAGGTGGCACGGGAGCGGCGCCGCTGGAGTTCGCCGACCATCTCGGCATGCCGCTGCGGGAGGGGCTGTTCACCGTGCACAGCGCCCTGACGGGCGCGGGCCTGCGGGACAAGATCCGCCTCGGCGCCAGCGGCAAGGTGGCGACGGGCTCCGACATCGTCAAGTGCCTCCTCCTGGGCGCCGACTACACCAACGCGGCCCGCGCGATGATGTTCGCCGTCGGCTGCATACAGGCCCAGCGCTGCCACACCAACCGCTGTCCGACCGGCGTCACCACCCAGGACCCGCGCCGAGCCCGCGCCCTCGACGTGGTGGACAAGGCCGCGCGCGTCACGCGCTATCAGCGGGCCACCGTGCAGAGCGCGCTGCAGATCATGGCCGCGATGGGCGTCCGTGACGCGTCGGGCCTCGGCCCGCACCTCCTGCGCCGCCGCGAGGATCACGGCGATTTCCGGTCCTACGCCGAGCTGTACGAGTGGCTGTACCCCGGCGAACTGCTCACCGCACCGCCCGCGAGCTGGGCCGCCGACTGGCGGGCGGCGGATCCGGACAGCTTCGCCGTCCGACAGCCGGACTGACCGCCGCACCCCACCCCTGCTCCCCCCCTGATTGCCGTATCGAGAGGAAGACCTGATGTCCCGCACAGTTGCCCGCGTGACGATCGACGCCCTGGAAGAACTCGGGGTGCGCCATGTCTTCGGTGTGGTGGGCGATGCCCTGAACCCCTTCACCGACGCCATCCGCGCCAGCGAGTCCGTCGAATGGGTGGGCTGCCGACACGAGGAGGCCGCCGCTTTCGCCGCCGGCGCCCAGTCCCAGCTCACCGACACCCTCGGGGTCTGCATGGGCACCGTGGGCCCGGGCTCCGTACATCTGCTCAACGGGCTCTACGACGCCGCCAAGAGCGGCACCCCGGTGCTGGCCATCGCAGGTCAGGTGCCCCTCTCGGAGGTCGGCACCGACTACTTCCAGGAGGTCGACAACGACCTTCTCTTCCGTGACGTCGCCGTCTTCCGCGCCACCGTCACCTCCCCCGAGCAGATGCCGGGCCTCCTGGAGATAGCCGTACGCAACGCGATCGGGCGCCGCGGTGTCGCCGTCCTTACGGTGCCCGGCGACATCGGTGACCTGGAGCTGCCGGCGGACCGGCCGGTCCGGCTCTCCGTCGCGGAGTCCGCCAACCGGCCCGACGACCCGGTCCTCGACGACGCGGCCGCCGCGCTCTCCGACGGCGGCAAGGTGACCATGCTGGTCGGCCGCGGGGCGCGCGGTGCCCGCGAGGACGTCCTGGCCCTCGCGGAGCGGCTTGCGGCGCCCATGGTGCTCACGCTCAAGGCCAAGGAGGGCTTCGAGGGCGACAACCCCTACCAGGTCGGCCAGACCGGGCTGATCGGCAACCCGGCCGCCGCGCACGCCATGGACCACGCCGACACCCTGCTGCTGCTCGGCACCGACTTCCCGTACCGGGACTGGTATCCCCAGGGCAAGAAGGTCGTGCAGGTCGACCGGATCGCCGAGCACATCGGCCGGCGCGTTCCGGTCGACGTGGCCCTGGCCGCCGACGTCGGCCCCACCGTGCGCGGGCTGCTGGAGCGCCTCGAACGGCGCCCCGAGCGCAAGCACCTGGACGAGGCGCGGGAGAAGTTCACCAAGTGGCAGGAGGGTCAGCAGCGCCTTGCCACCCCCGGCCACGACCACGGTCTCGTCGGCAAGATGCGCTCGGCCCTCGACAACCGGGATCACCTGGTACGCCCGGAAGCGCTGGCCTCGGCGGTGGACGCGCTGGCGGCCGACGACGCCGTGTTCACCTCGGACACGGGGATGGCCACCGTGTGGCTCTCGCGCTTCGTCGAGATGCGCGGCTCCCGCCGCCTGCTCGGCTCGTACAACCTCGGGTCGATGGCCAACGCGATGCCGCAGGCGATCGGCGCGCAGCTCCTCGACCCCGGGCGGCAGGTCGTCGCCTTCTGCGGCGACGGCGGTCTCGGGATGCTCCTGGGCGACCTCATGACCATCCGCAGCCGGCAGCTGCCGGTGAAGCTCGTCGTCTTCGACAACCAGCGGCTCGGGATGGTCAAGCTGGAGCAGGAACAGGCCGGTCTCGCGGAGTTCGGCACCGAACTCGACAACCCGGACTTCGCCGCGGTCGCAGAGGCCCTCGGCATCACCGGCATCCGGGTGACCCGGCCCGAGGACCTCGCCGAGGGGGTCGGCAAGGCCTTCGCGACGCCGGGCCCCGTCCTCCTGGACGTCCTCACCAACCCCGAGGAGATCGCCGTGCCGGGCAAGCCGACGATCCAGCAGGGCTGGGGATTCGCCATCGCCAAGATCCGCGAGAACCTCACCAGCCCCGGCGGCCACTGAGACGCAGCGGGAAAACGGAAGCATTCGCCACGTATCGGCGGCGCCAAGTCGGGCACTCGGTCCCTGTCCGGTGAAAGATCCACGCGCACGAGCACAAACGAAAATATGGCTACATCGGATGAAAAGCCGCAAGATGGACTCGACGCGAGCACGCCGCCGAATCCGCCACCCACCGAAAGGCATGCGTACCTCATGAGCGACGTCACAGGTAAGGCGACAACCAACGACGCCGGCGCGCCGGTCGAAAGCGATGAGCACTCGCTCACCGTCGGCGCCGGTGGGCCGATCCTCCTGCAGGACTCCTATCTGATCGAACAGATGGCGCAGTTCAACCGGGAGCGGATTCCTGAGCGGCAGCCGCACGCCAAGGGCAGCGGCGCCTTCGGCTTCTTCGAGACCACCGGAGACGTCAGCGCCTACACGAAGGCCGCCCTCTTCCAGCCGGGCACCCGTACGGACCTGGTGATCCGCTTCTCCACCGTCGCCGGCGAGCGCGGGAGCCCGGACACCTGGCGTGACCCGCGCGGATTCGCGGTGAAGTTCTACACCACCGAGGGCAACTACGACATGGTGGGGAACAACACCCCGGTCTTCTTCGTGAAGGACCCGATGAAGTTCCAGCACTTCATCCGGTCCCAGAAACGCAGGGCTGACAACAACCTGCGCGACCACGACATGCAGTGGGACTTCTGGACCCTCTCCCCCGAGTCGGCCCACCAGGTCACCTGGCTGATGGGTGACCGGGGCATCCCGCGCAGCTGGCGCCACATGAACGGCTACACCTCGCACACGTACATGTGGATCAACGCGGAGGGCAAGCGCAGCTGGGTGAAGTACCACTTCAAGACCGACCAGGGCGTCGAGAACTTCACGCAGCACGAGGGCGACCAGATGGCCGCCGCCGACACGGACTATCACACCCGTGATCTCTTCGAGCACATCCGGGACGGCGAGTACCCCAGCTGGACGCTGTACGTGCAGGTCATGCCGTACGAGGACGCGGCGACGTACCGCTTCAACCCGTTCGACCTGACCAAGGTGTGGCCGCACGGCGACTACCCGCTGATCGAGGTCGGCAAGATGACGCTGGACCGCAACCCCACGGACAACCACGCCCAGATCGAGCAGGCGGCCTTCCAGCCGAACAACCTGGTCCCCGGCATCGGCCCGAGCCCCGACCGCATGCTCCTCGCGCGGCTGTTCTCCTACGCCGACGCACACCGCCACCGCATCGGCGGCAACTACCAGCAGGTGCCGGTCAACGCCCCGATCGTGCCCGTCCACACGTACTCCAAGGACGGCGCCATGGCCATCCGCAACACGGAGGATCCGGTCTACGCGCCGAACTCCAAGGGCGGCCCGGCGGCCGACACGGCGCGCTACGGCTCCCCGCCCAGCTGGCACGCCGACGGTGACATCACCCGCGCCGCCTACGTCGACCACGCCGAGGACGACGACTGGGGCCAGCCGGGCACGATGGTGCGCGAGGTCCTCAACGACGAGGAGCGCGACCGCCTCGTGGACAACGTGGTGGGACACCTGCTCAACGGCGTGACCGAACCCGTCCTGGTCAGGGCCTTCGAGTACTGGTCGAACATCGACAAGTCGATCGGTGAGCGCATCGAGCAGGGTGTGCGGGCCAAGGCGAGCGAGAAGGACCCCAAGGCCGCCGAGCAGGCCAACCCGGCGCGCAGCAGCATGCAGGACAAGGCCTGAGCGACAAGGCCTGAGCCACTGTGTACGACCGGCCCGTCGGCCGCTGCCCGTGGGGGGCAGCGGCCGACGGGCCTTCGCATGCGAGACCGGCCTTCGCATGCGTTCAGCGCGGCGGCATGCGGTCAGTCCGGCGGCACCGCGAACTCGCACCAGACCGCCTTGCCCTCGCCCCGCGGCTCGATGCCCCAGCGCGTGGCGACCGCCTCCACCAGGAGCAGGCCGCGCCCGGAGGTGGCGGTCTCCACCGGGGACCTCATGTGGGGCCGGGTGCTGGAGCGGTCCTTCACCCACAGGCGCACGCGGCGGGGCGGCCCCGTGAGCACCTCCAGGGTGAGGATGGCGCCCCCGTCGGTGTGCACCAGGGCGTTGACGAGGAGTTCACCCGCCGCCACCTCGACATCGTCAGCGACCGCGCCGAGGCCCCACGACGCGAGGTGTTCCCGCAGCGCCGCACGCGCGTCTGCGAGCCCTTCCGGGTCGGCCTGGTGGACGTACCGGTGGATGCGCGGCTCCTGGAGGGTCCCGGGGTCGGGGAGCCGGCGCAGGACCAGGAGCGCCACGTCGTCGCTGCTGCCCCAGCGCTTCCACAGCGCGCGGGAGAGATGGTCCGCGAGGTCCTCCGCGCCCTCGGGGCCGGCGGACAGCACCTCGGCGAGGTTCTGCATCCCGGTGTCGAGATCGAGACCGGCGTCCTCCACGAGCCCGTCCGTGCACAGGACCATCGTCTCGCCGGGCACGAGGTCGAGCCGCACCTCGGGGTAGTCCTCCATGCCGAACTCGGTGGCAAGGCCCAGCGGCAGCCCGCCACGGACGCGGGGCACGCCCACGCGGCCGTCGACGTGCCGCACCAGAGGCGGCAGATGCCCGGCCCGCACGGCGCGCACGATGCCGGTGGCGGGGTCGAACTGGGCATAGGTGCAGGTGGCGAAGCGCTCGGTGTCCAGTTCGGCCAGGAAGCGTGAGGCGCGCGAGAGCACCGTGGCGGGCGGGTGCCCCTCCCCCGCGAAGGCCCGCAGGGCGATGCGGAGCTGCCCCATGATGGCCGCGGCGTGGGTGTCGTGTCCCTGTACGTCGCCCACGACCACGCCGATGCGCCCGCGGGGCAGGGTGATGACGTCGTAGAAATCGCCTCCGACGTCGCGGCCGCCCCAGGCGGCGTGATAGCGCACGGCGACCTCGGAGTCGGCGACGTCGGGGACCCCGCGCGGCAGCATCGTGGCCTGCAGGCTCTTGGCGAGGTCCCGTTCCTCGTCGAACAGCATGGCGCGCTGCAGCGACTGGGCGACGATGCCGGAGAGACCGATGCAGAGGTTGCGGTCCGCGTCGGTGAAGTCCTTGCGGCCGCGGTAGAAGAGGGCGAGTCCGCCGATGGCCCGGTCCTGCGCCACCAGGGGCAGGAACGCCGCCGAGTCGAGCTTCATGTCCTCGATGTAGGGCCTGAGGCGGGTGAAGCGGCGCCCGAGGTCGGGCAGGGAACCCACGAAGCGGGGCTGCCGGGTCAGGACGGCCTCGGCCAGCGGCAGCGACTCGTCGACCTTGTGCAGCTTGAGCTCGTCGAGGGCCTGCATCGTCTGGCCCACCAGGGCGATCATCTTCAGGTTCTCCCCGTCGACCAGGCCGAGGACCAGCCCGTCGGCGGCGAACCGGTCGAGGCCGCTCGCGCCGGAGAGCACGGCCACCACGTCGTCGACCGTCACGGCCCGGGAGAGGGCCTGCGTGGTGCCCTGGACCATCAGGGCGACACCCTGACGGCGCTCCTCCCTGGGGTCGGTGGCGGCGAGCTGGGACCCGTCGTCCGCGGCCGTCCGCAGGACGCCGAGGACGCGCACGGCCCGGCCCGCGTCGTTGCGCAGGATGCGTCCACGGGCGTGACTGAGGTGCAGGGAGCCGTCGCGGTGGCGGACGCGGAAGTAGACCCCGTAGAGGTCCTTCCCCGCGGCGGTCGCCTCCGTGACGGCGAAGGTGATCCGCACCATCTCCTCGGGAGGCACGCGCCCCTGCAGGGAAGTCACCGCACCGTGGAACTCGTCGGGCCGCAGGTCGAGCAGCACGAGCGCACCGGCGTCGAGTCCGAGCTCACCGCTGTCCAGGTCCCAGTCGAAACTGCCCATGCCGGTCAGGTGCAGGAACTGTTCCGGATCGAAGTGTGACTTCTTGGCTGAGGTCATGGCTGTCTCCGTATGCCGCTCGGTCACCATAAGCGCCACGCGCCCCGGGCGCGCGGCGCCGGCGACCTCCCGAAAGTGGAGATCAACCTTCCGGTGATCTCTCCGGGTAACGGGGTAACCGGGTGTTTCCGCGGCCCCGACGGCCGCGGGACAGCGCACGGGGCGCGGGTGCGTCCTCGGGAAGGAGCAGACGTGGTGAAGGGCAGCAGAAAGATGGCGGCCGTGGTCGCCGGAGCGGCGATGGTGGCCCTGTCGGGATGCGGCGGCGACTCGGGCTCGGACTCGAAATCCGGCGACAAGCCGTTCGCGGGCAAGAGCGCCGACCAGATCGCCGCCGACGCGGTCAAGGCCACCGAGCAGGCCGACTCGATGCACATGAAGGGCACCGTGCAGCAGTCGGCGGGTTCCAAGACGACCGTCGACCTGTCCGTCGACAACAACAAGAACTGTGACGGCAGCATCGAGGCGGAAGGCACCTCGGCGGACGTACGGAACACCAAGGGGACGTTCTACCTGCGGGGTGACGAGAAGTACTGGCGGACCGCCCTCAAGGGTCAGGCCGGTGGCGACAAGATCGTGCCGAAGCTTGCCGACAAGTGGGTGAAGGCGCCGGCCGACGACCAGACGACGAAGAGCCTGTGCGACAAGAAGGCGCTCATGGCTTCCATGGACAAGAACAAGTCGGAACGCAAGGGCATGAAGAAGGGGTCGACGACGGACGTCGACGGCACCGAGACCATTCGGCTGACGAAGAAGACCTCGGGCGGCGAGACCCTCACGCTGTACGTGGCCACCGAGGGCAAGCCGTACATCCTGCGTTCCACGTCGACGGGCGGCAAGGAACCCAACACCGCCACCTTCAGTGACTACGGCAAGGCGGTCAACCCTGAGGCGCCCGCGCCCGACGAGACCGTCGACCTGCAGAAGCTCGCCGCGTCCGGCCAGAAGGCCTGACAGAAAGAGGTGCCCATGTCCGCGTCCCTGC
Organism: Streptomyces sp. NPDC050439; assembly: GCF_040655335.1. NCBI lineage: Bacteria > Bacillati > Actinomycetota > Actinomycetes > Kitasatosporales > Streptomycetaceae > Streptomyces > Streptomyces sp. NPDC050439. The sequence continues at coordinate 183,324 of NZ_JBFAJT010000002.1, forward strand.
TCGAGTCCGTCGATGTCCGGGCGCCGGTTTCCGTCGCCTGGCAGCTGTGGAGCGACGTGGCCCGCTGGCCCTCCTTCCTCAGCCATGTACGGCTGGTCGAGCCGATGGACGAGCGTCGCTTCGCGTGGCAGCTGGAGCTCCCCGGCGCGGAGAAGAACTTCGTCGCCGAGCTCACCGAAGTGGTGCCCGAGAAGCGGATCGCCTGGCACACCGTTGAAGGGGTGGAGCACGCCGGTGTGGTGACCTTTCACCGGCTGAGTGACACCACGAGCCGGGTGACGCTCCAGATCGAGTACGACCCCAAGGGCTTCGTCGAACGCCTCGGCGCCCTCACCAATCTCGACTCCACCCTGGCCAACTACGACCTGGGTGAATTCCAGAAGCTCGCCGAGAAGACGGCGCACTAGCTCCCGCGGGGCCTTCGACGAAAAGGGTGCCGCGCACGCTGCCGAACAGCGTGCGCGGCACCCTTCGTGGTGCGTCGGACCGGGCTCAGGCCGCGTCGCCGTGACGCTCCGCGGCGGGCGCTCGATGACGTCCCGCGTTGCGGCGTCCCGCGTGGCCATGCCCGTGGACGAGGCGCAGGTGGCGTACGCGCCGATCGGTTCTCGGCCCGGCTTCCTCGTTCAGGCTGTCCTCGATGCGGTCCATGGCGATGATCAGTAGTCCCATGACCGGCAGGAGCAAAAGAGCGACAACTAGCATCGGCAGCGTCCTCCTCGCGGCTTCTCTTCTCGCCTGCCCCTGACTGGCATGCCCACGGCCCCGAAGCTATGGAGAGCCTGCAACGCTCTCTTCACATCTCCTGAGCGGACCGGGCTGCGTCCGGGCGGCGACCAGGCGTCGACCGGGCTGCCTTCACCCGGTCGGCTGGCAGAGGAATGACCTTTGTCCCATGGTTGATGACCTTGGTCCCGAGTGCGATGTCCGCGGATGGACATTGGTCCCAGTATCAGACGGCACAGCACATGCCGCGACACGTACACCAAGGTGCACAAGAGAAAGGACCATGCTCGTGGGCATCATCGCCTGGATCCTGATCGGTCTGATCGCGGGGGCCATCGCCAAGGCCCTCACCCCCGGCAAGGACCCGGGGGGCTGCCTGGTGACGATGCTGATCGGCATCGTGGGAGGGCTGCTCGGCGGGTGGTTGGGGAAGGTGATCTTCGGCGTTCACTCGATCAACGGGTTCTTCCACCTGTCGACCTGGATCGCCGCCATTCTCGGCTCCGTGGTCGTCCTGGTCATCTACCGCCTGCTCACCGGGGGGCGCTCCCGCTGAATTAGCTCGAATGTTCGAATCAATGGGTACACTGGCCGCATGGCAACGCACCAGCTCCAGGGATCGCTCTTCGATCAGGGCGACGACGTCCGCCTGGGCTCCTTGGAAGGAATCCACCGGACCGTCCTCGGAGACGGCGCGTGGATCGACCTCCTGCCGGGCTGGCTCGGCGGCGCCAACCTCCTGTTCGAGCGGCTGGCGGCGGATGTCCCGTGGAAGGCCGAGCGCCGCCAGATGTACGAGAGGGTGGTGGACGTCCCGCGTCTGCTCGCCTTCTACCGCGCAGGCGAGCCGCTCCCCCACGCCGTGCTCGAAGAGGCCCGGCGAGCTCTCTCCGAGCACTACGCCACAGAGCTCGGCGAGGCCTTCACGACAGCAGACCTGTGCCACTACCGCGACGGGCGCGACAGTGTGGCCTGGCACGGCGACCGCATCGGCCGGGGCGCCCGCGAGGACACGATGGTCGCCATCCTCTCCGTGGGGGCGCCCCGTGACCTGGTGCTCCGCCCTCTCGGTGGTGGCGACGTCGTCCGGCGGCCGCTCGGGCACGGCGATCTGATCGTGATGGGCGGCTCCTGCCAGCGCACTTGGGAGCACGCCATCCCTAAGTCGGCCCGGGCCGCCGGTGGTCGCATCAGCATCCAGTTCCGGCCGCACGGGGTGCAGTGACCGATCGCATCGGGTGGGCCCGGCCGCGATGTGCGCCGGGCCCACCCGATGCGCTAAAGTCGATCACGCGCCCACGGACGGAACTCCGGTCCACGGGCCCCGCGTTGGTCGTCCAAGGAAAGACACCCCGCTTCCTGTGGGGAAATGTAGGTGCAAGGCCTGCCCAGCGCTCGTGACAGCCCCGGTCCCCCAGCAGGGACCGGGGCTTTTCTCTGCCCGGACGAACGCGAGGAGACGCACGTGCACCCACTGGCGGTCGAACAGAACTTCCGGGCGCGGGCCACCCGGCTGCAGAGCTGGGGAATCGGGCTGCTGGCCTGCGCCCTGCTGCTCTGGATCTACGCCGCGTGGCAGCTCTTCTCGTCGTACGACTCCACGTACAACGCCGTGGACTGCCCCGCCCCGGTCAACGCCGAACCCAGGGACCTCTACTACGAGGACTCCGGCGACGCCCACCGGGACGCACTGCAATGCGCCTCCGACCGCAACTGGCCCCAGCCCCTGGCGGCCCTGGTGGTATCCGTCCCCCTGACCGCGGCAGGCAGCGTGCTGCTCACCACGGGCCTGGTCAGCATCAGACTGCGCCACCACCACGACGAGATGGAGAGCGCTCAGAAGTAGGACCGCGCCAGGTGCGCGACGGCTGACTCGGCCAGGGTGTGGACCGCCGGGTGCCAGGGGCGGGCAGCGGGGCCGGTCAGCACGAGGCGGCGGGAGACCGCGGGTCTGAGCGGCAGCAGGGCCAGGTCGGCGGGGAGCAGGGAGCGGGAGACCTCGGACAGGACCGTCACGCCGATGCCCGCCTGCACCATGCTGATCAGCGTCGTCAGGTCGCGTACTCGATGGGTGGGCGCGAAGGGCAGCCCGGCCCGGGTGTGGAGGGCGCGGATGCGGGTCTCGCAGTTGTCGGGCGAGATCAGGAACGGGTCATCCGCCAAGTCCCCCATGTGCACGCTCGGTTCGCCCGCCAAGGGGTGATCCTGGGGCAGTACGGCACGGTAGTGGTCCTCGGCCAGGTGAAGGCCCGGCCAGGGTGGCGGGTCGATCACGATGGCCGCGTCGGCCACGCCGTCCGCCAGCCAGGCGGTCACTTCCGTGCTGTCGCCCTCGAAGGCCTTGACCGTCACCCGAGGCTGGTCATCGGCCCAGTGCCGGAGCAGACCCGGGATCAACCCCCGGCAGACCGTGGGCGTGCAGGCCAGCCGCACGGTGCCGGTCATCGTCTCCGCGGCTTCGGCCGCGACCTGTTCCACGGAGCGAGCCGCCGACAGAGCGGTGCGGGCGTGCGGCAGGATCCGCTCGCCCAGCGTCGTGGTCCGCACCGGCGCGGCGCGGACCAGCAGCGGAGCCGTCAGCTCGCGTTCGAGGGAGGCGACGGCGTGCGAGACCGCTGACTGACTCATGCCCAACTCGTCGGCGGCCGCGCTGAAGCCGCCCGTTTCGACCACGGCCAGGAAAGCCCTCAGCTGGGGAAGATTCACGGTCATGCGGCGGCCTCATAGAGCTATGACTTCGGTGCGTTGGCTCCATCGTCCCAGGTTGGCGAGGCTTGCTCCGTACCGCCGGCCCCGGCCGGCACCTGCCCGGCAGTCCGAGGAGAGCCATGCCGTACATCCGCGTCACCGTCACTGACCCCGGCCTTCCCGTCCCGACTCAGCGCGCGCTGGCCGAGGGGTTCACCGGCCTCGCGGTCTCGGCCCTGGACAAGTCCCGTGCACGCACGATCGTGCACATCGACCTGGTGCCCGCCGCCCGGTACTTCGTCGACGGCATGCCTCTGACCGGCGCACTCGACGCGCACGTCGAAGTCAGCATCACTCTGGGCACCAACAGCGCCGCCCAGAAGTCTGCTTTCATCGCCGGGGCCGATCACCTGCTGGCCGACGTCCTCGGGCCGCTCGCCCGCTGCGGGGTCGCCCTGCATGAACTGCATCCCGAGAGCTACGGCTATGGCGGTGTGACGCAGTTCGACCACTACCGGCAGGCCGCCCCATCGGTCTAGCCGTCCAGCACCGCCGGTGTCGGGCCGTCCGGGCGGACCGTGATGCTGTGGATGGTGCCCTTCGGGGTGGAGCGGAACGTCGGGGTGTGGGCGGGCAGGAGGAGTTCGAGGAGCGCGGTCGACTCGCGGAGGGCGAACTGCAGGCCCAGGCAGGCCCGGGGGCCGATGCCGAACGGGAAGTAGCTGCCCGGATGGGCGGGGCGTCGGCCCGGGACCGTGAAGCGTGTCGGGTCGAAGCGGGCCGGGTCGTCCCAGAGGTCGGGGTCGCGGTGCGTGAGGTAGGGGCAGACCAGTACGTCGGTGCCGGCCTCGATCTCGTACCCGGCGAGGATGTCGTCCTGTGCCGCGCTGCGCGGCAGTATCCAGGCGGACGGATAGAACCGCAGGGCTTCATGGACCAGTGCCTGGATGGCCTGGCGCCGCTCGGGCGAACCGTCGGCGCCCGCGGCGAGAGCCTGTTCCCGCGCCTGCGGGTTGCTGTCAAGGAGGAGGTAGAGCCAGGTCAGGGTGGTGGCCGTGGTCTCGTGCCCGGCGACAAGGAGGGTGACGAGCTCGTCGCGGATCAGTCCGTCGCCGTACTCGGGGCGCGTCGTGGACGCCTCCAGGAGGACGTGCAGCAGGCCAGGGCCGTCGGGTCCCGCCTCACCGTCGCGCGCGGCGGCGATGGCGCGGCTCGCCACGGCGTCGATCCGCGCCAGCTCGGCGGCGACCACCTCCTGGGCCGCGGCACTGTCGGCGGGCAGGCTGGGCAGAGCGGCCACCACGGCGGGCACGGCGGCCAGTTCACGCTCCGTCGCCGGGTCGAGGGGATGCCCGGTCAGGGAGCGCCAGATGGTGTCGAGGGCGAAGCGACGCATCTCGTCGCCCACGTCGAAGACCTCGCCGGTACGGGCGTACCCGGACCAGCGCGCCGCCGCGGTCCGCGCGGAGTCGGTGATCCGCTGCTCGAAGCGGCGCATGCCCTTGCCGGTGAACTGGGACTGCAGCAGCCGCCGTTGACGCTGCCACGCCTCGCCCGTCGCCGCCAGGACTCCGTCGCCGATCAGCAGGCGAGCCCGGTGTGAACGCTTCACGTAGCGGCCGGGCTGGAGCGCGAGCACGTGCTGCACGGCATCAGGGTCGGTGACAAGGACGGTCGGACGCGGGCCCAGCCTGAACGCGACGAGGCCGCCGTGCAGTTCGCGCGCCCGGGCGAGGAGATCGACGAGTTCCCCTCCCCCGGCCTGCCACTGGGCGACGAGGGCGGGATCGAGCTCGGGGACGCGGCGGGTGGCCACAGGGCTGCTCCTGGTCGGCGGCTGATGGTCGTCGTTTCGGACGGAAGGAAGCGGGCGGCACGCACTGTAGGTGAGCGGGGGCCGCGCGCAACAGGGCGCCTGGCGGCGACGGTTGGCGAACAGAAGAGGCCGGGCCGCCTGGTGGCTGGCCCGGCCCCTTCCGTCGACAGGTGGTCAGACGCGGTCAGCCGCGATCAGGACGTACTGGAACGAGCCGTCCTTGTACGAGTTGATGAACGCCTCCTCGATGCCGGTGACCAGCGAAGACGTAGCCCGCAACTCCCAGTAGGGCAGGGTCTCGGGCGTCAGGTCGATGACGGCCTGCGGCACGAGACGGTTGTCGGCCATGGCGCGCAGATACTCGCGGCGGGAGTGGATGTTGCACTCGAAGTGCGCATTGATCTGGGAGACCCACTTCGAGGGCTGGCCGTACCGTGGGTTCCAGCAGCCGGTGATGGTCACATAGCGGCCGCCGACCTCAAGGATCCGCGAGTGCTCGGCGAACAGGTCGTGCAGGTCGACGTACATGCTCGACTCGTTGTTCCACGAGCCTGCGGCCCGGCCGGTCTCGAAGGGCATGTCGAGCATGTTGCACACGCGGGCGCGCACGTGGTCCTGGATCCGCAGTTCCTGGGCGCGCTGATTGGCGAAGTCGGCCTGTTTGGCCGACAGGGTGACCCCCTCGACCTTGCAGCCGAAGCGCTGGTGGGCCATCACCATCGACCCGCCACGGCCGCAGCCCGCGTCGACGAGCGTGCCGTCGCTTCCCGGGGAGCCGAGGTTGTCCAGGAGCACTTCGGCCTGTGCCGACTCCAGGCGGTGGAGTTCGGCGATCAGCCTCTTCTCGTGCTCACTGTCGTCGGCGTCTCCCAGGGCCTCGTGGTCGATGTCACCGATGCCGTAGTGGTGGTGGTAGAGCCCGTCGACGTCACCGAGGCGCAGGTTCACCGGACGCGCCTCGTTGTTCCAGTAGCGCGCGATGTCGCCTTGGTAGGGCGTCGCCGGGGCGGGGACGAACGCGGAGGCACCGCTGAGGGTGGTGATTTCAGTGCTGGTCACAGATGATTCCGTCCTTACCAGAAATCGGGCAGGCTGTAGCGGTAGGTGTTGGTCTGGTGCCAGTAGTGGTTGCCGTCGACCCATACGGCCACGCCCCGCAGGAAGCGCAGCACGCTGGGGACGGGACAGGCCGCGGCCACGGCGGCTGCCTCGGCCTCGAAGTCGCGCATGAGGTCGTTGTGGACCTCGACCGCCTTGAGATAGCCCTCCTGGTCGGAGACGCCCTCGCGATCGGCGATCACCACGGGCAGGTTCAAGTGCCGCCCTGGACTGGCGAGTTCCTTGGTGTACGAGTACAGGTCGTTGACGATGGTGCTGGCGTTGCCGGCGAGCGCCAGGACCCGCTGCACGTCGGGCCGGGCATGCAGGTCCGCCGGCAGTTCATAGCCTCCGATGGTGTCGGTGATGGCGGGGCACGGGCGGAAGTTGTTGAACTGCCGCATCGCCAGGTACTCCCACACCTCGGGGGTGTGGTCCGTCTGGGCCCAGGCGCCCTCCGCGAGATATCCCAGGTGCAGGCGGGCCATGTCGTGCCGGAAGCGGTCGGCCTGGGAGGGGGTGGCCTGTTGGACGAAGTACTCCATCGCGGAGCGGTACGCGCGCCGCGGGGCGTCCGCGTGGAGCGACTCCGCCCACTGCGGTTGGTACTCCTTCGGTGCGTGGAGGGGGTCCAGTGCCGTGTGTGCCAGAAGAAGGCGTCCTCCGAGGCCGATGGGCGAGCCGCCGTGGTCCTCGCAGTAGCAGTCGTCGACCGCGTTCTCGGCGACCATGAGCCGGGTGGCGACCATCAGGTGGTCGATGGTCGGGGCGTCCGGGTGGCAGGCGACCATGTAGCGCCCGACGGAGAAGCCGTCGAACTGGCCCTCCCACTCCTCGGGGTACAGCTCGACCTCCTCCACCGCCCAGTCCTTGATCCTGCGGCTGACCTCCTCCACCCGCACCGGGTCCGGCTCCGCCACCGGGTGGTAGTAGAGGCCGGGGATCTGCAGGCGCTCCGCCGGCGCCTCGGTCTCCGGAGGCGTCGGCGGCTCCTCGTGCCGGCCCAGGTGCAGGCCCGCCGTGCCCAGGCCGCTGGGGCCGCGCAGGATGCGTTCCAGCGCCGGGCTCGCCTGTCTCACCACGTCGGCCGCCTGGGTGGCAGGGGCCCCGAGGAGGTCCGCGACGGCAGGCGGGCTCGGCAGCAGAGGGGAAGACCCGGGTTCGGGCATCCGTGGCTCCTTGATGAGATGAGTGGGCGGCGGAATCCGGGACCTGGCTCTGCTAGGACCTGCGGGCGATCTGCACGTTCTCCAGCACGCCGAGGGCGTTGGGCACCAGGATGGCGGCGGAGTAGTAGGTGCTGACCAGGTACGAGGTGATGGCCTGCTCGCTGATGCCCATGAAGCGCACCGAGAGGCCCGGCTCGTACTCGTCCGGCAGTCCGGTCTGATGCAGGCCGACGACGCCTTGGTTGTCCTCGCCGACGCGCATGGCGAGGATCGAGCTCGTCTGTTCCTTCGTGATGGGAATCTTGTTGCAGGGCAGGATCGGGACGCCGCGCCAGGCCGGAACCTGCTGGCCGCCGAGGTCCACGTGATCGGGGTAGATCCCGCGGGAGTTGAGCTCGCGCCCGATCGCCGCGATCGTCCTGGGGTGGGCCAGGAGGAGCCGGGTGCCGCGGCGGCGGCAGAGCAGCTCGTCGAGGTCGTCCGGGGTCGGCGGTCCCGAGTGGGGCTGGATCCGCTGCTTGAAGTCGGCGTTGTGGAGGAGGCCGAACTCGCGGTTGTTGATGAGCTCATGCTCCTGGCGCTCGCGCAGCGCCTCGATGGTGAGCCGGAGTTGCTCCTCCATCTGGTTCATCGGGCCGTTGTAGAGGTCGGTGACCCTGGTGTGGATCCGCAGAATGGTCTGGGCCGCGGAGAGTTCGTACTCGCGCGGCTTGAGTTCGTAGTCGACGAAGGCGCCGGGCAGTGCGACTTCGCCGGTGTGGCCGGCCGACATCGCGATCTCGGCCTCGCCGTGCTTGTTCTGGCGTTGCTGCGGGATTCTGCTGAACGCGTCCAGGTGGGTCCGCAGGCTCGGCGCGGTGGACAGCACGGTGGCGAAGTCGGCGCGGGACAGGGTGAGCAGGGTGCCGGCGGTCTCGGCGGTGGCGGTGCAGTCCCATCTGGCGTCGGTGTCCAGAAGGGCGCTTTCCCCGAAGCGGTCGCCGTCGGCGAGCACGGCGACGCCGACCTCGTCCCCGTACTTGCCCACGGACTTCTGGCTGATCCTGCCGTGGGCGATCAGGTGCAGTTCCTCGGCGGGGGTGCCGCGCTCGACGAGGACCTCTCCGGCGCGGAAGTCGCGCTGGACGCAGCGGCCCGCGATCGCGGTCAGCACCTCCACGTCGTCGAAGCCGCGCAGCAGGGCCAGTTCGCCGAGTTCCCGGGGGATCACGCGGACGTCGCCGCCGTCCTGGACGAACTCGATGCGCCCGTCTCCGACGGTGTAACTCAGGCGGCGGTTGACTCGATAGGCGCCGCCCTTGGTCTCCACCCAGGGGAGCATCCGCAGCAGCCACCGCGAGGTGATCTCCTGCATCTGCGGGGCGGACTTGGTCGTGTGGGCGAGGTTCCTGGCAGCCGCGGTGCCCAGGCTGGTCTGCCGGGGCGGCTCCAGTCGTGCTTCCGGGCCGGTCTCAACGGTCATCGGGCGAGCTCTCCTTCGCGGGGGTGGTAACCGGCATAGGCGTGCCAACCGGCGAAAGTGGAAGTAGAGGCGTAATCCCAGGGATTTCGTCCAGATCCGCAGACCATTTAACGGCCGCTGCGCCCGGCTTGCCCGATAAGGCCGTCGGCAGCACTCGAAGCAGTGATCTTGTTCGGTGTGGGGTTTATCCGAACAACCCACCGAGTTCTGGCCAGTCCAGGCGGTTTCGGTCAACTCGCCCTGGTCGTACGGCTGTCCGAGCCACCCGCAGCCGTCCCGGAGATGGGGTCACGCCCGCCGAACAGTGACGCCCGCGGCGGCCAGCGCGTCGGTCTCGTCCTGGTCCGCGTCCTCGTCGGTGACGACGGCGTGCAGGGCGGCGGCGGGGGCGACGAAGGCGAGGGCCGTGCGGGAGAGCTTGGGCGCGTCCGCGACGGCGATGACGCGGCGGGCCGAGGCGATCGCGGCGCGTTTGACCGCGGCGTCGTCCAGGTCGTAGGCGGTCAGGCCGTGTGTCGCGTTCAGGCCGCAGCAGCCGATGACGGCGGTGTCGAAGCGCAGGGCGGCCAGTGACGCCTCGGCCAGGGGGCCGGTCAGGGCCAGTTCACCGGGGCGCGGCCGTCCGCCGGGGACCAGGAGTGTCAGCCGCGGCGCTCCGGTCAGGGCGTTCACCGCGTGCAGGGACAGCGGCAGCACGGTCAGGCGGCGGCCTTCGAGCGCGCGTGCCACTTCCAGGCAGGTGGTGCCGCTGTCGAGGACGACGGACTCGCCGTCCGCGATCAGGCCCGCGACCTCGGCGGCGATGCGGCGCTTGGCCTCCAGGCCCTCCTGGGCCCGGAGCGCGAAGGGCGGTTCCTCGCCGCGCAGCAGCAGGCTTCGCGCGCCGCCGCGGAAGCGCTCCAGGACCCCTTGGTCCGCGAGGCTCTCGAGGTCGCGACGGATGGTCATTTCCGAGGCGCCGGTCAGTTCCGCGAGATCCGCGACGCCCATGCGTCCCGCCTCGCGTACGGCTTCGGTGATCTGCCTCAGTCTGTCTGCGCTCGCCATGCCGTCATAGAACATGAATCGTGTGCGACACGCAATCTTCCGAACATCGACCTTGTTCGTTAGGTTCGTTCGCATGGAAAGATCGCTGCGTCTCGGCCGACTGGCCACCTTCGTCTACTTCACCCTCAACGGCTTCCTCATGGGGATGTGGATCGTCCACATCCCGGCCGTGGAGGACCACGTCGGCATCAGCCATGCCGTACTCGGCTGGCTCCTGCTGCTCCTCGGCGCCGGAGCCTTCGCCGGCATGCAACTGGTCGGCCCGCTCACCGACCGCTTCGGCGCCCGCACCGTCGTACCGGTCAGCGCGGCGCTGTGCAGCGCGGCGGTCATCCTGCCCGGCCTGGCATCGAGCACCTGGACCCTGGGCGCCGCCCTGCTGGTGCTCGGCTTCGGCAACGGCTGCCTGGACGTCAGCATGAACGCCCACGCCGTCCAGGTGGAGCGCGGCTACGCACGGCCCGTCATGTCCGCCTTCCACGCGACCTTCTCCATCGGCGGTGTCCTGGCCGCGCTGGTCGGCGCCCGCACCCTCAGCTGGGACCTGAGCCCGGCCCTGACCCTCGGTGTGGTGGCGCTCTTCGGGCTCGTCGTGTCCGCGCTCGCCGCACCCGCGCTGCTGCGGCCCGAGGCGCGCCCCACCGGGCAGCCCACCGCCACCGAGACCGCGGTCCGGCGCGGGACACCCCGGCGCATCTGGATACTGGCCGCGCTCGCCCTGATGCTCATGCTCTGCGAAGGCGTCGCCAACGACTGGAGCGTGCTGCACCTACGCGACACCCTCGATGCCCCCGCCGCCACCGCCGCCCTGGCCTACGGCGCCTTCGCCACGGCCATGACCATCGGCCGGCTGCTCGCGGACCGGGTCGCCGCGCGCCACGGATCGGTGGCCGTACTCCGGTACGGCGCGTCGGCGGCAGCCGTCGGCATGACGGTGGCGGCGCTCTCCCCCTGGATACCCCTGGCCCTGTTCGGCTGGACCGTGTTCGGCATCGGACTCTCCGGCTGCATCCCGCAGCTCTTCAGCGCCGCGGGCCACGCCGATCAGGACGCCGCGGGCGCCAACGTCTCCCGCGTCGCGGGCCTCGGCTACCTCGGCATGCTCGCCGGTCCCGCAGTCATCGGGCCGCTCACGCACGTCGTCCCGCTCAACCTCACGTTCTTCCTGCCCGTGGCGTTCTGCGTCCTCGCCGCCTGCACCGCCGGAATCCTGCGCTCCCGGCCCGCCGCCCAACCCCGTATGGAGACCGAGGCCGCATGACCCAGAGCCTCGCTCGCCCCCGGCAGCAGCGGTGGGCGAGCGAGGCGGGCGGGCGCGGCAGGTCAGGACAGGTAGGCCTCCACCTCACTGAACTGCGCCGCGGGCCAGCCGGTGTTGGCCGTGACGCGCAGCCGCAGATGACGGACGTCGGGAGCGGAGGCGGGCAGCGTGACGGTCACCTTGTTGCCGCTCGCCGGATCGAAGCGGTAGCCCTTCGAGTCGGCCAGCGTGCTGAAGCCGGTGCCGTCGGTGCTGCCCTGGACGGAGAGGGTCTGGGTCCTCGCCCCCCAGACAGCGGGCGGCGGCAGCTTCAGGACGACCCTGCGCACCGGTTCCGCCTTGCCGAGGTCCACGGTGATCGACTGCGGGAAGGCGTTGTTGGTGGATTCCCAGTACGTCGCCGCATCACCGTCGACCGCCTTGCCGGGCGTGTAGACGTCGGCGGAGCCGGTCGCGGTCGCCGGTCGGCCCTTGGCGAGGTTGCGGTCCGGGTCGGGGTCCGGGTTGCCGGCGCCGGGCTTCGGCCACGTCGAGCAGTCGTCCCAGGTGCTGTTCCAACCGGAGTTGCCGCCACCGTCGGTGAGGGTGAAGGTGCCCGAGCCGGAGGGGTAGGGGCAGTTGTAGATGCCGGCCGCGCCGACCCCGGTGGCCTTGACGTTCGACATCTTCACCGCGCCGGGCGTCTCCGCCTGGACGACGACCGTGCCCACCTTGTCGATGGTCGAGCGGTCGACGCCGACGTTCTTCACCGCCTTGCCCGTACCACTGCCCGACACGAATTCGTACGCGCTGAAGGGGCTGTCGGTGATGGTCGTGTCGGTGATGTTCACCGTGGCCTCGATGGCACTGTCGTACGCGTCCACGCGCAACGCGCCCATCGGGTGCTGCCAGTTGGGGTTCATGGCCCCGGTGCGTACCAGGGTGTTGCCGGAGACGGTGATGGTGCCTGCCAGCGGGAAGAACGGGTCCAGGAACTTCTGGTTGGAGATGGCGATGCCGCTGCCCAGGGCGTTGGTGTCGAGGATCAGGTTGTCCTTGACGGTGATGTCACGGCCGCCGTAGATCGCGATGCCGTTGGCGAGGTTGGGCTGCGAGATGGTGTTGCCCTCGAAGGTCGAGTCGCTGTTGGTGGTGTTGAGGGACCACATCGCCAGGGCGTCGTCGCCGGTGTTGCGCAGGAAGTTGTTGCGTACGTCGACGCCCCTGGCCGTGCCGTTGAGGTTGAGGCCGTCGGCGGTCATGTCGAGGATGCGGTTGTTCTCCACGACGAGGTTGTCGTTGTTGCCCGTCAGCCACAGGCCGACCTTGAGGTGCTGGAGCCACATGCCGGAGACGGTGGAGTTCGGGCCGAGTGATCCGTTGACGAAGTTGTCCGGGTTGTTGTCGACCCGCTCGGTGACCTCGCCGATCACCGCGAAGTCGCGCAGGCCCACCTTGCCGGTCGGCGCGTTCGACTGGTCGATGAAGCGCGAACCGCGCACGACCGAATGCCAGTTGCCCGCGCCGCGGATCGTGACGTTGTCGACGTTGTTGAGCGACTGGGTGAGCTTGTACTCGCCCGGCGGTATCCAGACCGTGCCGCCCTTGGCCGCCGCGATGGCCTCGCGGAAGGCCTGGGTGGAGTCGCCCTGGCCGGTGGGGTCGGCGCCCTTGTCGGTGACCGAGAGCGCGCCCGACGGCTTGGCGGTGGCCGCCGCGACCTGCTCGAAGTCGGCCACGTCGACGGTGACCTGGGTGGAGACGGCCTCCAGTCTCACCTTGTCGCCCGACTGCAGGTTCTGGCCGAGCTGCAGCCGTGCGTTGTCGAAGAGGTGGTGGGTCTTGGAGCCCGCGATCCAGGGAGTGTCGACGTAGCTGTACTTCGATGTGACGGCGAGGGTCCTGGAGATCTTCTGGCCGTTGACGTACACGGCCATCGAGCCCGACTGGCCGTCGGGCACGTTGTAGGCGACGTTGAGCGCGTTCGCCGCCTTGGGGAGGGTGAACTCCACGCTCTGGCCCGCCGCGAGCCGTACCGCCTGCCGGCCCGAGGCCTCCGAGGCGACCGTGCCCTGGGTGTGATCGGGGCCGATCTTGGTGCCGTTCGAGACCGCGCCTTCCGCCTCGACGGAGGTGAAGGGCAGGGTGGCGCCCGCGGCTGCTTCGGCGGCCTGTGCGCCGGGGGCCGCGAGGCCGGTGACGAGGGTGCCGACGAGGCCGGCGGAGGCCACGGCGGCGTACCACTTGCGGGCGGCTCTTGTAGTGCTCCTGTCATGTCTGGTCATGGGTGGTGCACCTTCCTTAAGGGGGTGGGGAGGTCAGTGCTCGGACTGGGGAGGGGGCCGAGGGGAGGCCCAGGTGTTCAGATGCGCAGCCAGGTCGCCGTGTCCTGCGGGAGGCGCCCCGACTCGTCCAGGGGGCCGCTGGCCAGCAGGAGGCGGGAATGGGCGGGCAGTTCGCAGGGCGTGGGGGCCAGGTTGACGACGCAGGCCAGGCCCGGCTCACGTACGAAGGCCAGCACACCGTCGTCCGCCGGCAACCAGGTCAGCGGGCCGTCGCCGAAGCCAGGTTCGATGCGGCGCAGGCGCAGGGCGCTCCGGTAGAGCGTGAGCATGGAACCGGCGTCCGCCGCCTGAAGGTCGGCGGCATACGCGGGCCAGCCGTCGGGCTGGGGCAGCCAGGGGCCGGTCATTGCCCCGAAGCCCGCGTGCGGTTCGGCGGCCGTCCAGGGCAGCGGCACCCGGCAGCCGTCGCGACCAGGGTCGGTGCCGCCGGAGCGGAAGTGCATGGGGTCCTGGATGTGCTCCCGGGGGATGTCGGCCTCGGGCAGGCCCAGCTCGTCGCCCTGGTAGATGTAGACCGCTCCGGGCAGGGCCAGGGCCAGCAGGGCCGCGGCGCGGGCACGGCGGGTGCCGAGCGCCAGGTCGGTGGGGGTGCCGAACACCTTCGTGGCGAAGTCGAAGCCGGTGTCCGCGCGGCCGTAGCGGGTGACCGTGCGGGTCACGTCGTGGTTGCACAGGACCCAGGTCGCGGGGGCGCCGACCGGGGCGTGCTCGGCGAGCGTGTCCTCGATGGATGTACGCAGCTTGGCCGGGTCCCAAGGGCAGGACAGGAAACTGAAGTTGAAGGCGGTGTGCATCTCGTCGGGACGCAGATAGCGGGCGAAGCGCTCGGCGTCGGGGAGCCAGACCTCGCCGACGAAGACACCGTCGTACTCGTCGGCGACGGCCCGCCAGGAGCGGTAGATGTCGTGCAGTTCGTCGCGGTCGATGAAGGGATGCGGGTCGACGCCCTCGGTGAAGTCGGGCAGGGCGGGGTCCTTGGCGGGCAGCGCGGCGGAGTCGATCCGTACGCCCGCCACTCCCCTGTCGAACCAGAACCGCAGGACGTCCTCGTGTTCCTGGCGCACCGCCGGGTGGGCCCAGTTGAGGTCGGGCTGTTCGGGGGCGAAGAGGTGGAGGTACCACTCGCCGTCCTCGACGCGGGTCCAGGTCGACGCGGTCGCCGAGAACTGCGAGGGCCAGTCGTTGGGCGGCAGTTCCCCGTCGGCACCACGGCCGGGACGGAAGTGGAAGAGCTCGCGTTCGGGCGCGCCGGGGCCCGCTGCCAGTGCCGCCTTGAACCATACGTGCTGGTCGGAGACGTGGTTGGGGACGATGTCGACGATGGTGCGGATGCCGAGCGCGCGGGCCTCGGCGATCAGTTTCTCGGCTTCGGCGACGGTGCCGAAGGCCGGGTCGATGACGCGGTAGTCGGCGACGTCATAGCCGCCGTCGACCATGGGCGAGAGGTACCAGGGGCTGAACCACAGGGCGTCCACGCCGAGTTCGGCGAGGTAGGGCAGCTTGGCCCGGACGCCCGCGAGGTCGCCGGTGCCGTCGCCGTCACCGTCCGCGAAGCTGCGTACGTACACCTGGTAGATGGCGGCCGAGCGCCACCAGGAGGCATCGGTCGGGGAGGTGACTGCCACGTGAGGGTTCCTTTCGGGCAGGTGGGACCCCGCCGCCGTGGCTTGGAGCGGTGGCGGGGTGGGTGCGTGGGACGGGCGCGGGGGTCAGCCCTTGAGGCCGCCGGCGGTCAGGCCGCTCATGATGTTGCGCTGGAAGATCAGGAAGATGATCAGGGTCGGCAGCGAGGCGATGGCCAGGGCGGCCAGGAGCCAGTTCTCGGAGACGCTGGCGGCCAGGGAGTAGATGCCGACGTTGACGGTCTGCTTGCCGGGGTCGGGCAGGGTGAGCATCGGCCAGAGGAAGTCTTTCCAGACCGCGACCACCGCGAAGATGGACACGACGCCGAGGATCGGCCGGGACAGCGGCAGGACCACCGAGCGCAGGGTGCGCAGGGTCGAGGCGCCGTCGATGGCGGCGGCGTCCAGGAGCTCGCGCGGGATCGAGTCGAAGAACCGCTTGAGCAGGAAGATGTTGAAGGCGTTGGTGACCGAGGGAAGCCAGATCGCCCAGGGCGAGTTGATGAGGTTGCGCTCCACGACGGGCACGTCGAGGACGGTCAGATACTGCGGTACGACCAGGACGGTGGCCGGGATCATCAGGGTGAGGAGCATCGCCCCGAGGATGGCCTTGCCGAACACGGGCCGCAGTTTGGAGAGCGAGTAGGCGGCGGCCACGTCGAAGATCAGCTGGAAGGCGAGCGCGCCGAACGCGTAGTACAGGGTGTTGAACAGGAGCCTGGCCAGGTCCATCACGCCCCAGGCGTCCGCGTAGTTCTGCGGGTGGACGGCGTCGGGGACCAGGGTGGGCGGTGTCTGGGCGAATTCCTGCGGGGACTTGAGGCCGCTGGTGACCATCCAGTAGAGCGGGCCGATAAAGACCAGGGTGAAGAGGACCGTCACCACGGTGAAGGCCGTCCAGTACAGGAACTTGCCTCGCGGCCGGGCCAGTTGGGCCGGAGAGATCAGGGTGCGTGTGCTCATGTCCGTCGTCTCCCCCGGCTAGTCTTCGCTGCCGGCGCGGCTGAGTCGCGCGTACGCCGCCGAGAATCCGGCGAGCAGTACGAGCAGGACCAGGCCGAGCGCCGCCGCGCTGCCGTAGTTGTTGAAGGTGAACGCGTACTGGTAGATGAGGTGGACGACGGTCAGGGTGGCGCCCTCGGGGCCCGCGCCGCCGGTGAGCAGGAACGGCTCCACGAACACCTGCATCGTGGCGATGATCTGCATGAGCAGCATCAGCGAGAGGATCAGCCGGGTCTGCGGGATGGTGACGTGCCAGATGCGGCGGAAGATGCCGGCGCCGTCCAGCTCGGCCGCCTCGTACAGCTCTCCGGGGATCGACTGCAGCGCGGCCAGGTAGATCAGTGTCGCGCCGCCCATGTTCATCCAGGTGGCGGCGATGACCACGGAGAGCATCGCGGTGTCGGTGTCCTGCAGCCAGGCCTGTCCGGGCAGGCCCACGGCTTCCAGGATGCGGTTGAAGAGGCCGTATCCCGGGTCGTAGAAGTACTTGAAGAGCAGGACCGATGCCACCGGCGGCAGCATCACCGGGAGATAGACGAGCAGCCTCAAGTAGCCGCGTCCGTGCCGGAACTCATTGAGTATCAGGGCGATGGCGAAGGGCACGGCGAAGCCGAGGAGAAGCGCGAGCCCGGTGAACAGGAAGGTGTTGCGCCACGCCTGCCAGAACGCCGGGTCGTTGAAGATGTAGGTGAGGTTGGACCAGCCGGCCCAGACCGTCTCGCCGTTCTCGGTCTTCTGGAAGGCCAGGATGAATTCCCTGACCATCGGATACCAGGAGAAGACCGAGAAGCACAGGAGAGCGCCGATCAGGAAGGCGTGGGCGGTGAGGTTGCGCTTCAACGCCCGGCGGAACGCGCCGTGTTCGGGGCCGGGGGCCCGGCCGCCCGTCGGGAGGGACGGCCGGGCCTTTTTCTCGGAGAGGGTGGGAGCGGACATCACTGGTTGGCCAGGACCTGGTTGACCTGCTGTTCGGCGGTCTTCAGGAGCTTGTCCGCGTCGGCGTCCTTGTTGGTGAGGACGGCCGACATCAGCGTGTCGAGGACCTTGTAGACCTCTTGCGCCTTGGGCGGCTCGGCCTTGCCCGTGACCGGCTTGTCGGTGAACGCCTGGAAGTTCTCGACGGGCATCGTCGAGCTCTCCTTGCGGGCCTTGTCGTCCTTGGCCCTGCTGTCACCGGTCCAGAAGTTCGGCTGCGGCAGGCCGACGGGCAGGCCGTCCGCCTTCGTGCGGGCCCAGTCGAACTGGCCCTTTCCGACGCTGAGGAACTTGAAGTTGATCCACGCGACGGCGGCCTTGATCTGGTCGGGCGAGCTGCCCTTTTTGATCATGTAGTCGTTGCCGCCGAAGAGCGTGGCCTTCTGGCCGGGTATCGGACCCATCCCGAAGTCGTCGTACTTCGCGCCGAGGTTCTGCACCATGTACGTGATGTCGTCGGGCGCGGCGAGGAACATGCCGAGCTTGTCGGAGGCCATCTGCTTCTGCAGGTCGCCCCACTTGAGAAGCTGGGTCTTGCCCATGCTGTTGTCGTCCCAGCGCATGGCCTTGAGGTTGTCGACGATTTGCTTGCCGGTGTCGTTGTTGAACGCGGCCTTGGTGCCGTCCTCGGTGACGATGTCGCCGCCGAGGCCGTAGGTGGTGGCGGTGAAGTGCCAGCCACCGTTGTTGCCCGCGCTGTACTCGCCGAAGCCCGAGACACCGTCGCCCAGGGCGGCGATCTTCTTGGCGGCGGAGCGGACCTCGGCCCAGGTCTGCGGGGGCGAGTTGGGGTCGAGTCCGGCCTTCTCGAAGAGCTTGCGGTTGATCAGCAGGCCCATCGTGTAGTTGCTGTAGGGCAGGCCGTAGAGCTTGTCGTCCTTCTTCATGACGTTGAGGACGTTGGGGTCCATGTCCTTCAGCGCCGGCACGGATTTCTCGTTCACGTACGCGCTGATGTCCTGGGCTCCGTCATTGTCCAGGACCTGCTGCAGATCGGTGAAGTAGGTGTAGAAGACGTCCGGTTGGGACTTCGCCTTCAGCATCGCCGTGAAGCGGGGAGGCTCCAGGCAGGGGTCGGTCTGCTTCCCCTGGATCGTGACGTTCGGGTACTTCTCGTTGAACGCCTTGACGTCCTCCTTCCACTGCTTGAGCTCGGCCTTCTCGGCGGCCGGCGGCATGCAGTCGATGGTGAGCGTCACCTTGGTCTTCGGGTCCAGCGGAGCCGCGGCGTTGGCCGCGTCGGCACCGTTGTCCCCGTCGGAGTCGCCGTCACTGCTGCTGCTGGTGCCGCAGGCGGCCAGGGCGGTGAGGGCGAGCGCGGAGGCTACGGCGATCGTGCCCGTACGGCGGCGGGCGCCGGTCGTACGGAGAGTGGTGCGGCGGCGGATACGGCGAAGTGGCATCCGGGAGCTGCTCATCGGTGGACCCCTTTGGACAGCGCCGCCTGCCCGTGGAGGCAGGGACGGCATGGCAGGAGCTGGGAAGCCCACAGCTGCGCGGACTGTGTGGCGGCGCTTACTCAAGCACCGTCGACAGAACAGCGCAATATCTCGCGCGATGATTGAAAGAAATTGACAGCGGAAACGCGATGATCTCCCGTCGGCCGACCCGGCCCTCCTGCGAGCTCCGGGCTCCTGCGGGCTCCTTCGCCTACGCCTGCGGCGGCTGCCCCGTCGAGCCCCGGACCACCAGCTCCGGCTCGAAGAGCAACTCCTCGGTGGGCACCGCGCTTTCGGCGATCTGCAGCGTGAGCAGCTCGACCGCCGCGCGGCCCATGGCCTCGATCGGCTGACGCACCGTGGTCAGCGGGGGATCGGTGCAGGTCATGAACGCGGAATCGTCGTAGCCCACCACCGAGACGTCCTGCGGGACGCCCAGGCCGCGGCGGCGGGCGGCGCGCACCGCGCCGAGCGCGAGAGGGTCGCTCGCGCAGACGATGCCGGTGACCCCCTCGTCCAGCAGCCGCGCGGCGGCGGCCTGGCCGCCCTCGATCGAGAACATCCCCCGCGAGACATGCCGCTCGGGCAGCTCTTCACCGGCCTGCTCCGCGAGCGCACGGGCCGCGGCGAGCTTGCGCTGCGAGGGCATGTGGTCGGCGGGGCCGAGCACCAGGCCGATCCGGCGGTGGCCGAGCGTGGACAGATGCCGCCAGGCCTGCTCGATCGCGACCGCGTCGTCACAGGAGACCGCCGGGAAACCGAGCCGCTCGATCGCCGCGTTCACGAGGACCACCGGGATCTTGCGCGCGGCGAGCCGCTTGTAGTGCTCGTGCGGGGCGTCCGCCTGCGCGTACAGCCCGCCGGCGAACACGACGCCGGACACCTGCTGCTGCAGCAGCAACTCGACGTAATCCGCCTCGGAGACCCCGCCCTTGGTCTGCGTGCACAGCACGGGGGTCAGCCCCTGCTGGGCGAGCGCACCGCCGATCACCTCCGCGAAGGCCGGGAAGATCGGGTTCTGCAGCTCGGGCAGCACCAGGCCCACGAGCCGGGCCCGCTCGCCGCGCAGCTGCGTGGGACGCTCGTACCCCAGGACGTCCAGGGCCGAGAGCACGGACTGCCGGGTCGCGTCGGAGACCCCCGGCTTGTTGTTGAGCACCCGGCTGACCGTGGCCTCGCTGACCCCGACCTTCCGCGCCACCTGAGCTAGTCGTCGCGTCATGCGCGCAAGAATACTGCAATTCTTGCGTTCTGTTTGCGTGCTTGCTGAATCCGTTTCGGAGGCCGCGGGTGATGTGCGCAGCACACCGGGCAGGACCGAACGGGTGAGGGAGGATCGTTTCGGCGGCTGATTGCTGTCCAATCAGGTATCACTGCTGGTCAGCGCGGGAATGCCGGGATGCGTTCACGTGCCGGTCCCTGTTCCGGCAAGATCCAGCAAAGGAAACGATCCATGCGTCTTCGTCACTCACTGGCCGCCGTGGCCGGTGCCGCCGCCCTTCTCCTGACCGTGCCCGCCTCCGCCCACGCCACCGAGGGCGACTTCACCTACACGTACGTCGACAGCACCGGCGAAGAGGGGCAGGCCACGCTCCACGACCCGAGCAGCGGCGAGTGCGTCACGTTCGACGAGGCGGCCCGGGAGTACGACCAGCCGCCGGCCCACTCCCCCAGGAACCGCACCGCTTCGTACGCGATCGCCTTCACGAACGCCGACTGCACCGGCGAGCAGTTCACCATGCGCCCGCACACCGGCGGCGCGAGCGAGCGGCTGAAGATGCGATCGGTGTTGTTCTCCTGACCGGTCCGTGCGCATTCCGCGCTCAGGGCACGCGGGCGACCGCGACGTAGAAACCGCTCAACTCGGCCTTCGGTGCCGGCGAATCCTTGTACCAGTGCGTCGCCGTCACCAGGCCGGGCTCGACCAGTTCCAGCCCCTCGAAGAAGCGCTCGACCTCCGCGCGGCGCCGCATCCGCAGCGGCACCTGACCCTTCTTGTAGGTGTCGGTGACGGAGTCCGCGAGCTTGGGGTGCTCGTCGGTGGTGCCGTGGGACAGCACCAGAAAACTCCCGGACGGCAGAGCGTTCACCAGGGTGCGCGTGAGGCCGTAGGGGTCCTCCTCGTCGGGGATGAAGTGCATCAGGGCGATGAGGGAGAGCGCGATGGGCCGCTCGAAGTCCAGGAGTTCGCGCGCATGGTCGAGGATCGCCTCGGGCCTGCGCACATCCGCCTGCACATAGTCCGTGGCGCCTTCCGGGCTGCTGACCAGCAGGGCCTCGGCGTGCCGCAGCACGATGGGGTCGTTGTCGGCGTACACGACCCGGGAGCTGGGCGCGATCGCCTGGACGATCTGGTGCAGGTTCGGCGCGGTGGGAATTCCGGTGCCGATGTCGAGATACTGCCTGACACCGTTGTCAGCGAGCCAGGCCGCGGCACGCTGCATGAACGCCCTGTTCCGCGCCGCGTTCGCGCGTGCCTCGGGCGGCAGCTTCTGGCCCAGCTCCTGATCGACCAGGTAATTGTCCTTGCCGCCCAGCAGCCAGTCGTAGACGCGCGCGGGGTGCGGCCTGCTGGTGTCGATGGGGACCTGTGTGTCGTCTGCTGTCATGCGTGGCTCCCCTACGTGTCTGACCCGCCAGGCAAGGATCTTCCGACCCTACAGGCCACGAGGTCAACTGTTCTGGCTGGTCGAAGAGTTGCTCGCGCCGACGGTCAGAGCTGCCGGAGATGGTCGCGCAGGCTGCGCGCGACCTGCGCCATGAGGGCATCGGCGCCGGGCTGCGCGCCGGCCGGCACCAGGGACTCGGTCAGGGCCGCGACGGCGAAGGTCTGGCCGTCGGAGTGCTCGACGACGCCGATCTCGTGACGCAGGTTGAGGAGACTGCCGGTCTTGGAGGACCACGTGCTCGCGTCGGAGCTGAAGTCCGGGGTGAGCCGGTGCCTCAGCACGTTGTGGGCCATGAGGTCACGCAGCCGCTGTGCCACGTCGGGGTGGACCTTCGACGGCGTCCACAGGGCCTGCAGCAGGTCGACGAAGGTGCGGGCGCTGCCCGTGTTGGCCCGGGTGGTGTCGAGCTGCGGCACCCGGTGGCCGCGGCCGCTGGTGCCCGCGTCGATGGCGAGGGCGTGGGCGAGGTGGACCTGATCGGCGTCGAAGCGTTCCACCGGGGTGTCGGACAGCTCGTCCACGATGTGCCGCACGGCGATGCCACGGATGTCGAACTCGTGCAGCATGGCGGCTACTTGGGCGGGCGGGGTGAGCTCGAACAGCGCGTCGGCCGCCATCCCGTCACTGAGGCAGGTGCTCAGGTAGAGCAGATCGTCGATCGCGATGCGGGCGGGGTGACGGAAGCGGCTCAGCCCGGTGGGTCCGGGCGTGGTGACCCGCCCCGGCCGCACGTCGAGCATCGTCGCCCCGTCGAGCTCGCCCCGCCGGATCCGCTCGAGCGTCGCCAGCGCGAGCGGGACCTTGACCAGGGAGGCCGACGGCAGGTGGGTGTCCGCGTCGATCCCCAGTTCATCCCCCGTGTGCAGGTCGCGGACGAGCAGACAGCCGCGCAGGCCTCCGTCGCGCAACTGCTGACGCAGTTCACGCAGCAATGCCTCGGTGCTCACACCACCGCGCAAGTAACCACTCATGCCTCCCCCACCTCCATGCCGACATTGTCGCCCCCGATCATCGCGCCGCTCCTGCCAGGGCCCCGGTCTGGGCGCTCGCGCCCAGGCAGCGGCCGATGGCGTCGCCCAGGCGCGCTTCGATGTGCTGCGGATTGCCGTCCGCCGCGGCGGCCAGGGCGTACCCCCGGCCGAGCGCGACCTCGCCGATGGGCCGCCAGGTGAGGGCGAGTTCCTCGGCCTGCGCGAGGGAGCACAGCAACAGGTCGCCCGAGCACAGGACTTCGGCCGCGGCGCTCGTCAGGTCGGGCGCGGCGACGAGCTGCGCGGGCCGCAGGCCGAGCGCGTCGCGCAGGCGCGTCAGGGGGTCGCGGATGTGCGGCACGTCGTCCTCAGGCTGGATCCACACACGGCGGGCCGGGCCCGAAGAGGCGCGGCCGACCCGCAGCGTCTCGAGGTAGACGCGCCGCACGCCGGGATCATGGGCAGCGGCGAGCCCCAGCGGCACGGACCACGTCGCCTCGTCCGCGGGCACCGCGAGCAGCGCGGCGCGCACCTGCTGTGCGTGCAGCAGCTCCCTGCGCTGCGTCGGCGCGGCCACCCGCAGGTCGAGCGTGACACCGTGGCCGCGCGCCTCGGCGACGAGGCGGGCGAGACCGACGGTGGAGCAGATGCCGGGGACCGCGAGCCGCCAGGGCTTGCGCTTGACGGCCTCGGCCTCGTCGATGAGCACGTCCGCCGCCTGCACCAGCTGGCGGGCCGTGGGCAGCATGTCCCGCCCGAAGGGGGTGAGGACGGCGCGCCGCGACGTGCGCTCGAACAACGGCTCGCCGAAGCGTTCCTCCAGCGCGGCGACGCGACGGCTGGCCACCGACTGGGACATCCGCGCCGCGGCCGCTCCGTCGGTGAAACTGCCGTACTCGCTGACGCTGACGAACGCGCGACACGCTCCCACCAGATCCACGCCCCGGATCCTATGCCAGATCAGCATGGAACCACGCATGAGCGTATTGGACCGCATACGCACCCGACGGCGAGGGTGGCTGCGGCACTCACGACCACGTACCGGGACGGAGCCGTGCCGCCCCGTCCCCTATGCGCCCTGCCCTCGGGGCGCCCGGAGGTTTTGCCCATGCAGCACACCCGAGCCCGTCTGCGGCGCACCAGCGCCCGCCGCTCCGCTCTCGGAGCCTTCGCCACGCTCCTCGTCGTCCCGCTCGTCGCCTGCGCGGACGGTGAGTCCTCGGCTTCGTCGTCCTCGTCGTCACCGTCCACGGCGGCCACGAAGCCCGCCGGGACCACGAAACCCGCCGGGTCCTCGAAGCCGGCCACCCGCGATTTCAAGGCCCTTGAGCGCAAGTTCGACGCCCGCCTAGGCGTCTACGCCGTCGACACCGGCACCGGACGCGAGGTGACCCACAACGCCGGGGAGCGTTTCGCCTTCAACTCCACGTTCAAGGCGCTGGCCGCCGGAGCCGTGCTGCGCAAGTACTCGCTCGGCGGCCTCGACCGGAAGATCACGTACTCCACGGACGATCTGGTCGCCAACTCGCCCGTGACCGAGAAGCACGTCGACACCGGGATGACACTGGGCGAACTGTGCGACGCCGCCGTCCGCTACAGCGACAACACCGCGGCCAACCTGCTGTTCGACCAACTCGGCGGCCCCAAGGGCCTGGACGCCGTCCTGGAGAAGATGGGCGACGACGTCACGCGGATGGACCGCATCGAGCCCGACCTGAGCACCTGGGTCCCCGGCGAGAAGCGCGACACCTCCACACCGCGGGCGCTCGCCAAGGATCTGCGGGCGTTCGTGCTCGGGGACGTCCTGCGCAAGGGCGAACGCGCGCAGCTCACGAAGTGGCTGAAGACCAACACCACCGGCGACAAGACCATCAGGGCCGGTGTGCCCGAGAACTGGGTGGTGGGCGACAAGACCGGGACCGGCAGCTACTACGGCGCCCGCAACGACATCGCCGTGGTGTGGCCCCCCGACGGCGCCCCCATCGTCATGGCCATCCTGTCGAACCGCGGCAAGAAGGACGCGGAGCCCTCCGACAAGCTGGTCGCGGAAGCAGCCTCGGTGGCCGTCGACGCACTGCGCTAGCGGGACGCGCGCCTCGCGGTCGTCAGCGGGAGCCCGCCCGGCGGCCGTAGGAGAGGTACGGCACCGGCCCGTGCCCCCGGCGACCGAGCACCGGACCGGCCGGCCGGGCGCGGCAGTCCGCGCGAACCGCCGCCCCGGCCTTGTCCCCCTCCCCGCCCCCTTCCGAACGCACCGCTGCCCGCAGCGGAAAGCCCTGACAAGGAGCCCTCGATGACGGATGTCGCACCCCTCACCGACCACGGCCACAGACCCGCCGGCCCCCGCCGCGGTCCCGCCGGGAAAGCCACCCGCGTGGTGGTCGTGGCGGGCCTGACGCTCGCGCTGGCCGCGGGCATCGGGTACGCCGCGGAGCTCGGCCCCTTCGACCCGGGGCCCGCGATACCCGACCCGGAGGCGACCCGGCAGGCACATGCGTTCCTCGCCGACTGGGAGGCGGGCCGCATGTCACGGGCGGCGGCGCTGACCTCGCGCCCCGAGCAGGCGGAGCGCGTCCTGAACAGCTTCACCGCCGGGCTCGACATCAGCGAGCCGGACCTGACCCCGGGTGCGGCCAAGGCCGGTGAGGACGGCACCGTGACCGTGGCTTTCACCGCGAAGATGCCCGTCACCGGCCTCGGCACCTGGAAGTACGCCTCCGCCCTGCCGCTGCGCAAGCAGGACGACGGCACCTGGAAGGTGGAGTGGGCGCTGTCCCTCGTGCACCCAAAGCTGAGCGGCACGGAGAAGTTCCGTCTGGAGCGGGAGGACACCGCCGGGCCCGAGATCAACGACCGGGACGGGAACGCCCTGTCGAGCAAGACGCACCCCTCCCTCGGGCCGCTCCTCCCCCAGATCGCCGGGGGCGCAGGCGGGGGTCCGCGCGGCGCGGTGCGGCTCGTCGACCGGGCCTCCGGCGAGGTCAAGGGCACGGAAGCCTCCTTCGGCAAGAAGTCCGACCGTCCCGCCGATCGTCCCGTGTCCACCACCCTGGACGCCACTTGGCAGGCCGCCGCGGAGAAGGCACTCGCCGACGGGGCCGACGGCAAGGACGCCGCGCTCGTCGCCCTGCGGATCGACGACGGCGAGATCCTGGCCGTCGCCAACTCCCCCTCGTCCGGGTTCAATCGCGCCGTCTCGGGCACCTACGCGCCGGGCTCCACCTGGAAGATCGTCACCACCAGCGCCCTGCTCCTCAAGGACGCGGTCGCTCCCGACGACGTCGTGGACTGCCCCAAGTACCTCACCGTCGGCAAACGGTTCCAGAACGTGGAGACCTCCGAACACCGGGGCGCCACCTTCCGCAAGGACTTCACCACCTCGTGCAACACCGCCTTCATCAGCCTGCGCGACAAGGTCGGTGACGAGGAGCTGGGCGATGTCGCCGGGAAGTACTTCGGGGTCGGGCAGAAATGGGGCGTCGGCATCCCCTCGTACGACGGGTCGGTGCCGACCCCGCGGGATCAGACCGAGAAGGCCGCCTCGATGATCGGGCAGGGCAGGGTGCAGGCCAACCCGCTGATCATGGCGTCGGTCACCGCGACGGCCGTGTCCGGCACCTTTCACCAGCCCAGCCTGACCAGCGGCGCCAAGGACACGACGACCACCACCCCGCTGCCGCGCGAAGTCGTCACGCAGCTGCGCGAGTTGATGCGCACCACGGTCACCGACGGCACGGCCTCGGTCCTTGCCGACCTGCCCGGCGAGGTGGGGGCGAAGACGGGTACGGCCGAGGTCTCCGAGGACGCCCCCAACAACGGCTGGTTCGTCGCGTACCGCGGCAATGTCGCCGTGGCCTGCGTCGTCGAGAAGGGCGTCACGGGCGGCGCGTCGGCCGGGCCCGTCGTACGCGATCTCCTCGGCGCCGTGCCCGACGATCCGTCCTGACGGGTGGCGCGTCCGGCTGCCGGAACAGCGCCACGCCACGAGACCCGCGTTCACCGTCCGCCTCCGGGCCGACGGTAGCGGCTGACGGTCGGCGACTGGCGGCTGGCGGCGTGATCACGGCCAGGGCCTCCGCGCCTTCGCGGGGGCCGCCGCCGGGTCCGCAGGCCTGGCCGGCCGCGGCCGCCTTCGGCCCGCGGCTCGCGTCTCGCGGTTCACGCCGGGCATCCTCGCCGCCCGGCTCGCCCTCCGTACCCGGCCCGCCCTGCGCGCCCAGGGCATGCGAGCGCCTGCCGCGGGCCTCAGGAGTCCCGGCACTCCACGTGACCCCAGCCGTGGGCGTTCTTCGCGATCTTCTCACCGGCCGCGTAGGGCTTCTGGCAGTGGCAGCGGCCGGGGAACTTGGCCTTGATGACGCCGCCCGAGCCACCCTTGCCCGCCTTCGCGCCGGAGCTCTTGGCCGCACCGGAGCTCTTGCGCGGCCGGGCGGCGGGCGAGGCCGTCATGCGCTCGGGCCGCGGTTCCGGGATCGTGACCGCCCCGTGGACGGTGCCCGCGGGCTGCTGTGTCGTGGCGGCGTCGCTGGCCGCGACGTCGGCGATCGCGTTGAGGTGGTCGCCGTCCGCCTGGTGGGCCGCGACGTGCCGGAAGGTGACCGCGCGGCCCTGCAGGAGCGCGTCGATGCGCACGACGAGTTCCTTGTTGGCGACCGGCTTCTTCGCGGCGGTCAGCCAGCCGTTGCGCTTCCAGGACGCGATCCACTTGGTGACGGCGTTCATCGCGTACTGGCTGTCCATGCGGACCTCCAGCGGCACGGCCGGGTCCGTGGACTCCAACAGCTCGGCCAGCGCGGTCAGTTCGGCCACGTTGTTGGTCGTGTCACCGAGCGGCCCCGCCTCCCACCGCTGCGGGCGCTCGTCGGCGTCGGCGACCACCCAGGCCCAGGCGGCGGGCCCGGGATTCTTCTTCGCGGCTCCGTCACAGGCGGCGATGATCAAGTCAGACATCCCTCGATGATGCCAGCCCCCGGGAGACGCGAAGGTCACCGCCCCTCCGGCACCGGGCCCCGGATCTCGGGGGCGTCCAGCGCCGGGGCGATGACCGCGAAGGCCCGGTCGGTCAGCTCGGCCGGGTCCTCCACGCCGTCGCTGTCGCTCCAGCGTCGCAGCACGGCGTCGAAGGCGGACAGCGCCATGCTCGCGGCCAGCCGCGGATACAGGTCCACGCCCGCGTCACGCCCCACACGGCGCGCCACCTCTCCCGTCAGGTCGTCGCCCCACTGCGCCTGGTGCTCCAGGAAGCGTGCGCGCAGCGCCGGCGTACGCAGGATCAGCCGCACCACGGGCAGCACGCGCTCGGAGTGATCACCGCAGGCGGCCAGCGGAACCCACACCGCGTGCCGCAGCGCCACGGAAGGCCGCTCGCCCGCGGGGCGGGACGCCAGCTCCGCGTGAATACCGACGCCCATGTCGGCCAGGAACTGGACGACCACGTCCTCCTTGGAGGCGAAGTACCGGAAGAACGTCCGCCGGGAGACCCCCGCGGTGGTCACGATCTCGTCGATGGTGACCGCGTCGAACCCTTTGCGCGCGAGGAGTTGCAGCGCCGCTTCGGTCAACTCGTTCGAGACGAGCTGTCGTTTGCGCTCGGCCATGGTCACTTCGGGACGGGAGCTCACCGCGCCATGGTACACGCCATGCCTTGCATGACACTCAGAATCCCCCTTGACACTGAGTGCCACGCGCGACAACATGTGCCGCATGACGCAGCAGCAGCGCTGGACAGCCGACCAGATCACCGACCAGACCAAGCGGGTGTTCGTCGTCACCGGGGCCAACAGCGGCCTCGGTCTGGCGACCACCCGGGCGCTCGCCCGGCGGGGCGGGCACGTGATCCTGGCGGTGCGTGACGAGGAGAAGGGCCGCCGAGCGGTCGCGGAGATCGCCGCCGAGCACCCGGCCGCGAGCCTGGAGGTACGCCGCCTCGACCTGGCCGACCTCGACTCGGTCCGCGGCTTCGCCGAGGGACTGCGCGCCGACCGTCCACACCTCGACGTGCTCATCAACAACGCGGGGGTGATGGCGCCGCCTCGTACGCTCAGCAAGCAGGGCCACGAGCTGCAGTTCGCCTGCAACCACCTCGGCCACTTCGCGCTCACCAGTCTGCTGCTCGACCTGCTGACCGCCGGGAACGACCCCCGCGTGGTGACGGTGAGTTCGATCAACCACCGCCAGGCGCGCCTCCGCTTCGACGACCTGCACGGCGAGCGCGGCTACAAACCCATGGGCAACTACAACCAGTCGAAGCTCGCCAACGCCGTCTTCGGCAAGGAACTCCACCGCCGCCTCGCCGAGTCCCGCAGCCCGGTGCGCAGCGTGCTCGCCCACCCCGGCTACACCGCCACCAACCTCCAGATGGGCACACCGACCGGTCTGTGGCGGGTATTGCTCGGACGCATCGGCAACCCGCTGTTCGCCCAGCGCCCGGCCGATGGCGCGCTGCCCCAGCTGTACGCGGCGACCGAACCGGACGTGCAGAGCGGCCAGTTCATCGGCCCCGGCGGCCTGGCCGAGCTGCGCGGCGCACCGACACGGGTGCGGCTGGCCCCCGTGGCGGCGGACGAGGAGACCGGGCGGCGCCTGTGGGAACTGTCGGAGCAACTCACCGACGTACGGTTCGCGTTCCCGGCCGCCGTATAACTGTCCGGAGGCGACCACCTAGCCTCCCGGAGTGACCTCTCAGCGGTGGCTGGGGCGGATCAACTCCCATGCCTGGAGGGCGAAGTCGAGGGTCATGCCGTGGCGCTCGTACAGGGCAAGCGCGCCGCTGCTGTTGTCGGTGTCCACGCCTAGGCCGATCCGGTCACGCCCCAGCGCCGCGTAGTGCCCGAAGGCATGCCGCAAGAGGTAGCTGCCCAGGCCGTGGCCGCGGGCCTGGCGCAGCACGCCGATGTGGCCGATCCAGGCCATCGGTGTGCGGTCGTTGCGCGTGCGCAGCACCGCCGCGTCACCCACGCCCTCGACGTGCGCGATCCAGACGAGGGACCAGTCGGCGCGCTCGGCGTCGATGTCGTCCAGCCACTGCTCGTACGTGCGCGGGTGGAAGTCGAAGTGGTCGGTGAAACTCTCCTGCACCAGCGCGTGCGCGCGCCTGCGGTCAGCGTCGGCCAGGCACGGTCGCAGGGTCACACCGGGCGGCGGCTCGGGCACCTGGTCCGTGTCCTTGGACAGGGGGCGGACCATCGAGTTGTAGCGCCGGACCGGTGTCCAGCCTCGTCCGCGCAGCGCGCGCAGGTCCACCGTGGGGGCGATGTTGAGGTGCAGGCGCACCACCGCCCGGTCGGCTCCGTTGGTTGCGGCCCGCTCGGCGGCACGCGCCTCCATCAGCTCCAGAAGGTGCTGAGAGGCCTGGGGCCGGCCGGGCAGCGTGAAGTACTCCGTCTCGATCTGTTCGCCGCCCGACTCATCCCACAGCAGGCCGTACGCGATCAGCCGGCCGTCCTCGAACAGCAGCCAGGAGTCGTGCTCCAGGTCGACTTCCGGGTGCTTCAAGTCGGCCTGGACCTCGGGGAGTTCGGTGTCGGCACGACCGATCTGCAGCAGGTCGATCTCATTGAGCAGCGCGCACACCGCCGCCGCGTCATCGAACGTCGCGGGGCGGACGGTCACGCCGGGAGGGAGGGTGGCGGAAGTGGTCATGGGAGCCACTCTCCGACGCCTGGGAGTGGGTCCGCAACGGACTTTCGGGGACGCCGGGACCGTACCGGGACCGCGAGGGGCCCGGCACGGCCGGCTTCGGCCAGGTACTAGATGCCGAAGGGCGCCGCGTAGCGCACCATGCCGCCGGGCAGCGGGTGACCGGCGTCGAGGGCGAGGGCCATCATGGCCTCGTCCGGGACGTCGATGCTGATGCCGATGCCGTGCGTCGAGGCACGGGTGAAGCCGAACCGCGGGTAGTACTCCGGGTGCCCGAGAACGGTCACGAAGCGCTCGCCCCGGTCCTTGGCCGCGTCGAGCGCGGCACGGATCGCGGCGGAACCCGCGCCCGTCTTCTGGTACTCGGGGAGTACGGCGACGGGGGCCAGGCACAGCGCCGGGGTGTCCCCGATGTGACAGCGGGTCAGGAGCGCGTGTCCGACGAGCTTGCCGTCCTGGTCGGTGGTCACGACGGACAGTCCGTCGATCCACGCGGGGTCGGCGCGCAGCGCGTCGACGAGGTCGGCTTCCGCCGGGGTGTCGAACGCGGCGACGACGACGGCGCGGACGGCGGGGATGTCGGCGCTGGTCTCGGCGCGCGTGATCCAGGTGTTGGTCAGGTTGGTGCTCGGGTTGTTGCTCATGATGGAAGAAGATCCATTTCATGGTGGGTTCGTGTGGGTGGGTGCCTCGCGAGCTCACGCTCCCGGCGAGGCGAATCCGGCTGGGGTCAGGCCACGACCCGGGACGTGAGGGCGGTCCGGGCGGTGCGCACGGCAGTGGCCTCGAGCGCGGTCATCAGCCCCAACTCCCTACATCCTCGATCCGGAACACACGAACGCCGACGATTTTATCATCCGGTCGCTTTCGGCCACGTGGCGCGCGGGACGCGGGCGCGGGGCGGGCCAGGACTCCCCGCCCCGGGCCTCACGTACTCAGGAGAAGATCGCGTGGACCTGGTCGACCGCTTCGGGCCCGTAACCGACGACGCCCACCGGCACCGCACCATCGATCGCCTCGATGATGCGCCCGGCCCACACGGGTCCGAATCCACCGCAGAGCTCGATCAGCTGAACCCCCTCGTCGACCAGGCGGCGCGCCGCCGCGATGCCCTCCTCCGGCTTGGCCACCCCCACCAACACCGTGCGGCACTGCCCTGTGTCGACGACGTTCACGTCGCCCTTCGCGTCGCTGCCTGCCGCGGTGTAGATGAAGCCCCAGCTGGTGAGCGCCATGAGCGCTGCCCCCTCACTTCCGGTCGCCCGGAGTCGGTCATCGGCGTCGAGGCCACGCGAACGGTGCGACCCCTTGAATGTTCTATGCCATGCCCCATAAGTTACCGATCAGTATCGGCGGTCGCCCGGTCCGCGGCCCCTCTTTGCCGCCTCAAGAGCGGCGCTAGTCGGCCCAATCGACCCCAATCGATCCGAGGGAGCCACCATGCCCACACTCGACCGCCAGGACGACGTCTTCGTCCTCGACCTCGGGGACGGCGAGAACCGTTTCCACCCCGACTGGCTCGCCTCCGTCGACGCGGCGCTCGACGAGGTGGAGAAGGCGGACGGGCCGCGCGCCCTGGTGACCGCCGCGACGGGGAAGTTCTTCTCCAACGGCCTCGACCTGGACTGGCTCCTCGCCCACGCCGACCAGCACCAGGACTACGTCACCACCGTCCAGGCCCTGCTGGCGCGTGTGCTGTCCCTGCCGGTCGTCACCGTGGCCGCGCTGCAGGGGCACACCTTCGCGGCCGGGGCGATGCTCTCCCTGGCACACGACTTCCGCGTGATGCGTGCCGACCGCGGCTTCTGGTGCCTGCCGGAGGCCGACATCAACATCCCCTTCACCCCGGGCATGTCCGCGCTCATCCAGGCCAGGCTGACCCCGCAGACCGCACACGAGGCCATGACGACCGCCCGGCGCTACGGCGGCCACGACGCCCTGGCCGCCGCGCTGGTCGACCGGGCGGTGGAGGAGGACGCCGTACGCCGGACCGCCATGGAGATGGCCCAAGCCCTGGTCGGCAAGGCCGGTCCCACTCTCGGCACCATCAAGACCCGTATGTACGCGCCCGCCCTGACCGCCCTGCGCGACAAGGACAACCCTCTCGGCTGACACCGGCAGCCGCTGCGCGAAGATGCATGAATGAACCTCGCCCACTCCCTCGTCGGCCACTGGAGCAGCCTCCCGTTCTCCTACGGCGTCATGGAAGCCTCCGAACTGGGTCTGCTCGGCGACGGCCGGGGCTGGAGCTCGTGGTTCAACTTCGAGGCGCTGTGTGTCACGCGCCTTGTCTGGAGGTGCCCGGAGCCGGGAATCGTCGAGCTGCGCGCGCAGTGGATCGTGGAGGGGACACTCGTCGACGGCCCCGGCCCGCCGGCGTTCTCCCGGGTGGAGTCGACCACGCAGGTGGATGACGTCACCCGCCACCGGTTCGTCATCGAACCGGCCGCGCCTCTACCGGGAGCGGATGCCGTGCCGGCGCTCACCTTCGACGAGGCGGTCGAGTTCTGCCACCAGTACGCCAGGAGGCCCGGGCAGATCCGGCCCGAGGACGACCCTTCTCACCACCTGCTCGACACGGCCCGGGAGGCACAGCCGTGAACACCGACGCCGCCACCGGCCTGCTGCACCTGATCGCCGCCGAGCCGACCTTGCTCGCCGCCGCGCCGCCCGGCACCCCCGACGAGATCCTGCTGCACCGCGCCCGCGACGAACACCACCCCTGTCTGGCCTGCGGCCGCCCGGCGAACTGCGCCGTCATCGTCCACTCCCCCGCGGACGATCGCGTACTCGACCTGTGCTCGCCCTGCTGGGACACGGTCCGTCAGGCCAATGAGACGGGCAGCCAGGCGTAGAGAGGGATGGACGGGGGACTCGGGACCGAGGCAGATTGTGTGCCGCTCGGGACCGAGGCAGAACGTGCCGGCATGCACACGGGCTTCCGCGACGACCACAGGGAGGCGCGATGTCGACGCAGACCCATCGCCTCATCATCCACGAGCTCGCACGGTGCGAAGAGTGTGCTGTGCTGCGTGTGAGCGGTGAACTCGACCGGAGCGGCGAGAAGTTCTTCCTGCGCACTCTCGGCGCCTCCGTGATGGCGGGTCATCGACATCTCGTGCTCGATGTGACGGCCCTGGTGTTCTGCGATTCCCGTGGGCTCAACTGCCTGCTCGGGGTGCGGTGGCTGCTGCGGCGCCGCGAGGGGCAGTTGCTGCTGGCCGGAGCGGGGCGGCATCTCGCCGAACTGCTGACGGTGACCGGCAGCACGGAGATCTTCCCCCGCTATCTCACGGTCGGCCAGGCCCTGTTGACCCTGCCGCCCGCGCACCGCCCGACGTGGCCGCCCACGCCCGCACCCCGCTCGGACGGCAAGCCGACCGATTCCCCGCCGCTCGGTTCCTGAGCAACTCGGTTCCTGGGCACTTCGGCTCATGCGCACTCGCGGCACAACCCTTGACGTGCCCGCGAGGCCCCCGAACAATGATCGCACTCTGACAACGTTGTCTACGGGAAGGTCGCGCACGATGCCGCAGCACGCCTGGGGAACCACACGCCGTCAAGCTCTGCAGCTGCTCGGGGTGTCCGGTGCCGCGGCGGCCTTCCCGCTCGCCCTCGGCACAGGACCGGCAGCGGCCGCCGCGGAGGCACGAGCGGAGCCGGAGACGGCGACGGAGGCGGACGCCGTCGCGGACACGTACTACCGAGTCCTGCTCTCCCACACGCGCTGGTCCGAGACCCAGTGGGACGCCGCCCAGGGTCACTACACCAACAAGGACTTCGGCTTCGCCGTCGTGCTCGGCAACGCGGTGCTGCTGACCCGCGGCCCTTACGACGCCGAGCGCGCCGGAGTCACCAAGGACACACTGCGCACCCGTACGCTCGCCACGCTGAAGCACTTCGCGGCCTCGAACCGGCTGACGGGCGGCAGCCAGTGGGGCCGCAAGCTCTTCTTCGACACCACCTTCCAGTCCTATTTCGTCCTGGCGGCACGTCTGCTCTGGGACGATCTCGACGAGGCGACGCGGCGGAACGTCGACACCATCGTCCGCGAACAGGCCCAGTACACCGAGGCGTTGGGCACGGACGACGACCCTGACTCCGGTGACTGGTCTCCGCACGGGCTGACCGGCGGCTTCAAGGGCGACACCAAACTCGAGGAGATGGGCATCTACGCCCAGGCGCTCGCCCCTGCCCTGGCCTGGGCGAGCGACGACCGGCGGCAGGACGCATGGCGTGCCGCTTTCGGCCGGTGGAGCCGCAACGAGGCGGGCCTGCCCGCGGCCGATCTCGCGAACCCCGCCCGGGTGGACGGTGTCGCCGTCAGCGAGAACACCGCGCAGAACCTGTACGACACCTTCATCGTCGAGAACCACGGGTCCTTCGGCCCGCACTACCAGGAAGAGCTCTGGCGCACGTCCGGCCGCAACTCCGCCCACTTCCTCGCGGCGGGCCGGCCCCTGCCCGAAGTGCTGACCGCCCAGCCCAACGCCGCTCCGCTGTGGCGCACGCTGCTCGGCGTGATGAGCGACGCGGGCGAGCCCCTGATGCCGATGGTCGCGGACCGCGAACACCTCTACGGCCGCGACATCATCCCGCTCGCCTTCCTGGCCCAGGTCGTCGGCGACCGGGCCGCGGCCGCCTGCGAACGCGCGCTCGCCGAACGCCTTGAGGGGTATCAGCAGTATCCGCCGCAGTACCGCATCGCGAAGTTCTCCGGCGAGCCCAAGTACGAGCCGGAGGCGCGCGCCGAGCTGGCCATCAGCTACCTCCTCCACGAGTGGCGGGACCGGTCGGGGCAGCGACGCGTCCGTCCCCTTTCCCAGGGCGAGCTCTTCGAGCAGGCCCGCGGCGTCACCGACCACGGCGTGGGCCCCGGCCTCGTATCCCACCAGTCCCCCGGCGCCTGGGCCGGCGCCGTCACCAAGCCGGGCCTCGTGAAGTTCGCCTGGCAACCGGCCCACGACGACTGGCTGTTCGCGCTCAGCGGTCCGACGCCCATGTTCCTGCCGAGCACGCGGGCGAAGGTCGTCGAACGGTCCGCGGTCACATACACGCGACTGCGGGACGGCTTCGACGGCAGCGCGAGCCTGCTGACCCTGGACCACGGCTTCGCGGGGTTCACCACGCTGCCGTCGGGCGCAGTGGTCTACGCGACGTCCGGCACGGCGGACGGCGAGGGCCACCTGGAGGTGCGCAATCTGTCCATGGACGGCGTACCGGGACTGGACGGCAGCCGTACGTATCGCGCCGCCGAGGGAAGTACCACCGTCAAGGCGAAGTCCGGGGACCAGTCGTCAGCCGGGGCGCGCACCGACGAACTCAGCTTCCCTCGGGGAGAGTTCCGGCACCTGCGCATGCTGGGGGTGCGCCCCGACCCGTCGTACGGCTACTCGCTTTACGCCTTCGAGATACGTGACGGCGCCTCGGGCGACGACCTGGCCCGCGAGGGCGGGGCGAAGGCGTCCGCCTCCTCCTTCGAGCCGGGCAGGGAACCCGCCTTCACGATCGACGGCAACGGTTCCAGCCGCTGGGCGGTGTCGCGCGCGGACCGGCCACGGGCCGACAGCTGGATCGCCGTCGACCTCGGTTCCTCCCGGTCCGTGGACCGCGTGACGCTGCGCTGGGAGGCCGCGGCCGGGCGCGCCTACCGGCTCCAGGGGTCGGCCGACGGGCAGGAGTGGAGTGACCTGGTCGCCTGGCCGCGACCGGATCTGACCAGCCGCGGGCGGTGGCTGGACATCGACGGCCGCGCCGGTCTCGTCGTGCGCGGCGGAGCCCATCCGATCGCGGTGTACGGCGACACGGTCGTCCTCTCGGACGGCCCGGCCGAGAGTCTGCTGATCGAAGGGCTCCCGGGCGCGACGACGGACGAACTGCGCGCGGCGGCCGCCCGCAAGACGCCCTCGACGGACTCCGGGAGCGTCAAGGCGGCCCTCACCGAGCACCATCTGAGCCTCTTCAACCTCTCCGCCGAGGCCGTGACCACGACGGTGACGATCCCTCGCGCGCCCTTCTCCCGGGAGGTCCGGCTCTACGAGGGAACGCAGACCCTTACGGCGTCCGGCACGTCTCTGCGCATCGAACTCCCGGCCGCCGCAGCCGTGTTGGCGCCGCCCCGCATCACCCTGTCCGCGAACCGCCTGCCCGTCGGCCTGCGGGCCGAGGTCGTCGACGGCGGCACCGTGCGGCTGAGCGGTCCCGCCTGCCGGGTCACGGTCTCGGCGCAGGGCAGAAGGGTCGGCGCCACGGTGCGCGCCGGCCGCACGACCACGGTCACCGTGCCCCGCGCAACGCCGTACCCCAGCAGCGACCTGGCGCTGGGCCGCAACACCTTCCCGACCTCGCCGCTGCCGCCCGGCATGACGGACCCGCGGGCCGCCGTGGACGGCGACGAGACCACCGCGTGGCAGGCCGGCCAGGACGACCGCATGGTCGTCGACCTCGGCAGCGAGCAGCACATCAGCGAGATCCGCACCCGGTGGCGCGGCGGCCATGTCCCGTCCTCGCAGGTGGAGTTCAGCCTGGACGGCCGTACGTACGAGGGCTCCGCCCGGCTGTCGAAGCGCGGCACCCTGCGCGTCGACCGCACCGCACGCTATGTGGCACTGCGTATCACCGCCCGCTCCGGGGGTTCCCTGACGGCGTTGAACGTCACCGCGCGGTGAGGCCCGACGGCTGACTGACGGATATACAGGGTCGACGGGTCAGATCACGATGACCCGTCGGCCCCGCGAGTGCCCCGCACGGCTGTCGATGTGCGCCGCCGCGGCCTCGGCGAGCGTGTAGGACTTCTCGACCGGGATGTGCAGCCTTCCGTCCGCGATGAGGGCGGCGGCCTCGGTCAGCGCGTCCGGCACGCTGCCGGCCACGCCGGAGAACCGGACGCCGAACTCGGGCGCACCGAGATCCGCGATGGAGATCACCTTGCTCGGGTCCCCGGTCAGCTCGACGAGTTCGCGGAGCACGCCGGAGCCGGCCAGATCGAGGGCCGCGTCGACCTGCCCGAGCTCCCGCACCCGCGCGACCCAGCCATCGCCGTACGTCGTGGCGTGGGCACCCAGGCCACGCAGATAGTCCTGGTTCGCGACTCCGGCCGTGCCGATCACCGTGATGCCGCGGTCCCGGGCTATCTGCAGGACCGTCGATCCGACTCCCCCGGACGCGCCGCTGACCAGCAGCGTCTGCCCGGGCCGTACGCCGACCTCGCTGATGACGCGCAGCGCGGTTTCCACGACGGAGGGGTACCCGGCCGCCTCCTCGAACGTCAGGCCCTCGGGCATGCGGGCCCAGGCCGACAGGACCGCGAACTCGGCATAGGTGCTCGCCCCTTCGCCGAACACGTGGTCGCCGACGGCGACCCCCTGGACTTCCTCACCGACCTCGTCCACCACCCCCGCGGCGTCCAGCCCGACCCCGGAGGGCAACACGGTCGGATGCGCGCCCAGGACCTGGCCTTCGCGAATTCTCCAGTCGACGGGGTTCACCCCCGCCGCCCGCACGACGACGCGTATCTGGCCGGGGCCCGCGTGGGGCTCCTCGACATCCAGGAGTTGCAGGACCTCGGGACCGCCGAACTCGGCGAAGCTCACTTTCTTCATGCGGCAGACCGTAACACTAACCGTTAGTGTTTTAGAACAGTTAGCTTTTAGGAGCGATTACGGCTTTGTATTTGATAGCGTCACGCCATGACCGAGCCGTCCGGACGCCGCGAGCGCAAGAAAGCAGCGACCCGCCAGAAGATCGCCGACGCCGCCCTGCGGCTCTTCCTGGAACGCGGGTACGACGCGGTCGGCATCCGGGACGTGGCCGCCGAGGCCGACGTGGCCGTGACGACGCTGTTCTCCCACTTCGCCTCGAAAGAGGCCCTGGTGTTCGAGCAGGACGAGGACTTCGAGCAGCGCCTCACGCGCGCGGTCACCGACCGGGAGCCGCACGACCCGCTCATGCCCGCGCTCCGCCGCGAGATCCTGGCCCTGGTGCAGCACTGCACGGCGCCGGGCTCCGCCCCGATGTGGCACATGATCGAGGGCTCGCCCGCGCTGCGGGAGTACGAGGACTCGATGAGGCTGCGCCACGCGGAGTCGCTGGCGGCGGCCATCGCCGCCGATCCCGGCCTGGCACGGTCCACGACGGCCTGCAGGGCGATCGCGAGGTTCGTGATCGACGCCTACGCGGTGGCCCGCGAGGCGGCCGAGCCGGAGGCCGCGGTGGACGAGATCTTCATGATGATCGAGGCGGCCTGGAAGGTCACCTGACCCCGGGGCCGGGTCGTCGCCCGATGCCGCGAGGCCGCGCCTCAGAAGTGGGCGGGCAGCGCCGCAGCGCCTCAGGGTTGCGAGGTGGCGACCTTGACCCCGAAACCGATCAGGACGACTCCGGTGACGCGGTCCATGCCGCGCCGCACGGCAGGCCTCTCGAAGAACGCCCGGGCCTTGGCGAGCACCAGCACGTAGCTGCCGAGCCAGACGAGCGTGAGGGCCGCGTGGATCAGGACCAGCACGGTCATCCCCAGGTGCGGCGAGACGCCGGACGGCGCGAGGGTGGGCAGCAGCCCGGTGTAGAAGACCGCGATCTTCGGATTGAAGACGTTGCTGATCAGCCCCGTGCGCCAGGGGTTTCCGGACGGGGATGAGGACGGGGACGGGGACGAGGTTGGGGCGTCCGTCGGCGATGCCGATGCCGCCGAACGGCTGCGCCGGCTCTGCAGCAGTGCCTGGATGCCCAGGAACCCGAGGTAGAGGGCGCCGGCGAACTTGACGACCGTGTACGCCGTGGCGGATGCCGCCAGGACCGCGGCCAAGCCGACCACGGTCAGCACGCCCCAGATGAGCAGCCCCGCGGTGATGCCCCCGACCGTACGCAGGCCGTCCCGCCACCCGGCGGCGATGGCTCGCTTCGTCACCACGGCCATGTCCGGGCCGGGAACCACGGTCAGGACGGCGAGCACACCGGTTGCGGCGAGAAGCTGAACGAACATGGCCTCAGTCTCGCACCATGTCCTCCCAACCTTTACGTGGACCGTCGCGAGGGCGCCGGGGTCTCGTCCGTCGCGGCCCAGGAGGCCAGCAGGCGCAAGGCCTCTTCGGACGGGGAGCCGGGCTCGGCGGCGTAGACGGTCAGGGTCAGGCCCGGTTCTGCGGCCAGCTCCAGGCCCTCGTAGGCAAGGGTGAGTTCACCGACGAGGTCGTGCGGGTCCTTGTCCTTGTCGTACGGATTGCGCCCGGCCTCGGTGCGCAGGATGGCGACGGCCACGTCGGCGAGCCGGTTGCTCGCGAGGATGTCCATGCGGCCGTTGCGGACGAACGCGGGCCCCGCCGTGATCGCGTCCAGCGTCCACTGCAGGCTGCGGTGCGGCTTCCACTGGTCCCTGGCTCCCCGGCGGCGCCGGGGGCGGGCGAGGGCGTCGGAGCCGTCGGCTGCCTGTGCGAGGTTCTGCAGGTGGGCGCGCTCGGCCTCGTCCAGTCGCAGCACCCGGGCCACCGCTTCGAGGACGCCCGGAGAGACGCCCGCGAGGTTGCCGCGCTCAAGTTTGGCGTAGTACTCGACGCTCATGTCGCCTCGCTGCGCCGCAGGCCCGGCACGATGTACTGCCGGTACACCCCTCGTCCGTAACTCGCTGCGCGCGGGAATGCGCGGTTCCCTGGAAGACGTGGCACACCCCGGCAACCCAACCCGGGGTCCGCCCGAGCCGACCGCACCCGGGCTCGAACAGCCCGCCCCCAGCACGTTAGGACCGCGTCCTGACCGGCGGCATCGACCCCGGCAAGGTCTTCGACCTCGCCCTCCCCCTCGACCAGGTCGCCGAGGGCTACCGGGCCACGGACGAACGACGCGCGATCAAGGCACTCCTCAAGCCGTGACACACGCCGCCAACGAATCGACAGGAAGTCCCATGGAATTCATCAAGCCCCAGGCCACCAGCAAGGCACCGGCCGAGTGGTTCACCGGAGACGTCTGGTGGGACGTCATCGTCGCCGGTCAGGAACCGTCGAGGATGCGCGCGAACCTCGTCCGCTTCTCCCCCGGCGCCCGCACCAACTGGCACTCCCACGCCGTGGGCCAGACCCTGCACGTGGTCTCCGGTGTCGCCCTGATCGGCACCCGCGACGGCACCGTCCTCGAGGCTCACCCCGGTGAGACGGTCAGCTGCCCGCCCGACGAGGAGCACTGGCACGGCGCCGCCCCCGACCGGTTCATGGAACACATCGCCATGTGGGAGGGCACCGGCGACGACACCCCCGAGACCCAGTGGGCGGAACCCGTCACCGACGAGCAGTACGGCGGCCCTCGTAACTCCAACCGATAGCTGCGCCCGCGGAGCGGTGACCTGCAGAAATAAAGCGGCACCTCCGACCAAGGTCGCGTAAGGTGCGGCGTCATGAATCAGGTTTCCGGTGATGCCGTCCGTCCGATACGCGCCGACGAGTGGGCCAAGGTCAAGGAGTTGCGGCTGCGTGCGCTCGAGGACCCGGTGGCTTCGATCGCCTTTCTCGACACGTACGAACAGGCCGCCGCCGAACCGGACTCCTACTGGCAGAAGCGGGCCGAGGGCGCGGCCGACGGGACGCGTTTGCGCCAGTTCGTGGCCGAGGCCCCGGACGGGACCTGGAGCGGCACGGTGACCGTGCTCATCGAGGACGCGCACACCGAGGACGTGTTCGGCGGGGCGATCGAGCAGCGCCAGGCGCATGTCATCGGAGTCTTCGTCCGCCCCGAGCACCGCGGCAGCGGAGTGATCGACGCGCTCTTCACGACGGCGGTCACGTGGGCATGGTCGGTGCCGGACGTGGCGCGGGTGCGCCTGTACGTGCACGAGGACAACGCGCGGGCCGAGCGGTTCTACCGGCGCTACGGATTCGTGCCCTCCGGGGCGACCGTCCCGATGAAGGGCGATCCCTCCAAGAGGGAGCACGAGATGGTCCTGCACCCGGCCGGCCGCTAGCTCCTCAGGGGCGGATGCGAACGCCGTGGCGGATGCGCATGCGGCGCAGTTCCCACAGGGCCACCGCGGTCACCGTCACGGGGCCGCCGAGTACCGCGCACCACTGCGCGGCCGGCGGCCCGTGCGGCAGGCCGCCGTCGAGCGCGACGCTGAACAGCATCAGCTCCCAGACGAGTACGACGGTGAGCGCGGCCGGCAGAGCGGCGTGCACGTTGGACGTGTTGAAGGCGTAGCGGGCGGCGTACGCGGAGGCGAAGAGCAGGAACGGCAGCAGCCAGACGAGACCGATGAGCAGCGCGAGCGCGATGAGTCCGTTCACCAGCGTGCCGTGGTTCTGCTTGAGCACCAGGGCGCTGCCCGCAAGGAGGAGCCCGACCCCCGCCAGGATGCCGACGTACCAGCCCACGGCCTTGAGCGGCGCACGCAGCCGGGAGCGGAGCACACGCCGCTGCTCGGCGGGCGCGTAGCGGATGAAGCCGAGGATGACCAGCGGGCCGGTGAAGATCAGCAGCAGCGGGGCGAGGATCAGCTTCACGACGCCGTCGTTGGCGACGCCGCTCCAGCCGTCGTCCGCGCCGTAGGCGTAGATCAGGCCGAAGCTGGCGGCCGCACCGACGATCGCGCGCCCCAGCTGCACCTTCGACACGAGCGGGTCCGCGACGTGACCGGCGCCGGGCTGGTTGAAGATCGCCTCGGCGCGGCGGCGGGCCGAGCGGATGAACGGGATGAGCGGCGAGACGAAGAAGAGCGCGCACCCGGATCGCCGCCGCCGGACGGGCTGCGGCGGGTACGGATACGGCTGCGGGGGCGGGTACGGCCCGGGCTGCGGCGGCCCGTACGGATGCGGGCCGCCGCCTCCTTGCGGGTCGTACGGGTAGGGGCCGCCGCCCTGCGGATGGCCGTTCGCCGGGCCCCAGCCCTGATGTCCCCCGTGTGCCACGGTTCCCCCTTGCCTCCTGCGACGCTTCTGAGCGCGCGCAGTTTACTGGCCGGAACCGGACGGGTGTGATCAGGGCCGAGGACCGGGAACGGACGGTCCGCGGAGCTGGGGCGCCTTCGGAGCTAGGCGGCCTGCTGCTCGTGGCCGACGAGCCGTACGCACACGGCGAGGCCGGCGATGGCCTGCTCCAGTTCCGCCAGGCTCGGGTAGCTCGGCGCGATGCGGATGGTGGCGTCGCGCGGGTCGTCGCCGTACGGGTGGGTGGCGCCGGCCGGGGTCAGCACGATGCCCGCCTCGGCGGCACGGCGTACGACCTCCTTGGCGCAGCCGTCGGTCACTTCGAGCGTGACGAAGTAGCCGCCCTTGGGGTCGGTCCAGCGGGCGAGACCGGTCTCGCCGAGCTCCGCCTCGAGGATCCGGGCCACGGCCTCGAACTTCGGCTGGAGCAGGGCGCGCTGGCGCTCCATGTGGGCCCGCACACCCTCGGCGTCCCGCAGGAACATGACGTGCCGCAGCTGGTTGATCTTGTCCGGGCCGATCGACCGCTTGGCGTTGTTGGCCAGCAGCCACTTCAGGTTCGCGGGCGACGAGCCGAAGAAGGCGACGCCCGCGCCCGCCGCGGTGATCTTCGAGGTGGAGCCGAAGACGAAGACACGGTCCGCGTTCCCGGCAGCCGCGGCGGCGGCGAGCAGGTCGGCGATCTCGACGGGCTCATCGGTGAGGTGGTGGGCGGCGTACGCGTTGTCCCAGAAGATCCGGAAATCGGGCGCGGCGGCCTGCATCGAGGCGAGCCGGGCGACGGTCTCGTCGCTATAGCAGACGCCGTCGGGGTTGCTGTACTTCGGGACGCACCAGATGCCCTTGACCGACGGGTCCTCGGCGACGAGCCGCTCCACGACGTCCATGTCCGGGCCCTCCGCGGTCATCGGCACGGGGATCATGTCGATCCCGAAACGCTCACAGAGGGCGAAATGCCGGTCGTAACCCGGGGTCGGGCACAGGAAGGCGATCCGCTCCTGGTCCACCCAGCGCGACTCGGCACCCGGCACCACGCTCAGCAGCGCGTGCACCAGGCAGTCGTGCATCAGCTCGAGGCTGGAGTTGCCGAGCGCGAGGAGCTGGTCCGCCGGGACCTGGAGCACGTCGGCGAAGATCTCCCGGAGCTCGACCAGGCCCTGCAGACCGCCGTAGTTGCGTACGTCCGTGCCGTCGGCGGAGGTGTGCCGCCCGCCCGGCAGGCTCAGCAGGTCCTCGGAGAGGTCGAGCTGCTCCGGCGACGGCTTGCCGCGCGTGAGGTCGAGCGAGAGCCCGCGTCCTGCGAGGTCCTGGTAGTCCTGGCGGGCCCGCTCAAGGAGCCCGGTCACGGCGTCGGGGCTCAGCTCGGTGGTCATCATGTGTCCTTACGTTGTCGGCACTGCCCGGGCCTGTGAGCTGCACGGGCGCGCGCCGGGGGCATCGGCACTGCCCGCCGAGGATACAAAGCAATGGCCCGCCCGTGCCCGGCCAGGTGGCGCGGGTCACTCTCCGGGGGTGCGGTCCGGGCTTCGCGGGGGCGGGGGCTAACCCCCGCAGCCATCGGCCGGGTGCCCAGATGTTCCGCCGCCTTCCGTGCTCATAGCGTCGGCCCCGTCCCTGTTTTACGCGCCAGTTGATCTCTAGGAGCACGATGCGCCGCCTCACCCCCTTACTCACGGCCGGTCTCGGCCTGGCCGGGTTGCTTGCCGCAGCGGTGCCTTCTGTGGCGCAGCCTTCCTCTGGAACCGGCTCCCTCTCCGCCCACCACTCGCAGCGGCTCAGCTGGGGGCCGTGCTCGAAGGCGCAGGAGGAGCTGAACGCCGCCGGGGCGCAGTGCGCCGAAGTGACCGTCCCCCTCGACTACTCCGCCCCCGGCGGGCGCACCCTTCAGATCGCGGTCTCGCGCATCAAGGCCAAGGCCTCCTCGCAGCGTCGCGGCATCCTGCTGTCCAATCCCGGCGGGCCCGGTGGCAGCGGGATCGCCAACACCCTCGCGTTGCGGCCCGCGTTGAAGGGCGTGGCGGACGGCTACGACCTCATCGGGTTCGACCCGCGGTTCCTCGGCGAGAGTTCCCCGATCACCTGCGCACCGGCCGCTCCGCCGGCCCCGCCCGGGCCCTCGACCACACCCCGCGCGGACTTCGACGCGTCGGTGCGCAGCGCGCGGGACACGGCGCGGCGTTGCCACGAGCACGGGGACAACGCGGAGCTGCTGCCCCACGCGTCCACTCGGAACGTGGCCCGGGACATGGACGTCATCAGGGCAGCCCTCGGCGAGCGGAAGCTCTCGTACTACGGCATCTCCTACGGCGCCGACCTGGGCGCCGTCTACACCCAGATGTTCCCCCGCCGCACCGACCGCATGGTCATCGACTCCTCGACGGACCCGGCGGCCACCCAGTACGAACTGTTCCGGAGCTCCGGCGAACCGGCCGAGGAAGCGCTGGACGAATGGGCCGCCTGGACCGCCCGCCGCCACGACACCTACGGTCTCGGCCGCACGGCCTCTCACGTGCGGACGCGCGTCGAGCGGCTCCTCGTACAGGCCGAGCGCCGGCCGGTCGATGTCGACGGGCACCGCCTCAACGCGCCCATCCTGCGGCTGCTGGTGAAGCAGCCCGTTCAGCACGAGGAGAACGACCCGACGCTGGC
Source organism: Streptomyces sp. NPDC050439 (assembly GCF_040655335.1). Taxonomy (NCBI): domain Bacteria; kingdom Bacillati; phylum Actinomycetota; class Actinomycetes; order Kitasatosporales; family Streptomycetaceae; genus Streptomyces; species Streptomyces sp. NPDC050439. The sequence goes on from NZ_JBFAJT010000002.1 coordinate 227,783, forward strand.
CGCGATCGTGCGCGACCTGGTCGATGCCGCCGCGGGCAAGCCCATCGAGCCGGGCCCCGAGCTCGCCGCGTGGCTGGAGCTGCTCGCCTCGCCCGACCTGGCGGACAGCATGGTGGGCGGTGCGCTCTTCATGTGCGGCGACGGCGGCTGGCCCGCGGGCGGCTGGCCCAAGAACCCGGAGACGTACTGGCACAACAGCGAGCGCAGCCGCAGCACCCAGCCCGTGTTCGGCCCCTACGTCAACGGCATGATCGCGCCGTGTGCGTTCTGGCCCGCCGCGCCACGCGAAGCGGGCACCGCCATCGCCAATGACGTACCCGTCCTGATGCTGCAGGCCCGCCGCGACAACAACACCCCTTATGCCGGGGCCCTGGCCCTGCACCGCAAGCTGACCGGCTCGCGCCTGATCACCGCGGACATCCGATCCCACGGCGTCTACGGCCGTGGGCTCGAGGGCCTTCGCCCCGTCCCCTGCGCCGACCGCGCGGTCAACGACTACCTGCGCACCGGCGTCCTGCCCGCCCGGGACATCGACTGCACCCGACGGTAGAGGCGGTAGGGGCAGTAGTGGCGCCGCCGACTCTGGCCTACCATCACTCGGACATGGCCACACGGGAGACGCGACCCCAGGGCAGTGCGGTACGCACGGCCCTGTTCGCCATGGCCTTCCTCTTCCTCGTCCCGTTGCTCGGGATCGACGGTCCGTCGGGCCCCTCCGTCGCCGCCGTCGCCGCCGTCACCGAGGACCGCGGCGCAACCGCCGTCGCCTTCGGTCCGTACGCCGAGCGCGTGGCCGACAGCCGTGACGGCGGCCGTGACCGGTCCCGGGACGGTGGCCGCGGGTGTCACGAGGGCGACAACAGGACGCCGCGCGGGGCGCTGCCCGCTCCCGAGCGGACCAGTTCCCCGGCCTTCGAGGCGGCCACCGCGCCGTACGAACCGCCGGACCAGGCCTCCGCCCTGCCCGGCACCTCTCCCCCGGGCACGACGTCCGTCGACCTCTACAGAACCCAGGTCATCAGAACGTAGACGGGATCTCTCCGCCCGCACCCCGCCGACAGGACCGATCGGCAGCACCACATCGCCTTCATCGACACCAGGAGAGATCCGCATGCCCCTTTCCGCTTCCACGCACACCTACACCGCCACTCCGGCCAGCCCCAACTCCCCGCATGCTTCCGCGCAGTACGGCGGTGACATCGGCCTGCTCCTGCTGCGCTGCGCGGTCGGTCTGACCATGGCCGTGCACGGCAGCCAGAAGCTCTTCGGCTGGTTCAACGGAGCGGGCCTCGACAGCACCGCGGGCTTCTTCGCGAGTGACGGCTACTCCGCCCCCAAGGCCATGGCCACGGTCGCCGGTCTGACGGAGACGCTCTGCGGCCTCGGTCTGGCCATCGGCCTGCTCACCCCGCTCGCCGGGGCGGGCATCGTCGGCATCATGCTCAACGCCATCGCCATGAAGTGGGGCAACGGCTTCTTCAACCCGGCCGGCATCGAGTACGACCTGGTCCTGCTCGCCGCTGCCGTGAGCCTGGCCGTGGCCGGCCCCGGCAGGTTCGCCGTCGACCACGTCCTGCCGGTCCCGCGCACCCACCGTCTCTCCCACGGCATCGCCGCGGTGGCCCTCGGCGCCGTATCGGCCGTCGTGGTCCTGGTGGCCCTGCACGACTGACCGGTAAGAAGTCCCGTACGGTCCCCACCGGGACGGGCTTTTGGCCGTACCGGTGGGGGTCGTCCCGGTCCTGCATGTGTCCCCCGCTCCGCACGCGCGACGAGCACCCCGCTGGGCGGCTGCGCGATCTCGGACAGTAGCGTGCGGGCCGGGCGCGGCGGTTGCCGGCCCGTTCGGACACTGGACAGGGAAGAGACCGGAAACAGAGCCGTGGTCGATCAGCAGCACACCCCCACCCCGACCCACACCGCCACCCACACCCCCGCCCGTGCCGTGCTTCCCTCGCAGGCTCGCAGAGTCACGGCAGCGGTCGTCGACGCGCTCCTCGCCCTGGTGTGTGGCATCGCGGCCGGCGCGGCGACCGGTGTGCAAGTGAGTGACGGGGTGGTCGAACTGCGGCCGCAGTCCCCCGCGGTGTGGGGTCTCGCGCTCGGCGTGGCCGTCGGAGTGTCCTTCGTCAACCACGTCCTGCTCACGCAGGCGGCCCGGGTCAGTCTCGGGAAGCTGATCACGGGACTGCGTGTCGTACGCGCCTCCGACGGCCGGCGCCCCGGCCTCGTCCGGCTCACCGGCCGTTGGCTGTTCGGCTTCTACTGGATGATCGCCTTCGTTCCTCTGCACGTGGCGACCGACAGCGATGTGGAGCAGCAGGACGCGGTCGGAGTGCGCGTGCGGCGTCGGACCGTTCGTTCGTGATCCGCGCCGCCCGCTGATCCTCTTCCCTGGCCTACGCCGACACTTCCCCCGCCTCCCCCTGGCCCGGCGCCGCCAGAAGGTCGCGTACCTCCTCCTCGGTGGTCTCCACCAGTTCCTCCGCTACCAGCACCCAGCGGGTGACGCCGACCGACTCCAGGAAGGTCAGGTCATGGCTGGCGATCAGGAGCGCACCCTCGTAGGACTCCAGGGCGCCGGTCAGCTGACGCACGCTGGCCAGGTCCAGGTTGTTGGTCGGCTCGTCAAGCATCAGGAGTTGAGGGGCCGGTGCGGCAAGCATCATCGCCGCGAGCGCGGCGCGGAACCGCTCGCCGCCCGAGAGCGTGCCGGCCAGTTGCTCGGCGCGGGCCCCCTTGAAGAGGAAGCGCGCCAGCTGCGAGCGGATGTGGTTGTCGGTGAGCCCGGGAGCCAGCCGGGCGACGTTCGCCGCGACACTCAGGCCGTCGTCCAGGACGTCCAGGCGCTGCGGCAGGAACCGCAGCGGCACTGATGTCCTGACCTCGCCCGACAGAGGAGCCAGTTCCCCGGTGAGGGTGCGCAGCAGCGTCGTCTTGCCGGCGCCGTTGCGCCCCACCAAGGCGATCCGTTCGGGCCCCCGCACCTGCAGGCTGCCTTCCTTCAACTTGCCGAATTGCGGGCGCAGTTCGTCCACGCTCAGCACGGTGCGCCCCGCGGGGACAGCGGTGTGCGGGAGGCTGACGCGGATCTCGGCGTCGTTGCGGATCGCGTCGGCGGCCTCCTCGCGCCGCTCGCGCGCCTCGTTGAGCCGCTCCTCGTGCAGGCCCCGGAGCTTGTCCCCCGACTCCTGCGCGGAGCGCTTCTTCTCTCCCGCCACGATGCGTGGGGCGCGCCGCTGGGCGTCCATCTTCTTGCTGTGCCGCTGGCGGCGGGCCACCTTGACCTGGGTTTCCTCCAGTTCGCGTTTCTGGCGGCGTACGTCGGCCTCGGCGGCCCGCAGCATCCGCCCCGCCGCTTCCTGCTCGGCGGCCAGCGCTTCCTCGTAGGCGGACCAGCCGCCGCCGTACCAGTTCACCGACCCGGCGCGCAGTTCGGCGATGCGGTCCACGCGTTCGAGCAGGTCGAGGTCGTGGCTGACCACGACCAGGATGCCGGAGCGCCAGGAGTCGACGGCTTCGTAGAGTCTGCGGCGCGCGAACAGGTCGAGGTTGTTGGTCGGTTCGTCGAGGAGGAGTACGTCCGGGCGCTCCAGGAGCAGCGCCGCCAGACGCAGCAGCACGGTCTCCCCGCCGGACATCTCGCCCACGGTCCGGTCGAGTCCGATGTCGCCGAGGCCGAGGGTCCCCAGCTGGGCCAGGGCCCGCTCCTCGACGTCCCAGTCGTCGCCGACCGTCTCGAAGTGCTCCTCGCGTACGTCTCCGGACTCGATGGCACGCAGGGCGTCACGTCGTCCGGCGATGCCCAGGGCCTGGTCGACGCGCAGGCTCGTGTCGAGAGTGATGTTCTGCGGCAGGTAGGCGAGGCTGCCGCCGACGGTCACCGACCCCTGGGACGGGCGCAGTTGCCCGGCAAGGAGGCGCAACAGGGTGGATTTTCCGGTGCCGTTGGTGCCGACGAGCCCGGTGCGGCCCCGGCCGATGCTGACGGAAAGGCCGTCGAAGACGCTCGTGCCGTCCGGCCACTGGAACGACAGGGCGGAGCACGTCAGGGAGACGCTGGGGGTGGTGGGTACAGACATGATGGATCTCGCAGTCGCAGGCGCGGGCAGGGGGCGTCGTATGCGAGCACCACGCGGCGACCGACCGGATAAAGAGGGGTGCGGCGGTCCGGGAGACAGAGGGACGGCTCATGCACCGAGGTCGCATCCACGCGGGGCCACGGGCAGGACGGCAGGGCCGGCTGCGGCGTGACGGGCGTACGGCGAAGGCCGTACGGCGCGATGATCGCGAACCTCAGATGCGCAACGTCCACCTCTATCGGAGACAACAGGACCCTGGAAACGATAACGACCGCGCGAGGGAATGGCAAAGCTTTGTGATCACCGTCGCGCCTGGATGAGGGCATGGGTGCCGCTGGTGCGCCAGCCCTGGCCGTGTGCCGCGTTCAGCTCCGCCTCGGTCCGCTCGTCGAGTCCGACGATCACGTCGGACTTCAGCGTCCGCAGGGCCGCCACCGGGCCGGGGAAGTACGCGGTGGGCTCCTCGAAGGGTGTGGTGGCGGGCCAGAGCCGGTCGCCGACCAGACGCCGGTAGTTCAGGTCGCCCTTCATGACGGTCACGTCGGCCTCGGCGAACTCCTTGCGCAGGTCGTCGGGCATCCGCTCGTACGGCAGCGGGGCGCACGAGAAGGGGTGGGCGCGGACGGTGAGCACGCCGCTGCCCATGGCCGACCACAGGCGCTCACCCACCTTCGCCGCAGCGCCCCGTGCGCCGGTCAGGCGGCGCAGGCAGTCGATGACGTCGGCGGTCATGGCGTCCGAGACGTAGTACGGATAGGGCTTGACGTGCAGCACGACCCGCTCGGCTCGCCGATGGCGCAGGAGGTGGTCGGCGAGGATGAGGTCGGGCAGCAGCTCGCGCCCCGCGTTGTCCGCGACCAGGCACAGCGTGGCCGCGCCGCCCTCGGGCAGCAGGGACCACAGCAGCCCGGAGTCGTCGGCGACGAGGCGTGAGTCGGCGGCCCCGGCCGAGCCGCCGCCCACGGCGAAGCCCAGGTCGGCGCGGTTGCCCCACAGCGAGCCCAGGAGCAGGGCCTGACGCTGCTCGTCGAGGGGCCGCGGCGCCAGCCGGTCGAGCGCGGCCAGTTCCTCGTCGGCCTCACCGATGTGCAGTTCCGCCTGCTTGAACGGACGGAACGGGTCGATTCCCTGCCAGGGGCCGTCCCCGAAATACCCGACAGCAGCGAGGAGTTGGCGGTAGAAGTAGCTCTCGGACCACAGGAAGGGCACGTCGAACCAGGACAGACCGACGTACTCACGCCCCCACTCCTCCCACAGGTGACGGTCGTGTGCCCCGGGGTCCGGCGGCTCGATCACGCCCTGCGTGGCCTGGGCGAGGAGGGCGTCGAGGGCGCGATGCTGCCGGGGCCCGTAGGGGAAGGCGTCGCGCACCTTCTTGATGAGCGCGGGGTGCCGCTCGGCGAGCACGCTCCTGGGAAAGGAGCCGGGTGCGTCACTGAGGATGACGGGGGCTTCGACTGCGTCCGGCATAGCTGCTCCTTCACTTTTTCTTCTCACTATTTGACGGCTTGTGGGCAAGCCGGTCTACGGTGGCCCGCCCTCTATCCCCCACGTTTCAGAGGTTCTGCCACATGCCCGCATTCAACCGTCGGCGCTTCCTCCAGGCAGCGGGTGGCACCGCCGGCGTCGCGGCTCTGTCCGCCAGCATCATGCGCGCCGTCGACATCCCCGCCTCCACCCGGTCGGGATCGATCGAAGACGTCGAGCACATCGTGGTCCTCATGCAGGAGAACCGCTCCTTCGACCACTACTTCGGCACGCTGGGCGGTGTCCGGGGATTCGGCGACCCCCGTCCGATGATCCTGGAGAGCGGAAAGCCCGTATGGCATCAGTCCGGTGGCGGCGAGGAAGTCCTGCCCTACCACCCCGAGGCCGACGACCTGGGAATGCAGTTCATCGCCGGGCTGAGCCATGACTGGGAAACCGGCCATCAGGCGTGGAACAAGGGCAAGTACGACGACTGGATCGCAGCCAAGACCTCCGGCACGATGGCCCACCTGACCAGGGACGACATACCGTTCCACTACGCGCTGGCCGACGCCTTCACGGTCTGCGACGCCTACCACTCCTCGTTCATCGGCGCGACCGACCCCAACCGCTATTACCTCTACTCCGGTCACACCGGAAATGACGGCAAGGGCGGCGGACCGGTCCTCGGCAACGAGGAAGTCGGCTACGACTGGACGACCTATCCCGAGCGCCTGGAGAAGGCCGGGGTGTCCTGGAAGATCTATCAGGACACCGGCGACGGACTCACCGAGGACGGGCTGTGGGGTGTCCTGGAGGACGCCTACCGCGGGAACTACGGCGACAACTCGCTGATGTTCTTCAACAAGTACCGGAACTCGAAGCCCGGTGACCCCCTTTACGAAAAGGCACGCAAGGGCACGAACATCAAGAAGAGCGGCCACCTCCTCGACGACCTCCGCGCGGACGTCAAGTCCGGGAAACTCCCGGAGATATCCTGGATCGCGGCTCCGGAAGCGTTCAGCGAACACCCCAACTGGCCCGCGAATTACGGCGCCTGGTACATCTCGCAGGTCCTGGACGCACTGACGTCCGACCCCGAGGTATGGAGCAGGACCGCCCTGTTCATCACCTACGACGAGAACGACGGCTACTTCGACCACGTGCCGCCGCCCTACCCTCCGGCCGACTCCTCCTGGGGCGCTTCCACGGTCGACACCGAGCTCGACCATTTCCCCGGCGACGGCGAATACAGCGCGGGCCCCTACGGCCTCGGCATGCGGGTCCCCACCCTCGTCGTCTCCCCGTGGTCCACCGGCGGTTACGTCTGCTCCGAGGTCTTCGACCACACCTCCGTCATCCAGTTCATGGAACGCCGCTTCGGCGTCCACGAACCGCACATCTCCCCCTGGCGCCGGGCCATCTGCGGCGACCTCACCTCGGCCTTCGACTTCGGCCGCAAGCACACCGGGCGCGCGGACCTGCCGAGCACCGACGGCTATGAGCCGCCGGACCAGGAACGGCACGACAGCTACACCCCCTCGCCGCCCGCTTCCCCCGCCCTGCCCAAGCAGGAGAAGGGCGCGCGGCCCACCCGGCCCCTGCCCTACACGCCGCTGGTCACCGCGGCCGTGCAGCCCTCCGACGGCACCATCGAGCTCACCTTCGCACCGGGCGACGAGACCGGCGCCTGCTTCCTCGTCACCTCGGGCAACCGCGACGACGGGCCCTGGACCTACACCGCCGCGGCGGGCAAGAAGATCTCCGACACCTGGAGCACGGGCCCTTCCGACGGGGCGTACGAGCTGAGCGTGCACGGCCCCAACGGCTACCTGCGGACGTACGCGGGCACCGCCGCCACCCCGGGCCCGGAGATCACCTGCCGCCACGACCAGGACACCGGACGCGTGAAGCTCACCGTCACCAACCCGGCCAAGGCCGCCTGCCGCCTGACCATCACCAACGCCTACGGCGGCAAGAGCACCGAACTCACCGTCCCGGCAGGCGGTCGGCAGTCCCGATCGGTCGACCTCGGCCACAGCAAGCGCTGGTACGACCTGCGTGTCCGGTCCGACAGCGACAGCGCCTACCTGCGCAGGTTCGCCGGGCATGTCGAGACGGGCGAGTCCGGCGCCAGCGACCCCGCGCTCCGCACCGGCTGACCGCGTCCCCCGGCAGCGCGCTAGACCCCGCCCTCCTCCTCGGCGCTGCCCGGCCTGACGCGTACGTGCATGCGCTCGCCCTGGGCCCCGTACAGGGCGAGGAACTCGACGGGGATGTCACCGGCGTTGGCGAAGCCGTGCGGGGTGCGGGTGTCGAACTCGGCGGCCTCGCCCGCGGTGAGCACCAGGTCGTGCTCGCCCAGGGCGAGCAGCAGCCGCCCGGAGAGGACGTAAAGCCATTCATAGCCCTCGTGCATGCCCTGCTCGGGGCGTGCGGCCTGTCGGGTGCCGGTTCTGGGAACCGGCATGACCTGCTTGTAGGCATGCATTCCGCCGAGGTGGCGAGTGAGGGGGACCCACGTGTTGCCGTGGCGCTTGAACGGCCGCGGGTGGATGCGCGGGTCGCCCGTCTGCGGCGCGCCGACCAGCTCGTCGAGCGGTACGCCGTACGCCTTGGCCAGCGGCAGCAGGAGCTTCAGGGTGGGCTCCCGCTGACCGGCTTCAAGGCGCGAGAGAGTGCTCAGGGAGATCCCCGTCTCCTCGCTCAGCCGGGCCAGGGTGGCGCCCCGCGCCTTCCGCAGCGCCCGCAGCCGCGGCCCGACGGCGGTCAGCACATCCGTGAGGGGGGAGTCGTCGCTCATCCCTTCATTTGCCGGGGCGGCAAATAACTTTGTCAAGCCGGTGTCGCCGCGCGCAGGGTTGCCGCAGAGCAGAAGGAGCCCCGCATGAGCGAGCACACCACCGACCACACCATCGCCCCCGCCGCGGATTCAGCCGCGGCGTTCTGGGACGAGCGCTACAACCAGAGCGGCCGCCTGTGGAGCGGCGAGCCCAACGCCGCACTCGTCCGCGAGACCGAGGGACTCGTCCCGGGCAGTGCCCTGGACCTGGGCTGCGGAGAGGGCGGCGACGCGATCTGGCTCGCACGCCAGGGCTGGCGCGTCACCGCCACCGACATCTCCCGCGTCGCCCTCGGCCGTGCCGCCGAGCACGCGGACCGGGCCCGGGTCGCCGACCGCGTCGACTGGCAGCACCACGACCTGGGCACCTCCTTCCCGACCGGCGCCTACGACCTGGTCTCCGCCCAGTTCCTGCACTCCCTGCACGAGATGCCGCGCGAGCAGATCCTGCGCGACGCCGCCGCGGCCGTCACCGAGGGCGGCACCCTCCTGATCGTCGGCCACATGGGCTTTCCCGCCTGGGAGACCGCAGCGCACCCGGGTGTGGACTTCCCCAGCCCCCAGAAGGTCCTGGCCTCACTCGACCTGCCGGCCGGGCAGTGGGACGTACTCGTCTGCGACACGCACGAGCACGCCCTCACAGCCCCCGACGGCGAGCCCTCCACGCGGACCAACTACACCGTCAAGCTGCGGCGGCGCCGGTCCGACGGGTGACGGTCAGCCCACCGGGGTGCCGAAGCGCGCCGTGGTGGCGTCCGCGCTCCAGCGTCGCAGCCCGGCCTTCTCCAGCACGCGGACCGAGGCCGGGTTGGACAGTTCCACGTCGGCGTACACGGTGTGGACGTCCGGCGAGGTCAGGGCGTACGCCGTGAGGGCCCGGGTGGCCTCGGAGGCGTAGCCCCGGCCGCGGCGCGAGGCCACGATGCCGTACCCGATCTCCAGCTTGCCGTCGCTCGGCGGCCAGAACAGCCCGATGGCTCCGATCACCAGACCGGTCGCCCGCTCGATGACCTGACGTTGCCCGTACGGGCCCAGTGCGTCCGGCCGGTCGGCGATGAAACCGGCGATGACTCGGCCCTCGTCGGCGGGGAAGTCCTCCGCCCAGTGCGCCAGGCGGCGGTCGCCGAGGACGGCGGTGATCTCGTGAGCGGGCCAGGGCCGCAGCACGAGGCGCTCAGTGGTCACGTCCGTACCGGACGTCGAGAACGAGGACGAGGCAAAAGAAGAAGACACGCGATACTCCTGGTCGTTTCAGACGACCGGGCCGCTCGACAACCTCACGCGGCCCGGACAAGGGCATGCTGATGAATCGCCTGGCGGGCCATATTCATCAACCTCCCTCGCCGCAGGTGGTCGCGTCGTTCGCGCGTCGGTCGACTGTAGGACAGGGGGTGATCTCTGTCCCCTCAATATGCGTGTTCGGGCAGGCGCACGGTCAGTGTCACCTTGCTCCCGCCGGGGCCCGCCGAGATCGTGAGCCCGTCGGTCAGGAGGCCCGCGAGCCACAGACCGCGGCCCCCCGGGTGACCGTTCAGGCCGGGAGCCAGCTCGGGGATGACGTCGGCGCTGAAGCCGGGGCCCAAGTCGTGGATATGGCAGGCCAGATGGCCGTTGGTGCGTTGCAGGATCAGCGTGCCGCCGCCGCCCGCGTGCTCGACCGCGTTGACCGCCACCGCGTCCAGGGCCACGATGAAATCGCTGCGCCGCGGCTCGGCCAGCCCCTGATGATCGGCGTACTGGTCCACGAGCATGCGCAGCCGGGGCAGATCGTCCTTTGTGAAGCGCGATTCCAGGAGGGTGACGGGGGGGACCTCGTGGGGGTCCGACGTGTTCGTCATCAGCGCTCCACCTCGCTGATCACCATGTGGGGCACCTGGTCGGCGCCTGCTCGGCGCAGTATGCGGGCCGGTGTCGGCGGACAGGTGACCTGGACCAGGCCGTGCGGATGTTCAAGGACCAGCCGCAGCAGGTCCACGGCACAGGCGACGCCGAGGAACACGAGTCCGGTCAGGTCCACGACGAGCAGCCCTCGGGAGTCCGCGCCGTACCTGAGCCCCTGGCGCACGGCGGCGATGAACTCCTCGCGGGTGGCCAGGTCCGCCTCACCGACCAACCGCACCCGCCCTTCCGCCTGTTCCGTGTGCAGAGCGCCCAGGCGGGGCAGCAGCCGGCAGGGGTGCGCCTCGTGCATCGCGGTCAGGACGTCGGGGTCGAACCAGCGGCGGTCGTAGGCACAGATCTCGGTGTAGGGGCGGTCGGTGAACAGATGCTGGGCGTGTGATTCGCGGTGCATCATCACCTCGACATCGGCGCCCAGGTGCCCCACCCAGTGCATGTCGATATAGGTCCGCAGTCCGCTGAAACCCTCGGCCAAGGCCCGGTCGGTCTCCTCCGTGATGCGCTCCCACTGCCGGAGGGGAGTGAACGCGTCCTGGGGGTGGATGAGGGCGCGCATGCTGCTGAGCACCAACTGCCCGTGGTCACGGGCGGATCCCAGCAGTGCGCCCGGGGCGTCGATGCGGCCCCACACCTGTTCGTCGTCCATGTGCGGAGCGGCGAAGACCATCACCTTCTCGCGCTTGACCAGCCCCGCCCACGCGAAGGCAGACACCACGTCGCGTCCCGCATCGTCGTCCTCGTAGCTGACGAAAGCATGGTCCCCCGCCCGTAGATGCTGGACCGGGATTGTTCCGACCGACGCCGAAGCGGCATCCGCCATCTCTCACCTCCGGGGCCGAGACGACGACCCGACGGGAACAACTGCGGGCCACACCGTAGCGGTCCGTACCTCACGGCGGCATATTCCACCGAAGGGCGACAGTTAGCTGACGAGGCGCACTCTCTTGACGACCGGGAATGCGTCCGGACGACCCCTTGGGTGCGGGTTTTGATCGTCGGATGGGCTCAGGATGGCGCGAGGGCCCGGTCGACGAGTGCGCGTGCGTAGACGGCGTCCAGTTGGCTGGGGCGGAAGAGGATGCGGTACATCATCGGCGCCACGACCTGGTCCATGACCCACTCCGTGTCCGGGGCGGCCTCGCCCCTCTCCGCCGCGCGCGCCAGGACGACGCTGATCTGTTCGGCGGCGTAGGCGGAGCACTGGCCGGCGTTGCTCCCGTCCGGGTCCCCGAGGAGGGCGTCCCTGATGTACGCGCGTCCGGGCGGGGAGGCCATCTCGTCGAGGAACTGCTCGGCCCACGCTCCGAGGTCGGCACGCAGGGCGCCGAGGTCGGCCGGGAGCGCTTCGGGGCGCAGGTGCTCCACCGCGACGTCGGACAGGAGTTCCTGGAGGTCGCCCCACCGGCGGTAGACCGTCGAGGGCGTCACCCCGGCACGCGCCGCGACGAGGGGGACGGTCAGCGCCTCGCGCCCGAGCTCGGCTTGCAGTTCGCGGACCGCCGCGTGCACCGATTCCTGGACCCGGGCGCTGCGCCCTCCCGGCCGAACCATGGGCTTGGGACTCATGACCCCACCTTATCCCCTTAACGCGAATTCGTTGCTTCTAGCTGGGGCCGCCGCTCACGCCGCGATGGGGGCCAGCCGACCCGCCCCCACACCGCTTGCGGCACCGGAGTCAGACACCTCGTAGGCGCGCCCGACCCGCAGTACGGTCGCCTCGTCGTGCGGGCGCCCCATCAGCTGCATGCCGATCGGCAGGCCCGCGCGGTCCTTGCCCACGGGCAGCGTCAGCGCAGGGACTCCCGTGATGTTGGCGGGTGCGGAGAGACGGACGTAAGCGTCGGAGACGGCCTCGGCCGTGCCGTCCGCCCATTGCACACTCTCCTGACCTGCCTTGGCGGCCGTCATCGGCACCGCCGGGGCCGCGATCACGTCGACGCGGCCGAGCATCTCCGCCCAGGCTTCGCGCATCAGCGCCCGCGCGCGCTGGGCCCTGAGGTAGTCACCGGCGGACACGAACTCGCCCGCCTCCAGGAGCACGCGGACCTCCGCCGTGTACAGATCAGGCACCGTGCGCAGTGTCCGCTCGTGGTTCGCGGTCGCCTCGGGGACCATCAGCCCCCACTGGGTGGCCTGGATGTAGCGCGCCAGGGGGATCTCGACCTCGACGAGCCGGGCCCCGAGCTCCTGGAGCCGGCCGATGGCCCGGCGCACGCTTGCCTCGACCTCCGGGCTGATCCGCTCGAAGTAGTGGTTGCGGGGCACGCCCACCCGCAGCCCCGTCAGGTCACCTTCCGGGAAAGCCTCGGCTCCGTGGGCGGCGGGGTCGTACCGCTCCCGTCCCTTGCGTCCCGTCAAGGCGCCGAGCACCAGCGCCGCGTCCTGCACCGTGCGAGTGAGGGGGCCCACGTGGTCCAGCGACCAGGACAGGGATGTCACCCCCTGCCGGGAGATCAGGTCGTACGTCGGCTTGAGCCCGACCACGCCGTTCAGTGCCGCGGGCACGCGGATCGATCCGCCGGTGTCGGTGCCCAGCGCGAAGGTGGCCTCCCCCGCCGCGACGGCGACGGCCGAGCCCCCGCTCGATCCGCCCGCGACGCGGCCGTGGTCCCAGGCGTTGTTCGTCTGCGGGGTGGTCAGCCCGTAGGCGAACTCGTGGGTGTGGGTCTTTCCCAGCAGGACCGCGCCGGCTTCGGACAGGCGCGCGGCGACGGCACTGTCACGCGCGGCCATATGGCCCGCCCTGACGCGTGAACTCGCCGTGGTGGGCATGCCCTTGGCATCGATCAGGTCCTTCAGGCCCATGGGTATCCCGTGCAGCGGACCGCGCGACTCCCCCTGGGCGATCTCGCGCTCGGCCCGGACCGCCGCCGCCCGGGCGGAGTCCGCCGCGACGCCGACGTACGCCTGGAGGCGTTCCTCCACAGCCTCGATGCGATCGAGGACGGAGTCGGTGAGCTCCACCGGGGAGAGCTCTTTCGCGGCCATGGCACGAGCGGCATCCGCCAGGGACAGCTCAAACGGCTGCATCGATGTCCTCCTGTCCCGCCGTGTAGGAGATCGCGGGCGGCGTGTCGCCGAAGTCCAGTTCACGCAGCGTGGCGATGACGGACTGGATGTACGTGGCGGTCGTCGCCACCACCTCGTGACGGTCGTTCCCCAGGGGCAGGCCCGCCCGGAGCGCGCCCCGGGCGGCCTCCTGGGGGGTGAGTTCGGCGGTGTTCATGACGGTGTCCACGTGCGGCCTTTCGCCTCGTGACGCCGCGCCGGGACGACGGCCCGCCCTCGGCGCAGCTCAAAAGCTAACGGTTTGCTTTAACGAGACGATAGGACCTACGCTGCTTTAACGCAAACCCATTGCTTTTAGCTCCGGAATCGCAGCAGCCACCCGGCCGACCGAAGGATGGATCACCGCATGGCCACGCCAGCCGCACACCACGCCACCCCCGACCCCTCCCCCAGCGCCCCGGTTTGGACGGTGGGAGATCTCACCGTCCACCGCGTCGACGAGGTACACCTCCCCGCACAGACGGGCCCGTGGCTGCTGCCGGGAGCAACCCCGGAGATCGTCGCCCGCTCCCCCTGGCTGCAACCGGACTTCGCGGACGAACAACGCGTCCTGCGGCTTGCGAGCCACAGCTTCGCGATCGAGGTCGACGGGCTGCGCGTGCTCGTGGACACCGGCATCGGCAACGGCAAGCAGCGGGCCAACCCCGCGTGGGACAACCTGGACAGCGACTACCTCACGCGCCTGACGCGGGCCGGCTTCGCCCCCGAAACGGTGGATCTCGTGGTCCTCACGCATCTGCACGCCGACCACGTCGGCTGGAACACCCGCGCCGACGGCGCCAGTTGGGTGCCCACCTTCCCCAACGCCCGCTACTTGACGGCCCGCTCCGAATGGGACTACTGGGCCGGCGTCGACATGGACGAGCCTCGACGCCAGATGTTCCGCGACTCCGTGCACCCCATCAAGGAGGCCGGCCTGCTCGACCTCGTCGACGTCCCCTCCGGGGGCACCGACATCGCCCGGGGTGTACGCCTGCGCCCCACCCCGGGTCACACGCCGGGCCAGGTGGCGGTGGAACTGCGCAGCCGCGGCGAGCGCGCCCTCATCACCGGCGACTGCGTCCACCACCCCGTCCAGCTGATCCACCCCGACCTGGGCAGCTGCGTGGACATCGACCCCGCGGCGGCGACCCGTACACGTCGCGAACTCCTGAGCAAAATCTCCGGCACCTCGACTCTCCTGCTGGGCAGCCACTTCCCGCCCCCCACGGCAGGCCACGTGATCGCCGACGGCGACTCCTACCGGCTCGTGCCGGTCTCCTGAGGGGGCGGGTGGCGGGCTCCCGTGTCAGGGCCTTGGGTCAGCCCCGTTCGAAGACGGCGACCGTGCGGGCGGGGACATCGAACGTTCCTGAACCGCGCTCGTACGAGGCCGACTTGACCACCGGGTCGGCGCCCTTCGCCTGGATCGGGTGCAGCCCGTACGCGGTGCCCTTGAGGCCCGTCACCTGCTGCTCCTGTGCCTGCGGGGTCGCGTTGAAGACGACCACGAGGTTCCCGAGCTCCATGGTGATGACGCCGGGCGTCTCGGCGGATGTGCCCGAGAGCGGGAACGAGAGCCGGGACTGAACCCGGTCGGCCGAATCCAGGGAGAACGCGGGCTCGGTCGCGCGCAGCCTCACCAGGTCCTGGTAGGCGGCCGAGGTTCCGTTGATCTCGGCGCAGCCCGGGGTCAGGTTCGCGGACGTCAACAGGGGCTTTCCGTACGCCCACTTGTCCTTGTTGTCGGCGGCCGGGGGCAGGCCGCGTCCGAAGCCGTTGCCGTCCTCGCAGCTCCAGTGCAGGGCGTTGAACCAGTCGCCGCTGTCGTAGGAGTTGCGGTCCAGGGACTTCGAGCGCAGCAGGTCGCTGCCGGCCTGGGACAGGGAAGGGCCCTGGGCCAGGGTCGAGGTGGCCATCGCGAGCACCTGCATGCGGGAGCGCTCGGCGGCCGTGGTGTCGGCGGGCAGCTTGAAGGCGAGGGCGTCGTAGAGGGATTCGTTGTCGTGCGCGTCGGAGTAGGAAAGGGCGTCGCCCGGAGCGTCCGCGTAGCCGGCCGGTGCGCCGTTGTAGTCGACCTCGGAGCCCTTGACCCTGCGGCCGGAGGAGTCCGTGAAGGTGTACGCGGACAGATTGCCCGTGAGGGCCACCTTGAGCAGGTCCTGGTAGTGCAGGAGGCGGGCCTTCTGCTCGGCGGGTGTGCCGTTCGCTTTGGAGGCGTTGGGGTCGGTGAACAGGCCGCTGGCGAAGCCCTGGACACCGGGGTCCTCGTCGAAGGGGCCGCCGCCGCGCAGCGCGTCGCGGCCGCGGTCGGAGAAGGTGGCGATGCCCGTGCCCGCCATGTTCTTCTGGGTGGCCTGGACGAAGCGGGCGTCGTCGGCTATCTCTCCGAAGTTCCAGCCCTCTCCGTACAGGACGATCTTCTTCCCGTCGACGCCGTCCTTCTTGAGGGTCAGTGCGTCAAGGGCCTTGCGGACGGCCAGGATGTTGGCCTTGGGGTGGTGGCCCATCAGGTCGAAGCGGAAGCCGTCGACCTTGTACTCCTTGGCCCAGGTGACCAGTGAGTCGACGACGAGTTTGCCCATCATGGCGTTCTCGGGCGCGGTGTTGGCACAGCACGTGGAGGTGGCGACCGTGCCGTCCGCCATCAGCCGCTGGTAGTAGCCCGGCACGATCTTGTCGAGGACCGACTTGTCGGCCTGGCCGCTCGCGACGGTGTGGTTGTAGACGACGTCCATCACGGTCCGCAGGCCGGAGCCGTTGAGGCCCTGGACCATCTGCCGGAACTCGACCGTGCGCCGGGTCCCGGCGGGGTCGCTCGCGTAGCTGCCCTCCGGAACGGTGTAGTGCAGCGGGTCATAGCCCCAGTTGTAGGCGTCCTTGGCGGCGGTCTTGGCGACGCAGGCCTGCTGCTCGTCGGAGTCCGGGGCGGGGGCGGTCAGGTCGCAGTCGGGCGTGGCCTGGTCGGCCTCGCGCTCGGGAATGGTGCCGATGTCGAAGGCGGGCAGCAGGTGGACGTAGGAGGTGCCTGCCTCGGACAGCTTGCGCAGGTGCTTCATGCCGTCGGACTTCGTGTCGGTGAAGGCCAGGTACTTGCCGGGGTGGCGCGCCGTCTTGTCCTCGACGGAGAAGTCACGGATGTGCAGCTCCTGGATCTGCGCGTCGCGCAGCGGGGTCGCCTTCGGCTTCTTCAGCTGCTCCCAGCCCTTGGGGGCGAGCTTCGGGTCGTCGAGATCGATGGCGATGCTGCGCTGCGAGTCGGCCGTGAGCGCCGTGGAGTAGGGGTCGGTGACCTTGTTGGTGACGACCTTCTGGACGCTGGGCGCCCACACCTTCACGACGTACCGGTACTGCTTGCCCGCCCAGCTCTTGGCGCCGGTGACGGACCACACGCCGCTGGCGTCGTCGCGCCGCATCGCCACGCGCTTGCCGTCGAGTTCGAGGCTCACGGACTGGGCGGTGGGGGCCCACAGGGCGAGCGTGGGGCGCCCGTCGCGGAACCGCGGGCCGAGGGCGGCCTTGGTCGCGGTGGCGCTGTAGAGGTCGTCGAGGATGCCCTGGGTCTGGACGCCGGTGGCGGTCAGCAGGGTGCCGTCGGCGCCGGTCCGGGTGGCGATTACCTGGCCGGTGAGGGCGTGGCGGACGCGGTCGCGGTCGCGCGGATCGACGGTGAAGGCGGCGTAGCTCTTGAGGTGCGGGTATTTCTTGCGCTGGGCGTCGGTGAGGCCGCCCTCGGCCGGGGTGAGGCGGATACGCCGTCCCTCGCCGGTGAGTGCGCCGTCCTTGACGGCGAGCTTTCCGTCGCGGGCGTACACCAGCTCCTGGGAGGCGGCATCGCCTTGGACCTCCCAGGCGAGTGTGTTCTTGTCGATCCACTGGGCCCGGGACGCGGACAGGTCCAGCGCGGCCGGGGCGTCGGCGGCGGCGGACGTCCGGGGTGCCGCGACGGCCGAGGGCGTCAGGGGCGCGACCGCGGCGAGCAGGGCGAGGGCCGTGGTGACGAAGGTGCGGCGGGGGGAGCCGGTCAAGGGGAACTTCTCCTTGTGCGTTACGGGGTGCGGGAGGTGAGCGCGCCGGGGGCTAATACGAGCCCCTCCGGCGTTTGAGGAGCGGGGTCCGGGGCGGAGTCCCGCGTCGGGGGTGGGCCGCCCGGCGGGCGGGGAAGCGAATGCCGGGCGGCCCGTGCAGCAGGCAGGTCAGCCGCGCGGTGCGGAGCTCAGCAGCTCCTGGCCCCGGTGTGCAGGGCGAGCGCGGTGTTCGGCGCGACGGAGGCCGTGAACTGGCCCGAGCCGTTGACGGTGACGCTCCTGCCGCTCTGGATGTCGCAGTAGCTGCCCGCGGCGAGGGACGTCTGGAAGGTCCGGTCGACCGAGGAACCTTCGTGGTTGATGACCACGTAGGCCTTGTCGCCGCGGCCGAACGCGATGGCGTCGTTGCCGTTGTCCCACCAGTTGGTCATGCCGGTCCCGCGGGCGGTGTTGCGGAACTTGACCATGCTCTTGATCTCGGGCCAGGCGTGCTGGCACTTCCAGCCGTCGCTGTAGCAGGCGTTGACCTGGCCGCCGTTGGGCGGTCCTGCGTCGATGTTGCTGAACTCGTAGCCGGACTGCACGTCGGGGGCGCCGTAGGGCAGAGCCAGCATGAAGACGTGCGCGAGGGTGTAGTTCGCGCCGTCCTTGTAGCTGAGGGTCTGGCCGTGCCGTTCGGTGTCGTGGTTGGCGACGAAGACGGCGGCCGAGCCGCTGGGCAGGTAGCCCCAGCCCTCGCCGTAGTTCTTCAGGTAGGCGAGCTCCTCGTCGTTGAAGACCCGCTTGAGGTCCCAGCCGTAGCGGAACTCCTGGGGGTCGCCGGTCGCGATGTACTCGCTCGGGGAGACCGCCTCGCCCGCCCCGTAGATCGTCTCCTGCTTGAAGTAGGCACCGGGGTTGGTCAGCCGGGACTTGATGTTCTTCAGGTCGTCCACGGGAATGTGCTTGGCCGCGTCGACCCGGAAGCCGTCGACGCCCAGGGAGAGCAGGTCGTTCAGGTAGGCCGCGATCCGCCCCCGGACGTAGTCCTCGCCGGTGTCGAGGTCGGCGAGGCCGCCCAGCTCACAGTTCTGGACGTTCCAGCGGTCCTGGTAGTTGCTGATGTTCGAGCGGCAGTTGTCCATGTCGGCGCCCGAGTACGTGCCCGGGTAGTCGTACTTGGTGAAGGACGATCCCGCCGAGCCGGTTCCGTTGGCGTTCGTCATGTGGTTGATGACCGCGTCGGCGACGACCTTCACCCCGGCCTTGTGGCAGGTGTCCACCATGTTCTTGAACGCGGCGCGGTCACCGAGGCGACTGCCGATCTTGTAGCTGACGGGCTGGTAGCCGGTCCACCATGCCTCGCCCTGGATGCGCTCCTGGGGCGGGGAGACCTGGACGTAGCCGTAGCCGTCGGGGCCGAGCTGCTGGGTGCACGCCTTGGCCACCGAGTCGAACTTCCACTCGAAGAGCACGGCGGTGACGTCCTTGCCGCCGGGCGGCGCGGCCTGCGCCTGCGGGGCTCCGGCGACGATGCTTCCCGCTGCTCCCGCGACCAGGGCGAGAGCGGCGGCGAGGGGTCTGCGGGCGGGTCTGCGGACTCTGGACTTCCGGCCAGTCATGGGGGCCTCCTGCATGAGTGAGGTGTGACCTTTGCCTGAGTGAGGGTGACCTTGTCCGGCAACGCGCCGTGCCCGTAAGGCCGTTGAAGGATGTTGCAGAAACATTTCAACGCCGTTTTCGGTCGAGACCGTACGACCCTCAAGAACCCCGGTCAACCCTCGGCGCACACTCTGGCGTCAGATGCGCGATCCCGGCAGTTCACGCCCCGCAAAACCTTTCGCAAGACATTGCGACGGTGCTACGTTCAACCACGACTCCGGTCCGGACGGCCGGGGGACCCGGCAACGGGCCCCACGCGCCCGGCCGCCCGGACCGGAGTCGTGGGACGGAGAGGCCCCGGCGCCACGTCATCACCCCGCTGCCCCGACCGGGGCCGGCACCGGGGGCCTCCCTCTCAGCGCCGCGCCTGCGCCGTCGAGCCACGCACCACGAGCTCGGGCTGAAAGACGAACTCCGTGTGCTGTACGGGGTTTCCGTGCAGCTCCTCAAGGAGCGCGCCCACCGCGGCGCTAGCCATCGCCTGCACCGGCTGGCGCACCGTGGTGAGCGGCGGGTCCGTGAAAGCGATCAGGGGCGAGTCGTCGAAGCCGACGACGGAGACGTCGTCGGGCACCGACAGGCCGCGCTCACGCGCCGCCCGGACGGCCCCGAGCGCCATCATGTCGCTGCCGCAGACAATCGCCGTGCACCCCTGGTCGAGCAGGACGCCGGCCGCCGCGTGCCCGCCCTCGACCGTGAACAGCGTGCGCTGCACGAGCTGTTCGGCCTCCCCCTGTTCCAGGCCGAGCAGCGCGTGCAGTGCCGCCGTGAACCCCTCCGCCTTGCGCAGCGAGGGGACGTAGCGGGTGGGGCCGATGGCGAGCCCGATCCGCCGGTGGCCCAGGTCGACGAGGTGGCGCACCGCCATCCGCGCGGCCGCGCGGTCGTCGGGCGAGACGAAGGACACCGGGATGTGCTCGTTGTAGCCGTTGATCAGGACGAACGGCACGCCGCGGGCGTGCAGTTCGAGGTACCGGGTGGGGTCGGCCGTGGTGTCGGCGTGCAGCCCGGACAGAAAGACGATGCCGCTGACCCGGCGCTCCTCCAGCTGCTCGACCAGCTCGTCCTCGCTGGCCCCGTCCGGCATCTGGGTGCACAGCATCGGCGTGTAGCCGTGCCCGGACAGGACCTGTTCGACGACCTGCGCGAAGGCGGGGAAGATCGGGTTGCTGAGCTCGGGGATGACCAGACCGACCAGACCGGCGCTGTGCCGCTTGAGCCGCATCGGCCGCTCGTAGCCGAGGACGTCCAGGGCGGCGAGCACCCGGCGCCGGGTGCCGGCGGCCACCCCCGGCCTGCCGTTGAGCACCCGGCTCGCGGTGGCCTCGCTGACGCCGGACTGGGCCGCGATGTCCGCGAGCCGCGGGACGCCCCGGTCTCCCCCGTCTCCCCGGTCGGCGGACCGCGGCAGGGAAAGGGTCACACCGCCCACCAGACGGTGGTGTCGGCGGGCAGCTCGACCTTGCCGTCCGCCGTCTCCACCTCGGCGTTGGCCAGCAGGATCCGGCCGGGAGCCGGAATCCGCACCGCTTCACCGGTGGTGTTGGCCGTGCACACGAAGCCCACGCGCCGGAAGGCGAGGACACCCTCGGGGGCCTCCAGCCACTCCAGTGAGTCGCCGGCGCCGAGCCCCGGCAGCTCCCGGCGCACGGCGAGCGCCCTGCGGTACAGCTCCAGCGTGGACGCGGGGTCGCCGGTCTGCGCCTCGACGCTGAGCTCGCCCCATCCCTCGGGCTGCGGCAGCCAGCTGCCGCCCGCGCCGAAGCCGTGGCTGGAGCCTTCGACGGTCCACGGGATGGGCACCCGGCAGCCGTCACGGAACCCGTCCTGGCCGTTCGCGCGGAGGAAGGAGGGGTCCTGGCGCACCTCGTCCGGCAGCTCGGTGACGTCCGGAAGGCCCAGTTCCTCGCCCTGGTAGACGTACGCCGAACCGGGCAGCGCCAGCATCAGGAGCGAGGCCGCGCGGGCCCGGCGCAGGCCGAGCTCGCGGTCGCCCGCGGTGCGCAGCTGCGTGCCGAGCCCCGGCGGGTTGGCGAACCGCGTGGCGTGGCGGGTGACGTCATGGTTGGAGAGCACCCAGGTGGCCGGGGCGCCGACGGGGCGCATCGCGGCCAGCGACACATCGATGACCTCGCGCAGCTCCGCGGCGTCCCAGTGGGTGCCCAGGTACTGGAAGTTGAAGGCCTGATGCATCTCGTCCGGGCGCACATAGGCGGCGGCCCGCTCGACGGTGGGGGTCCACGCCTCGGCGACGAGGATGCGCTCACCCGCGTACTCGGTGAGGACCTTGCGCCAGCTGCGGTAGATCTCGTGCACGCCGTCCTGGTCGAAGAACGGCATGACATCGTTGCCCAGCAGCTTGAGCTGGTCGCTGCGGCCGATGTCGGGCAGCCCCTCGGCCTTGACCAGTCCGTGGGCGACGTCCACGCGGAAGCCGTCGACGCCCATGTCGAGCCAGAAGCGCAGGATCGAGCGGAACTCGTCGTGGACGGCGGGGTGTTCCCAGTTGAAGTCGGGCTGCTCGGGGGCGAACAGGTGGAGGTACCACTCGCCGTCCGGGGTCCGCGTCCAGGCGGGGCCGCCGAAGACGGACTCCCAGTCGTTGGGCGGGAGTTCACCGTTCTCGCCCTTGCCCGGCCGGAAGTGGTAGCGCTCGCGCAGGGGCGATCCCGGGCCCTCGCGCAGGGCGCGCCGGAACCAGTCGTGCCGGTCGGAGGAGTGGTTGGGCACCAGGTCGACGATGACGCGCAGGCCCAGGCCGTGGGCGTCGCGCAGCAGGGCGTCGGCGTCCAGGAGGCTGCCGAACATCGGGTCGATCGCGCGGTAGTCGGCGACGTCGTAACCGGCGTCGGCCTGCGGCGAGGAGTAGAAGGGGCTGAGCCAGACGGCGTCGACGCCGAGGTCCCGTAGGTAGGGAAGGCGGGCACGGATGCCGTCGAGGTCACCCATTCCGTCACCGTTGCCGTCGGCGAAGCTGCGCGGGTAGACCTGGTAGATCACCGCGCCACGCCACCAGTCCGTGTGGGTGCCGGAGGCGGGGGCTGCAGGGGCAGCGAGATGCTGGGTCATGTCTTCCCTGAGATCGAGAGGTCGAGTGCGAGGGGGGTGTGCGCGGTGGCGGGGCCGCGTGTCAGGACTTCGTCGCGCCGGCCGTGAGACCGGAGACGAGGTGGCGCTGCACGAAGCCGAAGATCACCGCGGCGGGCACGGCGACGATCACCGCCGCGGCCGTCAGCGAGCCCCAGTCGCTGGTGTACTGGTTGACGAAGGTCTGCAGGCCGCCCGCCAGGGTGAGGTTCTCCTCGCCGGTCATGAAGGCGGAGGCGTAGGCGACCTCGGCCCAGCCGGTGATGAAGCTGTAGAAGCCCGTGACGGCCAGACCGGGCTTGGCCAGCGGCACGATGAGCCGCCAGAACGTGCCGAACGGATTGAGTCCGTCCACCCGGCCTGCCTCGTCGATCTCCACCGGGATGGTGTCGAAGTACCCCTTCATCATCCAGGCGCAGAAGGGCACGGCGATCGTCAGATAGGTGACGACGAGGCCGACGGGCTGGTTGAGCAGGCCCAGGCTCGCCAGGAGGTTGTAGAGCGGCACGATGAGCACCGCGACGGGGAACATCTGGGTGATCAGCAGGAGCCACATCAGCGGCCGCATGCCGGGGAACTTGAAGCGGCTGACGGCGTATCCGGTGGTCGCCGAGATGAAGACGCCTATCACGGTGGTGAGGCCGACGACGAGCAGTGAGTTGGCGAGCCAGCTCAGGAACTCGGTGTCGTTGACGACGTGGTCGTAGTTGCGGAGCGTGAAGTCCTTGACCAGGTCGGTGGAGAACGCCTCGCTGGTCGGCTTGAACGAGGTGATGAGCAGCCACAGCGGCGGCAGGATCGCGGTGGCGGAGGCGATCAGGAGGCCCATGTGGAGGCCGACCGAGGCCAGCGGGCCGCGCTCGCCGCGCTCCCTGACCTTCTTGGGCCGGGCCGGGGGCGGGGTCTTCCCGCCGGTCGCCGAGGTCTTCTCGTCGGTCATGGTGGTCACCACACTTCTCCCTGCTTGCGGAGCGCGCGGCGGTAGACGACCGCGAAGAGCGAAAGGAGCAGCAGAATGATGACGCCCCAGGCCGCGGATCCCGCGAAGTCGCGCGGACTCACGACGAACGAGAGCCGGTAGGCGTACGTCACCAGGATCTCGGTGGCGTCTCCCGGACCGCCCCGGGTGAGCAGGAAGATCACCGGGAACATGTTGAAGGTCCAGATGCCGCTGATGAGGATGACGGTGCTGCTGACCGTCCGCAGGCCCGGCAGGGTGATGTGCCGGAAGCGCTGCCAGGCGTTCGCGCCGTCCATCTCGGCGGCCTCGTAGAGCTCACCGGGGATGGACTGGAGTCCGCCGAGCATGGCGACCAGCATGAACGGGACGCCGAGCCAGACGTTGACCGTGATCACCGAGAGCTTGGCCCACGTGGGGTCGTTGAGCCACGGGATCGCGTCGATGCCGCCACCGGCGAGGATCTTGTTGAGGATGCCGTTCTTCTCGTTGAACAGCAGCCGCCAGGTGAAGACGGAGACGAAGGCGGGCACCGCCCAGGGCAGGATCAGCGCCATCCGGTAGAGGGAGCGCCCCGCCAGCTTGCGGTTGAGCATGTTCGCCAGGACCAGGCCGAGCGCGAAGGAGATCGCGACACACGAGACGGTCCAGATGATCGTCCAGGTCAGGCGGTCCCAGAAGACGCCGTCCTGGAGGACCGCAGTGTAGTTGTCCAGGCCGACGGACTTGTAGGTCGCCGGGATGTGGTTCATGCCGATGGTGCGCTCGACGTTCGCCTCGTTGGCGTCGGTCGTCGACAGGTACAGGCCCCGCACCAGCGGGTATCCGATGATCACGCCGATGACGGCCACCACGGGGGCGACCATGGCCCAGGCGTACCAGTGCGTGGACAGCGACCTGCGCAGCCGTCCGGGGGTCTTGCCGGTGTCGCCGGTCCGCCGGCCGCGGCCGCGGGCGCCCTGGGCGTCCGCGGCCTTGGCCAGAGACTGGCTGCTGTCAACAGCCATTTACTTGTAGTCCTTCAGCAGCTTGCGGTAGGCGTCGCCGACACCCTTCGCGCCGTTCTCGGGCGAGGTCTTGCCGCTGAGCACCTTCTCCATCTGCAGCCGGATCGGCTCGAACAGGGCGTTGGCCTGCGGAATCCACGGCCGCTCCACGGACTTGTCCACGGCCGGCTTGAAGAACTGCACCATCTGGTTGTCCTTGACGGACTGCACGTCGTACACCGAGGTGCGGGTGGGCAGCAGGCTCAGCTTCTCGGTGGTCTGCTGCTGCACCTTGGCCGAGCTCATGTACTTGATGAACTCGTAGCTCGCGTCGAGGTTCTTGGAGCCCGCGTAGGCCGCGAGGTTCCAGCCGCCCTGCGGGGAGGCCTGGCGGTCGCTGCCGCCGGGCACCGGGGCGATGCCGAGGTTGCCCTTGTCGCCCTTGAACGACTTGCCCTGCAGCGCGCCTTCGATGGACCAGGGTCCGTCGAGGGCCATCGCGACGTCGCCGTCCTTGAAGGCGTTGAGCTGGTTGTTGTAGCCGTCGCTCGCGTCGGTGGTGGCGGCCTTGGAGTCGACCAGGTCCTTCATGACCTTGAAGGCTGCGGCGCCCTCGGGGTCGTCGACGGTGATCTTCTTGCTCTTGGTGTCGAGGAGGTCGCCGCCCTCGCCGTAGAGGTACGGGAGGTAGTAGTACGGGTCGTCGCCGCGCAGGTAGAGGCCGGTCTTGCCGGACTTCGACTTGATCTTCTTGGCGGCGGTCTTCACCTCGTCGAAGGTCTTGGGGGCCTCGACGCCGGCTTCCTTGAGCAGCTTCTTGTTGTAGAAGAGCGCCAGGGTGTCGATCGTCTGCGGGGCGGCGTAGGTCTTGCCCTTGAACTTGGTGCTGGCCGCGGCCTGCGGGAGGTAGTCGTCCGCCTTGTCCAGGGCGGGGGTGCCCTCCAGCGGGGCGAGGTAGCCCAGGTTGGCGAAGTCGGCGACCCAGGCGACCTCGGTGCGCATCACGTCGGGGGCGCCGGAGTTGCCGCCCGCGGCGTTCTTGAACTTGGCGTTGGCCTCGCCGAACGCGACGCTCACATAGTTGACCTTGACGTCCGGGTGGAGCTTCTCGAAGCCCTTGGCGAGCTTCTCGTAGGTCCCCTTCTCGGCGTCGTTCGAGGTGTCCCAGAAAGTGACGGTTCCGGACAGCTTGCCCGAACCCTTGCTGCCGCTGTCACCGTCATCGCCACCGCACGCTGCCACCGTCAAGGACAGGGTCGCGACCAGTGCGGTGGCCGCTATGCCACGCCGCATGTGAACTCCTTCAACTGATCCCGGAACAAGGAGAGGCGGAACCCCCGACAGGGCTGCCTCCTACGAGCCGCACTCGACGCGGCGCCGGGTTGCCAGGGAACGTAACAGGATTGAAAAGCGCCCGAAAGACCTTGCGGGAAATTTCTGCAAGGGCTGCTGATCGTTACCGCCGTGTGTCCTTACGGTTGCTCTTGCTGCGCTTGACAGGCCTTTGAGGTGGCACGAGTCGCCCCTGCTTGACCTCAGATGTCCCGCAAGGTCCTTGCAGAACCGGAACTTTCTGCAAGCTTTCACAACTGGTGTGCAATACGGCGGATCACCGGTACAGTCCCCGCATGACCGCACGGCTCGTCGACATCGCAGCGCAGGCGGGGGTGAGCGAAGCCACCGTCAGCCGCGTCCTCAACGGCAAGCCCGGTGTGGCGGCGGCGACCCGCGAATCCGTCCTGGCCGCCCTGGACATGCTCGGCTTCGAACGTCCCTCGCGGCTGCGGCAGCGCAGCAGCGCCGGACTGATCGGCCTGATCACGCCCGAGCTGGACAATCCGATCTTCCCCGCCCTCGCCCAGGTCATCGCCCAGGCCCTGACCCGCCAGGGCTACACGCCCGTCCTGGCCACCCAGACGCCCGGCGGCTCCACCGAGGACGAGCTCACCGACATGCTGGTGGACCGCGGCGTCTCCGGGATCATCTTCGTCTCGGGCCTGCACGCCGACACCACCGCCGACATGGAGCGCTACGAGGTGCTGCGCGGCAAAGGCGTGCCCTTCGTCCTCGTCAACGGCTTCTCCCCCAAGGTGCAGGGCCCCTTCGTCTCCACGGACGACCGCGCCGCGGCCCGGCTCGCCGTCACCCACCTCGCCTCACTGGGGCACACCCGCATCGGGCTCGCGGTGGGCCCCAAGCGTTTCGTGCCCGTCCTGCGCAAGATCGAGGGCTTCCAGATCGGCATGCGCGAACGCCTCGGGATGTCGTCGGCGGACTCCGAGCAGTTGATCGAGCACTCCCTCTACACCCTGGAGGGCGGTCAGGCCGCGGCGGGCACACTGATCGGCCGCGGCTGCACCGCGATCGTGTGCGCCAGCGACATGATGGCGCTCGGCGCCGTCCGCGCCGCGCGGGAACGGGACTTGCGGGTGCCGCACGACATCTCGGTGGTCGGCTACGACGACTCGCCGCTCATCGCCTTCACCGACCCCCCGCTGACCACCATCCGCCAGCCGGTCCAGGCAATGGGACAGGCCTCCGTGCGCACGCTCCTGGAGGAGATCGGCGGAACTCCCGCCCCGCACAGCGAGTTCCTCTTCATGCCGGAGCTCGTCGTCCGCGGCTCGACGGCGTCCGGCCGACCGGACCGGCCCTCGGACCAGCACTGACGAGCAGGAGCACCCGTGCCCACTGAGACCGAGATCGACGTCCTGGTGCTCGGCGGCGCAGGCGTGGACTCGATCGTGTACGTCCCCGAGCTGCCGCTCCCCTACGCCGACAGCTACATGGTGCCCGCGATCGACATGCGCGCCGGGCAGACCGGTGACTTCGTCGCGATGGGCGTGCAGGCGCTGGGGCTGCGCACCCATCACATCGACCTCATCGGCGACGACCACGAGGGCGACCTGGTCCGCGCGCTGCACCGCGAGCGCGCGATCCCCTTCACCGAGGTGCTCCAGCGTCGCGGCACCAAACGCGCGGTGAACCTGGTCGGCCCCGACGGGCGGCGCCTCTCGCTGTACGACAACAGCCGGGCACAGGACACGGACCGGCTGCCCACGGCGACGGTCGAGGCCCTCGCCGCGGTGAGCGGGCACGCCCATGTCTCCCTCACCCATCCCTGCGCCTTCGCCCTGCCCACGCTGCGCGCGGCCGGTGTGAGCATCTCGACCGACCTGCACGACTGGGACGGCACCGAGCCCTACCACGAGGCCTTCGCCTACGAGGCCGACATCGTCTTCCTCTCGGCCACCGCGCTGGCCGACCCGGAGAAGACCATGCGTCAGATCGCCGCGCGAGGCCGGGCCGAGGCGGTCGTCGCGACGGCCGGGGCCCAGGGTGCCCACCTCCTCGTCGACGGCGAGCTGTCCCACGTGCCGCCCGTCACGCCTCCGGCGCCCGTGGTGGACTCCAACGGCGCCGGTGACGCCTTCGCCGCCGCCTACCTCTTCGGCCACCTCGCCGGCGAGTCCCCCCTGCGGTGCGCCCGCTACGGCGCGATCGCCGGAGCGTACGCCTGCACCGTCCCGGCCACCGGCACCGACGTCATCACCAGGGAACAACTCCTCTCCCTGGCCGCCGAGTCCCCGGGCGGACCGCCCACCGCACCACCGCGGGCCTGAGCGACGATGGCCGGGTCCACCCCACAGCGACACGGAGGAAGAGAAATGGCATCACGGACCGACGTGCGCACCGGTCGGGTGCTGTACGGATGCATGGGGCTCGGCGGCTCCTGGGACACCACGCCGTACGCCGCCGAGGACATCGCCACGGCCGAGGCCGCCGTGGAGGCCGCGCTGGAGGCCGGCATCACGGTGTTCGACCAGGCCGACATCTACCGGCACGGCAAGTCGGAGGCGGTGTTCGGCGAGGTGCTCGCCAGGGCGTCCGGGCTGCGCGAGCGCATCGTCCTGCAGACCAAGTGCGGCATCCGGCTGGCCGACGGTGACCGGCCCGGTCTGTACGACCTGCGCGGGCCGAACATCGTCCAGCGGGTCGAGGAGAGCCTCACCCGGCTGCGCACCGACGTGATCGACGTACTGCTCCTGCACCGCCCCGACCCGCTGACCGGGCCGGAGGAGATCGCGAAGGCGCTGGCCTCGCTGCACGGACAGGGCCTGGTGCGCCGGTTCGGTGTGTCGAACATGAGCGCCGCGCAGATCGCGCACCTGCGGGCGCACCTGGACGTGCCGCTCGTCGCCAACCAGCTGGAGATGAGCCTGGAGTGCCGCGACTGGGTGGAGGCCGGGGTACTGGTCAACACCCCGGCCGCGGCCGACAGCGGCTTCCCGCACGGGACGCTCGAATACTGCACCGCCAACGGCATCCAACTGCAGGCCTGGGGAGCCCTCGCCCGGGGCCGCTTCACCGGCGGCGGCGAGACCCCGACCGCACGGCTCGTCGCCGACCTCGCCGCACGCAAGCGGACGACCCCGGAGACGATCCTCCTGTGGTGGCTGCAACGGCACCCGGCACGGATCGCCCCCGTCATCGGCACCAGCCGCCCGGACCGCATCCTGGCCTGCCGCGACGCCGTGCACCGCGAACCCGAACTCACCCACGAGGAGTGGTACGACCTGTGGATCACCGCCCGGGGCGGGCCGCTGCCCTAGGTCACCGTCCCACTGCCCTCGATCCCCGACTCAGTCGCAGTAGGTGTCCCGCCCGGGCCGCTCCCCCGTCGCCAAGTAGTGGGAGACGGTGCGGTCGCCGCACTCGTTGCCGTTGGCGAGATAGGCGTCGTGGCCGGTCGAGTCGACCGTGACCATGGTGGCGCGCTTGCCCAGGGCTGTGCGGAGCTTGAGGGCGCCGCTGAGCGGGGTCGCCGGGTCGCGCTCGTTCTGGACGAGAAGGATGTTGGACGGGCCGCGCGAGGTGATCCGCACGGGGGCCTCCTTCGGCTTGTAGGGCCAGGCGGCACACGGCATCGCGTTGCGTGGCATCCCCGCGGTCAGGGGGTACTTGGCCCGGCTCTCGGCGACCCCCTTCTCGTACGCGGCCGCCGCCTCGGGCCACTCGACGTCGTTGCAGAGGACGGCGGAACCCACCGCGACGGCGTTCTGCATCATGGCCTCCGGCGGAGCCTGCGGTGCAGGTGGGACCGTGCCGTTCCGCGCGGCCAGGATCAGCTCGGCGAGCGCGGGGAAGTTGTCGGGGTCGTAGAGCGTGTTCAGCAGGGTCTGGCGCAGGACGTTGCCGTTGAGCTCCTCGGGGTTGGCGCCGGGCCACGGGATCGGCTCGCGGTCGAGGTCGGCGGCCAGGCGCAGGAAGAGCGGGCGCACTTCGGCCGCCGTCCGGGCCAGGCGCTTCGGATTGCCGGGTGCCGAGGCCCACTTGGCGAACTCGGGGAAGGTGTCCTCGACTCCCTGCTCGTGCCCGGCGACCCAGGCGCGGGAGACACGCGTGGGGTCGGGGTCGTCGTTGCTGTCCAGTACGACGCGGTCGGTGCGGTGCGGGAAGAGCTGGCTGTAGACCGCCCCGACGTATGTGCCGTAGGAGACGCCCCACGCGGAGATCTTCCGCTCGCCGAGCGCCGCCCGGACGCGGTCGATGTCACGGGCCTCGTTGGCGGTGCTGATGTGGCGGATGAGGTCGCCGCCGTTGCGCGCGCAGGCGTCCGACATCCGCTGCGCGGTGGTCATGTTCTCGCTGATGGAGCCGTCGGGGGCCGGCCAGGGCCGCAGTCTCGTCGTGGCGAGGTCGGCGTGTTCGAAGCGGCAGCTGACCGGGGTGGAGCGGCCGAGCCCGCGGGGGTCGAAGCCGATCAGGTCATAGGTGTCGCGGACCGCTTGCGGCAGCTTCTGGCCCTTTCCCGAGGGGGTGTCGAGGCCGAGGCCGCCGGGCCCGCCCGGGATCAGGAACAGGGCGCCGCGGCGTGCCTCGGGGTTCTCGCTGGGGATGCGGGAGACGGCGATGCCGATCTGTCTGCCTGTGGGGGCGGCGTAGTCCATCGGGACCTCGACGGTGGCGCACTCCTGGCGGGGGTCGAGACGGCTGCCCTCGCACGGCTTCCAGTTCAGGGGTTCGGCGACGGAGGAAGTACGGGGAACGGCGGGAGTCGCGGCTGTCGCGGCCAGCGGGGCGGTGAGGCTGAGGGCGGCGGCCGAGGCGGCGAGCAGGGCTGCGTTGCGCTTGATCTGAGTCATGGGGAAGAGCCTCGCCGATCGCGAACGGCCGCCACATCCTGCCAACTGGCCGATGCGGGTGGGGGTTTACCCCCTCCTTCCCCTTAGGGGACGGAGGGGCGGATGTGGCGGGCGCCACACGATTCACGATGTGCGACTTAGGCAAGCCTAAGCTAAGTTAGCGACTGATCGCCTCTCTTGGAGGCGCCTCAGTCAAGGAGATTGACGCAGCATGTCCTCACTCACCTGCCGCATCCGCCGTACCGCCGCAGTCGCCGTGGCCCTCGCCGCCGGCAGTGCGCTGGCCCTGACCGGTACCGCCTCCGCGCAGCCCGGCAAGGCCTCCGGCAAAGCGTCGGGCTCGACCGTCGAGTCCGCGCCGCTCGTGAAGGGGCTCTACCAGTCCGCGTACTCCGAGCGGAACAACGTGCTGTGGGCCACCTCCGCGGTGGGCCGGCCGCCCGTCACCAACTCCAGCCTGCTGAAGGTCGACCCGCGCACCCTGAAGGTGAAGGCCACCTTCACGCCTCCCGTCACCAACGCCACGACCGGCGCCGTCGAGGCCGTCTACGGCGTCGCCGTAGACGACGAGCACAACACCGTCTGGACGACGAACACCCGCGACAACTCCGTCGCCGTCTACGACCAGCGCACCGGCAAGCACCTCACCTCGCTGCCCGGCGTGAACCACGCCCGTGAGGTCGTCGTGGACGCCAAGCACAACACGGCGTGGGCGAGCGGCTTCGGCGACGGCACCGTCGTCGCCTTCGACACCCGCACGCTCAAGGAGAAGAAGCGCGTCACGGTCGAGGGGTCCAGCCCGACCGGCCTCGCCCTGAACGCGCGGACCGGCGCCCTCTACGCCGCCGACCTCAACGGCGACCGGATCATCGAAATCACCCCGAAGGGCGGGAGCCCGCGCCTCATCCCGACCGGCGACGGCCCGATCTCCATCGCGCTCTCCAAGAACGGCCGCACCGCCTACACCGCCGACCAGGCCGCGGGCGGCCTCTCGGTCGTCGACCTCAAAAAGGGCACCGTGACGAAGTCCGTGCCGACCGGCGCGGGCGCCCTGTCCGTCGCCACCGACCGGCGTTCGGGCAAGGTCCTGGTCGCCAACCGGACCCCCGGCACCGTCACCGTCGTCGACCCCGCCAAGGGCGCCGTCGTCGAGACCCTGGCCACCGGCGCCAACCCCAACCACGTGCAGGTGACGGGCGGTACGGCCTTCGTGGTCGACAAGTCCGGCACCGGCCCCGAGGGCCAGGACAAGGCGCACCGCATCCGCATCGGCCGCTGAGCCCGCGCCCACGCCGCGAACCACTCGACGCCCCGCCCGCCACTCGACCGTGGCGGGCGGGGCGTCCGCGTACGCGGCGACGGGGTCACGAGGTGAGCCGCTGACCGCGGTCACTGGCCGCGCCGGGCGCGTCCACCGGACCGCTCGTACGCACCAGCCTCTTGCGTACGAGGTGACTCTGCGCCGCGACGGTCGCGATCACCCCCGCGCCGAGCACCGGCCAGGCGAGGGGGCCCGCGGCGATCACGGCCGTGACCAGGAGCGGTCCGCCGCTGCGCTGGGCCGATGACGAAAGGCCGTGCACGCCGAGGTAGGCGCCCTGGGCGTCATCGGGGGCGAGCGCGATGGAGAGTTCCCAGGACGCAATGGCGTGCAGGATCTCCGCGAAGGTGAAGGCGATCGCCGCGGCCACCAGGGCGGTGACGGCCAGCCAGGTGCCGCCCGCCACCGATACGGTCATCGCGGCGCAGCCGACCACGAAGCAGGCGGCCAGTGGGACGAGGAGTGCGCGGGCGGCGTCCGGTGTGCCCCCGAAGCGGGACAGCGGGACCTGGCAGCAGACGACGAGCACGCAGTTGAGGACCATGAGCAGCGGCGCGAGACCGTGCGGGGCGTCCGTGGCGTGCACGATCCACAGGGGCATGCCGACCTGGAGTACGGCGTCGTCGAGGAAGAGTGCCGCCTCGGTGGCGGTGAACAGCAGGTAGGGACGGTCGCGCCAGGGGTTCGACGGCGGAGCAGGGCGCTCGGACGCCGTGGAATCGGTGACCACCCGGGAGGGGGACGGCGGTTCCGCGCAGCGCAGGGTGAGGAAGGCGGCGAGGAGGAAGCTGAGCACGTTGCCGATGAGCAGGGCCTGGTAGGCGTGGTCCGTGCCGACGGCGAGGGCTAGCGCCCCGGCAAGGCCGCCGATGGCCCAGCCCGCGTTGGACACGGTGCGCTGCACGGCTTGATATTTGGTGCGATCGGGGCCCGCGATGCGGGCGGCGTACAGCTTGGTGAGGACGTTGGCCCCGCGGTCGGCGAGGCTGTTCACGGACGAGTACAGCAGGAGCAGGGAGAAGTTGTCCGTCGTCAGCAACGCCAACAGGGCGACGGCCTGCTGGAGTTGGGCGCCGAAGATGACGCGGGTGACGGGGAACCGGTCGGCGAGGTGACCCGCGAGCGGCGCACCCGCGATGCCGACGGCGCCCGAGACCCCCATGAGCACGCCGACCTCGGCGACGGAGAGCCCGGTGACCAAGGTGAAGTAGAGGGCGGCCGCACCCATCCACAGTCCGGTCCCGACCTTGTTGATCAGGGCGATCCAGAGCATGCGGCGGCCGTCGAGACCCCCCGGTATGCGTGCGTACAGCGCGGCCCGCCGACGGCTGATGCCCACCACTCCCCCTTG
The DNA here is from genome assembly GCF_040655335.1 of Streptomyces sp. NPDC050439. Classification (NCBI taxonomy): domain Bacteria; kingdom Bacillati; phylum Actinomycetota; class Actinomycetes; order Kitasatosporales; family Streptomycetaceae; genus Streptomyces; species Streptomyces sp. NPDC050439. Next base: position 260,639 of record NZ_JBFAJT010000002.1, read on the forward strand.
GTTTCCCACTTGGCCCCGACTTCCCGCTCGACTTCCCGCTTGACTTCGACTTTTGTACTGATACATAGTTGTTTACGTGGCAGCACAATATGCGATCAAGGGCACGACCGCCAAGGGCATTACCTCGTCGGTCGAACAGGCCGTGGCCGAAGGCGGTCTGGGCCCGGGTGACGCCCTGCCTCCGGTACGGAGACTGGCCGATGACCTCGGGGTCAGCGCGGGGACGGTGGCCACGGCCTACAAGGAGCTCCGGCAGCGCGGCATCGTGGTGACGCGGGGACGTGGCGGGACGGTGGTCGCGCAGGCGCCCGCGATCGGCACGCGCCGACCCCCGCGAGTGCCGCACGGCGTGTGCGATCTGGCGGGCGGACATCCGGACCCGGCACTGATGCCCGTGCTGCTGCCGCCCGGGCGCGTGGCCCCCGTCCTCGGTTCGCACCGCGGCTCACCGCGCCGTACGCGACTCGAGGAACTGTCCCGCGAATGGTTCGCCCGCGACGGCATCCCCGACGGCCGGGTGACCTTCGCGCACGGGGCACTGGACTGCATGGCGCGGCTGCTCTCCACGGAGCTGAAGCCGGGCGACGCGGTGGCCGTCGAGGACCCGGGCTTCCACCATCTCCTGGATCTCGTACCGGCGTTGGGGCTGCGCATGCTGCCGGTCGCGGTGGACGACGAGGGAATCAGACCGGACGCGCTGACCGTCGCGCTGCGGGCCGGCGCCAGAGCGGTGGTGTGCAGCCCCCGCGGGCAGAACCCGGTGGGCGGCAGCTTCTCGGAGGCACGACGCGACGCCCTCCTCGAAGCACTCGGCGGCTTCCCTGACGTCCTGGTCATCGAGGACGACCACAACGCGGAGATCGCGGGCGCACCCTCGTACCCGCTGGCTGCCGGCGGACTTGGGCGGTGGGCGCAGGTGCGGACCGTGTCCAAGCACCTGAGCGTCGACCTGCGGTGGGCGGCACTCGCGTGCGACGCGACCACGCTGGCCCGGCACGAGGGCCGGATGCTGCTCACCTCGGGATGGGTCAGTCATCTGCTGCAGGAGACGGTCGAGCGCACGATGCACGACCCAGACGCGCGGACGCTGATCGGACAGGCCGAACAGGCCTACACCGAGCGGCGCGAGGCGCTGATCGCAGAGCTCGCGCGGCACGGGATCGCGGCGCGTGGCGCGAGCGGGATGAACGTGTGGGTCCCGGTGCGGGACGAGTCCGCCGTGGTCAACGGCCTTCGCTCACACGGGTGGTGGGTGGCCGCGGGCGCACGCTTCCGCATCGCCACGCCCACCGCCGTACGGATCACGACGGCCACGCTAGAGGTGTCGGACGCGGCTCGGTTCGCCGCGGACTTCGCCGCGGTGCTCGACGACTCCGAGGCGACGTACGGCGGTTGAGGCCAGGGCAAGACAGAATGCAAGAGGCGAGAGGCAGGAGGCGGACGGTGGTCGACGAGCGGGTGATCAGCTGGCGGCGGCTCGACGAACCGGACTTCCCCCTGCTGCGACAGTGGCTCGAGCAGCCGTTCGTCGCACGCTGGTGGAATCACGAGACCTCGCCCGAGGCCGTGGCACGCGACTTCGGCCCGGCGGCGCGTGGCGAGGAGCCGTCGGAGGACCTGCTCATGCTGCTGGACGGCACACCGTTCGGCCTCGTCCAGCGCTGCCGCTTCGCCGACTACCCGGAGTACGGGGACGAGTTGGCCGGCCAGGCGGAGATTCCCGAGGGCGCCATGAGCATCGACTACCTGATCGGGGAGCCTTCGTACATCGGCCGGGGACTCGGCACGCGCATGATCCGAGCGGTCATCGAGGCCACCTGGAGCGATCACCCGGAGGCCACCGCGGTACTCGTCCCCGTACACGCGGGCAATCACGCGTCCTGGCGCGCCCTGGAGAAGGCGGGCCTGCGGCGGATCGCCGAGGTGTCGCTGGAACCCGACAACCCCCTCGACGACCGCGCCCACCACCTCTACCGGATCGACCGGCCCGCACCGTGATGCGGACGGACGGGCGGGCGGACGGGCGGACGGCCCGGCTCAGCCCTGCGCGGGAAGCGTGAGCCGGTCGAGGCGCTCCCGCTGCTCCGCGCTCAGCCGGAGACCGGCCGCGGCGACGTTCTCCGCCAGGTGGTCGAGCGAGGCGGTGCCGGGAATCGGCAGTACGACCGGCGAACGGTCAAGGAGCCAGGCCAGGGCGATCTGTGCCGCGGTGGCGTCGAGTTCGGCCGCGACGGCCGCGATCTCGGCCGCCCCGGTCGAGGCCGCCGGGTGGACCGGACGCCAGGGCAGGAAAGCGATCCCCGCCGCGTCACAGGCGTCGAGCACGGCCTCGTGCTCCCGGTCCAGCACGCTGTAGCGGTTCTGCACGCTCGCCACGTCGACGATCTGCCGCGCCTCGTGCAGCTCGTCGACGGTGACCTCCGACAGGCCGATGTGACCGATCCTGCCGTCGAGTTGAAACTCCCGCAGCGTGCCGAGCTGGTCCGCGAGCGGCACCTTCGGGTCGAGACGGTGCATCTGGAGGAGCCCGATCCGCTCGACGCGCAGTCGGCGCAGCGCCTGCTCGACCTGCTCACGCAGAAACTCCGGCCGGCCGTTGGTCCGCGCCTCCTCGCCGGGCCTCGGGCGCTCGATCGCGACCTTGGTCGCGATGAGCAGGTCGTCGGGGTAGGGATACAGCGCTTCGACCAGAAGTTCCTCGTTGGCGCCCCACCCGTACATGAACGCCGTGTCGATCAGCGTGATGCCCAGCTCCACGGCCTGCCTGGCCACCCTGATGGAGGCGTTCCTGGCCTCTCCGGCCTCGGTGGCGAGGCGCATCGCCCCGAATCCCATGCGGTGGACAGGGATTTCCCCGCCGATGCGGAAGGTGCTCGATGTCATGTGTCGTGTCTCCCCCTCGTGGATGTGTCCGGGCCGAGCCGGCGCCGCCTGCGCAGACGGTGGTTCACCCAGACCACGAGCCCGACCAGCGACAGCACCACCGCCCCGCCCGCGAGAGTGACGGTGCCCCCGATGAGGAGGAAGAGCAGGAGCAGCTCCCATGCGGACGGTTCCTCGGCCATGCTCCTCCTCGCGCCACAGCTGTCACCACGACGACGAACCGAATGCGTGATCGGTTCCCGCCGATCCCGATTTCCCGCTGGTCCCCGCCGAACCCGCCGGGAATTGCGCACCCCCGTGCATTGACGGCCCACGACGCCCGGTTCAGGGTGTTGCCTCCCGAAAGGCCTCAAGCCTGAAACCTCAACCCTCAAGCCTCAAGCCTCAGGAAGGGTTCCTTCATGCGAAGACGAGTCTTTGTCCGCGGTCTGGCCATCACCGGCGCGGGGCTGACCCTGCCCATCCCCTTATCCGGCGCCGCCACCGCACGATCCGCCACCGCCACCGCGGCCGCAGCCTGGCACCAAGTCGCCGCACCGGCCGCCCAGGAGGCCGCCCACCTGCTCGCGGTGACCGCCGCCGGCCCGCAACTCGCCTGGGCCGTGGGCGAACAGGGCCGCTATGGAGGCACGCTCGGCACCCCACTCGCCCTCAGCTGGAACGGCTCCGCCTGGTCGCGGACCGACCTCTCCCACCTGACGTACAGAGGCGGACTCCGCGCGGTCGCCGCCTCACCGGACGGCACGTCGGCGAACGGCTCCGCCTGGGCCATCGGCACGGACACCGCCGGGCACGACCAGCTCCTCGCGTGGGACGGAGCCACCTGGCGCGAGACCGACTTTCCCGGGCGGGGTGCAGCAGGGACACAGCTGACGGACGTCACCGCTGCCCCCGACGGCCGGTTCTGGGTCTCGGGGCGGCACGGTGACCGCGCCGGCCTGATGCGCACCGACGGCACGACGTGGCGCTGGTGCCGGCCGCTGCCGGACGAGACCGCGCCCACGCCGACCGGCGTCCATGTGACGCCCGGCGGCGAGGTGTGGGTCTACGGCGACATCATCGCCCGCTGGGACGGCGCCTGGACGGTGGTGCCCCGCACGCTCGGCATCCGTGCCTCGGTGACGGGACTGCTCCCGGTCGCGCACGACGACATCTGGCTCACCGGATTCGCGTACGGCGTGGGCGGGCCGCCCGGCAAACCGCCCGGCGTCACCCTGCAGCACTGGGACGGCACCCAGTGGAACAACGTCCGGGCGCCGTTCACCGTCGGCCTGTTGAGCGGCATCGCGGGCGACGCCGCCGGGCGGCCGGACCGGATCTGCGGCTGGGACTTCTGGGACCAGAAGCGCGCCCATTACCTGCGCTGGGACGGGGCGGCCTGGCTCAGCGAGCGCGGGCCGGAGACGCCGTCCACCTATCTGCCCCAGGCCATCGCCCCGATCCCCGGCACGGACGGCGGTCACTGGTCGGTGGGCACGACCTCCTTCTCGCCATACCCACCCGCCCAGCTCCGCGTGGAACGCTTCGGAGAAGGGCCCTAGCCTCTCGGCGTGATGCCGAAGTCGAAGGCGGAGGTGCCGGGGTCCACCGCCGTCACCCCGCCGTCGACCGTCAGCGACGCGCCGTTGACGAAGGAGGCGGCGGGCGAAAGCAGCCAGGAGATCGCCTCGGCGACCTCTTCCGGCTGCCCCGGCCGGCCCGCGGGGACGAGCCGCGTCGCTTCCTCGTACGCCGCGTCGGCCCCGCCGTCCCCCAGGCCCGCCTCCTCGGCGAACCGGGTCATCCGCCGGTCGGCCATCTCGGTGCGCACCCAGCTGGGGCACACGGTGTTGGCGCGCAGACCGGCCTTGCCGTAGTCGACGGCGAGGGAGCGGCACAGCTGGAGCAGCGCCGCCTTGGACGTGGCGTACGCCGCGTTGGCCACGCCATTGCGCAGCGCGGCGACCGAGGCGACCGCGACCACCGAGCCGCGCGCCTCAAGGAGATGGGGAAGCGCGGCCCGCATCAGCAGGAAGGGGCCCGTCAGGTTGGTGCGCAGCACGGCGTCCCAGTCCTCGTCGGACAGGTCACCGACCGCGCCGCTGCGCCCGACCCCGGCGTTGAGCACGAGCCCGTCGATGCGGCCGTAGGCCTCGACGGCCGCCGCGACGAGTCCGGCGACCTCCGCGGGCTCACCCGTGTCCGCGGTATGGGCCAGCGCCCCGGTCTCCTCGGCGATGCGGCGCAACGGCTCGGGGCGCCGTCCGGAGACGACGACGCGATGCCCGGCAGCACGCAACTGCCGGGCGGTGGCGGCACCGATGCCCGTCCCGCCGCCCGTGACGACGACAACTCGGCTCTCCGTCATGTCTGTTCAGCCTCCGAAGGCGGTCGTGAGCACTTGGCGGCGATCATACGTAGGCCGCTCACGACCGCGTTCGGTCGACCTGCCCGAAGGCCCTCGCGGGCCGTCGGCCCTTACTCGTCGATCGCCGCGCCGAACGCCGCGCCCGTGCCCGGCGCGCCCAGCGAGTCCGCGCCGTAGGTCCACGACCCGGACGCGGTGATGCCGCCCGACCCCGCGGACAGGACCCACACGATGCCGTCACCGGCGTTCTCGCGCGGTGCGGCGGCCAGGAGACCGAAGCGGCCGTCGCGGTTCGGGTCCGTCAGACGCACCTGGGCACCCCACTTGTCACCCTTCTCGGCCGCGCCGGGAATGTCCGTGGAATTCTGGTCCCACGACTTGGCGCCGACCCCCGTCAGGCCGTGCTCGGAGCCGCGCAGCACCCAGGCCGCCCCGGCGTCCGCGACCGTGCCGATGTCCTCGCCGGGTGCGCCGATGGCGACGTCCGCGTAGCCGTCTCCGTTCGTGTCCGCCACGGACAGGTCGGCGCCCCAGCCGTCACCGCGCTCGGCGACGCCGGGCACGTCCACGCTGTCCTGCGTCCACCACTTGGCCTCGTCCTTGAGGCCGCCCGCGTCGCCGTAGCGGACGCCGACCAGGCCGCCGGTCATGGTCTCGCCCCCGTCGTCCGGGGAGTTGGGCTCGCCGGTCACCAGGTCGTCGAAGCCGTCGTGGTTGATGTCGCCGGACGCGGCGACGGGTCCGCCGCGCAGGTCGTGCTCGTACTTGAGGCCGTCGGCGTTGCCCGAGAAGTACGCGGACCAGCCGTGCCCCGGCTCCTCGCCCACGGTCACGCCGGACACGACGAGGTCCGCGTATCCGTTGTTGTCGTAGTCGCCGGTGGTGAGCGACTTCGGCGTGATGTCGCGCTCCTCGGCCGCCGCGGAGAGCCGCTTGGTCTCCTGGCGCCGCAGCGGGGCCTGCCCGTCGGCCTGCGGCGCGGCGTCGTACGCGAAGAGTTCCAGGTCGTCGCGGTCCAGTACGCCGAGGATGTCGCCCGGCGTCTCGTCGGTGTGGCGCGCGGCGGAGAGGCTCAGGCCGAACTGCTCGCCCTTGGTGGGCTCCTGGGTCTCCAGCCAGTCGCTGGCGTCACCGCTGAGGCCGTCCTTCGAGCCCCACAGGATCGCCACCCCACCTGCGTCCACCGTGTCGCCGATGTCCTCGCCGGGGATGCCGACGATCGCGTCGTCGAAGCCGTCGGCGTCCAGGTCACCGGTGGCGACGGCCGTCCCGAAGCCGTCGGCCGCCTCCGCGGCGCCCGCGACACCGCCCGTCGACTGGCTGAACCGGTCGACGGAGGTGGTGTTCATGCCTCTGGAGGAGCCGTACTGGGCGGTGACGAGACCGGCGCCCTTCTGGCCGCTCACCGTCGCCCCAGGGGCTCCGACCAGCACGTCCTCGTATCCGTCGCCGTTGAAGTCACTGTTGCGGTCGTCGGCGTGCGTACCCCCGGGGGTGCCGGCGACGGCGGAGGGGGCGGCAACGATGCCCGCTCCGGAGAGAAGAAGGAATGAGGCCGCGGCGAGGGCGGCCGAACGGTTCTTGCGCACGAGCGGCTCCTGAGAAGGAAAGTGGCCGGGCAGGCGCGAGGGTGTCCGGAAAGGGCCCGTTCCTTGTCCGGCGCCCTGTTCGACACCGGATGAGGCACAAGGGTTGTACGCGACCTCCTGGTCAGAAGCGGGGCGTGTCATTCCTCTGGGATCATGGCCGCCATTCAGCGGGACTTCTTGGTCACCACGAACCGGTCGATGACCAGGTAGTCGATCTCGGTGGCGAGGAAGCACTCCAGAGCGTCCCGCGGCGAGCAGACGATGGGCTCTCCGGCCACGTTGAACGAGGTGTTGAGCAGACAGGGCACGTCCGTCCTCGCCGTGAAGGCGCTGAGCAACTGCGCCAGCGCGGGATTCTGCCGGTCGTCGACCGTCTGGACGCGTGCCGTGCCGTCCACGTGGCAGGCCCCGGGGATTCGCTCCTGGTACTCCTTGCGCACCGGGAAGACGAACGTCATGTACGGGGACGAGGTCTTCTTGCCCATCTCGAAGACGCGGGGTGCCTCGGACGCGAGGACGACCGGGGCGAACGGGCGGAAGGGTTCCCGGTGTTTGACCCGGAGGTTGATGATGTCCTTGATGTCGGGGAAGGCCGGGTTGGCGAGGATGCTGCGGTTGCCCAGGGCGCGCGGTCCGAACTCGGCGCGGCCCTGGAACCAGCCCACGACGTTCTTCCCGGCCAGCAGCTCTGCCGTCCTCTCCGAGACGGCGGAGACATCGGGCTCCTCCTGCCACTCCACACGGTCCGCGTACTCCCCCAGTACTTCGAGGATCTGCCGCTCGTCGTACGAAGGCCCCAGGTAGGGCGTGGTGACCGCGTCCGCGGGCCGGTTCCTGAGGCCGGCGCCGTGGACGGCCGCGCCGATGGCGACGCCCGGGTCGCTGGCCCCGAAGCTGACCTCCATGCCGGTGAACGACGAGCGCTGAAGCATCTTCGTGTTGGCCACGCAGTTGAGCGCGAGGCCGCCCTCGAAGAGGAGATTGTCCAGGCTGGAGGCTGCGGTCAGTTTCCGCAGTTGGTGGGCGGTGACGGCCTCGACCATGTGCTGGGCGAGCCCGGCGACCTTGACCCGGAAGTCGAACTCCTCGCGCTTCTCGCTGTCGCCGCCGAACAGTTCGTCGAAGAGCGCGTGATAGGCGGCGACGTCCGCGGGGACGGAGAGGGTGTACGAGCCGTCCTCGTGCAGGCGCACGACGTGTTCGAGCAGGGGGTTGTGCTGGGGCGGCGGGCCGTAGGCGGCCAGGCCCATGACCTTGTACTCGTCGTTGTTGGGCACGAAGCCCAGGTAGCGGGTGATCCTTCCGTAGACCACGCCGAGCGAGCTGGCCATGTCGACGGTGGCTTCGTCGAAGAGGTGGACCACGCCGTCGCGGAGCTCTCCCATGACGGAGGACAGGGTCTCGGCCCGGCCGTCGCTCACCAGGAAGGCGGCGTCGCCCCCGCCTGCCAGGTAGGCGCCGCACATGAGGTGGGCGAGGTGGTGCGGCACGAGGGTGAGCTTGTTGGGGTCCAGCGCGTGGCCGGTGCGCCGGACGAAGTCGCCGTACACCGCGTCGCGGCTGAGCATCCCGGTGTAGAGCTCGCCCGTGCGCCGCAGTGAGTCGAACTTCTCCGCGACCGGCAGGTCGGAGTCGGATATCTTCGCGATCATCTCCTCCGCCACGGTCGGCGTGAAGCGCCAGGGGAAAGCGACGACGTCGACCTGGTCGAGTACGACTCCGGCGGATTCCAGGCACCATCTGATCGCGTTGGCCGGGAAATCGGAGGTCTTCTTGACCCGGCTCAGCTGTTCCTCCTCGACGGCGGCAACCACTTCGCCGTCGATGGACAGGGCAGCCGCCGCGTCGTGACCCACCAGGAGATTACGGCCGACACCGGTCGCCCCGTAGAGACGTCCGAAGAGTTCCGCACCTCTGGTGAATCCGTTGTAACCGAGCACGATCACGGGCGTTCATCCTCCTTGTCGAAACACCTTGCCACTGCAATTCGGGCGGTCATAACCTGGGCCGGACACCCGTGACCGAAAGGATCCGTTCGTGGGCAACAATGCTTCTGCAACCCCTCTGACCAGCACTGTCGTTGCCGAAGGCTTTGACCGCTGGAGCCCTCCGCTGCACAAGGAATTCGAGACCAACACCCAGAACGGACACGTGGGCCAGACGCTGGTGAAAGAGACCGAATCGGCGCGCATCTGGGAAACGCATCTCCAGCCGGGAGAACGCATTCCTGTTCACCGGCATGTACTTGACTATTCCTGGACAGCACTCACCGATGGTCTGGCCCGCCAACACGCGAGCGACGGCAGCAGCCGGGAGATCTCGTATGTCCGCGGGCAGACCCAGCATTTCAGCTTTGCCGAGGAGCGCCATCACCTCCATGACCTGAAGAACATCGGCGAATCTGTTCTGTCGTTCCTTGTCGTCGAGATAAAGGAGGGGGCCAACAAGCCCCTTCCGTTGACGGACGGTCTCGCCGACGCCTGATCCGGCTCACAGAGCGGCAGAGAGCGCGGCGAGCAGCGCGTCGTTCGCGCGCCGGTTGCCGATGGAGACGCGGCAGGTGTCGGGGATGAGGAAACCGACGTCGGCGACCACGATCCCCGCGTGGTGCAACTGCTCCATGACCCGCTGGTGTTTGTGCAGCCGCACCAGCAGGAAGTTGGCCTCGGAGGGGAACACCCGCTCCACCGCGGGGTGTTCGGCCAGCCTCCCGGCCATCCGGTCGCGCTCGGCCCGGATGTGCCGGATGCTGGCGAGCACCCGGCGTGTGTGGGTCAGCCGGTCCCGCACGGCGGCCTGCGACGCGTCGGTGAACCCGAAGGGCACCTGCACCCGCCGCAGCGCCTCGATGATCCCGGGGTGCGCCAGGGCGATCCCGCACCGCGCGCCGGCGAGCCCCCAGGCCTTGGAGAGCGTTCTGAGCACGATGAGGTTGTCGTGCTCGGCGACGAGACCGGCGTACGAGGGCTTCTCGCTGAACTCGACATACGCCTCGTCGATCACGACAAGGCCTCGCGTGCCGGTGACGAGTGCCCGCACCCGCTCCGGGTCGAGCCTGGTCCCCACGGGGTTGTTCGGATCGCACAGGATGGTGACCCGCGGATCGGCGGCCAGGATTCGCTCCGTGTCGAGCTCGGACAAGTCGTCGCCGCGCAGCGGCACTTCGACCAGCGGCAGGCGCAGCAGGCGGGCGAAGTGGGCGTAGAGCGGGAAGGTGGGCGGCGTGACGCACACCCTCTCACCGGGCGAGGCGAGGGCCGCCAGGAGCAGCATGACGCCGTCGACCGAACCGCTGGAGAACAGCAGATGGTCCGCTGTCAGGGTGTCCGTGCCCGCGTGGCCGGGCAGCTGCGAGACCGTGTCCAGGTAGGTGCGGGCGAGTTCCGCCGTGTCGAGATGGGGGTACTGGCCCGTGGCGCCCAGGAACGGGTTGGTGTTGCTCGACAGGTCGATGGTGTCGAACCGCGGCTGACGGCGGGCGCGGGCCGGGCCCGGGACCGGCACGGTCGTGACGGGCGCAGCCGCGAAGCGCGACAGAGCCGGCTCCGCCCCTGCCGCCTCCGGGGCCTTGCTGTTCTCGGCCAGCAGCCAATGGTCGAGGGGCACAAACAGGTCGGCTCCGAGGCCGCGCTTGTCGTCGGCATCCCCCGGGCCGAGGTGGACCCAGTGCAGGCCCGCACGTCTGGCGTCGAGGTACAGCCCGTACAGGGCCGCGGCGTGGAGATCACTCGGCGCGGCAGCATAGGCGTCGGGATCGGTGGCCTGGGTCAGGTGGTAGAGCCCACGGCCGTTGTGGGACCTGGTGGTGAGTGCGACCTGGACGACGGTGGTGCCCCGGCGGCGCACGAGCATCTCCGTGCGGTCGGCCAACGCGCCGCCCGCCAGGGCGTCGAGGGCCCCGGTGTCGTACGGGTTGTGGCCGCCGCCGTTGCGTTCCGCCAGCCGCCGGTGCAGTTCCACGAAGGCATCGCGCGCCCACAGCGCCCCGCCGAGCTCGCTCAGGCGGATGCGTTCCCAGGTGAGGTCGCGGGAGAGCGCCTCATGGCGGCGGCGCAGGGCGCGCTGTCGCCCGCCGCCCAGACGGGCACGCAGCACGTCGTCCACGTCCCCCGTCAGCCGTACGACGCACTCGGAATCGGCGGCCAGGGGCACGAAGCCGGCTGCGCGCAGCGTGCGGGAGTCGTCGGTGCGGCGCACGTTGGGCACGAGGATCTGCCGCACGTCCAGCGCCTCGGCGCGGCGCACCAGCTCCTCGACGGCGTGGGCGGAGGGAGCGGGGCTGGTCGGGTGGTAGAGGGCCGAGCCGCCGATCAGGGTGGGGCGCTCCATGATCTCGGCGCTCAAGGTGCCGAAGGCGCCGTTCGCTCCGGCCAGTCGGGCCAGGGCCCCCACCGGTTCGCGGCCTCCGAGGGCGGCACCGAGCGCCTCTTGGAGTGCCTCCGTGTCTGTGGGCCTGCGCATGTCAGTGCTCCCCTCCTCGCTCCGTCGCGTGCGGGCCGACGTGGGCCTCGACGCGGTCGCGGTACTCCTCGAACAGCTCGGCCAGGGTGCGGGCGATGCCCGCCTTCCAGTCGACGGAGCAGTCGCCGATCAGACTCCGGCGGACCTCGTGGTCGAAGATCGCGGTCTCGCGGCTGTAGTCGCTGCGGTCCAGCTGGACCGGCACGCCCGTGAGCGCGGACATGTACTCGAGCAGGTCGGTCATGCCGACCTCCTCGTCCCCGCCCCAGTTCACCACCCGGGCGGGTGTCCGCGCCGCGCCCCACAGCAGTGGCACCTGCCGGACGAGGTCATCGGTGTGCAGCAGATTGCAGTGGTTCTGCCCTTGCCGCGGCACCGCGCACGGCTGCCCTGCGCGCATCTGCCGGAACAGGATCATGGGGACGCCGCCGTGGCCGTACGGCCCGTAGGCGATGTTGAGCCGTGCGATCACCGTCGGCAGTCCGAGCGCTTCGGCCAGGCCCCGCGCCACTCCTTCGGCGGCGAGCTTGCCGACGGGGTACGTCGGCAGCCAGGGCACCGCGCCGCCCACGGCATCGTCCTCGCGGTAGCGATGGGTGCGGTCGGCCCGGTTGTAGACCACTCCGGACGAGACGTACAAGAACGCCTCGGCGGTGGCGCAGTGGGTCATCAGGCGTGCGGTGCCCGCGGCGTTGACGCGCGCGGTCTCCGCGAAGTCCTTGCCGTCGCCCCGGTGCACCGCCGAGTGCAGTACGTGGGTGAAGTCGCCGGGCAGACCGGTCAGTTCATCGGTGGCCATGTCCCAGGTGAAGGTGTGCGCGCCCATCTCCTCCAGGGCCTTGCGGGCGTCCGGGTCACCGAACCGGCCCAGACACCACACCTCGTTGTCCGCTGCGAGCGCTTCGGCGACAGGCATCGCGACCTGCCCGGTGCCACCCGTGACGAGAATCTTCTTGCCGTGCATTCCTGTGTCCGTCCTTAGCCGAGCGCCTGGCTCAGTTCGTGCCGCAAGGTTGCCTGGAAGGTCTGTACGTGCTGCGGGCTCATCAGCGTGTAGTGCTCGCCGTCGACCTCGATGTACCGGTTGGGGTCGCGGGTGAAGTCGTCCCAGTGACGCAGCTGGTCGTCCAGCCACTCCTGCTTGGTGCCCTTGAGCGGGGTGCAGTAGAAGACGCGTACGTCCTGGACCGTTCCCGCGGGTTCGTAGGTGCGGCCCAGGTGCACCATGTTCTGCGCCAGGTGCACCCAGGTGGTGAACTGCTGGACGGTCAGGTCGAGTTCGATCAGGCGCCGCTTGGGCGCGTGGTCGACGAGGTGGGCGAGCTGGTCGGCCTCGGGCAGCGGGCGCAGGGTGGCGGTCAGGCCCTCGATGTCGGCGGGGGCGATGAGTTCCAGGAACAGTGCCAGATTGATCGCGCCGTCGGTGAAGGTGATCTCGTTCATGCGGCCGGAGATGCTCGGCGGCAGATTGAAGACGCCCACGAACTTGACCTCGTCGCCGTCGGCCTCGAGGCGTTTGGCGATCTCGAAGGCGACGGCCGCGCCGTAGGAGTAGCCGGCCACGGCGTACGGCCCGCTCGGCTGGGTCCTCCGGATCGCCTCCACATAGGTGGTGACCATCTCGTCGAAGGAGGCGAAGTGGCTCTCGCCCTGCCCGAATCCGCGGGCACGCAGCGCGTAGAAGGGCCGCTCGCCGGTGAAGTACTTGGCGAGGTTGACGAACACCAGCACCTCCCCCAGGCCGGGATGGACGCAGAACAGCGGCGTGCCGTCCCCGGTGACCTGCAGCGGCACCAACGGGTCGTAGGCGGAGTCTCCGCCGGCGCCGCGTGCGGCGGTCAGGCGGCCGGCCAGCGCCCGCACGCTGGGGGCCTGCAGGAGCGTGGACATCGGTACGTCGTCGATGCCGAACTCGGTCTGTATCTCCAGCTTGAGCCGCAGCACGTCGAGCGAGGTGCCGCCCAGGTCGAAGAAGCTGGCGGTCGCCGGGACCCTCCGGGTGTTCAGGACGCGGGCGTAGACGTCGGCCAGGGTGATCTCGACGTCGCCCCGTGGCGCCACGTATGCGCCGAGGAAGCGGGTGCTCACCTGCTCTGAGCGGCGCATGGCGGCGTCGAGGTCACCCGCCTCGACGGCGGCCCGCAGCTTCGACCGCTGGATCTTGCCGAGGTTGCCGCGGGGGATCTCTGCCTCGGCGACGGGCAGGATCAGCTGGGGTCGGAAGCCCCAGTGCATCACCGTGGAGCTGCGGATCGCGACCAGGGCCCGGTAGACGGCCGAGTCGTCGGCGGGGTCGCCCGCGGGGACGAACACGACGGCGAGCTGCTCCGAATCGGCGCCTTCGGGCCGGATCGGGAAGGCGGCGACCTGGCCGCGCCGCACGCCGTCCAGTTCGTCGATGACCGCTTCCAGGTCGTGGCTGTAGTAGTTGACGCCGTTCACGATGACGGAGTCCTTCGTCCGGCCGACCAGCGTCAGCCGTCCCTCGAGGTCCAGGCGGCCCAGGTCCCCGGTGCGGAACCAGCCGTCGGGGGTGAAGGCCTGCGCGGTGGCCTGCGCATTGCCGTGGTAGCCGTCGGTGACCATCGTGCCGCGCAGCTGCACCTCGCCGGACCCGTCCGTGGTGGGCCCGTCGGTGGAGGAAAGGACCGTGCCGTCGCCGTCCACGACGCGGATGCGCAGGCCCCGTACGGGACGGCCCAGCGGAGGGAATTCCGTGTCCAGGTCGCGGGCGGCGAACTTACGGTTGAAGACGCTGCCCGCGCAGGTCTCGGTCATGCCGAACGCGGGCACGATCACGTCCTGGCGCAGGCCGTGCGGCGCGAGGGCGTCGAGGAACGCCCGGACGGTACCGGTCACGGTGGCCTCGCCGCCGGAGATGATGTGCCGCACCCGTGACAGGTCCAACTCACCCGGCGGGAGCGGGCGTTGCGCGAGGGCCTGGTTGATCTGCCCGAACAGGAAGTTGGGCGTGAACGTGACGCTCACCTGGTGGGCGGCGAGCAGCCGGAGGAATTCGACGGGGTTCGCGAGCACCGTGGCCGGAGTCGCCATGACCTGGTCGGCTCCGTTGAACATCGGCAGCAGGTTCGCCTCGATCGCGGCGATGTGGTCGGCCGATATCCAGTTCAGTGACGTGTCCTCGGGCCCCAGGTCCAGCGCCCCCGCCTTCCCGGCCTGCGCGGCGAGGAGGTTGGCGTGGGTGAGCCTGACCGCCTTGCTCGATCCGGTGGACCCGGAGGTGAGCATCAGTACGGCGAGATCGTCCGGGGCGGGCGCGTGGGGTTGGTCGTCGTCGGCGGCGGCATGGCTCAGCTCCTCCACCGTCAGCGCTCGCAGCCCGACTTCGGGCAGGTCGCCCTGGGACTCCTTGGAGAGGATCACCAGCGGGTCGGCCAACAGCGTGCGGAGGTGCTCCAGTTGTGTACGCCACCGGGCGGGGTCGGCGGGCGGCGCGACCGGGCAGGGCACGACACCGGCCAGGACGCACCCCCAGAAAGCGCGGAAGAAATTCTCGGGATCGTGGGCGGAAATCAATACCCTCTCGCCCGGTGCGGTGCCATGGTCGCGCAGTCCTTGGGCGATCCGGCGAGCACACTCCCGCAACTCGGCGTACGAGAGGAATGACCCGCCGATGAAGGTGATGCCTCGCGATGCGTCCCGCGCCGCACTCTCGAGCAATTGCGGGAGCGTCGAAGCATGACGTTGATCCAGCATAGGTTGCGGCATTGGTTCCGACATAGGTTTCGGCATGGGGATGACGACCTCCGATCAGAGAAAATCACCATGACTGTGGGCGGATATCGTCAGGCGCCGACCTCGTTGAAGCGCACGATCTCGTCGATCGTCTTCTGCAGCTTCAGTTCGTCCGGGTCGGAGACGATCGCCTGCCCGTATCGGCCGTACGGGCCGATCGACGCGTCGGGCGACAAGGGGTAGGTAATTTCGTCGAAGGAGAAGTTGCGCTCGAAATCCTGTTGGGTCAATGTGCCGTCGCCGGAGCGGCGCAGGAGAATGTATCCATAGAACCGGTCGGGCACCCGGCCGTCCGGGATCCGCGCCGGCTCCTCGCCGAGCGCGAGGCTGATTTCCACGTCGAAGAGGTCGACACCGAAGGTCAGTTGATTGACCTGCGGGGACAGCGCCCCCGGAAGCCGGATGGCGCACTCGCCGAACGTCAGCCCGGCTTCCCGCGCGAAGGCCTCCATGTGGAACACGCAGTCCGGTGCGCCGAGGCCGCCAAGTGCTTCCCCGGCGAGCTGCTCGGCCTGCCGGAACAGGTCCGGATGCAGTCTGCGGTCCAGGATGTGCGCGGACAGGATGCCGCCCTGCACGGCGCTGAGCGGCGCAATGTGGTTGCTGCTCATGGACGACCACTGGAGACGGCCGTTTCGCCAGATGCCGTCCATGTAGACCTCGGGGGCATCGACGAAGGACTCGGCGACGATCTCGACGTCCGACTGGCCCGGGAAGAGTTCCAAGGCTCGCGCGTGCTCTTCCGGAGATCGCACGATGCTCGTGCGCAGCGATCCGGCGCCGATCGCCGGCTTGATGACGAAGACGTCACCCAGTTCCCTGGAGAGCTCCAGGAATGAAGTGTCCTTCGATACGTACCGACAGCGGGCCCGCTTTACGTGCGGCGGCAGCATGCTCTTCTGGAGATATTTGTCCCGGAAATTCAGGGCGGACCGCGAGTCGATGTTACCGGGGAGATTCAGCTGCTGCCGCAAATAGGTGGCACTGAATACGCCCATTTCGTGGACGGTGAGCACTCCCGCCACATCGTCGACCTGCGCGGAAAGTACCGCACGCCATACTTCCTGGATGTTTTCGATGTCGGCGACCCGCTTGAAGCGTCGCCCCTTCGGAGCACCGAAAGGCGCCTGCACGATATAGCAGGGATCCAATCCCCTGCGCCGGAGAACTTGGTCCAGGTCATCTCTGTAACCGATGACAATCATCGTCGGCATGCTTGTCTCCCCGAAATAAAGCTAGCCAAGCAACTCGTCGCATCCTGTCACACGGGTCACAGCCGTGTGGATATGCAAAATCATGATCATTTGCTTGGCGAGATGTGATTTAACTCACAAGTAAAGCTTTAGTCGAATAGGCATGGAATGATTCATTCCGCCGCAGCTCCACGCACCACAATTCCACCGGAACAGGCAAAATAACCCGGAGCGGAAGACAATCGCCGCCGTCCGCTCCGGGCGTTGTCAGAACGCGGTTTCGGCGGTCAGCCGAGGGGCCCGGGAGCCGGGAGCGAGGACGCGGCGCGACGCTCGCCCGGGGTCGCCCGGCATGTCACGTCGGCAGCCGGGAGCTTACCGGTGGCCAGATAGGTGTCGGCAGTGGCATCCGCGCACGGATTCGTCGAGTAGACGCCATGACCCTCGCCCTCGTCGACCGTTACCATGCGCGAGCCCTTCAGCTGGCGGTGCATGGCGCGGGCGGTGACCAGCGGGGTCTGCGAGTCCCACTCGTTCTGGACGATCAGCGCCGGGACTTTGTTGTTCACCTCGGTGGCGGGCTCAACTGGCTTGCCCCAGAAGGCACACGGCATGACGCCCGCCGCGAAGTCCCCGTACAGCGGATACCGCGCCGCGTCCCGGACCGAGTCCGCGCGGTACGTCTCGGGGTCGCTCGGCCAGGACGCATCACCGCACACCACGGCCAGGGTGGCCGAGATGTCGGGCTCTTCCGGAGGCTCGGCGAGGTCCGCGCCCTGCGCGCCGCCACCGGCTGCCTCCTTCAGCCGCACGACCCGCTCGGCCGCGTCGCGGACGGTGAAGAACTCCGCCCGCACCAGGTCCCGCACACCGGCGCCGTCGAGCGGGATCCCGTCGACGACGATCGGGTCCCGGTCGGCCTTGTCGACCACGTCCCAGAAGGTCTTGCTCACCGCGGCCGGCGTGTCACCCAGGCCGTAGGTCGCGTCGCGCGCGGCGGTCCACTTCGTCCACCGCGCGAACGCCCGCTCCGCCTCCGTGGTCCAGACCCGGAACATCTCGCGCCACATCCGCTCGGGGTCGACGGCGCTGTCGAGGACGAAGCGGTCGGCGCGCCGGGGAAAGAGCTGCGTGTAGACGGCGCCGAGGGCGGTGCCGTAGGAGACTCCGTAGTACGAGATCCTGCGCTCGCCCAGGGCTGCCCGCAGGACGTCCATGTCGCGCGCGGTGTTGCGGGTGGTGATGTGCCGAAGGGTGTCCCCCGCCTTCGAACGGCACTTGTCGGCCACGGTCTTGGCCCATACGACGTTCTTGTCGAACGTCCGCAGCGGGCGCAGCAGCGTGTTCTCCTCGGCGCTGATCCCGCACCGGACGGGTGTGCTCCTGCCGATACCCCGGGGGTCGAACCCGATGAGGTCGTACCGGTCCTTCACCCGCTGGGGCAGCTGCCGGTCCAGTTCGAGCGGCATCTCCAGGCCGGGGCCGCCCGGGCCGCCCGGGTTGGAGAGCAGTACGCCGTGGCGCTTGCCGGGGGCGCTGGTCCTGAGCCGGGATATCGCGACGTCGATCTGCCGGCCGCCGGGGGCGCGGTAGTCCAGCGGAACCTTCAGGGTCGCGCACCGCAGGGCGGCGGGGGCGCCGTCGCCGCACGCCTTCCAGACCAGCTTCTGCCGGGTGTACGGACGCAGGGCCTCGGCTGCCGCGGCGGCGGGTGCCGAGCGGGCCGATGGGCTCGCGCTTGCCGGGGTCGCGGCCAGGCCGGGCGCCAGAGCCGCCATCACGCTCACCGCCAACAGCGGTACGAGCGGTCGTCTTTGCATGCGGACGATCCTTCCGATGGACAATGCGGCATTGCGGGACGTGACCGATCTTGTCCTGGTGGGCCCTGCCCGCGACTCATCCGGAAGGTCCGAACGTCTCCAACTCACGTGCCATGTAGGGGACTTGTGTCTACTCCGTTGGTAGGAGTGCTCAACGGACCTCGCGAGCAGTTCATATGGCCCGGCGCCCGGCGATTACCGCGTTCGGGTGTCGTGAGGGGCCCGGTGCAACCAGATGGCCGCCCGACCGCTTCCTCACCGGCACAGGCATTGCCCGCACGTCGTGAGGAAGCCGCCATGACTTCACCCGCCACCATCCTGCCGACCGTCGACTGGGACGCGGAGGCCGACTTCCTGCTGCCGCCGCCCGACCCGGCGCAGCGCCTGGACATGGCCGCCCCGACCGTTCTCACGCCCCGCGACCGACACCGCCTGAGCCTGCACGCGACGCTCACCACGGCCGGCATCCCTCCCCACCCCGATGACGCCAAGGCCATCGACGCGCTGAGCACGCTCGACGACACCGTCGCCCTCGCGATCTGCCGCTGGCTCAGCACCCATGCCCAGCCGGCGACGCCTCTCACGTGACGGGGCACGGCAGTTCATCGCGCCCCGCCCCCGGCGACGACAGCACAGCCGCTCAGCCCCGGTGGAAGAGGTCCTGCGGGTCGACGCGCTCCCAGCGTGAGCGCGGGGCGGGAGCACGCGGCACCTCACGGTTCTGGGCCTGCCACTCACGTACCAGCGCGTCATAGATCGGGGACTGCGAAGCAGGCTCCCCGCCGCCGCCGGTCCTGGTCTCGGCACGGGGCGGCCGCGGCGAAGGGACCCCGTTCCCCGCATCGCTCATGCGCAGTCCAACGATCCTTTCCGCTCCCGGCACTTCAGGAATGCGCCCGTGTCCGGCATTAAGCCCGCGGCATGCCTATGCCACGGGCTTAATGGAGCGTCGGAGGCAGGTCACTGACTCCATGGATCGTCTGGGCGCGGTCCTCGAATTGGTGCTCGCACCCATTCAACGCCGACCTTCGGCGTCAGTGTCGCTCTTGAAAGTGCGGCACACGTTTGAGTGACAGATCGGTGCGAGTCGGCCGCGCGGCAGCTCGCCGGTCCATACTCTGCGCCCGGCCCGGGTGTCAGCCGTCAGCCGTCAGCCGACGTAAGCCGCGAGGTGCTCGCCGGTGAGCGTGGAGCGCTCCGCGACGAGATCCGCGGGCGTGCCCTCGAAGACGATCTTGCCGCCGTCGTGTCCCGCGCCGGGGCCGAGGTCGATGATCCAGTCGGCGTGCGCCATGACCGCCTGGTGGTGCTCGACGACGATGACCGACTTCCCCGATTCGACGAGACGGTCCAGCAGCCCGAGCAGCTGCTCCACGTCGGCGAGGTGCAGGCCGGTCGTCGGCTCGTCCAGCACGAAGATCTGCTGCCCCCCGCTCTTCTCCGCCATGTGGGTGGCCAGCTTGAGCCGCTGGCGCTCGCCGCCGGACAGCGTGGTGAGCGGCTGGCCGAGGCTGAGGTAGCCGAGCCCCACGTCGGAGAGCCGCTCCAGGATCTTGTGCGCGGCCGGGGTGCGCGCCTCACCCGCGCCGAAGAATTCCTCCGCCTCGGCCACGGACATCGCGAGCACCTCGCTGATGTCCCGGCCACCGAAGGTGTATTCGAGGACCGCGGGCTGGAACCGCTTCCCCTCGCAGTCCTCGCAGGGGGTCTCGACACTGGCCATGATCCCCAGGTCGGTGTAGATGACGCCCGCGCCGTTGCAGGTCGGGCAGGCGCCCTCGGAATTGGCGCTGAACAGCGCCGGCTTCACGTCGTTGGCCTTGGCGAAGGCCTTGCGGATCGGCTCCAGGAGCCCGGTGTACGTCGCCGGGTTGCTGCGCCGCGAGCCCTTGATGGGCGCCTGGTCGACCGAGATCACCCCCGCCGACGCGGGGACGGAGCCATGGATCAGGGAGCTCTTGCCGGAGCCCGCCACGCCGGTGACCACGCACAGCACCCCGAGCGGGATGTCGACGTCGACGCCCTGCAGGTTATGGCGGGTGGCACCGCGGATCTCCAGCGTGCCGGTGGGCTCCCGGACGGCTTCCTTGAGGGACGCACGGTCGTCGAGGTGACGGCCGGTGACGGTGTCGCTGGCCCGCAGCCCGTCGACGGTGCCCTCGAAGCAGACGGCTCCGCCCGCCGTGCCGGCGCCGGGCCCGAGGTCGACGACGTGGTCGGCGATCGCGATGGCCTCGGGCTTGTGCTCGACGACGAGCACCGTGTTGCCCTTGTCCCGCAGACGGAGGAGCAGCTTGTTCATTCGCTCGATGTCATGGGGGTGCAGGCCGATGGTGGGCTCGTCGAAGACGTACGTGACGTCGGTGAGCGAGGAGCCGAGGTGGCGGATCATCTTGACGCGCTGGGCCTCGCCGCCCGACAGCGTGCCCGCGGGCCGGTCGAGCGAGAGGTAGCCGAGGCCGATCTCCACGAACGAGTCGAGGGTCTGCTGCAGCGCGGTGAGCAGCGGCGCCACGGACGGTTCCTTGAGGCCGCGGACCCACTCGGCGAGGTCGCGGATCTCCATGGCGCAGGCGTCGGCGATGCTGATTCTCTTGATCTTCGAGGACCGGGCCCCCTCACTGAGACGGGTGCCATCGCACTCGGGACAGGTCGTGAAGGTGACCGCGCGCTCCACGAAGGCCCGGATGTGCGGCTGCATCCCCTCCTTGTCCTTGGAGAGGAACGACTTCTGGATCTTGGGGATCAGCCCCTCGTAGGTGAGGTTGACGCCGTTGACCTTGACCTTGACCGGCTCCCCGTAGAGGAAGTCCCGCAGTTCCTTCTTGGTGTACTTGCGGATCGGCTTGTCCGGGTCGACGAAGCCGGACTGGGCGTAGACCTGCACGGTCCACTGGCTGTCGGACTTCCAGCCGGGGATGGTGAACGCGCCCTCGGCGAGCGACTTGGAGTCGTCGTAGAGCTGCGTGAGGTCGATGTCGGAGACGCTGCCCCGGCCCTCGCAGCGCGTACACATGCCGCCGGTGCGGTTGAAGGTGGCCTTCACGGTCTTGGTCTTGGCGTCGCCGCGTTCGACGGTGATCCCGCCGCTCGCCCTGACCGACGCGGTGTTGAAGGAGTACGCGCTGGGCGGGCCGATCTGCGGCTTGCCGAGCCGGCTGAAGAGGATGCGCAGCATCGCGTTGGCGTCGGTGGCGGTGCCGACCGTGGAGCGGGGGTCGGCGCCCATCCGCTGCTGGTCGACGATGATCGCCGTCGTCAGACCGTCGAGTACGTCGACCTCGGGGCGCGCCGGCGTCGGCATGAAGCCCTGCACAAAGGCGCTGTACGTCTCGTTGATCATCCGCTGTGACTCCGCGGCGATCGTGCTGAACACCAGTGAGCTCTTGCCCGACCCGGAGACGCCGGTGAACACCGTCAGGCGCCGCTTGGGGAGCTCGATGCTGACGTCCTTGAGGTTGTTCACACGCGCGCCGTGCACACGGATCAAGTCGTGGCTGTCGGCGGCGTGGAGCGCAGGCGACTGCGTGGTCTTTCTCTTGGCCGGGCTCATGGTCTCTCCATCTGTCGGGCGGAGCCGCCCGCGCGGTCTCCGTCGTTGTCGCCTGGCTCGATCCGATCTTCGTCGAGCACTACGTCAGGTTCTACTTCGTCGGCGTGATCGCGGCAACGGGTCGCTGCCCTTCCGCTTGCGGCGCCGGATCGGGGCCGCGCGATCGGAGGCCGCACGATCGCGGGGCCGCCGCCCTCAGCGCAGCTCCTGGATGCGGAGCATGTTGCCGGCGGGGTCGCGGACGGCGCAGTCGCGTACGCCGTAGGGCTGCTCGGTCGGCTCCTGGACGATCTCGGCGTTCTCGGCCCGCAGCCGGGCGAAGGTGCCTTCCAGGTCGGCGGTGGTCAGGAGGATGCCGGCGTAGGTCCCCTTGGCCATCATCTCGTCGATGGTGCGGCGCTCGGCATCGGTGATGCCGGGGTCGGCGGCCGGGGGCTGCAGGACGATCGAGGTGCCGGGCTGGTCCGCGGGGCCGACGGTGATCCAGCGCATCCCGTCGTATCCGATGTCGTGGCGGACCTCGAAGCCGAGGCAGTCGCGGTAGAAGGCCAGGGAGGCGTCCGGGTCGCTGTGCGGGAGGAAGCTCGCGTGAATGGTGACGTCCATGGAGTTCACGCTAGGCGGGGCTCGACGGCCGGCGCTTCTCGATTCCTGACCGGTCCGGTCCGCGGTCAGGTCGTGGTCGGCCTGGTCAGGACATGCTTCGGGGGCGGCACCAAAGGGTGCCGCCCCCGATCGCCGCGCCCGTCGTCAGGACTGGGGGCGGCTGCCGTGGTTCGCGCCGTTCTTGCGGCGGGCCTTCTTCTTGCGACGTCGCTTCGAGGACATGGGTACCTCCGTGGTTCCGGTGTTGCTTCCCGGGCGCGAGCCCAGGCGATCACGCACTCCCTACCCAGGACGAAGCCGGGTAATGACGTGTCCTACGACACGATGTGAACCCCCTGTGTCATCCCGCGCCCCGCAGGCCCCGCACTCAGGCGGGGAGCGCCTCGACAGTGGGCACGACGATGCCGAACAGATCGGTGATGGTGGTCAGCGCGGCACTCTGGAGCGCGGCGGCGGGCAGGACGGTGCCGTCCGGGGCGGTGAGCGCGCGGGTGGCGGTGGCTTCGGCGACCACCGTGGGGCGGTAGCCGAGGTTGAAGGCGCCCTGAGCGGTGTAGTTGACGCACATGTGCGTCATGAAGCCGGCGAGGACCAGGTCCTTGCCGCTGCCCGGGGCGATGCCCAGATCGGTCAGCGTCTTCTCCAGGTCGGTGGCGTGGAAGGAGTTGGGGAACTGCTTGACCACGACTGCCTCGCCCTCCACCGGGGCGACCTCGTCGCTGATGGCCCCGATGTCCGCGCGGATGTCGTAGGGAGTGCCTTCGCCCCCGTCGTTGAGGACGTGGACGACCGGGGTGCCCGCGGCACGGGCCCGCTCCAGGAGGCGGGCCCCTGCCGCGAGGGCCTCCTCGGCGCCGGGCAGAGCCATGACGCCGGTGCGGTAGGTGTTCTGGAAGTCGATCAGGATCAGTGCGGATTCGCTCAGCCGCGGCGGCTGGACGTCCAGGCCGATCACGGCGCGCAGGGTGGTGGAGGGCTGGTTCGTGTGTGTGCTCATGAGGTGCGGAACCTTTCGTGAATGAGGCATGGCGAAGCCGCGGGGCTCGCCCGTGTGCCTGTGTGTTGGTGTGCCTGTGTGTTGGTGTGCCTGAGGGGTGGTGCGATCAGGTGGGCTGGATGCGGAAGCGGCGGCGGTAGGCCGCCGGGGTGGTGGCGAGCTGCCGGTTGAACGCGCGGTGCAGCGTCTCCACCGAGCCGAGCCCGGCGGCGGTCGCGATGTGGTCGAGCGGTCCGTCGGTGGTCTCCAGGAGGCGGCGCGCCACCTCGACGCGGGCGGCTTCCACGTAGTCCGCCGGGCTGGTGCCCGTCTCCTGTTTGAACACCCGGGCGAAGTGCCGTTCGCTCAGGCACATCCGGGCCGCCAGTGCCGCCGCCGACAGATCCCCGTCGAGGTGCTCGGCGATCCAAAGCCGCAGTTCGTCGATGTCACGGCGGGCGGAGGCGGGGCGGCTGAGGGGCACGGAGAACTGGCTCTGACCGCCCTGGCGCTTGAGGTACATGACCAGTTGCCGGGCCACCGCGAGGGCCACTTCCTCGCCCTGGTCCTCGGCCACGAGCGCCAGGGCGAGATCCAGGCAGGCACTGATCCCGGCCCCGGTCCACAACCGGCCCCGGTCGGTGCGCACGAAGATGGGGTCGGGGTCGACGACGACGGCCGGGTGCTCGGCGGCGAGCTGGGCGGCCGTCGACCAGTGGGTCGTCGCCGTCTTCCCGTCGAGGAGTCCGGCTGCGGCGAGCACGTGCGCGCCCACGCACACCGAAGCCACCCGGCGGGCCTGCGGAGCGGTCGCCTTCACCCAGTCCACGACGTCCGCGTCGATGCGGGCGACCGGGCCCTTGTCGGTCATGTCGACCGCGCCGGGCACCAGAAGGGTGTCCACCTGCCCGCGGACCTCGTCGAAACCCAGGTCGGCCACCAGCCGCACCCCCGCCGACGTACGGACCTCACCGGCGACCGGCCCCGCGAGGCGGACCTGGTAGCCGGCGCGGCCCGCGGTCTCCCGGCCGGCCAGGGCGAAGACCTCGGCCGGTCCTGTGACGTCGAGGAGGTCGACATCGGGGAAGACCGCGATGACGACACGGTGCGGAGTGGGCATGCCCCCATCCTCACGGCGCCGGCCGATGGCCGCAATGACGGTTCTCTGTCACATCCGGACATCGCATCCGGACATCACTTCCGGTCGTGCGCCGGAGGGAACATTCGTCCAATACGGCCGCTTCCCGCTTCGGCGAGGCTGAGGGCGCACGACCAAGGGGCGTCAGCATCAGTCGAAGGGAAGCAACGATGGCGTACGACGACACCACGACGAACGACAGCGACTCCGAGGGCGTCCGGGACGAGGGCGCCCGGGAGCTGGTCGCCCAGCTCGTGTTCGGAAGCCTCGCCGCGCAGACCGTGCGCGCCGCCGTCCGGCTGCGGGTGATGGAACTGATCGGCGACAAGGAGCGGACGGCAGCCGAAGTGGCCGCCGAGGCCGGGGCCCGCCCCCAGCCCATGACCAGGCTGCTGCGCGCCCTGGCGAGCCTCGGGCTGCTGCGCGAACACACCGCGGGCTCGTTCTCGGTGACCCCGGCGGGCGCGACGCTGGACCCCGGGCGCCCCGACTCGATCACCTCGCTGGTACGGATGTTCACCGAGCCGACGATGCTGCGTGCCTGGGAGCACCTGGACGACAGCGTCCGCACCGGAGACGTCGCGTTCGACGCGATCTTCGGGAAGGACTTCTTCGCCCACCTCAAGGACTCCCCCGACCTGTCCGCGGAGTTCAACGCGGCCATGAGCCAGGCCGTCCGGGCGACCGCCGCCGTCCTGCCGCACGCCTACGACTTCGGGCGCTTCACCACGGTGACGGATGTAGGCGGCGGAGACGGCACCCTGCTGAGCGCGGTGCTCCGCGAGCACCCCTCCCTGACCGGCGTCATCTACGACACGGAGGAGGGTCTGGCGCAGGCTCCGGCGACGCTGGAGCGCCAAGGGGTCGCGGGGCGTTGCTCCTTGGTGGCCGGGGACTTCTTCCACTCGGTTCCCGAAGGCGCCGACGCCTTTCTGATCAAGAGCATCCTGCACGACTGGTCCGACGAGCAGGCGGTCGCGATCCTGCGCCACTGCCGCGAGGTGCTGCCGCCTTCGGGACGCGTGCTGATCGTGGAGCCGGTCCTGCCCGAGGTCGTCGACGCGGAGACCGCCGGCCTCACGTATCTCACCGACCTCAACATGATGGTCAACGTGGGCGGCAGGGAGCGGACACGACGCGATTTCGAGGATCTGTGCCGCAGGGCGGACC
Organism: Streptomyces sp. NPDC050439; assembly: GCF_040655335.1. Lineage (NCBI taxonomy): Bacteria > Bacillati > Actinomycetota > Actinomycetes > Kitasatosporales > Streptomycetaceae > Streptomyces > Streptomyces sp. NPDC050439. The sequence continues at coordinate 286,131 of NZ_JBFAJT010000002.1, forward strand.
TGACCCTCACCTCGGTGACCCCGCTGACGCGGGCGGAACCGTTCTGCCTCCTCGAGGCTACGGCGACACGCGTCACGACCTGATCACGTACTCCACGTTTCAACCGCGGGTGATCTACCGTGTTCCGCCTGGCACAACTTTGGGGGGACATATGCGCGTTCGCGCTACTGCGGCTGTGGCCGCCATGCTGCTGGCCGCTCTGACCGCGTGCGGCGGCGGGGACGGCGACAAGGCCGACTCGAAGTCGGTGAACGGCTCGAAGGACTCGGCCGCCGAGAAGGTCGACTGCGCGGACGAGAACATCAGTCAGGCCGACTGGACGAAGCACTGCTCCGACGAGGGCGCGGACGCCGAAGCGGACGGAGCCGAAAAGAAGGCGACGGGCCTGGAGTTCGGCGAGTCCTACACGTGGCCCGACGGCCTGAAGGTGTCCGTCACCGAGGCGAAGGTGTTCACGGACCACGACGCCGAGCTGATGGAGTCCGCCGAGCCCGGCAACACCGACTTCCGCGTGCGGCTGAAGCTGACGAACTCCGGCAAGTCGGCCGTCGCCCTCGACGACATCTCCCTCATCGTCGAGGGCGCCACAAAGGGCGGCGAGGCCGCGCAGACCGCGTTCGAAAAGGGGGCCGAACCGCTCGAAGGGCGCCTGGCCCCGGGGGTCTCCGCGACGAAGACCAACGACAACGTGCTGGAGACGAAGTACGGCAAGAAGATCATCGTCACGGTGCAGCGCAGCAGCGAGGCCGCGAACCTGGACTTCCCGGAGTACACCGGAGCCATCACCGGCTGACCTGAAGCGGCGGGCCCGCGGCACCCCGGCGCCCTGATTCGGGCTCGTCAGAGGAAGCGGCGGATCGGGCGTACGGAGAGTTCGCGGGCCCGTTGCAGCACCGAGCGTCTCTTCCAGCGGCCCGGCCGGATCAGGTCGCTGACCGTCACGTCGTCGTCGAAGTGCCCGTCGAGCGTCGCGGTGACCTCCGGGTCGAGGACCGCGAGCATGACTTCCTCGTCGTGATCGAGGGAGCGGCGGTTGAAGTTCGTCGAGCCGATGAGCGAGGCGACGCCGTCCACCGTGATGATCTTGGCGTGCATCATCGTCGGCTGGTACTGGAAGATCTTCACCCCGCACGCGGTGAGGTCCTCGTAATAGTGCTGGCCGGCGAGGTGACTCACCCTCTTGTCGGTGTGCGGTCCCGGCAGCAGGATCTCCACCACGACGCCGCGCCGCGCGGTGTCACACAGCAGCTCGATGAAGTACGCGTCCGGGGAGAAGTACGCGGTGGACAGCCGGACACGCTCCTCGGCCGACTCCAGCATCACCCGGATCAGGGTCTGCATGTCCTGCCAGCCGAGGCTGGCCGAGCCGCGCACCACCTGCACGATGGCGTCGCCCTGCGGGCGCTGCTCGATGAACCGGTCGCGCTCGTCGAAGAGTTCGTCGTGGCTCTCCGCCCAGTTCTGCGCGAACGCCGCGGCGATGCCATCCACCGCGGGCCCGCGGACCTCGACATGGGTGTCGCGCCACTCGTTCTCGTTGCGCGCGTTGCCGCACCACTCCTGCGCGATTCCCACACCGCCCGTGAACGCGCTCTCCTCGTCGACGACGAGAACCTTGCGGTGGCAGCGGTGATTCTGCTTGAGCGGGGACAGGTACAGCGGCTTGCGGAACCACGCCACCTGCACCCCCGCCCGGTCCATCTCCTCGAGCTGCTCGCTCTCGATCAGCCGGCTGCCGAACCCGTCCAGGAGCAACCGCACCCGCACCCCGGCACGGGCCCGCTCCGCGAGCGCCTCGGCGAACTGGTGAGCGATGTCACCCTTCCAGTACACGAAGGTCATCATGTCCACGGTGTGCTCGGCCCGGCGGATACCGGCGAGCATGGCCGCGAAGATCTCGTCGCCGTTGCGCAGGGGCGTGAGCGAGTTGCCCTCGGTCGCCGCGATGCCTATCAGCCGCTCGAGGCGCCGTCGTATGCGCGTGACGCGGTCCTCCACGGACGGCGCGCCTGCCTCACCCCGCGTGTCCGGGGTCAGCTCGGGCGGTTCCTGCGTGCTGGTCATGGTGTCACCTGGCCGGTACGCGAAGGGAGTCATCAGGCCGCGCCCGGTCCGGCACGGGCTGAGCGGCGAGCCGACTGTACCGGTCGCCGCGCCGGGCCGGTCGGGCCCCCGCGCATACACCGCGCCCTGCCGGGCACACGGCACTCACGCCTCGACACAGGGAGCCTTTCGTGATCATTGTCGGCATAGTCGCTGTCTGTATCGTTCTGGCCGTTCTCGCGTTCTTCGTGCCGCGTCTTTCCCGGCACCCCGAGCGGGGAACCCAGCGCACTCTGGGAGCCGGTTCGCGCGCCGGGAGCAAGGCTCCCGGCATCCTGGGCCGGATCTTCAGCAAGCCGTTCCGCAGCAGTTCCAAGGCCGTGGGCCGCAGTGGCTCGGCCGGCCGACGGACCCGCGGCCGCATGCCCTTCTGACCCGGCTCACAAGCTCGCCAGGAGGTCGTCGAGCGGGGCTGGTGTCAGCGCCGGGTCGAGGGCCTCGACGAGGAGGCGGCCGTAGCGGATCTTTCGGCCCTTCTTCGTTCCGAGGAAGCGCCTCAACTGCTGTTCCCGGGGGCGGTCGTGCTGCGCCGGCTGGCGCAGGAAGGTCTGCCAGGCCCGCAGGTCGCCCCCGTCCCGGACGATGTCCTCGACCCTCGCCGTGCCCAGCGCGCGGATGAGTTCGTCCTCCAGGTCCGCCACGCAGACGAAGAAACCTTGGCGCGGCGCGCGGGCCCGCTCGAGACCGCGGTCGTAGAAGCCCTGTTCGCCCACATCGCACAGTCCTGCCAAGCGCAGGCCGAGACCGGGCGGCCCGAGGAGCTCGGTGTAGCGGCCGATGCTCATCGCGCCGCCCATCGCGATGACGCACACCCCCTCGGCGGCCAGGTCGCGACCGCGCCGCGAGGCCAGTGCCTCGACGGCCTCGCGGTCGCTCGGGCCCTCGAGCAGCACCGCCGTCCGCACCCCGGCCCGCACGGCCAGCTCACGCGCCGTCTCGCCGGGCCCGCCGGCCGCCCAGTCGGTGACCGCATCCCGGAACGCCCCCATGTCAGCCATGGGGCGAGTCTGCACCGTCGTCGACGCCACGGCACGCGATATTCGACGGCTGATCAGCCTGCCCGGCCCGCCTTCATCAAGGTCTCGTAGCCCACGTCGTCGCAATAGGAGACGGCGCGCCACTCGGCGTCCGTGTCGCCGCCGACCGCCCGCGTGGTGTCTTCGAGAATGCGGCTGCCGTCCCGGTCGAGCCCGTTCTGGTTCAGCTGCTTGGCGGCGGCGACGACCGTGGGGCCGCCGAAACCCTCGCTGCCTGCCGCCTCGCCCTTCTCCTGCTGCCAACTCCCCAGCGCGGAACAGTAGGTGTGCCGCCGCTCCTCGTTCCGCGCGGAGTCGGAGTCCTGAGCCGAGCAGCCGGCCAGCAGGCCGACGACGGCGACAGCCGTCACTGTGCGCGTGGCTCTTCGCATGCTTGATGTACCCCTCGCCCCGTCGCACCGGACGCCGATGCCGATGCCGACCCGCCCCATCCTCCATCAGCCGGGCAGCGACCTCGTCAGTCCTGCCAGGACCAGTCCCGTACCTCCGGCAGGTCCACGCCGTGCGCACGGACGTAGGCGTGGTGGCGCAGCCGCGCGTCCTGCATCCGCTGGCGTACCTCGACCGCGCGCACGCCCAGGCCAGGGACCCGGTCGACGACGTCCATGACCAGGCGGAAGCGGTCCAGGTCGTTGGCGACGACCATGTCGAAGGGCGTGGTGGTCGTGCCGCGTTCCTTGTAGCCGCGGACATGCAGGTGGGGGTGGACCGCACGACGGTAGGCAAGGCGGTGCACCAGCCACGGGTAGCCGTGGAAGCCGAAGATGACCGGCTTGTCGCGGGTGAACAGCGCGTCGAACTCCGCGTCCGGCATGCCGTGCGGATGCTCGCCCTCCGGCATCAGCCGCGCGATGTCCACCACGTTGACCACGCGCACCGCGAGCTCCGGCAGGTGGCTGCGCAGCAGGCTCGCGGCGGCGAGCACCTCCAGGGTGGGCACGTCCCCGGCGCAGGCAAGGACGACGTCCGGCTCCTGGTCGGGGGCTTCCGTGCCGGCCCAGGTCCACACCCCGGCGCCCCGCGCGCAGTGGGCGCGTGCGTCGTCGAGGCTCAGCCAGTCGAAGCCGGGCTGCTTGCCGGCCACGATCACGTTCACGTAGTCACGTGAGGCGAGGCAGTGCTCTGCGGTGGACAGCAGCGTGTTGGTGTCCGGGGGCAGGTAGACGCGTACGGCCTCCGGGCTCTTGTTGAGGACGTGTCCGATGAAGCCCGGGTCCTGGTGCGAGAAGCCGTTGTGGTCCTGGCGCCACACGTGGGAGGTCAGCAGGTAGTTGAGCGAGGCGATCGGTGCCCGCCAGGGCAACTCGCGGGTGGTGCGCAGCCATTTGATGTGCTGGTTGACCATCGAGTCGACGATGTGCACGAACGCCTCGTAGCAGGAGAACAGCCCGTGACGGCCCGTCAGCAGATAACCCTCCAGCCAGCCTTGGCAGGTGTGCTCGGAGAGGATCTCCATCACCCGCCCGTGCCGGGTGAGGTGTTCGTCGACGTCGTGGATCTCTTCCTGCCAGGCCTTTCCGGACGCCCCGTAGACGTCGTCGAGCCGGTTGGACGCCGTCTCGTCCGGGCCGACGAGCCGGAAGTCGCGCCGCTCTGCGGTGTCGGCCATCACTTGGCGCAGATAACCGCCGAGTACCCGCGTCGGCTCGTTCAGGGTGGCGCCCGGCTTCTCCACGTCGACCGCGAACTCCTCGAGCGGCTTCAGCGGCAGCGAGCGCAGGAGCAGCCCGCCGTTGGCGTGCGGGTTGGCGCCCAGGCGCAGCTTGCCCGACGGGGCGATGTCGACGAGTCCGGCCGCCGGGCGCCCCTGGGCGTCGAACAGTTCCTCGGGGCGGTAGGAGCGCAGCCACTCCTCCAGCTGCCGGCGGTGTTCGGCGCTCTCCCTGACGTTGGAGAGCGGCACTTGGTGCGCGCGCCAGGTGCCCTCCACCGGCTTGCCGTCCACCGTCTTGGGGCCGGTCCAGCCCTTCGGGGTACGCAGCACGATCATGGGCCAGCGGGGTGCGGGGGCGTCCTTGGCTCGCTCGGCGTCCCCGGCGGCCCTGGCCTCGCGCTGGATCGCCGCGATGCGGTCCAGGCAGCGGTCGAGGGCGACGGCGAAGTCGCGGTGGACCGCCATGGGGTCGTCGCCGGTGACGTGCACGGGCTCGTACCCGTAGCCGCGCATCAGGTCGTCGAGCTGCTCCTGGGGCAGCCGGGCCGGGATCGTCGGGTTGGCGATCTTGTAGCCGTTCAGGTGCAGGACGGGCAGCACCGCGCCGTCGTGCACCGGGTCCAGGAAGGTGTTGGAGTGCCAGGAGGCGGCCAGCGGCCCGGTCTCGGACTCTCCGTCGCCGATGACGCACACCGACAGCAGGTCCGGGTTGTCGAAAGCGGCTCCATAGGCGTGCGAGAGGGAGTAGCCGAGCTCGCCGCCCTCGTGGATGGAGCCGGGCGTCTCGGGGGCGACATGGCTCGGCACTCCGCCGGGGAACGAGAACTGGCGGAAGAGGCGGGTCATCCCCTCTTCGTCGCGGGTGATGTCGGGGTAGGTCTCGGTGTACGTGCCGTCGAGCCAGGAGTTGGCCAGGACGGCGGGCCCGCCGTGTCCGGGGCCCCAGACGCAGATGGTGTCCAGGTTCCGCGCCTTGATGACCCGGTTGAGGTGGGCGTGCACGAGGTTGAGGCCGGGCGAGGTGCCGAAGTGGCCGAGGAGGCGTGGCTTGATGTCCTCGACGGCGAGGGGGCGTCGCAGGAGGGCGTTGTCCATCAGGTAGATCTGGCCCACCGAGAGGTAGTTCGCCGCCCGCCAGTACCGTGCCAGCTCCTGCAGTTCGGCGTCGGAGGGTGGTTCGGCGGGTGAGGCCGGGTGCACCTCGGGGTCGCCCATGGCTGTTCCTTCCGATAGATGACCGGCCACGCTCAACGTAACGGCGCGCAGGACCACACGCCTCCCGGAGTCGGCCGGACGCACGTTCAACGCCCCCGGGTTCCCACTGGGAGAGATCTACACGGCTATCGTGCTCGGGCGAACGGGCCGTACGGGCCGTACGGGCCGTACGGAAAGTGAAGGGGAACTGGTGGGGGCACCGGAAGCGCAGGACACGGCCGAGAGGCTGCGGGCGATCAGTGACGAGCTGTCGGACCGTTTCTACGAGCGGGCCGACGTGGTGCGGACGCTGGTGGTGACGCTGCTCGCCGGACAGCACTCGCTGATCCTCGGCCCGCCGGGCACCGCGAAGTCCGAGATGGCCCGCGAGCTCACGGGCCGGGTCGACGGCGCTTCGTACTGGGAGATCCTGCTGTCGAAGTTCACCGCGCCGACCCGGATGTTCGGTCCCGTCGATGTCGCCGCGCTGGCCAGGGGCGAGTACCGCCAGGTCTTCGAGGGCCGTGCCACGACCGCGCATGTGGCGTTCATCGACGAGATCTTCAAGTGCTCCACGGCGGCCCTGAACGAGACGCTGGGCTTCCTCAACGAGCGGATCTATCACCCCGAGAGCGGCGGCGAGCCGATCCGCTGCCCGCTGATCGGGGCCATCACGGCGAGCAACGAACTGCCCGCCGGGGAGGACTCCGCCGCGATCTACGACCGGCTCCTGGTGCGGATCGAGGTCGGCTATCTCGCGGACCCCTCGAACTTCGCCGCGCTGGTGCGCTCCGCCGTCGGCCGGCCCGCGGCGCCGCAGCGGACCACGGTCGCACTGGGCGCGTTGCAGCACGCTGTGGCCGAAGCCGTCCCGGCCGTGGCCGTCCCCGACGTGATCGTGGACGCGGTGTGCACTTTGCGGGCCGCCCTGCGCCGCAAGGAACTCGTCGCCTCCGACCGCCGGTGGCGGCAGGCGGTGGGCCTGCTCCAGGCGTCCGCATATCTCGACGACCGCCCGGCGGTGGCCGAGAGCGACCTGTCGGTCCTGACCCATGTGCTGTGGGACTCCCCCGCCGAGCGCCCGACCGTCGAGCGCGAGGTGCTGCAGCTGGTCAACCCCGACGCGAAGGAGGCGCTCGACCTTGCCGACGCCATCGAGGAGATAGAGACCCAGCTCGACGCGATGGCCGGGCAGTCCCGCGAGGCGCTGAGCGACTGGGTCATCAAGAAGGCCCACAACAAGCTCGCCATGGCGGGCAAGCGTCTGGAGACGCTGCGCGCGGAGGCGGCCGGAGCGGGCCGCTCCACCGCAGCCATCGACCGGGTGACCGGCCGCCAGCGCGCCGTCCGTGCCCGAGTCCTCACCGAGGCACTCGGCATGGACGCGAACATGGTGCAGGCCCAGCTCTGAACGTCAGGGGCGAACGCGTGGACGAGACACCGAGCAGACTCGACGAGCTGACGCACCGGGCCGGGAGGTGGCTCGGTGCGGCGACCGCCGGCCCCGAGCGACACACCGCAGCCATCAACCGGATCACCGACCGCCAGCGCGCCGACCGC
>NZ_JBFAJT010000002.1:293777-334694 GCF_040655335.1 Streptomyces sp. NPDC050439
GCGACCGCCGGCCCCGAGCGACACACCGCAGCCATCAACCGGATCACCGACCGCCAGCGCGCCGACCGCACCCGCGTCCTCACCGAGGCACTCGGCATGGACGCGAACATGGTGCAGGCCCAGCTCTGAACATCAGGAGCGGACGCATGGACGAGACACCGAGCAGACTCGACGAGCTGACGCACCGGGCCGGGGGATGGCTCGGTACGGCGACCGCCTGTCCCGTGCGGCACACCGCGGCCGTGGTCGCGGACCGGTTCGAACAGATTGCGTGGCGCGACACCCTCGACCAGTCGGCCGGACTGCGCGAGCTCGCCGAAGAGCTGAGCCGGCGGCACGACCACGCCACGGACCTCCTGACCGACGTGTTCCTGGCCGCGTACAAGGCAGGGCCGCGCCTTCGCGAGCGTGCGCGGATGGCCCCGTCGCGGCTGGTCAACCACCAGGTCATCGCCTCTCTGATGGAGTCACCGGAGTTCGCCGAGCTGCACCGGGAGACGACCGGCGACCCTTACGCCGCCGCCATGGCCGTACTCGCCCAGGCCCCCGCGCTGCGCCGGCTCCTCGACCACTCCCGCGACGCGCAGGAGCGAGCCGAGCGGGCGGACGAGGCCGAGCAGGGCGCCGGGGACGCGGCGGCCGCCGTGGGCGAGGCCCTCCAGCGGGCCGCAGAGGGGGCCGATGAGGAAGGCACCGTACCCGCCCCTGCCGCGGACGCCCTGCGACTGGCGATCACAGCCGCCGAGTCCGCCGAAGCAGCCGCGCGCGAGGCGTCCCGGGATGCCGGGCAGGCTCTCGGGGCGGCGGCTCCCGGTGTGCGTGTCGCCACGCGAGGCGCCGCGGCGAGCGCAGCCCGGGCCGTGCGGGACGAGGGCGCCATGATGCGGGCCTGGGGTGTCGGCCCCGGGGAGTTGGAGCGGCTGCCGTACGAGCAACGGGCGCGGCTCGCCGAGCGGCTGCGCAGCAGCCGCCTCGCGCAGTGGGCCGAACTGATCGGCCGCTTCCGGCAGATGGCCGACGGCGAGCGCGCCCGCAAGGTGGAGAACGCCACCGGTGAACTGATCGGCGTCACGCTCGGCGACGACCTCTCCCGGGTGATCCCCTCCGAACTCGCCGACCTGGGCCTGCCCGGGCTGCGGGCGGTGTTCGCCGCGCGCTACGCCGCCGGGGAACTGATGCTCTACGACAGCCAGGGCGAGCAGAGCACCGGCAAGGGCGCCGTCATCGCGTGCGTGGACACCTCGCACTCCATGTACGTGGAGGGGCCGGGCGGGGTCACCCGGGAGGCGTGGGCCAAGGGGTGCGCCCTGGCCCTCCTCGATCAGGCCCGCCACGCCAAACGGGACTTCGTCGGCATCCTGTTCGCCGCCGCCGACAAGCTGCAGGTGTTCCGCTTCCCGGCCGGGGAGGGTGCCGACATCGCCCGCGTGCTCGACTTCGCGGAGACCTTTCTCGGCGGCGGGACCAGCTACCAGCGGCCGCTGTCGGAGGCCGTCGGACTTCTGGAGGAGGAGTTCGACGCCGCCGCCCGTTCGCGCGGCGACATCGTGATGCTCACCGACGACGAGTGCGGTGTCACCGAGGAGTGGATGCGCGGCTGGAACGGCGCCAGGCACCGCCTTGGATTCCGTGTCTTCGGGGTGGCGGTGGGCGCCCCGCCCGCCGCCGAGGCCGGCTCGGTCCTCGATGCCCTGTGCGACAACCTCCGCTCCATCGAGGACCTCACCGATGTCCACGCGGCCGCCGATCTGTTCCGCGTGATCTGACCGCCTCACCTGGCGGCGGTGTCACCGAGCGTCGGCGCCCGCTCCTTCGCACGGCGCAGCTTGGCCAACGAGCGCACGAGACGGCGTGTCACGTGCCAGGCGATCAAAAGGGAGAGGAGGAGCAGGGCGATGTCCGCCGTGGCGTGCGCAAGGCCGGTGAGAGCGGTCCGGCCGAGCAGGACCGACCCGATGAGACTGGTGAACCAGCCCACCACGGTCACCGAGGAAGCCGCCACGGCCACCGGCACACCGCCGAGGCCCACCGCGCGGGCATCGGCGTCGGAGTCGAAGCTCTCGGCATCGGCGCCACCGAGCGCCACGAGCAGCCAGAAGCACAGGACGACCGGGAGCGCGGCGCTGAAGAGAATGCCCGGAAAGCCGGCCACGGCCCGCATAAACTCCCCCATCGCTTCGCCCCCTTCGCACCGGCGCACTCGCGCCGGCCCGCTCGCTCGCAGCAGCTCGGGTCCCGGTGCCGGATCCCGTTTCCGCGATCCGGCACCGGGCCTCGCCCCCCGTTCCTGCCTTCGTCATCCTGGTCCCGTGGGCGGCTCCCACGCATTGCCGTAACCCGGCAGTCTTTACGCGATGTTGATGCCGGGCGCAGAAAACCCGGCGGCCCGGCTCGAGAACGGAACGGGCGTACTCCCTGGGGAGTAAAGCGGCCCGGCACCCCCCTGCGGCAGTACGGCGCATCTCCACCCGGCGGCCGATGGCCCGCCCCCGCGTCCACGGGAGTCTGGACGAGCACCGGCCGACCAGTCGTGAGAAGGGGCGCGGATGGGGCGCCAAATCACGCCATGCGACAGAGGAGTTGCTTCGGGGAACAGGGACGTCATTCAGGATGGTGTCGTGAGCACCATCGAGGACCCGATCGCCAAGGCCATCGCGCACACGCTCCTGCCCCGGCGGACCGCGGTGCCCCATGCCGCCGCACGGGATGTGGCGGTGGTCGCCTCGCTGCTGCTCCTCCAGACTCTCCTCGCCGTGCTGCCCGCCACCCAGAACGGGCGATCCCTCGATCTGTGGGGCTGGGTCCTGTTGAGCGCCATGCCGCTGATGCTGCTCCTGCGCAGGCACGCGGTGTGGATCGCGGCCATCACCGTCCTCCTGCTCAACGCCCCGTATCACCTCCTCGACTACACGCACACCGCTGCGCTGCCGGTGGGTGTCGTCGTCCTGTTCCACCTCGCCGTGGCCGGTCCCCCGATCCGGACGCTGCTCACCCTCAGCGGCGCCTTGGTGCTCATGACCGCCGCCGCGCTCGCGCTGGGACAGGCACACGCCGTGCCCGGCATGCTGCGGGACGCCGGCTGGCTGGTCGCCGTCGCGTTGATCGGCGAGGCCCTGCGCATTCACCGCCGCTACGTCGACGCCCTCATCGACCGCGCCGAGCACGCCGAGCACACCCGCGAGGAGGAGGCCGCCCGGCGGGTCGCCGAGGAGCGTCTGCGGGTCGCCCGCGACCTGCACGATCTGCTCGCCCAGAGCATCACGCTGATCGGTGTGCAAACCTCGGTGGCAGCGCATCTGCTCACCGAGGACCCCACCCGGCTCGATCATGTGTCCGTCGCCGAGGCACTGGAGGGCATCGCCGAGACGTGCCGCAGCGCACGCGGTGAGCTCCGGACCACCCTCGGGACGCTGCGGACGGGCGACCCCGCCCACCCCGTCCCGGGGGGCGGGACCGCGGGGGGAGCCACCACGCAAACCCTCGACCGGCCGCGGCTGCCCCACATCGCGGGGCTTGCTGGCCTGGTGCGCACGGCACGGACGACCGGCGCCCACGTCGTGCTCGACGTGCGGGACGCGGCGGTGCCCCAGGCGGCCACCATCCCCGCCGAGCCGGTGCCCGCTGCCGTGGAAGCCGCCACGTACCGCATCGTCCAGGAGGCGCTGACCAACGCCGTCCGGCATGCCGGACACGGCGTCCACGTATGGGTGACCGTCGAACAGACCGCGGACGGCAAGGCGCTCCGGGTCGTCGTCCTCAACGACAGCGACCCGCAACGCCCGGCAGCCGGCACCACCGGCGCGGCAGCCGGATTCGGCCTGACGGGAATGCGTGAGCGCGCCCGCAGCGTGGGGGGCACCCTCACCGCCGAGCCGAGCAGCGACGGTGCGGGCTTCGCGGTCCGCGCTCTTCTCCCTCTCGGTGGGTGACCTGAGCGCTTTCCCCCGCACCGCTTGCGCGTCTCAACCATTTGTGGAGATGCCGACGGCGCGACCCGCCATGTGTTGAGCGGGTAACCCACGACTCGGCCGATGACACGGCGGGGGGTGGTGACGAGACTGACTGCTTCACGGACTGGCACCGCGCTCCAAAGACCTGCGTACCGGTGAGTCGTCAGTCCGAGCGCAACCATGGGGGAATCTCAATGCAGATCGCGATACTGGGTCCCATAGCCGTGACAACTGGCGGCCGCACACGTGAAGTTCGCGCCGCGAAGGTGCGCACCATGCTCGCCACCCTGGCCCTGAAGGCAGACCGGGTGATCGGCTGCCGGGAACTGGCCGACGAACTGTGGGCAGGGGAAGAGGTGGGAAACACCAGCAACGCCCTTCAGGCGCAGGCCACTCGCGTACGCAAGCTGCTCGACGAGCCCAGCGCGGCACGCGGCACATCCGTGATCCGCTCGGTGCCCGGCGGCTATCTCCTCGCCCTGCCGCCCGAGTCGGTCGACGCGCATCGGTTCCTCAGCCTGGCCTCGGAAGGCGCCGCGGCGCTGGCCGACGAGCCGCGCCGTGCCCGGGAGCTGCTGGAGGCAGCCCTGGGGCTCTGGCGGGGCCCCGCGCTGCTGGACGCCGGTGACGGGCTGCGCTGCCACAGCGCCGCCGCGCTCTACGAGGAACGGCGGCTGACGGTGTGGGAACACCTGGCCCGGGCCCTTCTCGCGCTCGGCGAGGAGTCCCGTGCCGTCGCAGAGTTGCAGCAGCTCGTCGCCCAGAATCCGCTCAACGAGAGGTTCTGTGAACTGCTCATGATCGCCCTCTACCGGCAGGGCAGGCAGGGCGACGCGCTGCGTCTGTTCCGTGCCACCCAGCAGCGACTCGACGAGGAACTCGGCATCAAGCCGGGCAGCGGTCTGCAGAAAAGGCACCATCAGATCCTCTGCCAGGACCCGTCCCTGGCACGTCGCCACGTGCCGAGCACCAGTTGCCCCGACCCGGACCACGACGAACTGCTCACCGCCTGATGGGGCACGAGGCCGCGCACCCCGAACCCGTCGCCATCGTGGGGATCTCGGCGCTCTATCCCGAAGCACGCGGCGTCACGGACTACTGGAACCTGCTCACCGCCACCGGTCCGCCGACCGATCCGCCTGCCGCTTTGGGCGGCGACCGGGAGCAGGACCCTGCCCGAGCCGCAGCCACGCTCGCCGACATCGAGCTCGACGTCGCACGGTTCCGTATCCCACCGGCCCAGGCCCGCTCGGTGGCACGCATGCAACTCCTGATGCTGGAGGCGGCGCGGCAGTGCCTCGACGACGCCGGCGACCGGTCACGACTGCCGGCCGATCGTACGGACGTCGTGGTCGGGACATGCTTCGGCCTCGACAGGCAGTACGCCAACGCGCTGCGCGTCGAAGGCGCTCACTACGGCCGCCACCTGGGAGAAGCCGCCGCCTGCACGGATGCCACAGATTCTTCCGACGCGTCCCGCACCACCGAGGAGTTCCGTGCCGCGCTGCGCACCCGGCTCGGTGCCTCGCCGCACGACCGGGTCGGCGAGATGGCCAGCACCATCCCGGCGCGCATCGCCGCCGTCCACGGGCTCCGGGGCCGCACCCTGGCCCTGGAGTCCGCGGACGCCACGTCGTACCTGGCGATCTCCCACGCCCTCGACAACCTGCGGGCCGGGCTGTCGGACGCCGTACTGGTCCTGACCGGCCAGCGCGTGGAAGGGCCCTTTCCGGAACACGCGCTGGCAGCCAAAGGACTCACCGCCGGACGGACCCGCTCCTTCGCCGCGGACGGTGACGGATTCGCGATAGGGGAAGGCGTGGGGGGTGTCCTGCTCAAGCGGCTGTCGAGCGCGGTCCGGGACGACGACCGCGTCTACGCATCGATCCTGGACTGCTCGCTGCGGCACGACGCGCGCTCCGGTGTCTTCCGCTATTCCACCTCGCACGACCAGCGCGTCGGGACGGCCGCCGCGGCCTACCGGCGGTCCGGAGTGCCCGCCGCCTCGGTCCAGTACGTGGAGAGCGCCGCTTCAGGGATCGCACCGGAGACCCGCAGCGAACTCGACGCCCTCGCCGCCGTGTTCGCGCACCCCGTAGCCGACTCGACCACTGCCCCGCGTCACCCCGCCATCGCCATCGGCAGCGTGCGGGACCGGCTGGGCCACACGTTCGCCAACGCGGGCTTGGCCGGCGTCAGCAAGGTCGCGCTCGCGCTCCACCACCGCCGCCTGCCGCCCCAGCACACCGTGGACGGCGAGGTGCGACCGGACCTGAGGCACACGCCCTTCCGGCTGCTGGCGGCCGGCGAGCAGTGGCAGGATCCCCCGGGCGGTATACCCCGTCGGGCAGCGGTCAGCGGCTCGTCCCTGACCGGAACGCTCTGCCACCTCATCCTGGAGGAGCACCGCCCGGACACCACCGCACCACGGCCCGTCAGGCGCGGCGCACAGTTCGGCACGGAGATCCGCGAGCCGATCGCCGTCGTCGGATTCGGCGGCTGCTTCGCGGATTCCCCCGACGCGGACGCCTACTGGGCCACGATGTGCTCGGGGCGGGACCGGATCGCGCCCCTGCCCGTGTCGCTGTTCGATCGCGACCTGTATCACGCCCCCGGCAGGATGAGCCTGGACCGCAGTTACCTGGACGCGGGCGCTCCGGTAAGGCCACCCCAGGCACCCCCTGCGGGACTGAGCATCCCGCCCCGCCGCTATGCCGCACTCGACGCGGCTCAGCGCCTGGCGCTGAGCGTGACGGCGGAGGTCTTCGCGCGCCGCGGACAAGGCCCCGGCACACTCAGGGGGCAGGGTGTCGTCGCCGTGGGTACCAACCTCGGCCTCACCAGGGAACGGCAGTTGAACGCCGGCCTGTGCCTGGACGAACTGGAGGCCGTGGCCCGCGGCGTGCCCGGCCTCGCCACACTCGGCCCGGACGAGATCGACGGCCTGCTGAAGCTCGTACGAGAGCGCTGCGGCGATCCCGGGACCGCGGATCCGCTGTCGATGCTGGACGGCGCGCTGGCCGGCGGGGTGCCGGCGTTGATCGCGAACGAGTTCGGCCTGTCCGCGGTCCCGGTCGCGGTGGAGGCGGCCTGCGCGTCCTCACTGGCGGCGCTCGACCTGGCGGTGACCCGCCTCCGCTCGGGCGCCGCCGACTACGCGATCGCCGGCGGCGTCGAACTGCCCTGCAACCCGCGGGACTTGGTGTTGTGCTCATCGCTGGGCCTGCTGTCCCGCGATCGCATCACCCCGTTCGACACGGCGGCGGACGGCTTCACTCCCGGTGACGGATGCGCGCTCTTCCTCCTCAGGCGCTACGAGGACGCGTGCCGGGACGGCGAACCGGTCCTCGGAATCGTGCGCGCCGTGGGCGCCTCCAACGACGCGAGGTCGCTCATCGCACCGGACGCCGCGGGGCAGGCCCGAGCGATGCGGCAGGCCTTCGCGCAGGTCGACTACGGGCCTTCGGCCGTCGGCTATCTGGAGGCGCACGGCACCGGAACCCGTGTCGGCGACCGTACAGAGACCGAGGCGACCGCGGACGTCTACTCCAGTCCCCTGCGGCAGCACCCGCTCGAAATCGGCTCGGCGAAGTCGTTCATCGGCCACACCTTCGCCGCAGCCGGCGGGGCCGGGCTGCTGCGTGCCCTGCAGGCGCTGCGCACGCGGACCATCCCGGGCAACACCAATCTGCGCACGCTCAATCCCGAGCTGGCCCTCGCCCGCATACCCGCGCGCGTCTCCACCGAAGCCGGTGCCTGGGAGGCGCGGGACGGGCAGCCACGCCGCGCGGCCGTCAGCTCCTTCGGCACCGGCGGCATCAACTACCACCTCCTCGTCGAGGAACACATGGACGGACCGCGATGAATTTCGACCTGCCCGAAGACACCCACGAGATGTGCGAGGCGGTCGAGCGCTTCGCGGCGCGGGAACTGATCCCGCCGGCGGAGTTCGACGCCGACGCCTTCCGGCGCCGCTGGCATCTCGCCGGCAAACAGGGGCTCGTCGGCGCCACTGTGCCCGGCGACTACGGCGGCAGCGGCCTGGACGCCGTCACCGCGGCGGCGACCATGGAGGCGCTCGGTCACGGATCCCGTGACACGGGCTTCGCGTTCTCCGTCGCTGCCCACCTGTTCGCGGCCGTGATGCCGATCGTCGAGTTCGGCAGCGAGGAACAGAAGCGCACCTGGCTTCCGGCGCTGTGCTCCGGCGAGCAGATCGCGGCCCACTGCATCACCGAGCCGGAAGCCGGTTCCGACGCACTCCATCTGCGCACCCGCGCCACCTTCGACGGCAGCCGGTATCTGCTGAACGGCTCCAAGTGCTTCACCACGAACGCTCCCGTGGCCGACGTGTTCGTCGTGCAGGCCGCCACCGAACCCGGCGGCGGCTACTTCGGGTTGACCACGTTCCTGGTACGCGCGGGCACCCCGGGGCTCAGCGTCGGGCAGCGCTACGACAAGGTCGGGCTGCGCGGTTCACCGATGGCGGACGTGTACTTCGACGACTGTCCCGTGAGCGCCGACGCCGTTCTCGCCGCGGAAGGCTCGGGAGCAAGCGTGTTCTCCGCCTCGATGAAATGGGAACGCACCTGTCTGTTCGCCATTTACCTCGGCGCGATGAAGCGCGTTCTCGAATCGACCGTGGCCCATGTCAAGGAGCGCGAGCAGTTCGGAACGCCCATCGGCGGCTTCCAGGCCGTGAGTCATCGGGTCGTGGACATGCTGGCCCGGCACGAGGCGGCACGGCTGATGCTCTACAAGGCGGCCCACGGCCTGGACCGCGGGTCCGAGGACACGATCGGCCCCGCGCTGGCCAAGATCGCGGTGAGTGAGGCCGCGGTACAGCTCGGCCTCGACGCCGTGCAGCTGCGGGGTGCGCTGGGTGTGCTCGACGGCGAGGCCGAGACCCTGCTGCGGGACGCCGTGCCCTCGCGCATCTTCTCCGGCACCAACGAGATCCAGAAGAACAACGTCGCGCGCGCCCTGGGACTGGGAGCCCGTACGGCCGCGCGCCGCTGACCGGCGGCGCAGGAACGGAACCCGAGGACCGACATGGACATCTTCGCGCATCAGATCCGGCTCCACGAGGACACCGCCCCCGCCCGCTTCGAGGCATGGGTGAAAGAGCACGACTACGCGGCCTGCCGCGAGTTGCCCAGTGTTCTGGCCTTCAGCGTCCAGCGGGTGTCGACGGAACCCGCCGCACCCTGCCACTACTTCGAGGTGATCTCGGTGACCAGTGGCGAAGAATTCCGAAGCGACATGCGGACGACGACATTCCAGAAACTGGCTGCCACGTTCGACACCATGGCCTCTGTCGTGGGCGAGGTGAGCGGAACCCGTATAGAACCCGGCTACACCGCCGGCCCGCTATTCGATCCACCGTCAAGAACCGAGCGCATTTCCGCGCATGTCACCGATGAAGCGTGACTCATAGGCAATGGCCACGGCCTGCGAGCGCGACCGGGCGCCCAGTTTCCCCAGCACGTTATGCACATGGGAGCGCACAGTCGCATTCGAGATGGAGAGCTTCTTCGCTATCTCGGCGTTGGAGAAACCCTCCGCGAGGAGCGATAACACCTGCTCTTCACGAGGCGTCAGGCTGCTTTCCCTGTTCCGCTCCAGCACTCTCAAGCGGTCCCCCGCGGTCACCTGCAGGAATCTCTGGGCGACCGTGGGAGCGATCACCGCGTCCACCTCGACGACGGTCCGGATGACGTGCACGAGCTCGTCGCCGGCACTCCCGATGGACAGCACGGCCCGGACACCTACCCTCAGCGCCTCGAACGCCCGGTGTGCGTTCTCGGGTTTGGCGAGCAGAATGACCTTGCTTTGCCGGGCGAGCTCACCCAACTGCACTGGATCATCAATGGTCAGTACCGGCGCGACCACCAAAAGCACGTCGGGCGCAGCACCGGAGACAGCGGTGAGGGTGTCGAGGACGCAGGTGTCCACCGTGATGCCGGGAGCGTGTTGTTGAAGCAGTGCACGCATGGCGTCGGCCATCATCGCGCGATCGCAGTAGATCCGCAGGCTTGTCAAGATTTGCTCTGCGCCGCGGTCACAGCACCTTTGCCCATCCGCTGACGAATTCCGTGAAGGCTGGGCAGACACAAGAGTTAATCCCCCGATTGTCCTGAACTGGATGGGACGTTAGCACAGGTAGGCGGCGAACGAACACCGAAAGAGAAGTAGCTTGCAGGGTTCATCAATCAAACCCCGCAAGCTATTTGAAACTTGCACCTCTAATGATCGTGCACCATCCAAGGCCGTGCACCATCAGTGGTCGTGCCGTGAATCCCCGACCGTGCTATACCCCGAAGTCTCACTGCGGCGGACGGAGGGCTGGGCCTGAGCAAGAGGCCGGCCGAGCCTGCTCAAGAAGAACGGGCGCCCATCCAGACCAAGACGCCTCTGCACCTGGCCTCTCAGGTCGTCGTGCTGCAGCACGACACTCACCGGATGCAGGCCGAGTCCCGCTCGGTCGGCAGCAAGCCAGTAGTCCGCCAGCCTGGCACCGCCCCGCAACTCATCGGCGAGACCCGGCGCTTCGGCCGTGAAGCTCATGGCCACCAAGGCCGGGCCACGACGCACCATCGCGGCCAGGCCCACCGCGAGGAGCCGGTGGAACCCCACTCGGCACAGCAGGCGCATGACGGCCGGCGAAAGAGCGAGACGCATGGCCGAGTGCCGCAGCCGGGACATCGGCCCGAACAGCTGAGTGAGGGTGAACCCGTCCCCGCGCGCCTGCACTTCACCGGCGTCGAACCGCAGAAACGAATGCGTCTCACGCCAGGCCCGGGCGTCTTTGAAGTCACGCCCAGCATGCCGGGCGACGAAAGAGGCGAACGTCTTCCGCTCGGCCTCGGTGGTCACATGGCGCACGGCGACCCGCCCCGCGTCAGCGCCCGCGGGCGGCCGGGCCAGCTCGCGCAGGAGCGCGGGACCGATCGGTTCGGGCCGGTAGGGCCCGCGGTTCGTGCGCCGATCGCGGGCTGCGGTCCGCAGGCCGTCCAGTGATTCGCCGGAAGGCGGCGCCTGATCCACCGCCATGACACACAGCGGCGACCAGGTCGAAGGCCAATCCGCGCCCAGGTCCGGGCCGTTGCCCTCGACGAGGATCCGGGTGTGCGTGGAGGCCCAGCCGCGCGCCGCCAGCGCACGGCACAGCATGCGCCAGTAGGCGCCGCAGCTCACGTGCATCTCCACGGCATGCGCGGCCAGGGACCCCAGCGCGCGCCGCCGGTCGAGCGCGAGCACCAAGTACTCGTGTGTGCCGCCGTCCTCGACACCGAGATGGGCCCGCGCCGCTTCGCGCGCCCCGCCCGCCAGCCGGGCCAGGGCCCAAGGCTGGCAGTTGTGCGACGAGGGGCTGAGAGCGGCGATGCCCGTGGCTTCGTCGAGAACCTCCTCGAAGTGGGCCTGCCGTGCGTCGGCGCCGTTCATGCGTGTCCTCCACTATGTCCACACGAGTGCCAGCGAGTACCCGTTCGTCTCGCCGGCCCAGCTCTCCAGACGGCCACTGCCGGATGCGGGAGCCCGGCGGAGCAGGGCCGGCCCGGCGTTCCAGCGAAAGCGTCCGTCCTGATCCCAGCCCGTGAGCTCGACCTCCCGGGTGTCGATGCGCAAACCGAAGCCGTAGTACTTGAGCACCGCTTCCTTGCAGGCCCACCGCAGCGCGAGCGGCATCGAGACCAACAGCCTGGTGTCGGCGCACGCGGAGCGCGGGTCGCCGTCGCTCTTGAGCAACTCCGCGACCATGGGCGGCAGTTCACGCCGATGTTCCAGATCGACACCCACGGCGTGTGGTCCGCAGACAGCGAGAGCGAAGTCGCCCGAGTGCGAGAGCCCGACTTCGGCGGGCACGTCGACCACCGGTTTGCCGGCCCGCGGGCCGTCGCGCAGCGCACTGACCTCGATGGTGCGGGGCGATCGCGACCTGCCAAGGCATCGATGCTGATAGGCGCTCACGGCGTGCTTGAGGGCCAGGCGCCCCGCCAGCCATTCATAACGCCGCCGGGGCGAGGGCAGGAGCCGCGCCTGTGCCGCTTCGCGTGCGGACAGATGGCGTTCCTCTGTCCTGGTCCGTGCGGTGTCACCCTGTGCCCGAAGCCAGGCGATCGACACCACCGCGAGGGTGAGACGCTCGGTCAGGTGGCGCACGGCGAGCGGACGTGCCAGATCGAGGGTCACGGGTGGTCCACCGGAGCCGGTCACGCCGGCCCAGGGGCCCGTCACCGCTCGACGTGTGGCGGCAACAGGAAGGGATAGGGGCGGCGCCGGATGGACCGGTGCCAGAAGCGATCCGCCTTCCGCAGCCGCTGGATCAGCTCCCACATGCGGGCGTCGTCCCTGTAGTACGCGGCGACCTCGTCGACGGTCAACGGGTCGTCGAGGAGCGGAGCGCTGTCCTCGACGAACTCCGGGATCAGCTTTTCCATGCGCTCCTTGTGCAAGTTCCCCAGGAAGTCGAGCACCACGCCACGCGTCGAGTAGAACTTGTCGAAGATGGACTTGGTCATGGACACCCGGACCGCGTCGCGCAGCATCCACGGCAGCGAGGTGAAGAACAGCTTGACGTCGAGCCGTTCGTGTCCCCTCGCGTCGCGCATCATGGGTGTGGTGACGTCGAGATAGATCAGTTCACCGTCCAGGTCGACCCAGTTCGAGGCCTGGGCGTCCAGCCCCAGGGACGGGCCGACGACACCGTCCGCCACATCAAGGAAGCGGGCGAAGAAGTCCTTGGCCCACACATGGCCCTCGGTGTGCAGCAGGCTGGAGCACAGCCGCTCCGACGGCAGGGCCTCCTGCACGCAGTAGGCGACGACTCGGCCCGAGGCCAGCGGCATGCTCCACAGTTCGGTCGGCGCGACCCGTACACCCCCCTTGTCCAGTCGTTCGAGGTATTCGGCGAGGGTGCGTTCGTAGCGCTCGAAACGTTCATGTGTCGGAAAGACCGGAAGTCGTTTACAGGCGAAGGGACCTGTGACCGTCTCGAGGCGCAGGACGAGAGTCACCTCGCCATAGCCGAGTACGGTCAGGGCGCTGCCGTCGGCCGTGCGCAGCGCTGTCTGCACCTGCGCCTCGAGTGCCGCGAGCTCGCGGCCGGGGACGGTGAACGTCATGGGTGGGTGTCGCCTGCTTCCTGGATCACGAAGTCGTCCGCCCGGCGACGACCGGCTCCGGCCGGCGCGCGTGGTAGCGGTAGATGAGGTAGACGGCCGCCACGAAGAACGCGGCATCCAGCACGAGGATCTGCGGCTCGCTCGACACCAGGACGGCGACGAAACACACCAGCATCAGCAGCTGGCCGTACAACGCCGCGATCACCAGGGCCCGTTGGTTCCAGAGCATGGCCGCGCCCGCCGCGACCATGGCGATCGCGACGAACCACATCACGCCGGTCGGATGCCTGGCGAGCCAATCGGTGAAGCCTTCCATGAAGGTGCCCGTGTTGGACTCGGAGGCGTTGTCCAGGCGCGTCTCGACCGACTCGATCTGCGGGAAGAACTTCGCTATGCCCGCGACGATGTAGAGGCAGCCGACGATGCGCTGCAACAGGAGGGCTCGTCCGCTCACTTGACGTCTTCTTCCGGTGGAGTGACGGGGTGCACGCTGGGCGTCGGGCAGCGCGTCGAGGTGACGCCGGTCAGGCCGCGGTGAGGATCAGTACCGCGTTCTGGCCCCCGAAGCCGAACGAGTTGCTCATGGCGGCCTCGACCTTCTCCTCACGGGGAGCCACCGTGACCAGGTCCAGCTCGTGGGCCGGGTCCTGCTGCGCGTGGTTCGCCGTCGGAGGGATCGTGGCCCGCTCGATGGCCAGCACGGTCATGACTGCCTCGATCGCGCCGGCCGCGCCCAGTGTGTGTCCCAGCACGCCCTTGGTGGAAGTGACCGCCGCGCCATCACCGAGGAGACGACGCAGCATTCGCGCCTCCACCGCGTCGTTGAGCGGCGTCGATGTGCCGTGCGCGTTCACGTGAGTGATCTCGCTGGGCCCGACTCCTGCCTGCTCCATGGCGGTGTGGACGGCGCGCAGGACGGCCGTGCCCTCGGGGTCGGGAGCAGTGAGGTGGTGTCCGTCGGCCGACGCCCCGTATCCGGCGATCCTGGCCCGGACCCCGGCGCCGCGGGCACGGGCATCGGCTTCCCGCTCCAGCACGAGGACACCGCTGCCCTCGCCGATGACGAAACCGTCGCGGTCACGGTCGAACGGCCGCGAGGCGGCCGCCGGTTCACCGGTGCGCCGGGACAGTGCCCCCATCTGCGCGAAGCCGGTCACCAAGGTGCGGCTCACGGCGGCCTCGCTGCCACCGGTGATCACGATGTCGCACGCGCCCTCGCGCAGCAGCTGCGCCGCCGTGCCGATCGCCGTGGCACCCGAGGCGCAGGCCGTGGCCGTGACGAGGTTGGGTCCGGTGGCCCGCAGGTCCATCGCCAGATTGCCCGCGACCATGTTGGGCACCAGCATGGGCACCGTCAGGGCCGACACGGCTGCCGGGCCCTTCTCCAGAAGCCTGCCGTGCTGGGTCTCCATGGTGGTCACGCCGCCGACCCCGCACCCCATGACGACGCCGACGCGGGCACCGTCCCAGCTCTCCGGGTCGAGGCCACTGTCGAGGACCGCCTCCCTGGCGGCCACCACGGCGAGCTGGACGAAGCGGTCGTGCATCAGCGGGCTGCGCGGGCCGACGTGCCGGGCCGGGACGAAGTCGGGCACCGTGCACGAGATGTCGACCGGCAGACCCGCGAGCCGCGGGTCCCTCGCGGCGGTCGACTCGCCCATGCACACCCCGCGCCACGAGGCGTCGACGCCGATCCCGGCCGCGGTGACCAGCCCCAGACCGGTGACGGCTATCGCGGGGCCCTGCTTCACGACGTCGTGGCGGACGGCCGGCCCTCGACAAGACCCACCGCATGGCTGATGGTGTCCGTCGGGGACGCGGCGTCATCACTGATCTTGACGTCGAACTCGGACTGCATCACCAGCAGCAGTTCGACGAGGAAGAGCGAGTCCATCTCCAGCTCCTCGAAGGTGACTTCGGGCCGGATCTTCGTCCGGTCCACCGCGAAGCGTTCGACGAGCAGATCGACGAGTTGGTCGTACGTAGCACTCATGCCTGTTCTGCCTTTCGGGAGGTCGAGCCGGGTCACCGCACGGCCGTCCAGACACCGTCTGGGCGCTCACCGCCACCGGGTGAGTGAAGCGACACGTCCCGACCGAGTCTGCGCACCCGTGCTGACCGCTGGCTGACGAGTGGCTGACCTGGGCGGGGTCAGCCACTCGTCAGCCGACGGTCAGCATCCGGAGACAGACTCGGCCGGGCCGGATGAGCCCGGCGCCAGCACTACCCGGCCAGCAACAAGCGAGGAGCGTTCGTGGTTTCCTGCCGTCGCAGCAGCACGCCCTGCCCGGAGACCCGGCCCGGACACCGCCGGCCGAGCGGTGCCCGGTGACCCCCGCAGCCGTACTGGCCGGGATCGGCAGCTGGCTGCCGCCCCAACTGGTCACCAACGAGCAGCTGGAGGCCCGGCTCGACACCACCGACGCGTGGATCCGGTCGCGGACCGGTGTCCGCCGCCGGTACATCGCCCCCGAGGGCATGGCCACCTCCGATCTGGCCGTCGGCGCGGGCGCCCGTGCCCTGAAGTCCTCGGGCGAAGCGCACGTGGACACCGTCATCGTGGCCACCACCACGCCCGACCGCACCTGCCCCGGCACCGCCCCCACCGTGGCCGCCAAGCTGGGACTGGGCCATGCGGCGGCCTACGACATCTCGGCCGTGTGCACCGGCTTC
Source organism: Streptomyces sp. NPDC050439 (assembly GCF_040655335.1). Lineage (NCBI taxonomy): Bacteria > Bacillati > Actinomycetota > Actinomycetes > Kitasatosporales > Streptomycetaceae > Streptomyces > Streptomyces sp. NPDC050439. The sequence goes on from NZ_JBFAJT010000002.1 coordinate 309,526, forward strand.
CTCTACGCGCTCGCCAGCGCCGCCGGGCTCATCGCGTCGGGAGTCTCCCGACGGGCCCTGGTCATCGGCGCGGAGACCTTCTCCCGCATCGTCGACCCCACCGACCGCACCACTTCCGTGATCTTCGGGGACGGAGCGGGCGCCGTGGTCCTGCGCGGCGGACACCCGGACGAGCCCGGCGCCCTCGGCCCCTGTGTGCTGGGCAGCGACGGCGAGGGCCGGGACCTCATCACCGTCCCGCCCCCGGGCCCGACCTCGGCGGCCGGGGACGAGGGCTCCTACTTCACCATGCAGGGCAAGCGGGTCTTCTGGCTCGCGGTGCAGCGCATGGGCGAGTGCGCCCAGAACGTGCTGGGGCAGGCCGGATGGGACACGGCGGACGTCGATCACCTCGTGAGCCACCAGGCCAACCAGCGCATCACCCTACGACTCGCCGACGAGATCGGCATTCCTCAGGAACGCGGCGTCAGCAACATCGCCGACGTGGGCAACACCGCCGGGGCGTCGATCCCGCTGGCACTCGACCAGGCGCACAGCAAGGGCACCTTCACGACGGGCGACCGGCTCCTGCTCACCGCGTTCGGCGGTGGGCTGACCTGGGGGGCGACGGTGCTCACCTGGCCCGACCTCCCCCGGTGACCCACCATCCCTCTCCCGCGAACCGCAGGGCCGGCACGTACACGCAGAGAACCGAGCCGAGGACGCCATGACCCCTCAGAAGCTGATCACGGACTACATCGTCGACGTCTGGATGGACGGCGACGCCGAAGGAATCGAACCGGAGACACCTATCACCGAGCTCAACATCATCGACTCGGTCGGCATCTTCGACCTCGTCCACCATCTTCAGGACGAGTTCCGGATCACCGTTCCGGTGAGCGACGTCTCCCTGAAGAACTTCCGGTCCATCAACTCCATCTGCGCCCTGGTCGAGCGGCTGCGGGAGGACAAGGGAGGCAGCGCGGCATGACGGACCTCATGGACTCCGGGCAGGGGGCTGCACACATCAGCCGGCAGGTGGTGGAGATCGTCGCGGCCCGGACCCTCTACGACGAGTCCTACCTGTTGCCGGACAGCCACTTCGAGGGCGAACTCGGCATCGACTCGGTCACGTTGGAGTCGATCCTCGCCTCGGTGGGCGAGCACTTCGGCATCGAAGGACCGCTGCCCCGCGACCTCACCACCATCAGGGAACTGGTGTCCGTGGTCACCGACACCGTCGGCACCGGCCGTCCGGCTCCGCTCACCCCCGTGCCGGAGGACGGCGCCGACCCGGCGCTGCGGGCCGTGCTGCAGGCCGCGATGCACCAGACCCAGTACCCACGTCAACAGCTCGCCCTGGACGCCGACTTCGAGCGCGATCTGGGCATCGACTCGGTGCTTCTCACCGCCGTCGTCACCGAGGCCGCGCAGGCGCTCGGTCTGCCCTCGGACGTCGGGGCGGCGGACGGCGCCACGACACTGCGTACGCTCGCCGCCCAGCTGCGGACCGCGTCCGCGACCGCCGCGGGCCCGAGCGCGTCGGAACACCTCCCCGCCGCGTCCAGGGTGCACGACCAGGGCTGGGACAGCCGCTCGATGAAGGACTTCGTCGAGGAGCGCAGCAGCGACCTGTTCGCCAAGACCCGGAGTTTCGGCACCTACCTGCGCGGACGCCAGAGCGCAGAGCTCTACTGGTACGGGATGCCCCTGCACTCCCGCTGCTCCAACCGGGCCGTCATCTTCGACGAACTTGCCGGACGCAAGCGCGAGTTCCTCATGTTCGCGTCCAACAACTACCTCGGTCTGGCCAACCACCCCGAGGTCGTCGAGGCCGTGTGCGACGCCACCCGCACCTTCGGCGCCACGCACACCGGATCCCGCTTCATCGGCGGCACGAACATGCTGCACAAGGAGCTCGAGCGCCGTCTGGCCGCCTTCAAGCAGCGTCCCGCCTGCATCGTCTATCCCGGCGGCTACGCGGCCAACCTCGGCGCCATCTCGGCGCTGGTCAAGAGCTACGACACGCTCGTGGTCGACAAGCTCAACCACATGAGCATCACCGACGGCGCCCGGCTCGCGGGCGCCACCCGCCGCATCTACCGGCACAACGACATGGCGGACCTGGAGCGCACGCTGGAACACGGTGCCGGACAGGGCAGGGGCGGCACGCTCATCGTCGCGGACGGCGTGTTCAGCATGCACGGCGACGTCTGCGACCTGCCGGAGATCGTGCGTCTGGCCAAGCAGTACGACGCCCGCGTGATGATCGACGACGCGCACGCCACCGGGGTCCTCGGCACCCGCGGCTCCGGAACGGCCGAGCACTTCGGCCTCAAGGGCGAGGTCGACCTGGAGCTGGGCACGATGAGCAAGGCCCTCGCCGGGATGGGCGGATTCGTCGTGGGCGACGAAGACGTCATCGAGTACCTCCGTTACTACTCCCACTCCTACGTCTTCGCCGCGAACATCCCCGCGGGCGTCGCGGCGGGGCTCATCGCCTCCATCGACGTCATCGAGCGGGAGCCCGAGCGCCTCACCCAGCTGTGGACCAACATCCGGATGCTGCGCGACCGGCTTCAGGAGGCCGGGTTCGACCTGGAGCACACCGAGAGCGCGATCCTTCCCGTCGTCATCGGCGACGAGCGCCGGACGATGGAGATGGGCCGGGCGGTGCGCGCCCGCGGCCTGTTCTGCCAGACGGTCGTCTACCCCGGTGTACCGATCGGTGACGCGCGCCTGCGGGTGAGTGTGACCTGCGAACACACGCCGGCCGACCTGGAGCAGGCGGCGGAGATCTTCGTCGACGCTGCCCGTGAGACCGGCGTACTGCCCTCCTTGACCGCGTCGGGCGGCGGGGAGGGAGGCATATGAACCCCTCTCGTCCTTCCGTCATCCGGCTGTCACCCGACCTCGTGCGGGCACACGCGGGCCGGCCCGCGCTCGTGGGCCAAGAGCCCCTCAGCTACGCCGCGTTGTCCGAGCGCGTCGACGCTCTCACCGCTCGCCTGCTGGACATGGACGTGCAGGCCGGCGACCGCGTCGCGATCTGGATGGACAAGCAGCCCCGTTACGCCGAGGCGATCTTCGCGGCCCTGCATGCCGGCTGCGCCTACGTGCCCCTGTACGGGGGCCAGCCCGCCCACCGGGTCGCCACCATCCTCACCGACTCGGAACCCACCGTGCTGTGCACGGACGCACACCGCCTGGAGGCGCTCGCCGGGTACGAGCTCCCCCGCAGCCTCAAGGTCATCATCGTGCACGCGCCCGAAGTCCCGGCGGCGGCCGAGCCGGCCGAATCACCCGGGCTGCCCCGGACCGTGGGCGGGGTCCCGGTGTTCCGGTGGACGTACTTCGTGCGCGCCGCGTCCGGACGGGTGGCCCTGCTCCCCGCCATGCGCCCCGACGATCTCGCCGCTCTCCTCTACACGTCCGGGTCCACCGGCACACCCAAGGGCGTCCGGCTCACCCACCGCAACATCGCCGAGTTCGTGGGGTGGGCACGCGAGGAGTTCGACGTCGGCCCCGACGACGTCTTCGCCAATCACGCCTCGTTCAACTTCGACCTGAGCACCTTCGACCTCTTCGTGGCACTGACGGTGGGCGCCGCGGTGTGGATCGTCGGCGACGATCAGGCACGCGACGTCACCGCCCTGACCGAAGGCGTCCGCGCCCACGGCGTCACCGTCTGGTACTCGGTCCCCTCCATCCTCCACCTCCTGGCCTCCGCCGACGTGCTCACCGAGGCCACCACCCGAACCCTGCGGTACGTCCTCTTCGCCGGGGAGGAGTTCCCGCTGCCCCAACTGCGCGCAGTCGCCGCGCGGCTCGGCGAGGGCACTGCCCTGTACAACCTCTACGGGCCGACCGAGACAAACGTCTGCACGTACCACCGGGTCCGGCCCGAGGACCTCGCGCGGGACCTTCCGCTGCCCATCGGCCGGCCCGTCAGCGGGGCCCGGCTGACCGTCGTCGACCATGAGGGCCGCGTGGTGCGGACCCCCGGCACCCTCGGCGAACTGATCGTCGAGGGCGACTGCGTGACCCCGGGCTACTGGCGACGGGACGAGGAGCCGGCAGCGGCGGACCACTGCCGTGGCAGACACCCGACCGGCGACCTCGTCAGCTACGACGAGGAAGGGCTGCTCGTCTACCGGGGACGACGCGACCGCATGGTCAAGCTGGCCGGCTACCGGATCGAGCTCGGCGAGATCGAGGCCGCCGTGCTCACGCACCCCGACATCACCGACGCGGCCGTCACGGTACGCCGGGACGGCACACGGGCCCGCCTCGAACTCTTCTACGCCCTCCGGGCGGGGGCCGCCCGGACGAATCTGCTGCAGATCAAGAAGTACTGCGCCCAGCGCCTCCCCGTCTACATGCTGCCGCACTCGGCGACATGCCTGGAGGAGCTGCCCCGCAACGCCAACGGCAAGACCGACTACCGCCGTTTGAGCCAGGAACCCGCCCAGTCCATCGCGGAGCCCTCGGGCTCCGCTCGGTAACGCGACGGAGACGACCGTGAGTCCAAGCCCCATCGAGACGCACTGGCAGGGAGAGGAACCGGCCACCGTCGCGGCGCTGTTGCGACGACGCCTTGAACTGATGCCGGACGCCCCCGCCTACCGTTTTCTGACCTCTGCCGACGACGCCGGCGAGACCTGGACCTATCGCGAACTCGATCTGCGGGCCCGTGCCGTGGCGGTGGCCCTCCAACGCGAGAACCTGGGCGGCAAGCCGGTCCTGCTCCTGCACCCGCCGGGACTCGACTACATCGCCGCGTTCTTCGGGTGCCTGTACGCGGGAGCCCTCGCCGTCCCCGCCTACCCGCCGAACCGCGCACGTTCCGGGCAGACGCTGACGCGCCTGGCCGCCGTCGCCCAGGACTCGGGCGCCACCCACGCCCTGACCACCCGTGCGGTGCGGGAGACCGCGCTCGGCCTGCTGGCCACGTCCGCCCCCGCCGGCCTCGACGATCTGTGCTGGCTGGTGAGCGAGGAGCTGGACACCGCACAGGCGCACCGGTGGCAAGACCCCGGCAGCACCGCCGACTCCCTCGCCTTCCTGCAGTACACGTCCGGCTCCACGTCGACGCCCAAAGGCGTGATGGTCGGCAACGGAAACCTCGTGCGCAACCTGCGCTCCATCCATCTGCGGCTCGGCCACGACGAGGACTCGGCGCTGGTCTCATGGCTGCCGCCCTACCACGACATGGGTCTCATCGGCGGCATCCTCACGCCCCTCTACAGCGGCATCCCCGCCCACCTCATGTCGCCGCTGACCTTTGTGCAACGGCCGCTGACCTGGCTGGAGACCCTCTCCCGTACCGGCGCGTCGACCAGCATCGCACCCAACTTCGGCTTCGAGCAGTGCCTGCGGCGGATCCCGCCCGAGCAGCGTGCCGGCCTGGACCTGAGCCGCTGGCGAGTGGCGGTCAACGGAGCCGAGCCGGTACAGGCAGACACACTCGACCGCTTCGCGGCGGCCTTCGCGTCCTGCGGCTTCCACCGTGACGCCCTGATGCCCTGTTACGGCCTGGCCGAGGCGACGCTCCTGGTGAGCGGCGTCGGCCAGGGCGACACGCTCAGCGTCGACGGTTTCGACGCGTCCGCACTGGAATCCGGCGTCGCCGATCCCGCCGGGCCGCAGAGCACCCGGATCTCCCGGGTGGTGGGGTGTGGGACACCCGTCGACAGCGTCGCGGTGGCCGTCGTCGACACCGACACCCACCGTCGCGCCGCGGACGGCCGCATGGGAGAGATCTGGGTGGCCGGGCCCTCCGTCGGGCACGGCTACTGGAGGAATCCGGAGGCGACCGCCGAGACGTTCGAGGCCCGTCTGCACGACGAACCCACAACGGCCTGGCTGCGCACGGGCGACCTGGGCTTCCTGCGCGACGGCGAACTCTTCGTCGCGGGCCGGATCAAGGACGTCATCATCGTGCAGGGCCGCAACCTCTACCCGCACGACATCGAGCGCACGGCCGAGGAAGCGACCGACGCCGTCCGTCCGGGCAACTGCGCCGCCTTCGGCATCCCCACACCCTCGGGCGAACAACTGGTCCTGGCCTGCGAGATCAGCGCCCGGCGGACGGATGAGCCCACCGAGGTCCTGGCCCGACTCCGCGCACGCATCGCCGAGGAACACGAGGTGGCTCCGCACGCCGTCCTGTTGCTCAAGCCGTCCACGATTCCGGTGACCACCAGCGGCAAGATCCAGCGCCGGGCCACCCGAGACGGCCTGCTCGACCTGACCCTCACCGTGGTCGCCGGGAGCATCACACATGACGACGAGGCGCCGCCTGCCGCGGAGTCGACGGTCGCGGAGCGCCGCAGCCGCGCCGGCGATACGGTGCTCCACGCCGTCACCGAACGGTCCGGTGCCGGCGACGTACGGGCAGACGACGAGCGCTCGTTCAACCTGCTGGGCATCGACTACCTCGCTCTGCTCGACGTCGTACGAACGGTGGAGCAGCGGCTCGGCGTCCAGATCCCCCTCGGCGCCCTGCTCGTACGCCCCTACGTCGGCACGCTCATCGAGCTCTGCCTGGACGAGCTGCCCGCCGAGCACTCCCCCGCCGCCCGGTTCAGCGGCGAGGAGATCGAGGCCTGGCTGACCGCGCGGGTCGCGAACCGGCTCGGTCTGCCCGCGGCCTCCCTCGACACCACCACGCCCTTCGTCTCGCTGGGGCTGGGCTCCAAGCAGGCCGTGGAGCTGATGGCCGAGCTCGGGTCGTGGCTGGGACGCGACCTCGCCACCGGAGTGGTCTTCGACCATCCGACCATCAGAGAGGTGGCCGACCACCTCGGCATCCCCTCGGCAACGACAACTGCCGTCACTTCGGCAGCAGTTCGGGCGCCGGCCGCCTCGCCCGACGAGCCGATCGCCGTCGTCGGCATGGGCTGTCACTTCCCCGGGGCCCCCGATGTCGACAGCTACTGGCGTCTCCTGCTCGACGGCCGCGACGCGGTGACGGAGGTGCCGCCCGACCGGTGGGACCACCGCACGGTCGCCGCTCCGGAGCACGGCGGATTCCTCGACCGCGTCGACGAGTTCGACGCCCGCTTCTTCGGGGTCTCGGCCCGTGAGGCCCGCCGAATGGACCCGCAGCAGCGGCTGCTCCTGGAGACCGCCTGGCAGACCTTCGAGGACGCGGGCATCGCTCCGTCCCAGGTCGCCGGCAGCAACATCGGCGTCTTCGTCGGCATCAGCAGCCACGACTACGCGGAGCTGCAACTGCCCGACCCCCGGGCCGTCGACGTCTACTCCGCGACGGGCAGCGCCCAGTCGGTCGCCGCCAACCGGCTGTCGTACTTCTTCGATCTGCACGGCCCCAGCCTCGCCGTCGACACGGCGTGCTCCTCGTCGCTGGTCTCCGTGCACATGGCGTGCAAGAGCATCCGCGACGGCGAATGCGACGCGGCACTCGCGGGCGGCGTGAACCTGATGCTCACACCGGGGCTCTCGGTGGCCTTCGCGGACGGGCAGATGCTCGCCCCCAGCGGCCGGTGCCGCACTTTCGACGACGCGGCCGACGGCTACGTACGCGGTGAAGGGGCAGGCCTCATCTGCCTCAAACCGCTCTCCGCCGCCCTCGCCGACGGCGACCGGATCCATGCCGTGATCAAGGGCACGGCCGTGGGACACGGCGGCCGGAGCAACGGCCTCACGGCGCCCAGGGGGACAGCCCAGCGCGCCGTGATGACCAGAGCGCTGGCGCAGGCGGGCCTGTCCGCCCATGACGTCGGCTACGTCGAGGCCCATGGGACCGGCACCCGCCTGGGCGACCCGGTCGAGTGGGAAGCCCTCGCCGCACTGTACGGCCGTGGGCGGCCCGAGGAAGCCCCCTGCCTCGTCGGTTCGGCGAAGACCAACATCGGCCATCTCGAAGCGGCGGCCGGTGTCGCCGGCCTCATCAAGGCGGCCCTGGTCGTGCGCCACCGTCAGGTGCCGCCCCTGCTGCACCTGAAGACCCTCAACCACCGGATGGCGCTGCCGGGGTCGGGCCTTGCGGTGCCCACGCGCCTCCAGGAGCTGCCCCTGGGCGAACAGGGCACCGCACGCGCCGGCGTCAGTTCCTTCGGGTTCGGCGGAACGAACGCCCACGTGATCGTCGAGGCCGTCGCCCCCACGACAGCAGAAGAGCCGCCCATGACCTCACCCCGCCCCGCGCACACCTTGTGCCTGTCGGCCCACACGCCGACCGCGCTCGCCACACTCGCCCGGCAGTACCGCACGCATCTGGCCGCGCATCAGGACACACCGCTGGCCGACCTGTGCCACTCGGCCAACACCGGGAGGTCCCACCTCTCCCACCGCGCGGCCCTCACCGTGTCCACCCCTGCCCAACTCGACGCGGCCCTGGAGGACCTGGCGCGGAACGAACCGTCGACCGTGGTCGCACGCGGCCAGGTGACCGGCCCGCACCGGCCGAAGGTGGCCTTCCTCTTCAGCGGACAGGGCACGCAGTACGCCGGCATGGCCAAGGAGCTGTACGCGGCACATCCCATGTTCGCCGCCACGCTGGACCGCGCGGACGAGATACTGCGGCCTTTCCTGGACGTGCCGCTGCTCGACCTGCTCTTCGACACGGCGCACGCCGAGCGGCTCCGACGCACCCGCTACTGCCAGCCCGCCCTGGTGGCGGTGGAGACCGCCCTCGCCCAGCTGTGGATGTCACTCGGCGTGCGCCCCGCGGCGGTGCTCGGGCACAGCGTCGGCGCGTTCGGCGCGGCATGCGTGGCCGGTGTGCTCTCCCTCGACGACGCGCTGCTGCTCGCCGCCGAGCGGGGCCGCCACATGGAGGAGCAACCCGGCAAGGGCGCGATGATCTCCTGTGTGGGCGACCCCGAGGCGGTCCGTACGGCCGCCGACGGATTCGCCTCGGTGACGATCGCCGCGATCAACACGCCTGACCATCTGGTCCTGTCCGGGGACGCCGAGGAGATCGCCGATCTCAGTCCCGGCCTGGAGGCGGCAGGCATCACCGTCCGGCCGCTCGCGGTGTCACACGCCTTCCACTCGAAGCTGATGGCCGGCGCGGCCCCGCCGCTCCTCGCCGCCGCGGGCGACATCACGTTCCGGGAGCCGGGCATTGCGTGGATCTCGGATGCCACCGGGCAGCCGGTCGAGCGCGTCGACGCCGACTACTGGGTGGAACACATGCTCGGCACGGTGCGCTTCGCCGACGGGTTCGCCGAGCTGCGGCGCATGGGCTGCACCGCGTTCGTCGAGATCGGGCCGCACCCCACCCTCGTCAATCTGGGGCGCTCCATGGTCGCCTCCGGGACCGACAACGCGCCGCAGGACGGCCCCGCCTCCCTGTGGCTGCCCTCGCTCCGGCGCGGCAACGGCGACTGGGAGACACTGTCCCGGTCGCTGGCACGCCTGCACTGCGCGGGCGGCGACGTGGACTGGGCGGCGGTGGACCGCGGCAGTTCCGCGCGCCGCGTCCCCGTGCCGCACAGCGTCTTCGAACGCGAACGCTACTGGCTCACCACCACCGCCCGGCCGGTGTCCGCACCACCCCGGGAGGACACCGCCACCGACATACCCGCTGCCCGGCCGCGGCCGGCGGCCGGACCCGGCCCCGTCGCAGCGGACGTACGCGGGGTCGTCGTCACCGGCGTCTCCCAGGTCTGCGGTTTCCCGGCCGAGGAGATAGCCGCGCACGCCAGGATCGGCATGGATCTCGGCCTGGACTCACTGATGCGCACCGATCTCCAGCGGCGTATCGCCGTGTACTTCCCCCAGGAGGCCGAACAGTTGAAGGAGGGATTGCCGGAGGACCCCACCGTGCAGGACCTGATCGACCGCCTGCACGAAGCAGGCGCGGCCACCCCCTCCCTCGAACCGGCACCCGCCGCCGCGCCGATGGAACCGGTGGCCCCGGTCAAGCAGGAGCACACGATCGAGGAGTGGGCCGAGTACGCGGTGCACAAGGACCGCCTGCGGCAGATCGGCTCCAGCGGCTCGAACCCCTACGGCCGCACGCACGAGGGGTTCAACTCGGGGCGTGCCACGGTCGCCGGTCAGGACGTCATCAACTTTGCGTCCTTCAACTATCTCGCCCTGTCCAACCACCCGAGGGTGCGCCAGGCCGCGAAGGACGCCATCGACCGCTACGGCACGTCCAGTTCGGCGACCCCGCTGCTGTTCGGGGAGACCCCCCTGCACCACGAGCTGGACACGGAGATCGCCTCCTTCGTCGGCACCGAGGGCGCCGTCGTGTTCGCCGGCGGCCACGCCACGAACGTCGCCACGGTGGGCCACCTGTTCGGACCGGAAGACCTCGTGGTCCACGACGAATGGATCCACGACAGCACCGTGCGCGGCACGATGCTCTCCGGGGCCCGCCGCCGTCCCTTCCCCCACAACGACTGGGAGGCGCTCGACAGGATCCTGAGGGCCGCCCGCTCCCGGCACCGCCGTGCGCTCGTGGTCATCGAGGGCGCCTACAGCCAGGACGGCGACATCCCCGATCTGCCGCGGTTCATCGAGGTCAAGCAGCGGCACGGCGCGATGCTGATGATCGACGAGGCGCATTCCATCGGCGTACTCGGCCGCACCGGCCGCGGTGTCGGCGAGCACTTCGGGACCGATCCAGCGGACGTGGACCTGTGGATGGGGACGCTCAGCAAGGGCATCGGCAGCCTGGGCGGATACATCGCGGCGCGCGGTCCGGTCATCGAGTACCTCAAGTACACGGCGCCCCTGCACATCTTCAGCACGGGCATCTCGCCGGCCAACACGGCAGCCGCGCTCGAAGCCTTCCGGGTCATCCGGGACGAGCCGCAGCGGGTGGCCAGGGTGCAGGAGCTGTCCGAGTACTTCCGCACCGGCGCCCGCGCCCGGGGTCTCGACATCGGGGTCTCCCGGGCCTCCGCCGTCATCCCCGTCATCACCGGTGACTGGGAGAAGACCATGGCACTGTCCAACTCCCTGCTCGCACAGGGCGTGAACGTCATGCCGATCGGCTATCCGGCCGTCGCCCGCGACGCGTGCCGACTCCGCTTCTTCATCAACGTCGACCACAGCGAAGCCGACCTCGAACACTCCCTCGACCTTCTGGTGTGACTCATGGATCAGAACAGCACTGAACCGACTCCTGCTGCCACGCCCGCACCCGCTGCCCCCGACGGCCGGCCCGACGTGCTGGTCACCGGGGCGAGCGGCTTCGTCGGCGGGCATCTGACCCGCCGCCTGGCCGAGCGCGGACACCGTGTCCGGGTGCTCGTCCGGTCCGGCAGCGACCGCACGGGCTGCGCGGAAGCGGCCGCCGACGTCGTGGTCGGCGCCCTGGACGACGTGGGCAGCCTCCGCCGCGCCACAGCAGGGGTGACCCACGTCTACAACTGCGCCGGGATGTCCGCCGACTGGGGCCCGTGGGAGGACTTCCGGCAGGCCAACGTCGACGGCGCGAAGAACGTCGTCGAGGCCGCGCACGCGGCCGGCACCGTCCGGCGCGTCCTCCACGTCAGCACCACGGACGTCTACGGCTACCCTCGCCGCCCTTGCGACGAGAGCACCGAGCCGACCGACATCGGTCTGCCCTACAACCGCAGCAAGCTGCTCGGCGAGCGCGCCGTCCGCCTGGCCGCCGACCGCACCGGCGTGCCCGTCACCGTCGTCCGCCCGGTCTCCGTGTACGGCCCCGGCAGCAAGGACTTCGTGATCGAGATCGGCAACCTGCTGCGGCAGGGGCAAATGGTCTACATCCGCAAGGGCGAGGTACCGGCGGGCCTCATCTACGTCGACAACCTGATCGAGGCGATGATCAACGCCGCCACGTCGGACCAGACGGCCGGCAAGGTCTACAACCTGCGCGACCCGGAGCTGACGACCTGGCGCGAGTACATCGGAGCACTCGCCGAGGGGATGGGCCTCAAGCCGCCCCGCATGAGTCTGCCGACCCCCGTCGCCACCACCGTGGCCACCGTGTCCGAGGGGCTCTACCGCACGCTGGGCATCAAGGCCCGACCGGTGCTCACCCGGCACGCGGTCCACCTCTTCGACCGTGACCAGTCCTACGCGATCGATCGCGCACAAGGGGACTTCGGCTTCAAGAGCGAGATCGACTTCCCCGAGGGCCTGCGCCGCACGCTCGCATGGCTGGACTCCGCCGAAGGACGTGCCCATGTCGCCCGCTGAGACCATCCGGCCGTCAGCAGCGTGGTTCCCGCCCACCGAACGTCACGTCGTACGGCCGGACCCGCGCCCCGACGTCCTGCGCCTGATCTGCCTTCCCTTCGCGGGTGGCACAGCCTCGGCCTACCGCGGCTGGCAGGAGGCACTGGGCGAGACGACGGCAGTCGTGGCCCCGCAGCTGCCCGGTCGCGGCACGCGGCTCGACGAGGAGCCGTACTCCGAAGCCGCGCCACTCATAGCGGACCTCGCCACGGTGCTCGTCGAGCACGGGCTCATCGACGATTACGCGTTCTTCGGCCACAGCATGGGTGCGCTCCTCGCGTACGAGCTGGCCTGCGAACTGCGGGAGCGCGGCATGCCGGAGCCGCGGCATCTGTTCGTCTCGGCCAGCCGAGCGCCTCATCTGCACGGTGATCGCTCCGACCACGCACTGACCGACACGCAACTGCGGGATTTCGTCCGCGACCTGGGCGGCCTCGACGTGGCGGGAACCGTCGGCACCGCCTACTTCGAACGCCGGCTTCCGGTGCTCAGGGCCGACCTGCGCGTCTGCGACACCTATCAGTGGCGGCCCCGTCCTCCGCTGAACTGCCCGATGACGGCCTTCTCCGCGACCGGGGACCCGATCGCCTCGGTGCCCCAGATGGAGGCATGGCGTGCCTACACCGGAAGTTCCTTCCTGCGCCGTCACCACCCGGGCGGTCACTTCTTCCTGAACGAGGAGCCGCAGAGGACCCGACTCCTGCGTGACATACGCGACGAGCTGAGCCGGCCGGAAGCCGTTCGGCATTCCGCTCCCAAGACCGCCATGACCTGAAGGAACGCACCGTGGACATACTGAGTCTCACCAAGACCGTCACCCGCCGCGTCGAAGCACCCCTCACCGACGTCCTCACCGCTGCCCGTGTGCTCGGCAACCCGCGCATGCCGGTACTCCTGGCCCTGTCCAAGGGTTTCGTGGAACCGATGTACCGGGCCGCCTTCCTCTCCTCCGCTGCGGGCTCCGGCATGCTCCGCTGGCTCTCCGTACGGCCCTGCGATCTGGACACGCTCGCGGACAAGCTGCAGGTGCCCGCCGAGGACAAGCCGCGGCTGCGGGCCTGGCTCGACATGGGGGTGCGCCTCGGCGACCTCGGCAAGAGCGAGGGCTGCTACCGGCTCAAGAGCTTGCCGGCCAAGGCGTTCGCGCAGCCCGGCAACGACGCGATGGCCGCCGCCCTCGAAGAGGTCATGCGCTTCCATCTGCCCGCGCTTCTCGACGGACCGAGGATGCTGAGAGAGGGGCGGCGCTTCTCTCTCAGCGACCAGGACGGCTCGGTCATCGCCCGCTCCACCCGGGTCGTGCAGCCGCTGGTGGAGGAGGCCATCTCGCGCACGCTCGTCCGCGACACGCCACAGCAGCTCCTGGAGATCGGCTGCGGCAGCGGCATCTACGTGCGCCACGCGGCCCAGCTGAACCCCCGGCTCACCGCCGTCGCGGTCGACATGCAGCAGGAGGTCGCCGACCAAGCCGCCCAGAACATGGCGGAGTGGGGGATCGCCGACCGTGTCGAGACCCGCCGGGCGGACCTGCGCACGCTCGAACTCCAGCCGCAGTTCGACCTCGTCACCCTGCACAACAGCATCTACTACTTCCCCGAGAACGAGCGTGTGGATGCCCTGAAGCGGGCCCGGGCCTGCCTCGCCCCCGGGGGCAAGCTGCTGCTCACCAGCCCCTGCCAGGGCGGCAACATCGGTCTGGAAGCACTCAACCTCTGGTTCTCCTACTCCGACTTCGGCGGCGCGCTGCCACGCGAGCAAGAGCTCGTGGCACAGCTGAAGCAGGCCGGCTTCATCGATGTGCGTGCCGATCAGCTCGTTCCGGGAGAGCAGTTCCGTGCCTTCACGGCAGGCAACCCCCAACCCGCGCAGTCCTGACCGTCCCAGGAGACGAACCACTCATGACAAGCACTGATGCCGCGGCCCCGACACCGCCGTCCCCGCACATCGTCGTTCTCGACGGCACCCAGCGGGCCGACCCCGCCATCCTCGGCGGCAAGGCCACCCGCCTCGCGGACATGACGGAGGCAGGGCTGCCGGTGCCCCCGGCCTTCTGTCTCACCACCGAGCTGTTCGACGCGTTCCTGTGCGACACCGGTCTGGCGGAGAAGGTGCGCGGCACGGACAGCCGTACGGTCCGCGAGCAGGTCCTGGCCACGGAGATCCCGCGACCGCTCGCGGAATCCATCCTCGACGCCTACGAGCGGCTCGGACGCCCCCGGGTCGCCGTGCGCTCGTCCGCGCCCCGGGAGGACTCCGTCGCGCAGTCGTTCGCAGGCCAGCACGACACCGTCCTGGATGTCTCGGGCGACGAGGATCTGCTGACCGCCGTGCGGCGGTGCTGGGCTTCTCTGTGGTCGGACCGGGCGACGGTCTACCGCACCGACGACGCGCCGCACGGCTCGATCGCCGTCGTGGTGCAGGAGATGATCCACGCCGATGTCAGCGGTGTCCTGTTCACCGTCGACCCGGTGAGCGCCCGGCCGCACCGCGTGGTCGTCGAGGCGTGCCAGGGGCTGGGCGAGGGACTGGTGTCCGGGCGTGTCTCCAGTGACTTCTTCGTCGTCGACGACCGCACGCTGGACGTCGTCGAGGAGCAGGTACGGCACAAGGTCACCAAGTGCGCGCCGCTGGAGCCCGGCCGGATCGGCATGACCAAGGTGGCCGCGGCCGCGCGCAACGTGCCGTGCCTGAGCCACGAGCAGCTGGGGGAGCTGACGGGCCTCGCGGTGCGGATCCGTGAACACTACGGCGCCGAGCAGGACATCGAGTGGGGCATGCTCGACGGCCGCCTCCACCTGTTCCAGACGCGCCCGATCACCACCTTGCCGCCCGCGGGCCCCACCGCGACGACGAGCACGGCCCGGACGCCGTACGTCAGCCCGCAGACCGACGAGATCCGCACCGGCACGCTCTGGTCCCGCATGGACATCGGTGAGATCTTCGTGGGCCTGATGACCCCGCTGGGCCTGAGTTTCACCAGGTACTACCAGGAGCACGTGCACCGGGACACCGCAGCCGCCGTCGGCGTACGCGACACCGGCGCGGCAGAGCATCACATGGGGTATCTGCAGGGCCACATCTACCTGAACATCTCCTTCACCTCCTACATGCTGGGCCAGTGCCTCCCCACCCGTGACCAGCGGCGCTTCACGGCGCGCTTCGTCAGCGAGGAGGCGAACCTCGACGGCTACAGCAACCCGTTCGGCACGTTCCCCGACGGGTGGGAGGACGCTCTGTCGACAGCCTTCTGGCTGCGCAGCACCGTCAACGAGATGGCCCGGATGAAGACCCGGTCGCAGGAGATGTCGACTTCCCGGCTCTACGAGTTCGACCGCGCCCGGCAGCTGGACCTGTCCAGGATGAGCCGCCACGAACTGCACACCGAGCTACGGCGTCACCTCGGCTACTTCCACGACATGCACGTGGGCTACATGCCTTACTACATCAACGCGTTCGGCTTCTACGGAGTGCTGAGCGAGCTGTGTTCGCTGTGGCTCGGCGACGAGGGAACCAATCTCCAGAACCGCATCAAGACGGACATGTCGAGCCTGCGGACGGTGGAGTCGGCCAAGGACATCTGGGCGGTCGCGCAGGCCGCCAAGGACCGCCCCCGCGTCCTGGCGCTCATCAACGAGCGCCCCCTGGAAGGCATCGCGGACGCCCTGCGCGAGGACACCGAGGGGCGCGCCTTCTGGGAGGGCCACATCGAGCCCTTCCTGCGGGCCAACGGCGCCCGCGGTCACCAGGAGATGGAGATCAGCCACCCCCGGTGGATCGACGACCCGTCGTACATCTTCCAGATGATCCGGCGTTACGCCGCCGACGGGTTCTCGATGGAGGACATCCTCAAACGCACCAGCAGCGCCCACGACACCTCACGCGACGCCCTGGAGAAGCTCTCTCTGCCGAAGCGGAAGACCATGGAAACGGTCATCTCGCTCTACGCGCTGTGCAGCGAACTCCGTGAGAACACCCGCATGTCCATGGTCACCTCGATATGGCTGGTGCGGAACGTGGTCTACGAAGTGGGCCGACGGCTGGTGGCCGACGGCGTGCTGCACTCCCTCGACGAGGTGGCCTACCTCGATTTCGAGGACGTCCGTTCCTATCTGGCCGGCACCGCGGAGGCGACGGCGGCCTTCGACCGGCAGAAACTCGACGAGGCGCGCCGCCTGCACGAATACCACAAGCGGCTGCCGGAACCGCCGCTCACGTTCGTCGGGGAGCACGACATCAACCAGGCGGCGCGGCCCGCCCCTGCCGGTGCGTCGCTGCGCGGCCTCGCGTCGAGCCCCGGACGGGTCGTGGGGCGCGCCCGCATCGTCGAGGACCTGGTCTGGCAGGCCGACGAATTCGAGGCCGGCGAGATTCTCGTGACGCGCTATACGGACGCCTCGTGGACACCGCTGTTCGCCATCGCGGGCGGTGTCGTCACGGACATCGGATCCATGCTGTCGCACAGCTCGATCGTGTCCCGTGAATTCAACGTGCCATCGGTGGTGAACACCAAGCACGCGACTCAGGTCATCAACACCGGTGACCTGATCATCGTTGACGGCGACGCCGGAACGGTCGAAGTCGCCGAAGGCTGAGGAAAGGAAAAGGATGATACCCAACCAGTGGTATCCCATACTCGACGCCAAGGAAGTAAAGAACGACGCACCGTTGGGCACGCGCCGCCTCGGTGAAGAGCTCGTGCTCTGGCGTGACATCGACGGCAACCTGGTCTGCCAGGGTGCTCGGTGTCCGCACAAGGGCGCCAATCTGGCCCATGGGCGCATGAAGGGCAATTCCGTGGAATGCCCTTACCACGGATTCCGGTTCGGATCGGACGGCGCCTGCAAGGCAATACCCGCGATGGGCTCGAACGCGCGCATTCCCGGATCGCTCAAGGTGCCCACCTATCCCGTGCGCGAGAAATTCGGGCTCGTGTGGATGTGGTGGGGCGACGACCGCGCCGAGGCCGATCTGCCCGACATCCAGGCCCCGCGCGAGATCACCGAGAACGGGAAGCTCCACTCCACGCAGCGGTGGACCCGGCCGGTGCACTACACGCGCTACATCGAGAGCCTGCTCGAGTTCTACCACGTGACCTACGTGCACCGGGATCACTGGTTCAACTACATCGACTACCTGCTCCTGTACGGGACGCCGAGCAAGTTCGGGCTCGACGGCAAGGAGCGCTATCTCGCCGCCACGAAGATCGCCAATCATCACGTGGAGACCGAGGGGCAGACCATCCGCTACTCGTTCGACCACTGCGAAGAAGCCGATCCGACCAACTCCACGCACTACGTCATCACGTTCACCTTCCCGTGCATGGTGCATGTGGTGACCGAGCAGTTCGAGTCGACTTCGTGGCTCGTGCCCATCGACGACACGCACACCGAGCACATCATGCGGTGGTACGAGTACGAGAAGGTCAAGCCGATCCTCCGCTCCGAGAAGCTGCGCCGGCTGCTGCCCTGGGCATCTCTGTACATGGAGAAATGGGTCCAGGACCCGCAGGACGCGCGGATCATGGAGCACCAGGAGCCGAAGATCAGCGCTGGTGGCATCAACAAGTTCATCCCGGTCGACGAGGTGAACGCCAAGTACCTCGCGATGCGCGCCCACCTGATCCAGGAGGCGGCGCAAGGCAACGCCAAGGCGCGTACCAGCAAAAACAACAAGCCCGCGGCGATCGTGCCGGTCAGCAAGGAAGTCGAGGACTGGTCCGGCGCCCACGCACAGCGGTAAATCTCTGCATCGAAAGCGAAGGTGAGACATGTACGGCGGATACGATCCGTCGACCGGTCCCAAGACACTGGTCACGGCGTGCAACACGATCGCCGTGGCCGGCGCGGCCTGGTTCCTCCTCGGAGGGGCGGACACGGTGGCCGACTGGTTCGGGACAGAGTTCGACGAGGCGGTGTCGCTCCGCCGTGCGCTCCTGGTCACTCTCTCCGTCATCTATCTGTTGCGGTTCATGGCCACGAACTTCGTGATGCTGCAACGGAAGATGGAGTGGTCGGAGACTTTCACGGTCGGCGTCTGGGTCATGGTCATCCACTGGACGATGGCTTATCTCGGCGGGACCAATACGGCGCCGGTCGGAGTCGCGACGTGGGTGGGCGTGGCCCTCTATGTCATCGGCTCGTACCTGAACACCGGCTCGGAGTACCAGCGCAAGTTGTGGAAGCGGCATCCGGAGAACAAGGGCAAGCTCTATACCGAGGGCCTTTTCAAGTACTCGATGCACATCAACTACTTCGGTGACGCCGTACTCTTCTCCGGTTTCGCACTGGTCACCGGCACCTTCTGGGCCTTCGTCATTCCGGCGATCATGGCATGCATGTTCATCTTCCTGAACATCCCCATGCTCGACAAGTACCTCGCCGAACGGTACGGAGCGGCGTTCCAGGAGTACGCGGCCAAGACGGCCAAGTTCATCCCCTTCGTGTACTGAGCGGACCGACCGCGGTGCGGCGGGCTTCCATCGGCCCGTCGCACCGCACCTTCATCGAGAACTGAGGAGAAAACGGCGTGCCCCACGAAGAGACATCCTCCGAGAGTTCCCCCTCCTTCGCGACGGAACTGCTCCAGGAACTCCTCGCCACCGGTGTCGACCTCTTCGGCCGCCTGTCCTCCGAGGAGAACGCGGTCGACGACTTCGGATTCGACCCCGATCTCGTCGACGAATTGCTGATGCCGGCCCTGCGTCCGCTGTACGAGAAGTACTTCCGGGTCGAGGTCCAAGGGCTCGAGCACATCCCGTCGGAGGGTTCCGCCCTCGTGGTGGCCAATCACTCGGGCACCCTGCCCCTGGATGCCCTGATGCTTCAGGTGGCCGTCCGCGATCACCACTCGGCCCATCGCCACCTGCGCATGCTCGCGGCCGATCTCGCGTTCTCCCTGCCGGTGGTGCGTGACCTGGCCCGCAAGCTCGGCCATGTGCGGGCGTGCCCGGAGAACGCCGAGCGGCTGATCGGCGAGGGCCAGCTGGTCGGCGTGATGCCGGAAGGTTACGGCGGACTCGGCAAGTCCTTCGAGGAGCGCTACCGGCTGCGCCGCTTCGGCCGCGGCGGCTTCGCCGCGCTGGCGCTCAAGACCGGACGGCCGATGATTCCCTGCTCCATCGTGGGGGCGGAGGAGATCTACCCCATGATCGGTGAATCGCGCACGCTGGCCAGAATGCTGGGTCTGCCCTACTTTCCGATCACGCCCACGTTCCCGCTCTTCGGTGTCCTGGGTCTCCTGCCGGTCCCGACGAAGTGGACCATCCGCTTCGACCCGCCCGTATACACCGATGGATTCCCGCCCGGCTCCGCGGACGACCCGCTGGTGGTGGAGAAACTGGCGACCGAGGTGAAGGACACCGTTCAGCACCGCATCAACGAAATGCTCCGAGAGCGCGGATCGCTCTTCTCGTAGCTCCCTACGTGGGCGTATGGCCCGTGTCCCCCGTCGCGGACCATACGCCCGCCCCTCGACAACGAAGCCGGGACCGGTTTCCACTATGCTTCGTCGCACAACCGCCCGCGCCGAGATGCGATCCGGTGCTCCAATGCCCGAGAGAAGCTCCGCGACCTGCGTGTCCTTGTAGGCCTATTCGGTTCCGGGGTGTGGAACGTGCCCCGGTGGCAACTAGTACAAGTGAGACAACGCCGATCGGAGTGTCATGGACATGGGTCTGAGTCCCGAACCCGATCGCTGGTCCCGGGATGCGGCCCAAGCGGGTTCCGAGTTCATCGAACTGCTCGAAGTCATGTGGGAACAGGGACGTGAGGCCGTCCCGACGGGACCGGTGTCTCCGTCCCAGTTGCGCGTGCTGTACGCACTGGACCGCGAGGAGGGCATCAACCTGCGGATGCTTTCCGAGGCCCTTGGCTCGGCTCCCCCCTCGGTGAGCCGCCTGTGCGACCGCCTGCAGGCCACGGGACTGATCGAGCGCACGCCCAGTCCGGTCAGCAGACGGGAACTGGAGCTTCGCCTCACCGGCCACGGCAGGGCCTACCTCACCGACCTGCGAAAGCGGCGCGAGAGCATCCTGATGGCCACCATCGAGGCCATGCCGGCCAAGGCGCGCCGCGCCCTGCTCGAAGGACTCAGGGGTTTCCGTGAGGTGGCGACGGCATCCGACAAGGACGACGAGGGGGCCAGAACCTGGCGCTCGGTCGGGTAGACCACACCGCTGAGCGCTCAGGCCGGCTCGTCCTCGACCCCCTACTGCCGCCCGAACCAGTCGAGGCAGACCACCAGAGCGTCGTCCTCCAGGGGCAGCGTGCCCCGGTACTCCCCGAGATCACGCAGCACCGCCTGCGGCACCTGCGCCGCGGGCAGCAGGCGGTGCGCCGACAGGGACCGCGCCAGCGCCCGCTCCCCGTACCGCTCCCCCGCCTGCGAGACGCTCTCGTAGACCCCGTCACTGCTCACCAGAATGCGGTCACCCGGCTCCAGCCGCAGACGCTGCGCGACGTAGGCCGTCTCCTCGAACATGCCGAGGGGGAGCTGCGCGTCGAAGTCGACGGCCTCGACGGTCCGGTCGCGGTACCTCCACATGCGGGGCGATCCGGCGTCGACGACCTCCACCTCGCCGGTGGCGAGGTCGAAGCGCAGCAGCAGGACGGAGGCGTGCAGCTCGCCACGGTACTGCGCGTAGACGGCCTGGTCGGCGAGGCTGGCCTGACCGGCGAGGTCGAGTCCCGCGCGGCGGGCATTGCGCAGCGCGCTCACCACGAGGTTGGTGAGGAGCGCCGCCTCCATCCCCTGACCCATGCCGTTGGTCACGGTGAGCGTCAGGTGGTGCGCGGAGACCGACCAGTCGAAGTTGTCGCCGAAGATCGCGTACGCGGGCTCGAGGTGGGCGCCCAGCTGGAACTCCGGACGCGACACCGAGTGGCCGGGCAGCAGATGCCACTGCATCTCGGCGGCGAGCGTGAGGCGGACGGCCCTGCGCGCGAGGAGGTACAGGTCGGTGTCGCGCCCGGCGACCAGGATCTCGTGGCCCAGCGCCTCACAGATGCGCTGGATCTCCGGCAGGTGCGCCAGCTCGAAGCGCGTCTCGGGAATGGTGACCGTCAATACGCCCATGCGGTCCCCTCGGACCGTCACCGGCAGATGTATCGTCGCCGCGCCCTCGCCGCCCTTTGACTCGACGCGAGGCTCCTGGGCACCGAAGGCCCTGCCCTGCGGACTGTCATGGATCGGCACCGGCTCAGTGGCGTAGGGCACTTCCTCCACCATCTGGAGGGTGGTCAAGCCGTAGTCGGCGAGCCGAAGTTCCACCCTGTCGGCGCCGTACTCCTCGCGCAACGCCCCCGTCACGACATCGAGCAGCAAATGGGGCGCCGCGCTGCGCAGCGCCCGCTCGACGGCAGCGAATCTGTCCACGTGATCCTGCTTCTCGTTTAGCCAAGCCGAATTGGGGGCCCGGCCGACAGCACCCCCGCTCCGTCGGCCTTCGACGTTTGGGGACATGCACTCAGTGCAACACGGCCCGCCCGAAGAGTCACTCCGGTGGCTGGGTCTGTCAGGTGTGGGCGAATGCCAGGCCGAAGCCGGGCAACCTCCCACATCGTACGATGCACGGAGACAACTATTTCCTCACAGCAAGAAAATTTGGGTCAACGCACATGCCTGCCTTAAGCCGGGGCAGGGGCGGTACGAGGAAGCTTCGTAGACCAAGGGAGGTAGAGACATGTCACTGATCTCTGAACAGGCCGCCGAGACCGCACGTGCGGACGAGGCGTCAGCCGCGCTCGATACGCATGCCTCGAACGAGGCGTCCGCCATCGAGGGTGATCTGCCGTGGATCGAGGACACGGACAAGGTCGCCCCCAAGGACGCCCGGGCGCTGTCGAAGATGTTCTTCGACCGGCTGCAGACCTTGGAAGAAGGCACGCACGAGTACCAGTACGCACGCAACACCCTTATCGAGATGAACCTGACGCTGGTGCAGTTCGCGGCCCGCCGGTTCCGCAATCGCGGCAACGGCGACATGGAGGAGATCATCCAGGTCGGCACCATCGGCCTGATCAAGGCGATCGACCGGTTCGACCTCAGCCGTGAGGTCGAGTTCGCCACGTTCGCCGTGCCCTACATCCTCGGCGAGATCAAGCGGTTCTTCCGCGACACCACCTGGGCCGTGCATGTGCCGCGCCGCCTCCAGGAGTTGCGGGTGGAGCTCGCCAAGGCCAAGGAGGAACTCTCCGCGCATCTTGACCACGACCCCACCGTCAAGGAGCTCGCCGAATACCTGGACCTGACCGAACAGGAGGTCATCGACGGCCTCGTCGCCTCGAACGGCTACACCGCGGGCTCCCTGGAGGCGCCCACCGACGGCGGTGAGAGCGCGGCCACGCCGACGCGCACCCTGGCGGATGTGATGGGCGGGCCCGACCCGGCCATGGAAGCGGTGGAGAATCTGCACACCCTGGCACCGCTCCTCGACGAGCTGGACGAGCGGGAGCGCCGCATCCTCGAACTGCGCTTCGGCCAGGAGATGACGCAGTCGCAGATCGGCTCCGAGCTCGGCGTCTCCCAGATGCACATCTCCCGCCTGCTGACCGGCACCCTCAACAAGCTCCGCAGGGGCATGCTGGCCTGACGCCACCGCCGATCAGCACTCTTTTTCGCCAGACACCCCTCACAAAACACCGTCGTCAGACACCCCTCATCACAGACAGACTTACTGACACGACACGGCACCACCTGCGGGCCTCGGGGCGCCATCAGCGCTCCGGGGCCCTTGCTGTGCCCGCGCTCGCCGGCGCATCAGGTCCAGGAGTGGTAAGCGGTCACTCGGGTCCCGTTGCTGGGCACGCCCGTTCCCGCGCGGCGCTTTTTGACAGCCGTACGACGCGGCAGCGCTTCCCACCCTCTGCTGACGGCCGCGCTGCACGCTCTGGATGAGGCGGCCGCCGCCCACTCAGGCGCGTCAACAGACCCCTCCGCGAAGTGAGCCTCGCCTCACCTGCACTCAGATTGATCCGATCTTCGACGGGCACACGGGCGAGGCGACGGACGCGCCGCGCCGCGCCCCCGAGAGAGGATGCTCATGCTGCTGGCACACCCCGTGGTTTTGGCGGATCTGGTGGAACGTTACAAGGCCCTCGCCGTACTGCGGGCCGACCATGGAAGCCCCGAAAGCCGCCAGGAGTACGCAGACGTCGCCTACAGCCTGTGCCTGGCCACCGGCACCAGCGACATCGACGCCGCGCTGGTGGCCGCCAGCCATCAACTGCCCGGCGCCCGCCTCACCGACGACTCCCTCCTGTCGGGCGAAGCCCTTCTGTGACGCGTGACAGGGGTGCCGCCCACCCGGCGGTCGGCACCCCTGTCACGCAGCCTCGCGCGACCGCTGCGGGACCACCGTGTACTTCGGGTCCTGCGCCGAGGCGACGCTGCGACCGCCCCACACCACCGCCCCGGTGGCCCCCGCCACCGTGAGCCACCGGGCACACCGCATCAACTGCCCCGCACAGCCCTGCCGGTAGGTCTCGGCGACCATGCCGAGCCGCTCCTCGGCCGCCCGCACCGTCGCCACGTCGGCAGGACGGCGCCTTGATGACCGGCCTTCCGTAGCACGAGGCGAACTCGGCCTCCTGCACCATGAGTTTCTCGCCCCGGCGTCCCCGGCGCCCACCGTGTCGATACCCGACCGAAGGCCGGTCGCAAGATCTGCACATCTGCGCACGCGCGCTCCCCCACCTGGCTCGTCGGCCGTTCACGGATGCTTCTGTGCGCATGTCCTCAGCTGCGATTTGTTTCCCCTCCAAGTCCAGGGGCAGGCGGACTTCGTGCTTCGGACCGGAGGCGCATTCGCGGGGAGCGGTATGTCTTCTCCCGTCGGATGCCCCGACTCCGGGCCACTCCGTTCCTCCGCGGTCACCTGCCCGCACGCCGCTTAGGAGCGATCCACGATGCTTACCGATCTCAACGCACCCGCCGCCCGTCGCCGTCAAGGTCCCCGGCACCTCCACGAGGACGCTCCCGACACCGCGGCGGCCTTCGCGCATCTCGCCACTCTCGACGGCGGACCCGAGTACGACCTGCTCTGCGAGGAGATCGTGACGGCCTGGCTGCCGATGGCGCACCGGCTGGCCAGCCGCTTCCGCAACAAGGGGGAGAACCTCGAAGATCTGCGGCAGGTCGCCGCGATGGGCCTGATCAAGGCGGTGAACCGGTACGAGCCGGAGCGCGGCGCCTTCGAGAGCTATGCCGTGCCCACCATCACCGGTGAGCTGCGTCGGCACTTCCGCGACCGCATGTGGGACGTACGGGTGCCCCGTCGCGTCCAGGAGTTGCGCAACAAGGTCCGGGTCGCGCGCCGTGACCTCATGGACCGGCCCGGCAGTGACACCGAGCCCAACTCTGCGGACGTCGCCGCGCAGGCGGGGCTGACCGAGGGTGAGGTCCGTGAGGGGATGGAGGCCATGACGAGTTACAGCGCCCTGTCGCTGGACGCCGAGATGTCCTTCGACCCCGATGGCTTCAGCCTGGCGGACACCCTCGGGGCCACCGATCCGGCCTACGACTGCATCACCGACCGGGAGGCCGCCAAGACGGGCCTGCGCCGGCTGCCGGAGCGTGAACGGACCATCTTGTACCTGCGGTTCTTCGAGGACATGACGCAGAGCAAAATCGCCGAGGAGCTCGGCATCTCCCAGATGCACGTCTCCCGCCTCATCACCACCAGCTGCGCCCGTGTGCGCGCGGAAGCCGTCCGTGGAGAAAACGGCGCCGGACACGCTCAGGCCGCCTGACCGCGGGCGCGTGCACCACACGCTGCCCGCGCCGAGCCCCTGGGGCGCCAGGGCCGCCCCAGGGCCTCAGCAACCCGGCTGAGGCCAAGCCCGCCTTCACGGACACCCCGCCCGCCCCTCCTTCAAGGACACCCCGTCCGGAACCACCCGAGACCAAGCGGCAGGCCCCGTCCCGGCCAATCGGACCGAGACCTGCCACCGACAAACTCAGCGGCAACCTGCCCCAGACCACCCCGCCCCCCGACCGAGCCCAGC
>NZ_JBFAJT010000002.1:334791-520222 GCF_040655335.1 Streptomyces sp. NPDC050439
AGCCCGCGGCCGCCCCGGCCGGCTTCCGCTCACGGCCAACCTGTTCGAGGCGCGCCACGGCCAACTCGGCGGGGCCTCACGGATCACCCCGGCCCGACCGAGCCCAGCCCGCGGCCGCCCCGGCCGGCTTCCGCTCACGGCCAACCTGTTCGAGGCGCGCCACGGCCAACTCGGCGGGGCCTCACGGATCACCCCGGCCCGGCCGAACCCAGCCTGCGATCACCCCGACCGACTTCCGCCCACGACCCACACGGCGGTGACCCAGCCACGGGCCGACCCGCCCCAAGTGCGCACAGCCCACGAGCAACGCAGCTGAAACCCACCCACGGTCACCCTGGCCAACTTCCGTCTACACCCCTCCGAGACGCGCCCGCGACCAACTCGACTGAGACCGGCCCGCGGTCACCCCGGCCGACTTCCGCCCACGGCCCCACCCGTCCAAGACCCGTCCGGGGCCGCCAGCCGCCTCCAATCCGGGCGGCACCCCTCCCCCGCCGATCCGTCCGAGACCCGCCCCTCAGCCAACCCAAGCGAGCGCACACCTCCTTACCGGCGAGTAGTATCGCGAGCCACGCTGCCCTGTGATGCCGAGCTGTCTGGAGATCCCGTGTCCGTGTCGCCACCTCACCCTGTGCTACCCTCCTCGCCCGGGTTTCTTCGCCTCAGTCGAGGAGTTCGGCGATGAGCCGCGTGCAAGTCGGCTCGGTCGTCGAGGACTTCACCCTGCCTGACGAGACGGGCACGTCCACGTCGCTCGCGGAGCTCCTGTCCGAAGGTCCGGTCGTCGTGTTCTTCTATCCGGCGGCCATGACTCCCGGCTGCACCGCCCAGGCCTGCCACTTCCGGGACCTGGCGGCGGAGTTCGCTGCCGTGGGCGCAAGGCCGGTGGGGATCAGCTCGGACGCGGTGGAGCGTCAGCGCGAGTTCGCGGGGCGGCACACCTTCGGGTTCCCCCTGCTGTCCGACCCGGAAGGCGTCGTACGCGGCCGGTTCGGCGTGGCACGCGGCTTCGGCCCCCTGCCGACCAAGCGGACCACCTTCGTCATCGGCACCGACCGGCGCGTGATCGAGGTGGTCCGCAGCGAGTTCAGGATGAGCGCCCACGCGGACCGGGCACTGGCGGCGCTACGGTCCGCCGCCGGTCGGGAGTAGGACGGCCGCTGCGGCTCAGCTGACATACCCCGTCTCGGGGCGCGTGGTGGAAGGCGGCCAGGCCTCTTCCGCCGCGTGCGCCGTGGGGTACGTGGGGAAGACCTGGCTCAGGCCCACCAGCGCGAGGACGCGGCTGATGCGCCCCGGCACCGCCGCCAGCGCGATGGCCGCGCCGGCGGCGAGGGCGTGGTTGCGGGCGGCGATCAGTGCGCTGATGCCGCTCGAATCGCAGAGGGTGATCCCCGTCAGGTCGATGACGAGCTGTTGGCCCCGCCGCAGGGCCAGTCCGGGCAGGACTCCGCGGAGCTGGGAGCAGCTCTCGTGGTCGAGTTCTCCCGTCAGTTCGACGACGGGCCCCGCGGCGGTGGTCCGGGTGCGGACGGCGAGCTGGGTCACTGCTGCTCTTCACTGGTCGGGAGGGGCACGCTGATGGCGAGGACGGCGGTGTCGTCCTCGACACCGGTGCCGAAGGTGTCGAGCAGGTCGCGGATCGCGGCGACGGTGTCCGGTGCGGTCGTCGGTGCCAGCGCCTGGGTGAAGTCGAGGAGGGCGTCGTCCCCGTAGCGGTCGTCGTCGGCGCTCGAAGCCGTGTGGGCCTCGGTGAGGCCGTCGGTGTACAGCAGCAGGGTGTCGCCCGCCGCGAGGCAGATGGTCGTGGTGGCGATGTGCGCGTCGGGCAGGACACCGACGAGCTGACCGCCGGGGGTGGGCAGCGGATCGGCGCTTCCGTCCGCGCGCATCAGCAGGGCCGGGGGGTGACCGCCGCTGGCCAGGGTGACGCGGAAGCCGCTCCCCTCGGGGTCGGGGGTGAGCAGTCCGAAGATGACCGTGCAGAAGCGGGGGTCGTCGCCGGTGTACTCGTGGTTGAGAACGGTGTTGAGGTTGGCGAGGACCGCGGCCGGATCGGGGTCGTAGACGGCAGCGGCACGCAGCGTGTAGCGGGCCAGGGAGGTGATGGCCGCGGCGGCGGCACCCTTGCCGCACACGTCCCCCAGGAAGAGCCCCCAGGTCCCGGCGGCGAGCGGGAACAGATCGTAGAAGTCGCCGCCGACCATGTCCGTGGAGGCGATGTGGTAGTGCGCGGCCACCTCAAGACCCGGCACGCTCACGAGCGTCGGGGGCAACAGTGTCCGCTGCAGAGCGGCGTTGAGCCGCTTGAGTTCCTCGCGCTCGCGTTCCGCTTCCTGCCTGGCGCGCAGCAGTTCGGTCTCGTACGAGCGGCGGTCACGTGCGTCGAAAACAGTTGTGCGGATGAGCAGCGGCTGCCCGTCGCTGCCGGTCTTGACCGTGGAGGTCACCAGGACGGGCAGGCGGCTGCCGTCGGCCGTCCTGAGTTCCAGGGCGACACCGCTGAGCTCGCCCTGCATCTGGAGCAGGGGCCCGAAGTGCGTCTCGTGGTAGAGCCGGCCGCCCACGGTCAGCAGGTCGGAGAACGCCTTGCGGCCCACCAGGTCCTCGCGGGCGTATCCGAGCCAGTCGAGCAGCGTCATGTTGATCTTGGCGATGGTGCCGTCGAGGAGCGTGGAGAGGTACCCGCACGGCGCGTGCTCGTACAGATCCTCGACGCTGTCCTCCAGCAGAGCGGAGAACGCCGCGGAGTCGCCCACGGACTGCTCCTCGCGCCGACCCCCTGGCCGATCCCCGGACTGCTCCCTTGGCTCCTCCCCTGACTGCTCCCCGGGCTCCTCCTCGGGATGTTCCCCCGGCTCCGAGGACTCGCCGCCCCCGCCGTCACTCGTCCTGCTCATCATCTCGCGCCCCCGACGAAGTCGGTGATCGCGGCGGCCGTCTCCTCCGGAGCGGCGAGCTGGGGACAGTGGCCGGTCGCGTTCAGGGTGACGAGACGGCTGCCGGAGATCCGGTCGTGGACGAAGGCTCCGACCTCCGGGGGCGCGATCGCGTCACGGGAGCACTGCGCGACCAGCGTGGGCACGCCGACCTTGGCCAGGTCTTCGCGGTTGTCGGAGAGGAACGTGACACGGGCGAAGACACGGGCGATCTCCGGATCGGTGCGGCAGAAGCTGTTGGTCAGTTCCTCGCCCAGTTCCGGCCGCTCGGGATTTCCCATGATCACCGGAGCCATGGCACCCGACCAGCCCAGATAGTTCGCGTCCAGCGAGCCGAGGAGTTCATCGATGTCCTCGGCGCTGAAGCCGCCGCGATACCCCTCGGCCGGATCGTCGATGAAGCACGGCGAGGGGGCGAGCAGCACCAGACCGGCGAACGCCTCCGGCTCCCGCACGGCGGCAAGGACACCCATCATCGCGCTCACCGAGTGACCCACGAACGTCACCGGGCCGAGCGCCAGCTCACGGCAGATCTCCAGCACGTCTTCCACATAGCCATCGAGCGAGGAATAGCGTTCCTCGCTCCACGCCGACATGTCGGAGCGCCCGGCCCCGACATGGTCGAACAGGACCACGGTGTGATCGCGCTCCAGGAGCGGCACCACGAGCCGCCACATGTTCTGGTCGCATCCGAACCCGTGCGCCAGCATCACCACCGGCCCTCCGGCCCGGCCGGTGACCGTCACATGATTTCTGCTCACTGCAGCCATGGGCCACATCGTCGCAGAATCCCCGCCGACTGCTTCATCGAAGCCGCCGTACGGCCCGTGCCTGGTCACGCCCTGTATCACCACCGCGCCAGCCGGCGCATCGCCCCACGAGGCCCGCGCCGCACGTCTGCACCACGTGTCCGCACGTCATTCCACTTGTGCCGGGCAGGGACGCGAAGCGCGGGGTGTCACCGGCGTGCGTCTGTCACCATGTTCTCGACTGCACTCGCTGGTGCGGCGCGGGACCCGGCCGCTGCTCGAACGGATCATCGATCTGGGCCAGAGCAGAATGTGACGCGTCCAGCAGGGTAAGGGAGCAGGAAACGGGGACGCAGGGACGAAGGTGGAGAGGAAATGGAGTCAGCCGGCAGCGGCAGCAAGGGGTCGACGGCAGCGCAGCTCATGGCTGTCGCCGTGCCGTTGAACGACGGGGACTCCTCCATCGCGGAAGCACGTCATCTCGCCCTCGACTTCCTCACCCGTGCCCAGGCGGACCAGGACGTCGACATCTCCGCCCGCGCGATGGACCTGACCCAGCTGGTGGTCAGCGAACTGGTCACCAACGCCCGTAAGTACGCCCCCGGGCCGATGCTGATGGAGCTGCGCATCGTGGACTCCACGGTGGCGGTGACCGTGCACGACAGCGCCCGTACGCGCCCCGTCGCACGCTCCGAGGACCCGCACAGAATCGGCGGGCACGGCCTGGAGATCGTCAAGGCCGTCGCCCAGGACTTCCAGGTCCAGCTCGAACCGGCGGGCAAGCGCGTCACCGCCCACATCGCCCTGGCCGGCGAGCCGGCCGCCGGTGTCCGGGGAGCCGGCATTCCCCGCACCGCCCACTGATCCGCTCACGGCGCGGGGTCGGAGCTGCCGTGGCTCTCGCCCTCGGTAGGCCGCAGGAGTGACACACGCGACGGCCGGGTACATGAGGCACCTCGCGGAACGGCGAGCGCGCTAGGTATCTGTACGAAACGTATCGCTGTACGAAACGTATCGAAACGTAGCCGCGCCCGCTCCCCCCTGCCCCCAGCCCCCGCCGAGAAGGAGAACCCCATGCCGGACAAGGCAACGGATGTCGTGGAGCTGATCCTCGACGATCACCGTCGGATGGAAGAACTGTTCCGCGCCATGCGCAGCGTGGAGGCCGAACGGGCAGAGGCCCTGCAGAAGTTCGCCGACCTGCTCATCGCGCACGCGCTCGCGGAGGAGGCCGAGGTCTACCCCGCCCTGCGGCGCTACCGGGACATCGACAACGAAGAGGTCGAGCACGGCGTCGAAGAGCACGAGGAGGGCAACGAGGCGCTGCTCGCCCTCCTCGAAGTGGACGACGTCGGCTCCGACGACTGGGACGAGAAGCTGGAGAAGCTCGTCGAGGCGGTGACCCACCACACCGACGAGGAGGAGCGCACGATCCTCAACGGCGCACGCGAGAACGTGGCCATGGAACGCCGCGAGGAATTGGGCACCGCTTTCACCAAGGAACGCGACAAGCACCTCAAGGCGGACTGCGGAAACATCGACAACGTCCGCCGCATCGTGAAGGACTGACATCCCTGGGAGCCCGCGCCCGGGAACCGTTTCATTCGCGTGGCGGCCAGCCACCACGGCCGGAACGGTTAAAGAACATTCCATGGAAAAAAACGCGGCCGGCCATTGCGTGCGTGTCCGGGGAGCCAACGAGCACAATCTGCGGAACGTGGACGTGGACATTCCCCGGGACGCGATGGTCGCCTTCACCGGCGTCTCCGGCTCGGGCAAGTCCTCCCTCGCCTTCGGCACGCTCTACGCCGAGGCCCAGCGCCGGTACTTCGAGTCCGTCGCGCCCTACGCCCGCCGGCTGCTGCAGCAGGTCGGTGCGCCGCACGTGCAGGAGATCACCGGACTGCCACCCGCCGTGGCGCTGCAGCAGCGCCGCGGGGCGCCCAGTTCACGGTCCACGGTCGGCACCCTCACCACGCTGTCCAACCTGCTGCGCATCCTCTACTCCCGGGCCGGGACCTATCCACCGGGCGCCGAGCGGCTTGAAGCCGAGGCGTTCTCGCCCAACACGTCGGCGGGTGCCTGCCCCGAGTGCCACGGGCTCGGCGTCGTGCACGACGTCACCGAGCAGCTGCTCGTCCCGGACCCGTCGCTGAGCATCCGGGACGGCGCCATCGCGGCCTGGCCGGGCGCCTGGCAGGGCGCCAATCTGCGCAGCATCGTGAGCGGCCTCGGCATCGACATCGACAGGCCGTGGCGCAGGCTCAAGAAGAAGGACAAGGAGTGGCTGCTCTACACCGACGAGCAGCCGTCCGTGCTCATCAAGCCCGAGCCGGGGCGCGTCGACTACGGCTATTACGGCAAGTTCTGGAGCGCCCGCAAGCACGTCATGCATGTCCTCGCCGACTCCAAGAGCGAGCGGATGCGCGACCGCGCCATGCGGTTCGTCCAAGGTGTGCCCTGCCCCGAGTGCGAGGGCAGCGGCTTGCGGCCCGAGGCGCTCGCGGTCACCTTCGCGGGCCATTCCATCGCCGAGGTCAACGCGATGCCGCTCGCCGAGGTCGCGGACCTGCTGCGGCCCGTCGCGGAACTGCCGGAGGCCTCGGCCGCCACCTCGTCCGCCCGGTCCGGGGAGAGCACCGAGGTCGCCGTACGGATCTGCGCCGACGTGGTCGCCCGCGTGGAGGTGCTGCTCGGCCTCGGGCTCGGCTACCTCAGTCTCGGCCGCCGCTCGACGACCCTCTCCCCCGGCGAGGCACAGCGCCTGCGGATCGCCACCCAGCTGCGCTCCGGGCTGTTCGGTGTCGTCTACGTGCTCGACGAGCCGTCGGCAGGGCTGCACCCCGCCGACGCGGAGCCACTGCTCGACGTCCTTGACCGGCTGAAGGCCGCGGGCAACTCGCTGTTCGTCGTGGAGCACGACATGGACGTCGTACGGCGGGCGGACTGGGTCGTCGACATCGGGCCCGGCGCGGGCGAGGCGGGCGGTCGGGTGCTCTACAGCGGTCCGGTCGCCGGTCTTGAGAAGGTCGAGGAGTCGGCCACCAGCAGCTACCTGTTCGGACGCGCCGAGCCGGTCGCCCACCGTCCCCGCAAGCCGCAGGGGTGGCTGCGCCTGCGCGGGGTGTCCCGGCACAACCTGCGGGACGTGTCCGTGGACGTACCGCTCGGCGTGCTGACGGCGGTCACCGGCGTCTCCGGCTCCGGGAAATCGACGCTGGTCACGCAAGTCCTCGCCGAGGTCGTGCGCGGCCACCTCGGGCTCGCGCCCGAAGAGGACGAGGAGCACGCGGAGCACGGGACGTCCGACGAGGCGGAGCTGGAAATCGACGTGCGGGACGCGGAGGGCCTCGAATCCTTCGACCGTCTTGTCCGCGTCGACCAGCGGCCCATCGGCCGCACCCCCCGCTCGAACCTGGCGACGTACACCGGGATGTTCGATGCCGTACGCAAGCTGTACGCGGCGACGGACGAGGCCCGGGATCGCGGCTACTCGCCCGGCCGCTTCTCCTTCAACGTCGCCGAGGGGCGATGTGAGACGTGCCAGGGCGAAGGCTTCGTCACGGTCGAGCTGCTGTTCCTGCCGGGGACCTACGCCCCGTGCCCGACGTGCCACGGCGCGCGCTACAACGCCGAGACACTCGAAGTGACCTACCGGGGCATGCACATCGCGGACGTGCTCGCGCTGTCCGTCGACGACGCCGCCACGTTCCTCGCCGATGTGCCCGCTGCCTCCCGGAGCCTCGAAACGCTCCGGGAGGTGGGCCTGGGATATCTGCGGCTCGGCCAGCCGGCGACGGAGCTCAGCGGCGGTGAGGCCCAGCGCATCAAGCTCGCCACCGAGCTCCAGCGGGCCCGCCGCGGCCACGCGCTCTACCTCCTCGACGAGCCGACCGCGGGCCTGCACCCCGCGGACATCGCCCTGCTGCTCCGCCAGCTGCACCGGCTCGTCGACGCCGACAACACGGTCGTCCTGGTCGAGCACGACCTCGACACTATCGCCACCGCCGACTGGGTCATCGACCTCGGCCCGGGCGGCGGCGACGCGGGCGGCCGGGTGGTGGCGACCGGCACCCCCGCCAAGGTCGCCCGGTCACGCCGCAGCGCCACCGCCCCCTATCTCGCACCGCGGTTGCGGCGCTCCTGAAGCGGACCCGGCGACGCGGGCGGTCCCCGGGTGTCTCGTCATCCGGCCCGCCCGGCCCGACGACGGGCTGATCGGTTAGAAAGGAGTGATCACCCGAACCCACCCAGAGGTCGTACGCACATGCCCGCCGCCGCAGCCCCCTGGCTGCTCCTCGCCGTCTTCTCCGGCACCCTGATATCCCTGCAAGCGCGCATCACCGGTGAGCTCGCCGCCGGGCTCGGCGGCGACGGTTTCGCGGCCGCGGTGATCTCGTTCGGCTCGGGATTCGTCGTGCTGACCCTGGGGCTCCTCGTCCTGCGCGGGCCGCGCCGCGGGGTCGGCCGGGTGATCGCGGACGTACGTGCCGGGCGGCTCAGGTGGTGGCAGGTGCTCGGCGGCTTCGGAGGAGCTGCCTTCCTGCTCGCGCAGGGGCTGACCGTCGGAGCGCTCGGGGTCGCACTGTTCACGGTCGCCATCGTCGCGGGCCAGGTCACCGGGGGCCTGCTCTTCGACCGGATGGGGCTCGGTCCCGCCGGACCGCAGCGGCCCACCCGGCGCGGGGTCGTCGGCGCGGTGCTCGTGCTCGCGGCCGTGGGGCTGTCGATGGCGGACAAACTGGGCGGCGGATTCCCCTACTTGATGCTGTTGCTGCCGCTGGTCGCGGGCGTGTGCGTGAGCTGGCAGCAGGCGG
The DNA here is from genome assembly GCF_040655335.1 of Streptomyces sp. NPDC050439. Lineage (NCBI taxonomy): Bacteria > Bacillati > Actinomycetota > Actinomycetes > Kitasatosporales > Streptomycetaceae > Streptomyces > Streptomyces sp. NPDC050439. The sequence goes on from NZ_JBFAJT010000002.1 coordinate 343,297, forward strand.
TCAACGGTCATGTGAAGAACGCCGCCGGGTCCGCGTACGCGGGGACGTTCTTCAACTTCGTCGCCGGTACCGCCGCGCTGAGCGTGATCTTCCTGGTGCACGCCGTGGCCGTCGGGGTGCCGTCCCGCCTGCCGACCGAGCCGTACGTCTATCTCGGTGGCCTGGTCGGCATCTCCTTCATCACCATCGCGGTCGCCACGGTGCAGAAACTGGGCGTCCTGCTCCTGGGACTGTGCACGATCACCGGTCAGTTGGTCGGTTCGCTGGCCCTCGACCTGCTGCTGCCGCACGGCGACACGGACGTCACGGCGGCCACCGTCGCGGGCGTCGCGCTGGCCCTGGCCGCGGTGGCACTCGCGGCACTGACGGGCACAGGGACGGGCCGGGTCGTCGCCTCGGGCAGCGCGGCGCGCACCCCGGAAGCGCAGCGAGTGGACGGCCCGCCCACGCGCTAGAGAGCCGGCGCCGCTTACCGCACCGGTCAGCCCAGGTCCACATCGGTGTGCAGCAGGTTGTGGTCCGAGTACGAGGTGAGGTGGACGCGGTGCCTCAGCGGGGCGATGCCTCGCAGAAAGACGTAGTCGAATTTGCTGAGCCAGTCGGTGGTCGGCTTGCAGGTGCCGGCGGCCGAGGGACGGCACTGCTCGTCCGTGTCCGCTGCCAGGTCCCATATGCGGGAGAGCTCGGGGGCCTCCGGCACGGCGTTGAAGTCCCCGAGCACGATGGCGCGGTCGTGCCGCGCGACGGCGGTGGCCAGCACACCGACCTGGTCCGCCCGGACCTCTTCCTGCTGGCGTTGGGCGAGGTGCGTGTTGAAGACCCGCACGGACCGCCCGCCCACCGTCGTGGTGACCGCCATGTACCCACGGTCCTCGGAGCCTCCGTCGGGGTACTCCACGTTCACGCGGTCGGTCATCGGCGCCGCCGAGAGGAGCGCCTGCCCGAAGCCTCCCGGGCTCCAGGGAACTCCCCCGCAGCGGCCCCAACTGCTCAGCACCGAGCCGTACTCGACGTGGTAGACCAGCCCGTGCAGGTACTCCAGGTAGTCCCGGATGCGTTGGACGTCACCCACGCACGCTTCCTGCAGACCGATGACCTGGGGCGCGTACGAGGCGATCTCCGCGGCCCGGTCCACATCGCTCTCCTCGCAGGGGTTGCAGATGTTCCACGTCATGACCCGGTTCGGCACGACATCCCGGACGGCGTCGACGGGCCGCGATTCGCCGAAGAGGGCGTAGTTCGGTGCGCTGGGACCGATGAGCACCAGGCAGGCCAGGGTCATGGCGCCCGCGAGCAACCTCGTGGACCTTGCGAGCACCATCGCCTCCTCAACATGGATGCACGGAGCATCCGCCGTCTCCACGCACGAGGTTAAGCGAGAGGCGCTTCACGGGTGGGGCATCATCCGGTACATCTCCTGTTGAGTGTTCTGTCCTCGTGAGTGTTCAGGACGCACAGCAGGACCCCGGCGACTTGATCGGACGAACAGCCTAGTGACAGGTGCACAGCCATGGCGGACGCGTACTACACGACGGAACAGTGCCCGAGCTGCGGCCGTCACACGGACGGCCTGTCCAACCGTTTCACCTGCACGGTCTGCGACACCGTCTGGACCTCCGGGATCTCCGAGTCGGTCGTCACCCTGGGCCCGCTGGACACGACGATCCTCTGTCCGCCTAGGCGCAACTGACATTCTCCGCCCTGGCCTCTGCGATGAGGAGCGCGATGTCGTCGGTGGTGTCCCCGTCGCGCAAGGCCTCCAGGAGATGGGTGCAGGTGGCCTGTAGGGGGCCGCTTTGGTCGAGGAGCCGCAGAAGCTCGTCCAGGCGTTCGTCGATGGTGTGGTGGCGGGTCTCGACCAGGCCGTCGGTGTAGAGGACGAGGCGGTCACCGGGATTCAGCTCCAGCTCGATGGTGCGGTACTGGGCGTGTCCGACGCCGAGGGGAGTGCCCTCGGGCAGGGCCAGCAGGCGCGGCGGGCCGCCCTGGGGGATCAGCACGGGGGGCATGTGGCCGGCGTTGGCGATGTGGCAGGCGTGACGGTGCGGGTCGTAGACGGCGTAGACGCAGGTCGCGATGTGCGTCTCCAGTCTGGCGGTGGTCGTGTCGAGGTGGCGCAGCACCTCGTCGGGGGGCATGGCCAGGTCGGCGAAGGCCTGGGTGGCGGTACGCAGGCGGCCCATCGTCGCGGCGGCGTCGATGCCGTGGCCCATGACGTCGCCCACGACCAGTGCGGTGCGGTCGCCGTCCAGAGGGATGACGTCGTACCAGTCGCCGCCCACCGCGCACGAGGTCTGGGCCGGCTGGTAGCGGGAGGCGATGTCAAGGCAGTGCAGCGGTGGCGGCGGCCCCGGCAGCAGGCTGCGCTGGAGGGTTTCCGCGGTGAGACGGATGCTCTGGTGCCAGCGGGCGTTGTCGATGGCGATGGCGGCCCGGTGCGCGAGTTCCTGGGCCAGCAGGACATCGTCGTCGTCGAAGGGTTCCGCGTTGCGGGCGCGCACCAGGTCCACGGCTCCCAGGACCTCCTGGTGGGCGGTGAGCGGCACCGCCAGGTAGGAGTGGACGCCGGAGCGGGCCAGGAGTCGGGCGGCGTCCGGGTCGCGGGCGATGTGCTCCAGGTCCGCCGCGCTGACATCGGCCACGAGTACGGGCCGGCCGGTACGGACGCACCGGGTGATCAGGCGGTCCGCGCGGTACGAGGCCAGGTCGCCGAGCTGGTCGGCGGCCACGGCCGCTTCGGAGGGGTAGGCCCTCGCCAGGCCCAGCGCCCTGAAGCGGCGCGGTCCTTCGCGATCGGCGCCGTGCCGCAGCTCGAGTGCCGAGTCGAGGATGTCCACCGCCGCGATGTCGGCCAGGTCGGGCACCATCACGTCGGCCAGTTCCTGGGCCGTCCGGTCCACCTCCAGCGTCGTGCCCACGCTCGCGGCGGCCGTGGCGAGCAGGGCGAGTCTGCGGCGTCCCCGCTCCGCCTCGGCTTCGGCACGGTGGCGTTCGGTGATGTCCACCACCGAGTTGGCCACCCCCATGAGCTGCCCGTGGGCTCCTTCCAGGCGGTAGTACGACACCGACCAGGCATGGTCTTGGTCCGGATCGGCGGGGGTGCGGCCCACGGCGTAGCGGTCGATGATCGGTGTCCCGGTGGCGAGGACCTCGCGCAGGCAGGACTCGATCTCCTCGACGTCGAGGAAGGTGAGGATGTCCCGGGGGTGGCGGCCGATGTGGTCGGCCGCCGACAGACCGTTGATCCGTTCCAGTGCGGGATTGACCAGGAGATAGCGCAGCTCGTGATCGAGCAGCGCGACTCCCATGGGGGACTGGGACACCAGCTTCTCGCACAGCGCCAGGCCCGTCTCCATACGGTGGAGCACCTGCCGACCGGCCGCGATCCCGAGTGCGTAGACCTCGCCGCCTTCGTCGAGCAGCCGCATGTTGCGGAACTCCACGAGTCGGTTGACGCCGTCCTTGTGGCGGACCGGGAAGGCCCCTGCCCAGCTCGTCCCGGTGGCCATCACCTCGGAGAACAGGCCGGCCGCCATATCGCGGTGCCGCCGGTCGACGAGCAGGTGCGCGGCGTAGCACCCCAGTGCCTCCTTGGCCGTATAGCCGAAGACCTCTTCGGCCTGCGGGCTCCACAGCACGATGCGCCCCGAGTGGTCCAGGACGACCGCGCAGACGCCCAGCAGGTCCATGAGCCCACCCGGCGGCACGGTCGCACCGAGGCCGTCGGCGTCGGATTCCGCTTCGCTGTCGCGCATGCCGGACACCTCCCGCCTCGCGCGCCCTGCCCATCGCCGGGACACGGCCCTTCCATGCTCACCCGCGCCTGACCGCAGCACTACCTGGCGGGGCTTTGGCGGCGGAGGCCTGAGCAGATGAGAGCGGCACCTCTGGCATATTTCCCAGGCCATAGCGCCTGGCCAGAGCCTTACTGAGCCCTGGGGGGCATATGCCAAGGTGTCGCGCCACTTCCCGTGAAGAGGCCGGGAAACCGTTAGTGATCTAGAGCCGGTACGGTCGATACGGCCGAGCGTCGAGCCGTTGCGCCGGCGTCGGGCCGCCGTCGGGCCGCACGTGCCCGAGGGTCGGTCGACAACTGCCTTTGCTCGAACGTCAATTCCGGCACGCCGGGGCGAAACTCCTTCAGGGCGGGCGGTGTTGGAAGCGACGGCATGCGGATGACCCGCCGCCCGCACCGGGCCCGGGAGCAAGGAGACGGAAGATCGCTGCACAAGTCGAGGGCCTCGACACTCCAGGAGAGACACCTCACGAGAGCCCCCCGGCCGTCCGCCCCCGAACCGCCGCACGCGCCGTGGCGTCGGCAAGGAGCCGCACCATGCTCCTGCGCGCCCTCGGCGCGGAGCCCGTGACAGCGGCTGCTGACGAGGACGGCCTTGGAGCGGCTGCTCACGAGGACGGCCTTCCGCACCCGGCCCTCCCCTCACCCCGTACGGCCACTCGGGTGCTCACGCCTGAAGACGCGTTCGACGCTCTGTACGTCTATGCCGCCCCTGGGTTGATCCGCCAGGCACACGTACTCACGGGGTGCCTCCGACTGGCCTTCGAATCCGCGGAACACGCGTTCCACCGGGCGTGGGACCACTGGCCCGAAGTCGCCCGGGACACCGACCCGGTGGGATGGGTGCGCATTCAGGCGCACGCCTACGCCCTGTCACCCTGGCACCGGTTCCGCAGACTGTTCCGCCGCCTCTCCCCGGCCCCGGACGACCCGCTGCTGCGCGCGATACTCGCGCTCCCTCCCCGGCAGCGGCGCGCGCTCATGCTGTGCGACGGGCTGGACCTGAGCGTGTCCGAAGCAGCCGCCGAGACCGAGGCCGGCACCGCCGCCACCCGCAGCAGACTGCTGCACGCCCGCGCGGCTCTCCGAGAACTGCGCCCCGACCAGCCATGGGAGGCGACGCGGGAATCACTCGCCGCGTTCCTCGAGAGCATGTCGGGCAGCACCGTGAGTCACCCGGCCTCCGTACGCGAGGACAGCGAGCGGCGCATCCGCATGCTCACGCACACCGTCTGGGCGGCGGTGGCAGGCCTCATCGCCCTTGTCGCGTACACCATCACGACCACGCCGTGACGGTCAGTTCGCGGCGGCCTCGCGGTACTGGGCGTTGAGGCGCTGGGCCTCTTCCAGCTGGTCCTCGAGAATGACGATGCGGCAGGCGGCCTCTATGGGCGTGCCCTGGTCGACGAGTTCACGGGCCCGTGCGGCGACGCGCAGTTGATAGCGCGAATAGCGGCGGTGGCCGCCCGCGGAGCGCAGCGGGGTGATGAGACGGGCTTCGCCTATGGCGCGCAGAAAGCCCTGGGCGGTGCCGAGCATTTCGGCGGCCCGGCCCATGGTGAACGCGGGATAGTCGTCGTCATCGAGACGTCCGAACAAGTCGGCTGCTGTCATCGCACCTCTCTGTACAACGCGTGGAGCGCTTGCACGCTTGAATGCCGGGACGCGTGGAGGGGCCCGGGTGCCATGTCTGCACCCGGGCCCCGAAGGAACTGCTACACCATCTGCCGACCCTGATACCGCGTCGGCCTTCTGTTTCCGTAGGCCCGACCGAACTGCCGCCGGGGGTACGGGGATCGCAGTTGCTTGACCGAAGACCACCTCACTATCGATGTCCTGCGGTACCCGGACTCAAAATGCCGTCCGGGCGATCCTGATGGCGCCTTGCTCCTCCGTTCTATCCCTCTGATCTTTCTGAGCGAGAACTGCGTACTGCTTGTACTGCGTACTGCTGTTACTGCGAACCGCTTGTGGCCTGTCGTAGCGCCACTCTTCGGCAGCCAGCCCCGTCGCCCCTCCTGCATCTGCTCTGGCTTAGAACCCCACTGCCGAACTTCCCGGTACGCGCGCCCGCAGCCGACGCCTTTACCGAGGGACCACTGACCAACACTGCGTTTCCTGCAACCTGCGATACCGCTCATGGCGGCCCCTGATCACTGCGGGCCACCCGGTCCGGTCGTCAGACCCGTCGCCGTCCTGCAACCGCTCTGGCTTCGAGACTCCACCACCGCACCGTCCTGCGAACTGCTGGCACTGCTCGTACTGCTGGTACTACCTGTACTGCTGCCCGGCAGTTCGTGTCTGCCGGGCCTTGCTCGATCTCGGCTACGAGAGAAACCATAACCACACCACTCCCCAATGTCTACTCTGGCCGACACAGATTTCCGCGTGTCCGACAGACAGGTAGTCGACGTCGCCCAGGGTCGGGGCAAAGGGTGCGCGGCGCCTTCAGGCCGCAGGCGCCGGCTTGGCTCCGAGGCGGACAGCGCCTACGACTGCTGCGACTCCGAAGGCGGCGACCGCAGCTGCGAGGGTCACGGCATCAGGCGCTCCCGCGCCGATCGTGGCTGCTGTGGTGCCGCCGATCGCGGCCGTCGAAACGGCGGTCAGAGCGGTGAGGCGCCTGGGGCTGGGGAGAGCGATCATGGGGGTTCCTTCCGTATTCGTGGCGTCGATGGATCTCGTGCCGCCACCACGACTGTGGGATTCGCTTACCCGCAGACACCATGAACAGGCCGCCGCGCGGCTGTCCGCTTGCCGCGTGCCGCATCCCGTTCTCTACCCTCGGGACTGCTCCTCGTGGGGAGCGGCGTTGGTGCCGGCCTCAGGATCGGTGATGACCCGAGCGAACTCGGGCATGCCGGCCGGGACTTGCTCCGAGGAGAAGTGCGCATCACGCAGGTTGGCTCCGTCGAATTTCGTCCCGACGGCGTAGCTCTCCCGGAAGTCCGCTTTCGGTGCCCAAGCCCCGGAAAGGTCGGTGCCGCGCAGGTTGGCAGCACGCAGGTCGGCTCCCCCGAGGCGTGCGTGGCGGAAGTTTCCGTACTCGAAGTCGAGCGCTGTCAGATCAGTACGCCTCAGGTCGAGGCGCGCCGCTTCATGCCGCACGGGTCGGCGCCCGATTACGGTGACGGCGGCCTGCACGGCTTCGTCGGGCCGGGGTGTACCGAGACCGAGCCCCGCATGCTGGCGGATGAAGGCGCCCAGGACGGTGATGACGGTGTCATGGTCGTCTTCGCTGTCCCGCATGATGCGTTCGAGACTGTAGATGCCTCCGAGGCGCTGCGTGGCATCCTCTGAGCTGAGCAGTTTGATCGCCTCGACGTACCGTCCAGTGACTTGTCCTTCGCGGGTGAGCCTCGTCTGCTGTTCCTCACGCTGTTGGGTCTCGCGCAGCGTGGTCTCGAACTGCTTCTGGCTTTCGGCGAATTGGTCTTGCGCGTGCTGGAACTGCACACGTTCCAGGCGATGCTTCTCGCGCGTGTAGTACAGCCCGGCTGCTGCGACTGCTCCGGCGACGATCGCGATGAGCATGGTGCGGAAGCCGGTGACGATGATCCCGGCGCTCGCGACGAGCTTTCCGCCTTCTTTGAGGCGGTGGCCTTCGATCCACCAGGGGCCCCAGACGAGGAGCACGATGAAGGCGGCGGCCCCGAGACCGCCCCATACCCAGGCTTTGGTGGGAATCACTTGCGTGCCGCTGTCGCTGTCGCTCATGGCGGCATGATGTCCGTGCGTGGACGGCGGCACGCCTTGAACGTGAGGGGTATGCGCATGGGTCTGGGCCAGACTGGTCCGGCGTGACCGAGCAGTTCTTAACGGGAGGCCTTTCACTACATGCCCAGCGAGCACAGCAAGCCCACTGAGCCCACCGAGCCCACCGAGCCCACCCTCAACTCCCCAGAGCCGCTTGCCGTCTCGGTGACCGAGGCGATCAAGAAGGGTGACGTCGCCGCGCTGCGTCAGCTCTTGGTCGACCACCCCGCTCTGGCCACCAGTTGGATCAGCCAGGACGGCCCCGCAGCGGGTCGGCGGAGTCTGCTGCACATCGCCACCGATTGGCCCGGCCACCGCCCCCACACCGCGGAGGTCATCGCCACCCTCGTCGCCGCGGGGGCCGATCCCGACGCCCGCTTCGTCGGCGCCCACACCGAGACGCCCCTGCACTGGGCCGCCAGCAACGACGACATCGTCGCGCTGGACGCCCTCATCGCCGCAGGCGCCGACATCGAGCCATCCGGTGCCGTCATCGGCGGCGGCACCCCGCTGGCCGACGCGCGCGGCTTCGGCCAGTGGCGGGCGGCCCGCAGGCTGCTGGAGCACGGGGCCCGCGCCGACCTGCAGGACGCCGCCACCCTCGGCCTGCTCGACCAGGTGGAGGCCTTCCTCGCTGCCCCGGACTCCCCCGCCCCCACCGAGTCCGCGATCACCAGCGCCTTCTGGGGAGCCTGCCACGGCGGCCAACTCCCCACCGCCCAATTCCTGTTGCGCAATGGCGCCGATGTGAACTGGATCGGCTACGACGACATGACTCCCCTGGACATCGCCCGCGCCCAGGAAGCCGATGACGTCGTCCAGTGGCTGCTCGCCCAGGGAGCCGTGGCGCGCGCCGGCCTCGGGTGAGCCACCCCGCCCTCCGACGGTGCGCCGTGGCGACTCCGACCCGAATGCGCTCGGTCAGACCCCTCGGCCCGCCGACGCCCCGAAGGCGCCGTCGGCCGTGAAGGCCAGCTTGGCGAAGCGTTCGCCCATACGGCGGTGAGTGGCGGCGTCCGGATGCAGCTGGTCCGGCAGCGGCAGCTCGGCCGCGTCGGCCTCCCCGTACAGCTCCCGGCCGTCGAGGTAGTGCAGGTTGGGGTCGTCGGCCGACCGCTGCTCCACGATCCGGGCCAGCTCCTCGCGGATGACGCGCAGCGTCAGCTTCCCACTGGCACGCTCATCCGGATCACCCATGGCACTGAACGTCAGCCGTCCCTCGCTGAGGCCGCTGAAGTCCGGTGCGCTCGGGCCGGGCGTGTCCTCGTGGATGGGACACAGGACGGACGAGACGACCAACAGCGGCGTGTCGGGGTGGCCCTCACGAATGGTGTCGAGGAAGCCGTGGACAGCCGGACCGAAGGCACGCAGACGCATCAGGTCGGCGTTGACCACATTGATGCCGATCTTGACGCTGATCAGGTCGGCGGGGGTGTCCCGCAGCGTGCGGGCGGTGAACGGGTCGAGAAGCGCGCTGCCGGCCAGGCCGAGGTTGGTCAGCTCGACCCCGCCGAGGGAAGCCGCCAAGGCGGGCCAGACAGCGGTCGGGCTCGCCGCGTCGGAGCCATGGCTGATCGAACTGCCGTGGTGCAGCCACACCTTGCGGCCCCGGTCCGGTGCGGGCTCGACGGGTGCGTCGGTGCGCAGCTCGACGAGCTCGGTGGTCTCGTTGTGCGGCAGCCAGATCTCGATGTCCTTGGCGCGGTCCGGCAGTCCGGCGTACCGGATGGTGCCGGGCGGACCAGGCCGGGTCTCGGTCTTCCCGTTCGTCATGTCGATGGTCAGGATGTTGCCGCCGCTCACGGAGCCCTGATCCGTCAGGCGGCCGTCGACGAGCAGGTCGTACACGCCCTCCGGGCGGGGCGGGACACCCACGTAGTCGCGCTTGGTGGGCAGCGTGTCCAGCTCGATGACGGTGGCGCGGGTGCGGAAGGCAAGGCGTACGCCGGAGGGCTGGGACTCCGCCATGGCCAGCTGCCCGTCGGCGCACTGGGCGCGGGCCCAGGCGGGCAGCCTGTGCGGCAGGACGCCGTGGTCGGTGCGCTCCAGGTCGAGGGCGCCGCGCAGGAGGTCCGCGGTGATGGGTGTGGTGATCCAGTCGTCGTGCTCGGTGTCCATGGTCGGCCTCCGCTTGCTCATCATCGTGTCTGGGTCATGGTCATGGGCCGGGCTCGGCCATGGGTCCGGGCTCGGTCATGCTTGCCCGGTTGCCCGGTTGCCGGGTTGGGCCGGCAACGATCGACCGCGCGGGCCGACCAGGCCGCGGGCCCCGGTCAGGCCGCAGGCCAGTTCCGCAGCAGTGCGTCGAGGGCATCCAGGATGCGTTCCCACGATTCCTGCGAGTCGGGCTGACTGTGGCTGAAGCCCCCTGCCATCTCCAGGCTGACGTAGCCGTGGAAGACGCTGCCCAGCATCCGGACCGCGTGGGTCTGGTCGGTATCCGTCAGGTCGTAGCCGCGCAGGATCGCCCGCGTCATCTGCGCATGCCTGACGCCCGCGCTGGCGGCCGCCGTCTCCGGGTCGAGCCTCAACCGGGCCGCGGCATAGCGCCCGGGGTGCTCTCGCGCGTAGTCGCGGTAGACGTCGGCGAACGCGGTCAGCGCGTCCTTCCCGGCTCGCCCGGCCAGCGCGGCGGCGCCCCGGTCGGCGAGTTCCTCCAAGGAGAGAAGGGCGATGCGCGTCTTGAGGTCCTGCGAGTTCTTCAGATGCGAGTAGAGACTCGCGACCTTGACGTCGAAGCGCCTGGCGAGTGCCGAGACGGTCACCTGCTCGAAGCCGACCTCGTCGGCCAGCTCCGCCCCGGCCTGCGCCAGGCGCTCCACGGTCAGTCCTGCGCGAACCATGCCCTTCCCTTCCTTAGGCTTAACTGATTCTGCATCTACCTAATACCTTTAGGCAAATCGATAAGCCGTGAAGGAGGGGCCTCAGAGGATGTGCTGGTCATGCCAGACGCCGTCAGACCGTCTTGACCGTGCCCCCGTCGATCACGTAATCCGCTCCGGTGACATTGCCCGCCACATCCGAGAGCAGGAACGTGATCAGCGACGCCACCTCCTTGGGCTCGGTGATCCGCCCACTGGTAATGCCGAACGCCGTCGGGATCTGCGCGAGGAACGCCGCGTGCTCGACTCCGGCACCGGCCGCGATCTTGCCCCCGAAGCCGTCGGGGTCCTCCCAGATGGCGGTGCGCACCGCGCCGGGCGAGACGGTATTGACCCGTACACCCCGCGGCCCGAACTCCTCGGCCAGCGACTTGCCCAGGGAGGTGAGCGCCGCCTTGGCGGCGCTGTAGGCGACGGGGCCCGCCGCCGGGAGGCGGGAGTTGATGGAGGAGACGTTGACGATCGCACCGCCACGCTCGATCAGGCTTGGCAGCGCGGCGCGGCTGACGCGGACCGCGCTGAGCAGATTGAGGTCGAAGACGCCGTGCCACTGTTCGTCGTCGGTGTCGAGAAAGCCGACGGGCTGCACGGCGTCACCGGCGCCGACGTTGTTCACCAGAAGGTCGATGCCGCCCAGTTCGGCGAAGGCACCGTCCATGAGCACGGCCACGCCCTCCGGGGTGCCGAGGTCGGCCGACACGGCGAAGGCTCCCGATTCCTTGAGTTCGGGTGTGATGGTGCGGGCCGCGCCCACCACGCGTACGCCCTCGTCGATCAGCGCCCTGACGGTGGCCAGTCCGATCCCGCGGCTGGCACCGGTGACGACGGCGGTCTTGCCGTTGAGGTCGAGCTCCACGCTTCCCAGCTCCTTCAGTTTCTTCAGCTTCTGCAGACCAATTTTTTGACCTACAGGTACAAAATTGGGGTACTCGTATCCGAGGTTCAGCGTTCGGGGGTTCGGAGGTTCGGGGGTTCCGTCGGATCAGAGAGAGTCGACCGTCGCGTCGATCACCCTGGCGAGACGCTCCGGGCCTTCCACGACGCGCGCCATCAGCCTCAGGCCGACGACCGTGGTCACCAGCAGGCTCCCGAGGGCGCGAGCATCACGGCCCGGGGCGATCTCGCCCGACCGCTGCCCCTTCTCCACCAGGGAGGAGAAGGCCTCTTCGGTGCGGTCGAACATGCGCCGGACCAGTTCGGTCGCCACCTCATCCGTCCCGGCCAGCTCGGCGGCGGCGTTCACCGCCATGCAGCCGCGCCGGTCCGGATCGGCGAGGTCCATCTCGACGAGCAGCCACAGCGCCGCGCGCAACCGCTCCTTCACGGGCCCCGACTCCTCGAGCATCTCGACGAGAGCGGCGGCCTGGCTGTCGCGGTAGCGGCGCAGGGCCCGCTCGAAGAGGGCGTGCTTGCTGCCGAAGGTGTTGTAGAGACTGCCCTTGCCGATGCCGAGCGCGTCCACCAGGTCCTGGGGCGTGGTGGCGGCGTACCCCTTGCGCCAGAACACGTCCATGGCCTGCTCGACGGCGGCGTCCGGATCGAACTGCTTCGGCCTTCCCATGACACGAAGACTAGACGGTTCTTGACCTAGAGGTCAAGAACCGTCCTCAGACACAACGTCATAGGTGCGACCTACGGGCCTCAGGCAGCCCGACGCACGCGCGCGGCCTTGCGGGCCTCAGCCATCTCGCGGGATTCGGCGGTCCGGCGGGAGCCGCCGCCGGAGCGGCCGGGCTGCCCCGGACGCGTGCCCATGCCCCGGAAGGGGGCGCCGCCGCGCTGCTTGGGGCGCTCGGTGGGCGCACTGCCCGCGACGGGCACTCCGGAGGGTGCCTTCGCCCCGGTGATGCGGCTCAACTCGGCCTCGCCGGAGCGCACTTGGGTGATCTGCGGCCGGATTCCGGCGGCGGACATCAGGCGGCTCATGTCGCGGCGCTGGTTGGGCGTCACGAGGGTGACGACGCTGCCGGACTCACCGGCGCGTGCCGTACGACCGCCGCGGTGGAGGTAGTCCTTGTGGTCGATGGGCGGGTCGACGTTCACCACCAGGTCGAGGTTGTCGACGTGGATGCCGCGGGCCGCGACGTTGGTGGCCACCAGGACCGTCACCGCGCCGGTCTTGAACTGGGCGAGCGTACGGGTGCGCTGGGGCTGCGACTTGCCGCCGTGCAGCGCGGCGGCCCGTACACCGCTGCCCATCAGGTGCTTGGTGAACTGGTCGACGGCGTGCTTGGTGTCGAGGAACATGATCACGCGGCCGTCGCGGGCCGCGATCTCGGTGGCGGCCGCCAGCTTGTCGGTGCCGTGCACGTGCAGTTCGTGGTGCTCCATCGTGGTGACCGCGCCCTTGGACGGGTCGACGGAGTGGACCACCGGGTCGTGCAGGTAGCTGCGCACCAGCAGGTCGACGTTGCGGTCGAGCGTGGCGGAGAACAGCATCCGCTGGCCGTCGGGGCGCACCTGGTCGAGCAGTTCGGTGACCTGGGGCATGAAGCCCATGTCGGCCATCTGGTCGGCCTCGTCGAGAACGGTGATGCTCACCCGGTCCAGGCGGCAGTCCTTGCGCTCGATGAGGTCCTTGAGGCGTCCCGGCGTGGCGACGACGACCTCGGCGCCGGACCGCAGGGCTCCGGCCTGCCTGCCGATCGACATGCCGCCGACCACCGTGGCGATACGCAGCTTCAGCGACCGGGCGTACGGAGTGAGCGCCTCGGTCACCTGCTGGGCGAGCTCCCGGGTGGGAACGAGGACCAGGGCGAGGGGCTGCTTCGACTCGGCGCGCCGGCCGGCGGTGCGCACGAGGAGCGGGAGCCCGAAGGCGAGGGTCTTGCCGGAGCCGGTGCGGCCACGGCCCAGTACGTCCCGGCCGGCGAGGGCGTTCGGCAGCGTGGCCGCCTGGATGGGGAACGGCTCGGTCACGCCGAGGCCGGTGAGCGTCTTGAGGAGCGGGGCCGGCATGTCGAGTTCGGCGAAGGTCTCCGCCGCCGGGAGGCCCGGGGTGATGGTGACCGGCAGGGCGAATTCACCCTGCGGAGCGGAGGGTCGGCGTCCCTGGCCGCCGGAGCGGTTGCCGGGGCGCGCGCCGCCACCCTTGCGGGGGTTGGCACCGCGAGGGCCGCCGCTGTTGCGGGGGTTGGAATACCGGTCGTTCGAGCGTGCTGAGCGGTTCATGGAGAACCTTCCTCGATAGGGCACGCATCGAGGAATTCTCGGTGGATTTCAACCGAACGAATTGCAAGCACGAGCCGAAAAAACAAAACCTTCTGTAAACAGCAACGAGCTGGCGCCCGCGCCGTGAGGCGCGGACACCAGCGTCGTCTTAACGCTTCAGGCGTCAGGCGGGAACGATGTTCTCCGCCTGCGGGCCCTTCTGGCCCTGAGTGACGTCGAAGTTCACCTTCTGGCCTTCCTGAAGCTCACGGAAGCCCTGGGTGGCGATGTTCGAGTAGTGGGCGAAGACGTCCGGGCCGCCACCCTCCTGCTCGATGAAGCCGAAGCCCTTTTCCGAGTTGAACCACTTCACGGTGCCAGTAGCCATACTAAATATCTCCTTCGGGGCAAGCTCCGGGACCCGCACTGTGCGAACCCCGGCGTCGCCACGTTGATTGCCCCGTCCGGGAAAACTTCTCCCGGAAATACAAAAGTGCCCGGTGGAATTTATCCACCAAAGGCACTTGAAGTCTTATGGGAACCACAACTGCAACTACGATCAACAGTAGCACGAGATCAGCTTCGCGGCACGGGCAAGCTGCACTTATTTCGCCCGACCGGCCCAGGGCCCGCGCCACATTGCGGAAGCCTGCGGCCTCCTTCTGACGCGAGCGCCGCCGACGCGGGCGTGTCGGGCGACGAAGTGACGATGTACGGACAGCCCGAATGGTCCGCTTCGTTCCCGGCCGCACCCTCGTGCACCCCGGGGGCCATCCTCCAAGTCATGCAGCCTCCACCCCGCCTTCACCGGCCCCACACGGCTCCGCCGCAGCTGGCGGACACTCCTGCTGTCACGTGTAAATGCTGGACAGTTCAATACTGAAACGCACATTCCATTGCAATCTCGTTATGCATTGACTCCTTGACGCCGGGAACACTCCGGGGTTGGCTTTCAGCCATCTCGGACCACAACGAAGCGGTCCGATCGAGGAAGTGGGCGAATGAAAACCCGTATGCGTGAAGCCTCCGTCGCCGTATCTGTGAGCGCCCTGGCACTCTCGCTCGCCGGCTGCGGCAGCCTGCTGGGCTCGGACGACGGGAAGTCACGGACTGAGAGGAAGGGTGACGACGTCACCGTCGGTCTGCTCCTGCCCGAGGCGGAGACGGCTCGCTACGAGAAGTTCGACCACCCCATCATCGAGAAGCAGGTCACCAAGCTCACCAACGGCAAGGGCAAGCTCGTCTACGCCAACGCCAAGGGTGACGCGGCCAGGCAGAACGACCAGCTCGACCAGATGGTCGCCGACAAGGTCGACGCGATCCTGGTGAGCGCGGTGGACGCGAAGAAGCTCGCGCCGTCGGTCGAGAAGGCGAAGGAAGCGGACATCCCCGTCATCGCCTACGACCGGCTCGCCGAGGGACCCGTCTCCGGTTACGTGGCCTTCGACAACGAACTGGTCGGCCAGGTCCAGGGTCAGGCGATCCTGAAGGCGCTCGGCGGCGGCAACCGCCAGAACAGCAAGGTCGTCATGATCAACGGCGCGCCGACCGACCCGAACGCCGCCGTCTTCAAGGAGGGCGCGCTCTCCCAGCTCCAGAACCAGGTGGACATCGCCAAGTCGTACGACACCGATGGCTGGAAACCACAGATCGCCGGCGAACACATGACGGACGCGATCACCGCCATCGGCAAGGACGACGTCGCCGCCGTCTACTCCGCCAACGACGGCATGGCGGGCGGCGCCATCAAGGCCCTCAAGGCCGCGGGCATCACCGACCTGCCGCCGGTCACCGGTCAGGACGCGGAGCTGCCGGCCGTGCAGCGCATCGTCACGGGCGAGCAGTACATGAGCGTCTACAAGCCCTACCCCGAAGAGGCCGTCGGCGCCGCCGAGATGGCGGTCCGCATCGCCCAGGGCCGCATGGTCGAGTACGACGCACTGGCCGGGGACAGGTCCGAGAACGCCACCACGAAGAACATCCCCTCCCTTCTGGTCTCCGTCCGTCCCCTCACTCGGGAGACCATCAAGTCCACGGTCGTCAAGGACGGCATCTACAAGGCCAAGGACATCTGCACGGCGGAGTTCAAGGCGGCGTGCGCGACGGTCGGTCTCAAGGGTTAGCCCTCAGTGCCAGTAACCGCTCCGGGGCAGCTTGAGCCAGCGGTCGGGCGGGCCGGTCACGGCGCGGGCGTCGGTCGGGCGCAGGCCCACGAAGGCGCAGGAGTAGGCGACGGCGTTGTGGTGGTAGAGGTAGGCGGCGAGGACCTCCGCTGAGGAGTCGTCCTCGTCGGGGCCTCCTCCTGGGTGCAGGTCCCAGCCCTCCATGACGCCGTCGCGGGCGATGCTGCCTTGGTTGCCGCTCTTGGGGTTGGCGTAGAGGCCGTAGCAGACTGTGCCCGCGGAGAGCAGGGTCTGCACTCCGGGCATCTGCGGTGCGTAGCCCCAGGGCTGGGTGATGACGCAGCCGCCCGGTACGTCGGTGGCGCCGATGATCTGGAGGGAGTCGTCCATGTCGTACGACAGGGGGTCCTCCAGGAGTACGTCGAGCTCGGGGTCCTCGTAGGGCTCGGCCCCGAGTCGGCGCGCGGCCTCGGCCGCGTCGATCCCGGCCACGCACGCGAGGCCCGTGCCGTCGTGGTCGAGGTCGCCCAGCGCAGCGGTCAGCCGTCTGGCCTCCGTCGCGGCGGCGGACTCGGCCGGGGTCAGGCCGCGCTCGCCGGACGGAACCATGAAGAGGTCAGGGACCGGCCCCGCCAGACTGAGTCTCCCCGGGGACCAGTCCGCCAGCACGATGCGCCACGGGTCGGCCCCGGCGGCGGCCAGGACACGGGCGTTGTCCGCGCGGTCGGCGAGCACCGCGAGCCACAGCGCGGTGCGGCCCTCCGACTCGGCGTCGACGTCGTCGACACGGCGGGCCAGTTCGGCGACCACATCCGGTGAGCCGAACTCGGCCGCCCTGTGCAGAGGGCGGCTGTCGCCCCACGCATTCGGGTCGGCTCCGCGCTCCAGCCGATCGCGGACCAGTGCGTGGTCCCGCCAGCCCTCCCAGCCAAGACCCGCCCAGCCGTCACTCTCGACAACAGCCATGACACTCCCCCTTCATGGTGGCCGCACCGTCCGATCGTGTTGTCACCGGCCACTCACTGAACGCTACAGACGGCCACTGACAATCGTCTTGGGCTCCTGCGTCGTCTGCTGGGGGATACGTGCGCCCGGGCAGTTGCGACTCACCGTGTCGGCGAAAGTCTTGGCCAGGGGTGACAGCGCATCCCAGCGGCGCACCGCCCAACCGGTCCACAAGGTGGGCAGCTCGGGGACGGGGATCAGACACAGGTCGGGGTGGCCGGGGCCGCGCCAGCCCGGCAGGTCGGGGACGAGCGCGTGGCCCAGGCCCAGTTCGGCGAGCAGCAGAGCGGTGTCCCAGTCGGCGACGCTGGTGTCGGAGGCGGGGCTGATGCCGTGCTCGGCGAACCAGGCGTCCAGGCGCGCACGGGAGGTCGTGCTCTGTGGCAGCCCGATGAGCCGGATGTCGGCCAGGTCGGCGGTGGTGATGTGCGACTTGGCGGCGAGGGGGTCGTCGCGGTGGACGGCCAGCACCCAGGGCAGTTCGATGACGGGACGCTGCTCGATGCCCTTCACCGGTGCACCGATCGTGATCCAGGCCAGGTCGAGGCCGCCCGCGATGAGGGCGTCGAAGCAGCTGCGGCTGGAGTGCGCGGTCTGGAACTCCAGGCTCACCTGTGGGTGAAGCCCGCGGAAGGCGACGATCGCGTCGGACATGAAGTGGCGCACCGTGGTGGCGCCGGTGGTGATCCGCACCGATCCGGCCTCGCCGAGCACCAGGTCGTTCAGCCGGCGCAGGGCGTGGTCGATGTCGCCCAGGCCGCCGGCCGCCGCGTTCTGCAGGAGTTGTCCGGCCGGTGTGGGGACGACCCCGCGCGGGTGGCGTTCGAGGAGGCTGAGCCCGAGCTCTCGCTCCAGGCGCTTGATGTGCTGGCTGACCGCGGGCTGCGTACAGGACAGATCGCGGGCGACGGCGCTGAGGCTGCCCGTTCGGCAGACGGCGACGAAGACGCGCAGGTCGTCGAGAGTCATGGAGGGTGAAGCTACAGCTTGGGGGTCTGCAAGGAAATCCGAGGATTGACTTGGGTGTCGGGCGGACGGGACGATCTTTCCGGGCCCAGGGCGGCAACCCGGCCCGGTTCGCACGCCATCCGGAGGGCAGGCGGACCGGGCCGGGTGCCGACCCACCGGCTCACGCACCAGACTTCTCCGTCCCGGGCTGCCCGCACTCCGGTACGCCGACCGTCCCGGGGAGGGCGATCCATGCAGGCGCTCGAAACAGTGGCCATAGCGGCCGCGGCCGTCGCGGCAGGCGGCATCAACGCGGTGGTCGGCTCCGGCACGTTGATCACTTTCCCCACGCTGCTCGCCTTCGGCTACCCGCCGGTGCTTGCCAACGTCTCCAACACCATCGGTCTCGTACCGGGCGTGATCAGCGCAGCGTACGGATATCGCGCCGAGCTCAAGGGCCAGCGCTCACGCCTCGTCAAACTCGGCATCGCATCGCTTCTGGGAGGGATCACGGGCGCGGTCCTGCTCCTGCAGCTGTCCGCCGACACGTTCCGCTCCGCGGTGCCGGTGCTGATCCTGATCGCCTGCGTGCTGGTGCTGTTGCAGCCCCGCCTCCAGAAATGGCTCGCGGACCGCGGCAGCAGCGGCCGCAAGGACGGCGGCGCCCCGATGTGGGCCGGTGTCATGGTCACCGGCGTCTACGGCGGGTACTTCGGGGCGGCCCAAGGGGTGCTGCTCATGGGCCTGTTCGGGTCGTTCCTCCGTGATGACCTGCAGCGCCTGAACGCCGTGAAGAACGTCCTCGCGTCCCTCGTGAACGGCGTCGCCGCGGTCATCTTCATCGCGGTGACGAGCGTCGACTGGCGGGTGGCCGGTGTGATCGCCCTCGGCTCGACCCTGGGCGGCCTGATCGGCGCGCGCGTGGGCCGCCGCCTCTCGCCCGCCGTGCTGCGCGGGCTCATCGTGGCCGTCGGGGTGACGGCAGCGGTTGCCGTGGCCGTGTGAGCACCGTCACATCTGTCGCCGTCGAAACGGGCCGGGCTGCCACGTGTAGGAGGTGAAACCGCCCGACACGGCAAGGAGTTCACCATGGAAGCCCGCTTGAATCTCTTCGGCAGCCCCCTCGCGAGCAAGGCCCTGAAGCACCTCGGGTCGGCGAGCAAGGCGATCTTCTCGGAGTCCGCGCTGCCGTCCGCGACCCAGGACCTGGTGATGCTCCGGGCGAGCCAGATCAACGGCTGCGGATTCTGCACCGACATGCACACCAAGGACGCCGCGCACGCCGGGGAGTCCCAGGTCCGCATCAACCTGGTCGCCGCCTGGCGGGAGGCCACGGTGTTCACCGAGGCCGAGCGTGCCGCCCTGGAACTGACCGAGGAGGGCACCCGTATCGCCGACGCGGCGGGCGGGGTCCCGGACGAGGTGTGGGCGAACGCCGCCAAGCACTACGACGAGGAGCAACTCGCCGCCCTGGTGTCGCTCATCGCCCTCATCAACGCGGCCAACCGCTTCAACCTCATCGTCCAGCAGCCCGCCGGGGACTACCGGCCCGGCCAGTTCGGCTGAGCACCTCGCGCGTGCCGGACAGAGCGCCTTCTAGGCCGCCCTGTTCTGGCGCCGGTAGCCGCCCGGCGCCAGGCCGTACTCCCGCTTGAAGGCCTTGGCGAAGGCGAACTCCGAGCCGTATCCGGTGCGGGCCGCGACCGTCGTCAGCGGGGCGTCGGACTCCCGCAGCATGCGGGCGGCGGTCGTCATGCGCCAGCGGGTCAGATAGGCCATCGGCGGTTCGCCGACCAGCGCGGCGAACCGCCGGGCGAACGCGGCGCGGGACAGACCGGCGCGCGCCGCGAGGGATTCGACCGTCCACGAGGCCGCGGGATCGTCGTGCATGGCCGACAGGGCGGGCGCCACCGCCGAGTCGCCCAGGGCCGCCGCCCAGCCCTGAGCGGCGGTCGCGGGCTGATCGTCGAGCCAGGCCCGCAGGATGTAGAGGAGCAGCGAGTCGATCAGGGTGGGCACGATGCCGTCGGAGCCGATCCGCGGGTTCTCCAGCTCGGAGCCGAGGAGTTGGACGGCGGCACTGAGCTCCGGATGGCGGCCGTGCCGCGTCGGCAGGATGATCACCTCGGGCAGCTGGCGCACCAGCGGATGCGGGCGCCCCTGGTCCAGGTGGTAGTTGCCGCAGAGCAGGCTGGTCGCGGCGCCCTCGCCACCGAGCGTGAC
The DNA here is from genome assembly GCF_040655335.1 of Streptomyces sp. NPDC050439. NCBI lineage: Bacteria > Bacillati > Actinomycetota > Actinomycetes > Kitasatosporales > Streptomycetaceae > Streptomyces > Streptomyces sp. NPDC050439. The sequence continues at coordinate 363,180 of NZ_JBFAJT010000002.1, forward strand.
CGACCCGATGGGTGAACCCCCGTGATACTCCGCGGCCTTGTACTCCTCGGCCGGGCTGGAGGGGTGGTCGGCGAGGATGTGCCCCCGCCCGTCCCGCAGGAAGATCACGTCCCCGGGGTTCAGCTGGACCGGCTCCAGGTGCGGGGACGCCTCGGGCAGCGGGACCAGCCAGCACGTCCCGTACAGCACCACATGGAAACCTGCGCCCGCCACGGGTGGCAGGCGCAGGCCCCAGGGGGCGCGTCCGTTGGTCCGCACGGACGCCGGGCGCCCCGTGCGCATCGAGGCCAGTGCCTCGGTGAGGATGTCCATCCGGCCTCGCCCTTCCTGGTGCTGCCCGCCGCGGTCGGGCTGTACGGGCCGCCCATGCGGACCGCCCCGTTCAGACCGTCAGGACAATCTTGCCCTGTACGTGTCCCGCGGCGACCAGCTCGTGCGCCTTGCCGGCCTCCGCCAGCGGGAACGTCTCCTCGACGTAGGGACGGATCCGGCCCGTGTCGATCAGTTCGGCGAGCGCTGCGAGCCCGGCGGAGTCCGGTTCGACCAGGACACCGGCGAAGCGCCGTCCGGCGGCCTCGACGCGTGCGGCGAGCTCCGTGTCGCCGTGCTCCAGGATGCTGATGAGTACGCCGCCGGGGCGGACCACGCCGAGTGAGAGGTCGCCCTGGGCCGTGGAGTCGAGGAGGACGTCCACGTCCTTGACGACCTCGGTGAAGTCGGTCGTCCGGTAGTCGATGATCTCGTCGGCGCCGAGGCCGCGCACGAAGTCGTGCCGGCCCTCGCTGGCTATCGCGATCACGTGGGCGCCGCGCGCCTTCGCGATCTGCACCGCGAAGTGGCCGACGCCGCCGGCGGCCCGCTGGATCAGCACCCGGTCGCCTTCCTTGACGTCCGCCTCGCGCACCAGGCCCTGCCAGGCGGTGAGCGCCGCGAGGGGCACGGCGGCGGCGTGCACGTGGTCGAGCGAGGCGGGCTTGCGGGCCAGCTGACCGGCCGGAACGGCGACGTAATCGGCGTACGCGGTGGCGGCGCGGGGGAAGTGCGGCATGCCGTACACCTCGTCGCCCACCGCGAATCCGGCACCGGGGCCCGCCTCTGCGACCACCCCGGAGATGTCCCATCCCACGCCGAACGGCGGCTCGCCGAGCAGTGGGAGGGCGCCGGACCGGACGGCGATGTCCACGGGGTTGACGGCACTGGCGTGGACCTTGACGAGGACCTCGCCGGCCGACGGCCTCGGCCGTTCGGTCTCGACGACCTCAAGGACCTCGGGGCCGCCGATGGACTTCTGGATGACTGCGCGCATGGTGGATCTCCTGGGTTCGGTGCGAGTCGGTGCGAGTTCGCTGCGGTTGATGTGCTCAACCCTAGGGAGATCGAATGAGCCGCAGAATGGCTTTCTGTCTCGGTTACATGTCTCAACGTCTTACCTGTGTGCACCTTCGACCATCTGTGCTCCAGGTCACACACGGAGTGGCGTTCGCCGGTCACATTCCCGCGTCGCGGTCCGTCAGAGCAGTGACGCACTCAAGACGCCAGGCCGGGGCAAGCCCGGCCGGCATCCGCCCGATGGGAGCACTTCTGATGTCCACCGCCTTCGTTGTCGTCACCGTCCTTGCCGCCGTCATGGTGGGTTTCTCGGCCGTCTCGGTCTTCCTGCGCGCCAAGTGGGTCATGGAGCCGATGGCCGACTACGGCGTCCCCTTCGCGTGGCTGCCCTGGCTCGGCGCCGCCAAGGCCGCGGGGGCGGCAGGCCTGCTGGTCGGACTGCTCGTGCCGGCCATCGGCGTCGCGGCGGGGATCGGCCTGGCGCTGTACTTCACCGGCGCCGTCGTCACCGTTGTCCGGGCCCGCTGGTACGCGCACATCCCCTTCCCTCTGCTGTATGCGGCGCCGGTGGTCGGCGCGCTGGCCCTGGGCTTCGCCGCCTGACCTCAGGAGCAACTTCCGCACCACGAGATGTACTTCAGGAGTACTTGAAGGGTTGACTGAGCCCTGACAATCAGTATGGTCTAGGCCAATGAGTCGACCGAGGCGCCCGGTTGTCTCTCGCCCCTCCTCCCCCCACTCAGAGGGAACAGAGATGAACAAGAAGCAGAAGTTGGCAGCCGCTCTGGGCGCGGGAATCGCGCCCGTGCTCGTCCTGGCCTCCGTCACACCGGCCAGCGCGCACGGCTACGTCTCCTCGCCCCCGAGCCGTCAGGCGCAGTGCGCGGCAGGCACCGTGTCCTGCGGAGACATCACCCATGAACCGCAGAGCGTCGAAGGCCCCAAGGGGCAGACGACGTGCAGTGGCGGCAACGCGCGGTTCGCCGAACTGGACGACGACAGCAAGGGCTGGAAGGCCACCGATGTCGGATCGTCGCAGGAGTTCAGCTGGAAGCTGACGGCACGTCACAGCACCAGCACCTGGCAGTACTTCGTCGGCGGCAACAAGATCGCCGAGGTCGACGACGGAGGCGCCCAGCCGGGTGAGACCGTCACGCACAAGGTCGACTTCGGCGGGCTCACCGGCAAGCAGAAGGTGCTCGCGGTGTGGAACATCGCCGACACCACCAACGCCTTCTACGCCTGCATCGACGTGAACATCGGGGGCTAAAACCCTCGCGCGGGTGGGCCCCCCACACCACCCGACCCGGCCTGCCGGGCCCTGGCGTCAGTACGCCGACGGCCCGGCAGTCCGGGTTTTCGCGCGGTGACGGCGCGGAGCAGGCCCGGCCTGAGAGGCTGGACGTATGGCCGATCTGCGCAAAACCCTGGAGACGCACGTCAGCAACAGCTCCGTGGCGGGAGCGGTGGGCCTGGTGGCCCGCGGTGACCGGAGCGAGGAGGTCGCGGCCGTCGGGTCCGTCGACGTCGAGGGCACCGCCCCGATGGCCAGGGACTCGATCTTCCGCATCGCGTCGCTGACCAAACCCATCGTCGCCGCCGCCGTCATGATGCTGGTCGAGGAGGGCCGCATCGCACTGGAGGACCCGGTCGGCGAGTGGCTCCCGGAGCTGGCGTCACCCGTCGTCGTCCGCACCCCTGACGCACCGCTGGACGACGTGGCCCCGGCGGTGCGGCCCATCACGGTCTTCCACCTGCTCGCCTCCCGTACGGGGTACGGCTTCCCGTCCGACTTCTCGCTGCCCGCGCTCGCCCCGCTCTTCAGCGAGCTGAAGCAAGGGCCTCCGCAGCCGCAGGCCCCGCCCGCTCCGGACGCGTGGATGGCAGCGCTGTCCCGCATCCCGCTCCTGCACCAGCCCGGCGACGGCTGGCTCTACAACCTCAGCTCCGACCTCCAAGGCGTACTCATCTCCCGGGTCACCGGGATGCCGCTCCCCGAGTTCCTGGCGGAGCGGCTGTTCGAGCCGCTGGGGATGACCGACACCGCGTTCTCGGTGCCGCCCGGCAAACTCGACCGCTTCACCAGCTATTACGCGGCCGGGTCCGAGGCCGGACCCGAACGCGACCCCGCGAGCGGACTCGAACTGCTCGACGCCCCCGACGGTCAGTGGAGCAGCCTGCCTCCCTTCCCCTCCGGCGCCGGTGGTCTGGTCTCGACCGTCGACGACTGGCTCGCCTTCGGGCGAATGCTGCTCGCCGAGGGGGCGGTGGGCGGACGTCGGCTCCTCGCACCAGAGTCGGTGCGACAGATGACGACCAATCAACTGACCACACCCGAGCGGGAGTCCGCCGGGCTGTTCCTCGAAGGGATGGGCTGGGGCTTCGGCGGCTCGGTGGACATCGAGCCCGTCGAACCGTGGAGCGTGCCGGGCCGCTACGGCTGGGTCGGCGGAACCGGCACGACCGCGCACATCACACCGTCCACCGGCGCGGTCACCCTCATGTTCAGCCAGCTGCAGATGGGCGGGCCCAGCTTCCCGGAGCTGATGCGGGACTTCTGGCGGTATGCGGCGGGGAGCTGAGGCGCGGCAGGCGGTCCGGCACGAGGGACCGTTCGAGGACGCCCGTTCAAACGTCTGAGCAGCAGTTCGAGTACCGGGGTGACCTCGGTCACATTCACGTAGCGCAACGGACACGGAGAGTTTGCGCAAATCATGGCAGATGGATACCGGAACTTACCCCGCCGCAGGTGGTAGGCATGGCGCAAAGGGTGGCGCGGACTGGCTGGCGACAGGCGAACTCGCGCGCGATATTTGCCACAACCGGAAAGCTACTTTCCGTTAAAAACTGCGGTGACGTGCATTGCACGAACGGGCCCCCACGAGCGGTTTCCTTCTCGACAGGAGCAACGAGGCTCCAGGCGTTGGCAGTTGACGAGCAGTAGCTCCGGCGCTGTGTGAGATCAAAGGGACCACAGGTGACACTGGACGACGTTGCCAGCCTCGTGCTGGCCTCGGCAGCGGCGGCCCGGGCATTCGCACCCGACGTGCGCTCCGGTCTGCGGCGCCTTCTCGGCGCCGGAGTCCGGGTGGGTGCAGCGACTCTCATCGAGCGACAGCCTGCAGCCCCCTCCCGGGCGGCAGGGTTGGACGAGGGAGAGCGCCGATGACCGGACAACCTCCCGACGACCGTGGGGAGCGCGCGCTGCGCGAGCCGAGCGACGTGATGCCGCCGGCGTTCTGGGCGTTTCACGAGCTGTACCACCAGGCCTACTTCGAGTACGCCAACGTGCAACTGGGCGACAGGGACGCCGCAGACCGGCTGGTCGACACGACCTTCGTCTTCCTGGCTGTCATCTGGCGGCAGGTCACCACCCAGGGAAATCGCGAAGCCTTCGCCTGGACCCTGCTCAAGGAACGCGTCGCCAGCGAACTGGAAGTACAAGGCCGTGAGGCAGCCACGCTGGAGGCCCCGGCCTCCGAACGCGCCACGTGTGCGGCCTGCGAACCCATCATGCGGAACTTCCGCCAGGAGTTCCGCGCGCAGGTTACCGAACTGGAGGACAGCCTGGGCCTCTATAGGGCTATGGCCCAACTGCCCGAGCGCCAGTTTGATGTCATGGTGCTGCAGTTCGCCCTCGGCTTCAGCACGAAACGCACCGCGCTGGTCATGGGCGTGTGCGAGGCGACTGTTCGCTCCACCCGTCGAGCCGCCAAGCGGAAGCTGGCTGCGGAGCTGGAGCTGCCGATCCGCGAGGACGTCCACGATGAGGAGTGAGACCATCATGCGCCCGCAGGAACCGCGCACCATCGAAGAAGCCCTCGCCCGGGCCCGGATCTTCGAGGGCGACTACACCGCGGCACACCAGGCAACTTCCCGACGGCGCATCACCGACCAACTCCTCGAACTGCGCTGGATGCAGACTCTCTCCGCCCCCCACACCGGCTCGGCCCGGCCCGCCAGGGCAGCCCTCCTCCTGCACGAGCGGGCCGCCGTCGACCTGCGGGCCCTGTGTCAAGGCGTCATCCACGACGACGAGGCCGTCCGACGCCTGGCACGCTTCGACACCATCCGCGACCCAGGTGGCGCACTCGCCTTCGCCTGCCTGCTCGTGCTCGCCGACCGCGAGGAGGGGGCCCAGTTCTGGCTCCAGTTCGCCGCCGGAGGGGGCGAGGCCACTGGCGCCCTGTGCCTGTACTTACTGCACCTGCGGCGCGGCGAATGGCGCGACGCCCAGCATTGGGCCCACCAGGTATCCGCCCTTGAGAACTGGCCGAGCCAATACACGCCCGTGCCCCATGAGGTGGTCGATGCTGCTCCCGCAACGGGCGGAGTCATGGTCTACATCAGTCTCCCCGACGACGGCGCCGCCGTCTCCGAATCTGCGGCCAAGGGCGCCGTCGAGGAACTGGACGTTGACCGAGTGGGTGACTTCCGCGCCGTTCCGCAACCTAGTCCAAAACTGGCGCACCAACTGAAGGAACTCGTCACCGCAGGTCACTGAAACGCGTGTGCGGTGTCCGCTTGCCTCACTGCATCTGCCGCCGCACCAACTCATGCAGCCGGCCGCCCGTATCCGCCAGCAGCTGTGCGGGCGGCCCCTGTTGGACCACTCGTCCCTCCGACATGACGATGACGCGGTCCGCGTCCATGACCGTGGAGAGGCGGTGGGCTATGACGACGCGGGTGGCGTTGAGGGCGCGGGTGCTGTCGATGACCGTGCGTTGCGTCTCGTTGTCCAGGGCGCTGGTCGCCTCGTCGAAGAAGAGGACGCGGGGGCGGCGGATCAGGGCCTGGGCGATCATCAGGCGCTGGCGCTGGCCGCCGGAGACCGCTCCGCCGCCGGAGATCATCGTGTGCAGGCCCATCGGCATGCGCTTGATGTCCTCGGCGAGGCCCGCCATCGCCGCGGCCTCCCACGCCTCCTCCTGCGTGAACGTCTCGGCGCCGCAGATGCAGTCCAGGATCGATCCGGTGAGGGGCTGCGCGTTCTGCAGGACGACGCCGCACTGTCGGCGAACGGCCGCCTGGTCCAGGGCGGACAGGTCCTGGCCGTCGTAGAGGACGCTGCCGGAGACCGGCTTGTCGAAGCCGATCAGGAGGCGGAGGAGCGTCGACTTGCCGCAGCCGCTGGGGCCGACGACGGCGACGAACTCGCCCGGCCTGATGGACAGGGACACGTCGTCGAGGACCAGGGGGCCGTCGTCCGCGTAGCGGAAGGACAGGGCGCGGGCCTCGATCTCGCCCTGCAGCTCGCCCGGCTGCGTGCTCGCGCCCCGCACCTCGGGCGTCTCTTCGAGCACCGGCTTGATCTGCTCGAACATCGGGAGGACCGACGCCGCCGAGATCAGTGCGCCGGTCAGCTGCGTGACGGACGTCAGGAGCATCGTCACCGCCGTGCTGAAGGTGAGGAACTCCCCCGCCGTGAGGCTGCCGCGGGCCGGGCCCGCGAGGAGGACGAACATGATGAGTGTGCACAGCGGGAGGTAGACCGAGTTGAGGACCGTGGTGACGTTCTTGATGCGGCCCGCGCGTTGTTGCAGCTCACGGCTGCGTGCGAACTCGCCCGCCCACGCCGCGTACGCGAAGCTCTCCGCCCCCGCGACGCGGAGTTTGGGCAGGCCGCGCAGCGTCTGGAACGCCTGGTTGTTGAGCTTGTTGGAGAGCTCGACCAGGCGGCGCTGCCAGCGCAGTTCCCACAACCCGAGGGTCAGGAACACGGCGGCGATCACCACCAGCATCCCCAGGGCGGCCAGGGCCAGCGGGACGCTGTAGAGCAGCAGCAGGACCAGGTTCATCGCGCCGATCGTGCCCGATTGGAGGGCGACGGGACCGATGCCCGAAAGAACCCGGCGGATCGCACTGACGCCCATCGCCGCGCTCGCCAGTTCACCGGTGGAGCGGGAGGCGAAGAAGCGGGTGGGGAGGTTCAGCAGGCGGTCCCAGACAGCTGGTTGCAGGGTGCTCTCCATCCGGCCCTCCATCCGCAGGATGGTGAGGTTCTGGAGCAGCATGAACGCCGCGGAGACGATGCTCGTGATCATCACGGCCAGGGAAACCTGGACGATGAGGCTCTTCTCGCCGTTCGGGACGAACACGCCGAGCACCTGTCCCGTCGCGATCGGCACGAGCGCCCCGATCGCGACCGTCACCAGACCGGCGATCGCCAGATTGCGTACGTCGCCGCCGGTGCCCCGCAGGCTGAAGCGGAAGAGCCGCCAGGGCGTCAACTCCCGCTCCGGCAAGGGGCGGTAGAACATGACCCCCTGCGGCTCGAACTCCTCCGCGTTGGTCTTGTCGATGCGCGTGCGCCGCCCGGACGTGGGGTGCACGGACTCGTAGCCGCCGCGCCGCCACAGCAGCGCGACCGGCGCCCCGCTCGCCGCACGGTGTCCCACCAGGGGGCCCGCGTTCTCGCGCCACCAGCGCCCGTCGAGACGCACGGCGCGGGTGCGGATGCGCGAGGCCACGGCGACCTGCTCGACCGGGTCGATCCGGTCGCTGACCGCACCGCCCTGCGCGGCGCCGGACAGCGTGATGCCCGCCGCGTCGGCGACCAGGCGGCAGGCGGCGTACGTCGCGTCGTCGCTCCCCCGCGCCTCGGTGCGGCGCGCGCCGCCCCTGCCGGAGCGGCCGATGGAAGCGATCAGGGTGCGGTCGGCCTGTTCGCGGACGGTCTCGCCCGCCTTGATGCCGGCCGCCGTACGGTCCTCGTGAGCCCGCTCCAGGCGTTCGATCCAGCGGTCGAGGGTCGAGAGCAGCCGGTACTGCTGGTTGACCATGCGCTGCCACATGGAGGCGTCGACGAGCAGATCGCCCGCCGCCTCCGAGCTGTAGGCGGAGCCGTACTGCACGCTGCCGGGCGCGACCGGCATCCAGAGGATGTCGTCGTCGGTCACCACGTCGTCGGCCATCGTGCGGCCGTCGAGCGGGGCTTCGAACAGGACCCGGTGGCTGCGTCCGATGCCGAGCGCGAAGGCGTGCTCGAGCAGGCTCAGGGACGCGTCCTGGGTGTCGTACTGACTGGGGTACTGCTGCTCGTAGGCCCAGGTGTCGCCGTAGTCGGGGCGGTACAGCTCGCGCAGCGGGATGCGGCGCAGCTCGCAGCCCTGCAGCGGGCGCCCGACGAGGGTGTGCTGAGGGCCTTCGACCGGGCCCAGGAGCAGGGTGCCGGGTTCGAGGCGGCCGAGGAAGTGCCAGTGGCCCTGCTGCACGGCGTCGACGGCGAACAGGTCGAGCGCGCCGGCCACGACGAGCCACAGGACCTGCGGGCCTTCGAGATGCACGCTGCGCAGGCCGGTGCAGTCGGCCGGGGTGCCGAGCGCGCCGAAGGCGGCGGCGACCGAATCGCCGCCGTAGGAGGCGTACTGCTCCGGTACCGAGGTCACCTCAGTGCTCCTTGACCAGGTCGGCGTAGGGCCCGCCGGCGGCGACGAGGTGTTCATGGCGTCCGCGTTCCACGACCGTGCCGTGGTCGAGGACGACGATCTCGTCGCTGTCGCGCACGGTGCTCAGGCGGTGGGCGATGACGACGCAGGCGCAGCCGCGGCGGCGCAGGTTGTCGATGATGACCTGTTCGGTCTCGGCGTCCAGGGCGCTGGTCACCTCGTCGAGCACGAGGATGCTGGGGCGGCGGACCAGGGCCCGCGCGATCTCCAGGCGCTGGCGCTGCCCGCCGGAGAAGTTGCGGCCGTCCTGCTCGACTCGGCCGTGGATGCCGCCGGGCCTGCGCGCCACGATGTCGAACAGGCAGGCGTCCTTGAGGGCGGCCACGACGGCGTCGTCCGGGATGGAGGGGTCCCACAGCGCGACGTTGTCGCGGATGCTGCCCTCGAAGAGGAAGACGTCCTGGTCGACGAAGGAGACGGAGGCGGCAAGCGCCCCGCGCGGGATGTCCTCAAGGCGCTGACCGTCGATGCGGATCGTGCCCTCCCAGGGGCTGTAGAGCCCCGAGATCAGCCGGGAGACCGTCGATTTTCCGCTGCCGGAGCCGCCGACCAGCGCGACCTGCCGGCCGGGTCCGACCGCGAGGGAGAAGCCCGTCAGGAGCGGCTTGTCGAGGGGGCTGTACCCGAAGGTGATGTCTTCGAGGGTCACGTGGCCCTTGAGGCGGCGGGTGCTCGCCTCCGGTTCGGGACGGGAGTACAGGGTGTCGACGGGGAAGTTCTCGACGTCCTTGAGACGGGCGACGTCGGCGCCGAAGTCCTGGATGCGGCCCGCGACGCCGTTGAGGCGGGTGATCGGCGCGGTGAAGCGGGTGACCAGCGCCTGGAACGCGACGAGCAGACCGATCGAGAGATGTCCCTCGACCGCGCGCAGGCCGCCGATCCACAGGATCAGGGCGCTGTTGAGCGTGGCGAGGGTCGGCGCGACGACGCCGAGCCAGGCGCTGGGCACGCCGAGGCGCTGCTGCTGCTCCAGGGTGGTGGCGTGCTGGCCCGCCCACCTCCGGAAGTAGCCGTTCTCGCCTCCGGTGGCCTTCATCGTCTCGATCAACTGGAGGCCGGTGTACGAGGTGTTGGTGAGCTTGGCGCTGTCAGCGCGCAGCTTCTGGGTGCCGGTGGCCCGTAGCCGGATGACGATGCGCATCGCGACGATGTTCAGCAGGGCGATGCCGACGCCGACCAGGGTGAGCTGGGGGTCGTACGTCCACAGCAGGGCCGCGTAGAGGAGCACGACGATGCCGTCGACGCCCGCGGCCGTCAGGTCGCGGGCCAGCGTCTCGGCGACGGCGTCGTTGGACGCGAGGCGCTGGACGAGGTCGGCCGGGCTGCGCTGGGCGTAGAACGTGACGGGCAGGCGCAGCAGGTGGCGCAGGAAGCGGGCGCTGCTCAGCGTGGAGGAGATGATGCGGCCGCGCAGCAGGTTCGCCTGTTGCAGCCAGGTGAGGACGACGGTGAGCGCCACCATCGCGCCCATCGACGCGAACAGGGCGCCGAGCAGCGACGTCTGATGGCCGATCAGGAACAGGTCGATGTACGTCCGGCTGAGTGCGGGCAGTGCCGCGCCGACCGCGACGAGCAGCAGGCTGGCGAAGAGCGCGGCGAGCATGGTGCCGGTGGTGCCGCGCAGCCGGGCGGGCATCGCTCGCATGATGCCGGGCCTGCGGCCTCCCGGGCGGAAGTCCTCGCCCGGCTCCAGGACGAGGACGACTCCGGTGAAGCTGGTGTCGAAGTCCTCCGAGGGGACGAAGCGGCGGCCCTTGTCCGGGTCGTTGACGTGCACGCCGCGCCGTCCGAAGCGACGGCCCACGCCGTCGTAGACGACGTAGTGGTTGAACTCCCAGAAGAGGATCGCGGGCGCCTTGACCTCGGCGAGCGCGGCCGGTTCCATCTGCATGCCCTTGGCCGTCAGGCCGTAACTGCGCGCCGCCTTCAGGAGGTTGCTGGCCCGCGAGCCGTCGCGGGACACGCCGCACGCGATGCGCAGCTCCTCCAGCGGGACGTGGCGCCCGTAGTGGGCGAGGACCATGGCGAGCGCGGCGGCGCCGCACTCCACGGCCTCCATCTGCAGGACGGTGGGCGTACGGACCGTCTTCTGCCGCTTGCCCTTCGAGGCGGGGCGCGGGGCGGCGCGGCGGCGGCTGCGCTGGGGTTCGGGACGGTGCCTGCGGCGGCCGCCGGGGGGCGGCAGTTGCTGCTGGTGCGCCGGGGAGGGGTGCGGTGCGGTCACGGAAGCAGCCAATCGATCGGGCGCTGCTCGGCGAGGTGGAAGGCGCCGCTGGTCAGGGTCATGGAGTCGAGGGTGAAGGGCGGGCCTTCGGCGGACGACCACTGGTAGCCGGACCGGGTGGCGGAGGAATTCTCCAGGCTCACCAGGACGGCCACGGGCGGCCCGTTCTTGGTGAACTGCCCGGCCAGCTCCTTGTCCCCGAGGAACCCGCTGACCTTCTGTTCGCTCTGGGCCGCTCGCCCGATCGCCTTCACGTGGCCGCGCAGCTTGCCGTACTCCTCCGTGGGAACGGACTGGACGGTGAGGTCCACCGATGCTCCGACGGGGACGGTCGCCGCGCTGTCCGCCGGTACGTAGAGCATGGCGAGGAGGGGGTCGTCGGTGCCCGAGACCCGCTCGACGGTCGCGACGTCGGCGCCGGTGGTGACGACGGTGCCGATCCTGGCGACCAGGGTGGTCACGCGGCCCGCGGCGATGGAACGTACGACCTTGTCCCCTTGGTCCGTACGGACCTTGAGCACGGGAGCGCCGGCGGCGACCCGCTTTCCCTCTTCGGCGAGCACGCGCGTCACCTGTCCGGTGACGGGGCTCTGCAGGACGTAACTGCCCTGGCCGTGGGTGAGGATGCCGGGTGCGCGGAGCGTGGAGGAGATCGAGCCGGTCACGGCCCAGATGCCGGCGGCGGCCATGACGACGACGGTGACGGCGAGCACGAGCAGGCCCTGGGGTCGTGCGTAGCGCACCGGCAGGTCGAGTTCCTCGGGCGACTGCAGCTTGGACAGGGCCTGTTGGCGGAACTGCACGGAACGCTTCCCTTACTTTGCCTGTGGCGTCTGCTTGCCTGTGGCGTCCGTGAGCCCCGGAACCAATGGTTCCGGGGCTCACGAATCATGGCGTCTCAGTGAGCTGAGGCTCAGAGACCAGCGGTCAGGCCGGAGGCCAGGCCCGTGACGGCGCCGGTGTTCAGACCGGTGACACCCTCGACGGTGCCGACGACGCCGCCGACGACGCCCGAGACCGGGGCGATGGAGTCAACGGTGCTGGTGACGTTGCCCGCGACACCGGCGACGAGGCCACCGGAGACGTTGTCGAGGTCGGCGTCGGAAATCTCGAGGGTCTCGACCTGGGGGGTGTAGTTCATGGTGTGAGCTGCCCTTCTCATGAATGGTGCAAAGGTGTTTCCAACACTGCGGAACCTGATGTGCGAATTCCGCGGTGGCCAGGATCAAAGCACGTTCGCAGGTCGTACATCCAATCGATGTGGCGACGGTCGGCAGCCCTCATGGCGTCGAATCACCGCTGCGTGCAGGCATGTTCACGGCTAGGGAGCAGCTCCTTCACAAGATTCACAGACGGGAATCCCGTGAGCGGAAGGACTCCCTCCACCAAAGCGGACACTCTCGCATCAAAGCGAAAGTTCTGTGGTCAATACACAAGGGCCGCGGGTGGAGTATTCGCCGAATGGCGTGACTGGGCTGCGCATTCGATGTGCAGGTTTATTGAAGGCGCGGCGAATGGTGGCCGAAGGGGACACGGAGTCCGCCGGCTCAGACCTCCGCGACCACCCCGTCCGTCGACCCGCCGGAGGCGATTCCGTGGCCGGGTTCGGGCACGGACTCCGGGGCGAGCAGCACCGAGCGGCGGCCGTCGACACCGATCGGGACGTCGCCGTCGATGGTGACGCGGCGCAGGGTGCGCTCGTGGTCGTCGGAGTCGTCGACTCCGTAGTGCTGCGTCGCGCGGTTGTCCCAGATGGCCACGTCGCCCGCGCGCCACTGCCAGCGAACCGTGTTCTCCGGCCGCTCCACGTGGGACTGGAGTACGCCGATCAGCGCGCGGGAGTCGGCGGCGCGGAAACCGCTGAGCTTCTGGAGGAAGTTGCCCAGGATCAGGGTGCGTTCGCCGGTCTCGGGGTGGACGCGGACCACCGGGTGCTCGGTCCGGAACTTGACGGCGGTGAACACCTTGCGGTGCTGATCGAGCGCCGCGGAGGTGGCTTCGGGGCGGGTGGCCGCGTAGTCGTAGTCGTTGGTGTGCACGCCGCGCACGCTGTCGGCGAGGGTCCGCAGCGGCTCGGGCAGATCCCGGTAGGCGGCGGCGGTGTTGGACCACAGGGTGTTGCCGCCGTACGGCGGGATGACCTCGGCGCGGAGGATGGAGAAGGCCGGGTAGGCGGGCACGAACGTGACGTCGGTGTGCCATTGGTTGGCGCGGCCGCCGCGCTCGTTGTCGATGCCGAGGGCGTAACGGCCGTCCACGGACGGGACGGTGGGGTGGGCGACGGGGGTGCCGAGCAGCCGGGCGAAGGCTTCGTGGCTCTCCGGGTCGAGGTGCCGCTGGTCGCGGAAGAAGACGACCTTGTGCTCGAGGAGCGCGGCGCGCACGGCGGACACGGTCGCCTCGTCCAGGTCACCGCCGAGGCGGACCCCGGATATGACCGCGCCGATGCGGCCGCCCACCTTCTGGACGGTGCGGGGCGCAGGCTCAGCCGGGCTGAGGGTGGTCTCCACTGCGGGTGCGGACGTCATGGGTCGAGATCCCTTCGGTGGGGCGGGTGTAAGGGGAGCCGGGCACGTCAAATGGAGCCGCGCATGGCCGAGTTGAGACGAGCGGATGCGGGCGGGTGCGAGCGAAGAGGGTGAGAAGGCTCGCCCAGCGGCGTAGGAGCGGGACAACGGCCACAGCCGCGGCCGCTGATATCGAAGGCGGCTGTCAGGCCACGCGCAGACGACACGCCGCGGAGGCGAGGCGGCCCAGGTCTACGTGGAGCCGCGGGACAAGAAAGGTCATCGCGGTCATGTCCTGGAGCATGGCCGTATGCCGGAAGCACGGTCAAGGTCCGCCCCGCCCGCTTCACGACCCTGCAACGCGCCCGACATCGCGCAAGCGACCCCCACGGCCACGGCTCGCGGCCGGGGGTGATTCGTACCGTTCGGGGCGGTGCAGCATAATGCGGCCATGCGGATCTCAGCCAGGGCGGACTACGCGGTACGTGCCGCGCTGCAACTCGCCGCGTGCCAGGACGACGGGCCGCTGAAGGCCGAGGCCATCGCGGACGCCCAGGAGATCCCGCACAAGTTCCTCGAGGGCATCCTCAACGACATGCGGCGCGGCGGTCTCGTCCTCAGCCAGCGCGGCGGCAACGGCGGCTACCGGCTGGCCCGGTCCGCCGACCTCATCAGCATCGCGGACGTCATCCGCATCGTGGAGGGCCCCTTGGTGTCGGTGCGCGGGGTACGCCCGCCGGAGCTGGCCTACAGCGGGCCCGCGGAATCGCTGCTGCCGCTGTGGATCGCCCTGCGCGCGAACGTCCGCCAGATCCTCGAGGGCGTCTCCCTGGCCGACGTCGCCGGCGCCGACCTCCCCACCCCGGTCACGGAACTCACCGCGGACCCGGCGGCCTGGACGAACCCTTGAACGCGCGCTCAGGCCGACTTCCGTAGGACCAGACGCGTGGGAGTTACCACGGACGGCAGGGAACGGGGGCCCTCCCCGACCGGTGACTGGTGCGCCGTCCGGTCGCACAGCAGCCGCGCCATCAGCCGGCCCATCTCCTCGATGTCCTGGTGCACCGTCGTGAGCGGTGGCTCCGTGGTCTCGGCGAGGGGCGTGAGGTTGTCGAAGCCCACGACGGCCACGTCCCCCGGCACGGTGCGCCCTCGTTCCCGCAGGGTCCGCAGAGCACCCGAAGCCATCAGGTCCGAGGCGACGAACACCGCGTCCAGATCCGGTGTCCGATCCAGCAGCCGGGCCATGGCGGCCGCGCCTCCGCTCAAGGTGAAGTCGCCCTCGGCGAGAAGATGGGCCGGGGTGTCCAGGAGAACGTCGCGGTATCCGTCGAGGCGGTCGATCGCGGAAGCCTGGTTGAGCGGTCCGGTGATCGTCGCGATCCGACGGCGTCCCAGCGACACGAGGTGACGAACGGCTTCCCGGGCACCGCCACGATTGTCGGCGTCGACGTACGTGTAGACGTCGCTGCGGTGTCCGGAGCCGAGGACCGGGCGTCCGCCGAAGACAGCGGGCAGCCCCATCTGTTCCACCATGTCCGGCAGCGGGTCGTCCGCGCGCAGCGAGAACAGCAGGGCGCCGTCGACGTGACCGCCGCCCAGGAAGTTGCTGACGCGCGGGTAGTCGTCCTGCTCCTCGATGAAGAGAAGGACGGGCTGAACCCCGTGCCGCACGAGCTCCTGCCGGATGCCGCGAAGATGACGGTCGAAGTAGGGGTCGACGAAGAGTCGGTTCTGCGGTTCCGTGACCACGACGGCGACGGCACTGTTGCGACGCGTGACGAGCCTTCTGGCGGCCTGGTTCGGCACGTAGCCGAGCTCCTCCACCGCTGTCCGGATGCGTTCGGCGACCTCGGCCCGCACCTTCGGCTCACCGTTGATCACCCGTGACACCGTGGACTTCGACACCCCGGCCCGTCGCGCCACGTCCTCCAGCGTGGGGCGTTGCCCGATCAACCGCTCAGCCAACTGGTCAACTCCCCCTCCGATACGGCGCCGTTCACCGTGCCGTCGGACACGTTAGCCGCCCGCCGACGGGTCAGCGACGATTGCGCGGATGGTTGCGTGCCATGCGTTCGTTGCCGTGTTTGTACGCGCCCGTCCAGCGGGCCATCACCAGTTGCGCGTCGCCCGACTCGACCTCGGCGAGGAACTTCTCGGCGCGCGCGCCGCGCAGCGTGCCCGCGTCGCGTCCGTGGTGGGTGATCGTCACGCTGGCGTCGGGGCGCTGCTCGTAAGTGAATCCGGAGGGTCTCGGCATGGCCGGATGGTAGTTCTGACGGCCGCGCTTCCGTAACCGAATTTCGCCGTGGCGCCGGGCTCTGACGGGTGTCGGCGGAGCTTCTCGGTCCCATTTGGCGAGATGCGGCAGTCCACTCCTTGAACACCCCCTTGTTGCGGGCGGTGTTCGCGACCACTATTCCTATCAATCAGGTAGGAAAACTAGGAATCTGTGAGGCGTCGCCGTGACAACGCTGCTCCCCTCCGCCTCGCCGCGCGTCGTCCGGGAACTCGCCGACGATCTCGCCGTCGACGCGGACCTGCGCGACCGGGCGGGCAAGCCCCCGCTCGACGAGGTCTCGCGGCTGCGTGAGGCGGGGCTGCCCGCGCTCCTGACGCCCCCCGGTCCAGCGGGTCCGGACGGCCGGGGCGTCGACTGGCGTACGGCCTGTACGGCGATCAGGGACATCGCGGCGGCGGACAGCTCCATCGCCGAACTCCTCGCACACCACCACGCCCTGTCGTGGAGCCCGCGCCTCTTCGCCGCCCCCGCGGACGCCGCGGCCCTCGAACTGCGCGCCGTACGCGAACAGTGGCTCTGGGGCGGCGACATCGAACTGCCGGACGCCCAGACGGGAACCGACCTCGCGCTGACCCCGTCAGCCGACGGGTACGTCCTGCACGGAAGACGGCTCTCGACCGCGGGCGTCGCCGTCGCTGACCGGCTCGTCCACACGGCGCGGCGCACGGACAGCGGCGACTGGGTGGTCGTCCAGGTCGACCCGGTACACCCCGGCGTCCGCGCCGAACCTGCGCACGATCTGCTCGGGCAGCGCCTGAGCGGTGCGGGAGGCGTCAGCTACGACGACGTACCCGTGGCCGCGCACCAGGTGCTCGGCACCGTTCCCGTCGACGAGCACGAGATCGCGCCGTTCACCTCGCTCGCCCCGCTGACCCGCCGTCTCCTGCTCGTCCAGGTCGGCCTGGGCAACGCCGAGGGCGCGCTCGCCGAGGCGCGGGACATCAGCCGCGCACTGCCGCGCCCCGCCCTGACGGGTGCGCCCGACGCCGGCCGGGACTGCGGGCCGCCTCCCACGGACCCTTACCTGCTGCTCGCCTACGGGGAGTTGGCGACCGCCGCGCACAGCGCCGCCGCCGTGGTGGACCGTGCGACGGAGGCGTTGGCCCGTGGCCTGGAGACGGGGCCCGCGCTGGATGCCGACGAGCGTGCCGACATCGCGTTCCTCGTGGCCGCGGCCGAAGCGGTCACCACCCGGTCCGCCCTGCACATCACCACCCGCGTCCTGGAACTCACCGCCGACGCGCCCTCGCCCGCGACGGACCCCGGACTCGACAGGTTCTGGCGCAACGCCCGGGCCCTGACGGCCCACGACTCCACCGCGCACCGCCTGCGTGACATCGGCGAGCACTACCTCAACAGCCTGCGATAACGGGACATCCCGCGCCCCTCGGCGGCCGGCCCCACGGTCAGTACGATCTTCGGACACCCCGCATCCGCAAGGCCGAGAGGGAAGCACCGTTGAACACCGGCAGCTACTACGAACCCATCGACGAGCACCGCTTCAAGCCCACCTCGCACGCCGGTGGTGCCTGGGACACCGACGAACAGCACTTCAGCCCGCTCGGCGGCCTCACCGTCCATGCCATCGACCGGCACCTGGCGGCCGCCCGGCCCGACAGCGGCCTGATCATGTCGCGGATCAGCTTCGACATCCTCGGCCGCCTCGCCCTCGACGAGTGCGAGATCCAGGTGGAGACCATCCGCCCCGGCCGCACCATCGAACTGGTCGAGGCCGTCGTGCTCATGGCCGGCCGTCCGGTGGTTCGGGCCCGGGCCTGGCTCCTCGCCGCCGGCGACACCAGTTCCGTCGCGGGCGGCGGCGCCGACAAGCTCACCTCTCCCGAGGCGCTGGAGTCCTGGCCCATCGCTTCCCTGTGGCCGGGCGGATACATCGCCTCCGTCGACGTTCGCCCCGTCAACCCCCCGCAGCCCGGCCGTACGACGGCGTGGATCTCCACCCCGCTCGACCTCGTCGCCGGGCAGACCGCGAGCCCCCTCGCGTCGTACGTCGCGCTCGTGGACACCGCCAACGGCATCGCCGTACGGCAGCCGCCCACCGCCTGGATGTTCCCCAACGTCGACCTCACCGTCCACCTGCACCGGCAGCCCGAGGGCGGCTGGACGGGGCTCGACACCACGGTGACCTTCGGCCCGACGGGACAGGGCATCACCAGCACCGTCCTGCACGACCTCAACGGCCCCGTCGGCCACGCCCAGCAGATCCTCACCGTCCGGCCCTTGTAGCCCGCCCGGTCCCGTTCACATGAAGCGGCGGATCAGCCGCTCCTTGGCCGCGGTGAAGGGCGGGTAGGCCGCTCGTATGGTGTCGGGCGACAGCGGCTTGTCGAGGACGGCCTTCGCGTGGCTGAAGGTCTCCACCGAGTAGTGGCCGTGATAGCTGCCGAAGCCGCTCTCGCCCACACCGCCGAAGGGCAGGCCCGGCACGGTGAGATGGGCGTTGGGCAGCCCGAAGCCGACGGCGCCCGACGATGTCTCCGCGAGCAGCCGGCGACGGGTCTCCCGGTGAGGCGTGAAGGCGTAGAGGGCGAGCGGTTTGGCGCGGGCGTTGACGAACGCGATGGCGGCGTCCAGATCGGGCAGGGGCAGGACCGGCAGGATGGGGCCGAAGATCTCCTCGGACATCACGGGGGCGGCCGGGTCGACGTCGGCGAGCACGGTCGGCGCGAGGTAGCGGGTGGCCCGGTCGTGCGCGCCGCCGGTCACCACGCGGCCGTCACCGAGCAGGGCGGTGAGCCGTTCGAAGTGCCGGTCGTCGATGATGCGGCCGTAGTCGGGGCTGCGGGCGGGGTCGGTGCCGTACATGGACGTGATCGCGTCGGCGAGGTGGCCGGCCAGCGGCCCTGCCGTGCCGCCGATGGCCAGGACGTGGTCGGGGGCGGTGCAGCTCTGCCCCGCGTTGAGGAACTTGCCCCAGGCGATCCGGCGCGCGGCGGCGGCCAGATCGGTGCCCGGCTCGACAAGGACCGGGCATTTGCCGCCGAGTTCCAGGGTGACGGGGGTGAGATGCCGGGCGGCGGCCGCCATGACGATGCGGCCCACGGTGCCGTTGCCCGTGTAGAGGATGTGGTCGAAGCGCTGCTCCAGGAGCGCCGTGGTCTGTGCCGCCGCGCCCTCGACGACCGCGACGGCGTCCGGGTCCAGGTAGCGGGGCAGGAGGCGGGCCAGCGCGGCGGAGGTCGCCGGTGCCAGTTCGCTCGGCTTGAGCAGGGCGCAGTTCCCCGCGGCGAGGGCGCCGACCAGGGGTGCGAGTCCCAGCATCACCGGGTAGTTCCACGGGCTGATGACCAGGACCACGCCCAGCGGTTCGCGGATCGTCCGCGCGCGGGCCGGGAGCAGCGCCATGGGGACCGGGACGCGGCGCGGGCGCAGCCAGCGCTCCAGGTGGCGCAGCGTGTGATCGATCTCGTTGACGACGAAGCCCAGCTCCGATGTGTGGGTCTCCACGGGGCTCTTGCCCAGGTCGGCGGCGAGCGCGTCGGTCAGCGCGGGCGCCTGTTCGGTCAGCAGGGCACGCAGCGCGCGCAGTTGTCGACGGCGCCAGACCGTCGGTCGCGTCCGGCCGGCTGTGAACGTCGCGCGCAGCCCGGCGACCGTCCCCGCGATGTCGGCGGGCGGTTCGTCCGCGCCGCCCACGCCCAACTCCCGCTCCACGTCGGTGAGCAGTGACCGCTCCATGATGTCTCCTCCCCGCAAACGCAACGGTGCGTTGCGCTTTCGCCGACCGTAGCCTCCCCGGCCCTCTTATGCAACGCACCGTTGCGTTGCGTTAGGCTGCGGGGCATGACGACGCATCACCGCCCGCGGACCGCCCGGGGCGACGGCCCGCGGCGCAAGCCGCAGATCTTCGACGCCACCTTGAAGGCCCTCGCCCGCGACGGCTTCGAGTCCATGACGATCGAGGGCATCGCCGAGGAATCCGGCGTCAACAAGACGACGATCTACCGCTGGTGGCCCTCCAAGTCCGCGCTCCTCGGCGCCGCCCTCATCGACGCGCCGCTCCTGGACCTGCCGGCTCCCGACACGGGGAACCTCCGGGGCGACCTGGAACATCTCGTCGAGAGCCTCGCGCGACTGCTGACCGCGCAGTCGTCGGGCGCCGTCGCCCGGTCCGCGCTGGGGGCGGCGGTGAGCGATCCCGGGCTCGCCGGCTACATCCAGGGCTTCTTCGCCGACCGCCTCGCACGCGAGCAGTCGGTGATCGACCGCGCCGTCGAGCGCGGCGAACTGCCGCCGGACACCGACACGATGACCCTGATGGACCTGCTCGCCGGCGCGGTCTGGCTGCGCGCGGTCTTCCGCCGCCTGCCGCTGGACGACGACTTCGCCCGCCGCACCGTCTCCATCATGCTCGACGGCGTACACACGTCCTGAGATGCACCCATTCATCACGCATGTCGTGTCCACGACATCGTCACACAGTCGACCCACAACGTTCATGCAGTGATGCGCTCAACCGTGCCACTCTCCCGTTGGCCCACTTGTCAACTCGCGTAGAACGCAGGTTCTGTTGGAGGGATCCGCGGTACGCGCGAGTCTCCGGGAGAGGACACCCCCCACATGACCGTCCCTCACATACGTCACTGGAAACCGCTGGCCACGACGGCGGCCGCGGTCCTCGTCGGGATCACCGTCCCGGCCGCAGCAGACGCCACGACCACGGCCCCCACGCCGCCCGCCGCGTCCGCCGGTGCCTATGACGACACGTACTACAAGGACGCGCTCGGCAAGACCGGTCCGGAGCTGAAGAGCGCCCTGCACACCATCGTCAGCGAGCAGACCAAGCTGTCCTACGACCAGGTCTGGGACGCCCTGAAGGTCACCGACGAGGACCCGGCGAACAGCAGCAACGTGATCCTGCTCTACACCGGCCGCTCGCAGAGCAAGGACAGCAACGGCGGCGACCCGGACCAGTGGAACCGTGAGCACACCTGGGCCAAGTCCCACGGCGACTTCGGCACCGCCACCGGCCCGGGCACCGACATCCACCACCTGCGCCCGACGGACGTCTCGGTCAACAGCACCCGCGGCAACAAGGACTTCGACAACGGCGGCAGCGAGGTCGGCGAGGCGCCCGGCAACTACACCGACGCCGACTCCTTCGAGCCGCGCGACGCCGTCAAGGGCGACGTGGCCCGCATGATCCTCTACATGGCCGTGCGGTACGACGGCGAGGACGGCTTCGCCGACCTGGAGCCCAACGACAAGGTCGACAACGGCAGCGCCCCCGCCATCGGGCGCCTCTCCGTGCTGAAGCAGTGGAGTGACGAGGACCCGCCGGACGCGTTCGAGAAGAACCGCAACCAGGCCATCTACGACCAGTTCCAGCACAACCGCAACCCGTTCGTCGACCACCCCGAGTGGGTCGGGGCGATCTGGTAGACGGCGGGTCAGGACACCACGTCGCCCAGCGGCTTGCCCTCCAGGTGACCCGCGACGTTCTGGATCGCGGCGAGGCCGATGCGCACCAGCGTCTCGCGGGTCACACCCGCCACATGCGGCGACAGCACCACGTTCGGCGCCTTCAGCAGGCGCAGGGCCGCGGTGGGCGGTTCGGGGTCGAAGACGTCGATGCCCGCACCGGCCAGCTTCCCGGCCGTGAGCGCGTCGGCAAGGGCGTCCTGGTCGATGAGCGCGCCCCGCGCCGTGTTGACGACGAACGCCGTCGGCTTCAGGAGGGCGAGACGCTCGGCGTCCAGGAGGTGGCGCGTCCGCTCGGTCAGCGGGGCGTGCAGGCTGACGTAGTCGGACGTACGCAGGAGTTCGTCGAGTTCGACGTGGCGCGCTCCGCCCAGGCGGGCCTCCGTCTCCGCGTCCAGGGCGCGCGGCCCCGCGTAGACGATGCTCATGTCGAAGACGACCGCGCGGCGTGCGACTTCCTCGCCGATGTGGCCGAGCCCGACGATGCCGAGCGTCTTGCCGGAGAGCTCCGTGATGGACTGCTGGAGGCGCGGGAGCGCCCAGTCCGCCTCGGTCAGCGCGGTGTGCGCCGGGATCAGCTGCTTGGCGAGGGCGAGCATGAGGGCGAAGGTCTGCTCGGCCACGTTCTGCTTCTCGGCGCCGCTGGAGCCGATCGAGCAGACGGAGATCCCGCGCGAGCGGGCCGCCTCCAGGTCGACGTAGTCGAAGCCGTGGCTCGCGCACTGGACCAACTCCAGGTCCGGTGCCGCCGCGATGTGCTCGGCGGTGACGGGCGCGAGGCCGGTGATGATGACGTGTGCCGCGCGCAGGGCCGCCGGGTCCTCGTCGGCCGACTCCACGACGGTGACGTGCGCCGTCCCGGGCAACAGCCCGGCGAGGGCGCCTCCCGCCGCGCGGCCGCCCACGTGGGGCGAGACGACGGCCAGGACGTTCTTCACGGTGGTCATGCGGTCTCCTCGATCAGGTCGTCGGGGGTGAGGGTGGCGGGCCCGGCGTGCCCGGACAGGGCCAGGGTGAGGTCGAGTTCGGCGAGCAGACAGCGGATCACGTGGTCCACGCCCGCCTGGCCGTCGATGCCGAGCCCATAGGCGTACGGCCGCCCCACGAGGACGGCCTCGGCGCCCAGGGCGAGCGCCTTGAAGATGTCGTCACCGGTACGGATACCGCTGTCGAACAGGACGGAGAGCCGGTCGCCGGCCGCCTCCACGACGCGGGGCAGCGCGTCGGCCGCCGCGACGGAGCCCGCGACTTGGCGGCCGCCGTGGTTGGAGACCACCACGCCGTCCATGCCCACGTCGGCGGCGCGGCGTGCGTCGTCCGGATGCAGGATGCCCTTGAGCACGATCGGGCCGTCCCAGTTCTCGCGCAGGAACGCCAGGTCGGGCCAGGTCTTCGCGGGGTCGGCGAACATGCCCACGAAGTGCATCACGGCCGCGTTCGGGTCCTCGTGCACCGGCTTGGCGAGGCCGGCCCGGAACGCGGGGTCACTGAAGTAGTTGGCGGTGCCCACGCCGTGCAGGAAGGGCAGATACGCCTGGTCCAGGTCGCGCGGCCGCCAGGCGAGCAGCGGGGTGTCGAGCGTGACGACGAGCGCCGTGAAGCCCGCGGCCTTCGCCCGGTCCAGGAAACTCTTGGTGACGTCACGGTCCTTGGCCCAGTACAGCTGGAACCACCGCTGCGCGTCGCCCATCTCCTCGGCGACCTGCTCCATGGGGGTGCTGGAGGCCGAGGACAGGATGAACGGGACGCCGCGGGCCGCGGCGGCGCGGGCGGCGGCGGACTCGCCCTCCGGATGCATGATCGACAGGACGCCGACGGGCGCGAGGGCCAGCGGTGCGGGCAACCGGTGGCCGAGCACCTCCACGGACAGATCGCGTTCGTGCACGTCACGCAGCATGCGCGGCACGATCCGGCGGCGCTCGAGGGCCTCGCGGTTGGCGCGGGCGGTGCTGCCGTTGCCCGCGCTTCCGGAGACGTAGCCGACCGGGCCAGGGCCCAGGCGCTGCTCGGTCAGCTCCTCCAGACGGGTCAGGTCGGTGGGCAGGCGGGGCACGGCGCCAGTCATGCCGTTGAGGTAGATCTCGTACTGGAAGTCCGCCCAGTTCGGCGTCGTCGTCATGTGGTGGGTCCCGTCCGATGGCCTGAAGACTGCGTGCGACTGCGTGCGACTGCGGAGAACGGCGAGGCTGCCAGACTGCGAATCACAGCACCGCCTACCGACGATCCTTGCCACAGTGACAAGCCCCGTCCATGGTCGTACGCACTCTTTTCCGATGGGACCATCACCCTGTGACAAACAAGCGGGAACGCGTCCGGCAGGAACTCCTGTCCGATCCCCGCCTCGTCGAGGCGGTAGTCGACGCGGTGCACGAGCAGGTTCCGGCGTACACGGCACTGGACGGCAGCAGGTTCCCCGAGGTGCGGGCCATCGCGGCCTGGGCGACGGACCGCCTCCTCGACCACTGGGTGACCGACGGTGCGATCGGTGACGCCGATCTGCGGCGCTTCCGGGGGATCGCGGCGGCGCGGGCGGCGGACGGCCGCCCCTTGCAGGCCGTGCTCCGCGCCTACCGGGTCGCGGCCGCGGTACTCGCGGACGAGGTCGCGGCCCGCGCGCCGCAGCTGTCCGCGCGGGACGCCTTCGCCCTGACCCGACTGCTGCTCACCGCGATGGACACCCTCTCCGAGGAGATGACGACGGCGTACGCGGCCACCAGCGAGCGCCTCGCCGGTGACCGCGACAGGTCACTCCAACTGCTGCTCGACGACCTGATCGCCGGCCGGCACGCGTCGCTGGGCGCACTCGGCGCGCGGGCCTCCCGCCTGGGCGTACAACTGCCGGACCCTTACTGCCTGTTGCTGGCGGAGCCGGCCTTCTCCGAAGACCAGGACGGCCACCCGTCCGACATCTCCCTCACCACCTCGACGACCCTGCTCGCGGCCCTCGGCGGAGAGGGGGCGCAGAGGACACCGCCGGCGACGACGTCCCTGGCGACGACCCACGGATCGCGCGCCGTACTCCTCCTGCCCGCCGCGTCCGCCGACGCCGTGCCCGAGGTCCTGCGCAAGCACGCCTGGCGCGGCTGCGTGATCTCGGGCGAGAGCCTGGAGCGCGTGGCCGTCGCCCACCGGCTCGCCGCGGGCGCCCTGGACACCGCTCCCCCGCACGCCCATCACCCCGACCGGGTCCTCACCGACGCCGACGCCCACGTCCTCGCCCTGCTCGCGGGTCACCCGGTGGTGAGCCCCGACCAGATCGGCCGCATCGTCCTCGGTCAACTCGTCGATGGCGCCCGACGCCACCTCCTCCAAGCCCTCACCGCGTACATCGACACCGGCTCGGCCAACGCAGCGGCCCGCGCACTCCATCTCCACCCCCAGTCCGTCCGCTACCGCCTGCGCCGCGTCCGAGACATCACGTCCCGCGACCCCCAGGACCCCTGGCAACGCCTGACGCTGGACATCGCGCGGACGATCGTGCCCGGGGGCCGGGGCCGGCAGGGCCCCGGCCGCTGACGGCAAGGAGGGCGCGCGGATCTGCCCCCTTGCGCTCGGGCTCTCTGCCCGGGCGCGCACTGACCGGTCAACGCCCCCGCGTACAGGCCTGGTTCACCTATCCGGATTGGCGACCTCCGCCTCTGTTGTGCCGATCCCGGCGATCAGGCGAACCTCGTGGCATCGAATGGCGCGCCTGCACGGCGCGCCGAGAGGAGACACATGCCCAGGTCGTTCAGCGGTACGGAATTCCTGCAGGCACTCGCGTCGGACACGGTCCGCGAGCAACCCGTCGTCGTCGGAATGGTCAAGAAGTCCGAGGACGGCGCGGACAGCGTCCAGTTCGCTCCCGGCGCGACGTGCCAGGACTGGACGACGATCCCCGTCGGCCTCATCGACCGGGTGGAGCTGCTGCGCCAGGTCCCCTGCGACGACCACACGCACAGCCTCGTCCAGCTCACCCTCAAGGAGTCCGACTCCCCCGAACACGCGGTCCTGGCCACGCTGCTCGCCCACTACGCGCGCGCCGGCGCCGCATCCGCGCCCTCGCCGTGCGGCACCCCGGCTCACATCCAGCCCCCTCCGCCGGGCCCGCAGGCCCTGCCACGGCCTCCCCAGCACCCCGGGCCGCACGGCCCGGCAGCGCAGGCCCCAGGAGTACGGGGCCCAGCAGCCCAGGGCCCGGCAGCGGCTCCCCTCACCTGGGGTGTCTCCCCGCAGGGCACGCCACCCGATGCCACGCCCCGGGCCCAGGCCCAGTGCGTGGACGGCAGCTCGGCCTGCGTGAGCGACGGATACGGGGGCTTCACCTGCCTGGCCTGCTGTCACGGTGGCTGGCACGACATCGGCCCCTGCCTGTACGGCAAGTGGTTCGGCTGCAACGGCACCAACTACAACGCGTACAACTGCTGGCCCATCGCCTGATACCAGCCCTCTACCTGCGCCGCCACTCCTCGGCGAGCAGTTCGTAGGAGCGCACCCGGTCGGCGTGGCCGTGGGTGATGGTGGTGATGAGCAACTCGTCGGCGCCGGTGGCTTCCTGGAGTTGTTCCAGGAGGTCGGCGACGCGGCCCGGGGAGCCGGTGAACTGGGTTTCGGTGCGGTCCTCGACCAGTGCGCGGTCCGCGTCGGTCCAGACGTGCGCGCGTGCCTCCTGCGGCGTGGGGTACGGGATGGCGCCCTCGGCCGTGCGGATGCTGCGGACCCAGGGGCCGTAGCCCGCGGCGAGTTCGCGGGCGGTCTCGTCGTCCTGAGCGACGACCACGTCGGCGGAGACGCTGACGTAGGGCTTGTCCAGTACGTCGGAGGGTGTGAACGCGGCACGGTAGCCCTCGGCCGCTTCGAGCACCGTGCCAGGGCTGACGTGGTAGTTCGCGGCGAAGGGCAGGCCGTTGCGGCCCGCGACGTCCGCGCTCTGACCGCCGCTGCTGCCCAGGACCCACACCTGGATCTCGGCGCCCTCACCGGGGACGACATGCGCTTCGACGCCGTCGTCGGAGCGGTACGTTCCCGCGAGCAGGGCGAGGATGTCGTCGACCTGCTCGCCGTAGTCCTGCGCCTGGGCGTGCGGCTGCTGGAGCAGCTTGCGCTGGAGCGCGACGCGGGGCGAGCCCAGCAGATGTTCGTAGGAGAAGCGCGCCGGAATCCGCAGCCCGTTGGGGGCGCGGCCGTCGACGACGGGGGTCGCGGTCGGCAGCGCGGCGGCGGGCGTCGCGGGTGGCTTGCCGCCGGAGCGGCCGAGACCGAGGTCGAGGCGCCCGGGGTGCAGCGCGTCGATCAGGCCGAACTCCTCGACGGTGGAGAGCGCGGTGCGGTGCCCGAGCTGCACGGCGCCTGCCCCGAGCCGGATCGTGGAGGTCGCCGCGGCGGTGAGGGCGAGGACGACCGCGGGTGACGTGCCTGCCACGCCCGGGTTGAGGTGGTGCTCGGCGAACCAGTAACGGGCGTACCCGAGTTGCTCGGCCCGCCGGGCCAGGTCGATGGAGTGGTGCAGCGCTTCGGTCGCGGTGGAGCCGGATGAGACCGGGACCAGGTCCAGGACGCCGAGAGGGATCTGTGACATGGGTGTGCTCCTCCTCAGTGGCCGGCCGACGCGGGCACGGGCTCGGGGGCGCTCGCGTCCACGCCCGTGTCGGGGTGGGCCAGGCCCAGGTGGTCGCGCAGGGTGGTGCCCGCGTACTCCGTGCGGAAGACGCCGCGCTCCTGGAGCAGCGGGACCACGGTGTCGGCGAAGGCGTCGAGACCGCCGGGGGTGAGGTGCGGGACGAGGATGAAGCCGTCGGCGGCGTCGGCCTGGACGAAGGAGTTGATCGTCTCGGCGACGGTGGCCGGGGAGCCGACGAAGGACTGGCGGTTGCCGGTCTCGATGACGAGGTCGCGGATGGACCAGTTGTTCGCGGCCGCGAGCTCGCGCCACTCCCGGACGGTGGCCAGCGGGTCGCGGTACATCCGCACCTGCGCCCGGCCGCGGGCGATGGTGTGCTCGCCGAGGTCCGGGTCGATGTCGGGCAGCGGGCCTTCCGGGTCGTAGGCGGAGAGGTCGCGGTTCCAGACGAACTCCAGGTGCTTGATGGCGGTGGCTCCGCTGACCTGGAGGCGCCGCACCTCCCGGGAGAGTTCCTCCGCATCGGCGTCCGTGTCCCCGAGGACGAAGGTCGCGGCGGGCAGGATGAGCAGCTGGTCGTCGGTGCGGCCGTGACGGGCGAGGCGTCCCTTGACGTCGGTGTAGAACGCCTGCCCTTCCTTGAGCGTGCTGTACCGGCTGAAGATCGCGTCCGCGCCGGAGGCCGCGAACTCCCTCCCCTCCTCCGAGTCGCCTGCCTGGAAGATGACCGGCCGCCCCTGAGGGCTGCGCGGGACATTGAACTGGCCCTGGATGTCGAAGTGTTGACCCTTGTGGACGAAGGCACCCGCCTGGGCGTCGCGCAGGAACGTGCCGGTGACCCGGTCGGCGACGATCTCGTCACCGCGCCAGGAGTCGAAGAGCTCGTTCGCCGTGGCCAGGAACTCCTTGGCCCTGGAGTAGCGCTCCTCCTGCGGGAGGAATCCGCCACGGCGGAAGTTCTCGCCGGTGAAGGCGTCCCAGGAGGTCACGACGTTCCACGCGGCGCGTCCGCCCGAGAGATGGTCGAGACTGGCGAACTGTCGCGCCACCTCGTAGGGCTCGTTGAAGGTGGAGTTGATGGTGCCGGTCAGGCCCAGGTGTTCGGTGACGGCGGCGAGCGCACCGAGGACGGTGAAGGTGTCGGGCCTGCCCACGACGTCCAAGTCATAGATTTTTCCGCCCTGTTCGCGCAGGCGCAGCCCCTCGGCGAGGAACAGGAAGTCGAACTTGGCGCGCTCGGCGGTCCGCGCGAAGTGCGCGAAGGAGCTGAACTCGATGTGACTGCCGGCCTCGGGGTCGCTCCACACGGTGGTGTTGTTGACGCCGGGGAAGTGCGCCGCGAGGTGGATCTGCTTGAGCGGCTTGTCCGGAGACTTGCTCATGACGGGGTCCTTCCGGCTCAGGCGGTGGCGGCCGCGTAGCGGCTCGCGGGGCGGGCGAGGCCAAGCAGGCCGCGCAGGGTGTCGGCTTCGTACGCGCGCCTGAAGGCGCCGCGCCGCTGGAGCTCGGGCACCAGGCCCCGGGTGATCGCCGGAAGGTCGTGGCCGACGACGGCGGGACGCAGCCGGAACCCGGTGAGCCCGGCCTGCCCCAACTCGGCGAGTAGATCGGACAGTTGGGAAGGCGTACCCGTGAACACCTGCGCGTCACTGGTGTACGGGTGGCCCGCGAGGGCGTCCAGACGCTCACGGCGGTCCGCGGCGGCGGCCGCGTCGTCGTCGAGGAACACGACCAGGTCACCGAAGAGGTGCAGGGGCTCCTCGGCCCGCCCGGCGGCGTCCTGTTCACCGCGGACCGCGCTGACGACGGCGCGCGCGTGTCCGGCGTCGCGCGGGGTGACGTATCCGATGTCGGCCGAGCGGCCGAGCAGCCGGAACGGCGCGTGGGTCCGGGACTCGTGGGCGAGCGCACTGACGATCGGCCGGCCCTGGGGCGGCCTGGGCGTGATCGAGGGGCCCTTGACGCTGAAGTGCTTGCCCTCGAAGTCGACGTAGTGCAGCTTGTCGCGGTCGATGAAGCGGCCGGTGGCGACGTCTCGGATCTCCGCGTCGTCCTCCCAGCTGTCCCAGAGGCGGCGCACCACTTCGATGTGATCGGCCGCCTCGTCGAAGAGCTCGGCGGTCAACTCCCGTACGTCCGGCCGTTCGAGGTCCTCGATGCCGAAGGCGGGAAACGTGCGGCGCCCGAAGTGCGCGGCCTCGTTCCGGCGCGCCGACACCTGCACGCGCAGGCCCGCACGGCCCGCGCTCACATAGTCGAGCGTTGCGATCGCCTTGGATATGTGGAAGGGCTCCGTGTGCGTGGCCACCACCGTCGGCACCAGACCGATGTGGCTGGTCAGCGGGGCGACGCGGGCGGCGATGAGGACGGCGTCGAGCCGCCCGCGGATCTGGTCGGTGCGTCCGTCGGGTGCGGTGAAGTGCGAGGACTGCGGGCCGAGCCCGTCCTCGATCGTCACGAAGTCGAGGAGGCCGCGCTCGGCTTCCGTGACGAGATCGGCCCAGTACCGGGCGGTGAACAACTCCCTTGGCCGGGACACCGGTTCGCGCCAGGCGGCCGGGTGCCAGCCCGCCCCGTCGAGCGCGACGGCGAGGTGCAGCGCGTCGGAAGAAGCCGAGGGAGCGGAAGAGGGCAGACGGGAAGAGGGCAGACGGGATGAAGGTGATGACGACACGAGAAGGGTGCCTTCCTGATCGACCGTACGAGAACGCCGGCCCCTCGGCTCCGAGGGTGCACGGCGGCGGGTGACGGGTCAGGAACGACAGAGCGCGCCGGCGACACGCTGCAGGTCGATGTGGTGCCGGGAGTACAGATGCACCTGGCGGCTCGGGCCGATCACGAGGACGCGCGGACCGGGCACGGGCGACAGCGGTGCCGCGGGCGACAGCGGTGGCACGTTCGGCAGCAGTGGCACGACCGTCACCTCCGCCCTTCCGGATCGGCGGGCCTGCGGCCTCACCGGTCTCGCGCTGGAACCTGCTCGGACGCTACGCGAGGGCGCAGCCGCACGCAATGCCCGTGGATCATGGCGAGGCCGACACCACCGCACGCGCCGCCGTTCGGCGTCCGCCTTCGTCAGGCTCAACCGCCGGGCCGCTCCATCTGTTCCGGCCCCGCGCCGATGCGGTCGACGGATCGGGACGGCCGCGGCCACCCTGCCGCGGCCAAGCTGCCGCGGCCGTCCCGGACATCACCAGATCACCAGCTCACCAGATCCTGACGCGGTCCGCCCGGTCCAGCCAGAGACCGTCGCCTTCCCTCGTCCCGAACGCCTCGTGGAACTCGTCGAGGTTACGGACGATGTTGGCCCGGAACTCCGGCGGCGAGTGCGGGTCGATCGTGAGGTACTGCTGCTCCTGCTCCTTGCGGCGCTTGGTGCGCCAGCAGTAGGCCCAGTTCATGAAGAGCCGCTGGGTGCCGGTCAGGCCGTCCTTCGTGGGCATCGGATCGCCGTTGAGCGCGATCTTGTACGCCGTGTGCCCGATGGTCAGGCCGCCCAGGTCGCCGATGTTCTCGCCCACCGTCAGCGAGCCGTTGACGAACTCGCCGGGGAGGTTGCGGGGCGAGAACGCGTCGTACTGCTTGACCAGCGCCTTCGACTTTGCCTCGAACGCGGTCTTGTCGGCCGCGGTCCACCAGTCGTTGAGGTTGCCCGCGCCGTCGTACTGCGCGCCCTGGTCGTCGAAGCCGTGGCCGATCTCGTGGCCGATGACGGAGCCGATGCCGCCGTAGTTCTCGGCGGGGTCGGCGTCGGGCGAGAAGAACGGCTTCTGCAGGATGCCCGCGGGGAAGCAGATCTCGTTGGTGCCCGGGTTGTAGTAGGCGTTGACGGTCTGCGGCAGCATGAACCACTCGTCGCGGTCGACCGGTGCGCCGATCTTCGCGAGCTGCCGGTCGGACTCGAAGGCGTCCGCCGCCTGCGCGTTGCCGAGCAGGTCGTCCGCGGACACCTGGAGGGCCGAGTAGTCGCGGAAGGTGTCGGGGTAGCCGATCTTGGGACGGAAGGTGGCGAGCTTCTCGTAGGCGCGCTCCTTCGTCTCGTCCGTCATCCAGTCGAGCCGGGCGATCGACTGGCGGTAGGCCTCGAGGAGGTTGGCGACGAGGTCGTCCATCATCGCCTTGGAGCTCGGCGGGAAGTGCCGCGCCACGTACTCCTTGCCGACCGCCTCGCCGATGCAGCCCTCGACGAAAGCGACCGCCCGCTTCCACCGGGCGCGCAGCTCCGGGGTGCCGTTGAGGGTGCGGCCGTAGAACTCGAAGTTGTTCCGGACGAAAGCGTCCGTGAGGTAGGGCGCGCAGGAGCGCAGCACCCGGACCAGCGTCCAGTCGCGCCACTGCTCGATCGGCACCTCGTCGAGGACCGCGGACAGGTGGCGGAGGTAGGACGGCTGGCGGACGCACGACTCGGCGATGGTCTCTTCCGAGCCACCGAGCCCCGCGACATAACCGCGCCAGTCGAAGTGCGGCGCCAGGGTGATCAGTTCGTGCAGGGTGAGGAGGTTGTAGGTCTTCTGCACGTCACGCGTCTCGGCCCGCTCCCAGTGACCGCCGGCGAGCCGGGTCTCCAGGGCCAGGACCGCCTGCGCGGCCTCGGCGGGCGCGGCGTGCTGCCCCAAAGTGAGCAGCTCGGTGAGGTAGGCGACGTACTTCTCGCGGATCTCGGCGAACTTCTCTTCGCGGTAGTACGACTCGTCGGGCAGGCCGAGGCCGCCCTGAACGATGTTGAAGAGATAGCGGTCGGAGTCGCGGTCGTCCGAATCGATGTAGGAGCCGAAGAGACCGGAGCCGCCGATCCGCTCGAAACGGCCGAGGAACGCCGCGAGCTCCCGGGTGTCCCGCAGACCCTTGACCTCGTCGATCAGGGGCTGTGCCGGGGCGAGCCCGCGGGCGGCGATCGTCTCCTCGTCCATGAAGGAGGCGTACAGCGTGGCGATCTTGTGCGCGTCATCCGGGACGGCGCCGGCCGTCACGGCCGACGCGAGCTCCTGGATGATCACCTTCACTTGTTCCTCGGCCGTGTCGACCAACTGCACAAAGGGGCCCCAGCTGGAGCGATCTTCGGGGATCGGCTCGTTCTCCAGCCAGTGACCGTTGACGTGGCCGAACAGGTCGTCCTGCGGCCGGATCTCGGGGTTCATGCCCGCGTGGGCGTCATCCAGCATGCTCATTCACGCACCCTACGCGGACACGGGGCCCGAGCACGATCGGCCGGTCACCACCGGACCGGCCTCATCCCGCGACGTACTCCCGCAGGTACCGCGCCGTCACGGTCTCCCCCTCGGACACGAGGGTCGCGGGGGTGCCGGTGAACACCACCTGCCCGCCGTCGTGACCGCCGCCGGGGCCCAGGTCGATGATCCAGTCCGCGTGCGCCATCACCGCCTGGTGGTGCTCGATGACGACCACGGAGTTGCCGTCGTCGACGAGCCGGTCGAGCAGCGCGAGCAGCTTGTCCACGTCGGCCAGGTGCAGCCCGGTCGTCGGCTCGTCCAGGACGTATGTCGAGGACTTCTCGGCCATGTGAATGGCGAGCTTGAGGCGCTGGCGCTCGCCGCCGGAGAGGGTGTTGAGCGGCTGTCCGAGCCGCAGATAGCCGAGCCCGACATCGCTGAGGCGGCCGAGGATGGTGTGGGCCTGGCCCGAGGGGAAGAAGTCGTGCGCCTCGGCGACGGACATGCCGAGCACCTCGCTGATGTTCTTGCCGCGCAGCCGGTAGGTGAGGACCTCGGCCGTGAAGCGCTCTCCCTCGCACTTCTCGCAGACGGACGCCACCCCGGCCATCATCGCGAGGTCGGTGTAGATCAGACCGATGCCGTTGCACTTGGGGCAGGCGCCCTCGGAGTTCGCGCTGAACAGGGCCGCCTTGACGCCGTTGGCCTTCGCGAACGCGGTGCGGATCGGGCCGAGCAGACCGGTGTAGGTCGCCGGGTTCGAGCGGCGCGAGCCGCGTATCGGGGACTGGTCGGCCACCACCACGCCCTCCTGTCCGGAGAGATAGCCGTGGATCAGCGAGCTCTTGCCTGACCCGGCGACGCCGGTGACCACGGCGAGCACCCCGAGCGGGATGTCGACCTCGACGTCCTTGAGGTTGTGCCGGTCCGCGCCCTTGATGGAGAGCTGCCCCTTGGGTACCCGCACCTGCTCGCGCAGCCGGGCCCGGTGCTCCAGGTGCCGCCCGGTCAGCGTGCCGGACGCGCGCAGCCCGGCCACGTCGCCGGTGAAGCAGATCTCGCCGCCCACCGTACCGGCGCCGGGGCCGAGGTCCACCACGTGGTCGGCGATGGCGATGACCTCGGGCTTGTGCTCCACCACCAGCACCGTGTTGCCCTTGTCGCGCAGCCGGAGCAGCAGGTCGTTCATGCGCCGGATGTCGTGCGGGTGCAGGCCGATGGTCGGCTCGTCGAAGACGTACGTGACGTCGGTGATGCTGGAGCCGAGATGGCGGACCATCTTCACGCGCTGCGCCTCGCCGCCGGAGAGCGAGCCCGACGTGCGGTCCAGGCTGAGATAGCCGAGTCCGATCTCGACAAGGGATTCGAGCAGCTCGCGCAGGCCCGTGATCAGCGGCGCGACCGCGGGGTCGTCGAGGCCCCGGACGAACGCGGCCAGATCGCTGATCTGCATGGCCGAGCAGTCGGCGATGTTCAGGCCGTCGATCCTGGACGACAACGCGTCCGCGGTCAGCCTCGTGCCGTCGCAGAGCCCGCAGCGGGCGAAGACCACGGTCCGGTCGACGAAGGCCTTGATGTGGGGCTGCAGGGAGTCGCGGTCCTTGGCGAGCCAGGTCCGCTGCATCTTGGCCACCAGGCCCTCATACGTGAAGCCGTTCGAGCCGACCTTCACCTTGACCGGGGCCTTGTGCAGGAGGTCGGCCCATTCCTGCTCGGTGAAGTCCCTGAGCTTCTTGTCGGGGTCGTGGAAGCCGGAGTTGACCATGACCTGCCAGCTCCAGGAGTCCACCGCGTAGTAGGGGACGGTGATCGCGCCCTCGTTCAGGGAGAGATCGCGGTTCACGAGCTGGTCCACGTCGACGGTGGAGGCCTCACCGGTGCCCTCGCACTGGGGGCACATGCCTTCGGGCAGATTGAAGCTGAAGGCGCCCGACGTCCCGATGTGCGGGTCGCCGAGGCGGCTGAAGATGATCCTGAGCATGGTGTACGCGTCGGTGGCGGTGCCCACCGTGGAACGCGAGTTGGCGCCCATGCGCTCCTGGTCGACGACGATCGCGGCGCTGAGGTTGCGCAGGCTGTCGACGTCGGGGCGGCTCTGGCTCGGCATGAACGACTGGACGAACGCGGTGTACGTCTCGTTGATCAGCCGCTGCGACTCGGCCGCGATGGTGCCGAAGACGAGCGAGGACTTCCCGGAGCCGGAGACTCCGGTGAAGACGGTGAGCCGCCGCTTGGGGATGTCGAGCGAGACGTTCCGCAGATTGTTCTCGCGGGCGCCTCGCACCTGAATCACGTGGTGGCTGTCGGCGGGGATGACCGTCACTGATGCTCCTTGGCCTGAACGGGCGGAAGGAAAAGCGTACACCGTACCCAGTGATGCGCGTACACCGTACCCAGTATTTGTCCGCCGTCGATTTCCGGCTCCAATTGCCGCCCCAGAGCGCTCAGTTGGTATGGACATGACCGCCGCGTCGCTCTTATGCTCCGCCTGAACTCATCGTGAGAGCGCTCTCATCACCCTGTTCCTCCCCACCTCGACGGAACGACAGAAAGGGCACTGCCATGAGACGCAGAACCGGAGCCCGCATCGCCGTCTCCTCCTTGCTCCTGGTCGGCACCTGGGCAAGCGCCTCGCTCACCTCCACCGCCGGCGCCGCCCCCGCCCCCACTCCTCCCCCGGCCTCCGCGGGCATGCTCACCGCCCTCCAGAGCGACCTCGGACTCACCGCGGGCCAGGCGCGCGAACGCCTCGCCGCCGAGAAGACCGCGACCCGCGTCGACCGCGCGGCGCAGCGCGCGGCCGGAGCCACGTACGCGGGCTCCTGGTACGACGCGAAGACCGCCAGGCTCACCGTCGCCACCACCAGCGCGGGCAAGGCCGACGCCCTGCGCGAGACCGGCGCCACCGTCCGCGTGGTCCGCCACAGCGCGAAGGAACTGGACGCCGCCAAGAAGCGCATCGACGCACTGGACGCGCCCAAGGGCGTCAGCAGCTGGCATGTGGCGCCGCGCAGCAACAAGGTCGTGGTGAACGTCGTCGCTGCTCAGAAGAACGACAACGATGTCCGGCGGTTCGTCGACCGGGCCCGCGAGGCGGGTCCCGTGCAGGTCGAGACGGTCGGCAAGGCACCGAGCACGTTCGCCGCGGGCACCGTCGGCGGCGACCCCTACTACACCGGCAACGTCCGCTGTTCCATCGGCTTCTCGGTGCACGGAGGGTTCGTCACCGCGGGCCACTGCGGGCAGGCGGGAGCCGGTGTGCGCGGCTGGGACGGCTCGAACATCGGCAGCTTCCAGGGCTCCTCGTTCCCCGGCAACGACTACGCGTACGTGAGCGTGGGCAACGGCTGGTGGACCGTCCCGGTGGTGCTCGGCTGGGGCACCGTCTCCGACCAGCTCGTGCGCGGCTCGGCGGAGGCACCCGTAGGGGCGTCGATCTGCCGCTCCGGCTCCACCACGCACTGGCACTGCGGCACCGTCCTCGCCAAGAACGAGACCGTCAACTACAGCCAGGGCGCCGTCCACCAGATGACCAAGACGAGCGTCTGCGCCGAACCGGGCGACTCCGGCGGCTCGTTCATCAGCGGCGACCAGGCCCAGGGCGTCACCTCGGGCGGCTGGGGCAACTGCAGCGGCGGCGGTGAGACCTGGCACCAGCCCGTCAACGAGATCCTCGGGCGTTATGGCCTGACCCTGCACACCGCCTGACGGCGGCGGACCGCGCCGGGCCCGCGGGAGGGCCCGGCGCGTACGCCGCTGCGGTGAGTCCTGGCGGCTGGATGGCCCTAACGGGGTTCACCGCGCCCACCCCGGAGGAAGGACTGCGGCTGCCACTGCCAGGAACGAACTGGTCCCGGGACCGCGCGTCCGGGGACGGACGGAGAAGCGCGATGACAGCAAGGGCCTCTCGTTTGGATCGGGCCGGATCAGGGAGCGGGGCCCGCCGCCGCACCCGCATCGGCACGAGGCTCCTGGCCACGGTGGCCGTGGGCGCGCTCACCATGGGGGCCGCGCAGGAGAGCACACCGGCGGACGCCGGGGAGCCGGGGCAGGGCAGGTCGCCCTTCACCGGGATGCGGGCACAGCAGGGCCCGGTGCTCGCGGTGAAGTTCGACAACGCGCGCATGGCCAGGCCGCACACCGGCCTCGCGCAGGCGGACATCGTGTACGTGGAGAAGGTCGAGGGCGGCATGAGCCGGCTGATGGGGGTGTACTCCAGCCGCCTCCCCCAGGCCGTCGGTCCGGTGCGCAGCGCCCGGGAGTCCGACGTCGAACTGCTGCGGCAGTTCGGCCGCCCGGCGCTCGCCTACTCGGGGGTGCGCAGCTCGCTCAACAAGATGCTCCGGCAGTCGCCGCTCTACACCCGCCCGCACGGCCGCCTCCCCGGCGCCTACTTCCGCGACGGCAGCCGGCCGGCCCCGCACAACCTCTTCGCCCGTCCCGAGGCAGTGCTGCGCTCGGCCCCGAAGGCCGACCACGCCGCCGACATCGGCTTCCGCTTCGGGCCTGCCCCGGCCGGCGGCTCACGCACCGCGGCACGCACCGTCCGATACGCGTCGGCCAGCCACACCTTCAGCTGGTCGCCCGGTGAGCGCCGCTGGCTCGCGTCCTTCGACGGAGCCCCGGCCCGCAGCAGCTCGGGGGCGCAGCTGGGCGCGCGGACCATCGTCATCCAGCGTGTGAGCATGCCCCCGTCGCGCTACAAGGACGTCAACGGCGCCCCGACGCCCTACATCAAGACCGTCGGCAGCGGCCGGGCGACCGTCCTGCGCGACGGCAAGGCGTACCAGACCCGTTGGAAGCGGACGAGCCCCGAGGGCGGCACGACCTTCACGCTCTCCAACGGGCAACGGATGCCCTTCGCCCGCGGGCAGGTCTGGATGGTCTTCGAGGACCGCTGATCCCTGCCGTCCTGTCGTCCCCGCCCCGGACAGGCGTCAGCCCGGTGACCGTGATCGGTCACCGGGCTGACGCGCGTACTCCTGGCGGAGTGTCAGGTACTCAGCCGCGTACGGACTCCAGCTCCCGGTCCTCGTCCTCCCGGCGCGCCGTGGGGAAGTCGCCGAGCTGCTTGTGCAGCTTCTCGCCCTCCACGTCGACGTTCGGCAGCGCGCGGTCGAGCCACTTCGGCAGCCACCAGGCCTTGTTGCCCAGGAGGGCGAGCACGGCCGGGACGATCGCCATGCGGACGACGAAGGCGTCGAAGAGGACGGCGACGGCCAGACCGAAGCCCATCATCTTGATCATGTCGTCGTTCTCCATGATGAAGCCGGAGAAGACGCTGATCATGATGACCGCCGCGGCGGCGACCACACGTCCGCCGTGCGTGAAACCGGTGACGACGGCCTCGCCGGAGCGCGCCCCGTGGACGTACGCCTCACGCATGCGCGTCACGAGGAACACTTCGTAGTCCATGGCGAGACCGAAGACCACACCGATCATGAAGATCGGCATCATGCTCATGATCGGGCCCGGCTGGTCCACGCCGACGATGTCCGCGAGCCAGCCCCACTGGAAGACCGCGACGACGGCGCCGAGCGCGGCGGCCACCGAGAGGAGGAAGCCGAGCGCCGCCTTGAGCGGCACCAGGATCGAGCGGAAGACCAGCATCAGGAGCAGGAAGGCCAGGCCGACGACG
This sequence comes from Streptomyces sp. NPDC050439, assembly GCF_040655335.1. NCBI lineage: Bacteria > Bacillati > Actinomycetota > Actinomycetes > Kitasatosporales > Streptomycetaceae > Streptomyces > Streptomyces sp. NPDC050439. The sequence continues at coordinate 400,837 of NZ_JBFAJT010000002.1, forward strand.
AGTCCCAGGTAGGGCAGGAGCGCGTCGTCCAGGGTCTGCGAGAAGTCGATGGTCATGGCGGTCGCACCGGTGACCAGGACCTCGGAGTTCGTCTTGTCCCCGAGCCCGTCGACCGTGGAGCGGATCTCCTTGACGACGCCCTCGGTCTTGTGGTCGCTGGGACCGGTCGTCGGGACGACATTGAAGATCGCGGTGTCGTCGGACTTGTTGGGGTTCGCCGGAGTGACGGCGGCGACGCCGTCGATCTTGGCGATCTCCTTGCCGACGGTATCGGCCGCGGCGGCGGCACCCTTGTCCTTGTCGGTGTCGACGGTGACCATCAGCGGGCCGTTGAAGCCGGCGCCGAAGGACTCGGACAGCATGTCGTACGCCTTGCGCTGCGTGGTGTCCGGCGCCGACGTGCCCTCGTCGGGCAGGCCGAGCTCCAGGCTGGTGGCCGGTACGGCGACCACACCGAGGCCCACCACGGCGAGCAGCAGCACCGGGATCGGGCGGCGCAGCACGAAGCGCGCCCAGCGCGTGCCCAGCTTCGGCTTGGCGTTCGGGTCCTGCAGTTCGCTCACGGGCTTCTTGCGGTCCTTGCGGCGCAGCACCTTCTTGCCCGCGAACCCGAGCAGCGCGGGGATCATGGTGAGGGCGATCAGGACGGCTATCGCGACCGTGCCGGCCGCGGTCAGGCCCATCTTGGTGAGGATCGGGATGTTGACGATGGCGAGGCCGGAGAGCGCGACGATGACGGTGAGTCCGGCGAACACCACGGCGGAGCCGGCGGTCCCGGTGGCACGGCCCGCGGCCTCCTCCGGCTCGCGCCCCTCGGCGATCTCCGCCCGGTAGCGGGAGACGATGAAGAGCGCGTAGTCGATGCCGACGGCGAGGCCGATCATCATCGCGAGCGTCCCGGTCATGGCGGAGAGGTCGAAGACGCTGCCGAGGGCCGCGATGCCCGAGACGCCGATGCCCACGCCGATGATGGCGGTGAGGAGCGGCATGCCCGCGGCGATCATCGAGCCGAAGGTGATGAGCAGGACGACCGCGGAGACCGCGATGCCGATGAGTTCGGCGGTGCCGCCCATCTCCTGCTCCGCCATCACGGCGTCGCCGCCGGTCTCGACGGTGTAGCCCGTCTTGCGGGTGTCGTCGGTGGCCTTGGTGAGCGCGTCACGCGCCTTGTCGGTCAGCTCGGGGGCGGCCACCTTGTACGTGACGGACGCGTACGCGGTGGTGCCGTCCTTGCTGACGGCGTTGGCCTTGAAGGGGTCGGCGACCTCGCTGACCTGCGGGCCCGCGCCCAGGGTCTTGACCAGCTTCTCGACGTCGCCCTTGGGGCCCGACGCGGTCAGTTTCTCGCCCTCGGGGGCGCGGATGACGACACGGGCGGTGGCGCCCTCGGCGCTGGCCGCCGGGAACTTCTCGTCGAGGAGGTCGAAGGCCTTCTGGGACTCCGTCCCCGGCATGGAGAAGGAGTCTTCGGGCGGTGCGGGTGCGGTGGCCGAGGCGAAGCCGACGCCGGCCAGCAGCACCACCCACATCAGTGCCACATAGCGGCGTCGCCGGAAGGCGAGGCGGCCCAGTTTGTAGAGGAACGTAGCCACGGCGAAGGGGCTCCCGTCGGTTTCGGCAGGTCAGCAGGTTCCCTTCAATGGTCCTGGCCCCTTGCGGCCCGGAAGTCAGACTCAGAGTCGGACTGTCAGCCCACGGGCGCTGTAGTGCCGTGCACGCAGGGTCATCCTCGGGGAGGAGATGTGATCAGGATGTGTAGGACCCACATCAAGTCGCAGGTCACCGGAGGATTCGCCTCCGTACGGTGGGACACCTGTTCACCCGAGAACAACTCGCCCTCATACCACCTCAATAGAGGCGATAAGGTGTCGAGTCAGCTCTCAGATACTTGTCATCACCATCCAGGAGAACCTTCGTGACTCTTGCCATCGCGCCGTCTGAAGCAGCCACGCCGCCGGAAGTCTCCGAGCCGGTGGCCCGGGACGCCCGCGAGTTCGGTGCCTACGCACGGACCGGCGGCTGGGCCTTCGCCCTGAAGGTGGCGCGCAGCGTGCGCCCCGGCGGACAGGGGGCCGACGAGACGCCGAAGGTCTCGGCGAAGGAGTTCAGCGAGCTGGCCGGCTGCTCCGCCGAGCGCGTCATGCGTTACTACAAGGCCTGGGACAAGGCCGCTGACGACGGTCTCGTACCCCTCTTCGAGGCCCTCACGCCCGGCGAGGACATCGAACTTCCGGACTCCGACGCCTGGTTGACGTACTACGCCTCCCGCTCCAGCGCCCTCTCCCCGCGCGGCACCGCGATCACGGAGGCCGCCGAGGCCGAGGGCATCCGCCCCACCAAGGCCCTGGAGGTCGCCGAGAACCCCACCGCGCTGCGGGCCGCGATCCTCGCCGACCCCGGCACCGCCGAGGCGGCGCGGCGCGCGCTGATGGACCGGCTCGACGACGACCCGGCGCTGCGCACCGAGCTCGTCCGCGACATCGTGCGGGCGGACGACCTCAAGAAGGCCGTCGCGGCCGAGGCCAAGGCGGGCGACCGCGTCGACTACGTCCGCCAGATCGTCGACAAGGGCCAGGTCAAGACGCCGGCGGGCCAGCTGATCGACGCGCCCGCCGAGCTGAAGGAGGAGGCCGAGCGGCACCTGTCCCTCATCGACGAGCTCGACGACGGCGAGGACTCCGGCGAGTGGGCGCGCGAGGCGTACGACACCGTGAAGGACCTGGTCGCCCAGACCGTCCAGAGCGACCCGCAGCTGCGGGTGCAGGAGCGCCGCGCGAAGTTCTACAGCAGCCTGCAGAAGGCGACGAAGGTCTTCGAGGAGCTGACCTTCGACGACGCCGAGGTCGACGACATCTACGAGGACGACATGCTGCTGCGCCTGGAGGAGCTGCAGAAGTCGATCGCCGCGTGCATCACGGCGCTGCAGACGGCGACGGCGGGCTCGGCCGCCGCGGGTCCCGCCACGGCCACGGTCGCTGCGGCCTCTGAGGCTGTCGCCGTCTTCGACGACATGCCCGTCTTTGACGACACGGCCGACACGGACGACGCGGCCGACACGGACAACGCGGACGACGCGGCGCACGTGGCCGGCTGACGACCGCGGGTCACGCCCTCCCCGTACATCCCGATGATGACCATGGCCTCTCCCGTAGCCCTGGAGTCGTACGGAATGACCCATACGCGGAGGGATTCGCCGCACCCCGCCGCGCTCGTAGCTTCTTGATCAACGTACGGAGACCGACGTACGGAGTTGATCGAGAGGTCATGGATCTATGCACGGCAAGGCATTCGCGCCCGAGTACCAGGGCGAGCTGGGCGCGGCACTCGGGGTGAACTCCTCCTACGAGGAGGTGCTGACGGCGGCGGACCGCGCCCTCTCCCAGGCGGACACCGCACTGGAGAGGGCGCGCGCCGCACTCGCCCTGGCCGAGGCCAACCGGCGGCTCGGCCAGGTGGACGACGCGGGCTCCGCCTGGCGCCACAGCTATCGCAGCGCACGCGTCGCGGGGGACGGGGGCGCCATGGCCTGGGCGCTGTGGAGCGGCGGCACGCTCGCCCGTCAATGCGGCCAACTGCGGCTCGCGCGAAGGCTGCTGGCCTGGGGAGTCGCGTTGGCCGACGACAGCGGGGAGCGGCTCGCGCACGGTTACGCGCTCGCCGGGCTCGCCGAGACGGGCCGCATCCAGGGGGACTACGCGGCGGTGGCCGCGCTGCACGAGCAGCTTCTGGAACAGGGCAGAAAGCACGGGGAGGCGCGGCACATGGTGTGGGCGATGTCCGGCATCGCCCAGATGCGGCGCAACACCGGCGACTACACCGAGGCGCTCGAGCTGTTCGAGGAGTGCGTCAGGATCTCGGCGGACGCCCAGGACGCGCGGGGGCGCGCCTGGTCGCTGCGCGGGGTCGCCGACGTCCTCTCGCTGCGGGGCGAGACGGAGAGGGCGCTCGCGCTGCTCTCGGAGGCGGAGGTCATCTGCCGGGCCATGGATCTGGCGAGCGCGCTCGCCTACAACCACAAGATGCGCGGCAACATCCTTTACCGGGACGGGCGTTATGCCGAGGCACGGGAGATGTACGCCATCGCCCTGGAGGAGTTCGACGCCATGCGGGAGCCGCGCGGCGCGGCCCTGTCCCGGCTCGGTCTGGTCAAGTCGCGGGCCCGGCTCGGCCACGACCGCAGCGAGACCCTGGCCGAACTCGACGTACTGGAGGCAGACTTCGCGCGGATCGGGCTGCGGCAGGCGCGGGAGGCGGCGGTCGAGTTCCGCGACGAGATGGCCACCCGGCCGGAGCCGAGCATGACCTGACGCCGACGGACCGGGGTGTCACTCCGCCCGGGTGATCCGGATGCCGACCGTCCCCTTCGTGCCGCGCCGGATCCTGCTGCCGAGCAGCGTGAGGCGGCCGATCAGGCCGTACTTGCGCGCGATGAGGGTGCGGTAGCGCGCGGTCTCCTGCGGGTCGCAGATCTCGGCCGTGGCGGGGACCTGCTTGCCGGTGGGGTTGCCCCGCAGGTCACAGGGGCCGATCAGGACGTCGGCGCGGTTGCGGATCCGCTTGACCTTCCAGGAGTCCGCGGCCGTCCAGACACCGAGTGCGGCACCGTCCTGGACCACCCAGACGGGGCTCGGCACCGGAGTGCCGTTCTTGCGGTAGCTGGTGACCAGGAGGTACTTCCCCGCGCCGAGCCCCGCCTGCGCTGCCTCGTCCACTTGACCGCTCCCGAGCTTCGGTAGACCCACGTACAAACCGCCGACGGTGCGGATGCTACTCGCGATCACGTTCGCCTGGCCCTAGTGGGGCCCTGGTGCGGGCTGCGACGGCCTCGAAGAAGACCCAGCCGTCCAGCTCACGCCGAGCAGGATCGTCCGGACGCCACCCCTGGGCCATCGCCGCGTCGAGCAGGGCCCTGACGGCGCCCGGCTCGTGCAGGTTCACATAGCGGCCGCTTTCCGCGGTGCCGACGGCCCCCGAGTGCAGATATCCGTCGGGGACGAGTTTGCCGGGGCCCTCCCGGAAGAGCACGCGAAGCCGCCCCGGCGCCTGGTGCTGTCGGAGGGTGAGGACTTCGCAGCAGTCTTCGAAGCCTCCGCCGGGCAGCGTGCGGTGGGTGTGGCCGACGGTCCAGAGGAAGACCTCCTCGCCGACGACAAGACGGCGGGCCTTCTTCTCGCTGCGCGACATCCCCCGAGGTTAGCGAGGGCCGGCAATTTCCGGCGGAGACGGGTGCGCCCGCGGGCCCCGGAGTGAACCGGGTTCCGCGGGCGCGTGGTGCGTGGTGCTTGGTGCTCAGGCGCCCCAAGTTCCCTGGTTTACGGCGCAGTTCCAGCCGTTGCCGTGGACCTTGAACTTCACCTTGTACGACCTGGTGTTCAGGAGGCGCGTCTTGACCCTGACGCCGAGGCTGGCCTTGCCCGCCAGGCTCTTGTCGTAGACGGAGATGGTCTTCGAGGTCTTGTGCGTGATCTTGCCGCCCTTCGCCTTCGCCGAACCGAAGCGGACGTTCTTGACGTTGCTGACGGTGAAGGTGACCTTCTTGAAGCTCTTGGTGCTCTTGTTCTTGAGGCCGAAGTACAGGCCGTCGCCCTTCACCCAACCACCCGCGCCGATGTAGAACCGGGACGTGTAGACGATGTCGATCGGGCAGCCGGCGCTGGTCGCCGAGGCGGTCGACGCCTTCGGTGCCTTCGGCGCGTCCGCCGCTGACGCCGATCCGGCCAGGCCGAGCTGAGCGGCCGTGAGGGCCCCTGCGGTGGCCAGGACTGCGGCGGTCGTGCGTGCGTGGTTCATCAAGGCTGGTGCCTTCCCCCTGCGGCCCTCTCGGGCCAACTGTCAGAATGGTGCGATGGATGCGCACAAGGTGGTCCGCGTCCCTGTGCCGCCCGTATTTTTAGCAGGCGGACGGACATGAGCGGACATCAGGTTGTCCGCTCGTACAGCACCGTGACAAAAGCCGGACAATCGCCCGGCGACCCGCCGACGGCCCCTCACATCGGCGGCGGCGCGGGCGCGGGTCCCAGCGTCGTCGTGCCCGGAGTGGTCCGCCGGGCGAGGCCGGTGCGGTAGGCGTCCATGGCGGCTTCGGTGCGTCCCGTGCGCCGGAGCAGGTCGCCGAGCAGACAGCACAGGCCGGCCATGTCCCCGGCCGCGCCCGCGCGTTCGAGCAGCGGCAAGGCGGCGCGGTAGTGCTCCTCGGCGCCCTCCGTGTCACCGCATTCCTCCGCGATGAGTCCGAGCAGCCGGTGTGCGGCGCCCTTGTGTACCGCGCCGTGTCCGGCCCGGAGGGCCGGGATCTCCGTGGCCCGCGGACCGGCGGCAAGGAGCGGCCGCAGCAGCGCTTCGGCCTCCTCGGTCCTGCCGCGCCTGCGCAGCACGTCCGCGAGTTCCACCTCGACCTGGTGGGCGTAGAGCGCGGCCCGCTTGGCGGTCAGCATGTCGTGCGCGGTGCGCAGTTCGTGCTCGGCGCGTTCCAGGTCGCCGTCCTGGGCGTACACATAGCCGCGCATCCAGTGGCAGTGGGCGAGTTCGGTGCGGATGTGGAGTTGCTGGTAGAGGTCCTGGGCCTTGGCGAGGGACGCGTCGGCCTCGGCGACACGGCCCTGGGCGATGAGCGTACGGGCCACCCCGCGGTGCATGCCCGCGAGCAGGGCGGGGTCCTCCACGCGCGACGCGAGCGCCAGGGCCAGTTCGGCGGCGTGCGCGGCCCGCTCGTGTGCGCCCATGTCCATGTACGGGGCGATGGACGCCGAGTAGAGCAGGAGCAGCGCGTCGGGGTCATGCAGTCCCGAGGCGTTCAGCTGGTCCAGCGCGGTCTCCAACAGGTGGCAGGCGTATCGGAGTTCGCCCGTGAGGCGGTGGGCGTTGGCGCGGCCGCGGATGGCGGGGACGCGGCGCGGCAGTGGCTCGTCGGCGAGCAGCCGCTCCACGGAGGTGAAGCACTCGTGTGCGTCGTCGAGGTCGCCGGATTCGAGGAGGCAGTCGCCCAGGCCGAGGAGTGCGGCTGCCCGTTCCTCGGGCAGGGCGTGCTCGACGGCTTCGGCGCACAGCGCGCGGAAGAGGGGGGCGGCGTCCTCGGGGGAGCCGGTGGCCAGGGCGCGCCGCGCGTCGGTGAGGCGCAGGCGCAGCTCGGCGGCGAGGCGGGCCGGGCGTCCCGTCGCGAGCTCCTCGGGAGTGACACCGAGCCGCTGCGCCAAATGCCGAAGGGCGGCCTCGGAGGGCCGCACCTTGCCCGACTCCAGCGTGGAGACGTAGGCGGGCGTATACGCGGGCTCGGCCAACTGGCGCTGGGTGAGGCCGAGTTCCGTACGCAGCCGCAGCACGCGACGCCCGATCTCCGCGGGCTCGTCCGGTCGTACGCCTCCTGATCCGCTCCCTGTCATCTTTTTCCCTCCGGTCCGGCCCCGCGTCCGAGCGCGCTTCATCCAGGTCTGGAGCACGCGGAGGTGGCAGCGCCTGTCCCCAACTCGGCCCTCACACACGCACCTTGCGTCCCAGGCATTGCCTGGCTTCCCCTCAGCCCCTACATTGAACCGCGCCTTAAGCTCCCTTAACCCCCCACTTATATCGCGGACTTGCCGTGTTTCGGCGATTCGGTCCGCGCTGATCCCGGGAGATCGTTCATGCGTAGACACGCTTCCCGCATATCCGGCATACCCCGCACGTCCCGCAAGCGGCTCGCTGTCGCCACCGGAGTAGCTCTGGCCGCGACGCTCGCCGTCACCGCACCGGTCGCCATGGGCCAAGGCCAGAGCCAGGGCCAGGACGGCAGCGCGCCGGCCGCCGCTCGGGACACCGAACGCGTCGAGGTCGAGTACTTCACCGGCCCCGACAGCCACCCCCGCCACACCGACGTCCCGGCCTCCGCCCCGCTCACCAAGGAGGAGCGGGCCACGGTCCAGGACGACGGCGACGTCCTGCCGATCGTGGAGGCCGGCGCGAGCGACACCAAGGTCGACGTCGTCTTCATCGGCGACGGCTACACCGCCGCCCAGCAGGAGGACTTCCACGCCGACGTGCGCACCAAGTGGAAGGAGATGGCCGCCGTCGAGCCGTACGCCCAGTACGAGGACCTGTTCAACGTCTGGGCCGTCGACGCGCATTCGCAGGACTCCGGCGTCTCGGGCGACCCGACGAGCGACGTCCGCAAGAACACGGCCCTGAACTCGGCCTTCTTCTGCGACGGCACAGAGCGGCTGCTGTGCGTCGACACCAATAAGGTCGAGGCGTACGCGAGCAGGGCCGCCGACCCCGATCTCGTCATCGTGCTCAGCAACTCCACCAAGTACGGCGGCGCGGGCTACAACGACATCACCTCCCCGTCCGGGTACGACGGCATCGGCACCGCCTCCTCCGACCACCCCGACTCGGACCAGGTCGCCGTCCACGAGACCGGCCACTCCTTCGGCAAGCTGGCCGACGAGTACTGGTACGACGAGAGCACCTACACCGGCCCCGAGCCCGGCGAGTCCAACCTCACCAAGCTCAGCGCCGACGAGATGGCCGCGCAGAAGGTGAAGTGGCATCGCTGGCTCGGCCAGGCGTCACCTGACGGGGGCACGGTCGGCGCGTACGAGGGCGGTGGCTATCACGGGCACGGCCTCAACCGCCCCACCGAGGACTCGATCATGCGCACCCTGGGCCGCGAGTTCAATCTGCCGGGACGCGAGGCGATGATCGCGGGCTTCCACCAGCACGCACCTGTGCTCACCTCCGCCACCCCGACCGACCGCAAGGTGCGCGGCACCGGGCGGATCCGCGTCGAGGCGTCCTCCCAGAGCGACCTGCGCTGGTACGTCGACGGCCGTGAGGCACGCAAGGCACGGGGCGCGGGCAGCGTGACCCTCAAGGCACTCGGCGTACCGGCCGACGGCCGCGCGCACACCGTCACGGCACGCGCCACCGACCGGAACAAGGCGGTCCGCGCCCCGGAGCTGCGCAAGCTGATGACCGGTTCGCTCAGCTGGCAGGTCACCCGCTGACGGACCCGCTGAGGGACCCGCTGAGGGGCCCACGGAAGGACCCTCTGACGGACCGAGACCGCCGCCTGACGGCAGGACCCCACCCCTGCCGTCAGGCGGTGACCAGGGATACTTCCGGTCATGACCACGCACCCCGAGCAGGCGCGGGCCGCGGCGACGCCCGCCCAGGAGTGGACGCTGCGGGCCGCGGAGCCCACCGACGTCGAGACCATCGCCGAGCTGCGCGCGACGGTGATGCGACCGGATCTGGAGCGGCTCGGCCGGTTCGACGAGCATCGGGTGCGCCAGAGGTTCCGGGACGCCTACGCGCCCCGGGACACTTCGGTCGTCCTCGTCGACGGCGCCTTCGCGGGCTGCGTCGCCCTGCGGCCGGCCGACGGCTGCCAGTGGCTCGAACACTTCTACCTCGACCCCGCCCTCCAGGGCCGGGGCCTGGGATCGGCCGTGCTCCGCGGGCTGCTCGACCGGACCGACACCGCCGGAGACCTCGTCCGCCTGAACGTCCTGCAGGGCAGTGCGGCCCGGCGTCTCTACGAGCGCCATGGCTTCGGCGTGGAGGACGAGGACCCCGTGGACGTCTTCATGGTGCGGCGGCCGGGCTGAGAATTGGCCCACGCCCAAGGCCCCCGAATGGTCCACGGTCCGGACCATTCGGCTGGCTAGCCTCCTCCCGTCAGCGAAGGAACCGGCCCAACGGCCGCCTGCTCCGGGAGCGTCGTGCCGATCCAGATCCTGCCGCCCGCGGGAGCGCCGCGCGTGCTCGCCACCGCCCAGCTGTGCAACTCGCTCGGCGACGGCGCCTACTACGTGACCTCGGCCCTCTACTTCACCCGCGTCGTCGGCCTCTCCCCCACCCAGATCGGGCTCGCGCTCACGGTCGCGTGGGCCATCGGTTCCGTGACGGGGGTCCCGCTGGGCGCGCTCGCCGACCGGAAGGGGCCGCGCGGTACGGCGGTGCTGCTCGCCCTTGCCACCGGCGCGTCGGTGGCGTCCTTCCTGTTCATCCGCTCCTTCGCCCTGTTCCTCGTGGCGGCCTGCCTGTACGCGGTCGCCCAGTGCGGGCTCGCCGCGGCACGCCAGGCTCTGCTCGCGGGTCTGGTCACACCAGGGGCTCGCACGGGCGTCCTGGCCCACCTCCAGTCGACGCTCAACGCCGGTCTCGCCGTCGGGGCGGCCCTCGGCGGCATCGCCCTGCACCACGACACGCGCGAGGCGTATCTGGCGGTCTTCGCCTTGGACTCGGTCAGCTTTCTGCTCTGCGCGCTGGTGCTGCTGCGGCTGCCCGCGGTGCCGCCGTCCGTGGGGCGCGGCAAGGACGAGCCGCGCCTAGCCGTGCTCCGCGACCGGCCGTACGCCGTCATCACCGCCCTCAACGCGGTCCTGCTGCTGCGGATGCCGCTGCTGAGCCTGGCGATCCCGCTGTGGGTGCTGGAGCGCACGAACGCGCCGAGCTGGCTGGTCTCCGCGCTCTTCGTCCTCAACACCCTTGCGGTGATGGCGTTCCAGGTCCGCATGGCCCGGGACGTCGAAGGCCCGCGCTCGGCCACCCGCGCGGTACGACGCTCCGGCCTCGTCATGCTCGCCTCGTGCGCGGTCTTCGCCTTCTCGGCGGCGGGGCTCCCGGTGTGGGCCACGGTGGCGGTCCTGGTGGTGGGGGCGGCGCTTCAGGTCATCGCCGAGATGCAGCAGTCCGCGGGTTCCTGGCAGATCAGCTTCGACCTGGCGCCCGCCCATCAAGTGGGCCAGTACCAGGGCTTCTTCGGCTCCGGAGTTCCCGTCGCCCGCACCCTGGGCCCGCTCCTGCTCACCTCGCTCCTCGTGGTGTGGGGCGTGCCGGGCTGGTTCGTCCTCGGCGGGATCTTCGTCGGGGCGAGCCTCGCGACGGGGCCCGCCGTGCGGTGGGCGGAGCGGTCGCGGGCGGCGCGCGTACGAGCCGGGGACGGAAGCGGTGAAGCGTATATTCGTCCGCCGACCACCAGCACGCCGAGGGATGGGTACTCCGCACATGGGTGACCTCGTAGAGATCGATGAGTCCTTGGTCCGTTCCCTGCTCCATGAGCAGCACCCGGACCTCGCCGGCCTCGACCTCCATGGGGCGGTACGCGGGTGGGACAACCAACTGTGGCGGCTCGGCGAGGACTTGGCCGTACGTATCCCGTGCACGGAGCGCGCCCCGGATCTGCTCCGCAAGGAGCACCACTGGCTCCCCGGCCTGGCCGCACGCCTGCCCCTGCCGGTGCCGACGCCCCTGCGGATCAGCGAACCGTCCACGCGCTTCCCCAAGCCGTGGACCGTCACGGCCTGGGTGCACGGCGAACCGGCCGACCGCACTCCCTTCAACCGCGGTGACCACGCGGCCGAAACGCTGGCCCGGTTCCTGCGGGCGCTCCATGTGGAGGCGCCCGCGGACGCGCCGGTCAACCCGACGCGCGGCCTGCCTCTCCACCTCTACGCGCCGGGACTCGACGAAGGCCTCAAGGCCCTCGCCACGTTCAGTGAAGTTCCCTCCCGTGTACGTGACTTGTGGGAGGACGCCGTCTCGGCCCCCGAACCGGGAGGCCCACCGGTCTGGCTGCACGGCGACCTGCATCCCGCGAACGTCGTCGGCTCCGACGGCACGCTGTCCGGCGTGCTCGACTTCGGCGAACTCTGCGCGGGAGACCCCGCGACCGACCTCTCGGCGGCCTGGCTGCTCCTCCCCGCGGGCGCGGCGTCACGGTTCTTCGACGCCTACGCCCTCGCGGACGAGGCGACCGTCAGGCGCGCCCGGGGCTGGGCGCTGCTCCGCGCCGTCGGCCTCATCCACATCGGGCGCGCCGGGGAGCAAGGGCTCCCCGGCGGGAAGCGGACCTGGGGCGTGGCGGGCCGGGCCACGCTCGACCGCGTCCTGGCGGACTGCTGACGCCTCGGTCGCGAGGCCCCGGCCACGCGTCCCGGCCACGCGTCCCGCTCCCGCTAAAATCCCCATTCGTGCCGAACATCCGCCACACCCCACGTGCGACCACCGGTCTCCTCCCCCTCCGTGCGGGCGCGGAGGTCGACGCGCACCGGCACGACGAGCACCAGATCGTGTACGCGGGCCACGGAGTCCTGTCGGTCACCACCGACGCGGGAAGCTGGGTCGCCCCCGCGACGCGCGCCATCTGGATTCCCGCGGGAACCGTCCACGAGCACCGCGCGTACGGTGACACGGACCTGCACCTGGTGGGCCTGCCGGTGGCGGACAACCCACTGCGCCTCGACCGGCCCGCCGTCCTCGAAGTCGCCCCGCTGCTCCGCGAGTTGATCATCGCGTACACCGGGCAGCCCGAGCCGCCCGTCGGCCGCGATGCCGAGCGCCGGCGCCTGCGGGCCGTCCTGCTCGACCAGCTCCGCCACTCGACCCAGCAACCCGTCCACGTACCGGCGGCCCGCGATCCACGCCTGGTCGCGGTGTGCGACATCCTCCGCGCCGACCCGGCGGACTCCCGGACCCTGGCCCGGCTCGGCGCCGCGACCGGCGTCAGCGACCGCACCCTCACCAGGCTCTGCCGGGCCGAACTCGGCATGAGCTTCCCTCAGTGGCGCACCCAGCTGCGCCTGCACCACGCCCTGTGCCTGCTGGCCGACGACACCCCGGTCACCGTGGTCGCGCACCGCTGCGGCTGGGCATCGAGCAGCGCCTTCATCGACGTCTTCCGCCGCGCTTTCGGACATACGCCCGGCGCTTGGCGGGCGCGAAGCTGACCAACGGACCGTGCGGCGGCGCCGCCCGCAAAGATGTCAACCGAGGGTTGACGCCCCCTCCGCTGTCAACCTAACGTTGACACATGACGCAACCCACCCAGCCCATCCGCCTCGACGACCTGATCCAGGCCATCAAGAAGGCCCACCCCGAGGCCGCCCTCGACCAGCTCTCCGACGCCGTGATCGCAGCCGACCACCTGGGCGATGTCGCCGACCATCTGATCGGGCACTTCGTGGACCAGGCGCGCCGCTCGGGCGCCTCATGGACGGACATCGGCAAGAGCATGGGGGTCACCCGGCAGGCGGCCCAGAAGCGGTTCGTGGCCAAGGATCCCGGTGAGATGTCGGACCTCGACCCCCGGCAGGGCTTCAACCGCTTCACCGACCGGGCGAAGAACGTGGTCATGGCCTCGCAGGAAGAGGCCCGCGCCGCGGGGAACGACGAGATCGGACCCGGGCACCTGACGCTCGCCCTCCTGACCGAACCGGACGCCCTCGCCGCGAAGGCGCTCGTCGCGCAGGGGAGTTCGCTCGACGCGATCCGCGAGAGCGTCGCCGAGGCGCTGCCGCCGGCGGTCGGCGAGGTGCCCGACCTCATCCCGTACGACGCCGGGGCGAAGAAGGTCCTCGAGCTCACCTACCGCGAGGCCCTGCGGCTCGGGCACAACTACATCGGGACCGAGCACATCCTGCTCTCGCTCCTGGAGGCCGAGGGCGGCACGGGCACGCTCGCCGGGCTCGGCATCGACAAGGCGGCCGCCGAGGCGAACATCACCGAGGCCCTGGCGGCGATCCGCGCCCGGCTCGACCAGGCGTGACGGGACCGGACCCGGCCGCACGCACCCGCGCCGCCTCCCGGACGGCCGCCGCGTTCGCCTTGCCCTGCCGGGACCCGGCAAGCTTCGCCTTGATGTGGTCGCGCACGAGGATCGGTTCGTAGGCGCACGCGTCGGAGGCGGCGGTGAGGTGGCTCGGCAGCGTGGAGATGACCGCGTCGACGTTGCCGTCGTGGAAGTAGGCGGCCGACCTGCGCCGGACGATGCCGCCGTCCACGATCGGCGGCTTGACCCGGTGCAGGGTGGACATCCAGCGGTCGTTGGTGAGCCGGGCGGTGAGATCACCGAGGTTGACCAGGAGCGCGCCGTCGACGGGGGACACATCGTGCCAGGCCCCGTCGGCACCGAGCACCTGCAGCCCGGCGACCTGGTCCGCCCACAACACGGTGACCAGGCCGAAGTCGGTGTGCTCACCCATCCCCGTCAGATCGCCGTCGAGGGTGACGGTGCCTTCGGGGAGGGCGTAGTTGTTCATGCGCAGTACGTCGATGGAGTGGTCGGTCAGCGACTCGAAGAAGTCGGCCGGCTCCCCCAAGGCGTCCGCGAAGACATGGGTCAGCGTGCGGGCCACGCGGCCGGCCTCGGCGAAGTAGCTCAGCACGGCCGGTTCGAAGCCGTCGACCTGCGTGGGCCAGACGTTGAGTCCATAGTCGTCCTCGGACAGGTCGAGTCCGGGGAACGAGCGGGCTTCGGTGCCGATGTTGAACGCCTCGAAGAAGTCGTTCATGCGCCCGGCCGACTCCACGCCCAGGCTCAAGCTGAGGGATTCACTCTTGGGCGGGCTGTAGCCGCGGTTCGCACCGGTGACCCGGTAGCTCTTCCGCACCTCCAGGGGCAGGCCGAAGAAGCCGTCGACGGCGGCGGTCAGGCCGTCCACCGTCTCGTCGGGGATGCCGTGCCCGAGGATCTGCATGAACCCGACGCGAGCGCAGGCGTCGTCCAACTCCCGTGCCACCCGCGCACGTTCCGACGCTTCACCGCCTTCGACGTACGGCGTGATGTCGATGACGGGGACCTGGAAGAACATGGGCGTGTCTCCTGGCGCGAGCGAGGGGTTACGCCCGCTTCCCTATCACGGTTTCACCCACCGGCTTCCGACTCCAGCCTCCGCAGACGCTCCGCGTCGCAGACACGCGGGCAGGTGCCGCACGCCTCGGCGGCACGGATCGTGTAGTAGAGGCAGCAGCCGAGCCGGGTACGCGTCGGATGCCGCTCCCCGTCACGGGTCGTCAGGTGACGGAAGGCCGCGCCACCAGGGAAGGGCTCGACCGGTCCGGGGAGCAGTGCGTCGACCGCCCGCAGCGCTTCGTCCTCCTGGCCGAGCATGCGCCCCAGGTACCAGATCCCGGAGATGAGATCGTCCCCCGCCATGCCCCACAACGCCCGCTGCCCGCGCCGCAGTCGGGGCCCGATGGCGGAGAGCAGCGGTTGCATGTGGGCGACGACGGCGGCGCGCAGTTCGACGCGGAGCGACTCCTCGTCGGCGAGGACCCGCGTCCCGGGGAGCCCGGCCGCCGGATCGTCCGGAAAGCACGCGAAGGAACCGGGGACGATCTCGAAGGCACCGGTTTCCAGGTGGACGCGTACGTCCTGCGGGCGGATGCGCGGCACGCGCCGCTCCAGGTACCAGGCACCGCTCATCAGCAGGGACACCGACCAGAGGTAGCCGTGCAGGGCGCGGGACGCGGCGACGTCCGGGCGCGGGGTGTGGCCGTGGCCGCGACGGATGCGTGCGGCCTCCGCCGCGACGAAGGCCTCCATCGCATCGTGATGTGACGTCAGTTCGGCGCCGGTCACCCAGCCTTGGCCCGCGTACGAGTCAGGTCGCGCCACCGCGACGTCGAGCGTCCCGCAGTGCGCGGTGAGCCGCCGGTAGGTCGCGGCGAGCAGGGCGGCGGGGCTCAGGGCGGTGGCGTCGGGCGCCAGGTCCGGGGCCACGGTGAGCGGCACTCGTACTCCTTGGAAGGCAGGGCCATCGGTCGTCCGACGGCGGTCCCGCCACCGTGAACTAGGTAAGGCTTACCTTATTTTGCTTCAACTTGCCGCATCGGGAGCGGCGCGCCGTGGACCTCGATGGCGTGAGTGATGCGCCCCTCACCGCGAGTTGACATCGTTAGGCATACCTAACCTAAACTCTCACTCCGTGTCCAAGATCGCTCGGGCCGTCCCGCCGGACAGCCTCTTCACACGGCGGATCGGCCATGGTGTTGCTTTCCTGGACCCGTGCCGTGATGCTCGCCGGCACGCTCGATGTGCCCTGTCGCTTCGCGGCCGCAGTGCTGGCGGGCCCGGCGGTGGCGGTCGCCGGGCCCGTCGCCCTCATCGGAGCCGCGGGAAAAGCGTGGCCGTGGCGACGGGTGCCGGATCAGCGGTGAAACCGACGCACGCGTAGGGCGGGTGACGGGCCGTTCGACGCTTGCGCCCGCCTCTCCCTCCTCCCCCTTGCACACAGCACCTCCGCTCGCACCCGGAAGTGGACTCGCACATGCGGCTGTACGTCCTTGCCCGCAACCCCACCGACTCGGTCACCGAAGGCTTTCTGCCCGCCGCGCGCGGGCTCGGCCTCGACGTCACCCTCCTCACCGATCAGCCGGACGCCCACCGTCTCCGCGAGGGGCCGGCCGCCCCGGAGATCCTGGAGTGCGACGTCCGGGACTTCCGCGCGGTCATCAGCCGGATCTCCGCCCACCACTCCCCCGGCGCGATCTTCACCAACAGTGACCATCTGCAGACGCAGGCGGCGCTGGCCGCCGAGTACTTCGGGCTGCCCGGCAAGGACTGGCGGGTGGCGCTGCGCACCAAGGACAAGGCACACATGCGACGCCACCTCGCGGCCGAGGGCGCCGACGCGGTCTGGGCCGCGGAGCTTTCCGCCGGCCAGGACCCGGCCGAACTCCGCGCGCTCGATGTGCCGTTCCCCTGCGTGGTCAAGCCGCGGGAAGGCGTGGCGAGCGAGGACGTGGTGCTGGTCGAGGGCCCGGAGCAGTTGGTGCGGCGGTGCGCGGAGATCCAGGAGCGGCGTCCGGGTGCCGCGCTGGTCGTCGAGGAGTACCTCGCGGGGGAGTTGTGCACCTTGGAGACGCTCGGCGACGGCCGCGTCCGGCATGTCCTGGGCGGCTTCCGTACGGAAGTGTCGCCGCCGCCGCACTTCATAGAGGAACGGATGGCGTTCGTCCCCGCGCATCCGGCACCGGTCGTGGCTCAGGTCCTTCAGCAACTGGACGCGTTGGGGGTGGGGTTCGGCGCCTGCCACACGGAGTTCGTGGTGTCGGAAGGACGGGCGCGGCTCATCGAGGTCAACTACCGGGCCATCGGCGACCAATGCGATCTGCTCCTCGCTCAGCTCCTGGACATTCCGCTCTTCGAGCACATCCTCCGTACGCACCTGGGTGAGCCGCTGCCGTCCGACCTGGGTGCGCGAACGGACGGCCGGGCACGGCTCGACTATCCGTGCGCCCGGCGTGCGGGAACGCTGACGGCGGCGCCCCGCGCGACCGAGGTGACGGTGGACGGTGTACACCTCACGTACCGCCCCCTGCGTGAGATCGGCGAGCGGCACGAACTACACGGCACGAACCGCGACTTCCTCGGCGTGGTGCGCGCCACCGGCACCGACCAGGCGGCGGTCGACCGAGCCGTGGCCGACTTCCTCGCCGCGCACCACTGGGAGATCACACCGTGACCCGACCGCCTGACGGGACGCCCGAGGCCGAGACAGAGCTCCTCTTACGCGTATTGAGCGCGCTCCTGCGCGAGGATGTCCTGGGCTGGCGCACCCGCAGCGAAGGAGTGCGGCGCCCGGACGGCTTGTGGCTGAGGCTGCCGACGCCCGAGGCGAGGGGCGCTGACGGCGATGCGCTGCTCATGCCGATCCATGCCGACGGGTTCCAGGCCACCTACGCCGCCCGGCTCCCCCTGCTCCGTCGGGAGTCCGACGGGCGCCAACTCCCCTACGCCGACAGCATCCTGGCCGCGCTGCGTGACCTCGCCGACCCCGTCGACCGTGGCGGATTCGACGCGTTCGCCGTGGAGTGCGAGCAGGCGCTCGACGCCATGCGACTGCACGCCGAGACGAAGGGTGAGGTGGAGTCCCTGCTTTCCGGGCGGTACGGCCCGGATCCCGTCGCCTGGACCGGGCTCGCGGGTGGCCTCGGGTACGACACTCTCGCCGCGCGCGCGGACCATCCCGTGTATCCGACCTCACGCGGCCGCTCCGGTCTCAGTCTCGCTCAACTGCGGGCGTACGCACCCGAGTTCCACCCCACCTTCGCGCTGCGGCAGCTCGCCCTGCCCCGCGATGCCGTCACCGTCGGCGGTGACGGCGACGCCTGGCTCTCTCCTCGCGCGGCGGGCGTGCCCGAGCTCGAAGGAAGTCACCTCGTGCTGCCCGTGCACCCCTTGACCGCGGACGGAACTCTGCGGGGCGCGCTGCGGGCAGCGGGGCTCGACGGGCGGGCCCGGTTCGTCGGCGAGCCCGGGCCCGACGTCGTACCCACCCTGTCCATGCGCACCGTCGCCCTCACCTCCGACCCCGCGCGGCACCTCAAGCTGCCGCTCGCCACCGCCACGCTGGGCCTGCGCAATCGGCGCACCATAAAGCCGGGCACCCTCACCGACGGCGCGGCGGGCCAACGGCTGATCGAGGCCGTCGTCGACCGCGAGCCCCGGTTCAAGGGTGTCGTCCTGCACGCGGACGAGACCCGCTTCGCCCACGCGGGCCACGAACTCCTGGCCGTGCTGCTGCGCCGCTACCCCGCCGGTCTCGACGATGCCGTCGTCGTACCCATGGCCGCGCTCCTGTGCCCGACGCCCGGCGGCGACCGCCTGCTCGTCGACCATCTCGCCGACCGTTTCTACGGCGGTGATCCCCTCGCTCTCCTGGACGCCACGCTCGCCCTCCTCTTCGACTGGCAGACCACCCTCTTCGCCCACGGGATCGCCCTGGAGTCGCACCAGCAGAACATCTCGCTGGTCCTTGACCACCACCCCGCGGATGCGGGTGCCAGTGTGGGCCGCCGTACCCGATTGCGGCTGCTCTTCAAGGACAACGACGGGCCCCGCATCAACCTCGCCCGACTGCGTGACGTCATGGGCCAACAGGCTTCGTATGCCGATGAGTTCGATGACGCGCGCATCTTCGTCGACGGTGATCTGCCCGTTCTCGACGTGTTCACCACCATCACCCTCCACCTCTGCGCCGGCGCCTACGCTTTCGGGCTCGCCCGGCAAAGCCGCGCCCCGCTGCGGCGGCTGCTCGGGCTCGTGCGCGAGCGGCTCGCCGAGGCCGTCGAAAGGCTCGGGCCCGGCGAACCGGGCGCCCTCCTGCGGTCCCACGTCCTGGACGCGCCGGAGCTGCCCGTCAAGGCGATGGTCACCGCGGGCACTCTGCTCTCCAAAGAACGTTCCGGAGCCGCCGACATCAACAAGCACTACACGACCGGGCCCAACTACCTGGTGAACACGGGGCTTTCGTGATGGCCGCCGCATCATCCGCTCACGTCGACGCCATCGCCGCCTGCCACGAGCCCGGCTCCATAGGCAGCGCGGTCGCCGCCGGTCCCGTGGCAGCGGCCGCCAACAGCCTCATCGGCCTGCCCGTGCCCCTCCTGACCGGCACCGCGACCGCCCTGGCAGCCTTGGCCGACGCCACTCTTCCCGCCCTGTTCCGCCGCTCGCCCCGCATCCGCTGGAGCCGTTGATGTCCTTGCCGACCGGCACGTTCGCCGCCCCCTCCGCCACATCCGCCCCGCCCGCCGCCCTCATCGCCTGTGCCCCCGTCACCGTCGCCGGTGCCGCGCCCACCCGGCTGCCCAGCGCCGACCAAGCCGTGGCGCACACTCTCCTCAACTGCCTGCTGCGCGAAGTCTCCGGCCCCGAGCGCCAGACCGCCGTGGTCGACGGCGATCTCCTGCTCCGGCTGCCGCGCCGCGGGGTCCTCCTGCGTGTCGCGCTGCGCCGCACCTCCCTCCTGGGCGCTCACCGCTTCACCGGCCCGGTGTCCGAGCAGCGGGACGGCACCTGGGTCGAGGTGGACTGGCCTCGCCTCGCCGAGTACACGCATGCCGAGCTCTCGCTGCGGACAGGGGTGAGCAACGAGGAGTTCCTGGAGCAGATCGCCTCCAGCCATGAAGGGGTCAGCGCCGCCATCGCCGCCGCCCGCCCGACGCCCGGCACGGGGACGACCGCCGCGACGGACACAGCTCCCAAGGCGACGAAGGCGGAGCCGAAGTGGCTCGCGGACTACCTCGCCTCCGAGCAGTCCCTGCTGTTCGGCCACCGCTTCCACCCCACCCCCAAGGCCCGCGGCGGCGACCTCGCCGACTGGTCCGCGTACGCCCCCGAGACCGCGGCTTCCTTCCCGCTGCGCCATCTCGCCGTACGGGACCACCTCGTCGCCGAGGAGTCGGCGCGGCCGGGCGCCACGGCACCGCTCGACCTCCTCGGGCCGGTGCCCGAGGGCTACCGGCTGCTCCCGGTCCACCCCTGGCAGTACGACCTGCTGCGGGAGCACCCGGGGCTGCGCGCCGCCCTCGCCCGCGAGGACATCATCGATCTGGGGCCCGCCGGCTCCCCCTTCGCGGCCACCGCATCCGTGCGCACGCTGTACGACGGCGACACCTTCCTGAAGTTCAGCCTGAACGTCCGCATCACCAACTGCCTTCGCAAGAACGCCAGTTACGAGCTGTCCGGCGCCGTCGCGCTCACCCGCGTACTCGAAGGCGCCCTGGACGATCTGACCGCCCGCTTCCCCGGCAGCGCGGTACTGCGTGAGCCTGCCTACCGCAGCCTGGCGCTCCGCGGGCCCGACGGGCGTACCGACCTCGCCCTTCTGGAGGGCTTCGGTGTCATCGTCCGCGAAGGGCTGGCCGGTCGGCTCCTTCCGGGGACGACGCCGCTGCTCGCCGCGGCCGTCGCGGACGAGTACCCGACGGGCCCCGGTCACATCTCCCGCCTCCTGGCGGGCGCGGGTCCGCAGCGGGCGCTCGACTGGTGGCGGACGTACCTCCGGCTTCTGCTGCCTCCGGTGCTCGCCGCGTACTTCGACCACGGCCTGGTGCTCGAACCGCATCTGCAGAACGTCCTGGTCTGCGTCGACGGCGACGGCATGCCCGCGCAGGTGCTCTTCCGCGACCTGGAGGGCACCAAGCTGATCCCCGAGCGGCACGCACGGACCCTGGCCGCGCTCCCGCCGGAGGTCGCGGGGCCGATGACGTACGACGCGCAGCGCGGCTGGGACCGCGTCGTGTACTGCCTCCTGGTGAACCACGTCGCCGAGCTGCTCGCCGCGATCGCCGACCTCCATCCGCAGACCGAACCCGCGCTCTGGTCCCAAGTCCGCGCAGTCGTGCGGGAGTTCGCGGACGCGCACGGCTGCCCGCCACGGCTCAGTGCCCTGCTCGCCGGGGTGCCGCTGCCCGCCAAGGCCAACCTGCTCACCCGCTGGGAGCGCAAGGCCGACCGGGACGCGGGCTATGTCCGACTCGCCTCACCCTTCCCGCTCGCCGAGCACGTCCGGGACCTGGGCACCCGTACCGACGCACCTTGGAGCACCGCCGGATGACCGCCGCCCCCACCACCGCCGTACGTGAGCGTGCCCTCGGCCTCGCTGCCGAGGAACTCCCGGCGTATCTCTACGACTTGTCGGCACTCGACGCCCATGTCGCCGCGGTGCGCGCCGCGCTCCCCCGGCAGGTCGAGCTGTACTACGCCGCCAAGGCCAACCCCGAGCCGGAGATCCTGACCGCCATCGGCCCGCACGTCGACGGCTACGAGGTGTCGTCGGGCGGCGAACTCGCCCACGTGGCCAAGGCGGTGGCCGATCGGCCACTGGCCTTCGGCGGCCCCGGCAAGACGCCGGACGAGATCACCGCCGCCTTGGAGCTCGGCGTGGCACGCTTCCACGTCGAGAGCCTCTACGAGCTGCGGATGCTGGCCTCGATCGCCGCCCGCGTGGCGCCGCACACCCGCGTGGGCGTCCTGCTCCGGTTCAATCTCGGCCTCGACGCCGCGTCTCTTGAGGGCAGCGCCCTCGCGATGGGGGGACGCCCCACGCCCTTCGGCCTCGACCCGACCGAGGCGGACCCCGCGCTCTCCCTGTTCACCGACGGAAGCCTCCCCCAGCTTCATCTCCTTGGCGTACACGCCCACTTGGCCAGCGGACTCGACGCACCGCGACAGCTCGCCGTCGCCGAGTCCATCGTGACGTGGTCGCAGGCCCTTGCCGCACGTCACGGCATCCGCCTCACAGAGGTGAACGTCGGCGGCGGAATGAACGTCGACTACACCGACCCCGGCGCGCGCTTCGACTGGGCCGCGTACGGGCACGGCCTCGCCCGGCTCTGCGCGGCGCACCCCGGCCTCACGCTCCGCATCGAGCCGGGGCGGGCACTGACCGCGTACTGCGGCTGGTACGCCACCGAGGTCCTGGACGTGAAGCGCAGCCACGGCGAGGAGTTCGCGGTGGTGCGCGGCGGCACCCACCATCTGCGCACCCCGGCGGCCAAGGGCCACGACCAGCCGTGCACCGTCCTCCCGGCGGCCGGGCCGTGGCCCCATCCCTGGCCCCGGTCCGAGGCGCGACAGGACCGGGTGACGTTCGCGGGCCAGTTGTGCACCCCGAAGGACGTCCTGTCCCGGCAGGTCTTGGTGCCGGGACTGCGAGCCGGAGACCGGGTGGTGTTCGCGATGGCGGGCGCGTACGCGTGGAACATCTCGCACCACGATTTCCTGATGCACCCGCGGCCCGGCTTCCACTTCCTCTGATCGCCCTCGCCCGCCCGACAGCGGGGCGACACCCGCTCATCGGCGGTTCTTGCCCCGCATCAGCAGAGCCACGAGGGCTATCGCGAAGACGACGAACACGATGACGAACATCGTCGCCCCTCCGCGTGACGCCCACATCTTGGCGAGCTCGACCGACGTATCTGGGTGCACTTCTTGTCTCCTTCCATGCAACCCGGTCAGAGGTTGACGGAAGTCCGTGTGCCCCCGGCTTCGCGGTTGAAGCTCCAGTACCACTGGGGCCGCCGCACGAAGTTGGCGTTCGTCGGGCGGGATCAGGCGCCGGTCGTGGAACCCGGCCTGATGATCATGAGGACGGTGACGGTGGCCCAGAGGAGGTTGAAAATGCCGGTATACATGGCGAGTTGAGAGCTGGTGCGCTCCCCCACGGCCACCACGCCCGCCCTCTCCGCGAGTTGACCGTCCGCGCCCTCGCTGCCCTGCCCTGCTCCGGCCACCGCTTCGAGCGCCGCCTCCTGGCGGGGCAGGACGAGCACGATGAGCACCACGGCCGCCGCCATCGTGAGGATGATCGAGGCGATCAGCCAGGCGCTGCCGAGCACGCCCAGGCTCTGCGCGGTCACGAGGCCGGTGACGGGGACGGCGACGCCGACGAACGCGTACACCGAGCAGATGCGCTGCAGCAGCCGCAGCGAGGCGAGGGCGGCCTCGTCCCGCGGGTCGGCCTGGGCGCGCCGCAGGGCCGCGGGGAACATGCTGGCGGCGACGGTGACCGGGCCGACCGCGAGGATGGCGGCCAGCACATGCAGCGTCAGGAAGAACTTGGTCACTACGGGCCCTCGGGATTCGAAGAACGGGGTGGTCACACGGCCCCGATCGGGACCCGCTCGCCGAGATTAGTCAGCGTCCCCGCCGCCGAACAGTGGCATTAGTGACAGGCTTCGCAGAGATACCGCCATCGGATGCCGGGCCAGTTCATGGGCGGCCAAGAGGCCTCGGTCCCCCGTGCACACGCTTGGCGGGATCCTGACTCTGACGTACGTTGCCGCCATGCATACCGTGGCCGTCCTGGCGCTGGACACCGTCATCCCGTTCGACCTGTCCACCCCCATCGAGGTCTTCGGCCGCACCCGTCTGCCCGGCGGGCGACCCGGCTACCGGGTGCGGGTCTGCGCCGTCGCGCCCGAGACCGACGCCGGTCTGTTCACCCTCCGGGCGCCCTGGGGTCTGGAGGGGCTCGCGGACGCGGACACGATCATCGTGCCCGGCAGCGCCGACCTGTCCCGGCCCCTCCCCGGCGCGGCGCTCGACGCGCTGCGGGACGCGGCCGCCGACGGGACGCGGATCGCCTCGATCTGCGCGGGCACCTTCACGCTCGCCGCGGCCGGCCTGCTCTCCGGGCTGCGCGCCACCACGCACTGGGCGGCCGCGGCCGAACTCGCCGGACGGCATCCCGACATCGACGTCGACCCGGACGTGCTCTACGTCGACAACGGGCAGATCCTGACCTCCGCCGGTGCCGCCGCCGGGCTCGACCTGTGCCTGCACATGATCCGCAGGGACTACGGCTCAGCCGTCGCGGCGGACGCCGCCCGGCTGTCGGTGATGCCCCTGGAACGCGAGGGCGGCCAGGCCCAGTTCATCGTCCCGGAGGCCCCGCCCACACCGCAGGGCTCCGAGCTGGAGCCGCTCCTGCGCTGGCTGGAGGAGAACGCCGGCCGTGAGCTCACCCTGGAGGACATCGCGGGCCGGGCGGGCATGAGCACCCGTACCCTGCTGCGCCGCTTCCGGGAGCAGACGGGCAGCACGCCGCTGCAGTGGCTGCACCGCGCACGCATCCGGCAGGCCCAGCACCTGCTCGAATCGACGGGGCACTCCGTCGAGCGCATCGCCGTCCAGGTCGGCTTCGGTTCGCCCACCGCGTTCCGCGACCGCTTCAAGCGGGTCGCCGGAGTCAGCCCGCAGGCGTATCGCAGGGCGTTCCAGTGACGCCGACCGGCGACCACCGCCGGACACTCAGACCTTGCGTGCCTCGACGAGGCACCAGTGGGGGCTGCCGTCGGCGCGGCGCCCGAACTCCTCCAGCGGGTGCAACCGCATCGTGAAGCCCGCCCCGATCAGGTCCTCGAGCACACCCCGCAGCGGGAAGGTCCTGTAGTACATGACGAACGGCGGCCGCCACAGGAGGTTGCGCACCCGCATCACGCCGTCGAAGCCGAGCAGTGCCCAGTACAGCGGCGAGGTCGGCGGCGGCGGCGCGCCGATCGGGAAGGCGAAGACCCCGCCGGGCCGCAGCGCCCCGCAGACCTCCGCGAACAGCTTCGGCCGCTCGGCGGGCAGAAAGTGCCCGAACGCCCCGAAGCTGACCGCCAGGTCGAAGACGTCGACGAAGGGCAGAGCGCGGGCGTCGGCCCGCACCCAGTCCACGGCGGGCCCGCCTTGCCGCGGGACCACGGCCGCCCGCGCCTCGGTCAGCATCCCCGAGCTGAAGTCGACGCCGGTCACCCGTTCCCGGCACAGCGGCAGCAGCGTCTCGACGCCCGCTCCGGTGCCGCAGCAGACATCGAGCCCCGCGTCGAACGGCCCGAGACGCCCCAGGGTGTCCGCGACGGCGTGCAGCATCCGGTCGGGCGTGCGGAAAGGGGTGTGGTCGAACTTGGGGGCCAGCAGGTCGTAGCCGTCCTCGATGGAGGAGAGAGCCTGCACGGCCAGTTCGCGGAGTGTGGGTCCCTGGGAGGTGAACACCGTCCCCACCCTAGTCAGCGGCGGAACGGCCGGGGCTCGACCCCGGACAAACCGGGGCATATCTTGGTAATGAGACGGGCGACTCGGAAGAAGGGGGGTCGTCATGGTCGAAGAGCTGCTCACGGCAGGGGCCGCGGTCGCGGCTGCCGGGTTCATGTACGTGGCGTCGGCGGCCCGCGTGGTCAAGCAGTACGAGCGGGGCGTGGTGTTCCGCCTCGGACGGCTGCGGGAGGAGGTCCGCCAGCCGGGATTCACCATGATCGTTCCCGGTGTCGACCGCCTGAACAAGGTGAACATGCAGATCGTGACGATGCCGGTCCCGGCGCAGGACGGCATCACCCGGGACAACGTGACCGTGCGTGTGGACGCGGTCATCTACTTCAAGGTGATCGACGCGGCGGACGCGGTGATCAAGGTCGAGGACTACCGCTTCGCGGTCTCGCAGATGGCGCAGACGTCGCTGCGTTCGATCATCGGCAAGAGCGATCTGGACGATCTGCTCTCCAACCGCGAAAAACTCAACCAGGGCCTTGAGCTGATGATCGACTCCCCCGCCATGGGCTGGGGCGTGCAGATCGACCGGGTCGAGATCAAGGACGTGTCGCTGCCGGAGACGATGAAGCGCTCCATGGCCCGGCAGGCCGAGGCCGACCGCGAGCGGCGGGCCCGCGTGATCAACGCGGACGCGGAGCTGCAGGCCTCCAAGAAGCTGGCCCAGGCGGCACATGAGATGTCGGAGGAACCCGCGGCCCTGCAACTGCGGCTGCTCCAGACCGTGGTGGCCGTCGCCGCCGAGAAGAACTCCACCCTCGTCCTGCCCTTCCCCGTGGAACTACTGCGCTTCCTGGAGAAGGCCCAGCAGACGCAGGCGCTGCCGACCGCATCACCGGCCACGGACACGGCCCCGGCGGCGGCGGCCCCGGAACCGGGACGAACGGAGGCGGCATAGGCACCAGCAACGAGCAGGAGGCATGCCTCATGACCGGTGCCCGGACCACCACCGCGGCAGGCAAGACCCGGTTCGACGAGATCTACGACCAGCCCGACCCCCGCGCGTACTTCCGCACCCTGGCGCCCTTGCGGTACGAGATACCGCAGCAGGCCCAGGGCGTCTTCCGGCGCACGCTGGCCCAGCGGTCGGCGGTGCGCGGCACCCGTCTCCCCGTCACGGTCCTCGACCTCTGCTGCTCATACGGGATCAACGCCGCGCTGCTCAACCACGACCTCACGCTCGGCGACCTGTACGCGCACTACACCAGCGCCGAGACCGCGGCCCTCACCCGGGGCGAGCTCGTGGAGGCCGACAAGGAGTTCTACGCCTCGCGGCGGCGCACCGGCGCCGTCCCGGTCATCGGTCTCGACACCGCCGGCAACGCCACGCGTTACGCCCTGGAGGTGGGGCTGCTCGACGAGGCCCATGCCGAGAACCTGGAGCGTCACCCGCCCAGCGACGGGCTGCGCGACGCCATGGGGCGCGTCGGCCTGATCACGGTCACCGGAGGCATCGGCTACATCACCCACCGCACCTTCGACGCGCTCCTGGACGCGACCCGCGTCCCGGTGTGGGTGAGCGCGTTCGTCCTGCGGACGGTGCCCTTCCGGGACATCCTCGCGACCCTGGACGCACACGGTCTGGCCACCGACACCGATCCCGAACGGACCTACCCGCAGCGGATGTTCACCGACATCTCCGAGATGAGCAGCGCGGTGGACCAGGTGCTCAAGGCCGGTGACGATCCCACGGGCCTGGAGGCGGAGGGCCGCTACTACACCCGCCTCCACCAGTCGCGACCCCGGCCGGTGTAGCCCACAGGACCGAGGCGTTTCCCGGTCAGCTGGTGAAGAACTCGCTGACCTGCTCCGCGAACTGCTGCGGGCTCTCCTCGTGCACCCGGTGCCCGACCGGAATCGAGATCACCCGGGAGTCGGGGATCGCGGCCGCCATGTCGGGGACGCGCTCCTGCGGCATGCTGCTGTCCGGGCCGCCCGCCACGATCAGCGTCGGCGCGACGATCTCGCCGAGGCGTTCGGCCCATTCCGGGTCGGGATCGAAGATCTGGGCGCGGATCGCGGGAGACACGGGCCAGTCGTAGTCGATGGCGCCGTCGGGGCGCGGGGTCTCGACATAGTCGCGCGGGTAAGGCGGCGGCGTCTCCTCCAGGACGAGGCGCTCGACGCGGTCCGGGTGGTCCTGGGCGAGCAGGTAGGCCACGACGCCGCCCATGGAGTGGCCCACGACGCCCACCCGGTCGAGGGAGAGCTCGTCGAGGAAGCCGAGCACGTCGTCCCGCATCAGCTCGACCGTGTACTCGTCCGGCCAGTCGCTCTCCCCGTGCCCGCGCAGATCGAGCGCGTACACCCGCCATTCCTGGCCGAGCGCCTGCCCGACCTTCTCCCAGCTCGCCGACGAACCGCCGAGCCCGTGCAGCAGCACGACGGGCGCTCCGTACGAGTCGCCCCAGGTCCGATAGGCCAGGCGTACGTCGCCCACATCCACCACTGCGTGATCGCTCATGCCCCTGACGCTACAGCGCGTTGCGCGACCCATTGAGCAGCGGCCCGGACCCATGCTAGAAAGCGCTTGCTCTTCTCGCAGCCCTCGCGCCTCTTCCGTCGCCCTCCCCCCCCCTCACCACCGGAGAACCCATGCACTCTCCTTGGTCCCGTCGCGCCTTCCTGCTCACCACCGGTGGCTCCGCGCTCGCCCTGACGGCCTCGGGGCTGCCCGCCGACGAGGCGGCAGCGGCGGAGCAGGCGGACGCCTACGAGGCGCTGCGCACCAGGTGGCGCACCCTCCTCCTCGGTGAGGGCTTCTCCCCGACGGCCGAGCCCTTCAAGAGCCGCCTCGCCGAACTCGGCGCCACCGCGCGGGAACTGCGCGACACCATGACCCCCGCCACGGGCTCCCTGTGGCCGGACATCTCCTACGCCGACCCCGATCCGGACACCGACCAGGAGTCGTACGGATACTCGGCCAACGTGGTAACCGGTTACAGCAGGCTCAGCACCATGGCCCAGGCCTACCGGCAGGAGGGCACGGGCCTGACCGGCGACGCGAGCCTCAGGGCCGCCGTCCTCCAGGGCCTCGATCATCTCTACGCCGGGGTCTACAACGAGAACCAGGCGCGCTTCGGCAACTGGTACAGCTGGCAGATAGGCGCCCCACAGGCCCTCCTCGACGTCTGCGTGCTGATGTACGACCACCTGACGGCGACCCAGGTGAGCAACTACTGCAAGGCCGTGGACCACTTCGTGCCCGACTCCGCGGTGGGCAGCTACACCGGGACGAGCACCGGGGCGAACCGCGTCGACCTGTGCCGCGTGCTCGCGCTGCGCGGGGTCGTCGGCGCCGGCGCCGCGAAGATCGCGCTGGCCAGGGACGCGCTCTCCCCCGTCTTCCCCTACGTGACGACCGGCGACGGCCTCTACACCGACGGCTCGTTCATCCAGCACACCACCGTGCCCTACACGGGCTCGTACGGATCGGTGATGCTGGGCGGCCTCGGCATGCTCTTCTCGCTGCTGCGGGGCTCCGGTTGGGAGGTCACGGACGCCAAGAAGCAGATCGTCTTCGACGCCGTGGAGAAGGCGTGGGCGCCGTTCATCTACAACGGCCTCGTCATGGACGGAGTGGCGGGCCGCGCCATCAGCCGCGGCCTCTCCGCGTCCGACACCAAGAAGATCCAGGCGGACGACCACCGGCGCGGCCACCCCATCATGTCGGCCGTGGTGCTCCTCGGTCAGGGCGCGAGCGCCGCCGAGAACGCGCGCTGGCGCGGCCTGGTCAAGGGCTGGATGCGGCGCGACTACTACAGCCCGCCGCTGAGCGACGCCTCACTCGGGCTGACAAGTCTGGCCCGACTGCAGGGCGTCGAGGACGACACGTCGGTGGCCGCCCTCGCCGAGCCCACCGGCCACCGCCTCTTCCCGAACATGGCCCGCGCCACGCACCGGCGCCCCGGCTGGGCCGCGTCGATCAGCATGGCCGATCCCCGCATCACGTACTACGAGACGGGCAACGGCGAGAACCTGCGCGGCTGGCACACCGGCTCCGGCATGCTCTATTGGTGGGGCGACAGCTATGCCAACGGGCAGTACAGCGACGCCTTCTGGCCCACCGTCGACCCGTACCGGCTGCCCGGCATCACGGCCTCTCGCAAGGCGCTCGCGGATGCGGCGGGCGGCGACTGGGGCGCGTCCCTGCCGGACGTGAAGTGGGTGGGCGGGGCCAGTGACGGGCAACGCGCCGCCATCGGGCAGTACTTGAAGGGCCTGCAGAGCACCCTGCGTGCGAAGAAGTCGTGGTTCTGCCTGGACGACGCGATCGTCTGCCTGGGCGCGGGCATCGCCTGCACGGACGGCGCGGCGGTCGAGACGGCCGTCGAGAACCGCAACCTCGGCCCGACGGGCACCACCTCCTTCCAGGTGGACGGTACCGCCAAGCCGACCGCGTCCCCCTGGTCGGCGACGCTCACCGGCGCCAAGTGGGCGCACATCGGGGGCCACGGCGGCTATGTCTTCCCGGGCGGCGCGACGGTGAAGGTGCTGCGCGAGGAGCGCACCGGCAGGTGGAGCGACATCAACAAGGGCGGCGCGACGACCGCGATCGCCCGCAAGTACCTCACGATGTACGTCGACCACGGCACCGCCCCGACGAACGGCACGTACGCCTACATGCTGATGCCGGGCGCGAGCGCGGCACAGACGGCGGCCCGGTCGGCGACCACCGGATGGCTCCAGATCCTCGCCAACTCCGACAGCCAGCAGGGAGTTTCCGTGCCTTCACTCGGCTTCACCGGGGTCAACTTCTGGTTCGGCGGCACGGTCGGCAAGCTCACCGCGAGCGCCCCCTGCTCCGTGCAGATCAGCGAGAAGAGCGACGGCACCGCAATCGTCTGCGTCAGCGATCCGATGCGCGCGCAGACCTCTTTGACCTTGACCTGGAGTCGCGCCGTGGCCGCGGTGACGGCCAAGCCCGCCACGGTCACCTCTGCGGTGACGGGTGCGTCCCTGAAGCTGACCTTCGGGGATCTCAGCGGGACGAAGGGGGCCACGCAGCGGATCACGGTCAGGCTGGGCTGAGGGGTAGGCCGGGGCGCGGTCGGCCCGAACCGCGCCCCGTACCCATAGCACCGATGCTTTCCGGTCGACCCTCGATTCCGGTAGAAAATCAAAACAACTGTTTTCGCAGGTCAGGCAGTTGTTCTTGCTTGCACCATCGCTTCCGGTCCATATGTTGGACACGTGCGAGGCCTCTCTGCGCACTCTCGCCGCCCGCCCTGAGCTGCCCGAACAGTCGTCCGGCGACCGCTCAGCGGACACATGCATCCGGAAATCGACCATGCATTTGGTACTCACTCTCCGCACCGGCAAGACTCCCGTCAGCAACCAGGACCACACCCGCATCAAAGGAGAGTTGACGTGCGTTTCTTCCTCAAGACGGTGGGCGCCACCGCTGTCGTGGCCGCCTGCGTGATGTCCGGAACCTCTGGCACGGCACAGGCCCAGCCGAAGGCGGCCGGCTCCGGCCTCCTCGCGCCCTCGTCACTGGTCCTCGCCGTCGGCCAGGGCGAAGAGGCGGACACCGCGACCATGCAACGCGCCGTGACGCTGAACTGCGCGCCCAAGGCCTCGGGCACCCACCCCTCGGCCTCCGCCGCGTGCGCCGAACTGCGCGCCGTGAACGGCGAGTTCGGCCAGCTGGTCAGCACGTCACCCGCCGCGTTCTGCACGAAGGAGTGGCAGCCCGTCGTGGTCACCGTCGACGGCGTTTGGCAGGGCAAGCGCGTCGCCTGGAGCACGACCTTCGGCAACGGCTGCGAGATGCGGGCGAGCCTCGCGGAGGGCGCGGCCTTCACGTTCTGAGCCCCACCTGCCGTGCACGCGACGGTAATTGGGTGGACGCGGCCTCGCCCCTGACGGTGGGATGAGGCCTCGTCCTTCACGACCGCGCCTTGGACGCCGCCCCGAGCGACGTCCAAGGCGCTTTCCATGGCAGGGAGTTGCCCTCATGACGGCAGGCGGACCCGAAGACCGTGACAGCACGCGGGACCTCGAGGCCGGCCCCGAGGCCGACCGCGACCCGCACATCGACACGGACCTGGTCCGCCGGCTGCTTGCGGCGCAGTTCCCCCGCTGGGCAGACCTGCCGATCATGCCGGTCCCGCGATCCGGCATGGACAACGCGACCTACCGGCTCGGCGACGACATGTCCGTACGGCTGCCGCGCTACCACCGCTGGGTCGGACAGGTGGAGGCGGAACAGCGCTGGCTGCCGTGGCTCGCCCCGCAACTGCCGCTCCCCGTCTCCGCACCGCTCGGCAAGGGTGAGCCCGGCGAGGGCTACCCCTTCCCCTGGTCCGTCTACCGATGGCTGGAGGGCGACACCGCGACCACCGACTCCCTGGCCGATCCGCTCCGGGCGGCCGCGGACCTGGCCGGGTTCGTCACCGCTCTGCGGGGCATCGACCCCACGGGCGGCCCGGGCCCCCGGCTCAGCAACGCCTTCCGCGGGGAACGGGTGGGCACCGAGTGCGACTCCCTGTTCGCCGACTCCCTCGTCCGCGCCAAGATCGCGAAGCTGAAGGTGGCGGGACTCGTCGACACGGACGCGGTGACCGCCGTGTGGGAGGCGGCGCTCGCGGCTCCCGCGTGGGACGGGCCGCCGGTCTGGGTCCACGGCGACCTCGCGACCGGCAATCTCCTGGCGGTCGAAGGGCGTCTGAGTGCCGTCATCGACTTCGGGACACTCGCCGTGGGCGACCCGGCGGTCGACCTGCTGCCCGCCTGGCTGTTCCTGCCGGACGAGGCGCGCGGCGCGTTCCGCGACGCGGTGCCCGCGGACGACGCGATGTGGGCGCGGGGCCGCGGGCTCGCCCTCGCGGGGTCGCTGCCCGTCCCCGACGACCCGTTCTTCGACGACCCGGCGCGGGTGACGGCGGCGCTGCGGCACCTCGACGCGATCATCACCGATCGCTGAGAATCCCCTCACGAAATGTCGCCGGAAAAGTTTTCCCTCGGCATGTCGATCCGGCCGATCGCCGTTCGTATGGACAGTGAGAGGCCGGCAGCGGCCGGTCACGGGCGATCCGCCACTCCGAGGGAGAGACAGCCATGAACCAGTACTTGATCAGCGTCTACCAGCCCGACGGCGGCGTGCCGGAGCCGGCGATCCTCGAGCCGATCATGCGTGACGTCGAGGCGGTGAACGCCGAGCTCAGGGAGGCGGGCGCCTGGGTGTTCGCCGGGGGCCTCTTCCCGCCGAGCACCGCGACCGTGCTGCGCCTGAAGGACAGCGAGGTGCTCACGACCGACGGCCCGTACGTGGAGGGCAAGGAGCACCTGGGCGGCTTCACCGTCATCCGGGCGGCCGATCTGGACGAGGCGCTCGCCTGGGGCGCCAAGGTGGCCCGCGCCATCACCCTGCCCGTCGAGGTCAGGCCGCTGCAGTCCGGAACCTGCCGGTGACCTCGGGTCCCCCGGAGGTCACATCGGAGGTCACATCGGAGGTCATCGAGCAGGTCTTCCGTGCGGAGTACGGGCGCGCGGTGGCCGTACTGGTCCGCGTCCTCGGCGACATCGACATCGCCGAGGAGGCGGTCCAGGAGGCGTTCACCACGGCGGCACAGCGGTGGCCCTCCACCGGTCTGCCCCCGAGCCCCGCCGGCTGGATCATCACCACCGCCCGCAACCGTGCCATCGACCGCCTGCGCCGCGAGGCGTCCCGCGAGGACCGGCACGCCCAGGCCGCCCTGCTGCACGCCCACGAGGCACCGGCCCAGGAGGGACCCGTGCGCGACGACCGACTGCGTCTGATCTTCACCTGCTGCCATCCGGCGCTCGCCCCCGCGGCACGCGTGGCCCTCACGCTGCGCCTCCTGGGCGGTCTCACCACCACGGAGATCGCCCGCGCCTTCCTGGTGCCGGAGCCGACGATGGCCCAGCGGATCGTGCGGGCCAAGGGCAAGATCCGCGACGCGCACATCCCGTACCGCATCCCCGGCGACGCGGACCTGCCGGAACGGCTCCGCGCGGTCCTGGCCGTCCTCTACCTCATCTTCAACGAAGGGCACACGGCCGGCGCGGGAGAAGCACTCGTCCGCGACGACCTCTGCGCGGAGGCCATCCGCCTGGGACGACTCCTGGCCGAGCTGATGCCGGACGAGCCGGAGGCCCTGGGCCTGCTCGCGCTGATGCTGCTCTCCGAGTCGCGGCGGACGGCCAGGACCACCGCCGACGGCGCGCTCGTCCTCCTCGCCGACCAGGACCGCGGCCGATGGGACCGCGCCCTGATCGCCGAGGGCCAGGACCTCGTACGCCGCTGTCTGCGCCGCGGCCGGCCCGGGCCGTACCAGATCCAGGCCGCGATCAACGCCGTGCACAGCGACGCGACGACCGCGGCCGCCACCGACTGGGGCCAGATCCTCCAGCTGTACGACCAGCTCCTGGCCGTCGCCCCGAGCCCGGTCGCGGCCCTCAACCGCGCCGTGGCCGTCGCCGAAGTCAAGGGCCCCGCCGAGGCGTTGCCCCTCCTCGACGGCCTGGACCTCGACGGATATCACGTCTTTCACGCCGTCCGCGCCGACCTGCTCCGGCGCCTGGGCCGCACCGAGGAGGCGAACGCCGCGTACGACGCCGCCCTCAGCCACACCGAGAACGCGGCCGAGCGTGCGTTCCTGCTCGGCCGCCGACAGGAGGGGCCTGCCTCCCGGTTAGGGTGACGCATGCCCACGGTCCACGCCCAGGAAATCAGCACCGCCCGCCTCGACCTCGTACCTCTGCGGGTCGAGCACGCCGACGAGATGGCCGTGGTCCTCTCCGATCCGGCGCTGCACACCTTCATCGGCGGCTCTCCCGACGATGCGCGGGCGCTGCGTGCCCGCTACCGGCGGATGACCGCCGGGTCCCCCGATCCCGCGGTCTCCTGGTGCAACTGGGTGCTGCGCCTGCGCGACGAGAAGTGCCTCGTCGGGACCGTGCAGGCGACGGTGGTACCCGCCGGCGCCGATGGCGAGCTGGTCGCGGAGATCGCCTGGGTGGTGGGAACTCCCTGGCAGGGGCGGGGCATCGCCGTGGAAGCGGCCCGCGCCCTCGTCGGCCTGCTGGCCGAGAACCCGGCCGTGCATGCCGTCATCGCCCACGTCCACCCGGACCACCGGGCATCGGCCGCCGTCGCCGGCGCCGCGGGGCTCGCCCCCACGGACGAATGGCAGGACGGCGAGGTCAAGTGGCAGCGGACGCTTGGGCGTTGAGCGAGGACACCGTCCGCACCCTGCTCAGCGTCGGCCGCGGAAGGTGCGGCGCAGGTCGCTCACCCAGCCGTCGGGAAGCTCCCACGGGATGAAGTGACCGCCGCTCTTGTGCGCGGTGAGGTTCACGTGGTGGTACCAGTCGGCCCGGTCACCGGCGAGCCAGCTCTCGACGCGCTGCTCGGGGGTGGTGACGCCGGGCGGGTTCTCGTGGGCGACGAAGGTGATGCCGGTGGGGGCCTCGATGACCGGCTGCCGGTCGTGGGAGGGCGTCCAGGGGTAGCGGTTGTTGTTGGCGTAGTAACGCACCGACGTACCGATGGTGTTGTTCACCCAGAAGATCATGGCGTGGGTGAGGAGATCGTCCTTGGAGAAGACGCTCTCCACGTCGCCTCCGTTGTCGCTCCATCGGTCCCAGCGTTCCAGGATCCAGGCGAGCAGGCCGACCGGTGAGTCGCTCAGCCCGAAGGACAGGGTGCTCGGCCCGAGGACGTGCACGGCCAGGTGCGCGGCGAAGCGCTTCTCCAGAGACAGCAGTTGGCGGTGCGCGGGCTCCGGCAGACCTTCCGGGAAGGGCTGACCGCCGCTGAGGTCCCAGCCCCGGTCGCCGTTGAACATGGTGAGCTTCTGGCCGGAGCCGATGTGGATGCCGTGCAGTGCGTCCGCGTACTTGTGGCCGAGCTGGCCGGTGACGAGGGCGCCGACGTCACACCCCGCGGCGGCGTACTTCTCGTGGCCGAGCGTGTCGGTCATCAAGGTGTGCCAGAGGTCGGCCACCTTCCAGAAGTTCATGTCGGGGTGGTCCGGCAGCGGCGCGGAGAAGCCGAAGCCGGGGAGAGAAGGGACGATGACGTCGAATGCGTCGGCCGGGTCCCCGCCGAACGCGGCCGGATCGGCGAGCCGGTCGACGACCTTGGACCAGTGCCAGAAGGTCCAGGGCCAGCCGTGCGTGAGGATCAGCGGGGTGGGGGCCGGGCCGACGCCGGGCCTGCGCATGAAATGCACGGGCACGCCGTCGACCCGCACCCGGTAGTGCTCATAGGAGTTGATGGCCGCTTCGGCCTTGCGCCAGTCGTAGCCGTCGAGCCAGTACTCGGCCAACTCCTGGAGGTAGCCGCGGCGGACGCCGTAATAGCCGTCGTCGTTGCCCACGTCGTCGGGCCACCTCGTCAGCCGCAGCCGCGCCCTGAGGTCGTCGAGCACCGCGTCGGGGACGTGGATCGGCTCGGGCGTCAACGGGAAGCGCGCTGCGGCTGTCATCAGGAGTCAGGTCCTTCCGAGGAAGTTGCTCAGTAAGGGCGGTCGCCCGCGATCGCGACGCGTTCGGCCACGCGGCGCTGCGGGGCGTAGTCGTCGACCGCGTAGTGCTGGGTGGAGCGGTTGTCCCAGAAGGCGACGTCACCCGCCTGCCAGTGGAACCGCACCTGGTACTCCGGGACCTGCGCCTGCCGTACGAGATAGCTCAGCAGCCGGTCGCTCTCGGCCCGCTCCATGCCCACGATGTGCGTGGTGAAGGAGGTGTTCACGAAGAGCATCTTCCGGCCGGTCTCCGGGTGCCTGCGCACCACGGGGTGGGTGACCGGCGGGAACTGCTCCTGGAGCGGGATCAGCTTCTCGGGGCCGTAGAAACGGACGAAGCCGGGGATGAAGTCGTGCACCGCGTGGGCGTCCTCGATGCGGGCCTTCACCTCGTCGGGGAGGTTGTCGTACGCGGCAGCCATGTCCGCCCACATCGTGTCGCCGCCGACCGGCGGCACCTCGCGCAGTTGCAGGACCGCGCCGAGCGCGGGGCGCTCGCGGAAGGTGACGTCGGCGTGCCAGACGTTCTCGTACGTGGGTGTCGCGCTGCCGCCCTTGTCGAACCGGACGACGTCGTCGGCCGAGCCGCGCGCGAGCAGCGGATTGGTCTCCAACTCGCCCCAGTTCAGGGCGAAGGCGCGCTGCTGCTCGGAGGTGATGCCGGCGCCGCGGAAGAACAGCACCTTCCACTCGAGGAGGGCGCGGTTGAGCTCCTCGCGCAGCGCGGGCGTGAGCGGCTGAGCGAGGTCGACGCCGCGGATCTCGGCGCCGATGAGACGCCCCTGGGGGACGACGTCGATCAGTTCGTACGGGCGCTCTTCCCAGCCCTCGGGGACGCGGCGCAGGGTGCGGCGGCCCTCGTACATGCCGTCGGCGGGTACGCGGGCGTCACGGAGCGCGGGAGAGCCGGTGGGGGCAGGCGAGGAGGCGGGTGAGACGGCAGGGGAAACCACGGCCATGGTGATCCTTCAGTTGTGAGTGAACGGGTGGCGTCACGGAGCGGGAACCCCGGACGGCTGGAGACGAATCCCCGGGCAGCTAGCGACCCGATCGCTCGCACCCACAGCGCCACGGGACCTGGAAGGTCCTCACGGCGGCGGTCAGGTGCTGGATCATGCACACCATTGTGTATGGCTATGCCTTGC
Organism: Streptomyces sp. NPDC050439; assembly: GCF_040655335.1. Taxonomy (NCBI): domain Bacteria; kingdom Bacillati; phylum Actinomycetota; class Actinomycetes; order Kitasatosporales; family Streptomycetaceae; genus Streptomyces; species Streptomyces sp. NPDC050439. The sequence goes on from NZ_JBFAJT010000002.1 coordinate 437,556, forward strand.
GGAGCAAACCCCCGTACTCGTAGATCCCCTTGTTCTGCTCGGTGGCGCCCAAGTAGGGGGCCAGGTCCTCGTGGACCGGTGCCAGCGGGGGCTGGTCGGCGTCGGGGCGCCAGTCGACGAGGTTGACCAGGCCGGGTTCGACGGGTTCGAGGCCGTCCAGGAGGGCGTCGACCTCCGCCGGGGTGCGGGTCTGCCAGGGGACGCCGCCGCCTGAGATGTGCGCGCTCATCGCGGCGCCGCGGGCCGGATCGTCGGCGACGACCTGGGAGAGGCTGAGGTAACTGCCGGGCGCCGCCTTGTCGATGATCGTGCGCAGCACGTGGCGGGGGTCGTCGGCGTCGGTGAGGTGGTGCACCACCGAGAGGAAGAGCACCGCTACCGGCTCGTCGAAGTCGATCAGCCGGACGACGTCGGGGTGCCCGAGGATCGCGTCCTGGTCACGCATGTCGCCGTGGACGACGGCGGTGGTGGAGTCGTCGGCGAGCAGTGCCCTGCCGTGCGCGAGAACGATCGGGTCGACGTCCACGTAGACGACGCGGGTGTCCGGTGCGAAGCGCCGGGCGACCTGGTGGACGTTCTCGTCGGTCGGCAGGCCGCAGCCCATGTCGATGAACTGGCGGATGCCCGCCTCGGTCAGGTGGCGCACGACACGGAACAGGAACTCGCGGTTCTGGCGGGCGATGTCGACGCACTCGGGGAAGTCGGGCAGCGTCCGCAGCAGGAACTCGCGGTCGACCGCGTAGTTGTCCTTGCCGCCGAGCATCCAGCCGTAGGCGCGCGCCGATGTCGGCACGTCGAAGGGTATGGACATCAACTCGGACTGGTCGTCTGCCGCCACAGCGCGTTCTCCACCTCTCCCGCAGGGACATGTGTTTCTGCTCTGTCACGGCGACACTATCCCGTGACTCACGACCGGGTGAACCTGGGACGGATCACCAACGGGCGTGCCACCAGAGGTGGTTGGGAAAACGGGGCAGGACGGGCGGCATGACATCGGACACCCCGCCGCCCGCGGGGCTGCCGAATGGCGCATGATCGGACGTGCGCGAGTCACCCACCACCGGATACGTGCCACCGGATACGTACCACCAGAGAGGACCTCCCCATGGAAGACCGCTTCGACGTCGTCGTGCTCGGAGCAGGACCCGGCGGCTATGTGGCCGCCATCCGCGCCGCCCAGCTGGGCAAGCGGGTAGCGGTCGTCGAGGAGAAGTACTGGGGAGGTGTCTGCCTGAACGTCGGCTGCATCCCGACCAAGGCGCTGCTGCGCAACGCCGAGCTGGCCCACCTGTTCACGCACGAGCAGAAGACGTACGGCATCAAGGTCGACGGGAACGTGTCCTTCGACTACGGCGAGGCGTTCAACCGCAGCCGCACGGTCGCGGACGGCCGCGTCAAGGGCGTCCACTTCCTGATGAAGAAGAACAAGATCACCGAGTTCGACGGCCGGGGCACGTTCCTCGACGCGAACACCCTCCAGGTCGCCAAGTCGGACGGCTCCACGGACACGATCACGTTCGAGAACTGCATCATCGCCACGGGCGCGACCCCGAAGCTGCTGCCCGGCACCCAGCGGTCCGAGCGGGTCGTGACGTACGAGGAGCAGATCCTCGCCGACTCCGTGCCGGAGTCCATCGTGATCGCGGGCGCGGGCGCCATCGGCATCGAGTTCGCCTACGTCCTGCACAACTACGGCGTGAAGGTCACGATCGTCGAGTTCCTCGACCGCATCGCGCCCCTGGAGGACGCGGACGTCTCCACGGAGCTGGCCAAGCAGTACCGCAAGCTCGGCATCGACGTGAAGACCTCCACCCGCGTCGAGTCGATCGACGAGTCCGGCGCCAAGGTCAAGGTCACCGTGACGGGCAAGGACGGCAAGCAGGAGGTCCTGGAGGCGGACAAGGTCCTGCAGGCCATCGGCTTCGCGCCGAACGTCGAGGGCTTCGGCCTGGAGGCGGCGGGCGTGGCGCTGACCGAGCGCGGCGCCATCGACATCGACGGGCGCGGGCGGACGAACGTGCCGCACATCTACGCCATCGGTGATGTCACCGCGAAGCTGATGCTCGCGCACACCGCCGAGGCCATGGGCGTGGTGGCCGCCGAGACCCTCGCGGGCGCCGAGACGATGGAACTCGACTACCCGATGATCCCGCGCGCCACCTACTCCCAGCCGCAGATCGCCAGCTTCGGCTGGACCGAGGCGCAGGCCAAGGAGAAGGGCTTCGACGTCAAGGTCGCCAAGTTCCCGTTCATGGCGAACGGCAAGGCGCACGGCCTGGGCGACACCGTCGGCTTCGTCAAGATCATCAGCGATGCGCGGTACGGCGAGATCATCGGCGCCCACCTGATCGGCCCGGACGTCACCGAGCTCCTTCCCGAGCTGACCCTGGCCCAGCAGTGGGACCTGACCGTGCACGAGGTCTCCCGCAACGTGCACGCGCACCCGACGCTCGGCGAGGCGGTCAAGGAAGCGGTGCACGGCCTGGCCGGGCACATGATCAACTTCTGACGGCGCACAGGCTTCACGGAGCTTCACCCGGGCTTTCCGGGCGCGCCCCGCCTCTCGGCCGAACGGCTCAAGTGGCGGGGCCGCCCGGTCCGGAAGATCCTTGGTCAGAACGCGCCGTTACGCCTCGGGGGCGAGGGAGAGGCAGCAGCCGATGTTCTCTGGCCTGGGCCGATTCGTGGTCCGTCGCCCGTGGTGGATCATCCTGGCGTGGGTCGTGGCGGCCGGCGCCGTGATCTCCCTGGCGCCGAAACTCACCTCCAGCAGCGACGAGGCGAGCTTCCTGCCGGACCATTACGAGTCCATCCGCGCGGCGGACGTGCAGGAAGCGGAGTTCCCCAAGCAGCAGAACGTCGGCGCGATCATCGTCTTCCAGCGCTCCGACGGCGGAAAGCTGACGGCGGCCGACTCCGCGGACGTCACCCGCGTCTCCGGGGATCTGCAGGCCAAGAAGATCCCCGAGGTGCAGGCGGTGGTGCCCGGCGCGGTCTCGCCCAACAAGCTGGTGCAGACGTCGGTCGTCGCGATGCCGAAGCTCACCGACCCCGAGGACACCGCGCAGCAGGACGCGGTCGAGGAGCTGCGCTCCGACCTCCGACCCGAGCTGAAGGGCACGGACCTCTCGGCCGGGATCACCGGCTCCGCCGCCCAGGCACTCGACGAGAGCGACGCGTCGGAGCGGGCCGGACTCCTGGTCGGCGTGGGCACGATCGTGATCATCATCGTGCTGCTCCTGGTGATCTTCCGGAGCCCGATCATCGCACTGCTCCCCGTGGTCCTGATCGGCCTCATCTCGCCGATGGCGACCGGCCTCATCGCCTCCGCGAACAAGGCCTTCGACATGAAGGCCGACTCCTCCATCCAGGAACTGCTCACCGTCGTCCTGTTCGGCGTCGGCACGGACTACATCCTGTTCCTGCTCTTCCGCTACCGGGAGGCCCTGCGGGCGGGCGAGGATTCCAAGAGCGCCATGGTGCACGCCGTCGAGCGGGTCGGCGAGGCGATCACCTCGGCGGCCGGCGCCGTCATCGTCGCCTTCGCCGCCCTCACGCTCTCCTCGCTCGGCATGCTGCGTTCCATGGGGCCCGCCCTGGCCATCGCGGTCTTCGTGACGCTGCTCGCCGGGCTCACCCTGGTCCCCGCCGTCGTCTCGCTGCTCGGCACCAAGGTGTTCTGGCCCTCGAAGTCGTGGCAGCGGGAGCCGCAGGGCACCGGGTTCGCGCGGCTCGGCGCCTCCGTCGCCCGTAAGCCGGCGGTCTGGGCGCTGGTGTCGGCGCTGTTCATGGGCGCCCTCACGCTCGGCGCCCTCGGCTACCGGGCCAACTTCGACCTCGCGGGCTCCTCGCTGCCCAAGGACAAGGAGTCGATGGTCGCCCTGAAGGACCTCCAGAAGGGCTTCCCCGCGGGCACCACCGACCCCACCTTCGTCTACCTCACCTCGACGGACGACGGCTCGCTGCCCGCAGCGCGGACGGCCGCCTTCCGGGGGCAGCTGGACAAGGTCGAGGGCGTGGGCGAGGTTTCCCCGCCCCGGCTGAGCAAGGACGGCGGCACCGCGTCGTTCTCCGTGGTGCTCTCGGATCCGCCCGCCTCCGACAAGGCCCTGGAGACCGTGAAGGACCGCCTGCGCCCGGTCGCCCACGAGGACGCCCCGGCCGGCACCGAAGCACTCGTCGGAGGGACGACCGCGGTGTACGTCGACATCAACAAGGCCGTGGACCGGGACTACTCGGTGGTCTTCCCGGTGGCCGCCCTCGCCATCATGGTCATCCTCGGCCTGCTCCTGCGGAGCCTGGTGGCGCCCTGGTATCTGATGCTGTCGGTCGCGCTCGGCTTCGGCGCGACCCTGGGCGCGACCTCGCTGCTCTTCCAACAGATCGGCAGCCAGCCCGGGTTGATGTTCATGCTGCCCGTCATCATGTACTTGTTCGTGGTCGCCCTCGGCACGGACTACAACATCCTCATGGTGTCGCGACTGCGCGAGGAGGCCCGCGAGGGCCGCACCCCGCACGACGCGGCGGGCACGGCGGTGCGCCACTCGGGCCCGACGATCGGCTCGGCGGGCGTGATCCTGGCGGGTACGTTCGCGACGCTGATGCTCGCGGGCAACTCGACGCTCTCCCAGATGGGCTTCTCCCTCTCCTTCGGCATCCTCATCGCCGCCTTCGTCATGGCGATGATCTTCACGCCCGCGCTGACGGCGCTGATCGGGCACAGGGCGTGGTGGCCGGGCCACGGGGACGAGAAGCGCGACGGAGGCGGACCCCGGGACGGCGGAGACGAGACGCCGGGGCGGCCCGGTGGGCCGGACGCCGACGGGCCGCCCTACGCCTCCTCGCCGTAAGCCGCCGAGAGCGCCTGGGCGTCCGCGTACGAGGGCAGGTCCTGGGGCACTGCGCCGCCCCGGGCGATCGCCCGTGCCGCCTCGACGGCTCCGTGCAGCGCGGCGCGGAAGAGCAGCGAGCCGCTGCTCACCCGGCGCACGCCGAGCTCGGCGAGGCGTTCGTAGGTCAGGGCGCCGGGCGCGTAGAGGATGTTCAGCGGCAGGCCGGCCATCCCTTCGACCAGTTCCGTGATGGCCTTCTCGTCCTGCAGCCCGGGGACGAACAGGCCGTCGGCTCCCGCCAGTTGGTAGTCGGCGGCCCGCCGCTCGGTCTCGCCCGCTCCCCCGGCCCGCAGCCAGTACGTGTCGGTGCGCGCGTTGACGAACAGGCCGGGGGCCGCTTCCTTGACCGCGCGGATCAGCTCGCACTGCAGCACGGTGTCGGTCAGCGTCCCGTCCGGGCGGCCGTCCTCGATGTTCACGCCGACGACACCTGCCCCCGCGAGTTCCGCCGCGAGCGCCGCGACCTCGCCCGGCCGGTCGCTGAAGCCGCCCTCGATGTCCACGGTGACCAGTGCGGGCAGCCTTGCCAGGCCGCGGGCCAGGCTCAGGGTCTCGTCCCGTGTGCCGCCGGTGGCGTCCGCCTTGCCGGCGGCGGAGGCCACGCCCAGGCTCGTGGTGCCGATCGCCGGGAAGCCGCCGTGGGCGAGCGCCGCGGCGGAGGCGTGGTCCCAGGCGTTGGGCAGCAGCAGGGGTTCGCCGGTGCGGTGCAGGGCGCGGAACTGCTCGGCTCGCTGTGCGTAGGTCATGCCGGGGACGGTAGCCGCGCGGCGGTTCGGCGACCACCGAAACGTCCTGGTGGGCGGGGTCCGGGCGGCCCTTTCAAGAAGTCACGGAATTTCTTCCGGCGTAATGTCGAGAACAGGTGGTCGGCCCCGACGTCCCCTGTGAGAGTTGCCCACAAGGGGTGACCACCGCACAGTCGAGGAGAGACGTCATGAAGTACCTGGTGATGGTGCAGGGCACGCAGGCGGACTACGAGGCGCAGAGCGGCAAGGCCAACGCGACGAGCCCGTCGTGGAGCGAGAAGGACCTGCAGGCGATGTTCGCCTTCATGGGCGCGCTCAACAACGACCTGGCCGAGTCCGGCGAGCTGGTCGACGGGCAGGGTCTCGCCGAGCCGGCCCGGACCCGCCTGGTCGACGTGGACAAGGAAGGCCGCCCCGTCATCACGGACGGTCCCTACGGCGAGACGAAGGAAGTCCTCGCCGGTTACTGGGTCCTGGAGTGCGAGAGCCTGGACCGCGTCACCGAGATCGCCAACCGCATCCAGCAGTGCCCGATCCCCGATGGCGCCCCGAACTACCCCGTGGTGATCCGCCCCATCATGGGCGGCCCGGACGACGCGTCCTGAACAGCACAGCCGCGGTCGAGGACCTGCTGCGCCTGCACGCGCCGCAGGTCCTCGGCGCGCTCATGCGCCGGTACGGGCACTTCGGCGAGGCCGAGGACGCCGTACAGGAGGCGCTGCTCGCCGCGGCGCGTCAGTGGCCCGAACAGGGCGTTCCCGAGAACCCCCGCGGCTGGCTGATCAGGGTCGCGTCGCGGCGGCTCATGGACCAGCTGCGCAGTGACGAGGCCCGGCGCAGGCGCGAGGAGGAGGCGGCCCAGCTGTCGCCCCGGGACACCTTCACGGCGCCCCCGCCGGGCGAGAGCCGCGCACCGTCCGACGACGACACCCTGACCCTGCTCTTCCTGTGCTGCCAGCCGGATCTGAGCCCGGCCGCGCAGGTGGCCCTCACGCTGCGCGCGGTCGGCGGACTGACCACGGCCGAGATCGCCCGCGCGCATCTCGTGCCCGAGGCGACGATGGCGCAGCGCATCAGCAGGGCGAAGGCGAAGGTCAAGGGCGTGCCGTTCCGGCAGCCCGGCCCGAAGGACCGTGATCAGCGGCTCACGGTGGTGCTGCAGGTGCTCTACCTGATCTTCAACGAGGGGTACACGGCGACCTCCGGCAGCGCCCTGCACCGCTCGGATCTGGCGCGCGAGGCGATCCGGCTCACCCGGTCCGTGCGCACACTGCTGCCCGACGAGGGCGCGGTGACCGGGCTGCTCGCGCTGATGCTGCTCACCGAGGCGCGCAGCGCGGCCCGCACGGGCCCGCACGGGGAACTCATCCCGCTCGACGAGCAGGACCGCTCACGCTGGGACCGGCGCGCGATCGAGGAGGGCTGCGGTCTGGTCGAGAAGGCCCTGTCCCAGGGCCCGGCGGGCGCCTACCAGTTGCAGGCCGCGATCGCCGCGCTGCACGACGAGGCCGCGCGCGCCGCCGACACCGACTGGCCGCAGATCCTCGCCCTCTACGACCTTCTCGTGCGCCGCGCTCCCGAACCCATGGCCGAGCTCAGCCGGGCCGTGGCCTTCGCCATGGTGCACGGACCGCGCGCCGGACTCGCCGAAGTGGCGGCGATCGAGGACCGGTTGGCCGGGCATCACCGGCTCGACGCCGTGCGCGCCCATCTCCTGGAGCGGGCGGGCGAGACGGAAGCGGCCCGCGCCGCCTACCAGTTGGCGGCCAAGCGTACGCTGAGCATCCCCGAGACGCGCTACCTGCAGATGCGTGCGGCCCGCCTGCTGTCGACCTGAGTACGGAGCACAAGATGATCAGCGTCGAGGCGGGGCAGGTGACGCTGTCGGACCGGCGGACACAGCGAAGCTGGGCGGTGGAGGTCGCGGCCCACGAGCTCGCGCCGTTCCCCGTCACCCAGGAGCAGTACGCGGAGGTCACCGGCGAGCGGCCGAGCACCGCGCGCGGCGACCGGCTGCCCGTGGAGGGCGTCTCCTGGCTGGACGCGGTCCGCTTCTGCAACGCGCTGTCCCTGCGCGAGGGCCTGACGCCCGCCTATCGGCTCGGCAACGACGGCGAGGGCGACGACGGCGAGGGCTCCGAGTGGGACCGCACCGCCGACGGATACCGGCTGCCGACCGAGGCCGAATGGGAACACGCCTGCAGGGCGGGCACGACCGGTGCGCGGTACGGGCCGCTCGACGAGATCGCCTGGCACGGCGGCAACGGCTCGGGGCGGATCCACGAGGTGGGCGGCAAGCAGCCCAACGCGTGGGGCCTGCACGACATGCTCGGCAACGTGTGGGAGTGGTGCTGGGACCTGTACGACCCCGAGGTGTACGGCGCCTATCGGGTGCTGCGGGGCGGTGGGTGGTTCGACGAGCACTGGAGCTGCCGGGCCTCGGTGCGGCGCCGCAGCCACCCGACGTTCCGCATCGACGACGTGGGATTCCGCGTCGCGCGTTCCCTTGCCGACACGTAACGCAGCTCACAGCGACAGGCTCCCTACCTGGGAACACTGATCGTTGGTTCACCGTTGAACAGTACGTAGGTCCCGATCGCGATTCCCCCGTCCGGTCGGGGCCTACCTCTATTTCCGACCGTTCATGTCCACTCGGGGCCGTTTCACGCCTTCGAGGGCGAATATGCCAACCGCACCGCGCGGCGCACCCCCCGAGCGGCATCATGCGTTCATGGACGGTGCCAAGCCTGTGCAGGTCTTGTTCACGCCCGACGAGTACGAGGCGGTCCTGCGGAACGCGGACCAGCTCGGGCTCCCGGTCGACGAGTTCATACGCCGGGCCGTGACCGTCGACGCCGCGGAAGCGCCCTGCCCCACCGCGGGGGCCCGGCGCGGTGCGGACGCCCCGGCGACCGTGCCGCCCATCCGCCGCAGCCTGGGCCCCGGTGGCGCCCCCGCTCTCCAGCGCTTCCTCGACACCCTCGCGACCACGGTGGAACCCGATGCCGAGGGCCGGGTCCCGCCGCAGCCGGCGGTGCGCAACTGTTCGGGACAGTGAGACGGCACTGATTCCCGGGCCAGTCAGACCCGGGCCGAGAGCAGTACTGCCGCCTCTTCGCGGGCGTGGTCGATCGCGTCCGGGAAGATGCGCAGGCCGTGGGCGACCAGGGCGCCCTCGTGCAGCAGCATGAGCGTCCGGCCGAGTTCCGCCGCCCGCCGGGGCGCGACGGCGCGGGCGAGGCCGGTGAACAGGGCGAGCATCCACGCCTTCTGGCCGGCGATGACCCGGTACGCGGGGTGCGCGGGGTCGCTGATCTCGGCGTGCGCGTTGACCATGCTGCAGCCCTTGTCGCCGTGCGCGCCGGCCCAGTCGCGCGAGGCGTCGAAGACGGCCAGGATTCTGGCCGTCGGGGTGCTCGCGGACTCGACGTACGGCCCGAGGAAGGCCTGCCAGCGCTCGTCACGGGCCGCCAGGTACTCGACCACGATCTGCTCCTTGGAGCCGAAGCGGTCGTAGAGCGTCTTCTTGGTGACACCGGCCTCGGCGGCGATGAGATCCACCCCGACGGCATGGATCCCGCGGTCGTAGAACAGCGCGCTCGCGGCGTCCAGGGCGCGCCGCGCGGCCGGCGTCATGACGATCCGGTGCGGTGCGCCCTCCGCCCCGCCGGCGCTTCTCACGATCTCACTCAGCAGCTCGGTCATGCCCCCATGGTAAACCGATCTGTATACTCGCGGCAGAGTAGACAGATCTGTATACCTCGCTCGGAGGAACGACATGAACGTCCTGCTCTCGACCGCGTTCGTCCTGACCTGGAGCTCGGGTTTCATCGGGGCCAAGCTGGGCGCCGGGAGCGCGTCCGCCGTGACGGTCCTGATGTGGCGGTTCCTGCCGCTGGCCCTCGTGCTCGCGGTCGTCGCCCTCACCGTGGCGCGGGCGTCCTGGCGCGGCTTCACGACCCGTGACGCGATACGGCAGGCCGCGGTCGGCACGCTGTCACAGAGCGGTTATCTGCTCACCGTGTACTACGCGATCCAGCTCGGCGTATCCAGCGGCACCACCGCCCTGATCGACGGCACCCAGCCCCTGGTGGCGGGCGCCCTGGCCGGACCACTGCTCGGCCAGTACGTCTCGCGCACCCAGTGGCTGGGCCTCGCCCTCGGCGTGACCGGGGTCGTCATCGTGACCGCGGCGGACGCCACGGGCGGCACCGACGCCCCTTGGTGGGCCTACGCGGTGCCGTTCCTCGGGATGTTCTCGCTGGTCGCGGCGACCTTCCTGGACCGCCGCTCCCCCCGCCCCGTCGCCCCGGCGGTCTCCATGACGGTCCACTGCGTGACCAGCGCCGTCATCTTCACGGCGCTGGCCGTGGGCGCGGGCGCCGCGACCCCGCCTGCGGAGGCTTCGTTCTGGGTGGCGATCAGCTGGCTGGTGACGCTCTCCACCTTCGGCGGGTACGGGCTCTACTGGCTGATCCTGCGGCGCTCCGGGGTCACGCAGGTCAACACGCTCATGTTCCTGATGGCGCCGGTCACGGCCGTGTGGGGAGCCTTGATGTTCGGCGAACACTTCGGCGTACAGACGGCGTTGGGCCTGGTGGTCGGGCTCGCGGCGGTCGGCGTCGTGCACCGCGGGAAGAGCTCCGCGCGCCCGGTGGTGCGCTCGTCGCAGGACGCGCCCGCGACGGCGACACCTCGTCAGTCCGCGAGCCGGAAGTCCGCGTAGTCGAAGCCGGGCGCGACGACGCAGCTCACCAGGACCGGTTCGTCACCGGCGGGGCGCGCCGCCTGCCACACGCCGCCGGGCACCAGGATCTGCGGGCGCTCACCGCGCTCGACGCCCGGACCCAGACGCATGGGCGCCGCCCCCTCCTTCGGGGCCTCGCCGTCTCCTCCCAGGCGCAGGTCGAGCGGTCCTCCGCGGTGCCACAGCCAGATCTCGTCCGAGCGCACCAGGTGCCAGCGGGACTCCTCTCCCGGGCAGAGCAGGAAGTAGATGGCGGTGGCCGCCGTACGGGCGCCGGGGTAGCCGGCGGGCGTGAAGGAGTGGTCCGACGCCCAGGTCTCGACGAACCAGCCGCCTTCGGGGTGCGGCTCCATGCCCAACTCGGCTGCCAGGGCGGGGCGTTCACTCGCGTTCGTCATGCGTGCTCTCCGTTTCGGAGGTCGGCGGGGTTCAGGGCTGCCCCTCGGGGGGCGTGAGGAAAGCCTGCACGGTGGGTGCGTAGCGCGCGGTGATTTCGGCGACGGGTGTGCCGCGCACGTGCGGCCCGCGGGCTATCCCGTACATCACGCCGAGGCCGAGCAGCGTGCCCACCGCCAGCTCGGCGCGTACGCCCGCGTCCGGTCCTTCGAGGCGCTCCCTGAGCCGGTCCACCACCTGCGCACGGAAGTTGTCGCGCAGGGTGTCGCCCTGCTCCCGGTGGAGCGGCGCGAAGACGATCCGCAGGATGGGATCGGCGCCGTGCTCGGCCTGGCCGGTCAGCAGGTGGTGGACCATGTGGCGGCCCAGGGCGGCCAGGGGCGCGTCCAGCAGTGCCTCGGCGTCGGCCTCGAAGGACATGACGCGGGCGAAGAGCGCCTCCTTGTTTCCGAAGTACTTCAGGATCAGGGGCGCGCTCACACCGGCCCGTTCGGCCACCGCCCTGAGCGTGATGTCGGCGTGCGCGTGCCGGGCCAGGAGGTACCGGGCAGCGCGGATGATGGCGGCTTTCGTCGCTTCGGCGTCGCGGCGGGCGCATATGCCTGCGCTATCTGCGGAAGATTTCGGGGCGAACTTCATGATCGCTCCAGCGTGGACACGAAACTCCGGAGAAGTGAAGGAAGGCGAAAGGAGGTGAATGGGAATTCACCATAGCGGGTGAATGGGCTTTCACCACCGCCGAGTTCGGAATCGAGATCAAGCCACCGGGGCCTTGGACACAAGAACGAAGAGCGGCCAACTGCCGTGCGGCCACTGGGCTTCGCCGCAACGGACGGTATGGAGTCAGCCATAATGCCGACCATGAAGAGATTGCGCATTGGACTGGCCGGCACGGGTCCCTGGGCCTCGTCCACGCATGCTCCCGCGCTCGCCGCGCACCCGGAAGCGGAGCTCTCCGGCGTGTGGGGGCGGCGGCCCGACGCGGCGGCCGCGCTGGCGTCGGCGCACGCGACCACGGCGTACACGGAGGTGGACGACCTGTTCGCCGCGAGCGACGCCGTGGCGTTCGCCGTACCCCCGGACGTGCAGGCACCGCTGGCCGCGCGGGCCGCGGCGGCGGGCTGCCATCTGCTCCTGGACAAGCCGGTGGCGACGACGCCGGCCGCGGCACGCGAGCTCGCGGCGGCCGCCGAGGCGGCCCGGGTGGCGTCCGTCGTCTTCTTCACGCTGCGCTTCGCCGGGCCGACGGCGGCCTGGGTGACGGAGCAGGCGGCGACGGAGGGCTGGTTCACGGGCCGCGCCGACTGGTACGGCCCGTTCTACGCGGCGGACGGGACGAGCCCGTTCTCCTCGCCGTGGCGGGCGCGGCGCGGCGGCCTGTGGGACGTCGGCCCGCACGCCCTGTCCATCCTGCTGCCGGTGCTCGGCGATGTCACCGACGTGACGGCGGCGGCGGGACAGGCGGACCTGGTCCATCTGATCCTGCGGCACAGCGGCGGTGCGTCGAGCACGGCGACGCTGAGCCTGACCACGCCGCCGAAGGCCGCGGGGGTGACGGTGGAGCTGCGCGGCGAGGCGGGGACGACGCTGATGCCGACGGGGGGCGAGGCACTCGACGCGTTCCGCCTCGCGGTCGACGCGCTCGTCGACGCGGCACGATCCGGCCGGCCGCACGCCTGCGACGTGCGGTTCGGTCTGCGCGTGACGGAGATCCTGGCCCGGGCCGAGGAGCAGCTCCCCGCCGGGTGACTCCCCGGTCGACTCCCCCGGGTGCACCGCCCGGGGACAACCGCGGGCGGCCGGTACCGTGGCCGCTACGTAATGGCGAGTGACGGCACCGGCCGCAGCCAGTGGACCCAGGAACCGGTCCGGGAAGTCATGCGCCGTACGTCCCGAGTGCGACGTTTCCGACCACACTCATCGGAATACGAACAACCGATCCATACTCTTCCCGCAGCGGCCCAATGGGCCTAGGGGGTACCCGACGCCGAGGAATTTCAGCCAATTTCAAGCTCCCCGGCCAAGGCGCCCCACACTTGTGTCCGCGTGCCCACCGACGCCGGAACTCGCAGGTCGGTGGTCGCGCTCCCTCCATGGTGCCGCATCGACTGATCGTTTTTCTTCGGGCAATCTTTACTACCAAAGCTGGTGAGAATATTTAGACTGCTGATGCTCAACTCGGCGTGCATCAAGAGGGATTACCCACCATGAACAAGACGGCGCTCCGCGCTCTGCTCCGCGAACGACGCGCCCTCATAGCCCCCGAATCGCACGGCTTCAGCCGCCCCACGGGCCAGGGGCGGCGCGCTCGCGGTCTCTCGCAGCACCAGGTCGACCAGCTGCTGCACCGCGCCATCGGCACGTACCACCGCCTGGAGTCGGGCAGTTACCCCAACCCGCCGGCTTCGCTGCTGCGGGATGTCGCGCTGCTGTTCGGCCTGAACGAACAGGAGTGGGTGTCGCTCTGCCGGTTCGCGCTGCTGCAGGAACCTCCGGGCCCGCTGCACCAGTCGTCGGGCAAGGAGATCCCGGGCGTCTGGCAGGAGGCCGTCGAAAGCATCCGGCACATGGCGTACGTCACCGACGCGTCGTGGGACATGCTCGCCTACAACGAACCCTTCGCCGAGCTGTTCCCGAACGGGAACGTGCCCGGCAACACGATGCGTTGGATGCTCCTCGATCCCGAGGGGCGACGGTCCCTGACGGACTGGCACTCCGCTTGGGCCCCCATGGTCCTGCCCCAGCTGCGTGCCGCGCTCGCGGCACGGCCGGACGACGAGGTCCTGAGCCAGATAGAGAAGGAAGTCCTGGCGGACCCCGAAGCCGCTCCCCTCTACGGAGCCGGCGACTTCTTCTCGCACCCGGACGGCGACGAGCGTCCCCTGTACCACGCCCAACAGGGCCCCGGCTGGCTGACGATGTGTGCGGCGCAGCCGATGACGGCGCCCGGCGCCCGGCTGATCATCATGGTGTTCCACCCCGGCGAGAAGCGAAGCCACACGCGCGCTCCCATGCTGCGGGCCCGCTGACCGAGCGACACGTTTCCAGGACTCCGGTTGTCGGAGGGGACCAGTTCAGCGCGGTGAAGTACGTTGTGCCGCACCCCCCACATCCGACGAGCCAGTGGGAGCCACCTCGTGCCCGCCTACGTATCAAGACCCCGGACCGTCTTCGGCGACCACAAGGTCACGACCGCTGAGATCGCGGATGACATACGTGCGCACCACCCCGACCATCCCCGGCTCGGCGCGATCCTCCGCGTCGTGGGCAACTGCGGTGTTCACACCCGCTATTTCACGCGTCCCGTCGACTCTCCCGCCGTCGCGGGCCGGGCCGGCATCACCGAGCGGGCCGAGACCGCGTTCCGCGATGCCGTCGACATGGCCGAGCGCGCCGCCCATGCGGCCCTCGACACCGCCGGGCTCACGGCCGATGACATCGACGCGATCGTCACGGCTCATGTCACCGGCTGGGCGGTGCCGAACCTCGACGTACACCTGGTGGCCCGCCTGGGGCTGCGTCCCACGGTGCGTCGCATCGCGCTGACGACCCTGGCCTGCGCCGGGGGCGCCCAGGCCCTGCTCCGTGCCGCCGACCTGATCTCCGCCCGCCCCGGCAGCAAGGTCCTCGTGGTCGCCGCGGAGGTCATATCCACGGTCTACAACCACGCGGACACCACGATCGAATCGATGATCTACAAGGCACTGTTCGGGGACGCCGCCGCCGCTACCGTTCTCACCGGCGAACCGTCGGCCTCCGGAATGGCCATCGACGACAGCTTCGAGTACGTCCTGCCGGACAGTCTCGACCGCTATCAGGGGCGCATCGCCACCGACGGGTTCCACTTCGACTCCACGAAGAAGGCCCTCACCGCCGCCGACGACGTGCTGCCCGCCGTCACGGACTGGCACGGACCACAGAAACCGGACTTCGCCGTCATCCACCCCGGCAGCCCGCGCATCATCTCCGACACCGCCGCCGCCCTGAGCCTGACGCCGCACGACATCCGCCACTCGACCGACACCCTCGCCGACGAGGGCAACCTCGGTGGTGTCAGCGTCCTGCGGATCCTCGAACGCACCCACGCCGCGCCCCCCGACGACGGCGCCCGTGGCGTCGTCGTCGCCTTCGGCCCCGGATTCGCCACCGCCGCCCTCCGCTGCCACTGGCACGCCTGACCGCGCGCGGCAAAATCGGTTGCCGCGTCCCGCCGCCGCTGCTGAAGTGCCCGCATGGATCATCAAGCGGTACTGACGGCGTACGACCGGCAGATCCGGCGCGGCGCACAGGCGGACAGCCCCGGTGCGCGCGTCGAGCGGGACGGAGGCGTCGTCCGGCAGACCGGCGCGGCGCACGACTGGAACGGCGTCCACTGGGCGGACATCGACGAGGCCACGGCGGACGCCGTCATCGCCGAGCAGGTCCGCCACTTCACCTCGCTCGGGCGCGACTTCGAGTGGAAGCTGCACTCCCACGACCGCCCGGCCGACCTCGCCGACCGGCTGCGGGCGGCCGGTTTCGTCCCGGAGCCGCCGGAGACCGTGATGGTGGCCGAGGTCGCCGATCTGTCCACGGAGCCCGAACTGCCCGCGGGGGTGAGCCTGCTCCCGGTGACCGACGCGTCCGGCGTGCGGCTCATGGCGGACGCCCACAACGTGGCCTTCGGCGAGGACAGCGCGGCACTCGGCGAACGCCTCGCCCAGCGCGTCCTCACCCAGCTGACCGAAGCCCCCGACACCATCGTCGCGGTGGTCGCGATGGCCGGTGACGTACCGGTGAGCTCGGCCCGGATGGAGTTCTCCCCCGGCACCGACTTCGCCGGCCTGTGGGGCGGCGGCACCGCGCCGCAGTGGCGGGGCAAGGGCATCTACCGCGCCCTGGTCGCGTACCGCACCCGCATCGCCGCCGCCCGCGGCTACCGCTACCTCCAGGTGGACGCCTCCGACGACAGCCGCCCGATCCTGCGGCGCCTGGGCTTCGCACCGCTGAGCGTGACGACGCCGTACGTCTACGCGCCCCAGGCGCAGATCTAGGACGCCTGGAGCAGCTTCGCGATCGCCTCCGCCGTGTCCGTCTCGCCGAGCCTGGGGAAGATCTTCTCGATGCTGTTGCGGTGCGCCTGGGCGTCCATGTCGGTCACCGCGTCCACGGCGACCGTGACGTGGTAGCCGTGCTCGTGTGCCGCGCGGGCCGTCGACTCGACGCCGATGCTCGTCGCGATGCCGGCGACGACGACCTGGGTGACGCCCCGGCGGCGCAGCTGGAGGTCGAGGTCGGTGCCGTAGAAGGCGCCCCACTGCTGCTTGGTGACGACGATGTCGCTGTCCTGGCGGCCGAGTTCGGGGACCAGGTCGGCCCAGTCGGCGGGCACCTCGCCGCCGCGGGCGGGGCCTTCGGTGCGCCCGGGGGCGCCGCCGGTGACCCGGACGAGGACCACCGGCAGGCCGCGCTCGCGGAAGGCACCGGCGAGCCGGGCCGACCGTTCGACGATCTCCGCGGCGGGGTGGGCCGTGGGCAGGGCGGTGATGCCCTTCTGGAGGTCGACGAGGACGAGGGCCGTGGTGGGGTCGAGGGTGGTGGCAGTCATGGCTCAGATCTTTCGTACGTGGGCGGGGCCGGGGAGTTGATCGTCGGCGGCGTCGGGCTTCGGTCTCGGACGCGCCGGGACCGGCACTCTCACTGGTGCACCAGTCGCTCCAACAGCACGACCGCGTCGGACAGTTGGCGTTGCTCGTCGGCATCGAGGCCGTCGGTGATGGCGCCCGACAGCCATCCGTGCTTGGCGGCGCGCGCGTCCGCGAGGGTGCGGCGCCCCTTTTCCGTCACCGAGACGACGGACTGCCGCCCGTCGCTGGGATCGGGGGCGCGCTCGACCAGCTCCATGCTCTCCAGGGCGCCCACCGTCATCCGCATCGACTGCGGCCGCACGAGCTCCGTGCGGGCCAGGGCGGCCGTGGTGGCGGGCCCCTCCCGGTCCAGGAGCGCGAGGACGGTGCGCTGCGACGCACTGAGCCCGGCCCCGGGCGACGCCGTCCGCAGCCGCCGCACGACGCGTCCGAGCACGGCCGTGAGATCGGCGGCGAGCTGCTCGGGGGTCGGGTCGCCGGGCTTTTCGGTCATGGAACGACCGTAGGAGATGGACAGGCAAACTTGCAAACTTGCCTGTCCATCTCCTACGTCATCAAGCTGGTGCCGCAGGCGCCCAGCGGCGCCTAGCGAATCGGCATCCCCGACAGCGTGCGCGCGATCACCAGACGCTGGATCTCGCTCGTGCCCTCGAAGATCGTGTAGATCGCGGCATCCCGGTGCATCCGCTCCACCGGGTACTCACGCGTGAAGCCGTTGCCGCCGAGGATCTGCACCGCCTGCGCGGTGACCTTCTTGGCGACCTCGCTCGCGTACAGCTTCGACATCGACCCCTCGGCCGACTCGAACTTCTTGCCCGTGCTCGCCATCCACGAGGCACGCCAGACGAGCAGACGGGCTGCGTCGATCTGCGTACGCATGTCGGCGAGCTGGAAGGCGACGCCCTGGTTGTCGATGATCGGGCGACCGAACTGCGTACGCGTCTTGGCGTACTCCAGGGCCTCCTCGTACGCGGCGCGCGCGGTGCCGACGGCCATGGCGCCGACCGCCGGGCGAGACGCCTCGAAGGTGGCCATCGCCGCGTTCTTCACGCGCTCGCCGCCCTTCTTGGCGCGCTCCTTGGCGCGGGCCAGGCGCTCGTCGAGCTTCTCCTTGCCGCCGAGCAGGCAGTGGCCGGGGACGCGGACGTCCTCCAGGACGACCTCGGCGGTGTGCGAGGCGCGGATGCCGTGCTTCTTGAACTTCTGGCCCTGGGAGAGGCCGGGGGTGTTCGGCGGGATGATGAAGGAGGCGTGGCCCTTGGAGCCGAGCTCGGGGTCGACGACCGCGACGACGACATGGACGTTGGCGATGCCGCCGTTGGTCGCCCAGGTCTTGGTGCCGTTGAGGACCCACTCGTCCTTGGCCTCGTCGTAGACGGCGCGGGTGCGCATCGCCGCCACGTCGGAGCCGGCGTCGGGCTCGGAGGAGCAGAAGGCGGCGACCTTTACGTCGTTCACGTCGCCGTACATCTGCGGTATCCAGGTGCCGATCTGCTCCTCGGTGCCATTGGCGAGCACGCCGACGGCGGCCAGACCGGTGCCCATGATGGACAGGCCGATGCCCGCGTCACCCCAGAAGATCTCCTCGGTGGCCATCACGATGCCGAGGCCCGTGGGGTCGAAGAACTGCTGGGCGTAGAAGTCCAGGGAGTAGATCCCCAGCTTCGACGCCTCCTGGATGATCGGCCAAGGGGTCTCCTCGCGCTCGTCCCACTCGGCGGCGGCAGGCCGGATCACGTCAGCGGCGAACCCGTGGAGCCAGTCCCGGACCTCCTTCTGTTCGTCGTTGAGCTCCATGGTGAACTCGGCCATGACCCCTCCAGGACCTGCGGTGAAGACGTGCGTTACTTGCGGTAACTGGAGTCTGTTACTGGCGGGTAGCCGATGTCAACTCCCGGCCGCCCGTTCGATCGCCGTCGCACGCGGGGTGTTACGTTGCGCGTGCGTCACGCAATCGCATGGGCGGGGAGAGAATCGCTATGGAGACCACCACACAGCAGACCGATCAGCAACGGTCTGCCGAGCGCCGGCGGCGCGAGTTGCTGGAGGCCGCCGACCGGGTGGTGCTCCGCGACGGCCCCGGCGCCTCGATGAACGCCATCGCCGCGGAGGCCGGCATCACCAAGCCGATCCTGTACCGGCACTTCGGCGACAAGGGCGGCCTGTACGCCGCGCTCGCCAAGCGGCACACCGACGCACTCCTCGAAGCGCTGCGCGCGGCCCTGGACGCCCCGGCCGAGCGGCGCGAGCGCGTCGAGCAGACCCTGGACACCTACCTCGCGGCGATCGAGGCCCGCCCGCAGGTCTACCGCTTCCTCATGCACCCCTCGGACGCCGCCGCCCCCGGCGACCAGGGCTTCGACGTGGGACTGCACTCCGCACCCGTCCTGCGCCGCATGGGCGAGGAGCTCGCGCAGGTCATCGAGGAGCGGGTCGACCTCGGACCGGGCAGCGCGCAGCTCGCTCGTGTGTGGGGCCACGGCATCGTCGGCATGATGCACGCGGCGGGCGACTGGTGGCTGGGCGAACGCCCCTGCCCGCGCGCCGAGTTGGTCAGCAGCCTGGCCGACCTGCTGTGGGGACGCCTCGCGGCGGCGGGCGACCGCGTCGGCGGCCCCGGCTTCTGAAGGCCTTTCAGGAGCGGCCCGACGCGAGACGTCAGCTGCTCCAGGGCGCCCTGGCGGCGGCCCGCAGAACCTTGCGCCGCCGCCATCCCGTGACGCGATCGGTGTAGACGCCGCCCTCCACGTGGTCGCACTCGTGCTGCAGGCAGCGCGCGAACCAGCCGGTCCCGTGCACCCGCACCGGCTCACCGAGCATCGTGACGCCCTCCACCACCGCGTGGTCGAAGCGCGGCGTGCCCGCCTCCAGACCCGGCAGCGAGAGACAGCCCTCCGGCCCGCGCACGACCACCCCGTCGGCCTCCACGAGGCGGGGGTTCACCACGTACCCGAGATGACGCACATCGTCGTCGTCCGGGCAGTCGTACACGAAGACCCGCCGGTTCACGCCGATCTGGTTGGCCGCCAGACCCACGCCCTGGGCCGCGTACATCGTGGCGTACATGTCCTCGATGAGCCGGGCCAGTTCGGGACCGAAGTCGGCGACCTCCTCACAGGGCTTGTGCAGCACGGGGTCACCGAGCAGTGTCAGAGGTCGTACGCGCCCCGAGGCGCCCGGGATCGAGCCGTGTCGCATGGCCGCAAGGGTACGGTCCTTGGTGAACCCCGGGGTCGGGGTGGTGCCGCGGTTCGGGCTGGACAATGGATCTCGATAGGCTGAGGTTCATCGCGTTGCCGGGGGCAGGCGCGGCGCCGTAAGCAAGGAGGATCCAGAACTGATGGCAGGCAACACGGACCCGCTGTCGCCGCGGGCCAAGCTGGCCGTGACGGCGGGCAAGGCGGCCGCGGCGGTGTCGCGCGCGGCGGGCCGCGGCAGCGGATCGGTGATCGGCGGCCGCGTATCGCTCAAACTCGACCCCGACCTGCTCGGGCGTCTCGCCACGCACCTGGACGTGGTGCTCGTCTCCGCCACGAACGGCAAGACGACCACGACCCGGCTGCTCGCCGAGGCGCTGCGCGCCAGCGGGCCCGTCGTGTCGAACGCGCTGGGCGCGAACATGCCGGCCGGGATCACCTCGGCCCTCGCGGGCGGCTCGGACGCCCGTTTCGGCGTGATCGAGGTCGACGAGAAGTATCTCGCCGGTGTCGCCCGCGACGTGGAGCCCAAGGCGATCGCGCTGCTCAACCTCTCGCGCGACCAGCTGGACCGTGCCGCGGAGACCCGCATGATGGCCGAGAACTGGCGCGAGGGCCTGGCAGGCTCCAAGGCGGTCGTGATCGCCAACGCGGACGACCCGCTGGTCGTCTGGGCGGCGTCCTCGTCGCCGAACGTCGTGTGGGTGGCCGCCGGACAGGAGTGGAAGGACGACGCCTGGTCGTGCCCCTCCTGCGGTGGTGTCATGCAGCGCCCCGGCGACGACTGGTTCTGCGGCGAGTGCGGCTTCCGCCGCCCCGCGCCCAGCTGGGTGCTCTCCGGCGACCACGTCCTCGACCCGCACGGCTCGGCCTGGCCGATCCATCTGCAGCTGCCGGGCCGCGCGAACAAGGCCAACGCCACCACGTCGGCCGCCGTCGCCGCCGTCTTCGGCGTGCCGCCGCAGGTCGCCCTGGAGCGGATGTACCAGGTGCAGGCCGTCGCCGGACGCTATGACGTCGTGCAGTTCCAGGGCCGTGACCTGCGCCTGCTCCTCGCGAAGAACCCCGCGGGCTGGCTCGAGACGTTTTCGCTGATCGACCCGCCGCCCACCCCGGTGGTGCTGTCCGTGAACGCCCGCGGCGCCGACGGCACCGACACCTCCTGGCTGTGGGACGTCGACTACACGCGCCTGGCCGGTCACCCGATCTTCGTGCTCGGCGACCGCAAGCTGGACCTCGCCGTGCGTCTCGAGGTCGCCGGCCTGGACTTCAGGGTCTGCGAGTCCCTCGACGAGGCCGTGCAGCTGGCGCCGCCCGGACGCATCGAGACGATCGCGAACTACACCGCGTTCCAGGACCTGCGCCGCCGCGTCGGCAACTGACCCCACCAGACCCTCTAGACCCTCGTAGGGACGAATGAGCATGAGCGACAACAGCCTGCGGCTGGTGTGGGTCTACCCCGACCTGCTCAGCACGTACGGAGACCAGGGCAACGCCCTGGTCGTGGAGCGCCGCGCCCACCAGCGCGGCCTCCAGGTCGAGCGCTACGACGTGCGCAGCGACCAGCCGATCCCCACCTCCGGCGACATCTACCTGATCGGCGGCGGTGAGGACCGCCCGCAGCGCCTGGCGGCCGAGCGCCTGCGCCGCGACGGCGGACTGCAGCGCGCCGTGGGCAACGGCGCGATCGTCTTCTCGGTGTGCGCGGGCTACCAGATCCTGGGCCAGGAGTTCATCAACGACCTCGGCCAGCGCGAGCCGGGCCTGGGCCTGCTCGACGTGATCTCCACCCGCGGCGAGGGCGACCGCTGCGTCGGCGACGTCCTGGGCGACATCGACCCGCAGCTGGGCCTGCCCCCGCTGACCGGCTTCGAGAACCACCAGGGCATCACGCACATCGGCCCCTCCGCACGGCCCTTGGCACGTGTCTCGCTGGGCCGTGGCAACGGCACGGGCGACGGCACCGAGGGCGCGTACAACGGCACCGTCTTCGGCACGTACATGCACGGTCCCGTCCTGGCCCGCAACCCGCTGATCGCGGACCTGCTCCTGAAGCTGGCCCTCGACGTGAACGCGCTGCCGCCGACCGACGACCGGTGGTACGAGGCGCTGCGCGCCGAGCGCATGAACGCGGCGCAGCAGCCCGCCTGAGGCCATTGCCGCACAGGTGAGCGGCACAGTCCAGCAGTCGGACGCCCGGTGCGGCCCCGCCCCCTGCCGCCTATAGGGTGGCGGGGTTCCCGCCGGACGACGTGGTCCGGATTCCGGCCCACGCAGCAAAAGGGCCCCTCTTTATGAAAGACGTTGGCGGGCTATGCGCATTGGTGTCCTCACGTCCGGCGGCGACTGCCCCGGTCTCAACGCCGTCATCCGCTCGGTCGTGCACCGTGCCGTCGTCGACCACGGCGACGAGGTCATCGGCTTCCACGACGGCTGGCGCGGTCTGCTCGAATGCGACTACCGCAAGCTCGACCTGGACGCGGTGGGCGGCATCCTGGCGCGAGGCGGAACGATTCTCGGCTCCTCCCGTGTCCAGCCCGCGCATCTGCGCGACGGCGTCGAGCGGGCCAAGGGCCACCTCGCCGACCTGGGCCTGGACGCGGTCATCCCGATCGGCGGCGAAGGCACGCTGAAGGCGGCCCGGCTCCTTTCGGACGCCGGTCTGCCGATCGTCGGGGTGCCCAAGACGATCGACAACGACATCGCGGTCACCGACGTGACGTTCGGCTTCGACACCGCCGTCGGCGTGGCGACCGAGGCCCTGGACCGGCTCAAGACGACCGCCGAGTCGCACCAGCGGGTCCTGATCGTCGAGGTCATGGGCCGGCACACCGGCTGGATCGCACTGCACTCGGGCATGGCGGCGGGCGCGCACGCGATCGTCGTGCCGGAGCGGCCCTTCGACATCGAGGAACTGGCGCGGAAGGTCGGCGAGCGCTTCTCCGCGGGCAAGAAGTTCGCGATCGTCGTGGCCGCCGAGGGCGCCAAGCCCCGCGAGGGCACAATGGACTTCGACGAGGGCACCAAGGACATGTACGGCCACGAGCGGTTCGCGGGCATCGCCACGCGGCTCTCCGGCGAACTGGAGCAGCGCCTGGGCAAGGAGGCGCGCCCGGTGATCCTCGGACACGTCCAGCGCGGCGGCACCCCCACCGCGTACGACCGTGTCCTCGCCACCCGGTTCGGCTGGCACGCCGTGGAGGCCGTGCACCGCGGCGAGTTCGGCAAGATGACGGCGCTGCGCGGCACGGACATCACGATGGTCCCGCTCGCCGAGGCCGTCGAAACGCTCAAGACGGTGCCGGACGAGCGCTACGCCGAGGCGGAGTGCGTGCTCTGAGCCCACCCTCTTTTCGAACGGCCCCCGGACGCGTCGGCGTCCGGGGGCCGTTCTAGTCTGGTGCGGACACACAGCGCACAACCGCACGAATCAGGAGCCAGTGGATGGATCACAGCGGGCACGGCATGAACATGGATCTGCCGCCGTTCACGCTGGGGCGCGGGCTCGAGCTCTCGGCCGACCCCTTCTTCCTCATCGGCTCCCTGGTGGCCCTCGCGCTCTACGGCTGGGGTGTGGTCCGCCTCGTACGGCGCGGTGACAAGTGGCCGGTCGGGCGCACCGTCTCCTTCGTGGTGGGCGTGCTGACCATCCTGCTCGTCATGTGCACCAAGCTGAACGACTACGGCATGGTCATGTTCAGCGTGCACATGGTGCAGCACATGATCATCAGCATGCTGTCGCCGATCCTGATCCTGATGGGCGCGCCGATCACCCTCGCCCTGCGCGCGCTGCCTGTCTCGGCCCGCCGCGGCCACAAGGGCCCGCGCGAGTGGCTGCTGTGGGTCCTGCAGAGCCGCTACATGCGGATCATCACGCACCCCGCGTTCACGATCCCGCTGTTCATCGCGAGCCTGTACGCGCTGTACTTCACCCCGCTCTTCGACACCCTGATGGGGTCCAAGGTGGGCCACATCGGGATGATGGTGCACTTCCTCGCGGTCGGCCTGGTCTTCTTTTGGCCGATCATGGGCGTGGACCCGGGGCCGCACCGGCCCGGATACATCATGCGGATGCTGGAGCTGTTCGCCGGCATGCCGTTCCACGCGTTCTTCGGCATCGCCCTGATGATGGCGTCCGAGCCGATGGTCGGCACCTACAAGAATCCGCCGTCCTCGCTCGGCATCGACGCCCTCGCCGATCAGACGGCCGCCGGAGGCATCGCCTGGGCGTTCAGCGAGGTGCCGTCGGTCCTCGTGCTGCTCGCGCTGCTCTTCCAGTGGTACCGCTCCGAACAGCGCCAGGCACGGCGCACGGACCGGGCCGCGGACCGTGACGGCGACAAGGAGCTGGAGGCGTACAACGCCTATCTCGCCTCACTGGCCGCGCGCGGGCGCTAGCGGCGAAGGGTCTTCGCAGGCGAGGATGGTCTCAGGCCGCGGTCTTGGCGTCGAGGCGCCGGGCTGCCGGGAGGAGGCAGGGCGATGCCTGATTCTACGAAGACGATGGGTGTATTCACCATCGGAGGCTTGGTCGCGGTGACCGCGTACACGGTCGCGCTGGGGAGCAACGGCTGGCTGTGGTTCGGCTGGGTCGTCATCGGAATGCTCACACTGGCGATGGTGCTCTCGCGCAGTACGCCCTAGGGCCCTTCTGACGGATCTCCGTGGGAGAAGGAGCGGCATTCGGTGCGTGCGCTCGGCGCGCGGTGTGAAGGGTCATGTGGCGGAGCCACCTGTCCCTTCACACCGTGCGGCGAGAGTGCGTGCCGGGCGTCGCGACGCCACGGAGATCCGTCAGAAGGGCCCTAGGCGCCGCACACCGCCGAGGAAAGGTGCGGGGCGGCGCCCTGGGGTGGGCGTCGGCCGACGTCGTCAGAAGCGGAAGACGGCGCCCGTCGAGTAGCCCATCTCGCAGGCGTTGCCGTACGTCTTGTTCCAGCTGACCGGCTTGCCCCGGTACAGCCCCGTCGCGCTCACGGTGACCGGGGCGTACTGCTTGGTGCAGATCCCCGACTTCGTCGTCGGCAGCGCGTCGAAGTCGCCGCCCGCCTTGTCGATCGCCGCGCAGGCCGCAGCCGCGTGCGGATGGTGCGCCGGCCGCTGGGTCACGCAGTCGAGCAGCACCCCGCGCACCCAGGCGTTGTCCTGCCCCGTGACGGTGAGGAAGACGCCGCTCGACCGCTCGGGGGCCGTCTCCCCCGCCGCGTGGGCGGGCGCGGCGACGGCGAGGGAGACCAGCGCGGCGGCGGTGGCCGCGGCCGGGCGCAGGCGGGACGTGGGACGAGACCTCATGGGGACCTCCTGGTGACGGTGACGTACTGCGTCGGAGAGAGGCCAGGCCACCCCCGGCACCCGCCGCCCGCGCGAGCGACACGCCGGACGCTCACCCGGACGTGTGGAGGGCGAGGTCCGTACGGGCGCCTCACCGGCCAGGCGTGCGATCACGCCAAGGGACCGAGGCCGCCCGGCTTCGCTCCCTTCTCCCGTCGCGGCGACGCACTTAAACTGACCGCTGCGCGAGGACCCGTGACCTGCGACGACGCAGCACCCAGGCCGGTCCACCTACGTCAAGGAGCAACGGGTGTTCTACTACCTGCTCAAGTACGTCGTCCTGGGGCCGCTGCTGCGGCTCATGTTCCGGCCGCGCATCGAGGGTCTTGAGCATGTACCGGAGTCGGGGGCGGCGATCGTGGCGGGCAACCATCTCTCGTTCTCGGACCACTTCCTGATGCCCGCCATCATCAAGCGGCGGATCACCTTCCTCGCGAAGGCCGAGTACTTCACGGGCCCCGGCGTCAGGGGCCGTCTGACGGCCGCGTTCTTCCGCAGCGCCGGGCAGATCCCGGTGGACCGCTCCGGCAAGGAGGCGGGCCAGGCCGCGATCCGCGAGGGCCTCGGGGTGCTGCGCAAGGGTGAGCTGCTCGGCATCTATCCGGAGGGCACCCGCTCGCACGACGGGCGCCTCTACAAGGGCAAGGTCGGCGTCGCCGCGATGGCGCTCAAGGCGCAGGTCCCGGTGATCCCCTGCGCGATGATCGGCACGTTCGAGGCGCAGCCGCCGGGCCAGAAGGTGCCGAACTTCCAGAGCGTGGCCATCCGCTTCGGCGCCCCGCTGGACTTCTCGCGCTATGCGGGCATGGAGAACGAGAAGGCGGTCCTGCGGGCCGTCACGGACGAGATCATGTACGCCATCCTCGGGCTCTCCGGACAGGAGTACGTCGACAAGTACGCCGCGGTCGTCAAGGCCGAGGAAGCCGAGCGCGCCGCCGCGGCGAGCAGGCGTAAATTCCCCCGGATGCCGCTGAGTTGATGCCCTGACGTACGGTCGCACCCATGAGCGAACACACCCTGTACACGAAACTCGTCGGGCTGCTCGACGAGCGGGGCGCGGCGTACCGCGTCATCGAGCACGAGGCGGAGGGCGCCACGGAGGCGGTGAGCGCGCTGCGGGGCAACACGCTGCAGCAGGCCGCCAAGTGCATCGTGGTGATGGTGAAGATCGGCAAGAAGACGAAGCGGTACGTGCTCGCCGTGGTGCCCGGCGACCGGCGTGTCGACCTGAACGCCGTCAAGCAACTCCTGGGCGGGACGTACGCGGGCTTCGCGACGCAGGAAGCGGCCGAGCGGCTCGCGGGCAGCGTGAGCGGCACGATCCTGCCGATCTCCTTCGACCCCGAGCTGGAGCTGGTCGTGGATCCGGGGCTGCTCGCCCATGAGGAGATCTTCTTCAACGCGGCGCGTCTGGACCGTTCGCTGGCGTTGCGGACCGCGGACTACGTGGCGATCGCGGAGCCGCGTACGGCAGCGATCGCGCAGGAGGCGGCGGCATAGCAGAAGGGGGCGGCCGGATCGCTCCGGTCGCCCCCTTCAATGCCTAACGGCAGACCGTCACGGCTTGGGCGTGGCGTGCGGAGCGCACGTCACGTCCTTGCTGTCCACCTTGCCGGTCAGCAGGTAGGTGTCGACACGGTCGTTGAGGCACGGGTTGACCAGGTTCGTGATGCCGTGCGAGCCGGCGTCCTTCTCCGTGATCAGACGCGAGCCCTTGAACCGCTTGTGCAGCTCGACGGCGCCCCCGTACGGGGTCGCCGCGTCACGCGTCGCCTGCGCGATGAGCACGGGCGGCAGACCCTTGCCGGTCTTGACCTCGACGGGCTCGTGCTGCTTGCTCGACCAGGTCGCGCAGGGCAGGTTCATCCAGGCGTTGGCCCATGTCATGAACGGGTTGTCGCGGTGGATGCGGGTGTTGTCCCGGTCCCACTTCTTCCAGCTGGTCGGCCACTTGGCGTCCGCGCACTCGACGGCCGTGTAGACGGCGTTGCTGTTCTCCGACGCGATGTTGCCCGCGGTGTCCGACAGGTCGGGGCTGGCTGCCTCGATCAGCGGCTTGGCGTCACCGGCGACGTACTTGCTGAAGTTCGTCGCGATCGACACCCAGACGGAGTCGTAGTACGGGGCGCTCTGGAAGTAGGCGATGAGCTCGGCGGGGCCGACGACTCCGCCGAGCGGCTCCTTCTTCGCGGCGGCACGCAGCTTGTCCCAGTTCTTGGCGACCTTGTCCGCGGTGTCCCCGAGGTGGAAGGTGGCGTCGTACTTGGCGACCCACTTCATCCAGTCCTTGAGACGGATCTCGAAGGCGACGTCCTGGTCGAGGTTGGCCTCGTACCAGATCTTCTCCTTCGAGGGGTTGACCACCGAGTCGACGACCATGCGGCGCACGTGCGACGGGAAGAGCGTCCCGTAGACCGCGCCGAGGTAGGTGCCGTAGGAGACGCCGAGGAAGTTCAGCTTCTTCTCGCCGAGCGCGGCCCGGATGACGTCCAGGTCACGCGCGGTGTTCGGCGTCGTCATGTGCGGCAGCATGTCGCCGCTGCGCTCGGCGCAGCCGTCCGCGTACTCGGCGGCGAGCTTGCGCTGGGCGCGCTTGTCCGCCTCGGAGTCCGGCACCGGGTCGAGCTTGGGGGCCTTGACGAACTCCTGCGGGTCCACGCACGAGATGGGCGCCGAGTGGCCGACGCCGCGCGGGTCGAAGCCCACGAAGTCGTAGGCCTTGGCCGTCTTCTCCCAGAGCTTGGCCTTGGTGGCCACGCGGTTGGGGAAGCGGAGCCCGGAACCGCCGGGGCCGCCGGGGTTGTAGACGAGCGCGCCCTGGCGCTCCTTCTTCGTCCCGGTGTTGCCGATGTGGTCGACGGCGAGCTTGATCTTCTTGCCGTTGGGCTTGGCGTAATCGACCGGGACGGTCACCCAACCGCACGTGACGGCCTTCTCCAGACCCCAGTCCGCGGGGCACGCCTGCCAGTCGATGCCGGCCTTGGCGGCACGCCGGGCGGCGATCGCCACACCGCGCGCCTCGGAGCTGGTCCGCTGGCGGGCCTCAGCGCTGCCGCTGCCCTGGCGGGCGTCGGCATTGGCGACCGGTGCCATGATCGCGCCCGCTATGAGCGAGCCCGTGATCAGCGTGCCGGCTGCGCCGAATGCTGTGGTGCGTCTCAACTGGTTCCTCCCCCTGTCGATTTACCTGTCGATTTTCGAACAGTAGGAGGATCCTGTCGGTCTTCGGGTTCAGTGCGACAGACGCAGCCGGTGTTTCTTTACCAATCCGATAGACGGTGCCGGGAACCCCGCTGAGCGGATATGCCCCCGTTCACGTGAGTGTGCGCAGGGCCTCGTCGAGGACACGGCGCACCCGCAGGGCGTCGGGGGCGACGGCGGTGACGAGTACCGCGGGGCCGGCGAGCGGGGTGAGCGTGGCGCCGTCTGCGAGCAGGGCCGGCGCGGGGCGCTCCTGATCGAACTCCGGGCGTACGACCACGAGCTGGCCGATCGCGCGATGGCCCGCGAGGACGGCGGGGCCGTCCCATCCGCCGGGCGCGCCGGGCCCGCAGGAGAGCTCCTGGTCGAGCAGGAGGCGACCGGCGCGGCGCACGGTGAGGCGGCTGCTGAGGCGCCCCGGGTCCTCACCGGTCCGCCCGAGCACCTGCTCCTCCCGCAGCACGAGGCGCGCGCTCGCGGCGAGCTCGGCCCGGGTGGTCACCCGCAGATCACTGTCGCGTACGGAGATCAACTGTTCCGGCAGCCACAGCAGTTCCGCGTCCTCGCCCACCGTGAGCCGCACGTCGTAGCGCGCCGCCTCCTTCGACTGCCCCGGCAGCGCGAGCGTGGCGGCGGCCGAGCCGACGCGCAGCCGGGCCCCGTCGTGGGCAGCGGCCTCGACGGTGAGGTGGTCGCCCCCGAGGGGGCCGCTCATCGCCCCGACGAGGGTGACGTGGGCGCCCGCTCCGGCGGCCCGGGTGCGGCGCGGGACGATGGGCCCCTCGCCGTCGAGCACGGGCAGGGCGGTGCCACCCCGTCCGTCGCCCCGCGCGGTGATGCGGGCGGTGCCGCGCACCCCCGATGCCACGACGGCGTCCACGCTCATGCGGACGCGGTCCAGGCCGCGTACTGGGCGCGTACCCAGGCGGCGACGGGACCGACGCCCTGCTCCGACCTCAACGACTGGAAGACGACGGGCAGTTCGGCGCGCTGGGCCTTGGCGTCCGCGGCCATGCGGGCGAGGTCGGAGCCGACGTGCGGGGCGAGGTCGGTCTTGTTGACGACCAGGAGGTCGGCGGTGCTGACGCCGGGGCCGCCCTTGCGCGGGATGTCGTCGCCGCCCGCGACGTCGATGACGAAGATCTGCGCGTCGACGAGGCCTTTGGAGAAGGTCGCGGTGAGGTTGTCGCCGCCGGACTCGACGAGGATCAGGTCCAGGGGCCCGATCTCGTCCTCCAGGTCCTCCACGGCCTCCAGGTTGGCGGAGATGTCGTCGCGGATCGCGGTGTGCGGGCACGCGCCGGTCTCCACGGCGGTGATCCGCTCGGGCGGCAGCACGGCCTCGCGCAGCAGGAACTCGGCGTCCTCGCGGGTGTAGATGTCGTTCGTGACGACGGCCAGGGACAGCTCGGCCCGCAGCTCCTTGCAGAGCGCGGCGACGGTGGCGGTCTTGCCGGACCCGACGGGCCCGCCGAGCCCGATCCGCAGGGCGCGGCGGCGGCCGTCGGGGCGGTGCGCGTCGGCGCTCACGGCGGTGGATTCGTCGTGGGAGTGGTCGAGATGCATGGTGCGACTCCAGTGGTTCACGGATGGACAGCCCCTCCGGCGTCTGAGGAGCGGGGTCTGGGGCGGAGCCCCAGCTTCGGGAAGGGGTGGGCGCGGGGAGATGAACCGCCCCTACGACGCGAACAGCCGCGCGGGCCAGGCCGCATGCGCCTCGGCCCCGACTTCGAGCAGCGGCGCGGAAGCGGCGGGCAGCGCGTCGATCCCGTCGGCCACCGCGCGCCGCGCGGCGTCCGCCGCGGCCCGCGCCACGAGATCGAGCTCGGGCGCGAGACGGGCAAGCACTCCCGTCGCGTCGAACGGGTCCAGGCTCAGCAACCGCACGGTCGCCGTCGCCGGCCCACTGACGCATTCGTACGCGGAGCAGTACGCGGCGTCCTCCGCCCCGAGCCCCGCCGCCCGCGCGGCAAGGCCGAGGACGACGGGCTGGTGGGCCCCCTTGGGCCGGGCGGCGGCCAGCCGGTCGAGCGACGGGTCGGGCCACGCGGCGCGCGCGGCCCGCATCATCTGCCGCCCGAGCCGCCGGCCGGCACCGCGCAGCGCGGCCGACGGTGTCCGCGCGTCGGCGGCCTCGTCCAGCTCCAGCGGGTCGATACCGAGGGCCGCGGCCGCCGCGAGCGCGGCGGACACGAGCCCCGTCGTGTGCAGCCGCCCCCGGCAGAACTGCTCCAGGTTCGCGGCACCGGTGATGCGTCCCGCCTTGACGGCTTCCTCGGCCCCGCCGGAGTGGGCATGCCCTCCGGCGGGGAACCGGCCGTCGGCCAGGACGAGGAGCGCGGCCCTAGACATCGCGGGCGGCCATCAGAAGAGGAAGTACCGCTGCGCGAGCGGCAGTTCGGCGGCGGGCGACGGCTCGACGAGCTCGCCGTCGATGGTCACGGCGAAGCTGTCGGGCGCGACCTCCACCCTCGGCAGGGCGTCGTTCTCGCGCATGTCCGCCTTCGAACGGCCGCGCGTGGAGTGGATCGCGGTGAACTCCTTGGCCACACCGAGCCGTTCCGGCAGTCCGTCGTCCAGCGCGGACTGCGTCACGAAGTTGAGCGAGTTGAGCCCCGGCGCCTTGCCGTGCGCGCCGAACATGGGCCGCGGCAGGACCGGCTGCGGGGTGGGGATGGAGGCGTTGGCGTCGCCCATCTGCGCGTACGCGATCTGGCCGCCCTTGATGACCAGTTGCGGTTTGACGCCGAAGAACTTCGGGTCCCACAGCACCAGGTCGGCGAGCTTGCCGCTCTCGACCGAGCCGATCTCGTGGTCGACGCCCTGGGCGACCGCCGCGTTGATCGTGTACTTGGCGACATAGCGACGTGCGCGCCGGTTGTCGGCGCGGGTGTCCCCCGGCAGGAAGCCGCGCCGCCGCTTCATCACGTGCGCGGTCTGCCAGGTCCGCATGACGACCTCGCCGATGCGTCCCATGGCCTGCGAGTCCGACGACATGATCGAGATGGCGCCGATGTCGTGCAGGATGTCCTCGGCCCCGATGGTGGTGGGCCGGATCCGCGACTCGGCGAAGGCGAGGTCCTCGGGGACCGCCGGGTTGAGGTGGTGACAGACCATCAGCATGTCGAGGTGCTCCTCGACGGTGTTGACGGTGTGCGGCCGGGTCGGGTTGGTGGAGCTGGGCAGCATGTTCGGCAGCGACACCGCCGTGATCATGTCGGGGGCGTGTCCACCGCCCGCGCCCTCGACGTGGAAGGCGTGCAGGGTGCGGCCCGCGACGGCGGCGAACGTGGCGTCGATGAAGCCCGCTTCGTTCAGGGTGTCGGTGTGGACGGCGAGCTGGGCGCCGGTGTCCTCGCAGACGTTCAGGCAGGCGTCGATGGTGGCGGGGGTCGCGCCCCAGTCCTCGTGAATCTTGAAACTGACGGCGCCCGCGCGCAGTTGGGCGTGCATGGACTCGGCGGAGACGGTGTTGCCCTTGCCGAGGAAGCCGATGTTGACGGGGCTGGAGTCCATCGCGGCGAACATCCGGGCCAGGTGCCAGGAGCCGGGCGTGATCGTGGTCGCCTTGCTGCCTTCGGCGGGTCCGGTGCCGCCGCCGATGAGGGTGGTGACCCCGGAGGCGAGTGCCTCGTCGACGATGGTCGGCGAGATGAAGTGGATGTGGGTGTCGATGCCGCCGGCGGTGAGGATCTTGCCGTTGCCGGAGATGACCTCGGTCTCCGGACCGATCACGAGATCGGGGTGCACGCCGTCCATCGTGTCCGGGTTGCCGGACTTGCCGATGCCGGTGATGCGGCCGTCGCGTATGCCGATGTCGGCCTTCACCACGCCCCAGTGATCGATGATCACGGCGCCGGTGACAACGGTGTCGGGGGCGCCTTCGGCGCGCGTCGTGCGCGACTGCCCCATCGACTCACGGATGACCTTGCCGCCGCCGAACACGGCCTCGTCGCCGGAGCGTCCGGGGCCGCCGGAGCGGTCCTCCTCGATCTCGACGAGCAGGTCGGTGTCGGCGAGCCGGATCCGGTCGCCGGTGGTGGGGCCGAACAGGTCGGCGTACGCGGCGCGGGACAGTTCAGGCATCTAGGGGACCTCCGGTCTCGCCGCGCAGGCCGGGCACGACACGCAGGCCGGCCAGGGGGACGAGTTCGACGTCGACGGGGATGCCGGGCTCGAAGCGCACGGCGGTCCCGGCGGCGATGTTGAGCCGCTTGCCGCGGGCGGCACCGCGGTCGAAGTCGAGACCGGGGTTGGCCTCGGCGAAGTGGTAGTGGGAGCCGACCTGGACGGGGCGGTCGGCGGCGTTGAGGACGGTGAGGGCGGTGACCTCGCGGCCTTCGTTGTAGGCGACGGGCTCGTCGGCGAAGAGGATCTCGCCGGGGATCACCGGATGCGTGGGACTCTGCGCGAAACTCATGTGGCCGGCCCCCGTCAGACGATCGGGTCGTGGACGGTGACGAGCTTGGTGCCGTCCGGGAAGGTGGCCTCGACCTGGACGTCGTGGATCATCTCGGGAATGCCGCTCATGACGTCGTCGCGGGTGAGCACCTTGCGCCCCGACGACATGAGTTCGGAGACGGTGCGGCCGTCCCGGGCACCTTCGAGGATGTGGGACGTGATGAGCGCGATCGACTCGGGGTGATTGAGCAGCAGCCCCCGCGCCCTTCGCTTCTCGGCCACGTCCGCGGCCACATGGATGAGCAGTCTCTCCTGCTCGTGCGGGGTCAGTTGCACGCGTCCCACCTCACAGTCCTCGCTCCGGACCGTGCGGGGTCCGGCTGCCGCGGCCACCGCGACGGATATAGATGTAACACACAGGCAGTACGCATGATCTTGCGCACCCCGGTTACCAAATCCCCTGGTGGCGTGGGATCGCAGGCTAGTTGGGAGGAGTTTCAACGAGGTTAACCAGCACTTGACCGCTCCATGACCATCAGCTGGGCTGCCCCATACTCATCCGCACCAGTCAGCCGGGCCGACCCATGCTCATCAGACCGCGCAGACCGTCCTGCAGCGCCTCGATCGGGACCTCGTCGAACAGCGCGAGCTGGGCGGCGAATCCCTGCGCCGTCGCGATCATCACCCGCGCGACATGGTCGGCCGGGATGTCGCCGCGCATCATGCCCGCCGCCTGATACCCCTCGACGATCTTCACCCAGGCGACGCGCACCTTGGCGTACCCCTGATGCATCACGGACGCGAGCTCCTCGTTGCGCAGGGTCTCCGCCCACACCTGGACGATCAGCCGCGGGAAGTACGAGACCTCCCCCTCCCGGGCACCGGTCTTCCGGCCGAGCACCTGGGCCAGCGCGCGGCCGACCAGCTCGTCCGGCGGTGGCGGCGGGGTCTCCTTGGCCGCCGCCTCGAAGGTCTCCTGGATCCATTCGAGGACCTCGCCGACGATCGCCCCGATCAGCTCCTCCTTGCCCCGGAAGTAGCGGTAGACCGCTCCGGCCGAGAGGCCGACCTCCTTGAGCACGTCCTGCATCGAGGTGGCGTGGAAACCGTTGCGGGCGAAGCAGAGGGCGGCGCCGTCCAGGATCTGGCGGCGGCGTGCGTCTAGGTGCTCCTGGGATACGCGGGCCATGCCGCCAAACTAAAACGAACATTCATTCTTGACAAGCTCCACGCCCGGCAGCACAGTGAGGGCATCACGTAAAACGAACGATCCTTCTCTTTTGATCCGCTTCCCAGAAGGGGTGCAGCCCATGTCCACGCCCGTCGCCACCTCGCCTCCTCAAGGCCGCCGCATGGTGCTGGCGGCCGTCCTGGTCTCCGCCGTCGTGGCCCTCGCCCTGTGGGCCTTCGCCTGGCCCGCCACCAGGACCGCCCCGCGCGATCTGCCCCTCGGCGTGGCGGGACCCGCCGCGGCGACGGCTCCGCTCAAGGCACAACTGGCGGGCCGTGGCGGCGCGTTCGAGGTGCATCAGTACGCCGACGAGTCCGCGGCCCGCGACGCCATCGAGGACCGGGCCGTGTACGGGGCGGTCGTCGTCACGCCGCAAGGCATGAAGCTGCTGACCGCGACGGCGGCGAGCCCGGTGGTCGCCCAGCTCCTGGAGCAGGCCGTGGCCGGTCAGGCCCCCGAGGGGACCGAGGTGCCGACCACCGACGTGGTGCCGGCGCCCACGGCCGACCCGCGGGGCGCCGCCCTCGGCGCGAGCATCCTGCCGCTGGCCATCGCGGGGGTCGCGGCGGGTGCGATGGTGACGATGCTCGGCCTGCGCGGCATCCGCGCGGCGGGCGCCCTCGCGCTTGCCGCCGGGGCGGTCGGCGTGGTCGCCGCGACCGTGACGCACAGCTGGCTCGGCGTCCTGACGGGCAACTGGTGGGCGGAAGCCGGGGTGTTGGGACTCGCGACCCTCGCGGTGGGCGGCGCCGTCGCGGGATGCGCCGCGCTCCTCGGCACGGCGGGCATCGGGATCGGCGCGCTGACCATGGTGCTGCTCGGAAACCCGTTCTCCGGCGTGACGTCCGCGCCACGGCTGCTGCCCGAACCGGTCGGCTTCATCGGGCAGTTGCTGCCGCCGGGCGCCGGAGGCACTCTGCTGCGCTCGGTGTCCTTCTTCGACGGCGCGCGCATCACGGGCCCGCTCGTCACCCTCGCCGTCTGGGCCCTGCTCGGCCTGACGGCCGTGCTGCTCGGCGCGCTCCGCCACCGTCCCGCTGCCGCGACGCGCGAGGAGACGCCGACGGCGACCGCGACGGCGACGGGCGCCGTGCCGGTCTCCTGACCTGTCAGCGCCCCGGCACTCGGACAGCCGTATGCCCCCGCTGTAGCGGACGGGGGTATACGGCCATTTCTACGCCCCTATGTGCACCTGCGGCCCCCGCGTGCAATCACCCGACAGTTACGTCGCGTTGGGGCCCCGGTGCTCGGCCGCGATGCCGAAACGGCGGCCTTCGCCCGCGCCGGACGGGGACGACGTCGGGCGCAACGACGAGACGGAGCTGATCACCTGCTCCTCGTCCGCTTCGGGCGGTGACTCGGACAACGCCTCGAGCCGCTCCAGGTCTGCGGCGGAGACAAGGGCCACGAGTGGCTTGCCATGACGGGTGACGACCACCCGCTCACCGCCGTACACGACGCGGTTGATCAGGTCGGCGAGCTCTGCACGGGCTTGCGTCACCGGAATCTCGTAGGCCATGTTCCCCAGCCTACCGGCGCCCCGTGCGGCCATCCGGCCCGCGAGGAACGGATGCGCCGCAGGTCAGCCCGCACATCACGAGTCGGGCTTCGCATCGCGCGCGTGCGGTGGCGAGGACTCCAACTGCCGGGGGCCGTCGCCGTGGTCGACGTCGTGCTGGGCCAGGAGCGTGAGCAGCTCCGCCACGGCGAGCCCCGATTCGGCGGGGTGCCGCAGGATGGTCCCCGACTCGATGCGATACGTGTTGGAACGGCCTTGCCTCGTGTGCGAGAGATATCCGCCTTCCTCCAGATCAGAAACGATCTTCTGTACGGCGCGCTCCGTGAGCCGGCAGCGAGCGGCGATGTCACGGATGCGGGTCGCGGGGTCATCGGCGATCGCGGCCAGTACGCGGGCATGGTTGGTGAGGAAGGTCCAACCGCTGTGTGATTCAGGTACTGCTCCCATCCCTACAAGATAGGGCGTTTGATTCACGCATTCAAAAGGGCGAACGACATTTCCTGTATCTCTTGACGGGTAAGCCTCTCGGACCGACGCTGGGTGAGGTGATGACGCCCGGACGTCTACGGAGTGGCCGCCATGACAGAACGTGTACTGGCCGCGTCGGTCGCGCAGGACCCCGGCATCACGGAGGACCTGGTGTCCTTGTCCGTCGTGGACGTGGACGTGGCCGCGGACTCGGACGCGGAGCAGGACCCGCGCGTCGAACTCGCGCAGCTCCGGCGGGCCATGGAGACGAGGCCCGTCATCGACATGGCCCGCGGGGTCCTGATGGCTTCCTTCGGCCTGAGCCCCGATGACGCGTGGGGCGTGCTCGTCTCGGTCTCCCAGAACACGAACACCAAGCTGCACGTCGTGGCCGACGAACTGGTCGGCGCCGTCACGGAAGGGAGAATCCCCAAGCCGCTCCGGCGCCAACTGGCCACGACGATCGCGCGACTCCGGACCGCACCGGCGGCTCGGGCGACGCGGGCAGCATCGCCGTAGAGGAGCCCGCGGTTCAGTTCTGCAGCGCCGCGATCCGCAGTGGCATCGGCCGGGTGGCGGGCGCGATGGCCTCGCCCCGGCTGACGTCCGCCCACCACGCCCCGCCGTCCTCCATGTGGCGCAGCAGCACGCCCTCGCGGATGGCCCAGGGGCAGAGGGTGACCGTCTTGACGCCCGTCAGTTTCATCGCCGTGTGGCCCACGATCGCCCCGGCCAGGCTCTGCGCGGCCCGTGGTGCCGAGACCCCCGGCAGCGCGGCACGTTCGGCCACCGGCAGCGCCGCGAGGCGGTCGCGGCAGTGGCGCAGGTCCGCCCGGCTCAACTGCCGTGCCATGAACGGCCCATGGCGGCCGGGGGCGGCGCCGCCGAGCCGCGCGAGCTGCTGGAACGTCCGCGATGTCGCCACCGCGGTGCGCGGCCCCTCCCAGCGGATGCGTGCGGCGACGTCCCGCAGCTGGTGGCGCACCTTGCGCCGCAGCGCCTTCACGCTCTGCTCGGTCGGCGGGTCCTCACCGTCGAAGAACTCCCGGGTCAGCCGGCGGGCGCCGAGGGGCAGCGAGGCGACGTAGTCCGGGAGCCGGCCGCGCCCGAAGGCCACCTCCAGCGAGCCGCCGCCGATGTCGAACATGGCGAGGGGCCCGGCCCGCCAGCCCATCCACCGCCGGGCACCGAGGAAGGTGAGCTCGGCCTCCACCTCGCCGGGCAGCGTGCACAGCGGTACGCCCGTCTCCTCGCCTATCTCCCGCAACACGTCGAGCCGGTTCGGCGCACTGCGAACCACGGTCGTCGCGAAGGCCAGGGGCTCCGCCGAGCCCCATCTGCGGGCGGTGCCCGCCGCCTCGGCGACCGCTCTGACGAGCTGCCCCACCGATTCCTCGGGGATCACCCCGCTCGGCCCGACCTCCTCGGAGAGTCTCACCTTCCACTTGGCGGTGTGCACCGGCAAGGGCACACCGTCCTCCGCGTCCACGACGACCAGCCGGACCGCATTCGAACCCACATCCATCACACTCATCCGCATGTGACTCTGAGTACCCAACGGGTCAGTGGTCAGTCACTCTGATTGACCTTCATGGCACCAGGGAACCCGTGATCCATGACCGTCGATCACGCGCGAGCCCCCGTACTCGAAGCCCTGGCGGACCACCGCAGAAAGGGCCGTATCTCCTTTACCCCACCCGGCCACAAGCAGGCCCGGGGCGCCGATCCGCTGGTGCGGGAGGTGCTCGGCGACGCCGTCTTCCACGGCGACCTCCTCGCCTCCGGAGGCCTCGACGACCGCCTCGGCCGCGGCCAGGTCCTCGAACGGGCCGAACGGCTGATGGCCGACGCCGTGCACGCGACGCACACCTTCTTCTCCACGTGCGGCAGCTCCCTGTCGGTCAAGGCGGCGATGCTCTCGGCCGCGGGCCCGCACGAGAAGCTGCTCATCGGACGTGACGCGCACAAGTCCGTCGTGTCGGCCCTGATCCTCTCCGGCATCCGTCCGGTCTGGGTCGATCCGAGCTGGGACCCCGACCGGCATCTGGCCCACCCGCCGTCGGCCGACGCCTACGCCGAGGCGTTCGCCGCCCATCCCGACGCGATGGGCGCCCTGGTCACCAGCCCGACCCCGTACGGAAGCTGCGCCGATCTGCGGGCCATCGCGGATGTCTGCCACCGGCACTCACGCCCGCTGATCGTGGACGAGGCCTGGGGCGCGCATCTGCCCTTCCACCCCGATCTGCCGTCGTGGGCGATGGACGCGGGCGCCGACATCTGCGTGACGAGCATCCACAAGATGGGCAGCGGCCTGGAGCAGGGTTCCGTCTTCCACCTCCAGGGCGACC
The DNA here is from genome assembly GCF_040655335.1 of Streptomyces sp. NPDC050439. NCBI lineage: Bacteria > Bacillati > Actinomycetota > Actinomycetes > Kitasatosporales > Streptomycetaceae > Streptomyces > Streptomyces sp. NPDC050439. The sequence continues at coordinate 475,660 of NZ_JBFAJT010000002.1, forward strand.
TGATCGACCCGACGGTGCTGAAGTCCCGGGCGGACCTGTTCGGCACCACGAGCCCGTCCGTGCTCATCTACGCCGGCCTCGACGGCTGGCGCCGCCAGATGGCCCTGCACGGCAAGGACCTGATGGGGGCGGCCCTGGATCTGGCGGCCCACGTACGGGCGGAGATCGAGGAGATCGACGGCCTGCACGTGAACGACCGCGTCGACTTCTGCGGTCCCGCCGCCGACTTCGACCCGCTGCCGGTCGTCATCGACGTGAGCGGCCTCGGCACGTCGGGATTCCGGGCGGCGGACTGGCTGCGTGAGCACCGCTCGATCGAGGCGCACCTGGCCGACCACCGCCGCATCAGCACCCAGCTCACGCACGCCGACGACCGCGAGACGACGGATCAGCTCCTGGCCGCGCTGCGCGCCCTGTCCCAGGCCGCTCCCGGCCTGCGTCCGGTGCCGGAGGTGGACGTCCCCTCCCCCGCCGCGCTGCGGCTCGCCCAGGTCGATCTGCCGCGGGACGCCTACTTCGGGCCGACCGAGGACGTGCCGGTGGCGGAGGCAGCGGGGCGTGTGGCGGCCGAGATGCTGACGCCGTACCCGCCGGGCATTCCCGCGGCGCTGCCCGGCGAACGCCTGACCGAGCCGGTGCTGCGCTATCTGCGCACCGGCAAGACGGCCGGGATGAACCTGCCCGATGCGGCGGATCCCGGCCTGGACACCGTGCGGGTCGTCCGCGGGACGACCGGCTGACAGAGCCACCGAAACCCCTCACAAGGAGAGTGAAGAGCCATGCGTGTCGCATTCCTGATGGCGCCCGAGGGCGTCGAGCAGATCGAACTCACCGAACCCTGGAAGGCGGTGCAGGACGCGGGCGGTGAGCCCGTCCTCGTGTCGACCGAGTCGGGCCGGATCCAGGCCTTCAATCACCTGGACAAGGCCGACACGTTCCCCGTGGACGAGGTCGTCGGCGACGTGTCGGCGGAGTCCTTCGACGGGCTCGTGCTGCCGGGCGGCGTGGCCAACCCGGACGCGCTGCGCCTCGACGAGGGGGCCGTGTCCTTCGTACGGGGCTTCTTCGACGGCGGCCGCCCGGTGGCCGCCATCTGTCACGCCCCGTGGGTCCTCGTCGAGGCCGGCGTCGTCTCGGGCCGTGGACTCACCTCGTTCCCCAGCCTCCGTACGGACATCCGTAACGCGGGCGGCACGTGGGTCGACGAGCAGGTGAAGGTCTGCCACGACGGTCCCAACGCGCTGATCACCAGCCGGAAGCCGGACGACCTGAAGGCGTTCTGCGAGGCCTTCCTCACGGAGTTCACGAAGAGCTAGCAGTATCAGGAGCCGGCCCCGAAGGGTCGGCTCCTGGAAGCTAGTCCCGGGGAAGCAGCGGTCCCAGCGGCCCGAGGTCCAGGTTCAGGTCCTCGGGCCGCAGGCCGTAGCGGTCCCGCAGTTCGGCCATGCGATCGTCGAGGAGCATCAGCGTGAGGCCGATGCGCTCCTCCTGGTCCTCGTCCAGCTCGCCGGTGTCGAACCGGCGCACGGCCTGCCGTTCCATGAGCTGCCGCAGCAGCTCCACGACGGTCAGGACCAGTTTGATCAGATCGCGTTCGACCGTGTCCGGCTCCAGTTCCAGCCGGTTCTTCCCCGCGGGCCGCTCCCGGACCTGCTCGCGGATCTGCTCGACCTCGGCCTCGGTCTCGCCCTCGCCCGCGCTCACAGGAACTCCTCGAAGGGGGAGCGGACTTGCTCGTTCACCGAGCTGATGAGCGCGTTCAAGTCGATGCGGACGAGATCGACGTCCGCGATGCGCAGCGTGAGATCGCCCTTGATGACGACCCCGCCCGCGAGCAGCCGGTCGAGCAGGTCGACCAGGGCGACCTCGCGGCGTTCGATGACGGTCACAGTCCCGCCTCCCCCGCCACGTCGTCCCCTTCGACCTCCACACCCGCGAAGGAGTACGCGGCCCATGGCCCCGTGAGCTCCACGCGCATGCCCGGGTCCTCCGTCTTCACGCGTTCCACCAGTTCGACGAAGGCCTCCGAGTCCGAACGCGGCACCAGATAGGCCGCGTTGAGCACGTTGCGGCCCGACTCCTTGGAGAGCGCGGAGTTCTGGGGCGCGTGCAGCCGGGCGTCCTCCGCCTGCTCGCAGAGCGTGCCGTGCAGCCGGTGGGCAAACTTCTCGGCGCTCTCCCACATCTCTTCGTGCGCACGGTTGCGCTGCCGGCGCTGGCGCAGGTAGTCCCGGCCCGACGCGGGCTTCTCCGGCTCGACGGCCGGGCTCGCGGCCTGCGCGTCGGAGTAGATCTTGACGCCCCATTCCACGCGGCCGTCGAGGCGGTCGAGTGTGCGCCTGAAGGAGTCCTCCCGTGCCTCCATCATCGCGCGCACTCCCGCGTCGTCCCGGAACACCGTGGCGAGGCGCAACGGCAGCGGAGTGGTGACCACCGTGAGCGCGTCGATCACGGCCTGGTGAGCGCGTGCGGTGGCGCTCAGCCAGTCCAGGTCCTCCAGATGGCGCCGCAGCGGCTCCTCGGCGAAGTCCTGCTCCGGCACCGTGCCGACCACGGCGATCAGACCGTGGTGCGACAGCTGACCGGGGGGAGCGCCGTCCACCCCGGTCACCTGCGCCTGAAGCGCCGCGTCGAAGGGACGGCAGATCGCGTAGACGTACCGCAGTCCACTCATGTGCTTTCCTCCGCCTTGCCGCGCTTCGTCGTGCCCTCTTCCACCCTGCCTCGCTCCGTCCCGCTCTCCTGCCCCGTCCTGCCTTGCTCCAGTTCGGCGACATGGGCGCGCAACTCGGCGTTCTCTCGGGTGAGTTCGTCCCGACGTGCGCGGGTGGAAAGCGCGGGGTCGTCCTCCCACCAGTCGATCCCCATCTCCTTCGCCTTGTCGACGGAGGCGACGATGAGCCGCAGCTTGATCGTCAGGAGTTCGATGTCGAGCAGGTTGATCCGGATGTCACCGGCGATCACGATTCCCTTGTCGAGCACGCGCTCCAGGATGTCGGCGAGGTTCGCGCCGCCGCCCTGCCCGTACGGCTCCGGCATCCGGCCGGCCATCGTCATCGACGGCTCCCGCTCATCTCGGCGTCTTCGTCGCGCTTCGCCTCGTCCTCGTACTCGTCGTACTTCGCCTCGTCGGCGTCCTCGTCCTCCTCGTACCTCGCCTCGTCGTCCTCGTCCTCGTAGGACTCCTCGGGCTGGTCCTCCTCGTCGCGCTCCTCTTCGTCGCGCGCTTCCTCGTCCTGCTCGTCCTCCTCGGGCTCGCCTTCCTCGTCCTCGTAGGACTCCTCCGGCTGCTCCTCGTCGCCCTCGTACTCGTCCTCGGCGACGTCTTCCTGCTCGCCCTCGGCTTCTTCCTCCGCGACCGCGTCCTCGTGGGTGTGGACGACCTCACCGTCGCGGATCTCGCCGCGCCAGCCGTCCTCCGCCTCACCCTTGATGGTGATGAAGCGCGCGTAGTTCTTCAGGTCGAGCCGGGCCCGGCGGCCCTGGGCGCGCCAGATGTTGCCCGTCTTCTCGAAGAGGCCCTTCGGGTAGTACTCGAGGACCAGCAGGACGCGCGTGAGGTTCTCCGCCAGCGAGTGGAAGGAGACGACGCCCTTCGTGGTGCCCTTGGCGCCCTCCGAGGTCCACGCGATCCGGTCGTCCGCGACCTGTTCCGTGGTGTGGGCCTTCCAGCTCCTGTTGGACCAGAAGATCTTGGCCTGCCAGTCGGAGGTGGTGTCGTCGGCGCGGTTCGCGCTCTTGACGCCCTTGGCGAAGGTGCTGAAGTCCTGGTACTGGGTCCACTGGTCGTACGCGGTGCGCAGCGGCACGCCGACGTCGATGAACTCCATGATGACCGTCGGCTTCTTGCCGGCCCCGCTCTTGCGGCGGCCCTTGCCACCGGTCATGTTCTTGAAGGCTCCGACCACGCTGTCCTTGGCGCGGCCGGCGCCGATCTCCACGGCGGACCGCAGCGGCCCCTTGCCCTCGGCCATCTTGCGGCCGCCGTCGAGGGCGAGCTTGGCGAAGCCCGGGCTGTTGCCCTCGGCGATGTCGTTGAGCTTGCCCGTCGTCTGGCCGAGCTTGTGGCCCACTCCGACGAGCAGCCGCTGGGCCTGGGCGCCCAGGTACTCCTGGACCTCGGACTTCAGCCGGTCCGCGGCCTCGCTCTGCACGATGCCGGTGAGCGGGTTCTCCTTCGCCTTGCCCGAGGCGGACTTCAGGGTGTCACTCATCGCGGCCCCCCTCCTTCGGCAACCGGGCCCCGGTGGCGCGGCGCGTAGACGTCTTCGCCGCGGCCCTGGCGGGGGCCTTCTTCGCCGTCTTCTTCGCAGGGCTCTTCTTCGCCGCCGTCTTTCTGGCGGGGGTCTTCTTGGCGGCCGCCTTCTTGGGGGCGGCCTTCTGCGCGGGAGCCTTCTTCCGCGGCCGGGGCCGCTCGTCGGGCTCCTCGTCGGACTCCGCGTCGGCGGACTCCTCGTGGTCCCGCTCGTCGCGGTCGTCCCGGTCGTCCTCGTCGTACTCCTCGTACGCGTCGTCCGGCTCTTCCTCGTCGTCCTCGGTGTCGCGGCCCGGCAGGTCCGGCTTCACGCCCGAGAGCTGGTCCCGCACATCCGCCGTCCGGCCGTGCAGCCGGTCGGCGAGGCCCGAGATCTGCCGCTCGACCAGCGCTCCGGTCGCGGCCTTGCCGACCCCGCGCATGTCCTCGCGCAGCTGGTCGCCGATCTCCTTGAACTGCGGGTTGTTCTGCAGCTGCTGAGACAGCAGGTCACCCAGCGCGCGCGGGCTCAGGTTCATCCGCTTGCCGGCCACCATGGTGCCGACCGCGAAGGCGAGTTTCATCTTCTTCGTACGTCCGAGGACGTATCCGGCCCCTACGGCGAGGCCCAGTCCCACTCGATTCATTGTGTCGTCCCGTTGTCGGTTCCCGCGCCGGGGCGCAGGCCTATTTCCAGGCGGTCGAGCAACTCGTCCTCCCGGCGGTCGAATTCCTCCTCCCCGATCTCGCCCGACTCGAGCTGCTGCTCGAGAAGGGCGAGTTCGGACCGGACGGTGGCCGGGTCGTAGTACAGGCGCTCGGCCTCGGCGAGTACCTGGCTCACCGCCCAGAGGCCGCCGCGCACCGGGGCGAGCGGCAGCATCAGTACTTCGCCGATCAGGCCCATGAGTTACTCCCGACCGGCCTGCGAGCCCGCGGACTCCGGCGTCGCCCCGGTCGGCTCGGAAGGACCGGGCTCGACGAAGCTGTAGGGCGGCAGCGGGCCGTTGACGCGCAGTTCGATGTGCGGGTGGGCCTTGCGGGCTTCCTCGACGGCGGCAAGGAACACCTCGGCCGACTTGCGCTCCACGAGGAACGACAGGTTGGCCAGCCATCCCGTGGACTCGGGGCCCACGCTGACGGAGTGCGCCGTCGGCTCAAGGGCGCGGTGCAGTTCCACCGCGTCCTCGGCCTCGCGGGCCTGGAGCGCGGCCACCACCATCTCACCCAGCTGCAGCTTCTGCTCGTAACTGCCGCCGCCCGCCTGCCGGTTGGCCTCGGCCAGGGCCTGCACCTCGGGGTTGTCCGCCATCACGCGGTGCAGTGCGGCCTGCTCGTCGTGGCTGGCCTTGAGGTTGTACTCGACCTTGCCGGCCAGCGTGGCGAGCCGCTCGTTGTAGTGCTCGGCGCGCTCCGCGAGGACGCTCGTGACGGACGCGTCGTCGGGGGCGACGTTGCCGAACCGCATGGGCAGGACCGGTCCGGCCGCACCCGCCTCGTTCAGCACGTTCTGGTGGGCGAGCAGGTCGTTGCGCTTGGCGCGCAGCCCGTCGGGGGCGTCACTGACGATCGCCGCCAGGTCACCCTCCTTGAGGATGCGCACGGGGCGGGCCGGCTTGCCCACGCCTTCCATGCCCTCGGGGAGCGACGGGTGCGAACCCGCGGTGATGCCATAGACGTACGTGCTCATTCCTGCTCCTCCTTCCGGCGCGCCGACGTGCTCTTGCGGGCACGCGGGCGGGACTCCGACTGGCTCTCTTCACGCGACTGCTTGAACGCGTCGGAAATGGTCTCGGCCGCGCCCGAAAGGGCGCCCTTCGACTTGCCGCGCGCACCGGATTCGGTCATCTCGCCCACGAGGTCGGGGAGACCGGGGTTCTTGTGCGGACCTGCCTCCAGGTCGAGGCGGTTGCACGCCTCGGCGAAGCGCAGATAGGTGTCGACACTGGCGACCACCACACGCACGTCGATCTTCAGGATCTCGATGCCCACGAGCGAGACACGCACGAAGGCGTCGATCACGAGGCCGCGGTCGAGAACCAGCTCCAGGACGTCGTACAGACCACTGGTGCCGCCCGATCCGCCGGATTGCTGTGCTGGGACAACGGTCATGCCGATCGACCCTCCTTAGTCTGGGATATCTGTCGATATATCGCGGAAACTCGCGCGAACAGCCGCCTCAGCGGCCGCCGGCCTTGCTGCCGTCGGCGCGTCCGCGTTCGTAGCGGCGGACGCGTCGGTAACCCAGGAGTTCGCCCTGCGGGTCGCACTCCACTTGGTAGCTCGCCAGGAGACTCATCGTGTCCGGCACCCGGGTGAGTTCCAGGACCTCGATCTCCAACGTCCAGCCGTCCTCGGTCTGTTCGAAGGACGACACGGACTCGGCGGCCATCCCGGTCAGCTCGGCGAGCTGGGTGCGTGCGATGCGCAGCACCTCCATGGGGCCCGGGCGGCGCTTCGCGCTGCCGCTTTCCGCGTGTTCGGTTGAATTACGCGAGTTCTGCGAACTCGCCTTCTTCTTCTCTGGATCCGATGATGTGTTCAATATGGCCACCTCAATTCCCCGAGTGGCCCGTAACGCGTTGGCCAAACATCTTCGTTTTCGTGGACCGGATCACTGGCCCCAGCGGTGCGGCACCTCGGGCTCCACGCCGCCGGGATGCGCCGCGTCCACCGTCGGCGGCGACGCGGGCCGCTCGGGCGCCGGCGGTGTCACGGGCGGCGGGGTAACGGCCGAACCGTCCACCGAAGGCAGGTCCGAAGCCCGGTCAGAGGAAGCCCGATCGGCGGCAGGGCGGCCCGTCGAAGGTCGCGCCGCGTTGCGCAGCAGATAGGCCACGGCACCGAGCACCACCGCGGTGATCAGCGCCGCCGCCCAGTCGGGCAGCCCCAGAGCAAGCGCGAGGCCGAAGGCGAGTGCCAGGGCCGCGCCCGCGTAGAGGCCGAAGGCCCCCGCACCGGCGTACAGCGCCGCCCTGCGACGCTGCCCTCGCGTCTGCTCCCTCAGTTCGTCCCGTACGGCCTCGCGGGCCGCACGCGTCAGTTCATCGACGAGGCTCTTGTCCAGATGCTCCAAACGATTCATGGCGCCCGAGTACCCGCCCGTCCGGACGCATAACGCTCCGCCCCGGCCCGCGCTCGCCGTGCCGGGTGGCTTGCTCGAAGGCGTGCCCGATCCGCAGCACACGTAGGTCGCCGCGGTGCGGCCCGACGATCTGCAGCCCGACCGGCAGTCCGCCCGGGGTGAATCCGGCGGGCACGGACAGGGCCGGGCAGCCGGTGGCGGACACCAGGTACGCCGAGCGCATCCAGTCCAGGTAATCCGTCATCGGCACCCCGTCGATGTTGTCCGGATACTCCAACTCCACGGGAAAGGGTGGCACTTGGCTCGTCGGCAGGATCAGCGCGTCGTAACGCTCGAAGAACTCCCGCATCCGGTGGAAGAGTTCGCCGTGCAGCACGGTGGCCCGCTCCAGATCCATGCCGGTGAGCGCCCGCCCCTGCCGCACGTTGCGGACGAGGCTGGGTTTGATCCGGTCCGCCGCGCTCTCCACGAGCACGCCGAGCGCCAGGTGGAACTGCCAGGCGCGGAACGTCCGGAACACCTCGTCGGCGCCGCCCAGTTCGGGGCACGCCTCCTCGACCGCGCACCCCAGGTCGGCGAAGACCGTGACGGCGGGCGCGAGCACGTCCCTGACCTCGCGGTCGACCGGGACCGCTCCGCCCAGGTCGGGCGACCAGGCGATCCGCAGCCCCGTCAGATCCTGTTCCAGCGCCCCGCCGAAGGCACTCCCCGGCGTCTCCAGGGCGATCGGTGAGCGCGGGTCGGGTCCGGCGAGGACGGAGAGCAGCAGAGCCGCGTCGGCGACCGTGCGTGCCATCGGCCCCTGCACGGCCATCGTCGACCAGGGCGCGGAGTCCGGCCAGGTCGGCACCCGGCCCGGCGAGGGGCGCAGGCCCACCACGTTGCAGAACGACGCGGGGTTGCGCAGCGAGCCGCCCATGTCGCTGCCGTCGGCCAGGGGATGCATGCCGCACGCGAGCGCGGCCGCCGCTCCCCCGCTGCTGCCGCCCGCCGACCGCCGGAGGTCGTAGGGGTTGCGGGTCGCCCCGAAGACCGGGTTGACGGTGTGCGAACCAGCCGCGAATTCGGGCACGTTGGTCTTGCCGATGGTGATCGCCCCGGCGGCGCGGATGCGCTCGACGACCAGCTCGTCCCGGTCCGGCACATTGTCGGTGAGGAGCGGCGTCCCGTACGTGGTCCGGATGCCGCGGGTGTCGTGGGTGTCCTTGTGGGCGACGGGCAGTCCGTGCAGCGGGCCGAGCACGGCGCCGCGCACGGCGGCCTCGTCCGCGGTGCGCGCCTCGTCGAGCGCGCGTTCCGCCACGAGCGTCACGACCGCGTTCACGGGGCCGTTGACCTGCTCGATCCGGTCGAGGTGCGCCTGCACGACCTCGCGGGCGGACACCTCACGGGTGCGGATCACGGCGGCGAGTTCGCGGGCGGTGAGGTGGACGAGCTCAGGCGCAGTCATACGGCGCTTTCTGCTGGGGGCGGTTGAGGTCGCGACGAGGCGAAGCCTGCCCACGCCGCCTCCACTTCTCACCCCCGACGTTACGTACGTCCTGTACATTTTTTACAGGAAGCCTTGGGGAGCAGCCGACCCCGGCAGAGGAGAGACGTGCCATGAACCGAACGTTCGCCCGTTATGTCCTGCCCGAGTTCACCGAGCACTCCAGTACGGGCCGACGGACGCTGGACCCGTATTCGAAGCTGCTCGAAGAGCGCATCGTCTTTCTGGGGACGCCGATCGACGACACGTCGGCCAACGACGTGATGGCGCAGTTCATGCACCTCGAACACCTGGCGCCCGACCGCGACATCGCGCTCTACATCAACTCCCCCGGCGGCTCGTTCAGCGCGATGACCGCGATCTACGACACGATCCGGTTCGTCACCTGCGACGTGGAGACGACCTGTCTGGGGCAGGCCGCGTCATCGGCCGCCGTCCTGCTCGCCGCGGGCACCCCCGGCAAGCGGTTCGCGCTGCCCGGCGCCCGTGTGCTGATCCACCAGCCCTCGTTGACCGAACCGGTGCACGGCCAGACCTCCGATCTGGTGATCCAGGCCGACGAACTCCTGCGCACCCGCGCACAACTGGAGAAGCTGCTCGTCCGGCACACGGGGCAGAGCGCACGACGCGTCGCGGCCGACATCGAGCGGGACAAGATCCTCGACGCGGCGGAGGCAGTCGAGTACGGCCTGGTGGACGGGATCATCGCGAGCCGCAAGTCCTCCCTGCGCGCCCCGGACGCGGGGTGAGCCGCCGATGCTGCCGCCCGAACTTCCCCCGCTGCCCGCACTCACCCGCGCCGAGGGCGAGTTGATCGACCGGTACCTCGAAGTGGTCGACCTGCTGGGCCGGATCAATCCCGCCCGCGCCTCTGACACCTACGGAGGACTGCGCGCCGCCCAGGCCCTGGTCGGCAGCGCGACCGCCCTGCGGGACGCGCTGACGCTCATGCACCAGCGGGGCGAAAGCGCCGTGCACGCACCGACGCTGGCCCGTGCGCTGCGGGTGCTCGACGGAGAGCGGCGGGCCGGGCGGGTCACCTTGCCTCCCCCAGCAGGCCCCTGAGCACCCGTCACCTCGGGCCGCGAACTCCGTTGCGTCCGGGGCCGATCTCAAACGAACCAAACGGGCTACCACATTCGGCGTAGACATTCGTCCTTTTTCTGGACGTCTTCAGTTGCGTCAGATGTGTACGCGTGGGCCGGAATTCCGCGTTCCGGTGCTGGTCGAACGATCGTCCGGCGCGCTCTCCCGGTCCCGAATCCGACCGTGTCCACCCGAACGGTTCAGCCGTGAGGAGCCTCACAAAACGCCGTTTCGGCTCGGTTTTCGACCCCGAGTCGGGTCAAGATCCTCTCCGACGACAAGCCCCCGCCACAGCGGCGGGGCGGTCCGGGCGGACGCCGAGTCCTGCCGCCACCCGGATGACCGGTCGACATCGGTGCATCGGCAGGAGTGGAGGACCCAGGCATGACGGGTCGGTCCGGAAGGTCCGGACAACGACCCTTGGGGTGAAGCCGCAGTACGCGGCCGGGCAACTTTGTCAGCCCGAATCCGACAGGTCATCCTTCACAGGCGGTTGACGAAGGGTTGCGCATGACTGCGCTGAATCATGTTCCGTCGCTGCTCACCAGGGTCGGGTCCGTATCCGCCCTCACGCTCGCCGTCGTAGGCGGCACCCTCGTGGCCCCGGGGCTCACGTCGGAGGCGGAAGCCGCGACACACGGGACGAAGGCGCTCAAGATCGCCGCCTCCAAGAAAGGCTCTCCGTACCGCTACGGAGCAACGGGACCCCACCGGTTCGACTGCTCGGGTCTGACCCAGTACTCCTTCAAGCGGGCGGGCAAGAAGCTGCCACGCACCGCCGCACAGCAGTACAACAAGACCCGCCACGTCTCCGCCTCCAAGCGCGTCCGCGGCGACCTGGTCTTCTTCCACTCCGGCCGGAACGTCTACCACGTCGGCATCTACGCCGGTAAGGGCCGGATCTGGCACGCCCCCAAGTCGAACACCAAGGTGCGGCTCGAGAAGATCTGGACGAAGAGCGTCTCGTACGGCAGGGTGCGCTGATCATCCGTCATCGGCCGGAGGGCGGGGCGGCCCCCGCCCGGCCCTCCGGTCGGCGCGCCCGCCAGGCGTGGGGCGCGTCGGCACGGATACTCGTGCGCCATGGCCGAAAACAGCAGTGCTCCTGCCTCGGACGACCCACCGCGCAACGAGACGCGCTTCGAACGCGCCGACCGCAACTTCGCGGAGATCCTCCAGGAGCTGCGCGTCACGCAGGCCGGGGTGCAGATCCTCTTCGCCTTCCTGCTGACGCTCGCCTTCACCGAGCGCTTCCCCTCTCTCGACACGGTCCAGCGCGCCACATACGTCACCACGCTGCTGCTCGCCGTGCTCGCCGCGGCGCTGTTCACCGCTCCGGCAGCCGTGCACAGGTCGCTGTTCGGGAAGCACTCCAAGCCGCTGATCGTGCGGGTGTCGTCCCGCCTCGCCGGCATCGGCCTGGGCGTCCTGGTGTTCGCGGTCTCCGGCGCCGTGCTCCTGGTCGTCGACGTGGCGGTGGGCCGGACCGGCGGGATCATCGCGAGCGCGGCCACGCTGGTGGTGTGCGCGGGCCTGTGGGGGCTGCTCCCCCTGCTGCTGCGCCGTGCGCGCGACGACGAGGAACCGGACGGCCCGGACGACGTCAGGTCGTCAAAGCCCCGGTGAGAAGCGCGGGCCCGAGCACGCTCGGCGCTCGCCTGCCGCGCCGACGAGCGCAGCGCGCGCATATCCTGGGTCTGCCTTGAGCAGCCGTGTACCCCCATGCCGCCGGGAGAGACCATGTACGACCCGACGCGGCTCGCCGCACTGGTGGCGGTCTCCGAGGCCGGGTCGATCACCCGCGCCGCCGAACGCCTCGGCTACACCGTGCCCGCCCTCTCCCAGCAGCTGGCCAAGCTCGAACGGGAGGCGGGCACCGCACTCCTGGTACGGCATCACCGCGGGGCACGGCTGACCGGCGCGGGTGAACTGCTGCTCGCGCGGGCCCGCCGGGTCCTGGACGAGATGGAGCAGGCCCGGCACGAGCTGACCCGGCTCGCGGGCCTGTCCGGCGGCAGGCTGCGCGTGGGGACCTTCACCGCCGCCGGGATCCATCTGGTGCCGCCCGCGCTGACCGCGTTCCGCCGCGCCCATCCGGACATCGAACTGACGGTACGGGGCTATGAACCGCCGCTCGGTGTCGCGGCCGTGGCGGCGGGCGAGGTCGACGTGGCCCTCACGCACACGTACGAGCCCGCCGATCCCGCGGCGCTGCCCGAGTCCGTGAGCGCGGAGCCGGTCCTGGTCGAGGAGCTGGTCCTGGTGACCCCGCCGGGCCACGCGCTCGCGAGCTCCTCCTCAAGGCTGCCCCTGGGCGCACTCGCCGGGCAGCCGCTCATCAGCATGGCGCCGACGCACCCTTCCCGGCAGGGCGTGGAGTCCGTGCTCGTGCGGGCCGGCGCGACGCCCGCGGTCCTGGTCGAGACTCCGGGATACGCGCTGGTGTGCGCGCTGGTCAGCGCCGGGCTCGGCGTCGCCGTCGTACCGGAGATGGTGGCGCGGACGGCGGCCACCCCGGTGGGGACGAGGCCGCTGGAGCCGGGCAGTCTGCGGCGCACGATCTCGGTGGTGCACCGCACCGACGTGTCGCATCCGGCGGCGGACACCTTCCGGGCCCTGCTGCGGGGTGCCTTCGGCCGCTCAGCGGGGTGAGGTCGAGGGGGTTGCTGCCCCGCCCCGGACCGGCACGGTCCACGGCAGCTCGATCCAGACCGTCTTGCCGCCCTCGGGAGTGGGCGTGACGGACAGCCTGCCGCCGCACTCCATGGTCAGCCAGCGGATGATGACCAGCCCGCGGCCGTTGTCCTGCTGGACGGCGGCGGGCAGCCGCTTGGGGTAGCGGGGGTGGCTGTCGGTGACGCCGATGCGCAGTTGCTCGTCCCGGTCGAGCTCGAGGTCCACCCGGAAGGTGGGCGACTGGCCCCTCGTGTGCTGGACGGCGTTCGTGGCGAGTTCGGAGACGATGAGCCGGACCGTGTCGGCCGCCTCGGTCTCACCCGGCAGACCCCACTCGGCCAAGATGCTCGAAACGTATTTCCGGGCCGCGGAGACCGAGGCAGGATCGCTCGGCAGGGTGACGGATGCTTCCTGAAGGTCTGCCATGGCGACGCTGTCCCTTTCCCACCGGGGCTCGGCTCCGACTCGTAGCGAAGGCACGAGGACAGTCCCGGAATGGTGCTTCGCGCCAGCCTGCCACTCTTGGACCCCTCAGAGGCGGCCAACCACCAAGATGTGCATATATCTGTCGCTCAAAGCGGTGAACTCTGCTACGAGAGACCGTATTTGGGCGCGACGTCGGCGCTTCCTCTACTGTCGCCCCTGAACGGCCCGGGGGAGGCCGAAAAGAAACGCTCCGTCGGGAAGGAGACGGACATGCGGTACGGCCCCGCGGTGCGCCGCCGGAAACTCGGCTCCGAACTGCGTGCCCTGCGCACGCACGCCGGGCTCACCAGTGGCCAGGCAGCGGACCGGGTCGGCTGGCATCAGTCGAAGGTCAGCCGGATCGAGACGGGACGTAGCAGTGTCAAGGCGGCCGACGTAGGTCTGCTGCTCGATGCGTACGAGGTGGCGGACCCCCGGCTCCGTCAGTTGCTGGTGGCCTTGGCGGGCTCGGACGACGACGGCGGACGGCGCCACTGGTGGCACGCCTATCGCGAGCTGCTGCCGCCCGCCTACCGCGACTTCATCAGCCTGGAGTCGCAGGCCTGTCGGATGCGCACCCTGGAGACCAGCGTAGTGCCGGGCCTGCTGCAGACTCCGGACTACGCGCGTGCGGTGACGCGGGCCGCGCTCGACGGGCTGCCGGAACAGCAGGTGGACACGCTGGTGGAGGTGCGTCTGGCCCGTCAGGACGTGCTGCGCGCGGCCCCGCCGCTGCTACTGAGCGTGATCCTGGACGAGGCGGTGCTGCACCGGCCGGTGGGCGGCCGCCAGGTGCTCGCGGGCCAGTTGAAACGGTTACTGGAGGCCGCACAGTTGCCTCATGTACGACTTCAGGTGTTGCCGTTCGCTGCCGGAGAGCACGTGGGCCTCATCGGCCCTTTCGTTATTTTCTCCTTTCCGAACATTGCTGATCTGGATGTGGTTGTTCTCGACCACTTGACGAGTAGCCTCTACCTCGAACGGAAAGAAGACCTCCAGGCCTACACGGAGGCCTTCAACTCCCTTCAGAGAAAGGCGCTTTCGCCCGAGGAATCAACGGATCACATCGCCGGGATACGTGACGGCGCGTAAGGGGGCACCATGACGGCACTGCCTCGGCACGTACCTTCCAGCACCTCTCTGCACGGCGCACGGTGGTACCGCAGCAGTCGCAGCAACGGCATGAACAACTGTGTGGAAACGGCTTCTCTCGCTTCAGGGCCGAAGCAGGGGCTGCTCGCCGTGCGCGACTCGAAGAACACGGCGGGGCCCGCCCTGCTGTTCTCGCCCACGACATGGGAGGCCTTCGTCCACGGCCTCCGGTGACTACCGGGGTGCGGCGCGGCTGATCACTCGTACGGCATCGGCGATCTGTCCGTCGGTGAGATCCGCACGGGCGGTCAGCCGCAGCCGCGAGATGCCGTCGGGCACCGACGGCGGACGGAAGCAGCCGACGGCCAGGCCCGCGCCCCTGCAGTCGGCGGCCCACCGCACGGCGGTTTCCGGGGACGGCGCGCGCACGGAGACGACGGCGGCGTCGGGACGTACCGCCGAGAGACCTTCTGCCGTGAGGCGTTCATGAAGCTCGGCCGCGACCGCGCGCGCCCGTGCGGCACGCTCCGGCTCCGCGCGCAGCAACCGCAGGGCCGCGAGGGCCGCTCCCACCGCGGCGGGCGCGAGTCCCGTGTCGAAGATGAAGGTCCGGGCCGCGTTGACCAGATGGTCGATGACCTTGGCGGGTCCCAGGACCGCTCCGCCCTGGCTGCCGAAGGACTTCGACAGGGTCACCGTGGCCACCGTGTGGTCGGTGCCCGCGAGCCCGGCCGCCTGCGGGGCGCCGCGGCCGCCGTCGCCGAGCACTCCGAGACCGTGGGCGTCGTCGACGACGAGACCGGCACCGAACTCCTGGCACAGGGAGCTGAGTTCGGCCAGTGGGGCCGCGTCTCCGTCGACCGAGAAGACGGTGTCCGAGACGACGATCGCCGGACCCGCGTGCGCGTCCAGCGTCTTGCGCACCGCTTCGGTGTCGGCGTGCGGCACCACCTGCGTCGTCCCGCGCGCCAGGCGGCAGCCGTCGATCAGCGAGGCGTGGTTGCCCGCGTCCGAGACGATCAGCGAACCGTGCGGGGCGAGGGCGGTGACGGCGGCGAGGTTCGCGGCATAACCGGAGGAAAGGACCAGGGCGGACTCGAAGCCGCAGAACTCGGCGAGTTCCCGTTCGAGCTCCGCGTGCAGTTCGGTGGTGCCGGTCACCAGACGGGAGCCGGTGGCTCCCCCGCCCCAGCGCCGGGCCGCGGCCGCCGCGCCCTCGGTGATCTCGGGGTGCCTGGCCAGGCCCAGATAGTCGTTGCTCGCCAGGTCCAGGAGGCCGCCCGCGTCGGCGGGGCGGGGGCGCAGGGTGCGGACGAGTCCGGCCCGTGCGCGCAGGCTCGCCTGCTCGTCGATCCAGTCGAACGGCGAGCTCGCCATGGGGGTCCCCTCCGGGTCGCCGGCACCGGCCGGTTTGTAGACAGTGCACAGACCCTAGCCGTCCGGCCACCGGGCCAGGATGTGGCAATACCCACACCTCTCAGCGTTTCTGTTGTGCGAAGTCTCCTTGGAAAGCGGGGCCCCCGTGCGTAAGGATCAGCGCCATGGATCTGCTGAACACGCTGGTGGACAAGGGGCTTCGGCGCGAGCTGCCGACCCGTGAAGAGGCGCTGGCCGTGCTGGCCACGTCCGACGACGAGCTTCTCGACGTGGTGGCCGCCGCCGGGAAGGTACGGCGGCAGTGGTTCGGGCGCCGGGTGAAACTCAACTATCTGGTCAATCTCAAGTCCGGCCTCTGTCCGGAGGACTGCTCGTACTGTTCGCAGCGTCTGGGCTCGACGGCGGGCATCCTCAAGTACACCTGGCTCAAGCCCGACGAGGCCTCGCAGGCCGCGGCCGCCGGAGTGGCGGGCGGCGCCAAGCGGGTCTGCCTGGTCGCCAGCGGGCGCGGTCCGACCGACCGTGACGTCGACCGGGTCTCGCAGACCATCGAGGCCATCAAGGAGCAGAACGACGGCGTCGAGGTGTGCGCGTGCCTCGGCCTGCTCTCGGCGGGCCAGGCGGACAAACTGCGCACGGCGGGCGCCGACGCGTACAACCACAACCTCAATACGTCCGAGAGCACGTACGGCGAGATCACCACGACCCACACCTACGCCGACCGCGTGGACACCGTGCAGCAGGCGCAGGCCGCGGGCCTCTCCGCGTGTTCGGGTCTGATCGCGGGCATGGGCGAGACGGACGAGGACCTGGTGGACGTGGTCTACGCGCTGCGCGACCTCGACCCCGACTCGGTGCCGGTCAACTTCCTGATCCCCTTCGAGGGCACCCCGCTGGCCAAGGAGTGGAACCTCACCCCGCAGCGCTGCCTGCGCATCCTCGCCATGGTCCGTTTCGTCTGCCCCGACGTGGAGGTCCGCATCGCGGGCGGCCGCGAGGTGCACCTGCGCTCGATGCAGCCCCTGGCGCTGCACCTCGCCAACTCGATCTTCCTGGGCGACTACCTGACCAGCGAGGGCCAGGCCGGCAAGACCGACCTGGACATGATCGCGGACGCCGGTTTCGAGGTCGAGGGCACCGACACGGTCACCCTGCCGGAGCACCGCGCGGACGCCCTCGCGGCTGCGGGTTGCGGGTCGCACGGCGAGGCCGGGGGCGGCTGCGGGCCATGCGGTTCTTCGCAGCCGGAGGCCGAGTCGGTACCGGCGTCGGCAGCGGCCGGGGTCTCCGAGGAGGAGCCCTCCGAGGCGCGCACGGACCTGGTCGCGGTACGCCGCCGGGGTGCGGGAACGGATCTGGCGCCCAATGCCTGACCTCTCCGTTCCCGAACTGCTCGATCTCGACCGCCGCCATGTGTGGCACCCGTACGGCCCCATGCCCGGCCGTCAGGAGCCCCTGGTGGTCGAGGCGGCGAGCGGTGTGCGGCTTCGACTCGCGGGCGACGGCGGCGAGTTGATCGACGGCATGTCCTCCTGGTGGTCGGCGATCCACGGCTACAACCACCCCGTGCTCAACGACGCGGTGCGCGGCCAGCTGGACCGGATGAGCCATGTCATGTTCGGCGGCCTCACCCATGAGCCCGCCGTCAGCCTGGCGAAGCGCCTTGTCGACATATCTCCGGAGGGCCTCGAGCATGTCTTCCTCTCGGACTCCGGGTCGGTGTCGGTCGAGGTCGCGGTCAAGATGTGCCTCCAGCACTGGCGCTCGCTGGGCCGCCCCGCCAAGCGGCGGATGCTGACCTGGCGCGGCGGCTACCACGGGGACACCTGGCAGCCCATGTCGGTGTGCGACCCCAAGGGCGGCATGCACGAGCTCTGGCAGGGGGCGCTGCCCCAGCAACTGTTCGCGGACATGCCGCCGGCGGGCTTCGAGTCGTACGACGACGCCTACGCCGACCATCTGCGCGAGACGATCGCGCGCCACGCCGACGAGTTGGCCGGTGTGATCGTGGAGCCGGTGGTGCAGGGCGCGGGCGGCATGCGGTTCCACTCCCCCGCCTATCTGCGGGTGTTGCGGGAGGCCTGCGACGAGCACGACGTGCTGCTCGTGTTCGACGAGATCGCCACGGGGTTCGGCCGCACGGGCGCGCTGTTCGCCGCGGACCACGTGGGCGTCACACCCGACGTGATGTGTCTGGGCAAGGCGCTGACCGGCGGTTATCTGACGCTGGCGGCGACGCTGTGCACCTCGCGGGTCGCGGACGGCATCTCGCAGGGCGAGGTTCCGGTCCTCGCCCATGGCCCGACGTTCATGGGCAATCCGCTCGCCGCCTCGGTGGCCCTGGCCTCCATCGACCTGCTGCTCGGGCAGGACTGGCAGACCGAGGTCAAACGCATCGAGGCGGGCCTGCGCGGCTCGCTGGCCGAGGCGGCGGAGCTGCCGGGCGTACGGGACGTGCGCGTGCTCGGCGCGATCGGCGTCGTACAGCTGGACCACGGCGTGGACATGGCGGCGGCCACCCGCGCCGCGACACGCGAAGGGGTGTGGGTGCGGCCGTTCCGCGACCTCATCTACACGATGCCGCCGTTCATCACGGGCGACGACGACGTGGCACGAATCGGCCGCGCGGTGTGCGCGGCGGCGAAGGAGGGCTGAGATGACGGTGATCGTGGTGTCCGGGACCGGCACCGAGATCGGCAAGACGGTGACGACGGCGGCGGTGTCCGCCGTCGCGCTCGCCGCGGGGCGCAGCGTCGCGGTGCTCAAGCCCGCACAGACGGGGGTGGCGCCCGGCGAGCCGGGCGACGCGGAGGAGGTGACGCGCCTCGCGGGCGAGGCGATCACCACCCTCGAACTCGCCCGCTTCCCCGAGCCGTTGGCGCCGAACACCGCCGCGCGGCGGGCCGGCATGGCGCAGGTCCGTCCGTACGAGGTGGCCGCGGCGGCGGAGAAGCTGGCGGCCGACCACGATCTGGTCCTGATCGAGGGCGCGGGCGGCCTGCTTGTGCACTACGACGACGAGGGTGCCACCCTCGCCGACGCCGCGCGCCTCCTGTCGGCTCCGGTCCTGGTGGTCGCGACGGCCGGCCTCGGCACGTTGAACACGACGGAACTCACCGCCGAGGCCCTGCGGGCGCGCGAACTCGCCCCGCTGGGTGTGCTGATCGGCAGCTGGCCCGCGGCACCGGACCTCGCGTCCCGCTGCAACGTCGCGGACCTTCCCCGGTGCGCGGGCGCCCCCCTGCTCGGCGCCCTGCCGGAGGGCGCGGCAAGGCTCGCGCCCGACGACTTCCGTACCGGTGCCGGGACTTGGCTCGGCCCTGAGCTCGGAGGGACATGGAGCAGCGAGGCGTTCACGGCACGTGAGGCACCGCGCACCGCCTGAGACTCCGGCGGCTTCCGTTCGGGTACCTGCCGGGACTCGCGGGCTTCGGCCGGGGGGAAAGGGGACGCCGCCGGGGCACCATTGCGGTGTCCGGTCGTCCCGCCGAGGAGGGTTCATGTCGCCTCGCTCCGCCAGGTCCGCGTCCCGGGACGCGGTGCACCATCCTGTCTTCGCCCGCTTCTACGCCCGTCAGAGCGTGGCCGCCGAGCGCATCATCGCCCAGTACCGCAAGGAGCTGCTCGCCGGGCTCTCCGGCCGCGTGATCGAGGTCGGCGCGGGGAACGGGCTGAACTTCGCGCACTATCCGGCGGCGGTCTCCGAGGTCGTGGCCATCGAACCGGAGCGCACCCTGCGCCAGTTGGCCGTGGACGCGGCCGTGCGGGCCGGCGTGCCGGTGGACGTCGTGCCCGGCGCCGCCGAGGCGCTGCCCGTCAAGAGCGAGGCCTTCGACGGCGCCGTGGCCTCGCTGGTGCTGTGCAGCGTGCGTGAGGTACCCCGAGCCCTCGGCGAGCTGCGGCGCGTCCTTCGGCCGGGCGGCGAGCTGCGGTTCTTCGAGCACGGCGTGGCTCCGGGCGCGGCGATGGCGGCCACGCAGCGCGCCCTGGACCGCACGGTCTGGCCGCTGCTCTTCGGCGGCTGTCACGTCGCGCGGGACACCCTGGGCGCGCTGCGCACGGCGGGCTTCGAGATCGGCCCGTACCGGAGTCTGCTGGTGCCCCCGAAGGGCCCGCGGCTGCCGTCCTCCTACTGCGTGCTCGGCACGGCCCGACGGCCCGAGACCGACTGACCCCGGTGGCGGAGGCCGGCGCACCCGGCGGACGTCAGATCACCTGCGTGAGGTTGACCGCGTTGCCGTCCGGGTCCTTGATGTGGGCGACCCGCTGCCCCCACGGCATGTCGTTGGCCGGTCCGAGCGTCTCGCCGCCCAGGGACTCCACCCTCGCGAGGAGGTCGTCCACGGCTTCCACCGCCACGCTCAGCAGGATGCGCTGCGGCGTGTCGAGCGGCACGCTCGTGTCCGAGACGACGCCGAGCTCCGAGTCGCCGATGCGCAGGTCCACGAAGAACGCGGGCCCCTCCTCCGGAGTCCTCGACACCTCTTTGGCGCCGAGCAGCTCCTGATAGAAGCGCACCAGGCGGTCGATGTCCGGAGTGATGATCATCGGCTGGATGGCAGCGGGCATGGGCGTCCTCCTGGTGTGCGGCTCCTTTGCGCCGAACCTATCCCCGCCGCGTGATCGTTGGTGCGTACCTCACCATCCGGTCGGCTCGTGCGGGCTCGGCCGCTACAGACTCCACTTGCGCAGTTCGTCCGCGATGGCACCCACGCCCGCCCCGTCCTCCTTCACCAGGCGGGCCAGTTCGCGCACCTGCTCGGGCGAGGTGACGACCTTCATGCCGCTGGCGACCAGATAGGCGTAGGCGACGGACGAGGCGAAGAGGGCGTTGGAGCGTTCAAGGGCGGGGATGTGCAGGAGCACCTGGAGCAGGGCGGCGGCGCGGTCGTGCGGGCTTTCGTAGACGGGCACGCCGAAGATCTCCGCCTCGTGCCGGCTGACGGCGGCCACCAGGGCACCCCAGTCGGTGACCTGCGGGTCTCCGGGCGTCTTGTGTTCGGCGATCATCAACAGCCAGGCAAGATCGATTCTGAGGTTCAAGGGCTAACGACGACCCTCGCGCTCGGCACCGAACTCTTCGGCGAACACGGATTCGTACTGCTTCATGAAGTCGGCGGCGGCCTCGACAAAGGTGTGGCCGACCTCGCCGGCGTCCTGTTTGACCAGTTCCTCGATGTAGCGGTTCACGCTCATCCCGCGGGCCAGCGCTCGCTCGCGCGCGGCCCGGGCGGTGCCTTCGTCCACCCGCACGTTCAGCTGGGTCTTCGCCATGCCTTCAAGCTAGCGCCGGGGTGCTAGCACCGGCAAGAGGGCGCAGGAGAGCGCGAAAGGGCGCAGAGGCGCACTCGTGGACCGGCTCCCCGTGCCCCTTACATACGTCTCCGGTTCACGACCTTGGAGGGATACCGGCGCCCGCCCCGACCCTCTACTCTCGGCAGGATTACGGGAGTTGGAGCGGCCACGACCCAGGAGGCGGCCTTGTCCACACCTGCTTCGGCATCGGCAACGGGCCTCGCGGAGCCCGCCGGGGTCGCCGCGCGGGCACGCGGCCTGACCAAGGCGTACGGCTCCGGCGAGACCACGGTGCTCGCCCTCGACTCGGTCGACGTGGACATCGCACGCGGCCGCTTCACGGCGGTCATGGGCCCGTCCGGCTCGGGCAAATCCACGCTCATGCATCTGCTCGCCGGGCTCGACACGGTCTCCGCGGGACAGGTGTGGCTCGGCGACACCGAGATCACCGGGCTCAGGGAACGCGAGCTGACCCAACTGCGCCGGGACCGCATCGGATTCATGTTCCAGTCCTTCAACCTCATCCCCACCCTGAACGCCGCCGAGAACATCACGCTGCCCATGGACATCGCGGGCCAGCGCCCCGACCGCGAGTGGCTCGACCACGTCATCGAGACGCTGGGCCTGCGCGACCGCCTCAAGCACCGGCCCGCCCAGCTCTCCGGCGGCCAGCAGCAGCGCGTGGCCTGCGCACGGGCGCTCGCCTCGCGCCCCGAGCTGATCTTCGCGGACGAACCGACCGGCAACCTCGACTCGCGCGCGGGCCTCGAAGTGCTCGGCTTCCTGCGCGAGGCCGTCGACAAGCTGGACCAGACGGTCGTGATGGTGACCCACGATCCCGGCGCCGCGGCCCACGCCGACCTGGTGCTCTTCCTCGCGGACGGCCGCATCGTCGACGAGATGCCGCGCCCGTCGGCCGAGTCGGTCCTCGAACGCCTCAAACGGTTCGACGTGATCCACGCGCTGCCGCAGGAGAGCCCGCCCGGGGCCGAGGGCGGTCAGGGCGTCGACGTCGACAGCAAGCCGGACCAGGACTGAGGCGTCGGGGACATGCTGAAGGCGACGCTCAGGAGCTTCCTCGCGCACAAGGGCCGTCTGCTGCTCTCCGCGCTCGCCGTGATCCTCTCGGTGGCGTTCGTCGCGGGCAGCCTCATCTTCTCGGACACGGTGGCCCGCACCTTCGACCGGCTCTTCGCCTCGACGTCCGCCGACGTGACCGTCGAGCCGAAGGAAGACCTCGACGAGGCCGTGCCGTCGGGCCGGACACCGACGATCCCCGTCGAGCTGGCCGACCGCATCGCCCGGATCGACGGGGTCGCACGGACCCGTGTCGACGCCGCCGTCGAGAACATCACGGTCGTCGACAGCGAGAACGACCCGGTCGGCTCCACCACGGGCGCGCCCACCATCGCCACCAACTGGGAGCCCAACGACCGCAGTCCGGTGGATCTGACCTCGGGGCACGCCCCTCGCGGCAAGGACCAGGCGCTGCTCGACAAGGACACCGCCGACAAGAAGGACGTGCGGATCGGCGACACCCTCACGGTGCTCGCCGCGCCCGGCTCGTTCAAGGTGAAGGTCGTCGGCATCGTCACCTTCACCACCACCAACCCCGGCGCCGCGCTGGTCTACCTGGACACGGCGACCGCCCAGCGTGAGCTCCTCGGCGACAAGGACGCCGCGACGGGCATCTCCGTGGACGCCTCCCCCGGCGTGAGCGATCCCACGCTGAAGCGTCGCATCGCCGCCGAGCTGGGATCGGGCTACGACCTGAAGACCGCGGACGAACAGGCCGACTCGGCGGCGGCCGAACTCGGCGGCTTCCTGGACGTCATCAAGTACGTGATGCTCGGCTTCGCCGGGATCGCCGTCCTGGTCGGCATCTTCCTGATCGTCAACACCTTCTCGATGCTGATCGCGCAGCGCACCCGCGAACTCGGCCTGCTGCGCGCCCTCGGCGCCGACCGCAGGCAGGTCCGCCGCTCCGTGCTCACCGAGGCGGTCCTGCTCGGCGCGGTCGGCTCCACGATCGGTCTCGCGGCGGGGATCGGACTCGCGGCCGGGCTCATCGAGCTGATGGGCCTGTTCGGGATGAACCTGAAGTCCACCGAGATGGTCATCGGGTGGGCGACTCCCGTCGCCTCGTACGTCGTCGGGGTCGGCGTCACGTTCGTCGCGGCGTATCTCCCTGCGCGGCGCGCGGCGCAGGTGTCGCCGATGGCCGCGCTCGCCGACGCGGAGATCGCGGGCGTGGGACGGCCGTTGAAGGTCCGTGCGGCGGTCGGCGCGCTCGTCGGGGCGGCGGGCGCCGCCGCCCTGGTGGGCTGCGCCACCGCGCAGGAGACCGCGTCGGCGGCGTCCCTGCTCGGTCTCGGCCTCGTCCTGACCCTGGTCGCCACCGTCATCGCGGGACCGCTCCTCGTCCGCCCGGTGATCCGGGTGCTCGGCGGCGCCTTCCCCGCCCTGTTCGGCTCGGTCGGCCGCATGAGCCAGCGCAACGCGCTGCGCAACCCACGCCGTACGGGGGCCACCGCCGCCGCGCTGATGGTGGGCCTCGCCCTGGTGAGCGGCATGTCCGTGGCGAGCGCGTCGATGACCAAGTCGTTCGACGAGCAGATCGACAAGACGCTGGGCGCCGACTTCGTCGTGCAGAACAGCAACTTCATGCCCTTCTCGCAGGAGATCACCGAGAAGGTGCGGGACACCGAGGGCACCGGGCTCGTCGTGCGGCAGCGGTTCACGCCCGTGAAGGTGTCCATGCCGGACGGCAAGAGCGTGGAGACCACCGCGGCGGGCTACGATCCGCGGCTCGACGACGTCGCCCGCGTCACCTACGTGGACGGCGACACCACGCGGGCGCTCGCGCCCGGAAACATCGCCATGCAGCGGGACTTCGCGCGCGACCACAAGATCCGCATGGGCTCCGAGCTGCCCGTACAGTTCCCCGGCGGGCGCAAGACGGAACTGACGGTGGGCGCGCTCACCGACCAGCCGGGGGCCGAGGGCTTCGGCGTCGAGGGCGGGATCTACTTCGGCATGGAGACCGTCGAGGAGTTCGTGCCGGGCGGCCAGGACTCCGCGCTGTACGTGAACGCGGCAGCGGGCACGGATGCCGACACCTTGCGCGACCGGCTCGAGAAGACGCTGGACCCGTATCCGCAGGTGCAGGTCCGCGACCAGGCCGACTACAAGGAACTGATCCGCGAGCAGATCGCCGTGATGCTCTATCTCGTCTATGCGCTCCTCGGCCTGGCGATCATCATCGCGGTCCTCGGCGTGGTCAACACCCTTGCCCTGTCCGTCGTCGAGCGCACCCGCGAGATCGGTCTGCTGCGCGCCATCGGACTCGCCCGGCGGCAACTGCGCCGGATGATCCGCCTGGAGTCGGTGGTCATCGCCGTGTTCGGCGCGCTGCTGGGGCTCGCGCTCGGCCTGGTGTGGGGCGTCGCTGCCCAGCAGGTGCTCGCGCTGCAGGGCATGACGGCGTTCGCGATCCCCTGGACGACGGTGATCGCGGTGCTGATCGGCTCGGTGATCGTCGGCCTGGCGGCGGCCCTGCTGCCCGCGCTGCGCGCCTCGCGCATGAACGTGCTCGCGGCCATCGCGCACGAGTGAGGGTCCGCCGCCGCCGTGCCTACTTGGCCGCGAAGCCGAACATCATGATCGTCTTCTTGTCCCCGGAGTACTGGCCGAGCAGATCGGAGCTGAGGAACAGCTTGTTGCGGTGGTAGCGCAGTTCGGAGATCAGGGGCGGCAGCGCGGTCGGCCGGGTGCCGAGGTCGATGAGCACCGTCTCCTTCTTCAGGTTCCTGCCGTCGAGGGAGACCACCTGCGCGTAGGGGCCGCTCTTGTAGACGAGCACGTTCCCGCCGTCCATGCGGATGGGGAAGACGGGGGAGCTGTCGCCCCCCTCCACCTTCTCCCCCGTGGTCTTGCCGGTGGCCAGGGAGAAGACCACGACGTCGTTCACCGACGAGAACTCCTCCGCCCCCTCGCGCTTCTCGGTGGCGACGTAGAGCTTGCCGTTGCCCGCCACGATGCCCCGGCAGTCCTGGACGATGGAGACGGTGCCGCATGCGTGCATGTACTTGCCGTCCGGCAGGGCGATCCGCGTGTGCCGCTTGCCCTTCTCCTCGATGGCGAAGACATCCGTGGCGCCGGACGCGCTGATCTCTCCGGAGTCCAGGGCCAGGACCACCGGCTTGCTGGAGACCAGGCTGGGGCTGCGAACCCCCGCCGGCAGCTTGTGGGTCCACTTCGACTTGCCCGTGGCCGGGTCGATGACCTGGACCTGGAACCGCTCCGATCCGTAGTCACCGCAGGAGCGGACCGCCACGAGCCGCTCGCCGCCCCCGTACCCCACGTCACGGCAGGTGTCCCCCTGCTGCGGCTTCCACAGGACCTCGCCACTGCGCAGGTCGAACGCCGCGCCGCCGTACAGACCGCCGACCGCCGCCGTGTCACCGCTGATGGTGACCTGGTTGAAGACGGTCTTCTTCTTCTCGTAGCCGACGGTGATCGACTTGGTCCAGAGCTTCTCGCCGGTGTCCACGTTGAAGGCGGTCACCTCGGTGCACGCGTCCTTGAAGCCCCGGTCGTCCTTCACTTTCGCCCCCGTGACGACGACGGCGATGTTGCCCTTGCCGACGTCCGGTGAGCCCGCGCACGACTCCCCGGGTTTCGGCAGGCGCCACAGCCCCTTCCCCGACGTGGCGTCGACACCGACGATCGCCTCGACCGAGGACTTCGCGTACACCTTGTCGGTGAGCCAGGAGCCCTGGGCCTTCCAAGTGGACTGCCCCTTGGGCAGCTTGGGCTGCAGGGCCTTGGTCTTGAAGAACGCCTTGGGCTCCGCGGGCGCCTTCTCCTCGGGCTTCTCGTAGGCGGCCGCCGCACCGTCGCCGCCCGGCTTGGCAGCGGGCTTCTCCTTCGAGCCGTCGCCCGCCGAGGTGGCGTACCAGACGCCGCCGCCGACGATCAGGGCGATCGCGGCGACCACGGAGACGACGATCGCGGTACGCCGCCCGGGTCCTCTGCCCCCCGAGCCCGGTGAGGGCGCCGGTGTCGGCTGGTAGACCTGGTGCGGGCCGAAGCCACTGGGCGGCGGGGTGAGGGGCGGGCCAAAGCCCGGGGGCTGCCCCTGCGGGGGCGGACCGAAGGCGCCTTGCGGGGGCGGACCGAACGCGCCCTGCGGAGGCAGCGGGCCCTGCGGCTGCTGCGGGGGCTGTTCGGGGGGCGGCTGCGTCATCGTGGCTCCACTGCTGGTGAGGGTAGGGGTGCGCGCTGCTCGGCCTGCTCGGCCGGGGGCCTCACCGGGCGAAGGAGAGCATGCGGGCGTTGCCTTCCTCGCCGTTGCCGCCGTGGCTCTTGCCGTCCAGGCGCGTGGGGGTCACGAAGAACCGCTTGTCGGCGTACAGGACGTTGCCGGCGAACATCGCGGCCTCCGTGCTCTGCGCCGACGAGGTGTGCCGCAGCAGCACGTCGGGCTTGCCGCCACCGAGGCCGAACCGTACGGTCTGCCCGTTCTTGCCGTCCTGCGCCCGCGCGTACGCGATCAACCCGGGCCGGTCGCCTCCGGCCACGACGGGCAGGATCTGCCGCCCGTCGACCGATCCGGACCACTTGGACTTCCCGGTACGGAGGTCATAGGCGACGATCTTGTTCGGTCCGAGGACGCCGTCCTTGGGCTCGCCCGCCAGGTAGAACGTGTCCGCGTCGGCGGCGGCCCCCGGACAGTTCTGCACGCCCTCGCCGGAGTCCCCGGCCCCCGCGCACATCTCGAACTTCTGCGGGCCCTTGCCGAAACTGATCCAGGAGCGCTGATCACCCTTGTCGTCGACGGCGGCCACGGCCCACTGATCCATCTCGTCACGGTTCCTGACGGCGACCACGACGGGGTCGACGGAGTAGACCTTCTGGATGCTCCAGCCCTTCTTCGTCCGGTAGCTCCACTCGACGTCACCGGTACGGGGGTCGAGCTTCTTGAGCCTGCCGTGCGTGCCGGGGCTGCCCGGCCGGCAGGACTCCACCTGGAGCAGCCGCGAGCCGCCCGCGACGCCGTCGAGCGAGCAACCGCCCTCGCGTTCCCGCTCGGTGGTGTACATCCGCTTGCCGTCGCCGATGCGGTAGGCGCGCATGGTGGCGCTCTGGTCGACCAGGACGGCACTGCCCGTGATCGAGACGTGCGTCGCGCTGGTGTCGTCCCAGAAGCCGTGGTCGACGAGTTCCTTGTGCCAGCCCTTCTCGCCGGTCTTCAGGTCGATCATCCGCAGCTGGTCGCACGACGCGTTCTGCTCGGACTTCTTCTTCGTGTACGCCACCACGACCTTGCCGTCCGGTGTGGGGTTCACCGGCGTGTCGCACACCGTGCCGGGCAGCGGCACCGACCATGCCTTCGAACCGTCCTTGGTCCGGTAGCCGGCGACCTCGTCGTACTCGGCCTGGGCCACGATCCCGGGAACGTGCCAGAGGTCGAAGAGCTGTGCGCCCTTGCCCGGCAGCTCGATGTCGTTCATGGCGACCCATGCCTTGGCCTCGCCGGCCTTGCGCCCCGCGTTGACGTCGATCACGGCCGCCGACCCGTCGTCCTTCGCGTCGGAATCTCCGTCCGGGGCCGCCGACTCCGGCCCGCCGTCCGGCGATTGCGGTGTCTGCCCGGCGACGGGCTCACGCGAACCGCTCCCCTTCCCGTCCCCGTCCGCTTGCGTGACGGTGTAGACGCCCACGCCGATCAGGACCAGGGCGAACGCACCGGCGCCGAGGGCGAAGCGGAGCTTTCGCGTGGTGCGCGCCGGGGGCGCCGGCCGGGCGTAGGGGTTACCGGGCACGGGCTGACGCACCGGCTCGGACTCACGATTGACCATGAACGAGATTCTGGACCAACCCGCGCACTTTCTAGAGACATTTTCTAGAAAAAGTTTCCACCGCAGGTTTCCGCCACGAGCCGGAGGGCAGCAGCGGGCGCCGGAAACCACTCGCCCGCCGGGCGGCCGCACTGCTTACATCTCCCCCATGAGTGATCTCCACATCCGCAGCGCGACTCCTTCGGACATCGACGACGTACTGCGGTTCTGGCGCGAGGCCGCGAAGGGCACGAGCGTCAGCGACGACCACGACGGAGTGGCGCGCCTGGTCGCCCGCGACCCCGATGCCCTGCTGCTCGCGGAACGCGACGGCCTCCTCGTGGGCACCGTGATAGCCGGTTTCGACGGCTGGCGCTGTCACCTCTACCGCCTCGCCGTGCACCCGGACCACCGCCGTCAGGGCATCGGCTCGGTGCTGCTCGCCGCGGCGGAGGAGCGTTTCGTGGACCTCGGCGGGCGCCGCGGCGACGCCATGGTCCTCGACCGCAACGAACAGGCCCACCACGCGTGGCACGCCGCGGGCTACGCGCCCCAGCCGCAGTGGAGCCGCTGGGTGAAGCACCTCCTGGACTGAGGGACCGAGCCGTGGGTACCCGTACGCGACCGCAGGAGTGGGCTTTGCTGATCCTTTAATATGGACGGACCACTCGAACGTCTACGAAAGGTGTGAGCGTCCGCCCATGGGCGAGCCTCCCAGTACCCGACATCGCGCATTCCCCCGGTCCCTGCCCGATCATGGGACGGAGGTGACCCGATGACCGAAGTGCTCCTGCTCCTGGTGGCGGTGCTGCTCTCGCTGGCCTGTGGCGTCTTCGTCGCGGCCGAGTTCTCCCTCACGACGGTCGAGCGCAGCGAGCTGGAGCGAGCCGCCGAACGCGGTGAGCGCGGCGCCGCGGGCGCCCTCAAGGCCGTCAAGAACCTCACCTTCCAGCTCTCCGGGGCCCAGCTGGGCATCACCGTCACCAATCTGGTCGTCGGCATGCTCTCCGAGTCCTCCATCGCCAAGCTGATCTCGGGCCCGCTCCGTGCCATGGGCATCCCCACGTCGGCGGCCTCGTCGATCGCCCTGGTCATCGGCACGGCCCTGTCGACGGTCTTCCTGATGGTCGTCGGCGAGCTGGTCCCCAAGAACTGGGCGATCTCCTCACCACTGGCCGTCGCCAAACGGGTGGCGACCCCCCAGCGCCTGTTCAGCGCCGTCTTCCGCCCCTTCATCGCGCACCTGAACAACACCGCGAACCGCTCCGTACGCCGCTTCGGCATCGAGCCCACCGAGGAGCTGGCCTCCGCGCGCAGCCCCAAGGAGCTGGTGGCGCTCGCCCGGCACTCCGCCAAGGAGGGCTCGCTTGAGCCGGACACCGCCGAGCTGTTCGTCCGCACCCTGAACCTCGCCGACCTCTCCGCGCAGAACGTGATGACGCCGCGCGTCCAGGTCATGGCCCTCGACGTGATGGCCACCTGCGAGGACGTCGCGAACGCCACCCGGGCGACGGGCCTGTCCCGCTTCCCCGTCTACCGCGGCAACCTCGACTCGGTCGTCGGCGTCGCGCACATCAAGGACGTCCTGGCCGTACCGGCCGAGCGCCGGGCCCGTTTCCCCGTCGCTGAGCTGATGCGCGAGCCCCTGCTCGTACCGGAGACGCTGACCGTCGACCGCCTGCTCGACCGGCTCTCCGGCAAGCGCACGATGGCCGTGGTCATCGACGAGTACGGCGGCACGGCCGGCGTCGCGACCCTGGAGGACATCGTCGAGGAGGTCGTCGGCGAGGTGCGGGACGAGCACGACCCGCACGAGACGCCCGACATCGCGGCCGACGGCAAGGACGACGACGGCCGGACGCGGTACTCCGCCGACGGCGCGGCCCGCACCGACCAGCTGGCCCGCGTCGGCCTGCGCACACCGGACGGTCCGTACGAGACGCTCGCCGGACTCGTCGCCACCGAACTCGGCCGCATCCCCGCCGAGGGCGACACCCTCGAGGTGGGCGGCTGGCGGCTCGACGTGGTGGACGCGCGCGGCCGCCGCGCGGCCCGCGTCCTGCTGCACGCGCCCTTGCACGACGACCACCAGGAGGAGGAGCGATGACCGCCGTCCAGTTGTTGATCGGCCTGGCGACCCTCGTCGTCAACGCCTTCTTCGTGGGCGCCGAGTTCGCCCTCATCTCCGTGCGCCGCAGCCAGATCGAGCCGTACGCCGAGGACGGCGACCGGCGCGCCAAGAGCGTGCTGTGGGGCCTGCGGCACGTCTCCGCGCTGCTCGCCGCCGCGCAGCTCGGCATCACGCTGTGCACGCTGGTGCTCGGCATCGTCGCCGAACCCGCGATCGCGCACATCCTGGAGCCGCTGTTCGACGGCGTCGGGGTGCCGCACGGCCTGGTCCACCCGCTCTCCTTCGTCATCGCCCTGGCGCTGGCCACGTATCTGCACATGCTGCTCGGCGAGATGATCCCCAAGAACATCTCGCTGGCCGAGCCCGTGCGCACCGCTCTGCTGCTCGGCCCGCCGCTGGTCGCGATCGCCCGGGCGCTGCGCCCGGTCATCTTCGCGATCAACGCCTTCGCCAACGGCCTGCTGAAACTGCTCAGGGTCGAGGCCAAGGACGAGGTGAGCGCGTCCTTCTCGGACGACGAACTCGCCCGGATGGTCAGGGACTCCGGCGAGGCGGGGCTGCTCGACGACCGCGCCCAGGAGCGGCTGCACGACGCCCTGGAGCTGGGCCGCCGCCCCGTCAGAGACGTGGTGCTCCCGCTGGAGAGCGTGGTCTACGCCCGTGTGGGCGTGACGCCCGAGGAGCTGGAGCGGCTCTCGGCGGAGTCCGGTTTCTCGCGCTTCCCCGTCGTGGACGACGGCCGTCGTATCGTCGGCTATCTGCACGTCAAGGACGCGCTCGACCGGATGCCGCGCGATCTGCCGTTCCGCGTGCCGGACATGCGGAAGATCGCGCAGGTCAGGGAGACCACGCCGCTGGACGACGTGCTGACCGCGATGCGCGGCAGCCGCACACATGTGGCGGCGGTGCTCGGCTCGGACGGCAGGCTGGCCGGCATGGTCACGATGGAGGACGTGCTGCGGGAGCTGTTCGGTCAGCCCGTCTGAGGCCGAAGCCGCGGCCGCGGCTCCGAAGCTAGGGGGATGTGCACGGTGAGCCAACTGGTCCTGCGCGATGTGTCGTACGGCTATCCGGAGCGTCCCGTGCTCGACCGGGTCTCCCTGTCGGTGCGGCCCGGCGAGAAGGCGTGCGTCATCGGTGAGAACGGCTCGGGCAAGTCGACGCTGCTGCGCCTGATGGCGGGCGAGTTCGCGCCCGCCGACGGCGAGGTGGCCGTCGTCTCGGACGGCGGCACCGGCTATCTCGCGCAGACCCTGCGCCTTCCGCCGCACGCCACCGTGCAGGACGCGGTGGACGACGCGCTCGCCGAGCTGCGGGACCTGGAGCGGCGGATCCGGGAGGCGGAGGAGACACTCGGCTCGGCCGGCGAGGCCGAACTGGCCGCCTACGGAGACCTCATCGCCGCCTTCGAGGCACGTGAGGGCTACCGCGCCGACGCACGCCTGGACGCGGCGCTGCACGGTCTCGGCGTACCGCACCTGGAGCGTTCGCGCACCCTGGGTTCGCTGTCCGGCGGCGAGGCCACGCGCCTAGCGCTCGCCTGCGTCCTGGCACCGCAGCCCGAGCTGCTCCTCCTGGACGAGCCGACGAACCACCTGGACGACCAGGCGCTGGGCTGGCTGGAGGAGCGGCTGCGGGCCCACCGGGGCACGGTCGTGGCCGTCACCCACGACCGTGTCTTCCTCGACCGGGTCGCCGAGGTGATCGTCGAGGTCGACGGCGACCGCAGGTCCGTGGCCCGTTTCGGCGGCGGCTGGCACGGCTATCTGGAGCAGCGCGCCACGGCCCGGCGCCGCTGGGAGGAGCGCCACCGCGAGTGGAGCGAGGAGGTCGCGCGCCAGGAGAAGCTCGCCGAGGGCGGTTCCAAGCGGCTCGCGGTCGGCTGGCGGATGAGCGAGAGCCCTCGCTTCGCGAGCAACAACCGGTCGGTGGAGGGCCAGCTCTCCGGGATCGTGCGCAACGCGCGCGAGCGGCTGCGCAGACTGCGCGCCGATCCGGTGCCACGCCCGCCCGACCCCCTGCACTTCACGGCCGCCGATGGCCTGGCGGGCGGCGATCACCCCTTCGTACGCCCGGTCGCGCTGACGGACGTCGCGGTGGGCGAGCGCCTCGCCGTCGAGCGCCTGACCCTCGATCCGGGCTCGCGCACGCTGGTGACCGGGGTGAACGGCGCGGGCAAGTCGACGCTGCTCGCGGTCCTCGCGGGTGCGCTCGCCCCGGATCGCGGGGAGGTCCAACTCCCCGCCCGGGTGGGCTACTTGCCGCAGGAGGTCGAGTACCTCGGCGACGAGGACACGGCGAAACCGCTGCTCGACGCCTTCGCGGCGGGTCTCGGCGGACTCCCCGAGGACCACACGCAGACGCTCCTGTCCCTGGGCCTGTTCCGCGAGGAGGACCTGGCCGTGCCGGTGAAGGGGCTCTCCGTGGGCCAGCGCCGCCGCCTGGCGCTCGCCCGCCTGGTGACGCGCCCCGCCGACCTCCTGCTGCTCGACGAGCCGACGAACCACCTCTCCCCCGCCCTGGTCGAGGAACTCGACGAGGCGCTGGCGGGATACCGCGGCACGCTGGTCGTCGTGTCGCACGACCGCAGGCTGCGGGAGCGGTTTCAGGGAGAGCGGCTTTCGGTGGAGGCCGGACGTCTGGCCTCCACCTAGGCCCCTAGGTCGCGGCCCGTCCCTGGCGGGCGGTCGGCGTCTCCGTGATGCCGGGGCCGCGGGCCCCGACGTTGGCGGCACCGACCGCCGTGAGCACGGCGAGCAGCGTCGCCATCCCCGCGGTGGCGAGCGCCGCCTTCCAGTCGACGTCCAGGAGGGTGGTCGCCCCGGCGACCAGCACGGCGGCGAGCGACTGCGCGAAGGTACGGAGCGCACGCTCCGCGGTGGCCTTCCAGAATCCAGCGGTCCACATGTCTGGCCCACCCTCTCGTGGTGTACGGGTCACCACCTGGCATACCGCCGTTGGGTGCCGCTGCCCAGGGTCAGCGCCTCCGGTGCGCGCCCCTGCCGCGGCCCGTCGCCTTCGCGTCCTTCTTGAACGCCCACTCCATCTCGGGCTCCATCGCGAACTTGAAGAGGCGCTGCACCGGCGGTGTGCACAGCACGGTGATGAGGGCCGCCGCGCAGAGGGTGACCGTGATCTCGCCCAGCGGGGTGTGCAGCCAGTCCAGTTCGTACCAGTCCCAGAAGCGGGAGCCCTTGGCGACGAAGCCGTGCAGCAGATAGCCGTAGAGGGTGCCCGCGCCGAGCGCGGTGAACCACAGCCTGCGGCCCGGCACCCAGGCGAAGAAGCACGCGACGAGGATCACCGAACAGCCGAACATCCCGAGCGTCATCACGGCACCCGACCAGCCGGGCGCCGCCAGTTCCTGCGCGCTGTCCCGGCGGTAGAACCAGGCGGCGTTCATGCGCGGCGCCGCCCAGTACGCGAAGAGCAGGGCCATGGCGAAGACCGGGAGCGCCAGGATGCGGGCCTCCCGGCGGCGCACGATCTGGAAGTGCTCGGGCTTCAGGCACAGGCCGAGGACGAAGAACGGCAGGAACTGCAGGACGCGTTAGAGGTCCAGGTCGTCGCCGATGTCCGGCGAGACCGAGGCGAGCACGGCGATGGCCAGCGCTATGGGCAGGGGCCAGCGGACCACTTTCCACAGCGGGGTGGTGAGGCGCCAGACGAAGAGCGCGACCAGGAACCAGGTGAGATACCAGGGGTCGAGCAGGCTGATCGGGTACGTCGGGTCGTCGCCCGCCCAGCGCTTGAAGAAGGTGTAGGCCACCTCGAAGATGACGTACGGCACCGCGATGCCCGTCACCAGGCGCTTGAGGCGGCCGGGACTCGCGTCGAAACTCCGCGAGAAGAAGCCGGAGATGACGATGAACGCCGGCATGTGGAAGGTGTAGACGGTGATGTAGAGCGCGGCGGCCGCCCGGCTGTCGCCGCGCAGCGGCTCCCAGGCGTGGCCCATCGCGACCAGCACGATCGCCAGGTACTTGGCGTTGTCGAAGAACGAGTCCCGGCGTTTGACCGGAGGCTTCGGCACCACCGTGGGGGGTGCCGGAGCCTTCGGAGGGGCATTGCGCGCGGCGGGCAGCGGCGTGCGCAATGCCCCGGTCCCGTGCATCGAGCGGACAGGCTCACTCACGGGACCTCCCGGGGGAACCCGGGCCCGCGGTCTCGCGTCTTACGTCCAATGCGGGTGCTACACCTGTGTAGAACATCACGGGCACCCTAGCCACCGGAGCCCCCGCACGTACAGTCGCGCCACCTGTGAATCAGCTGAGCGCCGCCGGTGAGGGCCCGACCAGCTCGGACAGCACGTCCTCCATGGTGACGAAGCCGAGCACCGTGCCGCTCTCGCCGGTGACCGCCGCCAGATGACTGTCCGCGGCCCGCAGCGCGGTGAGCGTGTCGTCGAGCGGGGTGTCGATGTGCACCCGCGTGACCACGTGCAACGCGGCGCGCGGGAAGGGCCGGTCGCGCTCGGCGATGCCGAGGGTGTCCTTGATGTGGAGGTAGCCGAGCAGGGTGCCCTCGGGTCCGGTCACCGGGAAGCGGGAGAAGCCCGCGTCCGCGGCCACCCGCTCCAGGCGCGCCGGGGTGACCGTGTGGTCGACGGTGCGCATCTTGGCGGCCGGCACGAGGATCTCGCCGACCGGCCGGGTGCCCAGCTCCAAGGCGTCGCGCAGCCGCTCGCCGTCGGCCGCCGAGAGGAGACCCGCCTCGCTGGAGTCGATGACCATGCGGGCGAGCTGGTCGTCGGTGTAGACGGACTCGACCTCGTCCTTCGGTTCGACCTTGAGCAGCTTGAGGAGGGTGTTGGCGAAGGCGTTGATGCCGAAGACGACCGGCCGGAGGGCGCGGGTGAGCGCCACCAGCGGCGGGCCGAGCAGCAGGGCGGTCCTGGCGGGCGCGGCGAGCGCGATGTTCTTGGGGATCATCTCGCCGATCAGCATGTGCAGATACGTCGCCACCGTCAGGGCGATGACGAACGCGATCGGGTGCACCAGGGCGTGCGGGATGTGGACCGCCTCGAAGGCGGGCTCCAGGAGGTGCGCGATGGCGGGCTCGGCGACCGCGCCGAGCACCAAGGAGGAGACGGTGATGCCGAGTTGGGCGGTGGCCATCATCGCGGAGATGTGCTGCAGGCCCCACAGCGTGATGCGGGCGCGCTTGTCGCCCGCCTGGGCGCGGGGTTCGATCTGGCTGCGGCGCACGGAGATCAGGGCGAACTCGGCGCCGACGAAGAAGGCGTTGGTGAGCAGGGTCAGGGCGCCGATGGCGAGCTGGAGGGTGGTCATCGGGCTTCCTCCACGGCCTGGCGGGCCACCTGAAGTGCGGGTTCGGTGATGCGGATCCGGTCGGCGCGGTGGTGCTCGACCGCCAGGACGGAGAGCTGCCAGCCGTCCAGGTCGACGGCGTCCCCCTGGGCCGGGATGCGGGAGAGCCGGGTGGCGATCAGTCCGGCCACGGTCTCGTACGGCCCCTCGGGCGCGGTGAGTCCTATCGCGGCGAGCTGGTCGATGCGGACGCTCCCGTCGGCCTCCCACACGGTGCGGCCGTCCGGGGCCGCCTGGGCGGGCAGCAGATCGGGGACCTCGACGGGGTCGTGCTCGTCGCGGACCTCGCCCACGACCTCCTCGACGATGTCCTCCACCGTCGCCACACCGGCCGTGCCGCCGTACTCGTCGATGACCACGGCCATCGTGCGGGTCTCCCGCATCCGTTCGAGCAGCCGGTCGGCGGGCAGGCTGTCGGGCACGAGCAGGGGCTCGGCGGCCAGGTCGGTGACCGGGGTGAGCCGGCGCTTGTCGGGGGCCAAAGCGAGCACGTCGCGGATGTGGACGGTGCCGATGACCTCGTCCAGGCTGTCGCGGAAGACGGGGAAGCGGGACAGGCCCGTGGCGTGCGTCAGGTTCGCCGCGTCGGCGGCCGTGGCGTGCGCCTCAAGGGCCCGTACGTCGACGCGCGGGGTCATCACGTTCTCCGCGGTCAGCTCGCTCAGGTGCAGCGTGCGCACGAACAGCTCGGCGGAGTCCGCCTCCAGGGCGCCCTCGGCGGCCGACCGCCGGGCGAGGGCGACCAGCTCCTCGGGGGTGCGTGCGGAGGCCAGCTCCTCGGCGGGTTCCAGGCCGAAGCGGCGTACGACGTGGTTCGCGGTGTTGTTCAGGTGCCGGATGAACGGTCCGAAGGCGGTGGTGAAGCCGCGCTGGGGTGCCGCGACCACCTTGGCCACGGCCAGCGGCCGGGAGATCGCCCAGTTCTTCGGCACCAGTTCGCCGACGACCATCAGGATCACGGTGGAGAGCGCCACACCGAGCAGCGTGGCCGTGGTGGGAGCGGCGCCCCCGAGACCCGCTGCCTCCAGCGGGCCGCGCAGCAGCGCCGCGAGCGACGGTTCGGCGAGCATGCCGATGACCAGCGAGGTGACGGTGATGCCGAGCTGGGCGCCGGACAGCTGAAGGGTGAGGCGCCGTACCGCCTTCAGGGCGCTTTCGGCGCCCCGCTCGCGGGCCTCGGCGGCGCGCTCCAGGTCACTGCGCTCGACGGTGGTCAGGGAGAACTCGGCCGCCACGAACAGCGCGCAGGCGAGCGTGAGGAGCAGGGCGAGCAGCAGGAGCAGGATCTCGGTCACCGTGCCACCCCCGTTCCCTCGCGCTCGGACAGCGGGCGGGACGTGGCACGGTTCGTACTGGGAGGCTCACCCATTGCGGGTCCGTGGCTCCTTCTCGTACTCGTACGACGCGTCGTACGAGGGCGGTGGCGTGGAAGCGGTGGTGCTTCTACACCCACTGTAAAGGAACGGCAAAGCGAGTCGGCCGGGACCTGTGCCCTTGACGACCCCGGCGCCCTTAAAGCGGTGTGGCCGCGTGCAGGATCATGACCATCGTCACGGCGGAGTTCGCCGACGACATGGCGGAGACCGCCGCCCCCGCGGCGGCCGCCCACGCCGCGAGCCCCACCGCGGTGAACAGCGACGGCCAGCTGCGCGCCGAGGGAGCCGGGCCCAGGAGGGCCGCGACCCGGCGCGGCACGGGCCCCGGAGCCGCGAGTCCGGCCAGGGTCGGCGCCGGGGCGCCCCGGGAGTGGAGAGCGGCCTTGCCGATCGCGCGGGCCACGGCCCTGCGGTCGCCGACGGCGTGGGCGGCGTCCTCGTCGGCCCAGCGCTCGGTCGTGTAGGAGACGGCGGTACGCAGCGGGCGCAGGAACGGATTGGCGCGCGCGGCCAGCTGCACGGCGAGGAGGTAGCGGTGGTGCCGGGTCGCGAGGTGGGCGCGCTCATGGGCGAACAGGGCGCGGCGCTCGGCGGGGGCGAGGCAGTCGAGCAGCGCGGTGGTCACCACGACCCGGTCACGGGCGCCGCCGGGCAGCGCGTAGGCGTAGGGCACGGTGTCGGGCAGCACGGCGACGGACGTGCCGGGCAGCCCGGCGAGCGCGCGATGGGCGCGGCGGCGTACCTGGCGGTGGCGCCACAGGCCCCTGCCGCACGCCAGGGCAACGGCGAGCAGCCCCGGGATGGCAAGGCGCCCGGCGACCTCGTCGTACGGGACGGCCGCGCGCACCTCGGGGTCCGACCAGCCGTCGGGCAGCGGGTTGCCGGGCAGTTGCGCCGTGCCGACGACCATCAGGAGGCCCAGGCACAGCGTGCTGCAGAGCGCCATGACCGCGGCGACCGTCGTGAGCAGCCGGGTCGCCGTCCGCGGGTGCAGCCGCTGCTCGGCGAGCCGGGCGACCGGCCAGGCCGTCAGCGGCAGCACGAGCGGCAGAAGGACGAACATCCCCATGACGGTTCAGACGTCCTTCTCCGCCTCGGCCTGCCGCAGGAGCTCACGCAGCACCTGCTCGTCGCCCGGCGGCAGGGCGGTGAGGAAGCTGGCGAGGACCGCCTCCCGGTCGCGCTCGCCGTCGAGCACCTTGCGCATCTTGCGTGCCGCGAGGCCCGCCTCGTCAGCCGACGGCGTCCACGCGAAGGAGCGTCCGGCGCGCTCGCGCGTCACCGCGCCCTTGTCGAGGAGGCGGCTCAGGATCGTCACGACGGTCGTGTACGCGAGGTCGCCGCCGAGCCGCTCCTGCACCCAGCCCGCGGTCGCGGGGCCCTCCGCCTCGCGCAGGGCCGACAGGACCTGCGCCTCCAGCTCACCCTGCCCCCGCCGGGGCCGCCGCTCCTGCTCCTCCACGCCCGTCTCCCTTCCGCCGCCCAGTGCCCAGTGCCCAGTCGTCCTGGTCGAGGCTAACGCCCGGCCGCCCTGGGTGTGCCGCCGGTCAGGCGCGGGGCGAAAACGGCGTTGCCCCGCCTCATGGCACTCATTAGGATCACTCGGGTGACTGCCGGGTCGGCCATGGGCCACGTACAAGTGAGGCATCCGGCCTTGGCGTGAGCGCGAGGCGGGCCAGAGCCCCGCCGCCCCCTCTTCCGACTTCCCGCAGCGCCCCATGCGGCGCACCGTCAGTGGATTCCCGGAACCGGAAGAGATCTCACACATGCCGCAGCACCAGCAATCGCACTCGCACGACCTCAATTCTCCTGTCACGACCGTCCAGTTGAACCACACCGCCGTCTACGCCAAGGACCGGCAACTGTCCGCCGAGTTCCTCGCCGTGGTCCTGGGCCTGAAGGTCGGCGCCCCGTTCGGGCCGTTCCTGCCCGTCGACCTGGGCAACGGCGTGACGCTCGACTATTACGAGCTGACCGATGAGCCGGTCCAGTCCCAGCACTACGCGTTCCTCGTGCCCGACGAACAGTTCGACGCGATGATCGCCCGCCTGGAGGCGATCGGGGTCACCTACTACGCGGACCCCAGCCATACCGAACCCGGTCAGATCAACCGTCTGTTCGGCGGTCGCGGCGCGTACTTCGACGATCCGGACGGCCACAACATGGAGATCATGACCCGGCCCTACGCGCGCCCTTAGCTCCCCGCGGGGCGGAACGGGCGACTCCCCTGGGCTGCTCGTCTGTTCGAATCTCGATTGAGGCATCGCGCCCCGCCCGCTCCGGCAGCGGGCGGGGCGCGGGCGTCCGGCGGTGGCTGCTGGGACCCGCGCGGGACCGTTCGCCGTGAGGCGGCGGGGGCGAGCTGTCGGCCCGAGCGTCGAATGTGCCCCGGGAGCCGGGCAGTTGACGCCCGTGGGGCCCCTGGACCCCAGTACGCGCGCCCGTTCGACGGTCGGCGCAAAAGGCTCATTGCGACACTTGTCCGGCGGCAGTAAACAAGGGAATCGACCCAGAAACGTTGCGGCCGCGGCGTCCTGCAAGGCATCACATCGCAGCTCTGAGAGAAGCCGGGTGATCCAGAATGGCGCAAGATCCACACACCGCAGTGACGAACGAACCGGACGACGGAGCGATCAAGCTGGCCGCCGAGCAGGAGGCGGTGCTGCAGCCGCCCTCCGAGGGGACCGAGGGCCAGGCCCAGCACTCGACGGGTGAAGGCCTGGAGCACGTCGAGGGCTACCGGCGCCCGGAGCACTTCGCACCCGAGGCCTGGACGGCACCGACCGCCTCGCTGCCCGACATCGGCGAGGCCTCGTACGGCCCGCCGCCCCTGGCCCCGGAGACCGTGCACGGCCCCGACGACCGCATCCAGATCACCAACACCAGCGTGTACCCGTGGCGCGTGCACTGCTACCTGCTGATCACCGCCCGCGACAACGCCCTCTACCAGGGCACCGGGTGGCTCCTCGGACCCCACACCCTCGCGACCGCGGGCCACTGCGTCTACATCAAGAACAGCGGCGTGGCGGGCCGGGACGGCTGGGTGAAGAGCATCCAGGTCATGCCGGGACGCAACGGCGCCTCGCTGCCCTACGGCAGCATCACCTGCACGAGCTTCCGCTCCGTGACCGGCTGGACGAGCAACGGCGACGAGAACTTCGACTACGGCGCCATCATCACGCCCTCCAACATCGGCTCCACCACGGGCTGGTTCGGCTTCGGCGTCTGGTCGGACTCGGACCTGCTCAAGGCCACCGGCAACATCTCCGGCTATCCGGGCGACAAGCCGTCCGGGACGCAGTGGTACGCGGCGCGCGGGATCGACTCGGTCGCCCCGCGCAAGGTGTACTACGACATCGACACCGCGGGCGGGCAGAGCGGCAGCTCCGTCTACCGCATCGACAGCACCGGCCGCTACGGCTTCGGCATCCACGCCTACGGCGGCGCCCGGGTGAACTCGGGAACCCGGTTCACCACCCCCGTCTTCAACAACTACGTGGCATGGAAGGCGTGAGCGAACCCCGATGAACGGCAGCAGGTCCGCAGTGGAGATCACCGGCGTCGTCCGCGACACCTCGGGCACCCCGGTGACGGGCGCCCACGTCCTGTTCACCGAGGGTCCGCGCCCCCTGCCGGACATCGCTGCCCTGACGGACGCCGAGGGACGTTTCTCCCTCGTCGCCCCCGCACCAGGCGAGTACAGGCTCAGCTGCCGGGCGGACCCTCTCCTGGGCCCGTCCGGCACGGCCGAGGCCACCGTCCGCGTCGAGGCGTCGGCGCAGGCCGCCCCCCAGGGGCGGCTGCGCGTCGAGCTGACGCTCGGCTAGCGCGGTGGGCGGCGCCGGGCGGCAGCGGTGGACATGCGTGGTGCGCGACTCCTGTCTAGCGTCACGGTCATGAACACTGTCCCGCAGCGTTTCGAGATCCTGCTGGTCCCCGAGTTCTCGGGGGACGGCTCAAGCACCACCGACGGCCGCGGCGCCCTGCGCTCGGCCGTCGTGGTGGCCACGGGCGAGACCGGGGCCTCCGGGTTCCCCCGGTTCGCCGGTGACGGCATGGAGGCCGACATCGACCCCGAGACCCGCACCGTCGAGGCACTTCTGGTCGACGGCTCCGAGCTGGACTACGGGCTCTCGGTGCGGGTCGCGCAGGCGTAGGGCGAAGGGCCAAGGGCGTCCTTCACGGCGACGGGGCCGCGTCGCCCGCCAACTGAGCCAGCGCGTCTCCGAGCCCCGGCGGGGAAACGGCCCCCACCAAGGCGTCGCCCGAGTGGACCAGGATGTGGCTGGGCGGCCGCAGTTGCCCGGCCTGGTCGACGACCGTCGCGGCGTCGCCGGCGAAACGGGCGCTGAGGTCGATGACCAGCACGTCGGGCAGCAGGGCGCGGGCTCTCGCCAGGGCGAGGAAGCTGCCGTCCGTCTGGGAGATGACGTACACGCCGGGGACGGCCTCGATCTGCGGGATCAGGTCTCCCGCCCGGTGATCGGCGGCCAGAGATAGGGCTCCCGCCGCGGGCGGGGCGTGTCGACCCGGCTAGGACGGCAGGTCGAGCCGGGTCAGGTGCTCGGGGGTGAGCGCCCGCAGGAAGTCCGCGGCGTCGAAGGCCTCCCCGGCCGCGCGCACGCCCGGCGCCTTGCCGCGTCCGTCGAGGAGGCGCTCGACGGCCTCCACGACTAGCGGCGCCGTCACGGCGTAGATGTCGCGCCCGCCCGCGACCGCGCGCCGGGTCCGTGTGCCGCGCCGGACGACCGCCTCGACGAGGAAGGTCTGCGCGGAGCGCCCGTCGGCGTCGGCGGGTTCGGGCGCCGGAGTCTCCTCGGCCCGGATGTCCCGCAGCGGCGCGAGGTTCATCACCGCCCGTACCTCGGGGGTCCGCACGTGGCGCGGCAGCGTGACCTGGTCGGCCGTCGCGAACGCGGAGGCCTCCTGGGTGCTGAACGGCTCGGGGAAGTCCCACGGAAAGGCGTCCTGGGAGTAGTCGAACGGGCGCAGTTCGCCTCCCGTGTACACGAGGTGCTGCCCGGCGTTGCTCTCACCGGTGCGCCGGGTGCCCTGGGTCGGATGCCAGCTGTCGAGGGCGTACGCGAGCGTGATCTCGTCCGCGTCCGGCCACTCCCCCAGCGCGGCGGTGGCCAGCAGGTCGCCGAGGCCGCCGTAGAACGCCAGGGACGGGGCGATGACGACGCCCGCCTCTCGCGCGCGCTCGCCGTAGGTGTCGAACAGGGTTGCGCTGACGCCCTGTTCGGCGGCGACGTCCAGGTACGGGATGCCCGCGCGCAGCGCCGCGTCGGCCACCGGAAGGGCCGTGTCGAGGAACGGCCCCGCGCTGTTGACGACCGCCGAGGCGCCGTCGAGCGCCCGGTCGAGGGACGCCGCGTCCCCGGTGGACGCCACGCGCACCGGCGCTTCGGGGGCCAGGCCGCGCAGCGCCTCCAGCTTCTGCCGGTCGCGTCCCACGAGCAGTGGCGTCATGCCGCGGCGAAGGAGCTCGGCCACGACGAAGCGGCCGGTGTGGCCGTACGAGCCGACGACGGCGACCGTGCGCGGGTCGGAGCGGACGCCGGCGTCCTGCGCGGTGGGCGTGAAGGGGGCGTTGCTCATCGTTGACTCCCGTTGTCCTGCGGGCGGTTGCGCCCTGCACGCACCATGTTCCGCGCCCGTCCCGCACATCACCAGCGGCCGGAATGACGAGGGGCGTACAGTTTCGGACATGCGGACCGTGGCGATGGCACTTCCCGAGGGCAGCATGCTTTTCGAGGCCGCCGCAGCCTTCGAAGTTTTCGGTTCGGACCACTCCGACCTGGCCGGGTCCTGGTACTCGTTCAGCGTGTGCGGCGCGGCCGGTACACGTGTCGGGCAGTGGCTGCACGCCGAGCCCACCCACGGCCTGGAAGCCGTCGCCACCGCGCAGACGGTGATCGTCCCGGCCTGGCGCGACATCGGAGGCGTTCCGCCGGGCGAGCTGACCGAGGCCCTGCGCACCGCCCACGCATCAGGTGCCCGCATCGTCTCGCTGTGCACCGGCGCCTTCGTCCTGGCGGCGGCCGGTCTGCTCGACGGCCGCCGGGCCACCACGCACTGGGCCCACGCCGAGCGGCTCGCCGCGCTCCACCCCCGCGTCACGGTCGACGCCGGGGTCCTCTTCACCGACGAGGGCAGCGTGCTCACCTCGGCGGGGAAGGCCGCCGGCATGGACCTGTGCCTGCACATCGTGCGCGACGACCACGGGGCGGCGGTGGCCAACGCACTGGCCCGGCGGCTGGTGACCCCGCCCCACCGGGAGGGCGGCCAGGCGCAGTTCATCCCGGCACCCGTGACGCACGGACGCGACCACCCCCTGGCCGATCTGCTGCCCTGGACACTGACCCGCCTCGATCAGCCGCTCACCGTGGAGGACCTGGCCCGGCAGGCGGGCATGAGCAGCCGCAATCTGTCCCGGCACTTCCACGCCGTCACGGGCACGGCGCCACTGCGCTGGCTGCTCGGCCAACGTGTGCGCCTGGCGCAGGAGTTGCTGGAGTCGGGCGACGAGAGCGTCGAACGGATCGCGGCCCGGACGGGCATGGGGACGTCCGCCACGCTCCGGCGCCACTTCACCCGCGTCACGGGGCTGCCGCCCGAGGCCTACCGGCGTACCTTCGGCGCCTCCTGAGACGGGAATCGGCACTCGGTCGACTGTTTGCCGAACATGGGGGTACTCGGCCGCCATGCGAACCCGGAGGCAATCGTTCAAACGCTGATCACAGACGCCCCGATCGGTGCCCGCGTCGCGTGGGTGCCCATCGGCCGGCCTCAGCGCTGAACGAAACACGAGATCAGCTGATCACACCACGACATCAAGGGAGGCAGCCATGATCACCGCCGTCATCATCGCCGTGGTCGTCATCGCGGCAGCCGCCGTCCTCTTCGTCGTCATGCGGCGAGCCAAGGGCGGCGGGCAGAGTCTGAAGCACCGCTTCGGGCCCGAGTACGACCACACTGTGGCCCGCCACGGCGGAGACGTACGGGCAGCCGAGCAAGAGCTGCACGAGCGTGTGCGGCTGCACGGCTCCATCAAGTCCGAACCGCTGCCGCCCGGCGCGCGCGAGCGCTACGTGGCCCAGTGGGCAGGCGTCCAGGAGCAGTTCGTCGAGTCACCGCAGCAGGCCGTGGTCGAGGCCGACGCACTCCTTGCCCGCCTGTCAAGGGACCGCGGCTTCCCCGACGGTGAGCGCTTCGACGAGCAGGTGGCCGCGCTCTCCGTCCACCACTCCCACCACGTCCACGGCTACCGCCGCGTGCACACGGCGGCGCGCGGACAGGGCGGCACCGAGGAGATGCGCGAGGCCATGGTCGAGGCCCGACGCCTCTTCGACGCACTCGTCGCCGAGCACACGGTCGACTCCACCCGGAACGACCCGCACACCACCGCCGACCGCGGCCACGCACCGTGGGCACTGCCCCGGCGCCATGCGAAGGGAAGTGGCACGTCATGACCGACGCCCGGCACACCACACCGCGCGAGCAGGCCATGGGCAGCGGCGTCCCCGCTCCCGCCACCGCTCCGGCGGCGACCCCCGCTCCCCCCGCCCCGGGCGCTCCTGGCGCTCCTGGCGCTCCTGGCGCTCCTGCCGCGGGCTCCCCTGCGACCGGCACGCACGCCCCCGGCACCCATGACCCCGGGTCCCACGACCTCGGCTCCCACACCCCGGGCACGCATACCCCCGGCGCCCACACACCGGCCGGCGACGTCGGTTCCGCCCTGCTCCCGCAGAACGAACACGACAAGCTCGGTCTGCGGCTCCAGCAGGCTCTCAGCACCTTCGTCGAGAGTCCGCGCCAGGCGGTGGAAGAGGCCGACAGCCTCTTCGACGACGCCGTCAGGCACCTGACCGAGACCCTCACGGAGCGCCGTCGCGTCCTGCGCGCGAGCTGGCAGGACCACGACACCGAGGCGCACACGGAAGAACTGCGCCTCGCGCTGCGGCAGTACCGCGAAGCCACTGAAAGGCTGCTGCGCATCTAGGCACAGCGGCGCGACGCACGACGTGGGGGGGGGGGGGGCGGGCCCGGCGACCCCCCCGGGGGCCGGGCCGCGTGGGCGGG